>JANQNK010000004.1 GCA_028279595.1 Thermoplasmatota archaeon
CGTCATCGCGCTCCTCGAAGTCGGCTAGCAGGGAGATGTCCTCGGTCTTGAAGGCATTGATGGCATCCTCTATCATTGCAATGGCATCGTCGGCCATCCTGGGTATGTCGATAAGCTTGGCGATGTGTTCCATCTCCGAAATGTCGATGGAAATCTTCGCGATGTCCTTACCGTATCTGCCAATCCTGTTTAGATAGGTTATGAGCTTCAGGACGCATCCTATAGTCCTCATATCACCAGCTACAGGTGAATAAAGCGCTATCAACCGTAGAGCGTCGGTCTCGATCTGGGTATCCATTTGGGCGAGCCTGTCCTTATTCGCGTAGACGTCATTGGCAACATCGCGGTCCCGCGCCTTCAGCGCCTCAATCGAGCCGCGCAGCATGTCGATGGACAGGTCCGCCATCTCCATGACATCGGTCTTGAGCTGCTCGAGCTCCTCAACGAACTTCTCCGTCATCTTCTCACCTATCCGAATCTACCGGTAATATAACGTTCGGTCAACTGCTTCCTTGGGTTCTCAAATATCTGTTCCGTCCGTCCGAATTCGACCAGACGTCCGAGGTACATGAATCCCGTGTAATCGCTGACCCGTGCAGCCTGCTGCATGTTGTGGGTCACGATGACTACAGTGTACTTCTTCTTCAGCTCCGTAATGAGGTCCTCGATCTTCGCGGTCGCTATGGGATCTAGGGCGGAGCAGGGTTCGTCCATTAGGATGACCTCTGGGTCCACGGCCAAGGCACGGGCGATGCAGAGCCTCTGCTGCTGACCTCCGGATAGGCTCATCGCGTGTTCGTCCAACCTGTCCTTAACCTCGTCCCACAGGGCCGCATCTCTCAGTCTCGTTTCGACGATCTCGTCGAGCTCGTCCCTCGACCTTGTCCCGTGGATCCTTGGACCGAAGGCGATGTTCTTGTAGATGGTCTTGGGGAATGGGTTCGGCTTCTGAAAGACCATGCCGACCTTGTGACGCAGTGCCACGGGATCGACCTGCTTCGACAGGATGTCGATGTCCTTCCAAATGATTTCCCCCGTTGTCTTGCAGCCCACTATCTCGTCGTTCATGCGGTTGATGCACCTCAGGAGGGTGCTCTTCCCGCAGCCGCTGGGACCGATGAACGCCGTCACCTTGTTCTTGTAGAGGGGCAGGCTCACCTTCTTGATCGCCCGGACGTCCCTGTAGAATACATCAACGTCCTTGATCTTGATGGCAACCTTGTTCGGCGTCCTGACCCCGGTTCCGGCACTATCCCCCTGGGTCATTGGTACCTCAGCCATTACTTGCTGGGCGTCGCTTTCTACACTCATTACCATTTCCTCCTTGATTGTGCGCGATGACGGATTATTATCGCTATCGAGTTCATGATGAAAAGGATCAATAGGAGCACGAGGATCGTGCTCGCTGCAAGGTCGTGGAACGCAGCTTTCTCGTGCCGCGTCCAGTAGAAGATCGTGAGCGGGAGGGCCAGGAACGGATCGTGGATGGAGCTCGGTGGCACCTTCGCGAAGGTGAAGCCTATGAACAAGATAGGGGCCGTCTCGCCGATAGCCCTGGAAAGGGCTAGGATTGAACCGGTCATTATGCCGGGAAGCGCGTTCGGCAGTACGTGATGACGAACGGTCTTCCAACGAGATGCGCCAAGTCCACGGGCAGCCTCCCGGAATCCCATTGGGACCGATTTCAATGCTTCCTCAGTTGACACAATGATGATAGGCAGAGCCATGATGGAAAGGGTAAGGGCCCCAGATAACAGGCTGAACTTCAACTGGAAGAGTCGTACGAAGATCGCAACGCCGACCAGGCCGAATACTATTGAAGGGACGCCTGCCAGGTTCTGTATCACGCGCCTAAGGAACCTTGTGTAAATGCTGTCAGGCGCGATCTCCACCAGATAGATAGCAGCTCCGACACCTACAGGTACCGCTATTATCATCGTCAGGGCCATCAGGTAGAGGGAGCCGAGGATGACAGGATAGATTCCTGCCTTATCAGGCCACCGACTCGGGAAGTAGGATAGGAACTGGCCGTCGATCCCACCGATCCCCTGCGATATCACGGACCACATGAGGTAAGTGAGGAAGACCACGGCAACGACCAATGAAGAGCCTGTGACCGCCATCCCGATACGGCTCTTGATGTACCTCCTGCGTAGGGTGAGTTCCCTCCTCCTTCTAGGTATCAACCTCGACCTGACCTGATGGTATTCTTCGGCCAATCTTTTAGTCAAGGGTTTGGCCTTAGGGGAGATCCTGGAGGTCAACGGCTCCAGAGACAACCGGCCCTTCTTCTTGGGGGTCTTGCCGGTGTGTATCCTCCTCCCGATAGTGGCGGCTATCATGTTGACTATGAAGGTGATGATGGTCGATATTGGTAATTTTATATGAATGGAGAACTAGGAACATCTGCGAGTAATGACATTGAGAGATTTCTACTCGAGCTCGATCTTGGAGTCATATCCGATTTGACCTTGCCTTTCCTGCAATCGTTGCATGATTTCAATGTCATCAATCCTATTCACAGGTCTATCAAGGGTTACTGGTGCTTCCATGGGATAGTTCGGTAATAATAGTGCGAATAACTCCCGGCCCAGAGGATCGGATAATCCAAATTTATAGGAGCCACGATGTCCAGAAGAGCCAATTTTAAATTCGTCTACTGCCGCACCCGCTTTTTCTTTACCTTCAATCTTTGCGCCTTCAATCACTATCTCTTTCTTCAAACGTTCTAACTCCTTCTCTTCTTTAGATGTTCGTTTATCTTTTGCTCGTAGCTCATCTCGACGCTTACGTTTTTTCTTTAGTGCCTCTTGCTCTTCTTTAATGAGATCTTTCGTGTCTACTTTCTTTGGCTTATCTCGGATCTCAATCTTTCCGGCAATACGAGCTTTCTCTAACTCAATCTTTTTCTCAAGTTCTTCGATCTTCTCTCGATAAAATCTTTCTCCTACTTCCGAACCCTCTTCAATACATCGGTCTATTTCTCTTTGATATTCTTCAATTCGACGTTTCAAACATTTTATTCTATCTTGTTCTTTTGCGATTTCTCGGTTAATCTTATCCTTACGATCACCCATAATTATCACCTTCCATACTATTCGGTCTTGTTTTTACAGGACGTAATTTAATCCCCAAATTTCATACTCGTGATATTTGATAAATGGTCTGACCTTTTTTTTACAAAATGGAATTGTCCGATTTTTGTAAAAAAATGTTTCCTGTAAGAAACGGTGGTACGCTGAGGTAAAATTACCGGTCAAACCGTGCTGAAATCCCCCTCATCTACGATATCCACCGACAAGTTCTCCACAACTTGAGCACTCCTGATCGTACCAAAGGAATCTTTGACCGCACTGGCACCGCCAACGTCTCTCGTTCTCTATTAACCATGCCTCAAAGCCTTTGATCTTCAATCCTTCAAGGTTGGAGATCGCATCCGCATGATGTGGACGCCCGTCGTTATTGAAGTCAACGAGTTCCACACAGGGAACCTCCCCGCACTCAGCGCATGATATGTAATTTCGATCTGAGGCACAACTCCTGCCGGGACAGCTTCGGCATTCCGGATGTACGAGGTTGTCCTCAGCATTGCATCCACCGCAGATGAACTCTTCGATGGGCTCGTTAGGCTGTTTACGGTCCTCATACAGTTGGGGATTATTTTCTACGTTAAGGACGAAATGAGAGCAAGCACCGCTGAATAATCCGCAAAATCCAATACGGACATCATGACCTTCCATATCATCCTCCAACAAGTCAATTGATAATAATGTTCTCATTCTCAAACCTATCCTAAGGGGCTCTCTAGGGGGGCTTGAAGGGGGCTTCAAGGGGACTTCTCGACTCGGAATATACAAGGATACCCAGAAGGATCGGACTCTGGTAATCCAGCACGGTAAAAGTACCGGTAAACCGTGCCAAGACCCCCGCACAGGCGATTCTGGGGACGGTGTTACCGACTCCGGTAACGGCTGAAGACAACTATCGCTAGTATCGTGACGAATGAAATAGTTGGGAGGATCAGGATTCCGGGAATCTTTTGTGGAGAGTTCGTTTCGACCGGATCTTCAAGAGGATATTTATCCTCGGCATTACCCGCCCCGTCTATGGAATATGTACCCGAACCGCTCCAATCTGACCAGAAATTCCCCTCGCTGATTCCATCATCCCATCCATTTGATGATGTATTGTCATAAGCTTGGGAGGATACTCCTGTATTATTCGCGAAGTTATTATGGTGAACTATCAATCGTGTCGAACCTGAAGAATATATTCCGTAATTTCCGTTATTGAATATATCATTGTAGACGAATGTAACATTATCAGAGGAGTCAAAGGTTATCCCGTAATCGTCGTTGTTAGAGCAGGTATTGTTTACAAATTGAATATCAACAGAGGAATTGAAAAAGACTCCAATGATGTTATCCGACACGTTACAATTCCTGATAATAAAACCATCAGTCCCATTAGAATAAATTCCTAGACCGTTGTCAATTATCGTGCAATTGAAGATCGTGGCGTTGTTATTAGTTAAGTAAATTCCTGAAGTGCTACCATTCTGGACTGTGATATGTCCGATATTAACACCTGACTCGGAAATTTCAATTACATTTCCAGAATTATTACCGTCGATGATTGTCTCTCCAGAACCATTGCCAACAATCGTTATTGATACTGGTATAACTAAGTTCTCTTTGTAAATGCCTTCATAAACTAGTATCATATCGCCTGCTGTAGCATTATCGATTGCATCCTGAATGCATTCGTAATCTGCACCTCCATCGTCGTCGACTGTTAGTATGATTGAACTATCATTGATGATGCTAATAGGCCAATAATTGGATGTAGAAAATGGCTGGTTAATTCCGTCATCTATTGTCGCACTGATATAATAGGTCCCTTCCTCTACATTCGTTAGGTCCCAATCCATCACTCCAAACCCATCGTTCTCATCGGAATAACCCAATAAGAACTCACTTGATTCATCATCTGAATAAGTAAATGTAATATTGGCAGTATTATCATCGTCGCATGCATAATATGTGATCGTTATCGCTGCCGCGATATCTCGATCAACCGTCAATTGGTTTATTCTCGGTATGACGATTACATAAGGAATATCATTTCCGCCTATCTCAATATCGAGTTCGTCTACCAAGGGATATCGATCCTTTGCAGGATTATCTCCATCTATGTGATATTTTTCTTCTCCAATCCCATCGTCATCGGTGTCCGTACCTGTGTAATCCGACCAATAGTTACCTCTCGATCCATCATCCCAGTCGTTGCTGGAGCTATTTAACCCATCATCCAAGCCTTGCGCGGTAGCATTGATCGATTTGACATTGTCAATGAACTCATTATGATCCACCGTACATAGAACAGTGTCCCTATCAATGGATACTCCGTAACCATGGTTACGACGTAATATGTTATCTTTGATCGATATTTTTCGCGCCTCATCGAGAACGATACCTTCCGCTTGATTACCGACGATTAGATTATTTTGAATTAAATATTTCTTCGAGTCCATGATGTCGATTCCTATTGAGTTATTGATAAACGAACAATTCTTAATCATGAGTCCCTCCGAATTGTAGATCCGTAAACCTACACCAATAGTATCAGAAATGTTGTTGTTAAAATAAGAATCGTCGATCGCATCCCGTGAGTAAATTGCTTCGTCCCAATTGTTGATCATTATGCAGTTAACAAATGAATTTTCATCAGTATTCCTCAAGTATAGGCTTCTTCTGCTTCCGGAGAGGTTCGAATTAATTACGCGATTCCGAAGACATTTTTCCATAGAAAATGCATTGTTGGAATCGCTTTGGATCACACATCCTGAAATTGTATTATTGTCACCCTCAATCATTGTCAATCCTGTATTTGTCGGGTTTTCAATCGTACAGTTGAATAGTGTAGAATTGTCGACCCCGAACATGTAAACTGACCTTGCAGAAATATTCAAGAAAAACACGTTGGACGATTGAAATATTTTGATATTAGCGGGTACTTCAGCTTCCTTAGAGCTCTCGAAAATGATGTTGTTACAGAACGCCATCATTATGTGCGGGCTTGCATTAAATTGCGCCCCATCATAAGAGAAATATGAACAGTTAACAACGATTATCTGTCCAACGTCGGCAGGTACTACGAATTCACTGCCATTCAATTTGTGATAAACTCGCTTATCATTGACCGTATTATTCAAGATCAAGTGGGTTGTGAAGTGCTCCATGGTTGATCCCATAAATTGTATTGAATCGTTCACGAAAGTACAATCAATGACGCGAGATCCGGTCGCATAATTCAATAAGATTCCTCCACTAATCCCACTGTTAGAGACAGAGCAGTTGACTATCGTTGTTTTATAACCCATCACGCCAATCCCGGCCCCCGATGAATTGGTAATTTTGCTATTAATTATCGTTGTGTTATCGCTAGTGGTCCTGATACCGGCCAGACAATTTTCGATTTCAAAATTTTCAAAGATGTTATTATTTGAATCATCGAGTCTGATTGCATAATCCTCGATCTGTGAAAATGTGCAATTGTCTACCCTCGTATCGTAGCAGTACTTGAATGTCAGTCCCATTGGTAATTGGTCGAAATGTGATGATGATATAGTGATGTTATCAGAATATACCGCTAAAAATGTCTCGGTATAATTGAAGCCACAATCATTGATATCTACATTTGAACTCCCAACGATGATGATCTGAGACACATCAGATTCGATTGAATATGATGACTCATTCTTGATGAAGATGATCGGTTTGCCGTTAAGAGTACAATTGGTAATCTCATGCGAGTTGTAATATTGTTCCTCGTTCCCTTTAATTGAAATGAACTCATCGATAAACCTGCATCGATCGATGATAACTCCTATCTTATTGTATATTTCGAACCGTCCATGGAAATAATCGTTGAACGTCCATTCGGGGGACTTGATCTTACAACCGATCACTCTCGTGCGATCACCGAAGTGTCGAATGGCCTTAGAATTGTTTGAAATAACACTTCTTTTAATTAGGATGTCAGGGACGTCCCTCAACCAAATCCCTTCATCGGTATTTGAGATAATTTTAGAATCGAATATTGAGGAATATTGAGAATCATCTCGGAATTTAATTCCAATTTCATTCTGGCTCACGGTGCAATTAATGAATGTATTATTCATTCCGTCCCATACGGATATTCCAGATTCGGTATTATTGGTTAGGTGAACATCAGAGATATTGACGTTGTCACTACCCCATATATCAATTCCAACTCCATCATTATCAACGATTGTGCAGTCTCGGACTACCACCCCGTCCGATCCTCTAAGAAATAATGTTTCTGCTCCGATTACAGAGTGACTGGATTTTGTGTTTCGAAGGGTTGAATTTGAAATTATGCAACTGTCAGTCCCCCATGTACCCCATACATATATCGCATTGTCCGTACAATTATCTAACACGCAGGTATCGATGGTTGCATTAGCTGAAGTGATCATGATTCCGATTCCATTAATATCTTTGATCTGTGAATTCTCAATTTTCGTGTATTGGCCGTTTATGCTGATACCGGCTCCACAATTAATGACAACAGAATCGGAGATCGTGTTGTGCGTGCGAGTGTTGTTAATCCGTATTCCCACTGTACTATTGAAGACACGACAATTCTCCACTAGGTTACCATGAGATGCAATGCGTAGTCCACGGTTATTCTTCGAGCCAGTTATTCCGAATGAAGAAATCGAGCAGTTACTAGCTGAGATCAGAAGACCATCACCATTACCACCGCTTCTAATTATCGATTCATTCGTACCATTCCCAATTAGATGGACTCGTTTGTTAACATCGATTTCATCTTCAGTATTATCCGGAGAATAATTCCCTGCAAAAACGCGTATTGTGTCACCAATCAATGCGTTTTGTATCCCATCTTGAATTGTCCCATAGGGATTATCTTCAGTCCCGGTGGCAGATGGGTCCCCCTCATTATCGTCATCAACATAGATCGTCTCACCTTGTGCATTGATCCCTATCAATACTATTGCAAGAATCGCCACAGCAAATATGGTCCCTCTCATGTTATCGTTGATTGGTTTCCTTATCAGTATAAGGTAATATTGGAACGATTCTTTATAGAGTCCTGTCTGCAATACTGAAGCCTCAATTGACTAGATGACTTCAGGGTGAACCGTATGGAGTATTCATTCTGACGTAAATTCCAGGGGTTGCCGTGATTTCAGTTTCTAATAATTGAACATTTATTATACGGGATTACGGTGCCCTAATCCCCCTTCCCACGTTTCTTTGAAGAAATGTACATTATAATATCAATTTAAAGTTTCAGAGGAGCGGGGTCGCTCCCCATTTACCTTTTTTTTAATGGATTATTATCCCATATCTCGTTCCTATCCCTATCTAACCATCTGTATCGCCCTCTTCCTCGACATCCGACTCTTCGTCGTCCTCATCATCGGAGTCTTCTTCTTTCGAGGCCTCATTAAGATCCTCGTCACATTCTTCATCGTCGAGGGTATCAGTCTCCTCGTCATCCTCGGAATCATCATCTTCCATTAAGGATTCTGGGACATACACCTCGACTTTCGAGCGGATAACAACAAGTCTGTCGGGATCATCGTCTATGATTACGACGGACTCGTCGTCATCTTCCAAGGGCGTTTCAGCCCCGTGGCTTCCAGTACTCATGGTTCCACATCCTCAAGGAGCATCATGCACCCTGAGTTATTGTTGAATCGGGACCTCGTCAGTGCAGTCTGGGAAGATAATTGAGCTATTGTGTCATAGACTGCGTATTGATCGGATTTATTGTATAAATATCTCATATTGTTCGCCAACTGTAACTGTAATATTATCTCCCACATGGAAATCAAATCGTTCGAGTTCAGGACCGTCAGTACTAATCACAACTCTTTGTTCTCTCGAAATGATGACTCTGTTCTCGTCGATGGAACTCACATATCCAATGAACTGTGTCCAGGGTCTGATAACGAGACCAGATGCACGTAATTCGCCGTGTATCTTACCAGATACACGAGATTGTTGATCCTTCAAGATAGTGCTTCGGTATTCTTCACCTTGTAGGGTGGTGTGCTCATTTTTCTGTCGTTCAAATGTTTTCTCTTCCGCCTGGCTGTAGGTTTCGGGCATCTAGGTACCGAATGATATATAGAATGGATAATCTTTGGGACCTACAAATTTGATGAATTCTCATAACCGAAAATTAATTAGATGCTGAGACTACATGCGGATCATGGAATCTCCAAACTCGCCTGATTCAAATCATGAGCATGAAATACATGATGAAATCACGAAGGATGATTCACGTTATGGGATTCGCGATGATACAATAGAAATAATTGACGAATATCTAGATGGTTGGACAATACCTGATGAGGTCATCTCTCCAAATAAAATCGCGAAAGGGGTGAATACAAATCATAATACTGCGAGAGCATACCTGCGTGACAAAGTCCCTCGAACAATACCTAATGTGGATCGACAAGACATTCGGACTCAAGTAAAACATGTCAAAGATGATTGGGCATATATTGAACGTATAAATGATGAACCAATCATCTATGTGAAGGGGCGGTTTGAGAATTTACAAAAAACAAAGGCAGCCTTACAACAGAAAGGATTTCGAGCTGGATTAAGGAGCCATAGAAAGGGGCGACGTCATCGGCGGTTTAAACGGCTCTCCGGACGTAGCAAATTAGTACGTGAGACTGAGTGGATTCTCCCGCCGGAATAGTCGAATATTGCACTCAATATTACCTCTGATTCTTTCTTCTTCGAGGAAATGTCTGTTCAGACTTAATCAACCATAGGACACGTGGGTGGGGATACCCCTCCCTCCCCCCATAAGATTTATGCCTTTACCTATGTGTATATGGGCATGTAAGGGGGTGTCTTTGGAGGCTCCGATTTACGATTGAAATTATACTATGAACCATGCCCTTCGAGGCATCTCCCTAGGCACCCCCCAAGGCACCCACCGAGGCATCTCCCCAGGCACCCCCATCGCCCACCTTGAACATATTAGTTTACACCTGAATGTGCTGAATACAGGTCCATGATTAGCGTGCATTAATCGCTCTCTCGGAGGACATCTAGACTCTTAGTTTAGGGATGTACGAGAGGTACATCCGACGTAGCTCAGCGGCATCGATATGATGGTAAATGTCTATTGCCTCTGCACGACGATCGCCTCTAAGCTCCTTGACGTGCTCTCTCGGCATTCCGGATCGGATGAGATGCGTGGTGAACCAATGCCTGAGACAGTGAGGGCCGAAGTGGTCCTCAAATTTATCAGAGTTGGGATTGTGAAATCCGAGCTTGATTGCCGGATTGACGATGGCTTTCCATGCCGCGTTTCGGGAGAGTCGTGATCCTGTCTGGTAACTCACGAAGAGAGCATCAGTGTTCGTCAGGAGTTTGTCACGGACACGCATCCACCTTTGGAGTGCCCTCGAAGCCTCGTCGTCGAAGAATACTCGCCGGTTGGACCGCTTTGGGGTGGGTTTAAGCATAAGAGATCCTTCGGACCAATTGATATCGCCGACATCGAGCTTGAGCATCTCGCCACGACGGATACCCGTCTTTGCTAGAAGAAATATCATTGCCCTGTCGCGGGGATCCATCACTGCACTCACTAGAGCTGAGAGCTGTTCAACCGAAAGTAACTGACGCGTCGATTGCTCATGCCCGTTCTTGTAACGCTTCAAATAGCGCTTTCGGAACGGGAGAACGAGGTTCTGGTCAACATGTCCGTCGAACAATAGGTAGTCATAGAACGACGAGAGAACTGAGAAATAATTCTCGAGTGTTTTGAACTTGACCTTCCGTTCCTCCATCAGGTATGATAGAAATTCCCGAAGAGTGTCCACATCAAGGTCCAATGGAGTGATATTGTGTTCACCGAGATATTGAATGAAGATTTTCAGACTCGTTTGATAGTGACGAATCGATTCCATGGTCATGTTCTGCAATTTGCAGTCTTCGACGTATGCTTCTAGCAAGTCATCGGGATCCATTTTCTTGCCCTTCTTCTTAGGCATCACGAGCCCCTCCAACGCCATTTGTTACCAAGACATTCAACGACACCTATCTGTTCTAAAATCTCCAGCTGGATCGAGATTGCATTAATGAAATCAGATTGTGTTGATTTTATCCCGAGCTTCCGCATTATGTCTTCTTGAGTGAGCGGATTGGTAGAGGACCTTAGTATTTCGATGAGTTCTGGATCGAATGGCCTTGGTCCTTCGAAGTCATCGTCGAGGAAAGGTGCAGAGCGATAACGTTTCAACTCGGTGTCGAGAGAATCACTGAGATTGCGAAGCATGCGATTCTCCTGTTCAAGTTCCTTGACCATTTCATCCCTGATTTGAATCTGTTCAAGGAGTTCGAGTCGGGAAGGTCCCTTGTCCTCATCAACTTCTGTATTAAGTGAATCCATCACTCTCTGAACGACGAACTTTGAGATCGACAGGTTCTCGTTGATTGCACGAGCCTTCCATTCTTCTGCTAACTCGACCGATGGTAAATACACATACAAAGCACGTTGTTTTATTGTCTCGGTCTTCCCTTTATTTGGTTTCCCCATGGGTATCGTAATTACAATACCACTAATCCTATTAGTAAGTTACTAGCAAAATGGTGCGGGGGAAGGGATTTGAACCCTCGGACCGCTAAGGACATGGCCCTCAACCATGCGCCGTTGACCAGGCTTGGCTACCCCCGCATTGCGTGTGTAAAAGGGGAGTGGGCCTGATGAGATTCGAACTCACGACCTCCCGGTTATCAGCCGGGCGCTCCAACCAGGCTAAGCTACAGGCCCACGGGAAGTGGCGATTACGGAGGGGATAAATAAACGTTATCATCCGCCGAAGGACTGGCCAGTGTTGTGAAATGGTGCGAGTCCCCCCAAGGTAGATATCATTCCTCGGGGACGAAGCTCGGATCGACCAGGTCCTTGACGAAGGGCGAGAAATCGATACCCTTGATTATCTGTGTCTTTGTCAGGTCGAACACGTTGATCACCGGGGGTTCGACGATGTAGTTCTCGCTCCTGAGGTTCCTCGTGATGTTAGCCTCGTCGGTGCGGTAGGTCTCGAAGTCCGTGTAGACGGAAAGGATGACCGCCTCGTACTTCCGGGAGATCGCCGAGATGCAGTGCGGGGTGAGCAGTCTGTGGAAGGCCTCCGCGGGCATCGGCTTCTTCGGGTTGATCTTGATGTGCCAGAAGACCAGGAGATTGTATCCCATCTTCTGGATGTTGGGCACACGGACGTGCTTGATGAGGCCGTCGGTCTCGAACCTCTTCCTGACGTTGGAGACGGTGTGCCTCGACAGCGGAAGGAGGTCCCCGAGGCTCTTGTCCCTCATGCCCGGATGGTGGACGAGCGAGTAGTAGACGATGCGCTCGTTCTTCGAGAGCTCCCTCGGCTCGCCGACAGTGAAGTCGGACGGTGCCGGTTCGGGAAGGTCCTCTGTATCGATACTGAGGTGGAGCCTCAGGAGGTCCGAGTAGGAGAGGAACCTGAAGACGTTGCTGATCCTGAACGGGAAGATCACGGTCACTGGATGGTCCTCTGCGAGGAGGTTCATCCGGGAAAAGGTCTCCGTCCTGATGTCATTGATGTGCGAGATCGTGGTGTAGTCCTTGGACATGCTGATCGAGAAGCCCTTGCTCACCTCGCCCATCGAGTAGAAGATCTCGTTGAACACCTCGATCGCCTCGCTGGTGAGTGCGATCCTCTCCTCGAGCGGGAAGACGATGTTGAAGTTGGTATAGGTGAATGCCACCATCTCGCAGCCGATGTTCTGTGTGAGTGGGACGTTGATGTCACGGAACATCTCCATCTTCTGCATCCGATGGCGGATCGAGGTGACGGTCGAGTGCTTGATCCCCAGAACCTCAGATAGTTTGCAGTCGTTGTACTCGGGGTAGGCGATGAGACCGTAGAGTACCCTCTTTTCATTCTTAGTGAGGTTCATATGTGGTGATAAGATAATCTCCTTAAAGTTTTTTTCGATTGAAACAATGAAATCGGGAAAATATTATGAATAGTTATAAATCCTGCTAAATAATCGATACTTCCCTTAAAAAGGGAAAGTGTAAAATAAGGAATCATTCTTCATAGCGTTACACATGGAACCAGCGGTATTGCTCATTGGTATCGAGGCGTCCCACAGCATGACGGACGACGCCCTCGGAAGGTCGAGGTTCGAGGAGGCCCTGTCGTATGCGAGGGACCTCTCGGATGACCCGAACATATACTGCTTCAATTCCGACTGGTTCATTCCCGGAGAGAACGTCGCGGAGACACCGCTGACCGGATCCGGACTCCTCCGGGCCGGAATGAGGGGGGGTCTCGAGCTGGCGTCGCAGCACGAGGTCGTACGCCTGATAATATTCACGGACGGCATCGGTGAGCCTGATGTCCCGAAGGCCGAGGCCGGCGCGCTTGCGAACGCGAACATCAAGACGAACTTCATCTACGTCGGGGTCGACAAGAGCGACCTCGCGGTCCTCAAGACCCTCGCGGACGTCGCGGGTGGGAACGCGATACTCCTGCAGGAAACCGAGGAGGAGGCCTCCGATGAAGAGGAGGACGTGGAGAAGGTCGACCTCGCAAAGCCCGCAGAACTGGTTCCGTCGGAATCCGAGGGCGATGAGACCGTCCTAAACATCAAGCCCAAGAGCGACGAGGCAGTCGAGGAGAACGGCGTCAAGAGCGTCATCAACAAGATCAAGGACAAGGTCTGGTGACCTTCTTCTCCTTTCTCAGAATCCGTGATTCAACACATTTAAGTAGACGCTGCAAATTCTCTGCAACATGGCCATCTACGATGTCAGCGTGGAACTGAAGAAGGGCGTCAACGACGCCGAGGGCAAGAACGTGGAGAAGGCTCTCAACCTCCTCGGTTTCGACGTATCGTCAGTTGGGATCTCCCGCGTCTACCGGATCGAGTTCGATTCCGAGGACCCTGACGCCGACATCGAATTGATGTGCCAGCGCTTGCTGGCGAACCCTGTCATCCAGGAGCATTCCTTCGAGCGCGTGGAATAGGCAGATCGTCATACTCCAAGGAACACGATTCTTATATACTGTCAATCCATCGGCTCTTCACACATGCGTGGGCCCGTAGGGTAGCTTGGTCCATCCTTGGGCGTTCGGGACGCTCGTACTCCGGTTCAAATCCGGGCGGGCCCACATTTTCCATTGGTCTATTGTTTGTATACTTGGAATATGAGGGCGCGCCCTCTCGGGGAACTTGAACTCAACGATGTCCGATCACGTTCCCCGATCCGGGAAGATTGAGAGGTCACTGATCTCGAGTCCATCATCTCGGCATGCAGATGATCTCCTTGATCTTCCTGCCCTCGGTCTTGTGCAGGTTCATCGTGGCAGGATAGCTCCACCATCTGTCCGCTGACGTCGCCTCTATTACGACGGCCGTGTCGGAACCACCTCCAGTAACGAAGTCCTTCCAACCGGTACCGGCGATTGCGATTATCTCCTCTCCCTCTGGTATGTGGCCATCCTCCACGACCGCTATCGCCAGGTGAACGGCGACCTTCATACCCTCGCAGAACCGCCTGTAGGACATCTCGGCTTCCGGTGGATATGGATATGCATGCTCGTTGGCATGGATCAGCTTATGTCCTTCCTGCTCCAGCATGTCTATCATCTTGGGAAGGAACCTGGGGCAACCGTTGCACGCGTCGCACGTAGCGAAGAGTATCCGGATATCGCTTCCAGAGAACGCGTTCAGCACCTCGGGAACGGACAAACCGCGAATGGAGGCGATGACGATGCTCTTGATGCCAAGCTCCTCGGCTCGCGCCCTCGCCAGATCATAAGTCTCGCGGCTGTTGCACTTGCCCGGTTCCTCGAAATAGGTGATCGTCGATCTCATCTGCTGCATCTCCTTGGTTGGTCTTCCATTTGCTTTATCTCCGTAAGTTGCTTACTTTCGTAAAGTAGATATACATTGTAAATATATAAGGAATTGCTGAAATCGCGGGAAGCAAGTTACCTGGAGGAAAGTTGATGGAACCGGTGAAATGTCCGATCGAGCGTACGGTGAACCTGATCGGCAACAAATGGAGCCTAATGATAGTGAGGGATTTCAGTATGAACGACGGGCCACTGCGTTTCAACCAACTGTTGAGGTCGCTCAGGGGGATAAGTTCAAAGACCCTGTCGGCTCGGCTGAAGCAGCTCACCGAATACGGGATAATCGAGAAGAAGGTGGTGTCCACCACCCCGGTCATGATCCATTATTCATTAACGGAGAAGGGCAAGGACCTGACGAGGATCATGGACTCTATGGCCGAATGGGGCCTGAAATGGAACGTGGGTGAAAGCGGATAGTGACCTTATACAGTATACTCCCCTACTGACCGTTCCGCGCCCTCGCCCAATCCACTAGTGGTACGAGCAGTTCCTTCAATTCCCTTCCATCATCGGTAAGATAGTATTCGACACGGGGCGGTATCTCGGCGAACGATTCCCTCCGGATCAGGTCCTCGCGCTCCAATATCTTCAGAATATCGGACAACGCCTTCGGACTGATCTCGCCGATCTCGGACTTGATCTCGGTGAAACGCATAGGGGTGTCCACGTGAAGCAGGCTGACCAGGCAGACTGTCCACTTCTTGCTTACAACGTTGATTATACCCTTCACAGGGCAGAGGCAGTTCCCTTCCTGCTTGCATTTACCGTTCTCGCCCACGGCCGCTCACCACCGGTATACCGAGTATGCGAGTATAAACTTTTTACTATTAATAGTTTATTTTCTATACTGACTCGGAAGCGGTATGGACCGCTCCAGGAGTGAACGGAAAATGTGTTGCGGAACCAAGAGAGAGGGGAATGATGGATGCTGCTGCTGCGGTTTCCGGCGCTACCCGACGAGGGAGGAGGAGATCGAGAGGTTGAAGGGATACGGGGAGGAGCTCGAGAAGGAGGCGACCGCTGTCGCCGAGCGGATCGAGCAGCTCCAGGGGTAGGCTCGCCTACCCCACATCCGTTTATTATCTACAGGAAATGAGTTCTGGTCCATTCGGGATGTGGTCTTATTTCGCTCGCATCCTGTTGTTCCGCTTCTCATGCTCGACCTCGGCGAGGCCTAGCTCCTCCATGAGTGGAGGGATGTACATGGCGAACCTACCCCTGAGCCCCTTCTTGAGACCGTAAAAGCCGCCGACGGGATTGTCTGGGGACCGTGCCCAGTGCTCGACGGTGCCCTCCTTGGTGTCGACCTTCTCGTCCTTGCTTCCCAGGAGCATCCAGTCGCCGTGGTCCCTGAGCATCGCGTGAAGGTCCTCGATCGCCCTTGCATCGTAGTACAACTTCGTCTTTCCGACAACGCACATGATGATCTCGGTCCCGTCCTTCTCATCCATGTAAATCTCGTATTCAGATGTCCCGGGCGGGGTCTTCAGCTTCCATGGATCGTCCTCGTACCTCTTCTCCACGTTATCACCTCGTACACGGCATCGCCGTCCACATTACCGCCTAGGATCCGATCATTGATAACTTGTGTCCCTGACCAATGATAATGAAAAAAGGGGGGGTCGCCCGGTCGTCGGACCGGGCGCTTATTTTGGTATTAGTCTCCCATGGCCTTGTCGAGGTCCTCCATCATCTTGTCGTAGTCGTCGGGTCCGGAGTCATCGGATGCCTCTTCGGCCGGGGCATCGTCCACAGGTGACTCGGAAGGTTCGTCCATCGGTGGTTCGTCGGCAGGGGATTCCTCTGAAGAAGGTTCGGGGGCCGGATCATCGGTGGCGGCCAATGGTTCCTCGGCAGGAGGTTCGGTTGGAGGTTCATCAGCAGCGGTCGGTGGTTCCTCAGCGGGATCGTCCTTTGTTGTTTCCTCGTAGAGTTCGTCCTCGGCCGACTCTTCGGGAGGGGTGTCATCCGGCGGTCCATCGACGGGGGTGTCCTCGGAGGGTGTGTCGGCGACGTCTTCTGAAGGCTTGTCCTCGTCTGGGGTTTCCTCGGAGGGTTTGTCATCGTCGGAGGGTTCGTCCTCCTTCTCCTCTCCATCCTTTTCCTCCTTGTCCTCACCCTCCTTGTCCTCGCCTTCCTTCTCCTCGTCGCCCTCCTCCTTGTCCTTCTCCTCGGTCTCGCCCTCCTTGACCTCCTCCTTCTTGCCCTTGGCGGCCGGCTTCTTGCCCTTCTTCTTTTCGGCCTCCTTCTTCTTCTTGGCTGCTCCGGGCGGGAGGATGCCCTTCTTGAAGAGGACGATGATGAGGAGCACTGCTACGACTATCAGGATCAGCAGGAGCGCGATGGCAGCTCCTGCGCCATCGTCTTCCTTGTCCTTCTCTCCGGAAACGGGTTCGACGTAGAACGCTGGTGCGAACACCGTGAAGTGGGTCACGTTGGCCCACATGTAGTTCTCCTCGGTGTTGATGCCCCATACCTCCGGGGTCACCCATTCCTCTCCGTCGTAGTAGTACAGGGTCAGGTCTGCCTCGTCCTTGCCCTTCGGTATGTTGGACTCGTCGTACGGGATCTCGAAGTATGCCCAGACCATCTCCATGGCTGCCGGTGCGCTGATGTTGACGAACACGCCGACATCCCTCAGCGTCTCGGGCATGTCGGGTTCCTCCTCGAGGAGCCCGATGCCCACATCACCGATACCGCTGTATGCGATCACGAGGTGGATACCTGCGTTGTCGTAGGTCTTGATCTCGTTGATGACGGTCAGGTTGCCGCCATCCAGATAGACTTCCGTGATCCCGTCACTGGCGGAGAAGTTGTACAAATAGGTGCCCGGCTCCATCGATATGCCCGCGGTGTAGACAACGCCATCCTTGTATCGATTATCCAGTTCCTCCCTGAACATGAGGAACCCAACACCGTTCAGTAACAGGGTCACATGATCGGGTCGGTCGTTGTCGATATCAGTGTAGACGACAGAGAGATCGAAGGTCTCACCAACGAAATTCCATGATGAGGATGCCGTGCCATTGGTAAGAACAGGTGGGGCCAATCCCTTAACCTCGGGTCCGGTCACGTTGTCGGTGAATACATGGTTCAATCCATCGGAACAGAACATCCAGAAGGAGTGGCGGTCGGCCGGCAGATCGTCGAAGGACCTGTAGTACAGGGTTCCGTTGCCAATGGGGCCACCTTCGAACATCGGGTATCTGACGCCATCTACCTCGAGGGTCATGTCGGACGTTGGGTCATCGTCCTCGTCGGCGTAGACGACCGTGAAGTTGTATGTGTCTTCGGTCGTCCCGGTGACCGGTGTGACCGCTGGATCTAACAGCATCGGGACATGGTCGATCACGGTGTACCCGTATGTCCTTGTCATGGAGGTCGGTCCGATCAGCTCCATCGTGACGTTGTAGGAACCCCGAGGCGAAGCAGGAATGAGGAATTCGAATTCGGTCTCCGCCTCCTCGTCGAGATCTTGCTCATCCTCCAGGATACCGTTCAGGAGAAGCCTCATGGTCGTGTTCACCGTCCCGAAGGTGGTGGCTGTGACGGTCACTGTGTCACCTAGCATGTAAACGTCCTTGTCCGTTCCTATACCCAGTATGATGACCCCCTCGACGTCGAAGGTCTCAACCCCCTGGTCAAGCCGCAGGTATTCCTCGCCCTCGGCCCAGTAGAGTCCGTAGTTCATCGTATAGACCCCGGGTTCGACCCCATTGATCGGGATCGAGATGGTGAAGAAGTTCATATCCTCATGTACAAGGATGTCGTTCTCGGACGTGGTGATCGGCTCGTCCCTTGAATCGTAGATCCAGAAGTTCAGGTATCCAGTGAATTCATCCCTGCTGTCGATCGCAATATCCAGAGTTACCGTATCGTTAAGCTCGTAGGCGGCCTTGTCCATCTCGATCTCGTCGATCTTCGCATAGAGCCCGTCGATCTCGAAGCTGAACATTCCGGGGATGCTGTCGAACGTGTATCTCATCTGATATGTGCCGGCGGCCAACTCTGGGACAGTGTACTCAAGTACGCCAGGACCGTCGATGTACGCGTCGACGGTCTCGCCATCGGGGCCGGTCACGTTCAGGTCTCCGGTCCTGTTGGCAACTACCTGCATCCTCATCGTCTCCCCGGGTTCGTACACCTGTTCCTCCGGATAGATCGAGATTATCGCGGACATGACGCTTACGTATAACGAGCTGAGGTAGAGCGCGCGACCCGTGTCCATGTAAACGCCGAAGAACACCTTCTTCTCGCCGACGTCCTCCAGTGGCAGCAGGAACTCAGTGGTCTGCTTCTTCCCGAGATCGAAATGATCGATGTACTCGACCCCATCGAAGGTCGCCTTCACGTACATACCAGTAAGGTTGACGTCGAGGCTCTTGGCGGTCGTGTTGATGACCTCGATGGTCAGCAGGGCGGACTCGCCGGACTGGTATATCGGTGAATCCGTCGATGCATTCACCTCGAAGCTGATCCCCTCGACCGCTAGGGTCGACTCCCAAGTTGCAGTGCCGATAGAGTAGTACATGTCGTAGTCGCGGCCTTCGAGGTCATCCGGGATCGGGACCGTGAAGTATACCGTCGTGCTCTCCTGTGGATCGAGGTCGAAGGGTTCGAGGTCGGCGTGTATTCCCGGGATGCTCAGCTCGAGGTTGTCGGTGCCTGCGATCTTCCCTACATTGATCACGAGGATGGCTGCTGTGTAGTTCGTGCCAAGCGTCGCGACCAGTGGAGATGTGACCTGCGCCTCGAACTCGGCTGTCGGTATGGTCATGTTCGTGTCGATGACGACGATCTCCTGACCTCCGACCGAGAGGATTATCGAGAGGTTGTAGGTCTCCGGATCGAGTGCCGATATGTCGAGAATGAAGTCCTCCTGCAGCTCTCCCCACAATGGGACGTTGACGGACCTTTCCTCCGTATAGAAGTCAGTGACCATTGACAGGTCGCCGACTATTTCATTGGATCCTATGTTCAGAACGATGACAGATGCGTTGAGCTCACCCTCGGTCACCTCGATCTCCAATTCCAGCTCCGCGGTGTTCTCGTCCGCGACGAACAGGTCTTCGGACCCACTGCCGAACAGGGATGTCCAATTCATGAGATAATGGCCCACGGTCAGGTTCCATACCGTATTGTCCGAGACCGATCCGCCAGAGTTGACTGTCACCTGTTCCGTAGCCGAGTCTGCTGTTGACCAGCCGTCGACGTCCACGGCCTCGAACACTATATCGAAGGTGGAATCTATGTCGCCCGTGTTGTTCACGTAGTACCAGACCTCGACGGACCCGGCGGAGTAGACCACTTCGGGTTCGACGGATATCTCGTTGGACTCGACCATCTCCACCAGCACGTAGAACTCGTCCTCGACGTCACCTGTCACGTTAACCGTGAACCAGGTGTCCTCCGTGATGGTAAGCGTCTCCTTGACGGTTGATGTCTCCCCGACCGGAACCGTCACCACATGGTCCTCGGTTATGCGGACGGTGATGTCCGCGTCGACCGTTCCGGTGTTCTCGACGAGGACGGTCATGTTGAAGGGCGCTAGGCCGACCTCGTCAGGTGCAGTGATGGACACATCGACAGAGGGTTCGAGGACGGGCACGTGCTCGGTAACGGAAGAGTTTTGGGCCGATCCATCGCCGGCGTCCAATGGTCCGGGTGGAGGATTGATTATCACGATACCGGTGATGTCCGTGGTCACGGCGGCACCGGTCTCGGCCTGAACGACATAAGTTGTGTAGGCGTCCAGGTCCAGGGTCTCCTCGGTGAGCAGGGTCTCCCCGTCATATATCATCACCGTCATGTTCTCGGTCTCGTTGCCGTCATTGAACAGGGTCGCATTGATGTAGATCGTCTCACCGACCTTGTAGGCCTTCTTGTTGAGGTCGAGGGTGAGGTATACAGAGCTGTTCGTGATGTAGATGCTGGTCACGTTCTGCGAGATGACCTGGCCGTATACGTTCAGGAGAGAGGTCAGCAGATAGAGCTTGCCCGTGGCTCCCATATCCGAAGCGTTCGGATACATCAGGAACTGCTGGGCCTCGAGCTCCGTAATGTTGACCCCGAAGGTCGCGTTCCACAGCGGATTCACTCCGTAGAGTATCGCGGTGTACTTCGGCTGCGTCTGGCCGGTGAAGGTCTTTACCGTGGGTTCCGGCGCGACGTCGATGTAGTAGTTCCGTTCTCCGACAGCCGAGCCGGTACAGGATTGGTCGATGTATGTGGCCTCCATCCCGGTCCCCGGATCGAGCACCGTCACGATGATCTTGTAGTTCCAGTAGGTGTTGCCATAGGACATCCGGATGCGCCATGTGCCGGGCTCGTCGAAGTACCACTTGAACGTCCTGGTGCCGTAATTGATCGGGTACTCTCCCTTCTGATTGACGATGCCGCCGATCTCGTCGTAGAGGTAGAAGTAGGCATAGGTCCAGTCGTAGCTCCAGAACTCCGAGACGACCTCGACGGATAGAAGGGAGCCCTCAACGGCACTGATGGTGTCGCCATTCCCGAACTCGCCGGTAGCGTTCGTGACGTTGAAGTAATAGTACCTTGTGTGGACCTGGGTCCCTGAATATCCCTCATGTGAGTAATGCTGGACCGTGCCGTTGGGCAATACTATTTCGACGTCGAGCCTGTAGTTCCATGCATATCGGTCGAAATGGACATAGATGTACCATGATCCGTTGGTGTTCAGATCGACCTCCAGGACCCTTTCGGGATCCCATGCCCTCGAGTCGGCAAGGTAGGAGCGCTGCACGGTGCCATCGCCATCGTATATGCGGAGATGCCCATCGTATGTTGGGTCGGTCGACGTTATGGTGGTCAGGTTGACCCGCAGGCGGGATCCGGCCGGTACATCGACGATCTCGTCGTAGGTGTATCGGTCGTATCCAGTGTCGGTGACGTTGATGAAGTAGTGCCTGTGGGAGGAGGTCGAAGAACCTGCCGTTCCACTGTGGCTGGCCGCCTCGACGCCGTTGATGAGGATGGTCACCTCGTAGGTCCAGTAAAAGTGTGAGTAGTACATGTCGAGGCAGTACGTACCGTTGCTCTCGAGGACGTAGGTGATCGTGCGTTGGCCGAAGTGCTGGACCTGGGAGTACCATCCGGCGACGGCCCATACACTGTCCCAGACGCCCGGATCGGACTCGGAGTACCTGAGCTTGGCGAAACCATCGTAGCTATGGTAGGAGTAGGACTTCGTGGTGACCTCGATCTCGACGACGTCGCCCTCCTGAGCGGTGATCACCGAATCGTATGTGAACAGGTCAGCGGTGCCGTTCACGTACAGATAGTAATTGACCGTGTTCGTGAACCAGGACCCGGCCCACCCGGCGTGTGTGTACGTTATCTCGGTACCGTTCGGGTCAGTGACGTTTATCCTTATCACGTAGTCCCATCTCTCATACTGGTACCAAAGACCGACCGACCAGTTCCCCTCGGAGTCGGCGATGTAGGACATCTTCCTCTCACCCCACGAGGAGGCATCGTAGATGTACCACCCGGTGACCCTCGATAGCGGACTGATGATCCAGGATTGACAGTCGCTGCCCGAGTTGATGTAGCCAAGTACCTCGATGCTGACATTGATGGAGGAACCGTACATCACCGGGATGCGGGTGCCGTTGTAGTCCCGCTCGGCGATCGTCGGTTGGATGGTGTGGTCGTTGTCGTTCTCGTTTGTCTCCTCGACCTGTGAGTCGGCATCGACCGTTACGGTATAGTTCTCCAGACCCTGTCGGACTATGTACATGAATTCGACGTAGTAGGTGTCGGTCTCGTTCAGGCCGTTTATCGTGAAGCCGTCGGAGTTGACGCCGTTGTCGTATTCTGTAAGGAGGGTGCCATCTCGGTAGAACCTAACGACGAAGTCGCGATGGACGGACGCTCCGGTGTTCTCGATGGTAGCGTTGAATATCAGGACGTCGCCGTCGCTCAGCGTCCCGACGGGGTCCGAGTCCACCAGGTACGAGTAGGATAGGTCGCTAACTATGAGGTTGGATGCGAAGACCTCGGGCATCGTCTCTGTCCTGTCGTTGTTGTCCTCGTGATATTCAGCGATCGTGTCGGTGCTGTCCGTCTCCGCCGTGAAATCCCAGATCCCGGGTGTGGCGCGCCACGTGAAGGTGGCGACGGCGGATCCGCGCGATCCCAGCATATCTATGGAGTCTGCCCCGATCGAGCTGCCATTGATCTGGAAGTCCACCGTGAACGGGACCTCGGCGTCCCATCCTCCTGCATTGTAGACCGTTGCATTCAACTGGTAGTAGTCCCCGTCTATGAAGGGGGTCGGGTACCATGTTAGATCGGTCACGATGAGGTCCGGTCCGATCACGTGGAAGGCCTGTGACCAGTCATTGTCGTTCTCGTCGGACTCGTCGCATATATCGTGCGGGTCGACCACGATAGTCACTGTGTGGTTGCCTGTCCGTGACCACCACATGATGGGCACCGTGACCTCGTAGCCGTCCTCGGTCCCCGTCACGTTCACAAGGGAATCGAGCACGCCATCGACGTACAGACCGAGCTGGATCTGGTGGAGGGTGTCCCCACCGGTGTTCTGGACATCGACCTCGAAGGTGATGCCGTCGAGGTTGTGGTAGGTCCTCACATCGTACCAGACGTCGTTTATCGTCAGGTCGGGGATGGTGACGGCCGAATGGGTCTCGTCCCATTCGTTGTTGGTCTCGTCGTCCTCGCGGATGTCATCGCCGTGGTCGGCAACGAACGTCAGGTTGAGATGGCCGGCTCGCGCAAGCCATGTGAATAACACATCCTCCCACGTGGTTCCGTTCAAACCGTTGACGCGCTTGGATTCGATGTGTACTCCATCCATCAACATGCCAACGTAGAAGGCACCGCAAGCCACATCGCCGGAGTTCTCGACACGGACCGTGAAGTCCACTCTCTCTCCGTCGTCAGTGGCCGGGGTGTAGCCCACGGCGAAGATCTCAAGGTCGACGCCGCTAACGTAGATCGCTTCGGTCCTCGAATTGTTCGTTTCGTTGTCCTCGTTCACCCTTCCGGTGGGGTCCACAGTGACCGTTAATGTCGTGGAATCGCCCATGGTGTGCCACGGGAAGGTCAGGTTCAAGGTCTCGGCGGACATGATGGAGGTCACGGTCTGCCTGGCGATCGGGTACCCGTCCGCGTGGAGGTCGACGTAGAAGGATTCGTAGCAATCGTTGCCGTCGTTGTAGACGCTCACGTTCACGTCCATGGTGCGACCGCTGTTCGGTACGGTGTCCCACCAGATGTCGGTCACGGTAAGGTCGGGACGGAATATGTTCGTGAAACTGGTATGTTCGTTGTTGGTCTCGTTCGACTCGTCCACGGTCCCCGCGATGTCCGCGACGACCTTGATGTTGTGTCCGGTGTTGATGTCCCTCCAGATCAGTGTGGTGACGATACTGTCGCCACCGTCCGGGACGGACTCGCGTGTCACTCCGATGAGGTTGCCGTTCTCGTAGAAGGCAGTGTGGAAGGTCGTTGGCCTCCACAATGTATCACCGTAATTCGTGACGGTCGCGTTGATGTAGATGTCACCCATGTAGACTGCAGCGGATTTCGAGACGAAATCGACCTGCAGGTCCGCCACGGGCATTGTGCCGTTGATGGCCCACACGACGGAGTCGTTGAAGATATTACGTCCGACCGAGTAATAGTACTGTGGATCGTATGTGAACATCACGCCGCGACCCCCGGTGGTGGCGTTCTCCCTTGTGAGCACTGTCTTTCGTTCTGGCGAGTAATTGTTCCGTCCGCGGACGGTCCAACCTGCAAGGGCGGGGTTGGATATCCTGTATGCGGTTGCGGGGCTCTGGACTGTATGGACACTCCCGACGGTGTAATCGGAGAGGACATTCGAGTTGTCCTCGACATACAGGTTAAGGTATTGAGTTGTGGTGGAACCGCTCCAACTTCCACCATATGTGTATCCCGCAGGACCGAGGAGCAGAACAGGTATGGCGTCGTCGATGAGGCCGTTGAAGAAGGCGCTGCCATGACTGTAGTCGCCGCTGTACGAAGGCATGACGACGATCGAAGCGTTGTCGTAGATCGCATTGCGAGCGCTGTGCCTCGAGATGTATTCCACCGTGTAACCGAGGTCGTCGAGGTAACCGTCCACCGCGGACTCGCGTGCTGATAGGGTCGGGGTCTCGTCGTCATCACTGACGATGATGAGGACCGCAGCACCACTCGAGAACCTTACCTTGTCGACCGGCTCTTCCATCACATAGGCGACCAGTCGATCGAAGGTGTCGTTCCCCTGTACCGTTAGGTACCGTGGATCGTAGGTGAACACGGCGCCAACCGCGGAGCCGCTCCCTGTGTCCCTTATCAGGCATGTCTTCCTTTCACCGCTGTATGCGTTCCTGCCGATAACCGACCACCCCACCCATGACGGGTTGGACACTCTATAGGCGGTGCCAGCATACATCATGTGTGAGTTGAAACCGCCATACTCCTCCATGAATCCGGTCGTGGACTCGGTGACCAGCCTCAGGTAGTTGCCAGTCGAGGACGAGCCCCAGCTCGAGGTGGAGATCAGGTACCCGCCGTTGTAGATGAGTCCAAGGCCGACACCGTTGTCGACGATTCCGTCCATGAACGTCTTGCCCACCGGGTAGTAACTGCTGTATCCGGTCGCAAATACGGCGCGGACTCCCGAGAAGTCGGCCCGCTTGATCTCCTTGTGACTGATGTAATCGACAGTGTATCCTGCGGCGATCAGCCGGTCCCTCACGTTCGCTTCGTTCGATGAAAGGGTGGGCGTCAGGTAGTCCTCGCTCACCGTCGCGATGACCACGTCCGAGCTGAAGGTGTGATACGGTGTCTCCTTGTGCTCGATCCAGTCGATGGTCCTGTTGAAGAGCAATCTTCCTGCATAGTTGTAGTAGTACGGATCGAAGGTCAGGATCACACCGCGACTGCCAATCGTGGTGTTGTCATGGATGATCGCGGTCTTGCGTTCCCCGCTGTAGGCGTTCCTGCCTATCCATGTCCATCCCGAAGGTATGGATGAACTCGAGAACCGCCATGCCCCTCCTGTCTGGACCTGGAAGTTGTATCCGCCGTAGTCCTCGAGGAACCCGGTGGCAGATTCGGTCACGAGACGGAGGTAGTTGGCCGTCGTGGACCAACCCCATCCCGAGGTGCTGATGGTGGTCGCTGCATCGGCGAGCATCAGAAGTGGCGTTCCCGAATCGATCAGTCCGATGGCCCACTCGTTCCCGAGTATCTTCCATGAGTTGTATCCGGCCATGACGACCATCGAGACGTTCGAGTAGTCGATGAACTCGGCGAGGTACTGGCCGTAGTAGGAGATGGTGTAGCCTCTATCCTCCAGCATATCCCCTGCCGTTACCTCGCGATTGTTCATTATCGAGGGATCGGCGTTCGCCGTCAGGATGAGCGCATTCCCCGAGGGTACTGTGTAGGCAGGGGCCGGGTGCCGGGCAAGCCAAGCTGTCGCCTGCCTGAACACCTCCTTGCCCTCGATGGTGAAGTATAGCGGGTCGTACGTGATCATCGCTCCCCTTCCGTCGGATACCGAGGATTCGTTGTAGAACATGGTGTGTCGCTCGCCACTGTAGAGGTTCCGGGCTATCGTCGTCCAGCCATACGGCGGATCGTTGGAGAGCCGATACGCGTACCCGCCGGATTGCATCGTCATCGAGAAGGAGTGGAAACCTTCCAGGAAGGCTGTGTCGCTCATGACGCCGGCGTTCAGGTAGTTGCCCGTCGTACTCGCGCCCCAGCTTCCGCCGTAGCTCTCGCCGGAGTTGTACATGAGCAGAAGGTTCACCCCGGAATCGATCATCTGATTGTAGTAGGTGCCGTCCGGACTGAGTCCTCCGTACCTGTGGGGTACTGCGACGAGGAGCGCATTGGTGAGGTCAACGTTCCTGAGTTCGATATGGCTGAGATAGGTGACGTCGTATCCGTTGTCCTTCAGGAGGGTGTCGACCGCCCTTTCACGACTCGTCAACGTCGGGTCCCGGGAGGTGATGTCCTCGACAACGAGCACTGCTGTGCCATGCTCTACCGCGTCCTCTGGCCAGCTGTTGTTCGCCAGATAGTCGAACGTCCTCCTGTAGAGGTGTCTTCCGTAAGTATTGAGGTCGAATACGTCGTAGGTCAGGATCGCCCCGCGACCTCCGCTGGTCATGTTCTCGCGGATGAACGCGGTCTTGTGGTCCACGCTGTAGACATTTCGACCGATGTACGTCCATCCAGCGGGATAATTCGCATAGATGTAAGGCGTGTTGGTGGTGAGGGTCGTATAGAACGACAGGTCCTTGAGCCCGGATGCGAAAGCGGTGTCGTTCTCGCCGAAGAACTGCCTCATCCTGTAGTCGGTGGACCAGCTCCATGAACCGCCCATGCCCTGTGCGGCATATGCGAACAGTCCGATGGAGACCCCATCGTCGATGAGCCCGTGGATGAAGGACGATCTGATGTAGTTCCATGTGTTGTACTCGGCCATCACGACGAATTCCGCATTCGAATAATCGCCGCGCCTTGCCTCCTTCGCGCTGATGTACTGGATGTCGAACCCGTACCTGTTGAGCAGGTCCCTTACCTCCATCTCCCTGGATGTCAGGCTGGGGGCCTGGTAATCGTAGCTTGAGATGATGAACGCGACCTTTCCACTATCGATCTGGATCGTCGGTTGGGAGACATCCTCCAGATAGTCGATGGTCAGGTTGAAGAGCCATTGGCCGTCATCAGCCAGGTATCTCGGGTCGAATACGAAGACGGCGCCCTTGCCGCCGGACGTCCCGTTCTCCTGATACAGCATCCCGTAGTAGTTGGCGGTGTTGCTGTAGGATGCGACCGTCCAGTTCGCGGGGATATCGGCGTATATGAAATCGTATCGGGTGTCGGTAAGTGTCGTGAAGGTATAGCTGTCGTAGTCCGATAGATATCCAGTGCTATCGATGATGACGGAATTGTAGTATGATGTCGAGGTGCCGTACGACCATGTCCCTCCGATGTTCCGTCCGCCGTACGAGAGGAGGAGTACCTTGAGACCGCTGTCGATCCAGTCCTGGACCATCAACGAACCCACGTGGTCGTCGACCGCCCACTCGGTCATGACGATGAGGGCGGCATTCGACATATCGTATATCCCGACCTCGTGGTCGGAGACGTATGTCACGGTATATCCGTGGTCCTCGAGCATGGACGCTGTCTGCGCTTCCCGCTCGGTCAGGTACGGGATCTCCTCGTGTTCGGATTGGATGACGAGTACGGCGTTGCCTGCGGGTATCTCCCGCCTCACGACATCCTCGTTGGCAGCCCACGTCATCACCGATGAGAATACAGCCTCACCCTCGCTCGTCAGCCTGTGCGGCACGTACGGATATATCGCTCCCCTGCCGCCCGACGTCATGTTCTCCCTGTATCCGCTGAACCAGTAGGCGCCCTGCTGGTCGAGGGGGGTCCATCCGGATGGATATGTATTGTACCAGTACAGGCAGTACAGGTTCACATCCTGGAATGTCTGGACCGTCACTCGCGATCCATGGTAGGGCTCCATGAACGCCTCGTCGCTGCTTCCGTAGAGGTATCCATACGACGAATAGGAGCCGGATGATCCAAGGCTATAGGCGCCGTACCACAACAGGACGACGGAAACACCATGGTCATCGATCAGCGTGTCGATGTCATCACCGTCAAGGTCCCAGGAGTTGACGACGACGATGATCTCGTAGGCCGAGAGGTTCGTCACGTCGGCGCTGTCATCGTCGATCAGCTCGACCCGGAAGTTGTTCTCGGAGAGGAGGAACACTGCGGCGTGTTCGCCCTGCGACAAGGCCGCCGGATGATCCACGACGAGCGCGACCACCGGTAGGTTGGTCCTGAAGATGGGTGTCTTGTTGATCAACCCGTCGCCGTCGGTCGCCTCGATGTAGTAATAGACCCTGTCATCGACGGTGACCGTATCGATCGTGGCGGACCAGGTGTCCACCGATGATGTCATCGCGGCGCTCGTCCATGTCTCCATGTCCGTGGAACTGAAGAGTGTTGCACCATTCACACCGTCGCTATCCGTTATCTCTGCGGATATGACGATGTCGTTCCCGCTCGGTGTCTCGATGATGTCCGTGATCACCGGAGGACGGTTGGCGAAATAGGTGGTATACGATGACATCGGCGAACGTGCCGTGTTCATAGCCATGTCCGCCGTCTCCACATAGTATTCGACATCGATCTCGTCGTATGACGGCGGAATGTACGCGCGGTAGTTCACGGTCGGTTCGGTCATGTACTCGATGACCGTGATCTCCGAAACGACGGCATTGATCCCGGTCAGGGACTCGAAGACCAGGGTCATGTTCCCGTCGGAGTACGAATCCATCGGTACGGGAAGCCGGTAATTGTTCGGCTTGTACTCGGGCAATGATATGGGCCCGTGGACGACGTAACTCCCCGACAGGAGGCGCTGGGTCCTCTCCTCGCCAGCGTTCTGCAGGTAGGTGACCTCGACGACGTAATGATCGTCGGGATCTACGGGGAACCGGTAGATCACCTGGGAGTCATGGCTCCTGACGGTCCTTTCGGCCTTGGTCGTATGAGGCCAAAGTGCCTTCCATAGGGATACGGGATCCCCCTGCACGAGGTATTCCTCGTCGACAAGACCGCAGTCCGCGTAATGCAGGACCGATCCGTTCTCGTTGACGTTCTCGTACATCCTCACACGGGTCTCAGTGCCCGTCGCGTTGTGGACGAGGTAGGCCCCCAGGACGTCGCCGCCCGATATGTCGGCCTCTATCGGTATATAGTCATAGGCGTTGCGGTCCGTGCCGTATTCGGTGTGATCGTCGATCGAGGGTGCCGACAAATCGATGTCGACAGTGAAGACCTCCGTTGTGTTGACGTTCCCTGCCAGGTCCTCGACCTCTATGTAATAGTACAACGTACCGCCGGAGGCGCCGGGTATCCGTGCGATGAGATCTCTCGGCACGCCGGAGGACGTGATCGACTGATAGCTGTGGCCAGTCGTGTAGAAGTAGTTCGTTTCCTCGGGTGTACCGTTCCCGGTGAAGTTGTAGACGTGCAGCCAGTTGTAGTTGTTGTCCGCGTACACGACCTCGACCTCACCGTCGCTGTCGAAGTCTCCCCAGTGGGGGACACGGAGCGAGTGGAAACTGGAGGTCCGGTATGATATTATGTCATCGACGACGATCAGCTCGTCCTCGTAGTCGCTCTCGTCGTAGAATTCATAGACCGTAGTGTTGAAGAAGTACACTGTCGGACCCGAGGGTGGTACATACCAGTCCTCGTACCCGTACACCGCGACCTCGTTCCTGCCGTCGCCGTCGTAGTCCCAGACATCGCTGACGTATATGTAGTACCCGAGGTCGCCGCTCTGATATTCGAGCTCGATCCCGTCCATGCCGATCTCGTAGATGTGGAGCTGGCGGTACGTCCCGACGATTATCTCGTTCAGGCCATCGCCATCAAGGTCGCCGATCTCCATGTACTGGAAGTCGATATCGTCCGAATACCAGACCAGTTCAAGCACTCCCTCGACCAGGTCGTAGACCTCGAAACGGTACCAATCCCTCCCGATGATTATCTCCTCCGCCGGATCGTCATCGATGTTCACCAGTTCCATGTCCCGCGGGTAGATGGAGGTCCTGAACATGTACTTCAGTTGGTAATCGTAGCCCGCCCATTCGTAGACGTAAATCCGGTCGTAATAGGCCGGGATCACGATGTCGGGGATCCCGTTCCCGTCGATGTCGCCGACATCGATGGTGAACACAGACGTGTCATAGGAGTGATCCACCTCGTCACCGAGTGTCGTCTGGAGGTCGTATCCGCTGCCGTTCCACTGGTAGACCTGGGCGAACGTGCCATCGGTGTCGCTGTTCGCGGAGATCAGGTTGGGGACACCGTCCATGTCGGTGTCCGCGATCGCGTAGGCGGAACCCCTTGTATACAGGTAACCGCCATCGGGGTTGTGCTCGATGCCCCAGGTCTTGTTGATGATGTAATTGCCGTAGTACGTACCAAGGACTATCTCGGGTTCACCATCCTCGTCGATGTCGGTGGTGTCGCTCCTTGGCTCGAACTCGACCTCGGTGTAGTTCACTCCGTCGTAGCCGTAATGGAGCGTGTATCCGTCAAGTCCGAGATTGTCCGATGCGAAGGCTGAAACGTCGATCGGCATATTGGCCGAGGGTACGGTGGGGATGGACGAGATCGTCCATATGTCGGGGGGAGTGTCGTCGGTCACGTAGTAGTTGCCGATCGATGTGGTCTGGTGGCCGAGTGTGTCGTTCACGATAATGTAGTAGTACACCCAGGTCGTGTTCCCGGTCGCCGGGATCTCCGCACTGTAGATATCACCCGTGTTGTCCATGATCCCGTACGACCAGTTGTAGGCTGCGTACACCTCGATCTCAGCTAGTCCTCCGCCGGCGCCGAAGTAGGAGTCGACATGGAACCTCATGTAGCGAGCGGCTACCGGGTTCAGGTTCGCGGTGTACCAGTTGACGATGTCGTCCTCGACAAGTGTCCCGGAGTGGACCACATCGAATTCCACACCGTCCAGGGAGACCGAGAGCCTGAAGTTCCCTGTCGACCTGTCCCAGTATCCAGCATTCCTCGTGTTGAGGAGGTTGACCGTGTCGACGAGGTAGGTCCTGTCGAACTCGAGTTCGAGGTATGCGCCCGAATAGTAATTGGATGTCAACCAGTAGTTTTGCTGCGTGGAGCCGTCCTCACCCAGCCCGTCGATCGCCTCCTCGGGGGCGAACTGTGAGCTGTAATAGTCGTTCGCCGTTATCGTGGCGCCCATCTCGGTCGTCGCGATGTTCCAGGGCGAGGACTGCACGCCGTATATCAACACGGCCTCCTCGATCCCCTGAGAATCGGTGATCGGCACGGATACCGTGACATCGTCATCGCCGGTCGGGTAGAAGGGATCGGGAACGGGGTCCCCTATCCATGCTGGTGTGTCAAGATAGGCTGTGTATGTGGGTGACATCGCAGTGTTCCCGGCGAGGTCGATGGCGGTGACGTAATAGGCGACCTCGGTGGCGTTGTACGGTACGTTCGCGTACCACACGCGGAGCGTCACGTCGTAGATGTCCAGATCCTCGTTCCACATGAAGGAGTTCCCTTCCGGATCCAGTCCGTTCAGGGTCCCGGCAACGATGGCGATGGTGTTCGTCCCGTCGAGTATCGTATCGAACGGTACTTCGAAGACGTTGCTGGTCGAACCGACCTCGAGGGTGCCGAGGACATTGCCCGCGGTCCTGTTCGGCTCGTTGAACCATACACCATCGGTGTCGTGGTCGATACCGCCGGTCGATATCGTGAGGGTCGCCCTGACGATGTCCTCCGGATCGTCAACGTAGACATTGACGTATGCCACGTTGCTGGCGCGGCTATCACCGATGTAATGGTCGCCGCTGTTGAGGTGGTCCTCGTACTCCTCGTCGTACGCCATGAAAGCGCCCCAGCTATCGTCCGTTTCGTAAACATCGGCATGGAACCCGTATCCGGATATTCCGGTGTCAGAGGTGAACCTGATCAGCAGGACGTCATCATCGACCCAATCCGTCCATAGGTCCTCGTGCCGTCCAGTGATGGTCTGGATCAGGTTCTCCGAGCCGTCGTAGATCCTGACCTTGTCCAGTCCCTGCTCGAGCTCGATCTTGGTGAAATGGACCCTTATCGCTCCGACGCCTGTCTCGGTTATTGTGTACCAGTCATCGACGTTCGAGTCGTAGGGATGTGTCGACTCCACGCCGTATACGTATTGATCGACCCCTGCGCCCGCCATGTCCTCCATGACCTTCTCACCCGTCCACACATCGTCACCATCGTAGGTGAAATGGAGAGAGACGCTCTGGACGCCCGTGTCGTCGCTCAGGCTGGCCGTGACATCGATCGGGTCCATTGTGTCGAGCAACGGGGTCGTCGGATATGTCAGGATGTCGTCGATGGCCGGTCCTTCTCCGTCGACGAAGTACGACTGCACGGTCGAGTTCTCCCATGTGTCGTTGATGGTGTCTTGGGTGACGATGTAGAAGTACGTGGTCGTCGTCATGCCGGCAGGTGGCAGGATCGCCTTGAAGATGAAGGCGTCGTCGTAGAGTGCCTTGAAATGAGCACCGAGGTCCTCCTGCTGGACTGCCGAATAGTCGTCCCAGTCATAACCCAGATAGCCGTCATCATCGTGGTCTCCATCGACGATTATCCCGCCGCCGTGATAGATGAAATGGGACGTTGTCGAGTGCGAGACGAAGGATTTTATGCCCGCGTAGGTCACCCTCCTCAGGACCTCCTCGAACGTATAGTGGTCGGTAACGACCATGTGGCCGGAGGCTGCCCCGTCGATCACCGAGTCCACATAGTTGTTGTAGCGGTAACCGTCGAAGAACAGTATCTCGTTGTCGTAGAAGTCATCGTCGGGCAGATAATTGTTGTAGGAGGCGTACCCACTGTTGTCCGTGTCGTAGGTCCCGGCATAGCCGGCGACCGGCTTGAGCCCGTAGGTGTACTGCCAGTAGTAGCCCTTGCTCCAGCCGGCGGTCGTCGGGGTCTCCGTGGCAGCCTCGATCACCTCTGCCTGGGTCCAGTTGCCGTCGCCCATCGTCCCGTTGCTGTCGAAGCTGTACATGATCGAATAGAGAGTGTTGTTGGTCTCGTTCCAGAACCCGAAGCTGACCTGGACCTCCTCCGATGCGTTGACGTACTCGTCGAGCACCCTGACGTTATAGAATCCCTCGGGTGCCTCGATCACGGGATCCATCGGGAGGTCGTCCCCGGTCCGGGAATTGAAGTATACCGAGTAGAACCGGGATGCGGTGTCGTTGGTCGTACCGTTCATCGTCCATGTGATCTGGACAAGGGCGTTGTTCTCCGCATCGTAGGCACGGTCTAGGTAGTGCCCGAACTGGGTCGCATATCGGAACATATTCCGGGCCTTCCAGGTGCCCTGGGTGTTGTACGGATATCCTACCTCCTGCGCCTCGAGGATGAGGGTTCCGTCGCCTATGAACCTCTCCAGGGTAACGCCGAATTCGTCCGTGTCGGCCGAATCGACGTAGATCGGGTCGAAATCGTCCGACTCCCAGTTGGTCCAGTATCCGTTCGTCTCAGAGTAGCTCCATCCGTTGTAGCTCTGTCCGCCGCTGATGTCCGCGAGCGGGTGGTCATCGTCCACCAGAACGACGTTGTCGTTCCTCCATCCGGAGACGTGGTGGACCCCGAAGACGTCCATGGAGATGGTCGGGCACATGAAGATGAAGACACCACCTTCAGTGACGTAGTCGACTATCGTGTCCTGAGTATCCTGGTTCCCGATGTCGAACTCCGATGTGGCCTGGATGCCATCCATGATGACGATGTCGTAATCGTCCAGGTCCTCGATGATCGTGGAGGCCTCGGCATCGTTGTACTGGACGCGTTTTACCGATTGATAGTATCCTGTCGTCCTTGCAGCAAGGTTGTAATCCGTCCTGCTTCCGACCAGGTAGAGGAATTTGGGCTTCGGTGAATAGGTGTTGTGGAAGAGGTCGCTCGCAAGAGGTACCCCTGCCTTGACCTCCGACTCCACCACCCATTTGATGGTGTTGTCGGCCGAGTATTCTACAACGATTATCGAATCCTCGTCCAAGGCCCGGTCGAATATACCCATGTCGGCGAAGACCTCGGTGAAGTTGACCATCAGCCGGACCTCTGCGTCCGTCCGGTTCTCCCCGGATGTGTTGATCTTCAATGGCATCCTGTAGCGCAGATTGGTGCTGTACCACGGGCTCTCGCCCTCCATCTCGCTGAGGTCCGACGAGAATGCCTGGACCAGCAGTGTGCCGTTCTCGATGGCCTTGCCGATGTTCGTCACGTTCACCATTATCTCGACGCCGTCGGCAACATAGTACACGGTGTCGTTCGCCGCCACGGTCATATGGGCCTCCAGTCCGTCGATCACGAGCGTTGCCGTAATCTGGATGAGGTCCCCGGTCTCGGTGTCCTTGGCGTTGATGAGGGTGAAGTACTCGCCCGAAAGGGCCTGGTCGAAGATGTCGTATCCGAAGGTGATGTTCTCGTCGGCCATTATCGAACCGTTCTCCTCCATCCTCGTGAACCTCTGGTAGTGCGGATCGAAGATGTCGAGACTGAAGGTGTAGTTGGTATCGACACCGCCGTCGTTCCTCAACATGACGTCCAGGGTATCCTCGATGCTGAAGGAGAGGTTTGCCAGGTGGAGTTCGAGCTGCGAGGACGGTATCGTGAACTGGAACTCGTGATAGGCCGTTTCGTTCTGGGTGACGGTTACGTTGATGAGGTGGGCGCCAGCCATGAGATATGTCGGAAGGGCGAAGACGGCCGACTGAGTGCTTCCATCTCCCGAGTCCAACAGCACGTTGTAGGCATCGCTGTCTCCGGTCTCGGGGATCGATATGACGATGTCAAGGTTCTGCTGCCATACTCCGGAATCGGTGATATTGAGGGTGTATCCAAGGTCCTCGCGGATGCGGTAGGAGGGCTTGTCCAGGTCGACGGTCAGGGCGTACCTGTTGGGGAGATCCACCCGTCCGGTCAGGGAACGGACGTCCCACAGCACCTCGTAGGCGAGGTAGTACGTCCCGAAAACAGGCTCCGGCACGGTGATGTTGATCTCCTTCGATATCTCTCCATAGGCTGGTATTCCGAAGGAGCTGTTGACCATGGCGAGCTCGACGTCGTATGGATCGAACAGCTTGACGGAGAGCTTCGCGCCGGTCGCCGGGAGGGGACTATCGTTAGAGATGTAGACAGTGAACGTGTTGTTGGTGTTCGGAACGATCGGATCCGGCAGGTCGACCTTCCGGACGAGGAGCTTCGGTCCGACCTCGATGAACTTGCGGTCCAGGGTCTGTTGACGAGATCCGCTGAACAGTCGTGCGCGGACCATGTACTGGCCGAACTGCATCGGGGCCGTCATGTCGTAATACTTGATCTCAGTCGAGTGGGCGGGCACTGTGATGTATGTAGTCGCCGAGCTGTAGGTCGTCTGCTGCAATCCGTCAAGGATGTCGAGGTATATCGTGTAGCTGAGTTCGTTGGCGTTCGGATTGTAAACGGACATGCTTACATTGATGGTCTCGTTCGGAGCGTAGTCGTCAAGGTTCGTGATGATATTGATTATGCTGGCTTGGCCTTTCAGTACGCCGTACCGGCGCTCTATGAAGGCGATCTGGTCCCCTGACCAATCGGATCCGGTGTACAGATAGGAGACCGTTCTGAAATCCCACTGCGAGGTCGCAAAGCGTTCCGTGTACTCGCCATAGGAGTTCGGGGCGATGTTGACGTTCACCTTGTGGTACCAACCGTTTGCAGCGCCGCCGTAACCCCACCATAGGACGTGGCCCCTGCCCCACACACCGAACTTGACGCTGCCATTGAACCAGGTGTCCTCGTGGTTGTTGATGAAGAACGTGACGAACCCAGGTTCGCCTCCGTCATCGTCGGGGCTTCCGTACGAACCTGTGACGTAGTAGTAGTTCTTGTCGAAGACCACCCAGAAGTCCACACCTTCCGGTATCACCTTCTTCAATGATTCGTTGAAGTCGCTTAGAGCAAAGGCATCGACGTCGTTCACGACCGTGATGTTGTGGAACCCGTTATCGGCTCCGATGTAGTCGACCCGGTAGACACCGTGATCGTCGTATCCGGCGAGGTCGTTGAAACTCCCACCGACAGCTTTCACGCAATCTACGACCGTGCCGTTCGGTCCGATGATTATGGCGTACTCCGCTTCCATACCGGTCGAGTTCATCTCGAGCGGTATCGGGGTCTCGGGCTCGATCGTCTCTACGCTCGATGGTTCCGGCACCATGAGATAGGAGAGCATCGCGTCGAGGATCTCGATCTCGTCCGAGGTCCCGGACCCGAAGACCATCGCGAAGTCAGGATACATCGTCGTGGCCATGATGTACCCGTTCCCGTATGGATACATGACCATGGCCGGCATCTTGTTCGCGGCCCTGGTCAGCAGAACGGTGGCGTTCGTCGGCCAATCCATGAAGAAGCCGTCGATGTTCAGATCGAGGTAGACCTCGCCCTTGGAGTTCGGGGCCTTGACCTGGGACATCGGAGAGAAGACCGGATTGTAGTTCTCGATGTAGACGGAGCCGAGGAGACAGTTCTGGTCCTCCTGGTAGCCGTACCCGTCGAGTCCGCCGGGGAGTCCGGCCCACTCGTATCCGTACTGCTGGGTCATCGCAAGGATGTTCCCGCCGTTCTCGAGGAAGAGTTCGAGCTTCAATCTGACGATGTCCGATCCGCCGGAGGGATCGGTGAGGTCGTAAAGACCGCCCGAGGGGACGACAAGGACCTTCAGTTCGTTGAGCTCATTGATTGTTATGGTTCCGAGGTCCACGAATCGAGCATCGCGTCCCGTGCTGTTTATCAGCGTCATCATCTCGTTCGGGAATCCCTTGTCAACGATGCCGATCTCGGATTCCGGGGCATCCGTTGAGGTCACGTTGACCACATTGCTCCCGAGGACGAATACGTCGTCCGGATTGTAGGGCGGACAGTCCTTGGGGTCCTTGCATGGATCACAATTCGGCTGGTATGGGTCCTCGCAACACCATCGCTCCTTGTAATCCTGGATATGGCTACATTTATCACGTCGGCATTTCTTGTCGTCTGGGTTGATACAACATTTCTTGTTGTCACCTTCCAGCTCGTCGCAGCACTGGCCGGTCTCGGGGTTCGGATCCTTGCACTCATCGCACTTGATCTTCATCCTGACCGTGTGTTTGGGGCGTTTACTGTCGTCGGTGGTCCTCTGGAAGATGCAGCCGTACTTGTCGACCACCTTCATCTCGTAGTTCTTGGTCTCGCCGGCCGGTATCGTGACACGGTGCGTCCCCTTCCAGACGTCTGTATCCACGTATTCGGCGGGATCGAGCTTTTCGATGATGGCGGTGAAGACCACGCCGCCATCCTCCTTAAGGGACACCTCTATCCCTTTACTTGGAACGGTACCGAGATTGTAGACCTCCATGTTTATGTCGTAGACACACGGTTCGTTGTTCTCACCGCCCGAGACCTTGACGGCCCGTATCTTCGCCCTGGGTTTGACCTCGCATTTTCGACCTTTGTCGGCAATGTAATCAATGAGCTTCCCGACCTGGGGACATATCAACTTGTTGCCGAGCCACCGGGCAGCGTAGAACGTGATCCTGTAGATCAGTGGAGCCGTCGCCGCGCCGATCCCAACCGTTAGTCCGGTGACGCCGGTGACCATGATGTTCCCGAGGGTAGCGTCGGCGATCAACCCTATGATCTCACCGCAGGCCCAGTCGAAGACTATCGTTAGGAACAGGCGTATACAACACCAGATGTACGTGGCGACGTTGAGCGCGGTCGCTGCCGATCCGAGGACACATTCGACGAAACGCCAAACTTGGATTATGGCTTTCGCTATCTTTGGTATCAGGTCCAGCGGGATACCGAGTACGTCTCCGATCGGGCCCAGGATCTCAGCTGCGAAATCGAGAGCGCCCTCGATGGTATTACGGAACCATTCGAGACCTTCCCTCTCGCCTCTCCAGAGCTTTCGGAAGTTGTTCAGGACCTCCTGGACCTTTGCCTTTGCCTTGTAATACAGGTTCTTGATGATCGATACTGCCTTGATGCCCAGTTGCTTGGCGATGGGCTTTATCACCTTCCATTGCTCAACGATCCAATCCTTGATGTCGCCCGCAAGGGCCCAAAGGTCCTTGATCACCTTGATGAACCAGATGGCGTGCTGGTATTGGGTCGACAGAACGATGTTGGCGACGGCGCCGGTCTCAGGATCGACTATCCTGAAGGCGTAATAGAGCACACCGTCGACGATTATGCCGGCAGCGATGATGTCGACCTCGTATCCAAGGTCGATCGCATCCATTATCCTCTCTAGGACCTGAGAGGGAAGCGTGACGTTCGCCAGTACTTCTTCGTAGTTGTCGGGCGTGATGTGAATTACCGCAATCCCAACCTGCGAGGCTATCCCGAGCAGGTCCTCGTAACTCACGGCCCGGGTCTCGTTGAAGATGATGGCACCGACCATCGACTCGATGTAGGACGAGTATTCGCCCGAGTTCAGGGTGAACAGATAGTCGGCCGTGACCGGGTCCCGCTGCTCCGGGCGGAAGCTCGCCTGGACGGGATCCCTGAGCAGGTCCAGCGAGTACAACGGTGCGAAGACAAGAGGTGCCCCGAATCCGAAATAACCGCCGCTGTTGGCGATGACCGCCGATGGGCCTGGGCGCCACCACCATCCGAGGAGGTCCGCAGCCTCGGTGTCGTAGCTCTCAGCGACCCAGACGTGGAGCATCGTTGCGGCCATCTCGAGATAGGCGTCTGTGGCGTCAGAGAGGGAGGCGTTCTCGACATCCCCGTGGTTCTCGAGTCGGAAGTTGAGGGTCCTACCGTTCATCTTTCCAACGTCGAAGCTGACCACGGAATCCGCACCGGCCACCGATACGGAGTTGGTGGTGTCCTCGCCCCAGGGCGCAGTGAATGTGATTGTGAGGTCGAGCGTATCACCGCCGTGGAGCACCATCGACGAGGTATCGATGGTCCTGGCGTTCATTTCGAGTGCCGGGGTGTAGCCTATCAGGAAGGGGGGAGCATCCCTGCCCATCTCGTCGATCAGGTCCTGACCGGTAGAGGTCGGCTCATACCTGATGTGCATCGGGAATGTGGCCATTCGCCCGGCGAAGCCGGAATAGCCCACCACGGAGGTGCCGTTATCCTTCAAAGTGACCGTGATCGTATGGCGCAGCGCGGTCGGGACCTCGGCGTAGTTGTCCGCTCTGGCCGTTACCGTATAGTTGAGACCTGTCGGGAACGCTGTCCTGTTGGAGACATCGGGCTCCTCGTAGGCGCTGAAGTTGGCGGCCCCCGAAACATAGGTAGTGCCGTCACTGACGAAGGTTCCGTTGATGGCCTCGAGGTCCTCGAAGTTCCATGACGGGTCCATCTCGACCCACTCCCCGTCCACCCAGGCCGCAACCCAGTGGTGCTCGAATATGATATCCGAGCCCATCATGTCGGCGGGTATCCCGCAGGACCGGAGGATAGCGGTCGCATTCTCCTGGGTATCGGTCCGCAGCCAATCTGCGACGTCGGCCCAGGGCGCTCGAACAGTACCGAAGACATACCGGCTGGCCACGTCCCTCTCGCGGAGCATGGCGATCAGTAGTGACGCCTGGTCGACATCGTTGCCGGACCTCTGCATAAGGGTCTGGTCCGCTCCCTTGAGCGACCCGAGGTACGGCTCATAGGCCACACCCTCGAGGACCCACCAGAAGAGCTTCTCGACATCCATCGAGTTGGCCTTCTGATACACGGACTCGGATGACCAAGCATCCTTGGTCTCGTTCAGGTCCGCAGCCGTAGTGCTGACCGGCAGCGCGCTCGTGTCCATCACCGGTTGGTCCCCTCCATCGAGCTCGATGGTGAAATGTGACAGGGGATCGAGGTCAACACCCGAATCGGGGTCGGCGACGGTCGCTTCGTACACGACGTCCAGGACGTCCTGTATCTCAGCCTGATAGTTGCGGATGGATCGGAGTACCGCAACTTCACTGATGTCCTCGGGCCTCGATAGGATCGGAACTATCGTCTCTTCGAGCCAATCGGCCCGGCCCAGGACATCGTCCATCTCCGTCCGGTACGAGGTCAGAGAGGTCGAGAATGAAGCGTAGGCTTCATCCATCTGTGAGTCATTTCCACCGGCCATATCGCCAAGGAAATCGTCATAATCGTCGGAGATATCGATGAACTCCCCATAGGATGCCTCGAGCTTTTTGATGTCGAGTATCGTTGTTATCGTGTGGGCCTTCACGTATTCGAGGTACGACCCTCCCTCCTCGCTCTCGATGCCGAGCGCCACGGCCGCCTCGTTGCTGACATCCGTTATCTCTAGGGTCTGGGAACCGCAGAATGAACAGTTATCGTCCTCCTCCTCCTCGGGTTCCTCCTCTGTCGGATCGATTATCTCCCTGTAAAGGTTCTGGAGATCGAGGGTAAGGTTGTTCAGGTTCTCCTGCACGGCCATGAACGATCCGTAGAACTCTGCTGATTCGTTCAGGTAACCGGTCCTTGTTTCATTTCCCTCGTCCTGTGCGATCGGTACTGCGGCAGCGGCACCGCTGTCTCTCTTCCCATCGTCGGCGAATGCCAGGGCCTGAAGGTAGGCTCCGGCGAAGGTCGACGAAAGCAGTAGCACGACAAGGGCTACGCTGACGAACATTCCTCTCTTTCCAACACTAAATCTCCATCTCATGGTTTCATCTCCGATCCTCGCACCCAAGGATTAGCCCCCACGGCGCCCATCCACGGTCCCCTGGATAGCGACCGTACGGTAACGGATGCAGGGATAATAAGATTAACCCTCGTAATTGACCTACTGGATTGTCAAATTTTGCACAACTAATTAATATCGAAATCCATGTCAAATCTAGCCCGATCTTACCATTGTTCCAATGATAAAGGTCAGGTCGAGAATAAACGAAACGATGTAAAAGAATGTTCAAAAAGGTAATATATCAATTACCGCGAAGAGGAATGTAGAGAAGGGATCGACGTGGTGGTTTGTGTAAAACGTATGTTAGCCAGCGGTGGCTTTGTCGGCGCGATCGTACTTGTGGTCGTGTTGATATTGCTCATGACATCTGAACAGGCGAGCGGGCAGACGATGAACGAGATAATCATCAGGATTACCGAGACCAGTGGTGAGGTGGATGTCGAGCCGGGGAATCCCACCAACGGTATGTTCTACATGAACGGAACGGTCCGGATCAAGAATCAAACAGACCCCCACATTGTTGTTACACAGACCATCTCTGCTGGCGGGTGGCCTTCGAACATTCATCCCGGTGGATTCGACTTCTGGGCTCATGAGAGAGAGAACCGTGTCAAGCCATTCGCTGTCAGGATCAGAGCTCCAATCGGATATTCGACGAAGGTCTCTCAAAACGTCATTCTAGGGGGTTCATGGCAGGGTTCGGAAGGATTGGTGGGAGATCTCGACCAGAAGAGTTTCATCATCTTCGTCAAGCAATACTTCGCAGCTATGATCGAAGCGCCCGAACTTCACCTGACCGATGGTGGAAAACAGGTGTCAATCCCGATCTCATTATGGAATACCGGAAACGGTGTTGATGAGTTCTCTTTCAGGATCGAGAACCGGAGGTTCCTCGAAAAGAAGGGATGGACGATAGGTAGGACCGAACCTGTGGTCATCGAGGAGAAGATGAATACCAATTTCAAGATCAATGCACGAGCTCCAGAGGAGGCGGGTACGTACGAGTTCGTCTTTAACGTGACGTCTCTGGGATCGATCGAGAGGGGTGACAATTACACAAGATATTTTCTGAAGGTGTTCCACGTCAAGGTAGAGGTCGACAAGACATTGGAGATCTCATTGATGCTTATCGGAGGTTCCGCTGCAGTAACGACTGCGGTATTCTGGAGATGGAGGAAAGGGAGTTGGTCCTATGCGTAGGTTATTAACAGTTTTTTAAAAATACATTCATTGTTGGTCATAGTAGGATCCTGTTGTTTCATCGGCTGGACCAATATCGGTAGGAAGCGGAGTGGGTGATCGAGGGCTGCGCCAACGGGAGAACGGCGCAGCCCTTCGATAGGTTTAAGATGAGATAGATTCTTGAATATTGGGGACCAGACATGAACCGACGCGACTTGAGGGTGTTCGCCCTGATTCTATTCGTAATAATATTCAGTCTATCGATGATGTTTTTCATACAGCCAGCGGAGGGACAGACCATCATCCCTGTTGTTAATGCACAATTCGATGATTCCTCGAAGACAGCGGACGTCGAGCCGGGAAATCCTTCCGGCGGTATTGTCAAGAACACCGGAACGATCCATTGCGATTGTGGCAGTCAGCCACAGGTGGATGTCAGCCTGACCATTTCGGCCGGAGGATGGGGTGCTGCGATAACTCCCAGCAGCATGACCTTCGTCTGGGGAGGTGAAGAAGAAAAGCCGTTCTCGGTGACGATAGCCGCACCGGAGGGCACGAGCCACAAGGTCGCCCAGAATGTCATTGTCGGGGGTTCATGGACCGGCTCTCTAGGATTGGTAGGTGACGTTGACGAAACCAGCATGATCGTTTTCGTCGAGCAGTACTTCGATTTAGTACTGGAGCTTGATGAGCCGGAATCCATCGCGCCAGGTGGAGGCGGAAACATATCATTCCAAATATTCAACCTGGGCAACGACGAGGACGATTTCATCGTTGATGTGGACAATCTGGCAGACCTCGCCCGGGACGGGTGGTCAATCCCGACCATTGGAAAACTGACCATAGAGGAAAAAGGAGCCCGGAGGATCAGTATCTATGTAAGTGCCCCCGATGAAGAGGACACATACCATTTCGAGATCACTGTGACCTCGGAGAAATCGCGGCTTGCGAATCCGGATGACGAGAGATCAGCCTCGCTCGATGTATTCGTCGAGGTCAAGAAGGGGGGGTCAGGTTCTGGAGGCGGGGGCGGTGGATCGAGTGACGACGACGATGGACTGCCTTTCCTTTCGCCATTCGAATTGATGGCAATGGTATGTGTTGTCTCGTTGGCCCATCGTCATCAAAGAAGAAGATCATCATAACTCGAACTCGGCGAATCCGTCGAAAATGGTGTGCGCCATTATCCCCTCATCAGTGTCTATAACGACAGCATGAAGTCTATCGGGACGCATGCCAGCGTTCACGGAGATCGTCCTACCGGTCTTCGTGAACCATTTCTCGGAGATGTAGGGCGCGTCGTGGATGTGTCCGTGCAATGTTATCGGAGGCTGTACCAGCCGTATGAAGTCCCGTATAGCCATGCTGCCTATGTGTCCACGGTCCGACATATCGCAATGCGTCCCGTACGGAGGGGCGTGGAAAAGGAATAACGTGTTAGGTGCATCGATCCTGTCGATCACACCGGCGAGGTCCTTCTCGATCGTGTCCGACCTGTCCGTCGGATCGAACCTGATGTTCTTCCGCTCCGGGAACGAGACTACGCCCTCGAGGCGGTCCCATGGATTGGTCCTTGTCTCGTTGTCGAACTTCTCCCAGTCCTTGACGTCGAAGGGTGTGATGTCGACATGGGCGTAGCCGAAGACGTTGTGACCGAATAGGTCGACGTGCTGCATGTGAACATGCTCGATGTACTGTGAATCGTGGAGGAGATGTTCGAACTCCCTCCTATCGTTGTTGCCCATCACCGCAAGGACCGGCACCCCTAGATCTTCAAGCCACGGTTCCATGAAACCTTTGAAGAACGCGTCCTGGTCCGTTGACCATCCGGCCGGGAACATGTCCCCGCCGATGAGTACGGCGTCCGCAGACTCGTCCCTAGCAAGTTCGCCGAGCTGTCCGTAGAGGTCTGCTATCCCGTGGAGGTCGGATGTGAATACGGCCCTCATCTGTTCGTCACTCCATGTTGCCTATGAATATCGCGGGTTTGTACGGCAGAGCGTTCTTCGCCTTGCCCATCGGGTCCTCCGCCTGTCCCTCGGTCCAGACGTGGACCTTCCTGCCGAACTCCTGTGAGAGGAAGTCCGCCTCGTCGGATAACTTCTCGTTCTCGGCATCCATTCCGATGCCGTACGAGGCACGCTCCTGTATGAGGCGCTTGACGAGGGGCGGGACGACCTTTCCGTTCTTGCGGATCTCGGGGTCCGACATCACCTTGGACATGACGTCCTGGAACTTGACCACGCCGTCGTCGACGGAATCGCGGACCGCATCGGCAAGGTGCCATTTCCAGTCGGCGGCGGTGTAGAGGTGGATGTCGCCCGGCGTGTCGCCGACCAGGCCCAGGACCTCCCTCAGGTCGTCCATGAGGTCGACGAGTACGGACTCGGCGTCGAGCGCGTCCGAGTCGATCGAGCCAGGGTCCGGATCAGGTATCTGGCTGACAGACACGAATCCCGATCTACCGATGGTCTCCCAGACCTCCTCGGAGACGTGAGGTGCGAACACGGAGAGCATCTGTGTCGTCACCTTGATGAACTCGGAGATCACCGAGCGGTTCGGCTCGTCGCAGCGCCTGAGGTACCATCTCAGGTCTCTCTGAAGATCGTAATATCCCCGCTTGACACCCGCCCGGAACTCCATCAGGTCCATGTGGTCGCAGTAGTCCTCCACCGCGGAGTACAGGGCCGAACGGAACCACCGGTCGATGGCGCGTTCATCGTCGACGCCCTTTCCGTACCTTTCCTGAGCGAACTCGAGCCAAGTGTTGAACTTATCGCCTATGGTCCCGGCGAGGTCAGGATCGAAGTTCGGGTCGTCGAGCCCGTCGCCACCGTAGGCGAGCGTGAAACGGATAGCGTCGGCTGACCACTCCTCGATGGCGCTCCTCAGGGTGCGGAAGCTGCCGGAGGACTTGCTCATCTTCTGTCCACCGATGAGTATCCATCCGTTCGTGCCGAACCCGCGGGGCCAGTGCTCCTGGGGGAAGATTGCGGTGTGGTTGAATATCGTGAACGAAAGGTGGTTCTGGATGAGGTCCTTCCCGGAGACCCGGAGGTCGAAGGGATACCAGTAGAGGAACTCCTCGCGCATGCGCTCGACGGTGTCGATCTCGGTGCCTGTCTCCATGGCGACCGTCGCGGCATCGCTCTTTCCGAGGAAGACATGGTCGAACAGCGAGTCGGTGAGTGCAGCCTCCGGAAGATCTGTGATGATGTGTGATATCGTGTAGTACGCCATGTAGATGGTCGAGTCCGACAGGGATTCCACCATCCAGTTGTCGTCCCACGGCAGCTTGGTGCCGAGGCCGAGCTCGCGGGTGCAGGCCCAGTCGCGCAGCCAGCCGAGGACGTGCTCGAACTGCTTCCGGGCGACTTCGGGGTACAGGTTCATCCCGGCCAGGCATTCCCTCGCCCGTGCCTTCCAGTCGTGATCGCCGTACGCGATGAACCACTGGTCATCGACGACCTTGACTATGGACGGTGTCAAACATCGGCAGACCACTGGGTTGGAGAGCTCGAACATGAGAGCTGCTTCGCCTTTCTCCAGCATCTCGTCCCGGATCCGGTCCTTCGCCTCCTCGACGGGCATGCCAGCGTACTCACCTGCGACCTCCCTCATGACGCCGGTGTAGAAACCGGACCTGTAGATGACGTGCTTAGCCTCAAGGAGCTTGTCCCGCTCCGTCTGGTCCTTGATCCCCATCCTCTCGACGATCTCTCCAGCCGGGAAGTCACCCCAACCCTCGGAGGTTATTATCGCGATCGGTTCGACGGACCTGACCATCTCCGGGTCCAATCCATACCGATCCATCCCGGCTTCGTCGGCCTTGATGTCGACGAGCGCGATCCAGTCGTCGGGAGCGTCCGACGGAACGGATGTCACTATTCCGGTCCCCTTCTCGGGATCGCAGAACGAGGACGGAAGTATCGGAATCGGCCGCCTGATCATCGGTGCGACGGCCTCCTTTCCCAGGAGTTGGGAGCCGAACACGGAGCCGACGGTCGCCACCTCGTGCTTCTGTTCAGATAGCTTCTGGGCGGCCTGCTTCGATAGTATCCACACCTCGCCGTCGACGTCCGCCTTGACGTACTCCTCCTCGGGATCGACCCAGAGGTTGGTCTGTCCGAAGACCGTCTCCGGCCTCAACGTCGCTGCGACGATGTACTCTCCATCTATCTCGAACTTGAGAAGGACGAACTCCTGGGGCATCTCGCCCTCGCCCTCGATCCTGGCGTGGTCGCCGACTGGTGAGTTGTCATGGGTGCACCAGACCACCGGGTGCCTGCCCTTGCGGACCAATCCCTGTTCATGGAGCCGATTGAACTGCCACCTGATGAAAGCGTCGTAGGCCGGGTTCAGGGATGTGGTCATGAACTTCCGGCGCCAGTCCACCGACACGCCGAGCCGGTTGAGGTCGCGCTCCGCCTCGATCGGAAAGTACTCGACCCAGTGGAGCGGATCGCTGAACGCGGACAACTCGTCCTCGGGTATGTCCATCGACCGGAGGATGTTCATCTGGGACTCCTCGCCGTCCGCCACCCTTCCCGCCGCCGCCACGATAGGGGTGCCGGTCGCGTGGAAAGCGTACGGAAATAGGACATTGTACCCGCGAAGCCGCTTGTACCTGGCCATGAACTCGGTCCTCGAGTAGGTGAGCGTGTGACCGATGTGCAGGAGGCCGTTGATGTACGGATAGGGCACGTTGAGGAAGTACTTCTCCCCGTTGCCCGGCTCCGCCTCGAAGACGCGCTCCTCGCGCCATCGTTCCTGCCATTTCAGCTCCATTTCGGCCGTGTTCATCGCCATCGTACCGTGAAGGCGGAACCTGACATTTAAAGATGGTCCTCCTACCGACCATATCTTATCCCGACTGGTCAACCGCGTGGAGGACAGGTAGACTCGGATACCATCACCATCATGGGTGTTGCGCGTTGAGGCCCGAACGATCCGGCCTCGAGCGCGTTTTCCAAGGGATCGATGTTGGTCCCCGGAGGATCGGGAATGGTCCACATGGAGGGTCCCACGCTGCCAGTATTATTTTCGTATATCGGCCTGTAAGTGCCGGAGAACCGCAGGTTCTTTATAAATGAATGCCGTTTCGGATATCGATGACGATCTCTCTTCGCGTCAAGGAAGCTCATTCTGCGGACCCCGGATATTCCCGTGCTAGGATCGACCAGGACACGAGGGAGAAACTGGGCGTGAAGCTCGGTGATCCCATCGTGATCGAGGGCGTAAGGTCCACCAGCGCGGTGGCCCACCGCCTCTTCCCGGACGAGGAGGGGCGCGGGATCATCAGGATGGACGGAATATTGAGGAAGAACGCCGGGGTATCGGTGGACGATGCCGTGACCGTCAAGACCGTCGAGGCAACGGATGCCAAATCGGTCACCCTGGCATTCTATCAGACCGTGCCGGACGTCACCGTGGACGACGAGTTCCTGGGCTACGTCAAGAGGAACCTCCTCCAGAGGCCGATGATGGAGGGCGATGTCGTCGCGTTCCCGATATCGGCGTTCAACGCCCGGGTGCTTCCCTTCAGGGTCATGACGACGGAGCCAGAGGGAGTCGTCCTGCTCACCAAGGATACGGAACTGTCGATCCAGAAGGAGGCGGAGCTCGAGGAGGAGGAGCGCGGCGTCGGCATCACCTACGAGGAGATCGGCGGCCTGAAGGACGAACTCATGCGTGTAAGGGAGATGATCGAGTTCCCGCTCAAGAGGCCCGAACTGTTCAGGCGCCTCGGCATCGATCCTCCGAGAGGGGTCCTGCTGTACGGTCCGCCAGGCACTGGCAAGACGCTGATGGCGAAGGCGGTAGCGAACGAATCAGGAGCAACCTTCTTCCTCATACAAGGTCCAGAGATAGTTTCCAAGTACTACGGAGAGAGCGAGGAGCATCTGAGACGGAAGTTCGAAATGGCCGAGGAGCACGCCCCCGCCATCATTTTCATCGACGAGATCGATTCCATCGCGCCCAAGAGGGCCGAATCCTCCGGCGAACTGGAGAGGCGCGTCGTCGCCCAGTTGCTGACCCTGATGGACGGCATGGTCGGCCGCGGCCAGGTCATAGTCATCGGCGCCACGAACCGTGTGGACGCCATCGATCCAGCGCTTCGCCGTCCGGGACGTTTCGACCGGGAGATAATGATCGGTGTGCCCGACAAGATCGGCAGGAAGGAGATCCTCGAGATCCACACCAGGGGGATGCCCCTCACCGAGGACTTCGACCTCGAGAAGATCGAGGACATCACACACGGCTTTACGGGAGCGGACCTCTCGGCGCTTAGCCGCGAGGCCGCCATGAGGGCGCTCAGAAGGCTTTTGCCCACCATCGACGTCAACCAGTCCATCCCGCCGAAGGTCCTGGAGGACCTCCACGTGTCGATGGACGACTTCATCGAGGCGCTCAAGGGGATCGAGCCATCAGCCCTTAGGTCGTTCTACGTCGAGCTCCCTGACGTCGGGTGGTCATCCATAGGAGGACTGGACGAGGTCATCGAGGACATCAAGGAGGCCGTGGAATGGCCGTTGGAGAAACCGGAGGTCTTCACCGACATGGGTGTCAAGCCTCCCAGCGGTATCCTCCTTTTCGGACCTCCAGGCACCGGAAAGACCCTGATGGCCAAGGCCGCTGCGAACGAGGTCAAGGCCAATTTCATCCCCGTCCGGGGACCCGAGGTCATGTCCAAGTGGGTCGGTGAGTCCGAGAAGGCAATCCGGGAGATCTTCAAGCTCGCAAGGATGGCATCGCCGTCGATCATATTGCTGGACGAGCTGGACGCCCTCGCACCATCGAGGGGATTGGGTGCCGGCAGGGCCCACGAGCAGGTCGTCAACCAGCTGCTGTCCTCCCTGGACGGACTGGAGCAGATGAAGGGCGTCGTCGTCATCGGAACGACAAACCGACCCGACATCATCGATCCGGCGCTTCTCCGAGCTGGCCGGTTCGACAGGCGTATCTACGTCAGACCGCCCGGCCTGGACGGAAGGAGGAAGATAATCGAGATCCACACCAAGGACATGCCCAAGAAGGGCGTGGACATCGACGCCCTGGCCGCAAGGACCGACGGTTATGTCGGAGCCGACATCGAGGCCGCATGCAGGGAGGCGGGGATGATGGCCCTCAAGGACAATGTCAAGACGGTCAAGATGGCCCACTTCGAGGCCGCGTTCGACCGGATAGGCCCCTCGATGGACGATTCGACCACGAATTTCTACGAGAAGATAGCCGGGGAACTCGAGGGAATGGGCCGCCGCGTCAAGGACGACGTCGAGGGATATCATTAGCCGTATACCAGTCCCAAAGCAACCTTTAAATCCATCAACCCAATGCGCAGAGTACCATGGGTAAGGTATTCAAATCACCGTATCGGAGACCACCGACCCCCGAGGGGCTGCACAAGATCGAGAACAACACGATGGAGTGGTTCGACATCGAGATGTACTCGAACTTCAACACGGGTGTTCTCGAGCAGTACTTCGAGGAGAAGAATAAGTCCGACGGCTTCCATCGCAGTACATGGACATGGTGGAAGATCATCGTCGGCATCATCGTCGGAACCCTCTTCGCCGCCATCAACCAGTACGTCGGCCTGAAGGTCGGCATGGTCATCGGCGGTTCGTGGTACATATCCTACCTCATAGGTATGGGGCTGTTCTGGAAGCCCACCGAGATCAATCTATCCAGCGGCGCATCCACGGGTGCGTCGATGATCTGCACGGGATTCGTCTTCACGTTCCCTGCGATGTACATCCTGGCCTACGAGGACGGTTACATCTCGACAGGTTCGTTCCCGCCGATGTACGTGCCCATCACGGCAACGATCTTCGCCGGGTTCCTGGGCGTGATGTACTTCATCATCTTCAGGCGTGTCTGGCTCGTAGAGGACCCGCTCCCCATGCCCACCTTCGAGGCATGGGTCCAGCTCCTCGACATCGCGAACGACGTGTCGGAAGGAGAAGCGTCGAGAGCGAAGGAGACCATCAGAAAGGTGTCCATGATGGGACTCCTGTCAGGTGGTTTCACATTCCTCAGGGACTTCCCGATAATGGAGAACAACCACAAGGACATCTTTCAGTCACACACGGCGGCAGGGACATCCTACGATGAGCACATCTCGGTAATGGACCACTACTTCGCCGGCGATCACTACGATATAGGCGACGTCCACCAGCCCTACGCGAGCGCGGAGTACACGTGGATCGACTTCCAGCTCTCGCCGATGCTGATCGCGACGGGATGGTTCATGAGGTGGAGGGCCGCCCTCCTGGTCTCGCTTGGCACGCTCTTCACATGGTTCGTCGTCGTACCGATAGCAGTCCATCACGGGATGCCCGTCGTGATCGAGGGGCTCACATACAATGTCCGGGACCTCGATCCTCCAGCCCTCACCGCTGCGGGTCAGGTCGCCAGGATAATGGCGATAGGGGCCATCCTCGGCGGTGGATTGACGGGGCTAGCAAAGATGGCACCCGTGTTCAAGACGGCAACCGCTGACCTCAGGAAGATCAAGGGCGGCGGGGGAGGCGCGACCTCGGAGTTCATACCTGGACTCGGGTGGTACGAGTGGCCCATGTCCCATATCCTGGTCATGACGGTCGTGACGTTCTTCGGTGTCTCGATCGCCTTCATTTCCGCAGGGTATCCGGCACCCCAGGTACTCATGCTGTCACTCCTGCTCGTATCGCTCACCTTCTTCCTCGGGGCGATAGCGGTCAAGGTAATGGGCGAGACGTCGATCGAGCCGGTGTCAGGCACCAGCTTCATCGTACTGCTCATGCTCGTCGGTGTCTTCAAACTCATGGGCACATCGAGGACCGAAACGGTCATACTGGCGATCATCGGCACCACCGTGTTCGGCGGCGCCATCTCGATGTCCGGCGACATCATACTCGACTTCAAGAACTCACTCTACATAGGCAATCGGCCCTACCAGCAGATGCGGGCCGAGATCCTCGGCATCATCCCGGGCGCGATAATCGCGGGTGTCTTCGCGATGATCTTCTCGGAACAGCTCGCAAAGGGCGAATTGAACCTCATCGCCCCGCAGGCCCACGCGTTCGCGTTCTTCACCAAGATGCTTGTAGGAGGCGATGTCAATCTGACGATCTTCGCTCTGGGCTTCTGCATAGGCATCTTCATGGAACTGCTCACCGGCATGGGTACGGCGTTCGGTCTGGGGATGTACTTCCCGCTCGGACTGGCGTTCCCGCTGATGCTCGGGGGTGGCATGCGCGACCTGTGGCAGGAGAAGGTCTTCGAGAAGCAGGCGAAGGAGGAGAACTGGAGCGAGAGGACGAAGACACTTAAGCTCCTGGACACATACATGCTTGCGACAGGATTGATCATAGGCGAAGCCCTTGTCGGGACCATCGTCGCGATCTTCCTGTTCACCGTACCGGGGTGGGTATGAATGGCAAAACTGGCGGTCCTGGGAACAAGCTACGTCGGCCTGATAACGGGCGTTGCGTTCGCCGAGTGGGGACACGACGTGACCTGTGTGGACATAATCGAGTCCAAGGTAAGTGTCCTGAACGAGGGGAAGGCCCCCATCCACGAGGAGGGCCTGGACGAGCTGCTGAGGAAGCATGTCCCGGGCAGTCTGCGTGGCACCACTGACCTCGCTGAGGCGATGGAGGGTGCCGAATTCATTTTCATAGCTGTCCAGACACCAGAGGGGGAGGACGGCGCGATCGACCTGTCCTTCGTCAGGAAGGCGTCCGAGGACATAGCCGGTCATCTGAAATCTGGCCAGACCGTCGTCGTGAAGAGCACGGTCGTCCCGGGAACGACGAGCGATGTCGTCATTCCCGCACTCGAAGGCTCGGGACTCGGGAAGGAAGAATACAACGTCGCCGTCAATCCGGAGTTCCTGCGTGAGGGGATAGCGGTCCACGACGCTCTGGAGCCGAGCCGGATCGTCATAGGAGCGACGGACGGGGAAACGGCCCGGGCGGTCGCCGACCTGTACGATGTCGAGTCGAAGTTCATGTTCACCGATCCTACCACGGCCGAGGCCGTGAAATACGCCTCGAACGCCATACTGGCGGTCAAGATCTCGTTCGCGAACGAGGTGGCCACACTCTGCGAGGACCTGGGGATCGACGTCTACGACGTCATGGATGGGGTCGGCCTGGACCCCAGGATCTCCAGGAAGTTCCTGAACGCCGGCATGGGCTTCGGCGGTTCGTGCCTCCCGAAGGACACCAAGGCGTTCGAGCGCCTGTTCGTCGACAGGGGCCTCTATCCAGGGCTCCTCGAGGCTGTCCACGAGGTAAATGACACGATACCGGTCCACGTCGTCAAGAGATTGAGCTCTATGATAGGGGACCTGAATGGCAAGAGGGTCGCCGTCCTGGGCCTTGCGTTCAAGGAAGGCACGGACGACGTCAGACAGTCACGGGCACGTCCGCTCGTGAGGGAACTCCTGGAACGAGGGTGCGTGGTCGTTGCCCACGATCCGATCGCTTCCGGGAACTTCAAGCGTTTCGGGCTCGAGATCGAGTATGCCGATAGCATATCCGATGCCCTCGAGGGGGCCGACGCTGCGATAATACAGACTGCCTGGGAAGAATATTCTGGTCTCGATGTCGATGACTTCGTCAGAATGGCTGGACGCACGGTAATAGACGGCCGCCGCATTCTGAGCGCTGCGGCGATAGACAGGCTCTCCTCGGAGGGCTTCTCCGTCTACCTGCTGGGACGCGGGCCTATTCCGTAGCCCTTCGCTTCCTGTGGTCCAAGTTCACCGACATTCGCATGAGGGCTATCTCCTCGACGACCCTCCTGGAACGGATCTCATCGCTTTCTTGCATCTCGACACCTTTCGTCCGTATACCTGATTTCACGTTCAGAGTATATATACCGTCGTTGGTGATTACCAACGATTTTGACGGTGTTATTACCAAAAAACAACGGTATTTGCCGTATGTTTCGTTCCTACCGACATCAGTAGTCCTGAAGTGATATCGGATCGTCCGGTAGCTCGGCGCTGCCGTACTGGCCTCCTCCACCGGGGTGCAGTATGACCCTGCCGTCCCTGAAGGCCCGGATCGCGTGGACGACCCTGGGCTCGGCCACACTGGCTATCTCATCCATGGGGCTGTCGACGAGGACGCTCACCTCGTCGCCGAAGGCCTCGATCAGCGGGGTCCATCGCGACATCGCCTTCTTCGAGGAGGGGGACTTCACCCCAATGGCCATCGCGATTATCTGGGCCAGTGGGATTATCGACACATATTCCGGTCGATGCCCGGGATGCCTGGGCTCAGGCCAGGAGGCCAGCTCGTTCACCCTGTCAACGACCCCCTTCTTGATCCGGCCGCCGCATGGGCATCGCCAGGACAGCTCTATTGCCTGCTCGAGGCCGTAGTGCACGAAGCATCTGCTGCAGCCGCTCTCGTTGTACTTGCCCTCCTGGGGCGGCATGCCGACGTTGAGCACTGGCTTGCGTCCACCCTCGCGGTGAAGCGCCTTCCTCAGTTCGGGAAAGGTAGGCTCCTCCATTTCGAACCTGTTGAACTCGCGCGCCAGTCTCAGCGGGACAGGACTGTGTGCATCCGAGTTCGTAAGGAAAGTGACGTCCTGAAGGTGCTGGATCCTGTCAGCATAGTCCGAATTCGCACTCAGGCCCAACTCGAGGTACGAGACGCGGTCCGATAGGTCTCCATAACAGTCCTCCAGGGAATCGTGGAACCGGTACATGGCCGTCCACGGCGTGAATGCGTGACAGGGACCGTAGAGGGCGTCCACATCGACCGCCGCCTGGGCGATCTCGACGCCGTCCATCTTGACGTTCGGCCGGCCGTCCTTCGCGATGTTCGTTGACCGATCTCCGATTATCTCGATGAAGCCCTCGACCGAGGACAATGACGGGAATATCAGAAGATGATGTATCTTGTGCGCCGCCTCGACCTCGGCGGTCAGGACGACGCTGAGGTCCCCGACCCTGTATGTTCCCTCGTCGACCTCCTCGTGCGAGGCCACCTCCGACCTCCAGACGGGATGGAGGCAGTCCGAGCACCCTATGAGCTGGATCCCCTTCTGGGACGCTCCGGTGGATAGGTTCTCCATGGTCATGTCCCTGCTCGTGGCGAGGGAGAACCGGCTGTGGATGTGAAGGTCGGAATTGATCAGCAGGGAGGACACCTCCTACCGGTCAGGACCGTGGGATCACCTCGCGGCGGTCGCCACGACCGACCTGAAAAGACGGAAGCCGTCGCCCCACTCGTCGTCCCTGGCGCCCTTCCATCCCTCCGGGTGGAGGTGCCTGTAGAGCGACCTCTCGGGATGCGGCATCATTCCGAGCACGTTGCCGGCGGGATTGCATATCCCGGCGACGTCCCGCTGGGAGCCGTTGGGGTTCCACGGGAAGGCATCGGCCTCCCCGTCCGTGTTGACGTAGGTGAAGATCGCCTGGCCCTCCTCGAAGAGACGGCCGTACTCATCGTTCTCGATTATCAGCTTGCCCTCGGCGTGCGCGGAGGGCGCGAATATCACCGAGCCCGCGTCCAGTTCCCTCGTGAAGGGGGTCTGTATCCCTCCGACCTTCAGGAACGTCGGACGGCATTCGAAGTGACCGGAATCGTTCTGTGCAAGGATGGCCGTCGGCTTCTCGGTCATGGGGTCGTCGAAGGCGGGAAGCAGCCCGAGCTCGACGAGGACCTGGAATCCGTTGCAGACCCCGAGGACCGGGCGCTCGTCCTCGACGAAGGACCGGATGTCCCGTCCGAGGGACGCCTTCAGGCGTGCGCCGAAAAGAGCGCCGGCCCTGACGTAGTCGCCGGCCGAGAATCCGCCGGGGAACATCAGGATATCGTAATCCTCCAGGGATCGCCTCATGTCGAGGGGTGCATGGCCGGTCAACTGGTTGAGGTGGACCTTCTCCGGCTCGGCCCCTGCCTCCCGGAACGCCCTCTCGGTCTCGTCCTCGCAGTTGGTTCCCTCGATCCGCAGTATCGCGACGCGCACGTCACCCATTCGCCCATCCTCCAGACAGTTCCCGGAAGGCTTCCCACAGTTTATCAACGTTTCCCGGCCCAAGCGACCTCCCTGCCACCGCTAGGTTCCTCTCCGACTCCCGCGCGGTCACGGCGGCATCGGCCGAGTACCTTGAGATGGCGTCGGCGATGGCCTTTCCTTCGGCTGCCTCGTCGATCGAGCCCTTGACGAGCTCCGGTACACCGCGGACGCCGGGGACGACCACGGGTTTGCCGGCCGCCACTGCCATCACGACGTCGTACGGCAGGTCCTGGTCGTGGGGGAGTTCGGGGATGCACACCATGTCGCACGATCTGAACACCAGCGGACGCTCCACGGGAAGGAGCTCGTCGAAGTAGGTGACCCTTCTGGAGAGATGGGTCCGCTTGATGATCGCCTTGAAGGATTTCGGTATAGCCCCCGCGATCCACAGGACAACGGCCGGGTCGAGACGGTGCAGTGCGTCGATGACGGCCCTGCTCTCCGAGGGAAGCTGCGGGATGAGGACCGCGAACGACGTGCCGGTCCTTTCAAGGACTGCGCCTGTCGAGGCGGGATCGTAGGCAGAGGGATGGTTGACACCTGCTGTGATCCCCCTCTCCTTCAACCAGGATGCCGTGTACCTGCTCGATGCGAAGACGCGGTCGGCGTTCGATATCGCATCGACCATGGCCGGGGTCAGTGAATCGACCGAGTGGACCGTGATCGCGAGGGGGATCCCGGCCAGGTGCTTGGCGAAGACCGAGGACATAGCGGGGTTCCACCCTGTGTGGGTATGTATGATGGACGCATGGTCGCTCAGCACCCATTCCGCGAGGTTCGTGCCGACCCTGAGGTCCTTGAACGCCTTCCACTTCATGGCCCTGGGATACAGGGATGCCTTCTCGAAGAAACCGGGCCTGGTCCCCTCGGCGAGAACGTCGCGGGAGTCGGAGGGAATGTTGGGCTCGGTGCGCCCGTCGGAGCTGTAGACGAATGCCTCGCATGGCCCCAGCTGCTTCAATCCTGAGATCTCGTCCCGGATCAGGGGCCCGAGGGTCCCCCCCGGGGGAACGATGTACGCGACCCTCGTTGGGTGCATGGCCGCCTCAGAAGCCCAGCACTTCCTGGTAACCGTTCATGTCCATGAAGCCGTGCCCGCTGATGTTGAAGACGATGGTCTTCTCCTCGCCCGTCTTCTTGCACTTCAGCGCCTCGTCGATCGCGCATGCAGCGGAATATGCGGACTCCGGAGCGGGCAGGAATCCCTCGTTCTGGACGAAGATCTTCGCCCTCTCGAAGACGTGCCTCTCGTCTTTCGGATACGCGACCGTGTCGATGAGCCCAGCGTGCCTGAGTACGCTCAGGACGGGAGCGCAGCCGTGGTAGCGCAGGCCGTCGCCCTTGATCGGGTCCATGGAGGCGTGATGTCCGAGTGTGTACATCTTGAGCATCGGGGTTATCTCCGCATGGTCCGCGTGGTCGTACCTGTACTCTCCTTGAAGGTTGGGTGCGACCTCCGACTGGGCGGCGATGAACTTGATGTCTGCCTCGCCCCGGCAGACCTTGCCCAGGAACGGTATCGCGAACCCGCCGAAGTTGCTGCCTCCCCCGAGGCATGACACCATGATGTCGGGCTCGGCCTCGGCAGCGGCGAGCTGCTCCATGGTCTCGAGACCAATGACGGTCTGGTGGAGCAGGACGTGGTTGAGCACTGACCCGAGGGAATAGATGACGTTCGGGTCCTTGTCGGCGACCTCGAGGCCCTCGGACACCGCGATCCCCAGTGAACCGGGGTGGTTCGGGTCCTCGGCGAGGAGCTTCCTTCCGCACTCGGTCTGGTCGGACGGTGACGCATAGACCTCCGAGCCGAGCATCCTCATGAACGCGAGCCTGTCCGCCTTCCACGAATGGACTGCGCGGACCCAGAAGACCTTGGCCTTCAGTCCTGCGATGGAACACGCATACGAGAGGGCGGTTCCCCACTGGCCGGCGCCGGTCTCGGTGCTGAGGTGTTCGTATCCCTCCTTCACCGCGTAGTAGGCCTGAGCAAGGGCGGTGTTCACCTTGTGGCTGCCGGTCGGGCTGTAGAACTCGGATTTGTAGTATATCTTGGCCGGAGTGCCGAGATATTCCTCAAGACGGGTCGCCCTGAATAGGGGGCGGGGCCTGCCGGCCTTCGCGAAGAGCTCCCTTACGCCCTCGGGAATGTCGATCCAGGTATCCTCCGAGAACTCCTGCTTCAGGCACTCGCCCAGAAGGAGGTTCGGGAGGTTCTGCACGCGGGAAGGGCCCTCCTCGGGGTCCATGGGCTTCGGCATGGGCTCCGGAAGGTCTGGAAGTATGTTGTACCACTTCTTCGGGATGTCGTCAACTGAGATGTTGAACTGGTTCTCCATTGTGTCACCGACCCAACATATCAGTGCGAGTTATAAAACTGTTGGTCGGCGGCGGAACCTAGATAACCTGGACGGCCGATTCGGACCCATGTCCGGGGAGATCGGGAAGGTGTACTTCGAGCCCATCGGGGTGATCCGGACCCCGTTCCGGACGAGGAACGATGCTCCCTTCCGACCGGGGGATGCCCGGGGCGAGGTCATCGTCAGACAGGGGCTGCAGGAAGGTCTGCAGGACCTCGAGGGGTTCTCCCACGTGGTCCTCGTCTTCCACTTCCACCTCTCGGAGGGTTACACGTTGACTCCGACGCCCCCGAGGGAGACGGAGCCCAAGGGGCTCTTCGCGACGAGGTCCCCGAACCGGCCGAACGGGATAGGTGTCTCGCCCGTCCGGCTCATTGGCATCGAGGGGATTGTCCTCAAGGTCGAGGGGGTCGACATGATCGACGGGACTCCTCTACTCGACATCAAACCCTACATCCCGTACGTCGACAGCGACGAGATCGCGCTCGGGTGGCTTGCGGGATCGAGACATGAGGAAGGTGCTTGAATGGAAGTGGACGATATTACGATCAGGGATTTCACGATGGACGATTTCGATGCTGTCATCGCGTTCTGGACGGAGGAGGATTCTGAGCACAAGCCCCTTGGGCGGGACCGAAGGGAATGCATCGAGAAGGAGCTCTCCCTTCCGACCTCTGCGTTCCTCGTCGCCGAGCTCGACGGACGTATCGTCGGCACAGTCTTCGGCACCCATGATGGGCGGAAGGGCTGGATCAACAGGCTTGCGGTCGCCTCCGACCTCAGGAGGCAGGGGTTGGCCGGAAGGCTCGTCGCGGCGGCGGAGGAGAGCCTTCACGAAATGGGCATCGAGATCATCGGAGCCCTCATATGGGACACGAACGCCCCGTCGATCGCCTTCGCGGAGGGCATTGGGTACGAGAGGCACGACGACTGCCTCTACTTCTCAAAGCGGAAGGGACCCGAGGTCTGATCCTGATCGGTCGTCTAGCCCCGAGATCCAAGGCATAGCCAGACGGTCTGAACGAACGCATTCCATCTGTGTCAAATCATGATGGGAAAGGATTTATAAGCATTCGGGTTCTGGACGGGGTAATGGTCGACCAGGTGACCGCCGTCGTGATGGCGTCGAGCCTCGCACTCCTGGCAGTGGGCTATATCCTCAGGGACAGGAGGGCGTACGTATTCCAGTCCGTCGGATGGATCGCCATGGCGGGATTCTGGGCCATACAGACCGTCGTCTACGAGGCGGGCAACATGAGCAACGGCATCTTCACGGCGCTGGGTGCCTCGTTCTCGCTCTACCTCTCGTACTATTCCTTCGAGGCGTTCTACCGCAGTGTGGAGAGCGAGCCGCTCAGGTTCATCGCGGGGATGTCGGTCATCGCCGGCGGGATATACTACCCCTTCGAGTGGGTACCTGCCCTCGCCGGAAGATTGATCTACTTCACCGCAGCGCAGACCGCATGGGCGCTAAACCTCATAGGCTACGACGTCTACGCTGGTGAGATAATCACCGTCGGCGGGAACACGTACGTCCCGATCGTGGGCACCAACGTCTCGATAATCCTGGCCTGCACTGCCATACAGGCGTTCGCGCTTTTCACAGGCGCCCTCATCGCCGTGAAGGCGCCATGGCGGACGAAATTGAAGGGGCTGGCCATCTCGCTCCTCGTCATACACGTGCTCAACATCGTCAGGAACGTGAGCATCATCGTACTCGTCAACGACCACGGATACGACTTCGACTTCGCGCACAACGGGCTAGGCAAGGGCTTCAGCCTCCTGGTGCTCATCGTGATACTCTACTACCTCTTCGAGATGATCCCGAGCCTCTACGACAACATCATGGGGCTCTTCTCGCTGGACACGGACCTGCCGAAGGCGAAGAGGAGGTCTTGAATGCTCGATCTCGGGTTCCTGCCGCCTCCGGTGGCGGTCTTCCTCATGGCCATGCTGCCATTCGGCGAGCTCAGGCTCTCGATACCGGTGGGCATCTTGCATTACAACATGGACCCTACCGCGACCTTCATCGTGTCGGTCCTCGGAAACCTGCTCCCGATACCTTTCATCCTGGTCCTCTTCCACAGGGTGGAGAGCTACCTGCGGAAGTATGACAGGTTCAACAGGCTGTTCGACCGCCTCTTCGACAGGACCATCAGGCGGGCGAAGGCGAAGATCCACACCTACGAGGAGATAGCACTCATCCTCTTCGTTGCCATCCCTGCACCGTTCACCGGTGCATGGACCGGTGCGCTCATCGCATACCTGTTCGACCTCGAGAACAAGAAATCGTTCCTGATAATCGCCCTGGGCGTGATAATCGCGGGACTGGTCGTCACGGCGGTCGTGGTATGGGGCGGCGGTTTTCTGGGGATCCGATGAACGGACCCGTGGATATCATGATCTACCAGGTCTACAGACCCCTCAGCGGATTCATTCCCACTCGATCGTGCTGGGCGGCTTGTTGGTGATGTCGTAGACTATCCTGGTGACCTCTTCGCCCATCTCGTTCGATATCCTTCTCGATATCCGGTCCAGGACCTTGTGGTCTATTGGGCAGTAGGCGGCGGTCATCCCGTCCAGCGAGTAGACCGCGCGAACGACGATCGTGTAGCCATAGGCACGGAGGTCCCCGTGGACCCCGACGGAGCGTACCGGAAGGAGAACGGCGAAGTACTGCCACGGCTCCTCGTAATATCCCTCCTGGGCACCCTTGAGTATCTCCTCCTCGGCGATGTGGCACGCCTCCCTGACGATCCTGGTCCTGTCCGGCGTCGCCTCGCCGAGGATCCTTATGGCGAGTCCGGGCCCTGGGAAGGGCTGCCTGTCGTGGACCGGTATCTCGAGGAACTTGGCCACCTCGCGGACCTCGTCCTTGTAGAGGTCACGGATCGGTTCGATGAGGTCGAGACCGAGCTCATCGGGGAGCCCGCCGACGTTGTGATGGGACTTGATCGTGTCGCGGATGCCGCCCCCGGACTCTATCCAGTCGGGAGCGATCGTGCCCTGGATGAGGTGCTCGGCGTCAGTCTCGCCCGCTGCGTCCGTGAACACGTCGATGAACGTCCCGCCGATGACCTTCCTCTTCTCCTCCGGCTCGATCACGCCCTCGAGGGCCTTGTAGAACCGCTCCGACGCCTCGACGTAGTTGAGGTCGATGCCGAGGTCCTTGAAAATGCCCTTGACGTTCTCCCCCTCGCCCTTCCGCATGTAGCCCGTGTCGACGTAGATCGGTATCAACCGGTCGCCTATGGCCCTGTGCGCCAGACAGGCGACGACCGTGCTGTCAACGCCTCCGGACGCCGCAACGATCGCCTTGCCCTCTATGCGGGACCTCAGGTCCGCTACCGCCTCCTCGATGAATGCCTCTATGTCCATATGGTCACCTCATGTTCCTATCCTTGTGCTCCGCACGTATGCGTGCAGGGCGGCTATCGCTGACATTACGGCGAGCTCGCTCGTTCCAGGCGTCTCTGCCGATGGGACGTTGTCGAGGGCGAGGGTCATCCTACCGAAGTCCCCCTCGACCACGAGTTCGTGCCTGTTCCTCTCTATATCCGGGTCCAGCGTGACCCTCACGATCAGACCGGCCTCGGCCATTGCGGCTATCGCGAGTGTCGATGATACGTTGACGTTACGCGGGAAGTACCTGATGGCCTGCTCGGGCGAGCCCTCGAATATCAGGGTCCGCTCCTTGATGGACACCGGGTCGATCCCGACCTCCTCGGTAAAGGCGTCCGAGGGCCTTACGGAGCCCGGATGCTTGACCGTGTTGAGCTCGAAGCGGTGGACCTTGCCGACGGAGGCGGCCTTCAACACGTCGATTCCCCCGATGGCTCCCGATGGGACCGAGATGATCGAGCCGGACCTGGCCGCCGCGGCCTCTGCCCAGCTCCTCAGTTCTGGGTCGACCAGTCCGCCGGAGCTCAGTACCATGACGTCCGCCCCGCGATCGAGGGTGCCCTCGAGTACCTCGCGGACGACGTCTGGCGCAGCTGCCTCGATGACGAGATCGGCCGCCGAAAGCAGGTCTGGAAGGTCGACGGCTTCCACCATGCCGCCCTCGAGCCCTCTGGCCCTCTCTCCGTGCCTGTCATGGACCAGAATGCGTTCCACGACGTCAAGGACGGCGGCCTCTTCGACCATCCGCCTTCCAATGGCTCCACAGCCGACGACTCCAAGGATCATCGGTCCTCGATTGGCAAACAACATGGACGCATTAAAAAGGATTTGCATTGAACTGTTCGCATTGGTAAAGGCTCAGGCCTAGAACGAATAGGACCTTTCGGGGAGGGTCCAGGCGCCGAAAGCTGAGAATATCATGCAGACCGCGTAGATGGCGATGATGGCCGTCCATTCCAGGAACTCGAGCAGGATGAATCCCCTCATCACTCGGAGGAGCATGACGACCGTCGACACCACGATGGAGGCCTCGACCAGTCCCAGCATGACGGCGAAGGGAACGGCCCTGTCGCGGTGCTCCCACATCGCCATCCTGGCCCCGAAGTACGGACCGAGGATGAGCCAGACAGCGATACCGACGATCGGCAGCAGGATGGTCGGTATGAAGAGGAAGAACACTATGAGGCCGAGGAGCATTGCTGAGGGTCTCGTCGTCCTCATCCTGTCGGCGAAGGAGATGGTCACATATGGCTATTCGGCCGAAGGATATAAAAGTTGTCCGATGGACCGTCCTAGACGGTCTGCAAGGACCGAGGGGCATCTCCATGGACGGTACGATCGGACGCCCGGGACTTGTCGCCAATATCGTATCTGTACCATTTTTTCCCGATGCCAGAGCCTGACAATAACCACCACCGGTCTGGGATGACCACCAGATTAAGTTTTTATGCTTAAACTGTATTAAGGGACCGCAATGACATTGGATATGATTGAGATCATCCAACAGAAGGTGGCGGAGTTCAACGAGAAGGTGTCCGCGGACGAGAAGATGTCCAAGGACCTCGGGGGCGTGACTAAGAACATCCTGATCGATCTGGGTGGCGAGAGGGTTTTCCTGGAATTGAAGGATAACGCGATAGGTATAGTCGATGAATTGGGTGACATCGACATGAAGATCGTGACCACCCCCGAAGTTCTCAGCGGAATAATCAACAAGGAGATCAGTCCGATGAGGGCGCTTCTGATCGACAGGACCCTGAAGGTCGAGGCGAGCCTGGAGGACAAGTTGCGGCTCCGAAAGCTGTTGGAATGAGGGTGGAGGACCAATGAGCGGCCCGGACGAAGCGGAGAAGCACCGACTGAAAGGCAACGAGCATTTCAAGAGTGGTAATTATAGAGGGGCGCTCGACGAGTTCGAACTGGGTTTGAAGGACGACCCGGACAGCATCAGGATACTCAACAACATGGCCATAACGCAGAGGGCGCTGAAGCTCTTCAAGGAGGCTCTCGGCACCTATGACAGGATACTCGAGATAGACGCGGACAACGACAAGGCCCTCGTGGGGAGGAAGAAGTGCCTCGAATCGATGCCCGATGAACCGGAAGAGGAGGAGGTCGAGTTCGAGGCGGGGGAGCCGCCGGCCGAGGAGGCCGAACTGGAGCCCGAGAAGGACCTTCTGGACGACGATGCCAGTTTCGACGACGTTTTCTCCGATCTCCTGTCCGATGATGAGGATGAGGAGCCGGCCGTCGAAGAGGAGCCTGAGGAGAGACCGGTAGAGAAGCCAGGAAAGGAACCAGAACCAGAGCGAAAGAAGGCACCGGAACCCGAGAAGGTCGTCGAGGAGAAGCGAGAGGCAAAGGTCGATACATCCAAGACGGACGATGAGATCAAGGCGGTGAAGGCTGCAGCGGAGGAGCAGAAGCAGGCCATAACGGACGAGCTCGAGGATGTCCGCGCAAGTGCCGAGAAGAAGAAGGAGTCCATCGTCCAGGAGATCGCCGACCTGCAGGCCAGCATGGACGAGAAGAAGCGCGAGATCGAGGAGGAGATCCAGCGAGAGACGGAGTCCGTGCGGAGGGTCACCGAGGAAAGGAAGCGGGTGATCGAATCCGACCTCAAGAAGCTCGAATCCCGGCTGGAGAGGAGACAGGGCGAGCTTGCTGGCGAGATCGAGGAGCTCGAGGAGGCCGCCAATGCGAAGAAGGCCGTCCTGCAGAGCGAGATCGACGACCTGGAGGGGACGATCTCGAGGAAGAGGGCGGAGATAGATGAACAGATGGCCGAAGAGTCCTCCCGCATGGCAGCGGAGCTTGAGGAGAAGCGCGAAGCGGCGAAGGCGGGGATACAGCGCGAGATAGACGAGCTCGAGGCCTCGGTCGAGACGAAACGACAGGAAGTGAAGGACCGTATCGCCGATGAGACGGCAGACATCGAATCATACCTTCAGGAGAAGAAGGACGAGTTCGAACGTTTACAATCATCAATGGAGGAGGAGGTCGAGAAGGCTACCGAGGAGCGGAAGCGACTCATCATGGCCAAGGTCTCCAAGATCAAGGAAGCTGCCGAGAAGCAGAGGGAGCAGCTAAGCGCCGATATCAAGGAGCAGAAGGCAGAGCTCACGAAGCTCAAGGAAACGATAGTGCGGGGCCGTGGTGAGCTGGACCGGCTCAAGACCGAACAGGCGGCTGCGGAACGCGATATCGAGGCGGCCGTCGAGGAGAGAAGGGCCGCCATCACCGAGGAGCTGTCCGGGGTTGAGGGAGAGCTCCAGGAGATGACCTCGAAGAGGGAGGAGGCCCAGCAGGAGCTCGACGAGATCAATTCCGGCATCAAGGAGCGGCGGGAGGCCGTCTCCAGGATCGAGGGTGAGCTCGACGAACGCAAGGCGGCACTGCAGATAGAGCTCGATGAGATCGATACCGCCGTTGAGGAGCGGAAGGGCGAACTCACGGGCGAGATCGAGGCGCTGGAGGCCACCCTCGGGGAGAAGCGCGAGGAGGTAAACGGACACCAGAGCCGCCTCGCCAAGCTCAAGAGGGCCATCACGGACCGCGAGGACGAGATCGAGGCCGAGCTGGCGGACAAGCGGAAGGCGGCCGAGGAGGAGAAGACCGCGCTGGAGGAGGAGCTCACCGGCCTTCGGCAACAGGCGGAGGAGAAACGCAATATCCTCGTTCAGAAGGTCAAGAAGATCAAGGTCGCAGCCGAGAGTCAGAAGGCGAAGATCAACGAGTCGATCGAAGAGCTGAAGTCCCAGGAACAGGAGATGGCCGATTCGGTGGAGGTAGCCAAGGCGGAGCTTGCCGAGATGGCCGGAAGGAAGACAGAGCTGGAGACGGAGGTGGCCGGCCTCGAGGGAACCGTTGAGGAGAGGAGCCAGGCCCTCGATGAGGAGCTCGCCGAGGTCAAGAAGGGCTTCGCGAGGAAGAAGGCCGCCATGGAAAAGGAGATCGCGGAACTCGAGGAGACCTCCAAGGAGAGGAAGGCGGACCTCGAGATCGCCATCGTCTCACTGGAGGAGGAGCTTGCCGAGAAGCGCGAGCCCGTAGAGAGGGAGATCGGTGAGCTGAAGGAGGAGCTGGCGACACTCAAGTCCGAGGCGGTCGAGAGGAAGAGGACCAAGGACGAGCAGATGGCGAAGCTCGACAAGCTCAAGCGCGCGATCGAGAAGAGGCAGGCCGCCGTGGACGAAGAGGTCACGGGACTCCAGGAAAAGCTGGAGGAGACCAAGGGATCCCTCGAGCGGGAGATCCAGGAGACGGCGGAGGCGGGGGAGAAGGAGAAGAAGCTGCTAGAACTCAAGCTCAAGAAATTGCGCGGGATCGCCGAGGAGAAGAAGGCCGAGATCGAGGAGCGGATCGCAGGGATGGAGGCCGAGGCCGAGGAGCGGAAGGCCGAACTGGAGACGGAGTTCGGCGACCACAAGACCGCCCTCGAGGAGGCCCAGAAGACCTACGATGAACAGAAGGCCAGCTTCGAGGAAGCGCAGGAGCGCGCAGAAAGCATCAACGAGAAGATCACATCACTCAAGGAGACGCACTCGAAGTTGAGGGCGATAATCTCAAGGGACACCGAGAAGGCGTCAGGCCTCAAGGCCGAGCGCGAGAAGCTCAAGAAGGAGATCGAGGAGAAGCGCGAGGAGATCGAGGCGGTCCGGTCCGAGCATGGCACGGCCCGCAAAGAGATCGACGCGAAGCTCAAGGAGCGGGAGTCGGAGCTCGAGAAGAAGGAGGCCGAGATCGACGGCCGGATCTCCAAGAAGAAGGCCGAGGTCACGGATGCCCTCGAGAAGCTCAACAAGCTCAAGGCCAAGCTCAAGGTCGAGAGGTCGGAGATCGACGACCTCAAGGACCAGATGGGTTCGGAGGCCGTGAAGGTCAAGGCCCTCGAGGAGGAGCTGGCCGAAAAGGAGGCGCAGATAGCCGAACGCGAGGAGCGCGTCGCCTCGGACAGGAAGAAGCTCTCGGCAATGAAGGACCAGGTCATGGAGAAGGCCAAGGCCATCAAGGCCGGTCAGGGGAAGAGGAGCGAGAAGGCAGACAACATTTCGGCCGACCTACTTGCCGCAAAGGCGGAGATCGCGACCCTGAAGGATGCGCTGGCAAAGGCCAATGCGACCATCGAGGAGATCTCGGGAACAGTCAAGGAGGCTATCGAGAGCGCCGGGGAGGACAGGGCGAGGCTGACCGGCGAGCTCGCCGAGAGGGAGAAGGAACTCGCCAAGAAGGAGAAGGACTTCGCCGAGAAGGACGCGAACACGAGGCAGCGCCTCAAGGACGAGATCGAGAAGCTCAGGGTCCGGAAGAAGGCCCTGGATGACAAGGAGAGGAGCAACGAGGAGCAGACGGAGAGAGCCTCGAACGCTCTCAGGAAGGCCAAGGCGAAGGAAGTGAAGTACGATCAACTCATGCAGGAGATGGGCGAACCCGAGGAGCTCGAGAAGCTAAAGGAGACGCTCGAGAAGGTCCAGAAGGCCCACGACGAGGCTATCGAGGAGCTCAAGGGAAGGAAGAAGTCCGCCAGCGAGGAGATCCAGGCGCGTAAGGACGAGCTTGCGGCCCGGGAGAAGGAGATCATCGACCTGGAGAACGTCCTAAGGGAGCGCCAGGGGATGGTCGAGGGCTCAGAGGAGCACATGTCGAAGCTCCGGAAGAAGGAGAAGGAGCTTGCCGAGCGCGAAAGGGACATAATCGAACTGGAGAAGGTCCTGCGGGAACGCCAGAAGGTGGTCGACGAGGACATCGAGGAGAGAAAGGCCTCCGTCGACGGGGACGCGAAGTCGCTCGAGGACCAGAAGAAGATGCTCGAGGACAAGGAAGCGGAGCTCGCCGAACTGGAGAGGGGCATCAAGGAGCACGAGGAGACCTTCGAGAAGGAGATCAAGAAACGGGACGATCTCCTGAAGGAAAAGGAACGCGACCTCAAGAGGCGCGAGAAGGCCCTGGAGGAGGGCGAAGCGCAGCAGGTCAGCGAGCAGGAACGTGACACTATCGAGAAGCTCGCCGAGATCAGCGTCCAGAACGACGAGCTCAAGGAGAGGGCCGACGAGGCCGAGAAGAACGCGAAGTTCCTGGAACTGGAGCTCAAGAAAGCCCAGGACGCGAAGGAGGCAGAGATCGAGACCCTCCGCGAGGAGTACGAGGCGGCATCGTTGGACGCGGGTGCGGCCGATGGAAAGCTCAAGGAAGAGATCGAGAAGCGCGACGCGCGCATCGCCAAGCTCAAGGAGGAACTCGACACCGTGGAGGAGAGATACACCTCCACCGGAAGCCTCAACGCAAAGATCGAGGCCTTGACCCGCATGCTTAAGAACGCCTCCGAGGAGGGCGGCATCGACAAGTCTACGGTCGACCGTGTCGAGAAGACGCTCAAGGAGGTGCTGTCGCACGAACTGGACGAGCGCACCGAGGACATGGAGAAGGTCGAGAAGGGTCTGCGGGACAAGATCGACCAGCTCGAAGCGCTTGTGGAGGTCGAACGCGGCGAGTGCACGAACCTCCGTCAGCAGCTCGAGGAGATGGAGAACGAGATGACCGACAGGGTCCTCGAACTGAGGAACGAGCTGAAGACTGCCAAGGCCGGAGGCGGCGAGGGCGACTTCGACGAGGAGACCGTCCGGAGGATCATGGGCGAGCTCGAGGAGTTCAGGGAGGACCTTGACCGGAGAGAGGCCGAGCTCGCCGAGCGAGAGGCGGCCGGAGGCGGGGCGAGCCCCGAGATGGTCGAGGCCATGGAGACGCTCAAGGCGGAGCTCGAGGAGAGGGAAAAGGCCCTCGAGGCGAAGGAGGAAGAGCTCGTCGAGCGCGAGAGCAAGATACCCGAGGTCATCCCGGAGGGGGAGATCGACGCTAGGACGAAGAAGATCCTCGACGCCGAGAAGGAGCTCAAGAAGAAGGCGCAGGCCTTCATGAAGAAGAAGGCGCAGTTCGAGAAGAAGCACAAGGAGATCGAGGACATAGACAAGAAGATCAAGATCCGAGAGGAAGCGCTCGAGAAGGACAAGGCGCTGCTCGAGACCCAGCGAGACCTCCTCGGTGACGTCAAGAACGTGAGGAAGGTCATGAAGGAGAAGGCCGAGGAGGTCGGATCCGTCGCGGAGGCGGTCGAGGAGATGTTCGGGGCGATGTTCGAGATCTCCGCAAGCGATTCCCTCGAGGACGCCGAGAAGAAGGAGCAGATAGACTCGCTCAAGGAGGACGTCGCAGCACTTCTGGCAGCGCTGAAGGACGTCGGACAGAACCTGAAATCGGGTTCAGCGTGAGAACGGTCCCATCATTCTACTGGAAGTATCTCCACTGTGACAGTGGATATGATCCTCTTTGCCCATTGAAGCTTGGCCATCTTGATCTCGGGGTCCCTGTGATGTGAGTGCTGGCCAAGGATGTCGAACCTGAATCCTGCCAGCCGGATGGAACGTGCACCGAGTTCGTCGGCTAGCATCACCGCCCGGTCGCCGTCAGTGAATCCTCCGAAGTTCCTAAGGGAGCCGAACGGACGTACCTGGGTGGTCCCGCATACCTTTCCATGGAACTCCGGGACGTACTCCTCGAGCGATCGAACATTGTCGCCGTGCGCATGGATCACGATCCTCTTGCCCGCCTCGCTGCACCTGATCTGGTCCTCGACGTCGCCGTCGAGGTCGGTGACCACGATGTCAGGGACGAACCCATAGTCGAGAAGGGGTGTCGTGGCTCCGTCGGCTGCGATCAGTACGCCGTCGGTCGGTGGTTCCGATCCCAGTGCGGCGCCGACGACGATCACGTCCCTTCCGCCGATGAGCTCCTCGACCGCAGACCAGTCGCATGTCGTGTTCACCATCCCATCGAGCAGCTCCGCCGCTCTCCTGTCGGCCTCGGTGTCGAAGCCGAACTCCTCGACGATCCGTCCGTAGAGGTCCATCCATTCATCGATCCGCATTCCGGACCTCCTCCACTATCCTCCGCTTCTTCTCCGCCGATCCCGCGGCCGCTTGAGCAAGGGCCTCTTCGATCTCGCTAAGGTCGGGTGTTCCGAGGGCGACCACCCTCTTCAATGGTGTATACGGCTCCTCGCGGAACGAGGGCTCGACCCTCTTTCGTTCGTCTCCGAGGAGCACATGGCCCCCGCCCTGTCCCACGGTTCCGACCACATGTGCCGTTCCACCACCGGTGAGGATCGCCTCCGAGACAAGATCGACCGCTTCCATGGGAACGGCCATGAGTATCGAGTCCGTGGAGACACCCATGTGGTCGATCCCGAGGCCGTCAAGCATCCCGAGGACCGTTGGGTCGACGCATCTCCTGAGCGCCTCTGGGTCGAGATGGATGTCGATGTCCCTTCCGTCGACGAGGTCGAGGGCATCCCCCCTGATACCGCCGTTGGTAACGTCGACCATGGCGTGTATGGTGCCAAAATGGCCCCTGACCGATGATATGTCGCGATGGAAATCGATATTGAGGGTCCTTCCGACGACCTCGGGAAGGCCGTTGTAGATAGCCGTCGTCGCGATCGTGCCCCCGCCACGGCCTGCGGTCATGAGAAGGGCGTCTCCGACCTGGATCCCTGACCTGGCCATAAGGTCATCGGCGTATCCTACTGCTCCGACGCTGCCGGTCAGGCGGGTTCCGAGGACCATGTCGCCGCCGATGCGGAGGGTGCTCCCGCCCGCGACCGGAACGCCCGTGAGCTCGGAGACCGCGCCGATGCCGGCGACAAGGTCGAAGACGCTTCCAACGTCTCCGTCATTGGCGATATGCACGTCGGAGGTCATGGCAAGGGGATCGGCCCCCATCACCATGACGTCGCGGAGTGCAGCCCTCGCGGCGTGGAAACCGGCCAGGAAGGGGAACCTGGACAGGCGAGAATGTATGCCGTCAACGCTTGCCACCATGTGACCGTCTCCGAGAGGGAAGGCGCCAGAATCGTCCATATCCTTCGGTGCTATCGTCAGACCGGAGGTCGGGAGCAGGGACGCGATGAGGCGATGGATGATACTGTCGCCGGCGCCACGGCACCCGAGGCCCGATCCTCCCGCAGTGAGTCCTGACACGGATGGTACGGCGATCTCGAGGGAGCCAGCGCTCTCTGAGAGCGATATCTCCTCGAGGAGTGCGTCGAGGGCGTCCGGACCGATGGCGTCCTTCAGACGTTCCTTGAGACCGGCGTCCTTCCCGTCCGCGCGAAGGTACTGGATGGCCAACTCCTCGATGTCCATGCGAAGCCCTCAGAACCTCCAGTCGTCGACCGCGGTCTGGGGGATTATGTGTTCCTTCAGGTAACCGTGCCCGATGATGCCGATCGAGGCGATGACCATCGCCGTCACGATGCTCCAGAAGATGCCGATGACCGTATCGGACGTGGAATAGTCACGAATGTACTCGTAGAGACCGAGGGTCCCGTTCAGCAGGAAGCCGAAGGAGAGGAGGGCGAAGGAGACCGGCCAGATCGAGTAGTCCTTCTGGTCCAGTCGAAGGTAGTCGTCCAGGACCTTGCCGAACACGATGAGCCATACCCCTCCGATGAAGAACCAGATGGCCGCCTTGAAGAAGAGGATTATCAGGTGTTCGAGGTTCTCGGACCCGAGGCTGTCAGTATATCCGAACAATATCCCGAGTACGATGAAGAAGAGTGCGAACATGTAGATGTATACGGAGATCGCACCAGTTCGCACGGCCTCCTTGGCGTCCTTTCCCAGGTTCATCACCAGGTTCTCGAGCCGGAATGCCCAGATGAACAGCGTGATCCCTATCATGAAGACGATCGCGCCGGTGCCCAGCTCCGGCCTTCCGGCGAAGGCCGCCATCGACCATAGTATGCAGGCCATGGCCAGAGGGATCATGACCCTCTTCCTGGCCTTCTCCTCCATCATGGTCTTCTTGATCATGTAGTAGAACGACTCGAAGCGCTCGCTCTGCTGGACTATGACCCTGACCTTCCGGTCGATTATCACCCTTGATTCGATGATCGGCGCGATGGCCTCGTCCTCGGCGCCGTCGTCGAACAGTATGACCGACTTCGGTTTCAGGCGCTTCAGGACAGATTCCAGCTCGGTCTTGATCTTCTCGTCCGATTCCCGGCCGATGTTTATCGAGCCGCATATCGTCACTATGGAGACCTTCTCGCCCTGGGCCTTGAGGGTGTCATACTCCTTGATGGCTGCGAAGAGGGTGTTCGCGTCTGAGTCCTCCGGGTCCGCCATGATGAGCTTCTCGGCTGCAGAGAAATTGTTACGTCGCCCGACTATGGGCGTGCTGACACCCGCCTTCTCCCCGAAGTCGTTGTCCCTGTCAACGCAGAGGATCAACCTCATCGATGAATAGAGGGAGACTGTCGTATATTAAAATTACCTCGTTTTCTGGACTTATGGAGGGTTTACGGGATGGACGGTTATGTTGGGTCCGCATTGGTACATGCTAGTTTGAAATGGTGCGGGCCCACCAGGCCACTCATAGAAAGATATTTAGCATTGGAGGAAATACCATTGGCGATACCATGAGATGGAATGTCATAGCGTTGACGCTCATTGCAGCGTTCTCACTCGTGCTTGTGAGCATGATCGGTGTTGTAGTAGCGCAGGAGGAGGGAGATCCGCAGCTATCCTACAAGCAGCCAACACTCTATATGAAATCGGACTCCGATGACGATAGTGGCCGCATGTGGATGGATGCGAACCCAGATATGAACGGGAGTGTGGCGAGCCACACTTCACCCAACACACTTGGTTCAGGCACACATGGGGAGACCTACAACCAGGATCCGGCACTGGATCACACCCTATACCTGGATCCATCAGCAGGAAACCTCGTTATCCATCTTCACATGGCGAGGTACGACTCCGGCACCCACGACACCACTGTCCACTTCCAGCTCTCGGCGGGCAACATTGCTATCAACGCTGAGGTTCCAGAAGCCGAACCCGACCATTGGCATCTCGAGACCAACCTGAGCGACGACCAAACCGAGATAGCATCGGATACTACGATAACATTCTCATGGGACTACGACTTCTCGGGATCCGGCCAGTACGAGATGTGGTGTGATGGTTCGAGCTACATCACATTCCCTGTGGCCAAGGACACCGACAACGACGGCACTCCGGACACCATGGACGATGATGATGACAACGACGGTTATTCCGATGAGAAGGAGATCGCCGCGGGAACCGACCCGCTCGATCCAAACAGCAAGCCGAGCGGCGGCGGAGGCGGAGGAGATGACGACGAGAGCAGCAATCCTCTGCCCGGGTTCGAGAGCCTGATGGTACTGGCTGCCGCACCCGTCGCGATCATCGCGTTCAGGCGCAGGTTCTGATCCAAGTCCTAGGCAGGACTATAGGGACCAGGGTCCCTACCGAGGGGCCCACCATCCTTACATCTCAATAGTAGATCTAGTTCTTCTTCCGTACCGTCTACGGTATGCATACGACCTCCCATTGGAGAACTCAGAGACGTGGAAAGTCATTGTCCTGACCTGCTGGCGTTTTGACAGTTCGCGCTAGAACTGGAATTGACGGTTAGCACGGTTCATTCGGATGCATCAAATTCTAACCTTGAGAATGAGCCCTTTTTCCCACTTTTATAAAAAAGGTGGAACCGGGTCAAGGACATAAGCCCCCTTCTGTTCACCGGCCAAGGCCGGCTGGCGGCATTTGACTTAGCGCCCTACCCGCATCAAATGCAACTTGGGCTTGCTCCAACGGGGTCGGCCGTTTCATCAAATCCCGGCGGAACCTCTCCGCCAACGCGGTTCATAGTACACCCGCCGGGCTGTGTCGTTTCTGCTCCGTCGCGAATGCGCCCGTCCAGGACGGGGCCTGGCCTCTCGACCAGCGGAAGTGAATCCGCCCGCTTTTAAGATGGAGGGGGGACTTTCCTCAGCGCCATACGGCACCGTCAGCCGCCCGCCTTCTCCCGGTTCCGGTCCCGAACGGACGGAGCGGCCTTAAATAGGTGTCGATGTACGCGGGGTCATCGTACCGGATTTACCGTAAACTATTTGGCTACGGTCATCTACTCATCGAATTAGAGGAGGTGTCAGTCTGAAAGCAACCGCCTTTGTCCTGATATCGATCATGCTCATGACCGTCCTGGTACCTGTGGTCAGCTCGATCGAGCCTGCCAGTGGACCCGGGACCGCATTCGAACGACCTGATGGGGACCCCGTTCTGCAGTGGGGCCTGGGCCTTATCATGGAGGACGCCGCGGACGACGAGCCATTCGAGGTCATAGTCCAGTTCCACGATCCGCTGACCAAGAGAACCACGGAAACGGTGGAAGCACTCGGATTCGAGGTCTACAGGGAGATCCCCCTGTTCGATGCCCTCTTCATGGAAGGAGCGAAGGCATCCATCCTTACGCTTGCGGGGCGCGATGACGTTGAATTCATCGAATACAACGCACCGATGCAAAATCACATGAACCTCAGCGCCAAGACAATATCGGCCACGGACGTCTGGAACAGGCAGGTCCTCAGGGATGACGGCGAGGAGACGATAGACGGAACTGGAGTTACGGTCGTCGTCCTCGATTCCGGCATCGACGGGACCCACCCCGACCTGCCATACACCCCCGTCAACATCGAGGGGGGATCGAGGCCGCAGAAGGGTGACAAGGTCATATTCAACGCCAAGAAGGACCAGGACATCATCGGGGAGCCGTGGGTCCAGTTCATCGACACTGACACGACCTCCGGCCATGGTACGCATTGCGCCGGGACGGTCGGCGGTACCGGCGCTGCGGCCGCAGGCGCAAAGGCTGGCATCGCTCCGAACGCGTGGCTGATAGGCTTGAGCATGGGCGAGCTCTTCATGACGATCGACGAGTACTCCGGACTCGAGTGGGTCTACGAGCATTCGCGCCCGGGTGACAATCCGGCCAACATCAGGGTCGTGACCAACAGCTGGGGACCGGGATGGCCGTTCGACGCCCTCGACCCCAACGAACTCTCGTCGCAGATGATCGACAAGATAGTCACAGAGAACAACGTCGCGGTGATCTTCGCAGCCGGGAACGACGGCAGCGACAACCACGATGGTTCTTCCGACACGACCAACATATTCGCGAAGGTGCCCGTGTCGATAGGCGTGGCCGCCACCCAGAGGGACGGATCCGGATTGGCGACGTTCACATCGAGGGGTGACGTGACCATGAACGAGACCTGGCCGGACGTCGGCGCCCCGGGCGTCGGGATCTGGGCCCCCGCCGCTAGGGTGACGATGATCGGGGCTGCGACCATGGGAAGCGACATCATCAGCCTCAGACAGCACGATCCCTACTACATGGCCATCAGCGGGACGAGCATGGCGACGCCGCATGTCGCTGGCCTCACGGCGCTGCTTTGGCAAGCCTGTCCGAGCCTGACCATGAGCGACGTGGTCGAGGACGGCCACACGGCAGACGAGACCGGCCTCTCGCCGTTCATGCACGAGACCGAGGTAATCCTGAAGGCGACCGCCGATTACATAGAGCAGGACGGCGACAATGGCGTGCCGGACAGCGACACCGTGGAGATAGGGCTCCTTGACAGACCTTACGATTATGCCCAGGGTTACGGAATGGTGAACTCCACCAAGGCAGTGGCCGTCGCCCTGATGCTGGACAAGATGAGGGACACCGACCACGACGGGAAGGTGGACAATGAGGACGTTACGGTATTCGACGCGATCAAGAAATACGAGAGCATCCTGATGGACCGCTTCGAGTCGCGAAGCGTCGATGTGATCACGACGTCGTTCGAGGGCCAGTTCGTCCATCCCTGGGAGGTCATCGATACTGTCCTCAACCAGTCGGCCCCGATGTACGGCCGGCGGATACCCCATACGAACCTGTACAAGACCCTCTACATCCCCGAGGACGCACTCGACCTCCACATAGTCATGGACATCGACCAGTTATCGGGGGGCCTAAACGTAGCCGACCTTTACATCACGATCGACGTCGACGGGGACGGCGACGAGGACTGGACCCCGGACGGGGAACCGAATCCCCTGGCCATCCAGGACCAGAAGGAGTGGTACATCCACATCTCCACCGGCTTCATGAGCGATTGGCGGGGTAGACCGTGGGGTTTCAATGTTACCGGTACGGCCTGGGGATGGGACCCCGAGGACCGTTTCGGCGCCCACTTCGAGGTCGAGATCGAGGTGATACTCGACAGCGTGAAGGATCCCACGGTGGACTACGCACCCTACAGGTTCGGTACTAGGACCGACAACTACGGGGGGGGAGAGACCACCCTGCATCTCTACTACTTCGATCTGAGGTCCGACCAGGGGGACGATGACGACTCCTCCGTGGTCTTCGACATGGTTCCCATGATAATCGGACTGATGGCAGTCGCGGGAGTCGCCTATTTCATCCTCACGAAGAGGAAGGACACGACGGAATGAGCGCGTGCCAGCATACGGATTTTTATAGTCCCAGTCCGTTCAATGGACGGTGAGATGATGGCGAGCGGCGACCAGCTGGAGAAGGGGCATATACACCTGGCGAACGGAGAGTACGACAAGGCCGTCAAGGCATTCAAGGCGGCCGTGAAGGAGGCGGAGGAGCCGGAGGGATTCTTCGGGCTGGCGGAGTCCGCATCGGCCCTGGCGAAGTACTCGGTCCAGGACATCGCAGGCTGGTACAGGAAGGCCATCGACCTGGATCCCGGGAACGTCTACTACAGGACGGCATATGCCGAGTTCTGCCTCGAGAACGGGATCTTCAATGCGGCGGAGGAGCAGTACCTGGCCGTCGCCGACCTGGACATCGAGAACGCTCATATCTACATGGCCGATTTCGCTGCCTCGTACGCGAAATGGGCTGTCGAGTTCCCGGAAAGGACAGGGCTAGAACCGGACCAGATCTCCCGGAAGGCGCTGGATTACGGCCTGAAGGCCCTGAACATGACCCCGGACGACGCCAAACGCCTCCTGGAAGGGTGAAACGCCCATAACTGGTCGTATTTCCTGGGAGCCAACACATTTATATGTAATATTGGATTTCCTACCAGCAACAATCAAGGGGGTAAATGGATGGACATATTTCCAACATGTCCTCAGTGTGAGGAGGGGAGGCTTCTTCCATTCTCACGGGGGGAGGATATATTCGAGCTTTGGAAATGCTCGCATTGCGGCTACACTGTTTACAAGAAGTGAACGGGGAGGAAGGAAATGTTCGAGGAGCTTTTCTCTAAGAGAACGCAAGCCATGAAGGCATCGGAGATAAGGGAGCTGCTGAAGCTCGTCACGTCGGACGACATCATATCGTTCGCCGGGGGACTGCCCAACCCGAAGACGTTCCCGGCCAGCGAGCTGGCGGACGTATGCACGACGGTCCTGCAGGAGCATCAGGCCAAGGCGCTCCAGTATGGGACCACCGAGGGTGTTCTCAGCCTCAGGGAGGAGATCTGCAAGCGTATGAAGAGGACGATTGACCTGGACGTAGGTCCGGACAACATCGTCATCACATCCGGGTCCCAGCAGGGCCTGGACCTGCTTGGCAAGATGTTCATCGACCCGGGCGACGCCATCGTGGTAGAGGCTCCGTCCTACCTCGGAGCCGTCGGCGCCTTCAAATCATACGAGCCCAACTTCGTCGCGATCGAGCTCGACGATGACGGGATGAAGATCGATCTCCTCGAGGAGCAGCTCGCCAACCTCAAGAAGAGATTCGTTATCCCCAAGTTCGTCTACGTGGTCCCGACGTTCCAGAACCCCGCCGGGGTGACGATGACGGACAGCAGGCGCGACAAGCTCGTCGAACTCTCGCATGAGTACGATTTCATCATCATCGAGGACTCGCCTTACGAAAACCTCAGGTACGCTGGAAAGGATATCAAACCGCTGATTGTCAAGGCGCCCGACCGTACACTGAATCTCGGAACGTTCTCCAAGACCTTCGCGCCCGGATTCAGGATCGCCTGGACCATGGGGCCGGCCGACCTGGTCAGGAAGGTCGTCATATCCAAGCAGTCCGCGGACCTGTGCACCGCTCCCTTCTCGCAGTTCATCATCGCCGAATACATGTCGAGAGGGCTTCTCGACCCGCACATCGAGGAGATCAAGAAGCTCTACAGCACCAAGCGGGACATAATGTTGAAGGCACTCGACGAGAACATGCCCGAGGAGGTCAGCTGGACGAAGCCGGAAGGAGGTCTTTTCCTGTGGGTAAGGGCGCCGTCCTACGTGGACACGAAGGACATGTTCCTCAGGGCTATCGAGAAGAAGGTAGCCTACGTGACCGGCACGGCGTTCTACGGCGACGGCAGAGGCACCAACGAGATGCGTCTGAACTTCAGCTTCGAGACCGACGAGAGGATCCACACCGGAGTCGAGAGACTCGCCGAGGTCCTGAGGGACGAGATCAAGAGACAGTCCCCCTAGGGTTCCCTGGAACGTGATTAACAGATCGATAGGTCAGTGATAACTGGGGTCCGTTCCATCACTTCTTCTTGACCCTGTCCACGATGCCCTGGAATATCTCTTTGGCCTCGTTGTACTTGGTGACGTCCTTCAGGAGTGGCGTTAACCTTTCAATATCCCCCTGGAGGGCTGGGGCCTTGATCTTCGACACGACCGTCTGCATCTTGTTCAGGCGCTCGACGCGCTGCTCGAAGACAGTGAAGTTCTTGTTTATCTTAGCCTGATCGCCTGTGGCAACGATCTTCTCCAGTATCGCGACGTCGAAACCGTCGGCCTTCCACTTGGCGATCGTGGCGGCGACGTCGTCCCCCTCGTCAGCCGCGGGAGCGGGCTCGGGGGGTGCTGGTGCCGGTTCAGGCACAGGCGGGGCCTTCGCGGGCTGGGCGAGATGGGCCTCGGCCTTCGCAAGCGTGCTCATGAGATCGTCCAGGAGCTTCCTGGCCTCGCCGACGCGATCGGGTTCGGAGAGCAGAACGAGGATACTCTGCTTTACCTTGTCCCCCTCGTGCAGGTCGAGGGCGTCCAGTTCCTCGCGCAGTGATGCGGCCTTCGCCACGTTATCGATGAATGCCGGATACTTTGCCTCGAATCCCGCGACATCACTGTCCAGGAGGCCCATCATCTTGTCGATGTTGTAACCCTGCTCCCTGAGGACCCTGAGGTCCTCCTTGTACTCCGCCTTCTTGTCCTTCGGAGCGGCTGGTTCAGGGGGAGCCTCCTCGCCCTCGATGTCGATCTTCTTCATTCCCTCGATCCGATCGGAAAGGGTATCGACCTCGGCCATGAGCTTGTCGAGCTCCTTTTCGATGGTCTCACCCGTTCCGGACTCACCCGTCTCCTCGATCCCCGCGGTCTTCATCATCTGCTCGCCGAGCTCTGACGTCAGTGCAGACATCTTCTCCTCGGGGGTGGGCGCAGGCGCCTCGACCGGGGGTGGTGCCTCCGGTGCGGGTTCAGGTTCGGGCTTCGGTTCTGGCTCGGGCTCGGGTTCCGGTTCAGGTTCAGGCTCGGGTTCCGGCGCCTTCTCGGGCTCCTTCGCTGCTGGCGCGGGAGCCTTCTTTGCCGGCTTGCCCGGCTTGACGTGCTCCGCGAAGTCCTTCGGCAGCTCGGGGACGGTATCTCCCACTGTCATTCCGAGCCTCTCGATGATCTCCTCGGCGAGGGCCAGATAGGCCTTTGCGCCCTTGTGATAGGGCATGTAGTAGATGATCGGCTTTCCGACGTCCGGAGCCTCTGCGAGCTTGATGGTCCTCGGGATGATGGTCTCGAAGACGAGCGGGCCCATTGCCTTCTTGACCTCCTCGACCATCCTCTTCGAGAGGCGTGTCCTTGCGTCGTACATTGTCATGAGCACACCGTCGATGACGAGGTCGGAGTTGATGTTGTCCATGACGAGCTTGACCGTGTCCAGCAGCTTGCTGAGACCCTCGAGCGCGTAATACTCGCACTGTAGGGGAATGATGACAGAATCGGACGCACTGAGGTTGTTGATCGTGAGGAGACCCAGTGATGGAGGACTGTCGAGAATGATGAAATCGTACTCGTCCCTTATCGAACCGAGCTTCCTCTTCAGGATCGTCTCCCTGTATATCTCCGAGACGAGCTCCAATTCGGCGGCCGCGAGGTTGACGTCCGAGGGGACCAGGAAGAGGTTCTCCCATTCTGTCGGCATGACGACGTCCTCGATCGGCAGGCGGCCGATCATGACCTCGTAGATCGTCTTACCGGGGGGCGGAGCCGTTCCGAGGCCGGTGGCAAGGTTGCCCTGGGAATCGGTGTCGATGAGAAGCACCTTCTTGCCGATCTTTGCAAGACAAGCGCCGAGACTGATGGATGTGGTCGTCTTGCCCACACCACCCTTCTGGTTTGCGATCACGATCACGCGTCCCATATCTTCACCTTGTTTCGACGTCGAACTCCCTCATGTCTCGATGAGGGTGTCAAGTTCCTGGCTCAGTTTCTTCAGTTCGTCTATGCCCTCGCTGATGGCTTCCTCGAAGCTCTTGCCGTCGTCCTCCAGATCCTCGTCGGGCGAGGGTCCGGGTTCCGGTTCCGCGGGTTCTGGTCTAGGAGCGTTCACCGTCAGCAACGGTGCCGGTTTCGCTTGCTCGGGCGCGGCTGTCACAACTGGCTCCGCGATGACCTCGACCGGCACCGGTTCTCCGTCCTCGTGCTCGGCTGAGGGCTTCTTCTCGCTCTCCAGCTCCTTCACCTGTTCGGACACCTTCGCGAAGAGTCCGGTCAGACCCCGGCCCTTCTCGCCGTTCGTCGGCGAGTGCCGCAAGGCTTCCAGGCGCCGCTGCCTTCGTTCCTCGATGAGTGCCTTCTTGTCCTCGTTGGTCAGGACGAGCTTTGCCTCGGGGTTTGCGGCGATCACGGCATCGATGGCCTGCACGGTCCATTCGAACTGGTCCGTCCAGGTGCCTTTCAGGGACTTGATCCTGTCGAGGGCCTCCTTGCCCAGCCATCTGCCCTCGTCGTCGATGAACTCGGCCGCCTGGGCCTCCCCGTTGACCGCCAGAAGGGCGGCATCGGCCGACTCCTCGATTCCTGCGATAAGTAGATAACCGGTGACGGACCGACTTTTGATGATCTCAAGCGGGTCGCCGTCAAGCCCCTCCTGAACCCTCGTCCCTTCTAATGCCTCCATCATACGGATCGCCTGTCAGAGGCGTGTCTTTCCGCGCCCATGGGTTGGCGATAATGTACTTTTATCTATAAAAGGGTATTGAGATTGTAACCATTACTGGACCTTAATCCACCATCGTGAATTACCCACCTCCCAGGCACCATCATTTCCTGTGGAGATGAGGGGTATTCCGGGACTTCCGGCAGGCCGATCATCAGCATTGCTGTTCCTGGTGATGAAAAGGGGTCTAGATATTGGATATATTCCAGGTCGATCATCGGCGTCTTCGTACCAATATCACCGCTGCCGGGACCGCCAGGGCGATCAGGACCGCTTCGAAGCCTGGAAGCCAGCCGTCATCGTCGTCGTCTCCATCGCCGTCGCCGTTGTCCGGACCGTCGGGATCGGTATCGATCATGATGTTCATCGTGATCTCTTGGCTTACGGTCATGTTCTCCTCAAGGTCGTAGTAGAACATGAAGCTGAAAGTGTCCGATGTAAAACCGTTGATCGTTTCTGAGGTAACGGGATCGTCGGGGATGTCAATGATCACAACGACGGATTCCATGTCCTCAGAAGCAACGAGGAAAATGAACTCTGGGTCCATCTTCGTATCGGCGTCGACCGCGACAGTCTGGGGCCATAGACCGGGATCGTAGGTCTGATTGCATGTGACGTTGATATCCATGGTCCCAGGATTGTTGAGCTCGATGACGAAGGTAGCCTCTTCACCGGGTGCTACGGTATCGTTCAGAGACAATACGCCGAAGTCGATCCCCGCTACCGAGTAGTTGCGTCCAGGCATCAGATAGCTCTGGGCGGTGTCGCCCTGCTCGCGGGTTCCGCCGTAGGGGGTCCTCCAGACCGCGGCCCATGGCTTCGTGATCATTCCGGCCGGGGCTAGGCCGACGTCGCCCTTGACCACGAAATAGGTGATCGTTCCAGCGTTGGAGTCCCAGTCGCCATCTATGTTCTGGGCGTCGGACTCGCTGCTGACGGACCCGTTCTCGTCGTATGTGACCGTCCGGAGCTCGTATCCAGCCTGTGTCCAGCCGGTGCCGAAGTTGAAGATTGAAACGACGACCCAGTTTGCTTCGCCAACGGAGAAGTAGACCTCGTACTCGAGGGTCTGCATGTTGGTCTGGACTGGCGGAAGCGTGTATATCTCCAGTGTGCAGTTGAGCTGGGTGCCGTTCTCGCCGTCGAACCAGGCCCACTCGATGTCGTCATCGTCCTCGTCATCGTCACCAGCAGCGTCTGGCTCGCCCTCGTCGATGACCTCGGGGTCCACTGAACTGCCCGCCTCGGCATAGCCGACGGTGAGCACGAACATCAACGCTATCAAGAACGCTATGAGAAGTACGTGGCCGTTCCTCATTCTATCACCGGTCCGTCCATTCCTCCAGAATGTAATAAACCTTTCCATTGCCAGTATGACGACCCGTAGCAGGGAGTGGCGCTATAGGCAACGCTGTCCGGGGGAGTGAAAATGGGAAAAATGGGGGGGGATCACGCAAGGATGCCGGTCTTCCGGATCTCTTCCGTGATCTTCTCGATGGCCCGCTTGTTCTCGTCCATCTTGGTAGTGCCTGTGCAGACGATCTTGCCGGACTTGAACAGCAGGATGGTAGCCTTGGGTTCCTCCATCCGGTAGATGAGACCTGGGAACTCCTCGGGAACGTATTCTATCCTCTCTATGCCGAGGGAGCCAACGAGCTTGCTGAGCCTTAGCTCCTTTCCGACGTCCGTCACGGACACGATATCCTGAATGTGGATCTCGATGTTCCCAGTGAGGGGTGCGCCGGCAGCCGTCAGCTTCTGTACGAGGGCGCCCATCGCCGCCCTAAGTTCCTTGAGGTTCTTGCACCCCGTGGTCACGACCTTGCCCGACCTCAGTATGAGGAAACCGACCTTCGGCTCATCCAGGTTGTATATCAGACCCGGGAACGCCGTTGGATCGAAGTCGGTCACGCCCAGCTTCTCTGCTAGCGGGGACAGGTCGAACTCCTTTGCGATGGTGCAGGATGCGACTATGTTCTCTATGGTCGTCTCCATCGGATATCAGTCCTTGCCGGTATTGCAGGTTCAGGTGGACGGCGGGATCAGAGGGCTTCCTCTTCCTCTTCTTCCTCTTCGTCCTCGTCCTCGAACTCGACACCGCAGACCGGACACTCCATCGCGTCGGCGGGGATCATGGCGCCGCAGTTCGGGCACTCCACCTGATCGTCGTCGAGCTCTTCCTCTTCCTCCTCCGGCTCGGGGAGGGGTGCACCGCACTCGGGGCATTCCGTTGCATCGGGGTCCTCGATGACTGCGCCGCACTCCGGGCAATCCCTGATCGCCTCTTCCTCGAAGCTCAACGGTGCGCCGCACTCCGGGCACTCGGTGGCATACGGGTCGGTGATCATCGCACCGCACTCCGGGCAGTCCCTGACCTCTTCCATCGGCTCAAGGGGCGCTCCACACTCGGGGCACTCCGTCGCCATCGGGTCTGCGATGTAGGCACCGCATTCCAGACAGTTCCGCTCCATTTCCTCTATCTCCGCTGGGGCGGCTCCGCCCATCATCATCCCCATGAGAAGGATGATAACACCCAACACTAGCACTCCGACCCCTGCGTAGACGTACATCATCTGGGTGTCGCCGACCTCGCTGTTCCCCGTGTCCAGGGCTTCTATATCATCAGCTTTGTAGGCGACCATGGCCCCGATGAGACCCAGTATCAGTACGATAAGGCCGATCCAAACCAACATCTTGTTCATTCATCACACCTCCAAGGTCGAGCTCGTTCTCGACCTGCAAGGTAGTTCTCGACATCCCATGAGACCCACCTAGCACCAATGATATTTCTGGCGGCGTTTATAAAGTTTTGGATTTTCCCAGTGCCGGAAATCGACGTACTGGAACATCGTCGAAACGAGGAGGGATTTGGCCGGTCGCACGGCCCGTTCTCGGTGATTTTCGAGATGGCCCGCGCTGAAAGAATTTATAAAAAAAAATAATGGGTCGGGGTCCTAGGACCCCGGTTTGGTACGGTTCAGAAAGCAGCCTCTTCTTCTTCCTCTTCCTCGGCGGGCTCCTCTTCGTCGGAGTACTCTTCCTCGCCTTCTGCGGCTTCCTCTTCCTCGTACTCCTCCTCTTCGCCGTATTCCTCGTCCTCGTACTCCTCGTCGCCGTACTCCTCGTCCTCGTACTCCTCATCCTCGTACTCGGGCTCGGGCAGCGGCGCGCCGCACTCCGGACAGTCGACAGCTTCGGGGTCGTCGATCTCGGCACCGCACTCGGGGCAGTTCCTGATGTACTCTTCTTCGTACTCATCGCCGTACTCGTCCTCGCCGTACTCTTCGGCTGCAGCGCCGCCGAGCATCAGACCGGCCAGGAAGATGATCACGCCGAGCACCAGGACACCTACGGCTGCGTAGATGTACATCATCTGGGTGTCGCCGATCTCATCGTTGTCTGTCTCGAATATCGAATCTGCCTGATAGGCGACCACGGCTCCGACGAGACCCAGTATCAGTACGATGAGTCCGATCCAAACCAACATCTTGTTCACTCATATCACCTCACTCGAACGTCCTGTCTGCTTCTTTTTTCTACGGGTCGTTGTCGATACAGCGGCCCGCCTCCCAGTTGTATGAATAATATCCCTTATATATGTTTTGTGTCTGCCACTCGGGTCATTCAGAGAGGTAATCTTCGACCCTGTGCTGGAACCGCATTCGCTCGCTCGGAAGTTTCAGCGGGTATTCGCCGATTATGCAGCCCAGGCAGAGCTGTTCGGCGGGGAGCCCGATGGACTCGACCAGACCCTTCGGGGAGATGTATGCTAGACTGTCCACGCCGATCTCCTTCTCGACCTCCTCCACCGTCCTGTCGTGGGCGATGAACTCGTCGCGAGTGGTCATGTCGATGCCGAGATAGCACGGATGACGGAGCGGTGGCGAGCCGACCCTCACGTGGACCTCGGCGGCACCCCTTCGGCGAAGGAGCGAGGCGATCTCGCGTATGGTCGTCCCGCGGACGATGCTGTCGTCGACGAGGATTATCCTCTTCCCCGCGACGAGGTGGTCGAGGACGTTGACCTTGAGTCGGACACTCGTCCTCTGCGCGTCCCTGTCGGGCATGATGAAGGTCCTCGTCACATACCTGTTCTTGATGAGACCCTCGAGGTAGGGGATCCCGGAGCCGTGGGCGTAGCCGATAGCGTGAGCCCTCCCGGAGTCGGGGATAGGAGAGACGAGATCGGCCTCGACGGGGTTGTCCTTCGCGAGCCGTTCGCCGATCCGGAACCTGACATCGTATCCGAAGATGCCGTCGATACGGCTGTCGGGACGGGCGAAGTAGACCCACTCGAAGAAGCAGTGGGCCTTGTGGGTCTCGGGGAAGAGCTGGTACGAGATGAGCCTGTCCGGTGTCAGCTCGACGAGCTCTCCCGGCTCGACGTCCCTGAGGAACTCGGCGCCGAGCACCTGGATTGCTACGCTCTCGGAGACCGCCATGAACCCGCCGTCTGGAAGCCTTCCAAGGCACAGCGGACGGTTGCCCATCGGGTCCCTCAGCGCGAAGACCCTGTCCTGGATGATGAACGTAAGCGCATAGGAGCCCTCGGTCTTCCTCATCGCAAGACGGATCGCCTCCGTCACGCTCTTGCCGCGGTGGAGCTCCTTGGTGATAAGGTAGACCATCGCCTCCTCCTCGGTGTCAGTGAAGAAGATGTGGCCCTCCTCCCTCAGCTTATTCCTGAGGTCCGGGGAGTTGACGATTATGCCGTTGTGGGAGATCGCCATGGAACCCTCGGAGGTCTTGACGATCACGGGCTGAATGTTCTCCCGCTTCGATAGTTTGATCGAATAAAGGAGGTGGCCGATGCCGGCGTTTCCGGTCAGCTCGTCGATGTTGTCTTCGGTCACGACCTGATGCACGAGGCCCTTGCCGCGGACGGAGTGGATGCCCCTTTCGTCGACGGTGGCTATCCCCGCGTACTCCTGTCCTCTATGCTGAAGTGTCCTGAGCGAGAAGAAAAGGGGTCTTGCCACAGGATGCCGGGACACGATGGCCGCGACGGCACACTTCTCCTGCGGCTTGTCCATGACTACCGCCCCTTCCGCCATCCGTATCCGCGGATCCGGCTTGTGGCGCCGTATCCGCACTTGGCGCACCGCTTCTTACGGATGTGGTAGGAGTGGTCACCGCATCGACGGCATACGATGTGGGTCTTGCTGTTCCGCTTGCCGTGAGCCGTAGTCCCGCGTGTCATCTGATACCACCTTTGAAACCCCTAACTCCAGGTCCTATATTAACATTATTGCCATGATTCCAGGGAATGGACGCGATCGTTGAACGGGCGGACCGTTCAGATCTTCTCCATATCCGGCTTGCGGTCGCTCATGGTGGTGTCCGTCGTATTGATCTGGACCTCCCAATCCTCGACAGCGTCGGATATACCCTTGAAAACGCCGATGTTCTCCTTGAACCAGACGTCCCTGCGGACGATCTGCGACTTCGCCTTGTTGAGGTCGGCCTCGAGGTCCTCGGCCAGGGCGAAGAGCTTCGAGAAGCGCTCCATCTCGTTCCTCATGTCCGTCTCGAGGCTCTCGATCCGGGGCTCGAGCTCCGCGTTCCTGTGCTTGAGCTTGCTCCGCTCGATGTCAAGCTCGCGGATCTCCTTGTCCCGCATCTCGAGGACCTCCTTAAGGGATTTGACGATCCTCTCCTTCTCGTCGATCTCCTTCTCGAGACCGAGGATCTTCGCGTTCAAGGTCTCTACATCGCGCTGCTGTACCTCGTACGCCTCCCAGAGCTTGGCAAGCCTCAGCTTCTCCTTCTCGAAGGCGTCCTTGTAATCGGTAATCCCTTCGCTCGTACTGACCATAGTATCACCTGGTGTGAGCGTATCTTGGGGTAGTATAGACTCTCCCTTGATAAACCTTTCCGGTTGTCCTTGGACGGTCTGGCACGCTGTCGTTCTATGGGAAGTGGAGGTCGTGGCTGGATGGGACATGGATGTCCATGGGGAGCTGCGGCCGGGATGCGTTATAATGGCCGAACGGACAATTATCAAGGGTGTCGTGATAGCGGATGACACGGTGATCGCCCGCCTCCATGGAAAGGTTAATATCCGTGCCAGGCATTGACCGGTGGGGGTAGGTTTCAGAGGAGGTTAAATGGAATGATGTTCGCGTTGATGAACCGGAAGTCCGCTGCCATCCTCATTCTGATAGTGCTTCTCATCGCCGGCCTGAACTACCAGCTCATTCCCTACAACAAGGACGAGGTCCTGGTCATCGAGACCCCAGCCGAGCCCAGGGGGCTCGATCCGGCGACCAATTACGAGACCGCCGGCGGGAACATCATACACAACATCTACGAGACCCTGATCTCGTACAACGGATCCTCTACGACCGACCTCAAACCCGTGCTTTGCACGATCATCCCCACGCCCGAGAACGGGCTCATCTCCCCGGACGGGATCAATTATACATTCATCATACGTCAGGATGTGAAGTTCCACAACGGCGACACGCTGACCGCCGAGGACGTCAGGTACTCGTTCGAAAGGGTCGTCAGGATGCGCCAGTCCCCATCATGGATGATAATGGACCGGTACAATCCCGAGCGCAAGAAATGGGAATGGACGTACTGGCACAACCACAGTTACGACGATCTCGACGACAACTTCACCGTGATGACGGACAGCGAGGTTGACGATTACAACGAGAGGGTTGACGCGCACAACAGCCGCCCCGAGGTCATCAACAACACGATGCGGAAATGGACCTATGCCGTCAAGGACTGGACGGTCAGGTTCAAGCTCGATGCCCCGTACTCGCCTTTCCTCTTCGTACTGACGCACACCGTCGGATCGATAGTCAACAAACGGACGGTCGAGGCGCACGGCGGTATCAAGGAGGGGCAGAAGAACGACTGGATGAACGAGCACACGGTCGGCACCGGCCCCTGGAAGTTGAAGAAGTGGGAACCTGACCGGACCAAGCTCACCATCGAGCGATTCGATGATTACTGGGGAGAGAACGCGAAGCTGAAGGAGGTCATCTTCCTGACGGTCCACCAGCAGACGACGCGGATCATCGACCTCCAGATGGGTTTCACGGACGTCGCCTACGTGCCCACGCCATCCCTGGACGAGGTGCGGGGGAAGGAGGGGATCATCGTCGACGAGGGGGCCATGAGGCTGGCTGGCTACTTCATCGCGTTCAATTGCGAAGACTCGATATTCAGCGACGTCAGATTGAGACAGGCCTGCACGCTTGCCTTCGACTACGACGTCATGCTCAACGTCATATACAACGGCCTGGGGCAGAGGTACGTAGGACCATGGGTCCACGGGATGTACGGCTACAACGAATCGATCGAGGTCTGGGAACAGGACATCGCCGCTGCCAAGGACCTTGTCCAGGACTACAAGTCCGATAATCCAGGGAGCATAGAGGTCGCCCTGATGTACACCTCGAGCGAGATCTCGAGCCTCCTCGCACAGCTGTTCAGATCGAACTGCGACGAGATCGGGATCGACGTCACGCTCCAGCTGTTATCGTGGCCCACGCTCCTCGAACTTACCGACAAGGGCGATTTCGACTGCACCCTGCTCGGATGGCTCGCCGACTTCCCGCATCCCGATGGGAATGCCCCGACGGTGATGTCCGAACAGAAGGGGCACTCCAACAATGCATGGTACGAGAACCAGAAGGTCGACGCATGGCTCCTCGAGGCCGTACAGACGAACAACGAGACGCGCCGGCTCGAACTGTACCACCTGGTGCAGAACCAGGTCAAGAGGGACTGCCCGTACCTGTGGACATTGCAGCCCAACGTACCAGCGGTGTACCGTGACTGGGTGAAGAACTACGTGGAGGCGAACAACCCGTTCCTCGGGAGATACTATGCGGACGTCTACAAGGAGAAATGAGATCCCGATCTCGGGGCATCGCAAGGGAGGGCCTTCCTAGATGAAGCTCTTCGAATTCATAGTGCGGCGTCTGCTGCTCCTCATTCCGGTCCTCATCGGACTCTCGCTTGTCACGTTCGCCATCTCCCACCTCATACCGGCGAACCCGGGGAAGGCCTGGGCCGGCGAGAAGGCGACGCCGGAGGTGATCGAGCAGGTGGAGGATGAGTACCATCTCAACGATCCGCTGCACATGCAGTACTTCTACTACATGAGCGACCTGCTCCAAGGCGACCTCGGCGATTCTCCGACCACGAACCGTCCCGTTCGTGAAGATATCGAAAGTTACTTTCCAGCTACGTTCGAATTGACGTTGGTCGCGATGACCATCGTAGTGCTCGTAGGGATCCCGCTGGGAATATTCTCGGCAGTGAAACGCAACAAGCTCCCTGACCATCTGATCAGGTTGTTCTCACTGATGGGATCGTCGATGCCGATATTCTGGCTGGGATTGCTGTTGCAGATGGCGTTCTCGTTCTACCCCGGGATCGTGTTCGGGATCCCCCTGTTCCCACCAAAGGGGAGGATCGGTGCGTTCGTCGACGCGCCGGACAGGATCACCGGACTCTACATCGTTGACAGCGTGCTTACCCTGAACGGGGAGGCTCTCCTGAGCAGTCTGGCCCACATCATCCTTCCAGCGGTGACGCTCTCGTTCGCCATCCTCGGGATAATCATGCGCATCACGAGGTCAAGCATGCTCGACGTAATGAACAAGGAGTACATCAAGACCGCCCGGGCGAAAGGGCTGTCGTACAACGAGGTCATCCAGAAACACGCCGTCAAGAACGCGATGATCCCCACGGTCACGATACTCGGGATGTCCTTCGGCGGCCTTCTTGGCGGGGCCGTCCTAACCGAGACGATATTCGCCTGGCCCGGCATGGGCACCTATTCGCTCCAGGCCATCCAGCACCTGGACTTCCCGGCCATCATGGGATTCACGCTCCTGATAGGGTTCGTCTACGTCATAGCGAACCTGGTAGTCGACATAATGTACGCGTACCTCGACCCGAGGATACGCCTGGGAGGCTGACGAGACATGGCTACGGCTCCGATGGTGGACCCCGATGTTCCGATCGACAATGCGCTCGCCCAGGAGTTCAGGTACAAGATGTACCTGTTCAAGAAGAGCCCCCTCGCCATCATCGGCCTTTTCATAATCATCACGATAATCATGATCGCGTTCCTCGCACCCTACCTCGCGACCCACGATCCCGAGGAGATCGATCCTTACAACAGGCACGATCCCCCAAGCGAGGACCACTACTTCGGTACCGACGACCTGGGGCGTGACATCTACTCGATGGTACTCCACGGAGCCCACCTGTCCCTCAGGATAGGGATAATCGTCGTTTCCATAGCCCTTCTGATCGGGATCACGCTTGGATTGACGGCGGGATACTACGGAGGATGGGTGGACGAGATAATCATGCGCGGCACGGACATCGTGCTTGCGTTCCCGGGACTGATCCTCGCCATGGCGATCGTCGCGACGCTTGTCGCCAACGACCCGAAGTCGGACAAACTGTTCTACGTCATGATCGCCCTAGCGGCAGTTGGATGGCCGGGATACGTTCGTCTCGTCAGGGGAACGGTCCTCAGCGTCAAGGAGAACACGTACGTCGAGGCCGCCAGGTCCCTCGGCGCCGGGAATGGCCGGATCATGCGGCGCCACATCCTTCCGAACTGCCTCTCGCCGATAATCGTGACAGCCTCGATGAACCTGGGGTCCGTCATCCTGGCAGCGGCGGGTCTGTCCTTCATCGGTCTTGGGGCGGAAGCAGGAACTGCGGAATGGGGTCAGATGGTGGCGGTCGGCTCGGAGTTCCTGGTCAAGAGCTGGTGGATCGCGACGTTCCCCGGCCTGTTCATACTGATAACGGTCCTTGGATTCAACCTGTTCGGCGACGGACTGAGGGACGTGCTAGACCCGAAATTACGGAGATGAGACGGAAACATGGTGCTCAGCGTTAGGAACCTGGTGGTCGATTTCGAGACCTTCGCCGGCGACGTCAAGGCCCTTGACGGCGTCAACTTCGAGATCAACCCGGGGGAGACCCTCGGGCTGGTCGGCGAGACCGGATGCGGGAAGAGCGTCACCGCACATTCTGTGCTCGGACTCCTGCCGGAAGCGGCGAACGTCAGGTCCGGGGAGATCTGGTTCGAGGGCCAGAACCTCCTCACCAAGTCCGACCAGGAGATGCAGTCCATCAGGGGCAACCACATATCCATGATATTCCAGGAGCCCATGACGGCGCTCAATCCGGTGTTCACCGTGGGCGACCAGATCACAGAGGCGATCCTACTTCACCAGGCAGAGGAGGTCTACAAGGCATCCTTCCAGCTGCCGCCTGAGGGGCTCTCGGGCAAGCTCGGCCAGCTGCCCTTGATCAGGTCCATCACCAACAGGGAGATCAACTTCGAGGCGGAGAAGAGGGCCATCGAGGCGCTGAAGCTCGTCCGCATGCCCGATCCGCACAAGGTCATCGACCAGTATCCGCACGAGCTGAGCGGGGGGATGAAGCAAAGGGTCATGATCGCCATGGCGCTCGCCTGCCGCCCCAAGCTACTGATAGCCGATGAACCCACAACGGCGTTGGATGTCACGATCCAGGCCCAGATCCTCCACCTCGTGGGTGGCCTGAGGGAGCAGCTCGGAATGTCCGTTCTGCTCATCACGCACGACCTCGGGGTCGTTGCGGAGGTGTGCGACCGCGTGGCGGTCATGTATGCAGGGACCATCGTCGAGACCGGAACGGTGGAGGAGATCTTCAAGAATCCCCAGCATCCCTACACCCAGGGCCTGCTCAAGACGATACCGTCCATCACAGATTCGAAGGAAAGGCTTGACACAATATTCGGCTCGGTGCCGAACCTGTTGAAACCGCCGTCCGGCTGCCGGTTCAATCCGCGCTGCGGCCACAGGTTCGACCTCTGCCTCAGGGAGAAGCCCAGGGGCGTCACCCTTGAAGGCAATCAATACGTCTCCTGTCATCACTACGACGAGCCGCTGCTGAAACATTACGGATACGGGAGGTCGGGCTGATGACGAACATCGTCGACGTCGTCGGGCTGAAGAAGTACTACCCGATCAAGAGCGGGGTCTTCTCACGCACAGTGGGGAACGTCAAGGCCGTCGACGGGGTGGACCTTGCGATCCGACGCGGGGAGACGTTCGGCCTCGTCGGAGAGAGCGGATGCGGAAAGACGACCGTCGGCAGGTGCATCCTCAGGCTGACCAATCTGACGACCGGCAAGGTCTACTTCGACGGGATGGACATATCGGCCCTGACGTCTGGACAGCTCCGCTCGACGAGGAGGAGGTTCCAGTGCGTGTTCCAGGACCCGTTCTCGTCCCTCAATCCCACCATGACGATCAAGAGCATAATCTCCGAGCCGCTGAAGATCCACGGCGTCGCATACGGCGCCGACCTCAGGAAGAAGGCGCTGCAACTGTTGAACACGGTAGGGCTCCGCGAGGAGCACATGAACAGGTTCCCGCACGAGTTCAGCGGCGGACAGAGGCAGAGGATATGCGTGGCCAGGGCCCTCGCCCTGAACCCGTCCTTCATAATGCTGGACGAGCCGACATCCGCACTGGACGTATCGGTGCAGGCTCAGGTCCTGAACCTCCTGAAGGACCTGCAGGAGCAGATGGGACTGACCTATCTGTTCATCTCCCACGATCTCTCGGTGATCAAGCACATCAGCCACCGCGTGGGCGTCATGTACCTCGGGAAGATAGTCGAGGTCTCGTGGACCGAGGAGCTATTCAGCAATCCGCAGCACCCTTACACCGAGGCACTCCTCTCCGCCATACCCGTCCCCGACCCGACCGCCGAGAAGAGGCGTATCATCCTGTCGGGCGATGTTCCGAGTCCGGTGAACCCGCCTAGAGGGTGCCGGTTCCACACTAGATGTCCGTACGCTAGAAAGGACTGCGGAAAGGTCGAGCCCGACCTGGTCGAGGTGAGGCCCGGACACTTCACCGCCTGCAGGTACTCCCGGGAGATCTTCAAGGACACGGGTGAGAGGGAGGCCCCGGCCTGCCCCCTCTGCAGCGGGCACACGAATTATATCGCTGAGCATGGACGCCACTACTGCTACGACTGCGAGCAGTACGTCTAGGGGCGGTATCTATGTACGACCAGGACCAGACCACGAAGGAGTGGTTCTATCACCATTATCTCAGGTACTGGTACTGGCTGGGGACCATTCTTCTGTTCGTAGTGCTGGCGGGGAGTGTGAAACCACACATGGACTACAGGACGTTCCTTTCGTTCCTCCTGTTCCTCCTGCTGTTCCTTACTATCTTCGGATACTACGTCTATCAGAGGATATGGCCCGAGTCCATCAGGGGACCCAAGGACAAGATCAGGGCTTTGATCGAATCCCGCAGGAAGCGCGATAGGGAACAACGTATGGAAGTGGAACCTCAGGAAGAGGATGAATACCTCGCCCCGAGGGACAGCGCGGCGAGGGAACATCGGTCAGATCCGGTCGACGTTGCCCATGATGAGGAAGGGGAAAGGCAGGAACCGGTCATCGTCTCAGGCCGGCTGGGTGGACATCCACCTCGCCGATCGGAAGGATCGACGTCGAGCCGTCCGGGTGGACGACCTGATAGGTTATCGCGGCGACGCCCTCCTCGACCCCCTTATTCGTCGGGTAAGCGTCGGTCACGACGATCTCGTCGAAGATGATCCCGGTGTCCTTGAAGACCTTCTCGAGCCCTTCCTTCAGGACGGGGGCCATCTCCTCCTTCTTCAGGCAATCCGCGCGCCTCATCGCGGAGACCCTGGTCCTCAGTGTGTAGTGACAGGTGTATCCGATTATCGTGGGAAGGATCTCGATGTTCTTGAACGGGTCCTCGGTGATGTACCGCTCCATCTCGTCGGGAAGGTGGACCTTGACGAGGGCGGCCACCTCGGGATTCTTGATCGTGTAGGTAACCTCGTAACGGAAGTCCATGTCCGTGCCGTCGACCGAGGGCAGCTTCTGGGAAACGATATCCAGTATCCTGGGGCGGACATCCACCCGGATGAGCTTGCCGAGGAACAGACCGAGGCCGGGTTTCAGCATGCCCGCTACCCTTCCCCTTCGAACGATGACGCCCTTCTCGTTCGGCTTCACCCGCTTGAGGCCCATGGCGCTCGATTGCGGGTTCTGTATTAATATCTTAGGGAAGAAAATGGAGCCATGGGCTCATGGTCGGAACTCGGGACCCGTTGTCCGAGAACCGGGCCTGGAAGAGCATGGACTGGTATGTCAGGGAGGGACATGAGACGCGTTGTTCCCCGAGGGGGTCGGGAACGAGCGCGTTGACCGACATTGAAAAAGCGCACGATCGAGACGCATTGTCACCCGATGACATCGGGGACGAGCGCGTTCGCTAAGAAGAATGAAAAATGGTACGCACCGCCGGCGCATGGCCGGCGGGCGTTTTGTTGTTCGGTCTCACTTCCGCTCGATTATGTGCACCGACCTCTTGGTGTACGGTGCAGCGAATCCCTCGGTAGCGAAGGAGTCCTTGAGCGACTTCTTCAGGTCGAAGTAAACGTCCCAGTAGTCCGCGGTCTTGACCCACGGCCTCGCGACGATCTTGACGACGGAGTCGCCCATCTCGTTGACCGCGACCTGGGGTTCCGGATTCTTCAGGACCTTCGGATGCGCCGTCAGGACGTCCATCGTCGTCTTGATCACTCGATCGACGTTCTCGTCGTAGCCTGCAGCGACCTCCATGTCGATCCTGCGGGTCTTGTTCCTGGTGTAGTTGATGACGTTCGTCGACCAAACGAGCCTGTTGGGTATGATCACGCGTTTGTTGTCGACGGTGTCCATTTCCGTGGTGGTGATTCCAACGACCCGGATCGAGCCGGACTCGCCGGACACATCAACGTAGTCGCCCTTGTGGAAGGGTTTCGTTATCGATATCATGAAGCCGGCCGCTATGTTTCCGAGTGTATCGCCCAGGGCGAAACCGAGGACGAAGCCCATGACCACCGCGATGCTCAGGAGGGCATATCCCAGGTCTATGCCGAGAACGCCGATGGCGAACCCGAAGACGAAGATGTACAGCACGAGCTTCAGGATCCGGGTGGTGAAGTTCGCCAATATCTCGTCGACCTTCATCTTCCTGAACGACTTCAGCATTATCCTTGCCAACAGCTTGACTATGAAGATCCCAACGACCAGCACCAGTATGAACACTATCAGGTTCCAAATACTGAATCCCAGCAACGGCATCGGGTCCTCTATGTCCAATCCCATGAATTCTACTCCCATACGAGATCACCTCTACCAATCGATAAGGGCGAGTTTATTAACGGTTGCCCCTGACATGATACCCTTCGAATCCGCGGGCGATAGTGTGTTGGGGGGCTTCAAAGGCCGTCCCTATGTTGGAATGTTGTAATTGCAGACCCCGTTCAGCGTCCTCACTGTCGCGGTCTTGATCCCGGCGTAGGTCGGGGTCGTGGTACCACCGTCCTGTATGGTCATCTCGGTGTTGCCCGTCGTCTCGGTGTAGGTGGCATCGATCCTCCATCCGTCGCCGACGGCCACCTGAAGGAGGTCGGTCGTCGTTCCAGCCGTCCTGAGTGTCTTGATCGCTATACGTTCCCCGGACGTGAAGCTCTGCCATGCCCCATTGTTGTACTTCACCTTGACGAACCTGACCTTCAATATCTTCCAATCACCTGAGAACGACTTGGTGTTCTGCAACTTGAACTTGGCGACGTTACCGGCATGGTCGGTGATGATGTACGTGAATGTTGTTCCTGCCTTCTTCTTGATCCTTGCGGGTGAAGGATCGAGCTCATCCGTTGCGTACTTCCGCAACTTATCCGTGGAGGATTCATAGAAGATGCGCATCTCCGGAGGTGTCGTGTCTATCCTTACAGTAATATTGTGTGCGGTCTCGTTGTTTCCGATGTTGTCGATGCTTCCGTATTCGACGTAATGCAATCCGTCGGCGCTATGGTCCGACGGGGCGTTGACCGTTGCCGTGTTCCCGGTTCGCCACGGGCCTCCGTCAACCCGGTAGTAGGTTTCCAACACACCGGTCTCGAGATCGAATGCGGTAAGATTGATCTGGGTCGTGAACCGGCGCCAGGTTCCGTCGTAGTCGTCGAAAGTGGAAGGTGCAGTAGTATCATGATAGTACAGTTGATCGAAGGTCTCGTTCCACCATGGACTATATGCGACAGTGCCCCAAATTGGATTGTCATTCTCGTCGTAGATCAACGACAGGATGTCCATCTCAGAGATCGTGCCCCAGTGATTGTATGTGGCCGATACATCGTTCGTCTGAGAGTTGTATACTGCGTACAATGTGTTGTTGTGAATGCTGTTGTTGTTGATCTCGAGACCAGTATTCGTATCGATCCGTACCCCATAATCGGAATTCCAGGAGATCACATTGTTGTGGACCTGACTCCCAGATGTAATTCTGATATATATACCTGAATCGCTGAGGCTGCAGTTGTTGGCCTTTACGATGTTCGAGTCGGAATCGTATATGTAGATACCGTATTCCCAGTTCTCCAAGCATGTATTGTTATCCACGACATTGTTGTTGGTATCCTCGTACAGGCGGATCCCATACCGGTCATTGTTCACACATGTGTTGTTGGCGATCGTGGATGAGCTCGACCCGTTCCATAGATAGATCCCAGCGTGTGTGTTCAATTCGCACCAATTCTCCGATACCTTCACATATGATGATTGGCCTACGAAGATACCAGCTAGATAATTGTCGTAGACAGTATTGCTCTCGATCATTGTATTGTTGGACCATAACCATACACGCATGCCCTCATAACCGTTCTTGCTCAGGTTATTTCCAGCGACCGTGGAGCCGTCAGCATGTTGGGCAAGGATCCCCCTATCACCATTTTTTATGATGGTGTTGTTCCTGATCGATATATCGGACGACGAGGAAATGAAGATCCCTATGTAATTGTACGATAGATTGCACCACGTGACATTGCCTCCGGTCACCCTGAAGAACCGGATCCCGGATGACTTTCCCGATGCTCCGCTGCCAGATATCGTCAGGTCCTTAACGGATACCCAGTCCGCTGTGATGTTCACGACGATACCGCTGTTGCTGCCATTGATGTAGGTGGTGTTCATATCGGTGCCGGCAAGGGTGATCGACTTATAGATTATCGGATTTTCGAAATATGTCCCCGAACTGACAGTAACGGTGTCGCCGATCGTTGCGGCATCGATACCGGACTGAATGGTGTCGGCATAGGCCCGGACCGGATTGTAGCTGATGACCACGTACTCCGTTGAAGAGGTGACAGTGGCAGTAGCATACCAAGGTTCGAAATCCACATTGGTCGAGACGGCGTCACCGGAACCGGAGCCCTGACCAGATGGCCCGTCGATCGCTCCCCAATAGTTCCTCTCCGCCGTGACAGCGTCTCCCTGATTGTATAGACCCCAGGTATTTCCGCTGAAGAAGCTGTACTGGATCTGGTTGACGGTCATTCCGGTGGTCAGGATGTAGATGCCATAGGTGTTGTCATAGTACTCGTTCGAAGGGAGCGATATGGTATCGGCGTTGCCCATGTAGACCCCGCGTGTATTATCGCGGAACGTGTCCCCGGTCAGCGTCACGATCGTTCCGCTCGACGGGATTATCACTCCGTTGGTGTTGTTGTGCCAGAGGTTTCCGGAGACGTCGGACATGGCACCGTTCCTTGAGAGATATGCACCGTCGAAATAACCTGAGACCTCGTTATCGGTTATTGTCGCGAGTCCCCGGTTGTAGATGCCGAACGTGGCCGTGTTCTGTCCATCGAGGTCGTTGTCGTGGATGTCGCCGGACCCTGCCGAGTAGTCGATGCCAGTGTTCGATGAGGAGATAATGTTGTAGGAGATATCGAAATTGTTGCCCGAACTGACGTAGATGGCCGCACTGGATGTGTTGGTCATACTGTTATGCCAGATGTCCATGGAGGCTCCACCCCATTGACGTATGCCGTATGTGCCCTCCACGATGGTATTGTTCTCTATCGTCAGCCATTGGCTCAGGGTCTGGATATGGATGGCTGCGGTCGAGGAGGAGTAGAAGGTGTTGTTGCCGACATAGTTGTTGTGAGCCGACGATTGAATGTAGACGCCGATGTCATTTTCCGAACAATTGGCCCACTCGAGCACGTTCGACGTGGATGATTCGATGTCGATCCCGTAATCGTTATCGAACATGTTGACATCCCATATGTGACAGTCCTGGACGGTGTCCAAATGAATTCCGGCATCGGTACCGCTCGAGCCGCTGTTCGTCACGGTGACGGCGGTCAGGTTCACGTCGTCTGCAGTTATCGATAGGACGTCCCCGGTACCGCTGCCATTGATGAAGGTTGTATCACGGCCGGCACCGACGATCGTCAGGGTCTTGTCGACGGTCGGATTCTCGTAGTATGTGCCTGCAGACACGGCGATCGTATCGCCGGAGGTTGCAGCGTCGATACCGCCCTGGATCGTGTCGGAGACCGCACGGACGGGGTTGTAGGTCACGTTGACGTACTCCGTTGACGGGGTGACGGTCGGCGTTGAGTACCAGGGCTCGAAGTCGACGTATTCTGTCACGCTGTCTCCGGACCCGGACCCTTCGCCAGATGGACCGTCTGACGCGCCCCACCAGTTGTATTCCGCATCTATCGAGACCGTTCCCGAATTGTTGAACCCGTAGTGGTTCCCAGAGATGTTGTTGTAGTTGAAGCGGCACCCGCTGCTGCCGGTCGAGTCCATGGCGATCCCGTGCCGACCGTTCCCGGTTATCGTATTGTTCGTGAACTCGCTGTCGGATACGGACGGAGCGACCTCGATCCCCACGCCCTTCTTGTAGATGGTATTGATGTCTGACTGACCTAGCGTCCAGTTGTAGATCCGGACATCGTCGATGGTGCCATCGAACCAGTTGTTGTCGCCAGTGTTGTCATGTCCGCCGATGCGAAGGTCGTTCTGATTGGTCGCGAACGACCCAGAGGTCGAGTAGGAGGCCCATTCCTCCCCGTTCACGTAGATGCGTTTCGTCTGGCCGTCGTAGGTCCCTGCGAGATGGGTCCAGGTGTTCAGGTCCACCTGATCGGAGGTGAGCAGCACGTGGGTCGTACTGCTGATGAAGGTGGTCCACCTTACGGTCCGGGCGTCCGGGTTCAGCTCGAGGACGTAGGACATTGTGGTCGAGGAACCGTCATTGGTGTCGGACCACTTCGAAATGATGACCTGGTGGTCCCCCGTCGTCCCGTCGATGTTCACCCATGCCATGGCGGTCACCGTCTGGGAGGGGACATGTGAATCGTCATGCGGGATGTTGACGTAATCTGCAGAACCGTCGAAATCGAGTGCGTCGTCGTATTTCCCCGATACCCATGAAGCTGCGGTTATCGTACCATTCGAGGTCCAGGTCTCGTCGATGGCGGATGATCCCGATCCAGTATCCAGTTTCCAGTATCCGACCAGACCTTCGTTCAATGATCCCAACGTGTCGCCGAAAATCCGATTGTCGGAGATGTTGTTGTGACGGACCGTAACCTCGGCACCGTACCTGGCCCAAATTCCCCTTTCGTTCCCGGTCAGAGTGTTGTTGGATATCGTGGCGGTCAGCGATGAGCCTACATCGGTGGACGTACCAACACGCACTCCGCTCCCGACCCCTTGGATATCGTTCCAGGAGACCGTTACACCCGAGTAGGCCTCGCCGCCGGTGAGGTCGATCATCCTGACGCCGGCGATACCCTGACTGGTGTTGCTGTTGATGGTGTTACCGACGACATCGACGTTCCCCATCTCAAGGCTGACTGCTGAGAAGACGTAGCCGTAGAACTCGTTGTTGTAGATCGTATGGTTCCCGGTGGCGTTGTGCGGATTGATGTATACACCCTCGCCCATGTTGTCCCAATCGAGATAGAAGACGTTGTCACGGACAACGAGACCGGTCACATCGGCCCATTTCCCTGTCTGGATGCATGTCCCACCGACGCCACTTCCGTCCCCGGAGTAGATGGCACAGTCCCTGATGACGACGTCGTTCCGGGCAGGGTCATCATAGTCCGATACGACGATGCCCTGACCGCCCCTTCCGTCGGCAGGGCCGTTGAAGTCGAGGAGCATGTTCTCGATGACCACGTTAGAGGCATCGATCTCGATGTCATAGACCCCGGCCGCGGGAGCTCCTGTCGCCGTGAAAACGGACCCGGTCCCGTTGCCGGTTATCGTGACCTCCTCGTCTACGATGAGGCGTCCGGTGTAGGCCCCTTCGTACACTTCGATAGTGTCGCCGGTCGAGGACGCGTTGATCGCGTCCTGTATCCAGGAGTAGTCCTGCCATGTCCCCGAGTCATCGTCCACGACATGCGTGGCCCCATCGACACCTGGCATGCTAAACAACATAACGGCTAAAGCTGCGAGAGCGAGCGCTCTCGGCAGAAAAAACGTTCCACCTGATTTCATCTTGTCACCCCTCAGACGGGCGCACCCGCCGAGCCCATATAAATCGGTGGTAGCGCTTATTACCCTTTCTATCGGGTCAGGTCCGTTCCGCAGACGACCTTCTTCATAGCGAAATCGTGGTATCCGACGATGGCCTTGGCATACCCGGAAAGGTACTCGTCGATCTCCTCGTCGCCGGTGTCGACCCAGAGGTGTTCGATGTTCCTGAACTTCGTCGGGGTCGCTATGAGTAGTATGTTGTCGAGGGGCACATCTCGGATGACGTCAGCGCTGATCTGCTGGTTGCCCCGGCCGAAGACGAAGCCCTGTGACCCGATCGGCGTCACAACGATGAAGATTTCCTCCGATGATCCCTTCTGATCGAGGATCTCGCGTTCGCCGACGTCGCGGGCGATCATCTGGCCACCCCGGTACAGGTCGACCCCGAGAAGTGTCTTGTCCACTCCGAGGGCTTTGCTTGCCGCCCTGACCGTGCTGCCTGGACCGAGTATCACGAGCGCATCCGGGTGGTCTCCCAGCACCTCGGAGATGTAATCACCTATTGCCTCCTTGGAGACCTCCTCGGACGGAGCGGTGTAGACCTGTTTCGTGGATTGGATCAGCTCGGGGACCATCGGAACCCTTGCCGTCCCGAAGATCGAGACCGACAGTCTTCCCTCACGGAAGGCGTCCTCGTCCAGATCGACGACCTCGCGCTCCTCGAGCATCGCGTTGCCTTCCTTCCAGGCCATGAACACCTCTGCCGCGGCGGTGGGGTTCGCGGCGAAGATGCCGGAGTGCATCTTGACCCCGGACGGGATCCCCAGAAGCGGTATCTCGATCCCTGACGCGGAAAGAACGTCGACCGCCGTCCCGTCGCCGCCGCAGAAGAGGATGATACCGACGCCGTTCTCGACCATGGCCGATACAGCGGTCCTCGTGTCCTCGGCGGTCGTACGGGCCCCCATGTCGGGGAAATGGACGACGCTGTGCTCCACTCCGAAGGAGGAAAGTATCGCGGCCCCCATGGGCTGACCGCACGAGAGCACCTCGTCCCCCTGGAAAGCTTCAGCGACCAGTTTGAGGAATACCCTCGCCCTGTCGGGTGCGACCGGAAGGGCGCCCCGTGCCTCGGCCTCCTCGGACATCCCGTCGGTGCCTTTGAGGGCCACCTTGCCGCCCATCCCGGAGATGGGATTGATCAGGAAGCCGACACGCATGGAGCGGCAATCCTCGCGGAGATATATGTAACTGTCCATGTGAGCACAGTGGCAAACCTTTTAATCTGAAAAACGGTTAATAACGGACAGGTGTGAGGATGAACTGTCCCAAGTGCGGAGTGGAGCTTCTAGAGCACGTGTCGTTCTGTCCACTGTGCGGATCGGCTCTGCCGGACGACCTCTGGCAGAAGAAGAAGTCGAGGACACAGACGCCAAGGCGGAAACCGCGAAAACCGGTCAAGAAGGCCAAGCCCAAGACGGTCACCATGCGTCCGACGGAGCCCGAACCGGAGGGGCCGAAGACCGTTACGATGAAGCCGGTCGAGGAGAGGCCGAAGACCGTTACCATGCGCCCGACGGAGCCCACACCTCCGGCACCAGCGCCGCCCGAGGCAGCGCCAGGAAGAACGCAGGTCGAGGAGCCAGCACCACCCGCCACGGAGGTAGCTGAGGAGCCTGTCCCGGCACCACCAGCGGAGGAGCCTGCCCCGCCAGAACCGACCGGGGATAAGCCCCCGAGCGGGGAGACGGTTGACATGCTCTGCCCCATGTGCGACAGCATCGTGTCCATTCCCGTGGAGAGACCGATCCACGTGAAGTGTCCGAAATGTTCAGAGGAGTACTATTTTGCCAAGTAGCGACAACTGAGATCTTTTGGTGTTCACATGGAGAGTCCGAGAGCGGTGATCGCAGAGTGCCCGAACTGCGGCGAATCGCCACACACCATAATCAAGGGAAGGATGGGATCGTCGAGGAGGACCCTCGACGCCACGGTGAGATGTTCTGAGTGCGAGCACGTCCATCATGTCTCGATAAAGGACAAGGTGGACGTAAAGGTCAGGATGATAATCAGCGATGGACGGGTATCCAGAAAGGAGATCATCGAGCTCAACCCCGACGACGTGGTCGCGGTCGGAGACGAGATGTTCGCCGGCAGGGATTATGTCCAGATAAGGTCCATAGAGGCAGGCGAACGCCGTGTTAGGAGCGCTCCGGTGAAGGACATATCTACCATTTGGGCGCGCATCTTCGACACCCTCAAGGTCCGGATATCGATACACCGGGGCAGCAGGAGCGTCAGCAGGTACGTCCTGGCCCCTCCCGACGAGGAGTTCGGGGTCGGGGACGTCATATCCCTGGACGGGGGAGCGAAGGCGGCGGTGGAGAAGATCAAGACCGTCGACGGAAGGTCGCCGAAGAGGGCCCAGGCGAGGGAGATCGTCAGACTCTACGGGAAACCGGTGAGGTGAAGTGGAATGTTCTATCTGAAGGTCCCGAAGGAGAGGATCGCGGTCATCATAGGGAAGGAGGGGCGGACCAAGAGGCGTATCGAGAAGCAGGCCGGGGTCAAGCTCGAGATCGACTCCAAGAACGGCGAGGTCAACATCAATGACGACAAGGCTGACCCCATACTCGCCCTCAAGGTCCGCGACGTCGTCAAGGCCATCGGTCGCGGTTTCTCGCCTCGGAGGGCCGAGACATTGTTCTCTGACGACGCGTACCTGGAGGTCCTTGACATCCGCGATTACGCGGGTAAGAACCCGAAGCGGATCAACCAGGTCCGGGGCCGTGTCATCGGACGTGATGGCAGGACCCGCGAGATGATCGAGGAGTACACGGAATGTGAGCTCTCCATCTACGGCAACACCGTGGCCATCATAGGATCCCTCGAATCGGTCGATGCATCGAAACATGCCGTCGATATGCTGCTACGCGGCAGCCGGCATGGAAGCGTGTATAGATACCTTGACCGAAGGAGAAGGGACCAGAAACAGAAGGAGTTCCAGGAACTCATCGCCGGATGATCGGACCCGCCCCGCTGCCAATATTTGAGACGCGATGCCGCCCGAACGGATAGGCGGCGAGTGCGTTCACTTAAATATCAAAAATGTAACCCTGTGGAACGGCATTGGGAGGGGGATTCATAGATCCATTTCAAGAAGCGCCCTCGGTTCCTTGAGGCTGTAACCGAACCTGTTGACCCGTTCCTCGAACCGAGCGATCGCCTTCTCGACGTCGCGGCCGGTCCTGCGCCCGGCCTTGAGTTCGGCCCACATCTTGAAGTACTTCTCGTTGACGTTCTTCACCTCGAGCTCGTTGGGATGGGGTTCGGCACCGAGGAACCTGTAAATGGCATCGAGGTGTGCCTGCGCGTCCTCCACGTAGTCCTCGTAGCGGAAGACATGGACCCGTTCCAGGTGTCCCATGTCGCTGGCGAAGGCCTCGTGGCACAGGAGCCAGTGCTCGACGAGGGACTGGACACTGGTCTTCGACCACTTCTTGGTCGCGAGCCCAGCGCCGATCGGATGCCTCATTATCGTGATGAAGTACGAGTTCGGGAACATCGCCTGGAGGAAACGGGTCTTGACGAGGTTCGGTGGGGACTTCTCCAGGAGGTAGGTCCTGTCGATGTCCCAGTACCTCTTCCACTGATAGAAGAGCTTGATCCGGTTCTCCTCGGTGACCAACGGTGACGTCTCATCGAGGTAGGTCCGCCGGTCGAACCCGAACTTGCCCGGTCCCCCGTACATGAGGGCCGGCTCGAAGACCGTCTGGAGGTGCTGTCCCTCGTCCTCCATCACGCCCGTATCGTGGAACCCGCTGAAGTCGGAATGCTCCCTGAGGCACTTGAATAGTATGGATGTCCCGCTCCTGTGGAGCCCGTTAACGAACACGAACCTGTTCCTGAGCATCGAAGACCCTCTTTGTCGCGGATGGCCACCCGGCCGGGTCCGCGGTCAAGACTCCGACAGGAACAGCGATATTTATGCCTGTTGCTTCCGCCCGAGCGCCCTTATCGGGGGTTGTGGTCGAACGCCTATTGCCGAAGTAAAAACGCCTGAAAGTCGATAAAAATACCACAATTTATATAATAAAATACGGATATCAGCGACGGTGATAGTATGCGTTCGGTGCTCTGGTTGGTATTGGTAACAGCCATTGCCTTGGCCCTACTGGGCATAGCGGGAACGGTCTCCGCGGACCCCGATGTCTACGAGGGCGTGATCGTCCAGGACACCTACGATGTTGACCCCAAGGACCCCGTTGGTGGCAACCTCGGCGGCATCACACCGTTCCTTCATCCGGTCCCCGCTTCGGGGACAGTGAACCTGACGTTCTGGATACAGTCCGGGGACGACGATACCGACATAGACGAAATCGAGATCATCGCCGGTTCCGGCGTCGACCTTACCGACGCCAGCGGGCTGTCCGGCGTCGAGACGGGGAATCCCGGGGACTGGTCGGTGTCCGGGAATGCGTCGGAGATCGTGTACACCGCGGTCACGGACTCCGGGAACGATGCAGACGACGCCCTGGACAAGGGCGAGGTACTGACCCTGGTCGTCACCATGGACCTGGACGGCGATTCCCAGCTGTTCGACGTCCAGTTCACGCTGAAGAACGCGAACACGGCCGGCGACGAGAACGTCACGACAAAGGAATATACGTATTATTTCCTCGCTCTGAACGAGGGGGACATGTACCTTCAGACCTGGCTCTCCTACGCATCCGAGAAACAGAAGGCCTACCTTCTGGTCGAAGGGAGCGGGACCGCATTCGGTGAGAACGGCGGAGGAACGTTCCAGAGGAACTTCGCCGACGCATACGACGTGTACAGGTCCACGACGGACATGGTCTACATCTTCTTCACCAACGATGCTGACCTGGTCAACGGTCTGACGTACACTGCGGTGAACCCCAACCCCGGGAGCGAGATCGAACTCAAGATGAACGTCGCCATGTTCACGGCGGAGACCGTGGATACAGGCAGCGTCGTCCTTTCACAGATCGCCTCTCCGGGACTGAACACTCCCGCCTGGATCCCGAACGGCGGATCATTCATCTTCCTCTACGGCCCGAACCTCCTTGGGACCGGTTCGGGTAGCCATTACATCGATGACCTCGACGACGACAACGACGGTGTGACCGACGCCCAGGAGGCCGCGGACGGCACCGACCCGAGGGACGCGACCGACTTCAAGGCGGCAGACCCGAACGGGACCCCTGATTCGGACGACGGCGAGGACGATATGAACCTCATATTGATCGCATCGGTGGTCGTTATCATTCTAGGTGTGGTCCTCGGGATCATGCTCGTCAAGAGCGGTGTCATCGGTGGAGCCAAGCCGAAGAAACCGAAGAAGGTCAAGGAGAAGAAGCCCAAGAAGAAGAAGGAAGAAGAGGTCAAGTGGGAGAAGCCGAGGGAGCGCAAGAAGAGGGAGAAGGCCGAGGCGAAACCCAAGAAGAAGGCCGCCGCCGCGAAGACCAAGAAGGTCGAGGAAGAAGAGGAGGAGGAAGAGGTCGAGGCTGCGGAAGTGGTCGAAGAGGAAGAGGAGCTCGAGGAGGAAGAAGAAGAGGAGGAGGAAGAGGTCGAAGAGGAAGAGGATGACGACGACGATTTCGACTTCGACGACGATATCGACTTCGACGAGCTCGAGGCGGAACTCGCGGACCTGGAGGACGAGATCGACGACATGGAGGACGACGACATCGGAGAGGACGACCTCGAGGTCGATCTCGACGATGATGACGAGGACCTCGAGGCGGAGCTGGAGGAGGACGACCTCAGCGACGAGGACCTTGACGACGCCCTCGACGAGGACATCGATGACCTCGACCTGGAGGACCTCGAGAGCGAGCTGGAAGACCTCTGACCTGACACTCCCGGACCAGGTCGAATTGAACGATCCATAATTGGAATAACGTGATCAGTGGTAGGCCTGTCATCCCTGGCGTGCCCTATACAACACTATTCTATCTTGAACCCGCACTTGGGGCACTCCTCGTCAGTGTCCTTCACGGGGGCCCGGCAGGACTGGCAGGCAAGGAACTTCATCGGTGGACGCAGGGCGCTCCATATCTTCTCGCCGCAGAAGGGGCACTCCTTGGCGTTGACGTCGATGTGCTCCTTGCAGTTGGGGCAGACCCCGTACTCCTTCTCGACGAAGAGGAAGTTGCACTGCGGACATTCCTCCGAGTCCATCGAGACCATAGCCTTGCACTTGGGACACTGGAACGCATCGTCGACGAACCCCTTTCCGCATGACGGGCAAGCGCTGTCGTCGATCGAGACGATGGCCCTGCACTTCGGGCAGAGGAACTGCGATCCTACAGGGGGCTCTCCAGACCTGACCGGTATCTTCCTGGCCGTTCTCGGGTCGCCGCAGGAGAGCATCGACGAGATCACCAGGACGATCCCGAGCACCGTGATCACTATACCCACCGTCGCGTCCATCATGAAGTATATAGCGAAGCCGGCCACAGTCACGAGCAGACCCACTATGAATAACATCGGTCCGGTCTTTCCCATTCCCATCCTAACACCGTTTGAGGAATCCAGTTCATGGTTATTAACATTTCCGGGATTCTGGTCGCCCGCCGCGGGTCCCCTCAGGACCGTGTACGATCGGCGGCCCCCTGCGATAACGTTTTAACATCGAATCGTGTATTGGCCCACGGTGTCTCGTTGAGAATGCTGGTCATACACAGCGACTGGATGGAGTACGATGCCGTCAAGCCGATCGGGAAGATCGCGGAGGGCGACGCTGCATCATCCGGCAGGATGGAGGAGAACCTCACGGCCTTCGTCACCGTCGAGAGGGAGGACGACGACAGCACCGTCTCCGCGGCGCTCGAAGAGCTCGAGGGCATCTCGGAGAAGGTCGGGGTCCGCAGGATAATGCTCTATCCGTACGCCCATCTGAGCACCAGGCTCGCCCAGCCCGGGAGGGCCGTCGAGCTACTGTCTGGGCTCGAGACGGTCCTCGTGGATGCCGGGTTCGAGGTACACAGATCGCCGTTCGGGTGGTACAAGAGCTTCAACCTCAAGGCCAAGGGACATCCGCTCGCCGAGTGGTCCCGCGAGGTGACCGGTGGCAAGACGAGGGACGAGATCAAGGAGCGTATCGAGTCGCGATACATCGTCCTGTTCCCCGACGGAAGGGAGGTCGAGTTGGACCCGTCGAAGGACGAGGCGTCGTCAGGCGATGACGAACTGGACGCTTTCATCAGGTCGGAGTACGGTACACCGCCGGCGGAGGAACCTCCATCGATAAAGGAGATGCAGAGGCTCGAACTGCTCGACTACGAGACAGCGGGAGACCCGGGACACTTCATCATGTATCCCAAAGGTTCGTTCATGTTCAAGGTCCTCACGGAATGGGCTGGCTCCATGGCCCGGGACCTCGGAGCGATGGAGATCGACTCGCCGATAATGTACGACTGGGAGTCCCCGGACATCAGGGCGCAGGTCTCCAGCTTCCACGAGAGGCACTACAGGGTCGTCACGCCCGAGGACAAGAAGCTCATACTCCGCTTCGCGGGTGACTTCGGTCTGTTCAGGATGATGAAGCGGGCGACGCTATCGTACCGGGACCTGCCCGTGAGGATGTACGAGTTCTCGAAGAGCTTCCGCTTCGAACAGCGAGGGGAGCTTTCGGGTCTTAGAAGGCTCCGGGCCTTCCATATGCCCGATATCCACTCCTTCGCGCGGAGCGAGGACGAGGGATGGGACGAGTACGCGGCGATCTACGACAAGTACCAGGCGGAGATCGTGCGGACAGGCGTACCCTTCGCCATTGCCTTCAGGGTCGTCGAATCGTTCTACTCCGAGAACAGGGAGAGGCTGATCGAGCTGCTGAAGACCTCTGGAAGGCCGGCCTTCGTCGAGCTCTTGTCGGACATGTCGCACTACTGGGCGGTCAAGAACGAGTTCCAGGGTATAGATTCCCTGGGAGGCAACTGCCAGCTCGCGACCGTACAGCTCGATGTCGTCGACGCCGAGAGGTACGGGATCGTCTACACTGACGCCGACGGCTCCGAGAAGGGCTGCACGATCTGCCACTGCTCCATCGGTTCCATCGAGCGGTGGATATACATGGTCCTCGAGAACGCGATAGCGCAGGAGAGACCCGAGTTCCCAATGTGGATAGCACCGACCCAGGTCAGGCTCATCCCCCTGAGGGACGAGTTCCTCGGGGCATGCGAGGACCTTGCGGCAGCCATCGAAGGCCGGGTCGACATCGACGACAGGGACGAGAAGGTCGGCCGGCGCATCCGGGACGCCGAGAGGGAGTGGATAGGGATGATAATCGTCTACGGCGAGAAGGAGGCTGCGGCGGACAGGATCCCTGTCAGGATGCGGAGCGGGGACATCGTCGAGATGACCGTCGATGGGATCAACTCACGAATCGCGGAGGCCACGGAGGGATGGCCATTCGTCCACGGACCCCTGCGTCAGCACCTTTCGAGAAGGTTCCCGTTCAGAGGTTGACACTGCCGTTGTCATCCAATTCATCCCAATGACCCTGGCACGCGCGTCGATCTATGGATTATTCCTTGAAGGCCGACACCACGACCATCGTCTTGGTCTCCTTGACACCCGGTATCGGACCTATCTGGCTGATTATGAGGTCGCGCATCTCGGAGTAGTCCTTGAACCTCGCCTTCGCGAGGATGTCGATGTCCCCGGTGACGAGGTAGATCTCCTCGATCGAGCCGATCTGGGCCATCTTCGAGGCTATCTCCTCTGTCTTGGAAGTGTCGATCTTCAATGACATCATGACGAGGACGTCAGAGCCGTAGTACTTCTCGATCGTCTGTTCGTGCTCGTCCATCCCGATATCTGCCCCATCTGCGGGATCGTTCATGAGGGGTCCCTCCCGTCGCTCATTCCTTGGGCTTCGCGACCTTCTTCGCCTTCTTGACCGGCTTCTTCGGTGTTTCCGCTGGAGTACCCGGCGAGACCGTCGCCTTCACGGTGGGGAAGTTGTCCCTCAGGTCTCCGAGGGCCTTCGATAGCTGGACCATCTGCTTCTCGGCCTCCTCGACCGCCTTCTTCGAGACGTCCTCACCGCTGTCCTTGAGCTCCTCCATCCTCTGGGCAAGGTCGGTGGATAGCTCGTTGACCTTCTCTATGACCCCGTCGATTATCGCGTTCCTCTTCTCGGGGTCAGCCTCGTTCTGGGCCTCCTTGAGCCCCGTGACCATCATACCCTGGATGGTCTGGAGGTCCTCGCTGATCTCCTCCAGGACTATCTCCGAGTTCTTCTTCACCGCAACCTGAAGCTCCTTCGCCCTCTGTTCGACGACGCCGGTCAGGTTCTCTATATCGCTCCTCAGCGTCTCAAGGAACTTCTCCAGCTGCTCGATGGAGGCGTCGGGGTTCTCGGCCGCGTCCTTGAGGCTGTCGATGTGGGAGTCGATGGTCTTCAGGGCCTTCTCCGATGTCTCGGCCGCCGCATCCACAAGAGTCGCTCCCTCCTTCTTGATCTCGTCGACAAGGGTCTTCTGCCTCTCGTCGATCGTCTCGATGGCCTTCTTCATCGTTCCCGATATCTCACTAAATATGTCCGCCATGGCGATCACCCACGTCTTTCTAGTGTGATTGATATCCTGAATCCGATATAAATATTTACCTTGAAAGGGGGCAAAATCGGCCGATCGGTCCAAAACTGTTACCATTGATCGATGGGCCCGCACCAAGGGTCAAGACTTATTTACATTCCGTAAGATGGAGGGAGGATGTCAGAGCTCGCGCTGGTGATTGCGGCCCTCTTCGCCTACGGGGTGTTCAGGGGAACCAGCACCTGTGCCACTATATGCACCCCTGCCCTCCTACCCTACGTCGCCTCAAGCGGTATGGGTCCGGCTAGAGCGTTGAAGATGGGTATAATGTTCAACCTTCCAAGGCTGGTCATGCTGGTCATATTCGGTGCTATCGTGGGTGCCCTATCCAGCTCTGTGTTCTCGGAGAGTGGGCTCAAGTTGGTATTGACTGTCACTCACGATATGGCATACATGGCCATAGGGATCCTGCTAATCTTCCTGGGAGTACACATCCTCAGGAAGGGAGGAAGTGAAAGGACGCCCGGATCCAGACATCGGAAAAGGAGAGGGAGACCGAACCTTTTCCCCAGATGGATCCGTGGAGAGAGGAGGTTTGTGACGACATGGGGGTCCCTTCTCAGTGTCGCCTGCCTGATGGAGGTCGGGCTATTGGAAGGACTTGCCATGTCCACGCTCCTTGGAGCTTCCGAGTCGAATGTCGTCATCGCGGCGATGTTGGGGGCTGGTGCAATGGCAGCCTTCGGGATAGGGGCAGCGGTCCCGGTCATCACCCTTGTGGTTCTGACGTCGAAATATGCAGATATGGAGAGACCGTCCCATACCCGCTTCTTCACCGAGATCGTACCATGGTTAATGGTCCTGGTCGGCATCTTCCTGATCGGAACCTCGGCCTTGAGATTGAGCCTCTGATCCAGTTGTCTCGACCAGTGCTGGAAGAATGCATAATCCTCATATATCCATGTGGCATTTGGATTATCATGTTAAGGGCCAGACTACAGAGGGGGCAGGCTCTCGTTCTCGCTATCTCGATTTCTTTGCTCTTGAACCAATATGGAGCACTTGCAGATGGTGGGACCGACCAAAGCGATGTCAGAGGGTATCCGGACATACTGACCGTCGAGGTGAATGCTCTTGCCCCGGAGGCACCCGCTGTGGTTGGGTTCCAGCCGACGGAGGAGTCCTATCTTTCGGCAGCGTGCATGATACCGGCCTACTACAATAGAATTGACTCAATACCGCTGATATTCGACGACGGATCGGGTGAAAACGCCGTCCCTGAGGATTTCGAGGCCGTGACGATAGAGTTGGGGAGCGGTGGAACGGACATCTGGACCATGGACTTCGCATACGACCATTGGAGCGAAGCGGGGGTCGTCGTCCTTGTCGAGGATTACGAGTGGGCGCTCCGATCCGTGCCGATCTCTGCCCAGCTGTGCGCGCCGATGGTCACAGCTGTGACCCCTGCGTTCGCAACGAACCTCTCGGTCGAACTCGTTATAATGGCCGGCGATGGACTGTCTGAACAACAGGTCCCAGCGGGTACCAAGGCGATCCGCTTGACTAGCGCCGAGGACCTCTGGACGTTCCAGCTGGACGTATACTCCATGATGGGGAGGGCGTGCGACTACGTGGTCGTAACGAATCCCACCGACATCGACCCGGCCGTGGACATCCAGCTTCATGGTCTATCCCTGTCCGCCGGACTCCTTGCCGCATACAGGGGTGCGGTCGTTCAGACGGGAGACCTCACGGGGCCCAGGGACCTGATATCCACGATCATAAAAGCGGAGGAGCCGGATGACGTGACCTACGACCAGGTCGTCCCCTACTTCCACGCAGTGAAGGAATCCTGCTGGGGAGCCCAGGAGTTCATGATCGACAGGGACCTGACGCCGGCCTTCCTCGGGCTTGTGGGAGGCCCATTCGCCCTTCCGGATTACATCCTCGACATCCACATCCTCTACCATTACTGGGCAAAGGAGTTGCATTACGTACCAACGACTGCGCCCTATGGCAATTTCTCTTCGGAGAAGCCCGTTGACACCTACGTCAAGGAGGACGCAGCGGTCGGGCGGATACTCGGTGACAACATCCTCGATACGTCGTTACTGCTTTTCCGTACCTTCTTCTACAGGGAGTTCCTGCCCGGTGGTGAATACGACCCTGGGACCGCGTGGAGTAGCTCCAGCATCATGATCGACGGACACCGCCTGAACCAGCCAGAGCCCGGCGGTCCTAACATTTCGGCGAACGTCGTGTGGCACCCTGGTGAGGAGGTGATGGAGGAGTTCGACGCCGCCGGCTTTGACGTAACCTACGGGTTGCCAAAGAACGAGACGGACCCAACGGATACGAACCTCTCGGTAGTGTCGCTCATGGGGATCCTCGTGAACTCCTCAGTGAGCCACATAATCGCCCACGGACATACCGAAATGATACGATTCGAGGTTGGGATCGATCCCGATACCGGCGATGGGCGCATCTTCGCGCTGACCTGCGACCAGATAAGGGACCTTGGGCCGACAGCCCCCTTCGCTATAGGCGCGATCGCTTGTGGATCCGGCACCTTCTCTAAGGACGTCCCGTTGAACAGGACAGTTCCGCTATCTTTCGTGCATGCGGGGGCTGTCGCATTCCACGCACCGGCCACCGGTCAAGCGGTGTGCTTCTGGGACCAAGCTCCCGAGGGTGTCGCTTCGGACATGTCCTACATGATGTGGAACTACAGCCTGAACGACAATATTGCGATCGGAAGGGCAATAGCGGATGCCAAATGGGATGCATTCAGCTCGTGGCGCGATGCGGGAAACATATCCCATGAGGACCCGGCCACGTTCCACCTGTTCGGGGACCCGGCCCTCGAGCTATACAAACCCGGAGTCCCGTTCAGCGATCCAGCACCGATGGAGGTGGAGGTCGAGTTGGATATCGATCCAAGCTCTATTGCCGCAGGAGATGCGGTAGTGATGAACTTCACCTTCTCCGATCCGGCAACAGGACTACCGATCATGATCGATTGGGACAGGATCGAGGTAGGGAACGAGGTATTCGATGGTGCATATGCGGAACCCACATCCAACGCTTCACACAGCTTCACGCTGAACGAGGAGGGATTGAACTGGATCAAGATATCCTTCGGTGCGGATGGTTATGACACCTACGAAGCGACCTACCTGTTCAACGTTGAAGGGACCGGTAGTGGTCCTGAGGATGAAGATGATGAGGACTATCCGATAGCAGCGCTCATGGTGGTCGTTCTCGGTATCGTGCTAATCGTATTGGTATACGTGTATCTGCTCAAGGCCTCACGGGGGAGAAAAGGGAAGGGGAGATGAACAGGGAATGCCCATCGGACCATCCGGCAACGAGGGATCCGCATCAATGGTGCCACATCGTGTCATCGTATTGGTACTCTTCCCTGTCCTGTGGCTGCTGGTGACATCGGCCCTGGCCGGGGGTGAGGACCTCAAGTTGGGTGGCGAGGAGGCCCTCACGATCGAGGACCCGCAGGTGTTCGGCAACGTTACGCTGACCGGGCACTCCACGCTCATCATCAACGGGACCTCCATGGAGATACGAGGATTGCTCAGGATGAATGACAACTCCCGACTGTTCGTCCAAGACGGAGTGATGGTGGTGAGACCGCCCGCCCTGGACGAGCACATCATGCCTGTATTCATCCGGGACAGGTCGCTTTTAAAGGCGAGTTCGGGGTCTGACGTGGTGTTCCATCCTCAGCCGAGCGCCACGAACATCTCGTACATGCTTGCCGACGATTCGTCGAGCTTCATCCTGGTCGATTCCGACTTCTCCTTCGAGTCGCCGGAGATCATCGACCAGTCTATCGAGCTGGCATCCGTCACGTCGGGTGTCCTGCTATTCTCCAGCTCGAGCTCCTGGACCGTGATCGACTCCGAGATCGAAGCGTACCTCAACGTCACACCCTCCGGACAACTGAGGAGCAGATGGTTCTGGTGCACTCTTCACCAGAACGCGAAGGTAGAGCTCATAGACTCAGAGGCATGGATCAACACTCCCCTGAACACCATCTTCAAGCCTATATCCGGAATGTTCCAGATGACTAGGTCTGTGATCTCACAGGGTTATCTCGACGGCGAGGTCACGGCGACGTTCGCCATTGAGGACAGCGAGGTGGACGGCCTCAACCTGAGGGACCAGTCCCAGATGGTGCTCGCGTCATCGACCGTGCAGACGCTTACGATCGGGATCATAGCCCCGTACACCGACGTTGATGAGATGCCTCGCACCAAGGCGACGATCGGGGATGTTGTCGTGAAGGGGAGGACCAGCGTGAAGGGTGCTGCGACGGTCGATATCTCGGGATCGGTGCTCGATTCCCTCTTCGTTTCAGAGGAGGCGGAGGTTGAACTGTTCGATTCCATCGTCTCTGACACCCTCACATGCGTTGACGTCACCAGTGTCCTGGGTGACAACTGCAGCGTTACGAACCTGACGGTGGATGACGACTGCTGGCTCCACCTCGACAAGTTCGGTTCGGCCACGAGGATGGTGATGCGGGAGGGGGGTCCGTCGACCGCTTCACTGTCCAACGGGACCATAGATGAGATCTCGGTGTACCAGGACCATACGAAGACGATAGTCCTCCGTAGCGTAGACGTCGGGAACATCAGTTTCTGGGACAACGTCACGATGTCGATCGTCGCGGATGATTCCTCGATCCAGGCTTTCCGTCCTTGGCGTCAGGAGAACATCCACATAACCATGTCGGTGTCGGACTCCGAGGTCCCTCCCGCCGATTTCGATGAGAACATATCGGTCGACGTCTATCACCCTCTCAAGGTATTGGTCCGAGTGAACGGCATGGCGACCCCGGCTGACCTGAGGGTGTTGGAGGAGTCGGGGGTGGAGACCGTTCATGTGATCCCAGATGGCATCGGGTGCGTTTGGTTCGACGTGCTGGTCGACACGTACTCGGAGGGCGTACTGACCCATTACAGGAATGTCACGGTCGAGGCGACGTTCCTCGATTTCGAGGGACGGAAGGAGGAGGTCATGGACTCCTCGAAGACCGTCCGGTTCGATTGGTCCGACCCGTACTCCCCATCGGTCAAAGGGATCTCCCATTCACCGTCATCATGGAACTCCGACAGGGACCTGTTCGTCACTGCGGATGTGACGGATGCGGATTGCGGAGCCATACGATCGGTTACCCTTAACTACAGCGTCGATGGCTCGCCGTGGGTCGAGGTCCCGATGTACGAGACCAGTCCAGGGACCTACAAGGCGATGATACCGCGGCAGAGTGCCGGATCCACAGTACGCTACCGGGTCAGAGCCTCTGACGTGTATGGTAACTACGTAGTCTCGGACACGAGATCCCTGGTGGTGGGGGAGGAGGAGGACCTGTTGACCATGTCCCTCTTCGCCCTCATGGTTGTGATGGCGTTGGCGCTTCTCGGCCGGCATGTTCTCAGATACCGAAGGACACGGAGATTCCTTAGGGGCGGAGGACCCAAACCCAAGGGGGTCAGGAAATGATCGGTGAGACAGGGAACAGGTTGCGATGTCTCATCGGAATTGCGTTCATCGCCTCGATAACCTTGATCCTGATGGTGGGGATGCCGTCGGCAAGCGCAGGCGGGGAGGACGCGAACCTCCATTCGGTACAAATATCAGCGACGCCTTCGACCCAGGGTGTAGGCGGTATCGTTACGGTCAGAGCCGTGGCACAGCTGTACGGTGGGTGCTGTTACAATCTTTATGCTGACGACCTTACTGCCGAGCTTACGCTGCCCGACGGCGTCATCCTGCTTGGTGGACCGTCGCCTGAGAGGTACGCCAGCGTCACGGCCCAACCAGGAGGCGTAGCGACCGAACGGGTCTTCGAGTGGACGGTACGTAGCAAAGCGGTCGGTGTCTACGACCTTGATGTGGTCGTAAGAAGCCGAAACTGCGGAAACGTGAAGGACAATGTCACGCTGGAATACGTCGAAGGTGCAGCGATATCCGAGCCAGCCTTATTCCCAGACCCTCCCGATATGAGGATGGACCTCTTCGTGTCGGTGAACGTTTCCATTGCAATTCGGGATGTCACCGTGGTAAGCGTGAGCGTTTACACGGTCGAGGGAGCAAGAGAGTTCGTCAAGGCGGAGAACGAAACTCTGATCCTGGAAGGCAACCGGTCCGTGGCCGGCACGTTCACGGTACTGACCGAACACGAATATCAGAAGGGCATATGGTGGACCAGGCTCGAGCCACCTGACTCTGAGAGGATCGTGCTATGGGTGGTCGTAGTGGGTTCGGATGGGAAGAACACGACGTCTCCAGTATACTCATTGAGGGCGATCGATCGCGACCGCGATTACCAGGAGTTGAGGGGTCTTTACATGGCCAGCACCTTCATACCTCTCCTGGGCGCGATCGCCGTGATCTATGTCAACAACAGATTACTCGCCAAGCGCTTGGAGCCCATCCTCATACGCAGGGGGCGGGCCTCCGAAATAATGGCCATGAGGGCAATGGTCTTCTATGCGGTCCTGACCATCGGGGTGATCATGGTGCTCTACGCCCTCTCGGCCGGATGGTTCCAGGAGACCGGCGGCCTCCTCCAGGAGGGGATCTGATGAGACCGCGGCTCTCGACGATCATCAGGACGCCCGCACAGCTCGTTTTATTGCTGATCCTTAACTTCACCTTCTGGGGATCGATCTTCATCTCAGGGTTCCTTCCGATATTAAGGGTACCGAAGATATTCCCAGGGATGGTCGGAGAGGGGGTGCCGCTATGTACCCTCGGCTCCATCGGCCGGTCCCTCACGGCGTGGTGGCCTCTGGCGATCATCCTTGTATTCATCGGTATACTGATCCTGATAGGTGTTCTGGTCGGCAGGGGATTGTGCGGTTGGGCGTGCCCCATCGGATTCCTCCAGGACCTCTTCAGCCATGCGAAGGCTGCAGTGGGGATCCCTCCGAAGGAACCGCCGACCGGAGTGCACAGGAACCTCATCGCACTCAAGTTCGCGATCCTCGTACTCCTCGTACTCCTCTCGATATCCATTGGTGCTTCATACCTCGCGAGTGGTGTGGCCGGGACGACGTTCCGTGGGGAGCAGCCTGGCATGGTCCAGACATCACCTGCGTGCTCCTATTGCATCACACCGTCGATCCGTGCTGTCTACGATATCTTCGCATTCAACAGATGGTCGCCCAATGACCCGATCTTCTTACTTCAGGCCTCGGTCGTCGGGATCTTCTTCGCCTTCGCAATGGTAACGCCAAGGGCATGGTGCAGATATCTCTGCCCAGTGGGGGCGTTGAGCTCTTTGTTCAACGGGTTCTCGATGCTTCACCTCAGCAAGGAACAGGACAAGTGCACCAGAAATTGTTACGTCTGTTATGACGTTTGTCCGACACGATGTAACAAGGTGAGGGACGAGGCCACCGAAGAGAGGGTGAGCGACACGAGTTGCATATTCTGTATGAAATGCGTGGATGCATGTCCTGAGGACTGCCTTCACATCAAGTTCGGTTCGAGAACACTTTACAGTGGTGGGAAGAGATGGAAGGAAACATCCAGACCAAAGGGTACACGAGGACGGTCGAGGACCAGGTCCAAAAGATGAGATCGCGGGAAGCACCGCGAGGCATGTCGCCATTCTATACGGCAGCGAAGCACATGTTGAGGACTCCCGATGGCCCCTCGGTGGGATACATGTGCGAGTTCGTCCCGGTCGAACTGATCGTCGCCGTCGGTGCCACGCCCTACAGGATGTGTACAGGCCTTCAGGAGACAACCTTCAGCGCGGAGGAGTACCTCCCGCAGACCTTCTGTCCCCTGATCAAGTCCACGATGGGAGCGTACGGAGAGAAGCCGCCCTTCGACCTCGTGGTGATCCCCGCGACCTGTGATGGGAGGAAACACCTTGGAGAGCTGTACTCCGACGACGTCAACGTCCATATGATGGACGTCCCGATCACAGGCGAGACCGTCCATGCCAGGATGCTGTGGATGAAGGAGGTGCAGCGGCTCCGGAAGGCGCTGCAGTCCACGTTCGATAAGAAGATAACTGCAAAGGGATTGAAGAGGGCTATATTGGAGGAGAACGGGCGTCGCGAACTGATGGCCCAGCTCCTCGAGCAGCGGAAGGGTGACCTCACACTCAGCGGATCGGACCTCATGCTCGTGGCTTTGATGTCCAGGTACATGGATGTGGACAGATGGTCGAAGGCGGTCAATGTGCTGATAGCCTCAGGCAGTAAAAGGAAGACTCGGAAGGAGGGCCGAACGGACCGATCCGGTCCAAGGATCTTGCTGACGGGAGCCCCGGTAATTCTACCGAACTGGAAGATCCCGCTCCTCATCGAGGAATCGGGAGGTGCGCTTGTCCTCGACAGCCTGTGCTCCGGTACCCGCACCATGTGGCAGACGGCGGAGCCGTCAGGATGGAGCATCCAGGAGATGATGATCGCCATGGCGGACAGACAGATGATGAGCCTGTGCCCCTGCCAGATCCCCTTCGATGCCGCCTGGGCCCGTATCCGAACGGTAATAGAGGACTTCCAGATCGACGGAATCATCCACCATGTGCTTCAATCATGTCACCCCTTCGGAGTCGAGGCGACCCTAATGAGACGGAGGATGGAGGAGCTGGACGTCCCGCTCCTTTCGCTGGAGACGGACTACAGCCAGGAGGATGTCGAACAGCTACGGACCAGGATCGAGGCGTTCATCGAGATGCTCGAGGGGCGAAGTAACAGGTAGTCGATTCAGATAGTGGAGATCGGGTGGCCTTGGGATCCAAAACCAATAATTTAACAACGTTTAAATAAAGACGGTCTGATGTGAAGACAGAATAGACTCTAGAGGTGATCTAATGAGGAGGACCGTTATTGGATTAGCGTTAATATCACTGGCAATGTTGATGATCATAATGCTGGCTGGAGAGGCAAACGCCTGCTTCAGCTGGGATGTCACCTGCAACGACAGGTCGAACAACGTCGACCGGGACGATTATACGATCTACACCATCCAGGTGGATATGTCTCCGGGCTGCAGGAACCAGTACTGGCTGTACTTCGATTTCGATGGGATCCCGTCGGGGTGGGACGCGATGATCCTGGACCAGACGGGGCACGAGATCCCGGTCAGAACGGAGTTCCATCTCTCGGGGACCGTGACCTACTACTTCAGTGCAGCGGTGTTCGCCCCGCCGGATGGGGGGAATGGCGAGACCGCTTACGTTACCGTCCTCATCACTGCGGACGACAGGTACAATCAGAACGACACGGAGGAGGTCGAGACCTCCTCAGTCTGCAACGGGGTGGTAAGCCACTCCCCGTCTGACACCACCCTGGTGGTTACGAACACCACCACGAGCACCGTATCCCTTTCATGGGACCAGGTTGCAGATACGGATTTCAGAAGGTACGAGATTCATCAGAGCAATGCCACGGATTTCATCCCCGTCATGACCACGAATATCCATGAGATCACCTCCAGAAGCACCACCACGTACGTGGTGGAGGGCCTCTCCGCGGGATCGTCCTATTACTTCCGGGTCCGGGTGGTGGACAATGAAGGAAGCTCGACCGGAGGTCCATATTTCACTGACTCGAACGAAGGGAACGGGACCACTACCGGCGTGAACTACCCTCCATTGCGAGTGAATATCACACAGTCATGGGACACGGAGAACAACAACACGATGCTCGAGTGGGAGGTGAGCGAGGAGGAGGACTTCAGGATGTACAGGTTCTTCTCCCACCACGAGTCGGGATACAAACCCGGGGCGTCCTTTATGGTACTTGACCTGTACGAGAAGGCGATCGACTCGGCCAGGATCTCGGGGCTCTGGGAGAACAAGACCAATTACATAATCCTCCGGGTGGTCGACCAGGGAGGTATGTACAACGACTCCGAGGAGTTCAGTGTATTGACCGAGGACTGGCTGCCCGAACGAAGCAGGATAACCGAAATATCCGAAGTGACGGACGAGGAATGCCACCTGAACTGGACATCGGCTGGCATAAACGATTTCGACAGATACGAACTACACCTGTCGACCGAGTCCGGCTATACGCCGGATGGCGGGACCCTGACCGTTACAGAAAAGGACCAGAGGTACAACTTCACGGACGTCGAGGACCTCGAGTACTATACGACATACTATGCGATGGTCAGGACCTACGATAAGGGCGGCAACTACGCCGATTCACCGGAGGAGTTCGAGTTCAGGACGGAGGCGGACGGTGAGGCGCCCGATCCCGTCACTATAAACGTCCCCGGGGAAGGGAACGTGACCGATGATGAGATCCGGATCGACTGGACCGAGAGCACGAGCAACGATTACCAGAACTACACGGTGTTCCGCGGGAACATCTCCGGCTTCGATCCCGATGACGACTCGGTGATCGTGCTGCACACCAGCGACCGGAAGGAACTTGACGTGCTGGACGAGGACCTCGAGGACTACACCAACTACTATTACATCGTGAGAGTGCACGACGTGGAGGACCTGGTTTCCGACTCGGACGAAATGGAAGTCATGACGCAGCACGACGGCGAGGAGCCAGAGGCCGTGGTCCTGGAGGACCCGGAGGACGAGGACATCACCAGCGATTCGGTGGACCTCAACTGGAGCCGCTGCACTAGCAACGACTTCCTCTCCTACGAGGTGTACTACTCCACCGAGAAGAACTTTGACATAGAGACGGAAGGGACCATGGAGCGGAACATAACCTCCCGCTATGTCGGTACGGAGACGGTGAGCGATCTCCTGTCGGAGACCAAATACTACTTCAAGGTGCGTACTTGGGACAACGAGGGGATGTATGCCGACTCGAACGAGGTCAATGCGGAGACTGAGGAACCACCGCCGGACGAGCAGCCTCCCGAACCGGTGGTCCTGGAGACCCCGACCGAAGAGGACATCGACTACAAATCCGTCAAGTTGAACTGGTCCAAGAACGACAATTCGGACTTCGATCGATACGAGGTCCATATGTCGACCGAATCTGGATTCGACCCTGACTCTGGAACCCTGGAGAAGACGATCACGGATAGGACCGACACAAACGTGAAGGTCTCGGGCCTCGACGCCGAGACGGAGTACTTCTTCGTGGTGAGGACGTGGGACAACGAGGAACCCGCCCATTACGCGGACTCCAATCAGAAGAGGGCGGTGACCGAAGAGGTGCCCGAGTCGGAGAGGGACCCGGATGGCGTTACAATCCAGAACCCCTTCACACCGGACATCGAGGGCAACAGCATCGTTGTACGATGGACGGAGAACGAGAACGGGGACTTCGATCTCTATGAGGTCCATATGAGCGAGTACCCCGGATTCACACCTGAATCGAGCACGAAGGTGGGAGAGATCGATGAACAGGAGACCACATCGTACACAGTGACCGGGCTCGTGGAGTCGACCGATTACCACTTCATCGTTCGGGTGATCGATACCCAGGAGAGGAGCGCTGACTCGCCCGAAGTGATGATCACTACTTTGAACAATCCCCCTTCCGCTGTAACGATCAACCTGGCTTCGTCGATCACCAAGGTCTCATTCGACATCAGATGGACCGAGTGCGAGGATGTGGACTTCGAGCGTTACGAGGTTCATGTCTCCACCTACTCCGGATTCAATCCAGGAGACTCGACGCACTACGATGACATCACCCGAAGCGGGACCACTGTCCTGGTGGTCGTCGACCTGGAGCCCGATACGGAATATTATGTGGTGATCGTGGTCGTCGATTCCGAGGGTGCCGAGACAGAATCGAACGAATACTCCGTGATGACCCAGCGGGCCAGCGGGAGCGGTGGCGGCGGTGGTGACACTCCTGGGTTCGAGTTGGTCGTGGTCTCGACAGCGATGATCGTCGCCGGATTGATGGTGAGACGCCGAAGGCCTTAAACCTGCAGATGGACTGTCGGGTATCACTGACACGACAACAGCAAAACGGTTGGGACGTCAATGACAATGATGACAGCGGGAGTGGACGCAGGAACGACATCGATCAAGGCAACGCTTCTGGTGGACGGAGAGATGAGACATGCCGTGGCGGATTCACCGCTGGACCCGAACCGTACAGCATCAAGGCTCCTCATGGGGTTGCTCGATGATGGGGTCAAGATGAAGGACCTGGACAGCATCATTGCCACGGGACAGTCGCGGAGGAGCATTAAATTCGCCAAGAAGACCGTCACCGAGGTCTCGGCACTGGCCAAAGGGACTGCCATTGTCCGCCCGAGTGCTGGAACTGTCATCGACATCGGTGCTCAGGGCGTCCGGGTGGTACACATCGGACCGGGTGGTGAGGTCAAGGATTTCGCACTGAACACTAAATGTTCGGCGGGGACCGGGTCCTTCCTCGAGGTCACCGCAGAGATAGTCGGGGTCCCGACATCTCAACTCGATGAACTTGCTGCTGATGCGAGGGATCGATCGCCAATTAACGCAATGTGTACCGTCTTTGCCGAGTCGGAGGTGGTTAGCCTTGTAGCCCGCGGGGTCGAGAGATCGGATATCGTCGCCGGACTCCACCAGGCGATGGTTCGGAACCTGATGACCACCGTGAGACAGAAGGGTACCGTTGGAGAGGTCCTGCTTTGCGGCGGCGTCGTCATGAACACGGACGTCGTGAAGGTCATCGGAGAGGAGATGGGCAGTGGGGTATCAATGACGGTGGCAGAGGAGCCTCTATTCATCGGATCTCTCGGCGCCGCCGCCCTTGGGGGTCGATAGGATGGCGCTCTATTCAGCTGGGATCGACATCGGCTCCACGTACACCAAATGTGCCATCACGGACGGGGAGAACATTCTAGGTCATTCAACTCTCCAGACAGGTGCAGGTGCACAGAAGGCAGCGGACACGGCGATGTCGGAGGCATTGGCCATGGCTGGTCTCGACCGAGAGCAGATCGGTGCGGTTCTCACCACTGGATACGGCCGGAGGATCATCAAGGAAGCCGATAGCAACATATCGGAGATCTCGGCCAACGCGAGGGGTGCAGCCTGGTTCGGAAAGGAGCTCGGCACGATCGGGACCATCATAGACATCGGTGGCCAGGACACGAAGGTGATCGCACTCAAAGAGGATGGTGCGGTGCGTGATTTTCTGATGAACGATAAATGTGCTGCCGGTACGGGACGGTTCCTTGAGGTTATCGCCAGATCGCTGGGCGCAACCATCGACGATCTCGGCGAGATGTCCCTGAGGGCTAAGGGGGGGATCGACATAAGCGCCACCTGTACCGTCTTCGCAAGGTCGGAAGTGGCCTCTATGCTCTCCAAGGGGATCGAACCCGAAGAGATCGCCCACGCCTTGCACCGGGCCATAGCCAAGCGGTCCGGGGTCATGGCTAGGAAGGTCGGTCTCCGGGAGCAGGTGTTCTTCGACGGTGGACCTGCGCGGAACATCGGCATGAGGAAAGCCCTCGAGTCTGAGCTTGGTATGAAGCTGGTCTCGCCCGACAAGCCTCAGATCGTCACGGCCATCGGGGCGTCGCTCCTGGCGAGAGAGAGGAAGGAAGGTGGGCAATAGCGATTCCAACCCCTAGGGATCGAGGAATTGGGACCAACGGGACAGCGTCCTCTCGTGGTCTGGACGAGATCCGATGTCCGATCGAGGGGATTAAAGTTATAAATAGGGGTTGGATATTCGGATATGTCTAGTGGGCCTATGGTCTAGCTGGTTATGACGTCGCCTTGACATGGCGGAGGTCTCCGGTTCGAATCCGGATAGGCCCATCGGACAATATGGAGCGTGTATTCGGATGAAAAGGGTACGAGGTCTTTCGCCCGCCGTTCCCAAGACCTTCTACGGTCTTGTGCTCATCGTAGGCATAGTGCTTTACGTCGGGTGGACGGCGCTCTACCTGGCGCCAGAAGGCAAGTACTTCGACGTCGGTCTGTTCTCGCTGTCGATCATACTGATCCTCTTCGGCCTCACGGGTTATGTCCTGTACGGGGAGATAGAGAGGAGGAGGGGATGAGGGCATGGACCTCGTCTCCTTCGGCGACTTCGGGATCCTGAGGGATATCAGTGTACAGAGCCTGCCGAAGGCGGGTGAATCCACGGCAGTTTCCGCAGAGGACTCTTCGCTCTACGGATCACCGGTGTTCGTATCACTGGCGCTGTCGAGATTGGGTCTCGAGACTGGGATAATCGGAGCACTCGGAAACGACACCGAGAGCGCGACGATCCAGAACGTCCTGACGGAAGGCGGTGTAGACGTGTCGGAGATCCGCAAGAAGCGCGGCAAGGTCGCACAGCGTATCTCCGTCTCCGACGGCAGCCAGACCTTCACCCTCATGCATCCCGGGACCGGGAGCGACCTGCAGATAGGTGACGTCAACCTCGACCTCATCAACTCATCGAACTACCTCTTCTTCGGCGGAGCCGCCGACGAGAAGCAGCTCTGGCTGCAGAAGCAGCTCATCTCGGGTCTGGACAGTACCGTCCTGGCCTTCAACCTCGACGAGTACTCCGACAAGGGGCTCGAGGAGCTGAGGGCGATCTTCCAGAGCGTTTACATCGCGTTCACCACCGAGGAGACTTTGACCGGCCTGACGGGACTGGACCTCGACGAGGGAGCCAAGATGCTCATCGACGAGGGGTGCAGACTCCTTGCGGTGCTTCTCACCGACGGGGGTGCCACCATCATCAACGATGGCGGGGAGCATGTGGCCCGATCGTCGGTCCAGGAGGCCTGGGCCCGGTCGCACGCCCACGACGCATTCATCGCCGGCGTCCTCTTCGGGCTCCACAAGGGGGAGGAGCTTGACATGTGCGCGGAGATGGGGTGCAGGATGGTCGAGCTGCATGCTGCCTCCGAGGGGGACCAGTTCCCGACCAGGGAAGAGCTCCTTGAATCGATGGCGGCGCCTCCCGCCGGGATCGGCGACGTGGATTTCGTGGCCGAGAAGTGACGTGCCGGCAAATCGATTAAATATCCGTCTGTCATAGCGGAGACGATGACATCGGTGGAGGTCGGGGACGATTTCATGCACGCGGTCGTCCACTATTCGGATAGCGGGATCACCGGGGTGGACCTTCGAAGGGGAAGGGCCGGTTACACCGGATCGGACCCATTCGGGGGCGCCGAGTACATCAGGTCGTTCTTCTCCGGCCGGGGAGACCCTCCGATGCCGGAGATCGACATCGAATTCTCGGACTTCCGAAGGAGGGTCTACGATCGACTCGTAGAGGTGCCCTACGGCGAGACCATCACCTACGGAGAGCTTGCTAGGCGTGTTGGAACGGCGCCCAGAGCGATAGGTCAGGCGATGGCCCGGAATCCGGTGCCTATCCTCTACCCATGCCACAGGATAGTCGGGTGCGACGGGCCCGGTGGCTTCGGAGATGACGTTCCGATGAAGGAGTACATGATCGAACTGGAGCGCCGGAACGCTTCGGACAGGTAGGCCTCAGGTCCTGTGCTTGGCCGAGTCGCGGATACCCGAGCGTGGATATTTTCGGTAGATGTTGGGGCGCCTGAAGATGAACTCGTCGAGGAAGGCCTGCCATGCCGCGATGGAGTAGATGAACAGGTACGGGAGGATCAGGAATATCGCAGGGACCTCGACCCAGGGGAACCTCCGACCCTCCTTCCTGTCGTGATGAGCCACCAGGAGGATGGCCAGCGGCGTGAAGAGCGATATGCTAGAAGCTATCAACTGGACCTCGTACGGTACGACCGCCCCGCCGAACATCCCGAAGGTCTTCAGGACGAGGAGACAGTAGTACAGTATTACGACAGGAGCGATGAGCGTGGATGACAGGAGGAAGAGTGTGTCCATCAGATGGAAGCCGCGAAGCTCCTTCGACCTGAACGCAGGCCCGAGGTTCTTGACCGACCCCTGGAGCCATCCGCGATACCACCTGTGCCTCTGGGCATACCAGTCCCTCAGCCCATTGGGGGCCTCCTCGTGGGCCATCATCCTCGGGTCGTGGCCGAGATGGTATCCGGCGATCTGCAGCCTTGCCGCCAGGTCCATGTCCTCGGTGAGGATGTCCTCGTCGAACCAACCGAGCCTGTTCAGGACGTTCCTCCGGATGAAGAAGTTCCCGCCAGTGAGTACCGAGAACCCGCCGATGGCGTATTTCGAGTAGTACTCGACCCTCTCCCTGATGTCGCGCTCGGCGCCAATGGTCGCGGTCATCAGGTTCGAGGACTTGTTGATGGGCGTGGACCGTCCCTTGACAGCGTCCATTCCACCGGTGAGATGGGACGCAGCCCGGGCGACGAAGTCCGGAGCCAGGGAGACGTCGGCATCGACGAACCCGATGACATCGGCGTCGACGAGGTCCCTGGCGGCGTTGAGCGCCGGGACCTTGCCCGGGTCTCCGTAGTACTCGACCATCTGTATCCGGTCGTCGATCCTCGAGAACCTGGCGATTATGCTGCGACTGTGGTCCGTCGTCCCCTGATCGACCAGGTAGAGGGCCCGGATCCGGCCCCGGTACCTCTGGTTCACGATGGAACGCAGGTGGCGTGGAAGGACCTTGGCCTCGTCGAACACGGGAACGAAGATGTCGACGGCCGGCCGTGCCCTTCCGGAGGGCTCCTTTATCGCGATGAAGGAGGACCCTATGGAGAGGTAGTAGCGGAGGGTCCCCAGCAAAATGAAGATGACGAAGGCCGTGGCGAGGACGGTCCAGTAAAGCGGGAATAGGAACCCCGGGAGGACGAAGATGACGACCAATGCGATGGTTGCAAATACGTATCCCAAGGCCGCGATCGGGCCTGTCGAGCGGGTCCGGCGCTCCATGCAGGGGTTAGGCCTCCGCAATATTTAAATGAATTCGGGACAAGAGGGTGTTGGGTACTCCAAGGCAGCGTGATGCGTCGCCGTGGATATGCTGAAAAAACCGCTGGAATGCGGCCCTGTCCGGACGCACTGGAAGGGAAAATCTAAATACCGCATGGATATTAGCAGGTTGCAGAGGGCTTGCATGTTGAAGAAGAAGAAGGGCGAGGAGCTTCCAGAGCTATCCCTCCAGCCAATGGAGGAGCTTTCGCTGGAACCGCAACCGCTCCAGGAGCTGAGCCTAGAACCAGAACCGCTCTCCCTGGAGCCTGAGCCAACCCTGTCCCTCGAACCGCAACCCCTTTCTTTGGAGCCGGAGCCTCAACAACTCTCGCTGGAGCCTGAGCCCATGCTCTCGCTCGATCCACAGCCCTTGTCATTGGAGCCAGAACCAGCGCCCCTCAGCCTTGAACCGGAGCCGCTGCCGATGGCGCCGCTGGAACCTACGCCGCCACCGCTTCAGCCCGCAGCCCCCCTCGAACCCACCCCGCCACCCCTACAGCCGGCGGTCGGTCTCGAGCCCACTCCACCGTCGCTCCAACCTGCAGGCCCGAGCCTCGAGCCTGCGCCGCCTACGCTACAACCCTCTGGTCCCGATCCATTCCTGCAACCGGGTCCGATGCTGACCCCCAGCGAGCCGACGCTTCAGCCGGCACCCATGCTGGGCGGTCCGGTGCTCCAGCCGAGCGGTCCGACGCTCGAGCCCGCTGGACCCCCGAGGCTCGAACTCCCGCCATTGCCCGAGGAGGAGGAGGACACCTCGGGCCGGTTGAAACTCCCCGATGTCCCGAGGGGACTCGAGGACCGGGACAGGACCCTCCCGGAGGCGGACGAGATTGCGAAGCTCCAGGAGAAGCTCTACTCTCAGCTCGAGGACGCCACCGAGCGAATGCAGGAGCTCATGGAGGCACAGGGACGGCTCGATGAGCTGCAGGGAGCCATGAAGGAGATCAACAAGCTCAAGAAGACCCAGCACGAGCTGGAGAACCTCCAGGACCAGAGGCTCAAGGTACTGAAGGAGGCCTCCACCGGGACCGCGCCGGTCCCGAGACCAGGGGAGTCCAGACCGAAGAGGCCGCCTGGCCAGGCCCGGAAGGTCCCGATACAGCAGGGACCCCCCACGCCAGCAAAGGGCCCGATGTTGACACCGCCCGGAGTGCAGGCGCCGCCAATGGCACCCGCACCACCGCCGCCCCCGGATGCTGCGGCCATCGGGAAGGACAAGGTCCTGAAGTGCAACAACTGCGGTGCGATGCTCAAGATCAGCATTCCCGAGGGTAAGAACAGCGTCAACGTGAAGTGTCCGGTTTGCAGCACCGTGGGAGAGTTCAGGATCGGGTCCAAACCCGCACCTGGAGCCGCCCCCAAGGCGCCTGCGGGGGCACCCGCAGCAGGGGAGGAGCCGGAGAACCTCATCAAGGTGAAGTGTCCAGCGTGCACCAAGACGTTCAGTGTCGAAAAGACGCCTGGCCCGCAGAAGATACACTGCCCCTACTGCGACACCGAGGGCATGATGAAGTGAGCCCGCAAACCTTTTAATCCCAGCGACCTTCTTATGGAGCGATGAAGCCACGAACCCAGGACCTGATGAAGAAGGCGATCGCCATAGGCTTCGTGCTGTTGCTGCTGTTCTCCAGCTTCGTCGTCATGTTCAACTGAACGACAAATGTTACCAACCCTTCAGTGGATACTTTCCTTTTCAAGGCACTATAGTTTTGTAATGTAAATGTAGTGTTACGATTGATAATCCTTAAAAACCGCTGAAATGTGCGGAAAACCTGCGCAAAACCGCATATTTTCGCCGGAAACCCTTACCAAAATCAATATATAGATTGCCAGATTTCGTTTCTGGACTAGGTGATGCAATGACCAAACACATCGCAGTCGGAATTATAGCAGTTGTATCGCTAGCGATGCTCGTGTTCTGTACCCCAGTCTCCGCTGACTTCGGGGACGATATCCTCTTCGCGGAGATCGGAGGGGAGACCGGACCGGACATGATCGTCGCCGATGCGGAGGCAGGGACCGGAGGAGAGGTATACATCCTCCTGGACCCTGACGAGGGTAATTTGACAGTGTCGGACGCCGACATCACATTGACTGGTGCGGCCGGCAGCATGTTCGGGTCCGGGGTCTCGTTCACCGACATGAACGACGACAACGTGACGGACCTGATAGTGGGAGCTCCGATGGCCGACAACGGGAACGGAACGGTCTATCTCTTCCTAGGACCTATAGCCAACGGCTCCTACCAGAATGCGAATATTACTCTTGACGCGCCCGAGGACACGCTGGGATTCGGTGCATCGGTCCAGGCCTCCGAGATCAACGGGGATACGAGGCCCGACATCGCGATAGCGAGCATCTACCAGCCCGGTGGGAACGGTCTCGTGGGATCGTACTACGATGACATCGACCTGTCCGAACTGATGTACGTCCAGGTCGACGACGATATCGATTTCAACTGGGGACTTGGCGCGCCGACGAACCTTAGCGCTGACACCTTCTCGATACGCTGGACCGGTCTCTTGTACTGCGAGGAGACCGGCGAGCACACCTTCTGGGTGGACGCCGACGATGCTATCCGCGTCTACATCGACGGCGACATGGTCATCGATGCGTGGGGTGGAGCGCCGAATGCATCGGAAGGTGTGTACCTCCTAGAGGGATATCACGACATCAAGGTCGAGTACGCCGATGATACGCTCGACGCGTACGTGAACCTCAATTGGACGACGGCATATTCTAGTGGTCCCGTCCCGACCGCGAACCTGGTCCCGTCCTTGTCCAGTCCGTTGTTCATAGTCAACGGAAAGACGAACCTCTCGAACCTGGAGGTCTCGGACATCCTCGTCGGAGAGGTGATGGGTAGCACATTCGGCAGCGAGATGATCGATTCCGACGAGGGATTGGTGGTGGGCTCCTGGTCGACCGGCCACGTCTTCATCCATGACGCGGACACGGCCGGAGACACCGAGACCTACTATGCCTATCCACAGTACAAGGGATCAGGGGATGAGACTGGTGAACCCGTCAGTGATCTGTGGGGCGATGACAATAACTATTACGAGGTCGAGAGAGGGAACAGCGAGGACGATCTGGAAATAGATACGTTCTACATCTACCAGCTACCGGCAATAGCCCGTCAATACGGGGAGATAGCTGGCGTCAACCTTTTGGTAAGGTGGTCCACCGACCAGTACTACATCTGGCAGGGCAACGGGGATATGAACTATGTCCAGTTCGCGATAGAGGGGGATGCATATGAGGACCTCGTTCAGCCGACAAGGACCACAACTGAGGCCACGATCACTGGCAACCTCTACAACAAGGGAGTAGATACGTACGGTGAGATCGAGGACCTCAACATACATTTCAACAATGGAGATGTCGGAAGCAGCGCGGATTCGGTCTACTTCGAGTTCATCCTGGTGGAGATCGAGGTCTCTCTACCCGTGATGGACGAGTATGTGGACGGACCGGCCTCCTTCGGTATGTCCCTCGCCTCGTATGGCGATGACCTGTACGTAGGGGCGCCCTATGCTGGTCCGATGACCAACGATCACGAGCTCGTGGGGATGTCCGGCGGAGGAAGCGCGTACTCCTTCGACATGACATCGTTGCCCGATGCTGCGGCGGAGGCGGGGGGCATCCTCTTCGGGACGCCCGGGTCCGAGTTCGGAAGCTCGTTGGCCACCGCCGACGGCATGTTGGCCATCGGCGCACCTGAAGCATTCCTAGCCGACGACACCGGGGCCGTGTTCCTCGCCGAGGACATGGACCTCTCCGGATCCGGCCTTTGCCCGTACGGATCGGGCAACGCGGGGACAGTGGTCGCGATGAACGGCACATTGCTCGCCGCGGGAAATCCGGAGACCGACACCATCCATCTCATAGACATCACCGACGCCCCGACCATGGAGGTCGACAGGTCCGACTCGGTCCATGTGCCGACATCCGAGCAGTACACCATTGACATCAGCTCGACGGGCGTTCTCGCCATCACATCATATACGATCCCTGCCTGGGACTCCGATTTCAACGGAACTGACTGGATCAGGATGAGCGCCGGGGACCTCGACATGGATGTCGATATCAACACGGCGCCCGGACACGATACACCGGTAAGCATAGTCGGCAGGAGCCTTGACGGCCTGACATGCGGGCTCGACGTCATCTGGTTCAGGACGATGGAGGACAGCTTCTCCGTCGACGACCTTCACATCGTACGGGCGGACGGCAAGGCCTTCGCCTCGCCAGAGGGCGGCGTGGCCGGCGAGGTCAGCACGGTGAGGCCGTTCGTAAGGTACAGTGGGCCTGGTACGACCGCTACAGACGTGGAGATCTCCACGGGAGGTTCCTACCTGAACCGGACAGTGCCACTGCCGTCGGACCTCATGGTCCTGGGCGACAACCTAACGGTCTCGAGCTACGGGACGGAGGCCTGGAGGGCCACCGACCAGATGGGCAGCTCGTACACGACAATCTCATTGACCGAGAGCCACTACTCCTGGAGGGTGATCGTCAACGGTTCATACCTACTCCAGAGGAGCGGATCGGTCGGCCTAAGGTTCTACACGCCGGTCGCGCTCACCTTCGATCAGGTCTCCATCGCGAGGGCGAGCGGGGATGATAGGAACATCTTCGACGAGACCCTCACGGAGGTCTCCTTCGGCGGGATGCCGTACTACCGTGCGGCAGCCGGAGAGGTCTTCGTATCGGATTGGACCGATTTCTCGATCGATCCGGACGGCATCTACGCCGTCTCCTTCCACACCCAGACTAACAGCACCAACGAGTTGACGTACTTCTACGGGTCTGGCATCGGAGAGACCTATTACAGGACTGGCGATTACAGGAGCGATCCAGACTGGTCCGACAACGCACCTTCGTCCTCGGCGTTCTCTGCCTATCTAATATCGGTGCAGAGCGAGACGCTCCCATCGGTATCCGGGATCGTATCGATTCCCTGGTACTCGCCCGTTGGCTGGAACTCCATCGGATGGACAGCGACCACTCCGGGCGGCAGCTCGGTGAGGGGGAGCATCAGGACCGCGGACGATGTGGGCGGTATGCCCGCGAACTGGTCTGCCTGGAGGGGTCCGTCTGGAGAGGACCCGTACCTCGCACCGTCAGCGATGACTGAAACGTCCTCCTGGATCCAGTACAGGGCCGAACTCGTCACCTCGGACGGGATGGCCCCGATCCTTCACAGTTTCTATCTTGGGACCACACAGGGCGACGCGGTCCAGGACGAATGGACCACCATCTGGGATCCCACATGGGGCACCGGGGATATTACGGGGATCGAGATGCAGTACCGGCTGGACAGCCTGTGGACGGGCTCGGTCGGATATCACAACATAACGGTCGGCCTGGGCGGTGAGACCGGTACGTTCATGGTCGAGATGGAATCGAACGCTCCCAACGGGGTGGTCACCATCTCCGGACGTACGGAGGACATCCAGGCGTACGCGCTAACGGGGGCTGCAATATCACTATCCAACCTTCGGACAGGGAGCATGTTGAACACGACCTCCGACGGATCGGGCGATTATTCGCTCGACCTCTCGAGCCTGCCTGGCGGCTACATCGACGGGGAGGCATTCATCATAAATGCGACGCACATGGGGTCCTTCGGTACGGAGGCCTTCACTATCTACTCGGAGGACGGGGACAGGACGATCGATATCGCCCTAGAGCTCGAGGGGCTCGAGATCTTCGTCGATCTGCAGGACACACCGTATGGACAGAGGTTCATCAGGATGAACCGGGAGTCGGACGGTGCGGAGACCGATACGCCGGTTGAGGGAGAGGACACGCTCCTGTCCGCGAGGATCGGTAACAGGGGGCAGCTCGACGCCAAGAACGTCACCCTCGGATTCTTCGACAACGGGACGATCATCGGAGCGGAGCAGAAATTGAACATAACCTCCGGAGATGTCGTCGAGATCCAGCAGTGGTGGACGCCAACGCCTGGATGGACGAACCTTTCAGTGAAGGCCTGGGGGATGTGGAACACGGAACACTACTTCTGGGCGGACCTCTGGGACTCACCCATCGACTGGGGAGGCGCGGTGGACTTCACGACCGAGGCATACAACACCCCCGACGATCTCAACACATGGTGGATCGACGGGGCGGACCCGAACAGCTCCATGGATGGCTGGGATTGGCTGCCCTTCGCATATGGAAGCACGGATGAGGATTACACCTGGCTCGGTGAACCGAGTGGGGAGGCGGACTATGTTGAAGCGGGACAGATCGAGATAAGGATAGGCCGCTACAGCGGCTGGGGGAACTCGGGCATGGACGGGGAATCGTCCGGCGCCTTCGGAACGCAGTTCTACATAGAGCCGGACGCTTTCGCGGAATGGACCGGTGGAAAGGCGATACTCAGGTTCGTCTGGGACTGGGACCAGTGGTCCGGCACGGAGGAAAGATGCTCCCTGCTGGGACGGATCAGGACCAGGAACGACACCCTTTGGCTGGGGTCAGATGTGAGCACAGCCTACTATCCAAATTCCTCGGCGGCCATCTACGGAAAGAACGAGGACGAGAACACCAACCAGGACTTCTGGGACCAGAATTTCGTCCAGGACGTAACGTCGATCTTCAACCAGTCGGGTCATTACTATCTCGACCTAGGCGCATGGGTCGATGACACGTCCCGCAAGGGTGAAGGGGCGAGCGCATCCTTCGATGATATCTCCCTCGAGTTCGTCAGGGAGGTCACGGACCAGTTCCCCGACAACGACGAGGGGTGGATGAACGTCACGGTACTTCCCAATCAACCTGTGACGCCGTTCAATGCCAGCGTCCAGTTCATAGACAATTACAATCTCACGGGCCTCAGGGTCAACTTCACCTCGTACACGACCTCCGGATCATGGTCGCTGGACGACAGGGCCAATGGCACGGGACATTACGATATCGGAATACCGGCGATCAACTATACCGAGGCTGATATGCTAAATATCGTCGTCGACGATGTCCTGGATGGAGTGCGTTTCCTGGGTTCGTACCAGACCGTACTCTATTCCTACGAGAGCCCGGCCTCGATCGTGATCCCGCTGTTCAGCTACGGGTTCAGCATGACGCCAGTGAGCACACATGCAGTTCTCTCACCCGGTGATTCATTCAATTACTCATTGATGGTCATGAGCGACTCGAACGTCGGTGTTGACATCTATCTGAACGTTACCGGACTTCCGGCAGGATGGGACGTGGTCCTGTCCGGATCGAACGTCAACAAGTCTGGAGGTCAGTACACCGTGTGGGTACCAGCTTATGGCTCGGTCACGGTAACCGTATTCCTTGAGCTCGACGAGGACCCGCTGTCGTCATTGCCTGGCAACTACTCATGGTCGGTGGACGGCGGGGCGTGGTTCGGAAAGGACTCGATCACCATGCTGTCGGACGTCATTCCCGTATACACCTTCGAGATCTCCGATATCGACGTGGAGACCATCGTTCCTGGAGGGACCGTCTTCTACAACGTCACCGTGCTCAGCACCGGCAACGTCGACAACATCATCGACTTCAACCTCACCGCTCCAGACAACTGGACGGTGCATATCCCGAACACCGCCCTGCCATTGGCAGCGAGCACGAGCGAGAACATCGTGTTCTACATCACTGCTCCCGATTGGCCCGGAAAGAACATGACCCAGGGAACGGACTACAACCTGACTCTCGACGGGGCGAGCCGGCATTCCGCCGACGCAGACATGAAGGCGGTCGATCTGGAGATCGGCAGCATTCACGATATCAGACTCGAAGGGGATGACATGGAATGCGAGCCGGGCATCCCGGTGTTCTATCCGATCAACATCACGAACCACGGCAATGTCAGGGAGACGGTGACCTTGATGCTCGAGTGGAATGCCACGATCGGGAATGTCTCTACGCCGACGCCTATCGTCCTGGACCCGGGCGAGTGGTACATACTGGACATCGTTTTCACACCGTCGCCCGACTACAACGTCTCTACCGCCGACAGGGTCCTCGAGATAAACGCCAGCTACGGCAGTGCCCTGCTCAACGCGAGGTTCACCGTGGAGCGGGTATACGACCTTCACTTCATCGTACCGGACACCATAGATACCGTCATCGGACAGGAGACCGAGTTCGAGGTCACGATCGAGAACCGTGGGAACGGTGATGCCACATACAAGATCGGGGTTTCGAACGGGATCCCGAGCACACCCTTCATGGAGCTCGTGACATGGGACCCGAGGACATTGGGTGTCAAGATGACGCCGGACACGGAGGGGTGGTCCAACGTCACGCTGTCGCTCATCCTCGACTCAGAGACCATCGGCCAGATCGCTGTTCCGATCAAGGCCAGCAGAGGATACATCGACTTCGTCATGGGTGATAGCGAGGTTGTCATCAACGACGTGGACGCCTATGACATCTCCCCGTCCACCATGGACATGGCCTACATCTCCGCAGGGAATGCCTACTATCTCCCGGCCAACGGCACAGCGGTCGATCTCGGTGCAACGAATGCGACCGACATCGCGATCACGAACCTCGGATCAGCCTTCATCGCGCTGGCGAAGCCTGACGCGGTGATGGTACACGAGGTCTCGGGGAACGCTCCCTACAACATCGTTGAGACCTGGAACATGTCGGTCGGCGGTACCATGGTCGAGATGGACTCCAGCACCTACACGACGGACGGGAACGCGGTCTACCTCGTTTGGATAGCGCCTGGAGGTGTGAAGTTCCGTTCACTCAGCAACTGGCAGAGCAAGGACTGGAACACGGTTGCGAACATCTACTCGGGAACTGCGACCGCCATCGACCTGGTCGCGTCCGGTTCCCGGATAAATATTGCATGGGGCGCCTCGAACGGGGTGCACTACGAGCGGGTATCATATCTCGGTTCCGAGGACATCGCCCCCGTGAGGGTCGCCAACGTCGCTCCTCCGACCTCGGTCGCCCTATCGAACCCGATGGACCTGCACCTCGCGTGGGCGTCCAACGGCGTGGTCTCCTATGCGACCTACAACGGGTCCTGGTCGTCGGCGACCAGGCTGCGCGAGGGTTTCGAGGTCGCCGGAGCCGTGGCGGGGGACATCACGTCGTTCGCTATATCCGAGGACTTCGTCTCCGTCGTACACCCGCCGCAGGGATTCTGGCAGGCATCCGAGAGGGGGGACCCATCGTCCCCGACCATCGTCTGGGACGACGGAATGTACGTCTATTACCTGGATGGTGACCTCCACGTCAACGAGATCGGGCTTCCGTTCCTGATGGACTGGGGCGAGGAAGCGGAGATCGATGTGACCCTGTACAACCGCGGATCCCGCAACATGGATGTTTCGCCCACCGCGTCGGTCCACGAGGATTGGACTGCGGACATCGGTTCGGACCCCGTCCCCAAGGGAGGAACGGGGATGATAACGCTCGAGGTGAAGGCCCCTTACACGATATCATCGGAGGACTCCACGGATGTGGTGATCTCGCTTGACGGGATCGAGATGGTGAGGATACCGGCGCGGGCGTTGGGCGGAGAGGTCCACGAGGTGTCCGTCGAGGGAGACCTTGCGGCTACGCCGGGTGAGACCCTAGAGACCACCCTGACCTTCACCAACACCGGGAATTCGCATGAGAACATCACGATCGAGCTCATCGTCCCCGAAGGCTGGGAGATGGTCCTCGACTCTGATTCGCTATCGATACCGGCCGGCGGGACGGGTGCCGTGGGAGTGACCGTAACAGCACCGATCGACACGATCGCACAGGACGACCTGTCCGTCAACCTCACGTTCGCCGGGACGACCACCGTCGTGATGGCGCCAGTGGCCGTCGCCCCGATGGCCCCACATATCGGGAGCGTCAACGTCACCACCGGTCTCTCGGGAGACATGATATGGATGAATGCGACGGTGTTCAGGGCGCTCTCGGTCGAATGGTTCCTGCCCAACGGCACGGAACTGTCCGGTACCGAGGTGGTGGGAGCGTTCGACATCCCTGGAACTGCCGTCGTACAGCTCGTCGCCACCAATGAGGCGGGTGTTGAGTCGACGTTCGTCAACGTCACCATCGGGAACAGACTGCCCACAGGCGTGGACTTCGCGACGGGCAAACTGAAGGCCGGAGAGAGCATCATGCTCGAGGCCAACGGTACCGACCCCGAGGGAACGCTCCTCACTTTCACCTGGACGATCGAGGGTGAGGAATACGTTGGAACCTCCGTCGATTACCGCTTCGAGGAAAAGGGAACCTACAAGGTTCTCTTGACAGCGGTGGACGAGCACGGTGGTGCCACGGAGGTCTCGCACAACGTAGTCGTCACCGGTGGTGAGGAGGACGGCGTTGCCGGGATGGACATGATCGACCTGATGCTGATCATCTCGCTGATACTCCTCATCCTGATCCTCCTGCTCCTCCTGGTGAAGAAACGCAAGGCGCCGGTCGCCGAGAAGGCCCTCAAGGACGAGAGCATGTTCGAGATGGTCCACCGCCTGTGGCCCCAGTACGTCGACACCGTTCGAGACCTCGATCCGAAGGTGGCCGACATACTGGAGCAGGCGAAGCTGTTGAACTACGACGAGACGACGAACGTGCTAACACTGGGTCTCGCAGAGGGTGAGGACTTCAAGAAGGCTGTGATGCCCGAGGTACTCGAGGTGATGGAGCGCGGATTCCACGACCTCCACGGGACCAGGGTATTCCTGTTCATCGAGAGCGGGATGGGCGCGGCTCCGAAGGAGGAAAGCGGTCCGACGCTGACCCTCGTCAAGGACGAGCCACCTAAGAAGGGTGGCGCGGCAGAGCCCGGGGCAGTGAAGAAGGGCCCCCGGAAGAGGAAGGCCAAGAGACCCCAGGCGAAGAATGGACCGCAGCAGGAAGGGGGCGCAAAGGACGCACCGAAGAAGAAGGTCGCAAGGCCGAAGAAGAAGGGGCCGAAGGGTCCGTTCTGCCTTGTCCTGATGGTACTGATGATAGGGCTGTTGGGTGTTGCCTCCGGCGAGCAGCTCACGCTCGCCGACGTGGACCTTGACGGAGCGGACGACGTTGCCGTAGGATTCCCCGATGATGACTCCATTGGTTACGCGACTGGACCCCTGTCACGGGGAGAAGTGGCACTGACCACCGTCGAGGGCCAGGCAGGCTCGGGATACGGTTACGCCCTCGCATCGACGAACGGGACACTGGCCGTCATGGCGCATTCCAATGCATCCACGGTCGTCTACCTCTACGATGCGTTCGGCACCTGGGACAGCTTCGATTCGAACATATCGACGATCTCGCCCTCCGGAGTGAACTCGCTCGCTGTCGGGGACTACGATGGCGATGACGAGGTCGACATCGCGGTCGCTTCATCGGCAGGCACCGTTCGGGTGTACTTCGGCCCCGAGTACTCATCGACCATGACGATCGATGTTCCCGCGTCCGGGGACATCGCCCTGGTGCTCGAGGACATCGACGGCTCCGGCGAGGACGAGCTGGTGGTCGGAGTACCGTCCATCGGCATCGTCCTGATATTCGAAGGAGGGGTCGATTACCAGACCCAGTTGATCGCGCCCGACCTGGAGGACATGGAGTCCGGCATCAACCTGACATGGGAGGACGACGGCCTCATGCTCGCGAGACTGGGCGAGATCGAGAACGGAGACGGCTCTGACGGCATGGTTGGTTGGTGGACCACGGACAACAGGGACGGGAACGAGAACGGTTTGATCCGTCTCCTCGACGGAGACATTGGAAGCTGGAAGGTCAGCCCAGACAGCGGAGCACCGACCGTCGGTTTCGGCTCGAACCGGGACACAATGGTCCAGGACGGGGAGAACAAGGCATATTCCGGCACACTTTGCAGTCCATCGTTCGAGATACCCGACAACGTGGAATACCTCCACCTGTGGTACCGTTACGTCCTGGCCAGCTTCGATAGATGGGAGGGCGTCTATGTCGATATCTACAACGATGTGAACAACAACAAGCTCCTCAGTGTACATCAGAGGAGGTTCGGTGACAACGGTAACTGGAGAACCTACGAGGAGTCGAAGATCATCGAGGTGTCGAGCTTCCAGGGATACACTGTCTACTTCGGCGGAGAACTGGACGGCGACGACGGACGTGATTCCGCCCTCATAACCATGGACGACATCTACTTCTCCGACGAAGAGGGCAACATAGCCCGCAAGGACACGGGACACTACGTTTCCTATCCCCAGACGGTGGGATTCAACATAACGTCGGTGGTTCCGATATGGGACGCTGACCTGAACGGCGAGGAGATAGAGATCAGGGCGAGGGCGTCATCGAGCGTTCCCTGGACCTCGATCGAACCGCTCGAGAACTCGGTATTGAACGAGCTGTCCGTCGCCGGGACCGCCTTCGAGTACAACATCACATTGAGGTCGGATAACATCGGCATCAGCCCGGTACTTAGGAGCCTGACCTTCGAGCTCATGTCCGCTCCGGGAGCGGTCATCAAGGGCAAGGCCAACACCGGCTTCGGGTCCACGCTGAAGGTGTCGGTGGACCATGACACGCTAGTCGTTGGTTCCCCGACCTACTTCACGAAGGGATCGGCGTTCGGTTACGACCTTCCCTCCATCGGGGACAGTCTCACGCTCGCAAACACGACGTTCACCGTGGAAACGAACGAACTCGATGCCGGTCTTGGTACGGGAGTCGCCCTGGCTGACCTGACCGGGGACGGTATGGCAGAGGTCCTGGTCTCGGCGCCAATGGCGAGGTTTAAGGCCGACGACGGTGGAGCGGTATACGGGTTCTCGCAGGCATCCGGAGACCTTACGATCAAGGAGTCGGAGGTCCAGTATGCCGGCGACGGTGGACTCGGGACAGCGATGGCATCGTGCTGGGACAGGATCGCCGTCCTCGAGGGCGAGACCGTGAGCATCATCGAGGGATGGCACGCCCTCCGTTTCATCACGACGGACGCGAACTCCTTCCCCGACAATTCGATCTCGATACCGATCTCCATAGAGAACCTGTTCGACGCCGAACAGATCGACCTCGGATTGATACTTCCAGGCAACTGGACCGGCCATTTCGAGGACGGTGGCACGGTCACATCGGTTTCTGTAGGCGCTGGAACGACCAAGAACCTGACCCTGGTGGTCGATATCCCCGAGACGGCGTCGGACGACGACTTCGAGGTCTCACTTATCGGGATCGGTGCGGACGGGATCGCTTACAACGTCTCCACGCTCACTGTGGACGTGTTCATCCCGGACATCTATCCGAACTATCTCTTCATGCTCAGGGGCGACGGATGGAACGCCACCGACAATTCACGTCACCTGATAGCGGGAGAGGTCGCCAACATAACGGTGGAGTTCTACACGATCAGCGATTCGCCGCTTCCCGAGATAACGATCACTTTCTTCGAGGAGTACAATACAGGTTCGTCGTGGGACTATTCGGTCATCGACAACTTCACGGTACAGCCGGTCCCGGGGGAGAGCACATGGCTCAGCACCGACTGGACACCCTTCACGGACGGCGAGTTCTACATCGGCGCGATGATCGACTCGCTCGAGACCGTGCTTGAGACTGACGAGGACAATGAGATCAAGTACAAGAGGGACATACTCGACGACATTCCTGAAAGCGTTTACACCATCAGCGGAAAGGTGTTCGACACCGACAACACGACAGTGAACGCATCGATAACCGTCTCCGGACCTAGGGGATACATGGACTCGTTCACCTCGAGCGATTCCGGAGATTACTCCACCGTGATCGACAACAGCAGCTATTTCGAGGGCGAGGTGTTCTGGATCAACGCGACCCTTTCCGGACCTCCCGGTTCTGCATCGGAGTCGATCGCACTCTACTCAGAGGATGTAGGTTCCGAGATCGATCTCGACCTCCACTTCGATGGGGTCGACGTCGCGCTGGAAGAATTCGACGACGCCACAGGGACGGTCGATATCTCGATCCTGAGGTACGGTGACGGGATGGCCGATGACACTGTGGTGGCGGGACTCCCGGTCACCCTGGAGATCGAGGTAAAGAACAGGGGAACCGACGATGTGTCAGTGGACGCGTCCTTCTGGACGAACACGTCCATCGGTTCCGTGGTGAGGACGGTGGACGCGCTGTCCGCGGACAGGATTAATATCTCGTGGACCCCGGCCTCGGCGGGAACATACGACCTATACGTCCAGCTCAATGCGAGCGGTGACATATATTCCGCCAATGACATGGGTTCCAGACTGTCGGTGGTATGCATTCCGAGGACGCCTTCGATGGACATCTGGATCAACGGAACGGTATTTGACACGGAGGGAGACCCACTCTCCGGCGTGCAGGTGCCTGTCGAGAACCTTGGTTCGTCATGGATGAACAGTTCGATAATCACGAACGGCACTGGCTGGTTCTCGACCCTGATCAACATGTCATCATATCTCGAGGGAGACAGGATCGACATCAACGTGTCGCACAGCGGGAACTGGGGGAACACGACGATCCACCTCTTCTCGTACGACGGCGACCACGACGTGACCCTCCTGCTGAGGAGGTACGGGGTCGGACTCACGGGCGACGCTTCCGCGAAGGTAATGCCGTGGGACATGGCGATGTATCAGCTCAACCTCTCGAGCGGTGCGAACTTCAACGACACGTTCACCGTAAGGGCATCCGGGGTCCCGTCCGGCTGGGACCACTACTTCCTCTACGGCAATGGTTCCATGGTGAGTCCGTTCTCTTGGGGCCTTGATCCCGATGGTTCGATCGAGCTTTACCTGGTGATGTGGACAGAGACCGATCCATGGCTGGTCCTTCCGGACACGTACGCTGTTACGGTGAGGGCTTTCATGGACTCTCATCCTACCACATCGGTCGACCTCATGGTCTCGCTGGAGGTCCTTCCGACATACAACTTCACACTGACGGGCGTGAACACCAGCTGGTCGGTGGCGCCCAATGGAACGGTCATGTTCGAGTATGACCTGACGAACTGGGCGAACGGCAACGTCTCCGTCCTCGTGACGGCGTTCTCTGACGAGCCCGATGTCGGGCTGGTCTACCCGAGCTCGATCTCGCTCGGTTACGGCGATACGGAGACCCTTTTCATAGAGGCCACTGCCCCACCTCTGTCGTCGGATATCGAGGCGGGATCCGAGATAGAGATCACCCTCAAGGTGGCAGCGCTCAACGATTCCAAGATGGACAGATGGGCGACGCCGGTCATGACCGTCGAGGGCATCGTCGCCCTTGAGTGGTCCGGGACCATGGCCGAGGAGGCGGTCCCGGGCGATGAGGCGGTCTACGAACTGGTCCTTACGAACGTAGGCAATGCCGACTTCTCAGGGAACGTCTCGATCGGGGGTGCCGATTTCTATACATGGGTGTACCCGGACGGTGTGGACCTCGGACCTGGAGATTCGGAGACGTTCACGATATTCGCCGAGGCTGACTTCGAGGATATAGGCGGCGACAGCCTGCCGGCGGGAACGATGCTCGACTTCAACGTCACGGTCGGCAACGTTACCGCGGACCTTACGCTCACGTCGCTATCGAAGCACTCGATCACGATATCGAGTGACGCGACCGACACCTGGGCGCACCACACGGACGCCCAGACGTTCGAGGTCGTCATCAGGAACAAGGGCAACGTTCCGGAGGACGTCATCATGTACATGGCCGGAGAGAACACCTCATGGGTGTCCCTCGCGATGGACGACTTCACGCTCGGAATCAACGAGGTGCTCAAGTTCAACCTGACGATCGACCCCGATGGTCCGGGGGTTTGCGACATTGCGATCTACGGATCGAGCGATGACGCGGTGTCGAACTCTCTCAATGTGTTCGTGACCTTCGACGATCGGACCGATCAGGTGCTGGTATATTCACCAGCCTTCATGATAACCGACGATGCGGAGGAGTTCGACTCCTGCGGCGACGCCGTGGTATGGAGGAGCTCGGGCGGGATCCACGTCGATGACGGCACCGGGGCGATATCCCTCGGGGATGGATCTCTGCCGACCGTCGGAACCTACGGCGACCTCGTTGGAGTATCGTGGTTCGAGGATGGATCTGTGATGTTCGCAACGTCGGCCGGGGATTACGCGACCCAGGAGGTCTCCGACCTGACGCCCGTCCGTTTGGAGGTATCGCCAGGCCCGGTAAGGGCCGTGGCCATCGACACGGGTTCGGCTATCAAGGTGCTGACGTTCAGCGGCGGGAACTGGACCCAGGCCCACTATCCGCACGGCGACTTCGCCCTGATACCCCATGGTGATGAGCTCTATCTACTCCACATCAATTCAACGAACGCCTCCATCAGAACACTCCCGGACGGCGATGTGGTCGAGGAGCTAGACCTCGACGAGGTCCACCAGGTCCTGGTCGATGACGCCATCGGGATCCTGGGGGAATACGAGGGCGCGGGCGTTCTCATCTGGGGCGAGCCCGGGGACTGGACAACGACCAAGGGGCCGGTCTGGGGAGAGGCCCTGATCTCGACCGGACAGTGTCCGATCGCAGTCGGATACACTACTGGGGAGATGGTCCTCAAGAGCGACTGCGGACGCTTCACCATGCCGATGAGGCCAACCTGGCCCCTGGCGATGATGGACGGCGGTTATCTGCCCCCGGTACCGACATCAGACCTTGGCGGCGGCGATGCGGTCTATTACATCTCCGGTGACTCGCTCTACATGATGCCGCTCGACATGATCGTACGACCCGACGAGACCGGTGAGACCTTCGAGGTGTTCGTGTATGGCAACGCAGAGGGGTTGACCCCCATCATCGACGGCATGGCGAGCATCGTCTCCTCGGATGTCAACACTACGACTGGTATCGTCTCGGTGACGATCGTATCGGACCCGGTCGAGGCGGGTGAATCATATCCGCTCTCCATCTCGCTCATGGATGGCAGCGGATCCACCAATGGGCTCGGGTTCATAATGATCCCCAGGAGCTACGTCCAGATAGACGTCCTGTCGGTCGAAGGGGACGTCATGCCTGGTGACACTTCATCCGTGGAGTTCGAGGTCGTCAACAACGGGACCGGGACGGAGAGCATGCTGATCAAGTTCACACTACCGGACGGATGGACCGCCGACCATGACGTGTCCATCAGCCTGGATGCCGGAGAGACGGACACCTTCACGGTCGACCTCACACTACTCACCGAGGAGGACGGTTCGAACATCGTGCTCTATCTCAACGGGTCCGAGGACAGGAGTTTCGACTTCACCCTCGGGACCCTGACACCGATGCCGTCGGCCGTCATCCTGTCACTCGACCAGGCGGTCTCGTTCAGGAACGTCAACTTCATCGCGGAGGAGGGGTACGGCGAGAACTGGACCTGGACGTTCGGCGACGGCAGCGTCGTGGAGGGCATGGAGATAAGTCACGCCTTCGGAAGACCTGGCGAGTACATGGTCACACTGACGGTCACGAACTCCGTCGGAGTGGACCGGGCCTACAAGAACGTCACGATTACCAACCTCGTTCCCGAGGTGAGGATAGGGCCGGTCTCGGATGCCGAGTCAGGCTCGGTGGTCCAGATAACGGCGGCGGGAACCGTGGACAGAGACGGGACCATCGTCTCGTACACCTGGACGTTCAGCGACGGCGGTTCGGCCTCCGGAGCGGTGGTCAGCCACAAGTTCTCGACGACGGGGATCAATGTGATCACCCTCAACGTCACCGACGAGCTCGGCGGCACGAACTGGACCACCTACAGTTTCAATGTGACATCCAAGGACGATGGTTCGGCGCTCGGAGACCTGGCAACGAAGATCGGTCTCGTCGTCGGGATCCTCATAATACTGATACTGATAATACTCGTTCTGATCGGGAAGATCGGACTGAAGAGGAAGGCCGCACCGGTGAAGCAGGAGCCCGTAGAGAAGAAGCCGCCTGCGAAGAAGCCCCGTGCGGGCGAGGGTCCACCGAAGAAGAAGGCGTCCCGTGGACCGCCCGTTGCCGGAGCTCCGGTCAAGCGGAAGGTCAGGAAGCCGGTTCCCGAGAAGGGGACGCCCCAGGATGAGGAGGCCTTCGCCGAGGTCCCGCCACCGGAAGAGGCCCCTCCGGCGGATGAAGTGCCCGAGACACCTCCGGAGGACGAGAAGCCATCCGCCTTCGTTCCAATGGGAAAGAAGGAGAAACCGGTCCTTCCGACAGGGCCAGCCGAGGAGGAGACCCCGGCCCCGGTGGAAGAAAGGGCGAGCGCGTTCACCACGAAGGACGCCCGGAAGAAACCCGTTCTCCCGACGGCGGTGGATGAGCCGCCAGCACCTGAGGAGGCTCCGACACCGCCTCCCGCGGAGGAGCCCCCAGCGTGGGAGCCGCCCACGCCAGCTCCTGAGCCACCTGTGATGGAGCCGGAACCTGCTCCGGTCGCACCGGCACCGATCGTGGAGGAGCCACCAGTCGAAGAGACCACCCCGCCCATGGACGAACCTCCTGAGGAGGAGAAGGTGGACGAGGGCGAGATCTCACAGCAGCTCGACGACCTCGAAGCCCTTATGAAGAAGCTCGACGGTTACACCGAGGAAGAGGAGTGAACTTGAGGCCGGAAACCGCCTTCGCGGGCAGGCTGCTCATGGACGGAGAGTTGGTCAGCGGAGCGGTCGAGGTCACCGACGGGCGGATCACGGACATCGTGAAGACCTCCGACGCCGAGGACGTCCTCGACTTCGGGGACGCGCTCGTCCTACCGGGCGGCGTCGACATGCACGTCCATTTCAGGGACCCGGGTTACACACACAAGGAGGATTTCCTTACAGGGAGTTCGGCAGCCGTCTTTGGCGGAACTACAACTGTGGTTGACATGCCGAACACCATACCGTTCATCGCGGACAGGACGACCTTCGTCGAGAAGGCGGGAGCGATGGCCGACTCCTGGGTCGACTTCGGGCTCGCGTCCGCGTTGGCAGCGGGAAGGGACCCGGTGGCGATGGCGGACCTGGCGGTATGCTACAAGCTCTTCATGGCCTCCACGACAGGTGTCGAGGGCGGCGACTACGAGGAATCCTTGCACAGGGCGGTGGGCGTCGCGAAGCCCATTGTGGTGCACGCTGAAGACCCTGGACAGTTCAGGGCTTCCCCCGGGGTCGACCTGGAGGACCATTCGCGTGCGCGGCCTTTCATCGCCGAGGTCGAGGGGATACGGCGGATCTACTCGCTGGCTTCCCATCAGATACCGGCTCCGAGCGTGCATCCCGCCCAGGGAGAGAACCATCCCAACTTCTGGATCCACATCGCGCATCTCACGTCCGCGGAGGGAGCCGACGTCGTGAGAGGGTTGAGACCGGCGGGTTTCACCGCCGAGGTCACGCCCCACCATCTGTTCCTCGATTCGTCCATGGAGCTCGGGACTTTGGGAAAGGTCAACCCCCCTCTGAGGACGGTCAACGACCGATCCGCCCTCTGGAGGGCTCTCGGTGATGGAACTATCGATGCGGTCGCATCCGATCACGCGCCACATCTCCCCGAGGAGAAGGACACGGATTTCGCCGATGCCCCGGCGGGTATCCCCGGGGTGGAGACATTGTATCCTCTGATGCTCCATTCCGTCAAAAGGGACATGCTCCCATTGAACCGTGTCGTCGATGCCGTCGCCACCAGACCGGCAGAGATCCTCGGGATCCCGAAGGGAAAGGTCGAGGTCGGTTACGATGCGGACCTCGCGATCTTCGATTCCAGCAACGTCACCGAGATCAAGGGGGAGGATCTCCATTCAAGGTGCGGATGGACGCCGTTCGATGGCATGGAGGCGATATTCCCGGTCGCGACCGTGGTCTGCGGCAGGATGCACCAACGCGACGGAGCACTGTTCGGGGATCCGGAGGGCAAGATGCTGATACAGCCGCAGCATAGCCGGACCATGAACGGAGGATAGGATATCTCCGAATCCACAACGCTTAAGAACAGGATTTCATTAGTGGTCCCACGCGGGCCTGTAGCTCAGCACGGCAGAGCAGATCGGCCGGCCTTTTTCAGAAAAAGGGGCGGCGAAAAAGGGACCGTTCTTCAACTCTTGATCCCGCATACCGAACGGGCCAGAACGGCAGTATGTTGCAAAACTCTTAAGAACGGGATGTTATTAGTGGTCCCACGCGGGCCTGTAGCTCAGCACGGCAGAGCGATCGGCTCTTAACCGATCGGTCGGGGGTTCGAATCCCTCCAGGCCCGTTCATTTCTTAGTGATTTCCAATTGGAGAACGGGCCATAGGAAGCGAACCCCGGAACGGGCGGGGTTGTTCGGAAATATGATGGAATTATCTTTATAGAATATTTCCGAACGAGGATGAACCGAAGGATCATCCGTTCGAATCCCTCCAGGCCCGTTTTTCATTATTCAATGTTAGGAGGGCCTGGAGAGGATGGGAACCCCTTGGTCAAACGGGGTTGTTTGTACCGATCGAATGTGGAATCCAATACAGGCACAAACCCGGATGATGCGAAGCATCATCACGGCGGATCCCTCCAGGCCCGTTCCCGATGCCGATCCAATTCGTCGTATGACGATTTGTTAACACAAACTGCGTAAATATTATGATTATATGCAGAAAAATTAACTTTTAAGTCGAAATAAAAATCATTACAGTAGTAAGTAAGGTATTAATACAACGTCCATCGCTTTCTCTGAATAGGACACGTGCAGGTGAACAGCATGAGGTTTGGTAGTTTAGTTATCGTTGGGATTATGCTTGCAATGGCGCTCACGCTAGTAGTGGGTGTGGAGGGTGCCGACATATATGTGGACGATGATTGGCCCGGAGCCGATTATGAGACCATACAGGACGCCCTCGACAACTCCCTGGATGGGGACACCATCTATGTGTATGCGGGAACGTACAATGAGACATGTACCGTCAATGCCCAGGTCGAGATCTACGGCAACGGGACCGGTGAGACGATGGTCGACGGGGACCCTGACGGGAACATGAGCGGCGATAGGGGTTTCTATATCGCCGATGACAAGGTCCTCCTGCAGGGACTCTCGGTCACGGGACATCCCGATGGGATATATATCGACAATAGCGCAGACGTCACGATCAATGATTGTGAGGTCTATGGCGGAAATTCCGGTATTTACATTTACCAATCACCACGATGCTGGGTTCTGAACAGCACTGTCCACAGTACACTGTACGGCATGTGGGTATACGAAAGTAACGATGTGCATCTATACGAGAATTACATTACAAACGTTAGCAATTCGGGCGTGAGACCGTACTTCTCGAACGACCTGCTGATGGCCTACAACAACATCACCGACACGTGGATGGCGGCCAACGTCTACATGGCCAGACATGCTGTGATCAGGGGCAACGACATGCATTTCAACAATGCAGGCATCATCGATTATTACGGTTACGAGAACGTGTTCTCGAACAACAACCTAACCGGAGACGGGAAGACCTACGGCGTACAACTGTACTACACTTACAATGCGTTCATCGGAACCAACACAATGGTTGGCAGCGGTTTGATGATCAACGGAGGGAACTACACAAACCACTATCACAAGATCACGCTTGATAACACCGTCAATGGCCTTCCGCTGGAGTACAGGACGGAGGATACTTCCGAACTGTTGAACAGCAACTACGGACAGGTCATCTTGGTCGGATGCGAGGATTTCATTGTCGAGAACCAGACCTTCGCCAACACCTCCGCTGGTGTCCTGCTCTTTTTCACGAATACGTCGAAGGTTAGGAACTGTACGTTCGACAATATCATCTACGGTATCTATTCTTTGGGATCCGACGAGATAACGGTGAAGAAGTGCAATTTCACGGAAATCAACTACGGAATCAAAATGAACTTCGACGATAACGACTGGACGTTCGACCTGTTGACGTTCGATCAACTTGAGTTCAGTGCGATCAAGGCCTACATGTCGGATATCATCGATATTAAGGACCTTATACTCAATGGCTCGGACAATTATGCCATCGATCTGTACAATTGCGATTTCGTAACGATGAGCGACCTCGTGATGTCGAACATTACCAGCCATGCTGTGTACGCCCAGTTTGTCCGTATCTTCTCCATCATGGACGTTTCCATCGACGGAGTACACGATGGCATTCATCTCGAACACGTCAGGGGTAGCATCATCGAGCGGGTGAGCGTGAACGGGGCCGTCAATGGTATATCCATCGCCCAGGATGGGAACACAACAGTCCGCGACTGTGACCTAGCGGTGAACACCACCGGAATATATCTTGATTCGGTATTCGATGGGACATTCTGGAACAACACGATGGTAGGCGGTGGGTTGATCCTCAACGGCGGCAACATGGACGAGGTCAACACGCACGACATTCCGACGAACAACACGTACGATTCAAAACCCATCATGTACGTAGCGAATGGAACGGACCTCCTGCTTGACGGGGATTACGCTCAGGTGATACTCGTGAACAGCACGAATGTCACATTAAGCGGACAGATCGTTGACGGGTTCATACCTCTGATGGCGTACTATTCCTCGCATTGCAGGATAACCGATGTCCAGTACACCGGTGCGCTCGAGCTCGCGGCCATCGTGTACTATTCCGACAACTTCACCTTCGATAATGGATCGTGGACCGATAACTACGGCGGCATCGCGGTAATTGGCTGCGACAACACTACAGTGGAGTACAATCTGTTCGAGAACAATACGGTGGAGGCATTCGCTTCCTTCAAGTCGAAGTCCAACCTCGTCTACATGAACGAGTTCATCGACAATGGGGCCTCGCAGGTCAGCGACGCCAGCACCTATGGCGGTAATATGTGGGACAACGGCACGATCGGCAACTACTGGACGGACTACATGGGCTACGATTACGATGGCGATGGGATCGGCAATAATTCGCATCCGATCCGGGTGATAAGCGGTCCAGCGCAGTACGATAACTATCCGTGGGGCGAGTTCGCGCCGAAGCTGACCAACTGCTCTGTCTCACCCAAGAATGGGACTGCGACCACCACGTACACATACTACGTCAAGTACAGCGATTACGAGGGACGCGCTGCAGAGGTCGTCAGGGTCTACATCGATGGTAAGCATTACAATATGACCGCGAACGGCACCGGCGACTGGACCACGGGATGGTGGTTCACGTTCACGACCGATGAGAACATCACCCTCTCCAAGGGAGCCCACCTCATGGACTTCACCGCCTACGATGGGATCCGTTGGGAGGGCCACAACTGCAGTGCAGGGCCCTATGTCAACGTACCGGCTCTTATCTTGAACATCAGTGCCGATCCGATGAGCGGGGCGAGCACCGAGACCTACACGTTCTATGCGGATTTCTACGACTTCGAGAACGCGACGGCCGAGGAGATGACGATCTCCATCAATGGAGGGGGGTCTCAGGATATGTGGAAGTACAATTCCAGTGACGACATCTCGTTCGATGGGATCACGTACATGTACATCACGACTCTGGATCCCGGCAATCACACCTTCAACCTCTCGGCACACGACACATGGGAGTGGACATACTCCGTCAACAACACGGGCCCTGTCGTGAACCATCCGCCAGAACTCCCGATGTGGATGGTGGACCCCTCATGGGGGGACAACAGCACGAACTTCACCTTCATGGTATCATACAATGACAACGAGACCGAGGAAGCGACCTTGATCTACATCGACTTCGACTGGGGCTCGTACATGATGGACCTGAACGGATCGTGTCCATGCACGGGTGGGGCCCAATACCTCTACAATACGACGCTGCCATTCGGGTACCACAACTTCAGCTTCAGAGCATACGATGGCGTCGAATGGACGTCCACGGTCATCGACCATGTCAAGGTGAACCAGATACCCGAGATCATGGATGGTTCGTTGTATCCGCTGGAGGGGAATTCCTCCATGCTATTCACGTTCAATGTGACCTATCTAGACCTGGACGGCGACGAGCCAGAATGGGTGCATGTCAACCTCAACAACGATTCGTACCTGATGAGTCAGGTCGATGCGATGGACACGAACTACACGAACGCCACGCTCTACGAATACGAGACGTACCTGCTTGCGGGCAATTACACCTACAACTTCTCCGCGAGCGATGGATATGTCACCATATGGCTTGCCGGCGGCGACATCAGGGTGAACCAGTCAGACGTTCCAGTCAAACCGATCGCTTACATCGACGAGTTATCACCGAACCCGGCGAGGTCGTTCGACCTGGTCCATTTCCTGGGCCACGGGAGCGGTGGGAACATCACGGAATGGAACTGGACCTCGGATATCGATGGAATGCTACACAACGGCCCCGAGTACAATTCAAGTGACCTCAGTTACGGGGACCACAATATCTCGTTCACCGTCATGAACGAGGATGAGCTGTGGAGCGACCCGGTCGTTGTCATGCTGTACGTGAACAACCCGCCCGAGCTGTCCGACATGTCGGTCGACCCCGAGTGGGGCACCGACGAGACCGTGTTCAACTTCACCGTCATCTACTCCGACGTCGAGGACGTCAACGCGACCGAAGTCGACCTGAACATCGGAGGAACGATCCACATCATGGATATCGCCGATTGGTGTCCGTGTGGTCCGAATACTACCTACACCCTGATTACAACGCTCGATTTCGGTGAGTATACATTCAACTTCAGTGCGTTCGACGGCATGGAGTGGGTCTGGAGCCCGGACGAGACATTGAAGGTCGACCAGGCACCGGAACTCTCCGGGTTCAGTATCGAGCCGCTCGGTGGGAACACCTCGACGGTCATCTACTTCAACATTACCTACACGGATGCGGACGACGATGCGCCCGAGTACATCGATGTGATGATCGACGGTGACGACTATCCGATGACCAAGGTCGAATCCGGTGACATGGACTACACTGACGGTGTGGAATACACATACTTCGCGCTGATCAGCGAGGGTAACCACACATACTACGTCGAAGCGAGTGACGGATGGATCTCCGTCAGGAGCGACCAGAGGACTGGCTATCTCGAGGAGGGCAACGAGGAGACGTTCATCCTCGAGGACACGTCGTACGTCGGGAACGCCACGTTCACCATCACATGGGAGGATGAGGAGGACCACACCGGAGCGGAGAACGAGGGCGACACCTTCAAGCTGACCATCACCGACCCGAACGGGACGGAGATGAACGCGACCGCGACTAACGAGCATGGCGAGCCGGGTGAGATCACCATCGTCTTCGAGTACGGTGAGAACGAGACGGTCACCGGCGATTGGACGATCGTCGTCGAGCTTGTCGACGCCGGCGAACAGGAGGCGGTCGGATTCCCGGTGAACACATCCGATTTCGCGAACAACTTCACGCTGCTTACACCCGCCACACCGCTGGCGGTCGAGGAGGCCGAAGGCCCGGTCAAACCGATCGCATACATCGATTCCATAACCCCGAACCCCGCAGAGCCAGGTCAGAAGGTCACGTTCGTCGGGCATGGGACCGGCGGGACCATCGTGGACTATGAGTGGATGTCGAACATCGACGACGCAATGGAGCTCAGCGACCAGGACATGTTCAACAAGAGCACCCTGTCAGTGGGCACCCACAACATCACCCTGCGTGTGCGCAACGACGACGGCCTTTGGAGCGACACGGTGATGGAGCAGCTCATCGTCAGGGGAACGGCTCCACTTCCCGATCTCAAGATCGATACGATAACCATGGTTCCCTCAGAGCCGAAGGCGGACGAGGAGGTCTCCATCGTCATCAACCTCGAGAACATCGGAAATGCAAGCGCCGAATTCACCATTGGAGTGTACTATCACGATGCGAACACGTCATACATGACCATCGGTGACCTCACCCTGATCGAGACATTCAATATAACGATCGGAGCCGACGGCTCGGATTCGTACACGGCATACTGGGACGCCGTCGAGGGCGAGTGGGAGATAGTGATCTGGGGCGATCCGGAGGACGAAGTAGTCGAGCTCCGGAAGAACAACAACGTCAAGGACAAGGACATCACGGTATCCAAGTCGACCGAGAAGGATGAGGACAAGGCGGAGGGCATCGACGCCACCGTCGGGTTCATCATGCTCCTTATCATCCTCGGCGTCGTAGCTGCGATCTTCTTCCTGATGAGGAAGGCTCCCGAAGGGAAACCACCTGCAGAGGGACCTGAGGACCGGGGCTGGGATAGAGATGAGGACCTCGGTGAGGAGAGGACCGGTGAGAGCCCCATGCATGAAGAGGGAGGCACCGAGGGCGAGAACCCGATGTACGAGGAGGAGGGCGCCGCTGACGCACCTGACGATCCGGATGCCGGAGACTCCAAGGCCCCGGAGGATGGCATCGATGACGACCGCAGTCGACGGAAGTCCATCGGGTCCCCTGCAAGCTACGAGGAGAACTTCAACCCGGAAGGCCCGGACGATGCGGCCCCTGCCCAGGACTACAACTCATCGAGATCGAACTCGTAAGATGCCGTTCCAGGCTCGGTCATCGAAACCTGAATGGGTCACGCAGCCCAACGTGGGCCAGCATCCTTAAATGTAGCGAGTACGTAACGTGGTAGCGATAGGGGGACTGGTAGACTGAGACCGCTGATTCCGCTCGTGATCGCCGTGACGTTCCTAGCCATGACCGTGTTCGCAGCAGGTGAGACGATAACCGTGGCACCGGACGAGGGGCCCGGTGTGGATTACACCGTGATACAGGAAGCGATCAATGCATCGTCCGCAGGTGATACGATATACATCATGAATGGCGGATATTACGAAATGATCACCATAGACAAGGACATCACTTTGAGGGGGGAGATCGCCGGGCAGGCCATCATCAATGGCAGCAATCTCTGGGATGTGGTCACCATCCTCGCAGATAATGTCACCATCATCGATCTCACCATTGAAGCGAGCAATCACGCGGTCTCCGGGATCGCAGGGATCCATATCGAGGGATCGAACTGTACGATATCAGGCTGCATCGTGCGATGGAACCGCAACGGTATAATCATTAAGGACGCCCTTGAACCATATGGACATATTTCCAACATATCCATAGTTGACAGCCACTTCGAGGACAATCAGTGGGGCGTCAATGCCTATCTGAACTCGTCAGGTGTGTCAGTGAGGAACTGCACTTTCATCAACAATTCAGACGGGGTCCAGTTCTGGAGTTCCGACGACGGTTCCGTCCTGGACTGTTCCTTCGACAACAACGTCTACGCCATCGATATGCAGGTCTCGAATCGGACCGCGATCGAGGGTGTCGACATCGTTGGACGATACTATGGCATTCAGATGGTGGGTTGCAACGATGTCACGGTCCGGAGTACCAATATCACCGATGCTCCGTTCGGTGGGTTCACGATCTCGAACTGCCTCGGCATCGGGATGTACGAGGTCGTGATGGTCAACAGCCTCTTCACCCTGGCAGGCGATGACAGCGGCCACTACGCCACACACACCATCGAGAACTGCACGTCAGATGGTGAGGGCATTCAATATCTGGTCGGGCTGAGCGACAGTGAACTGTCCATCGGCGGTGGACCCGTCTACCTCATCGACGGCGCCAACGTAACGATGAGGGATGCGAACAGGACATCGCTGAGATACGGGTTCGTGATCGTCAATTGCACCGGTGTGACGATCGAAAACGTCTCCTTTTCACAGAATGTCTACGACCTGAGGGCGATAGACTGTACCGATCTGACCGTAAGCGGATGTGTCTTCGAGGACCCCACTTACAGATCGGTCTGGATAACCCGGGGTTCGGGAACAGCCTTGATCGACAATGACATCCTGAACGGCACAGGGATCTATCTGGATTCCAGTACGGACCACGAGCTGATGGGGAACAGGATCGCAAGCGGCGATATCATCATCGTCGGAGACGAGCTCGACCATTTCCTGGGCACGTGGACGAACAACACCGTGGACGAAGAGCCTGTGATATACGTTAGAGACGTCCACTCAGGGACATTTACCATCGAAGGCAGCCTTGTCTATCTCGTCAACTGTACCGGTATCGGAGTGGAGAACGAGACGATATCCCACGATATCCTCGATCTGAACGTCTACTTCTGTGATGACCTCCACTTCACTGACGTCACCTTCAACGGGAGCGAGATCGATGGAATGGTAAGGAATTCAACGGTATCCTTCCTCAACAACTCCATCACTTCCGACCTCGAACTGGTCGCCTACGATTCGAGGATCGTGTTCCGGGACAACGTACTCGAAAACGAGGACCTTTCCATCAGGTACTACGATCCCGTCTCGGCATCCTTCGAGAGGAACGATATCACCTCGGGTTCGGGCAGGATCAGTGTTACCCGGGGGAGCTGCAACGTATCCTGGAACGATCTGGATGGATGCAGTCTCTGGTACGGCAGCGTGCAGGACTCCATGGTCCTGTTCAATGATCTGAATGGATCCGAGATAAGTCTCTTCACCTGCGAATACATGACCATCTCGAACAATATCGTCATGAACGCTTCGACCGGATTACTTGTCGAAAGGGGATCGCATCTATCGATCGCCTCGAACGAATTCACATCTGTGGGTTCAGGGATCGTCATGAACACAGCGGATAACTGCACCATCAGTTCCAACGAGGTCCTTTCGGACCAAAGATGGGGCTCGGGGATCAGTGTTTCGATATCGGATTCCGAGATCAGCGATAACATCTGCGAAGGGCTGTCATACGGGATCGGTGTGGATTCCTCGGACAACCTTACCATATCCGGAAATCACTGTGACGACAATGCATACTCGGGCATCAAGGTAGGCAGGTTCACAACGAACTCGACGGTAACCGCCAATGATTGCGAGGAGAACACCTACGGGATCGAGATCGACCCCGACGCCAGCAGGAACGTCATCAGCTGGAACGTCCTGATCAACAACACGCTGGGCATCAACGGGAACGGCACGAACAACACCTTCCTGAACAATACGGTCGAGGACAGGAAGGGATCGCCCCCTGGGCCATCGCCCACGACCGATGGCGACGATGACGACATGGGGATCAGGGTCGAGGACCTCATCTGCGTCATCTCACTCTTCGTCTTCGTGATCGTGTTCCTGATATCGGCGTTCGCTCCGAAACATGTGAAGAGGAAGAAAAAGGAGTTAAAGACCCGTCACAAGACCAGCCAGGACAAGTACCTTAGGACGAAGACGAACCTACCAGAGCATAGGAAGAGAAGATTAAAGTAGGAACTTCGTGAGGAACTTGTCCTCGTTCCCGGATAGTCCGTCGAAGTAGACGACACGGCTTCCCTTCGTCGAAACGTAAGTTACCCTGTAGTATGGATAGAGGACGTCCTCGAGGCGGATGACGTCGCCCTTGTACAGGAGGCCGACCATCCTCTCGATCTCCTTGTGGCTCGTCGTGGGCTTGAAGAGCTCCTCGAACACCGGAGCCTGTTCTATTGATGGCATCTCCTTTGAGTAGAGCTTGAATTTTACCGTCATCGATTGGAGGTAGACGTCCTCCTCGAAACGTACGAGTCCATCCTCCTTCAATCGGTGGAGCATCCGTTCGACGACGGATTCATCCATCTGGAGGGTCTCGACGAGGTTTCCCAGGGTGTGAGGGTCCTTCAGTGCCATGAAGAGCCTTACCTCGTCGTCCGACAGGCCCATGAGCAGGGGGATGCCCTCAGACCTCCTGAGTCCCGATCCTCCTATCCTTCCGACCTCGCCGGTCATCCTGTCCCATAGCAGGGTCCGGATGGCCTGCTTCTTCATGATCAGGCCTGACTTGACATGCCGGAAGGTGACCTTGGTCAGCGGGAGGCCCACATCCTCGACGGATTCGACCATCTCCTTGGTCATGAACCCCTTTGCCTTGGATGTGGCGATCTCCGTGATATCCTCCTTATCGTGGAGCGGAGCGAATATCGCCATGGTCGGGCCGTCGGTCTCCCCGGGTCCCTCCTCTGGCTCGATGTCCGGTTCGTCATCCTCTCCCGACTGCAACTCGTCGAGAGAGAAGCTCGGGAGGCCTTCTGGGTCCGTTGGTCCGTCATCCTCATCGGGGAAGCCCACGCGGTCGATGTCGACCTCGTCCTCGGGATCTCCCGAGTGTTCGTCTTCAGCATCGGGTTCCTCGATCGCTGTATCGGGGACATCGGCGTCTATCGTTTCTTGCTCGTCATCGATATCAGGTTCCTCGTCCTCGTCGGGATCGAGTTCCTGTTCGCGCTCTCGCGGGCGATAGGTCGCCCCCGCGAACGGCGCTGGGTCGCCCCGCTTCCTCGCCGAGGGTGCGATGTCGCTCTTCCTGTCCGTTGGAACGGCCTGCCTTCCAGCGTGGTGGCTTGCCCTTGGTCGGACAGTGAACACGAACGATCTGTTCTGTGTCTGCTGGTCCGCGAGCACGCCGACGCCGATGGGGAGACCCCTGATGAAATCCGAGTCCGCCATCATGGACGGCATCTTGGCGGGCATCCGCCTCCTCAGGGCGGTGATGTCGTCCTCGAGCGCGAGATTGTGACCGATCATGACATCGACCTGGGAAAGCACGTCGTCGTTCGTCGCAGCCGGCCTCTGGGTGGCGAGAACGAGCGCGCAACCTGGCTTTCTGCCCAACTTGGCGTATTCCACCAATGAGGAGGTGGCCGGTGTCTCCCCCTTGTGGGGAAGCATGAGATGTGCCTCATCGATGAGCAGCCATGTGACGGGGATCGTCTCGGCGGTCATTGCCGAGTCCGCTATTATCTCTGCGTCCTCGGCCCTGGTCGCCTGGATCCTTGCCTCAAGCACCTTCCTGGCCAGTATCCCGACCACGAGCGCCCTGGAGTTCTCGCCGAGCCGTTGATGGCTGACGTCGATGACGGTTACCTGGTTCGGTACGGAGATCTGGTCCATCGAGGAGCCCTCCTCCTCGAATATGCCCCAGAGCTTGGCGGATTCGAAACGCGCGATGACGGACCGCCGGGTCGCCGGGGCGAAGCCGCGGTCCCTTGAGAGTATGTCGACGTCCTTCTCGATGACGGTGATGACGTCGTCGATGCTGTACTTCTCGCGTCCCTCGACCTTCATCTTCCGGCCCTTCGGGCTGAGGTACCTGTATCCCTCGAGCGCCTTCTGGAGGGCCGTGCCGATGAGAAGTCCCTGGACCTTGAACCGGTCTATGTCGAAGACCGAACACCAGTCCTCGGCGGTCATGTCGGACACGGTGATGCTGAAGGGTTCGTCCACTGTCTCGCGTAGCTCGTTGAAGTAGCCGGCGGGGGCCATGACCTTCATGTTGTTGAGGCCCTGGACCTTCATCCCCCACTTCTTGAGCGCGTCACGTTCCGACTTCGACCTGTTGGGGAACTTCATGGACCAGAATACGCCCACAGGATCGACGATTACCACGCCTATGCCTGTCTTCGTCCCCGCGAGCTCCTCCGCGACGACCCCGAGGGTGTAACTCTTGCCGGACCCCCTCTTCCCGCAGATGAACACGATGTGGGGGAACCTGGCATCGACCATCACCTTCCGCTCGTGGAACTTGCCGGCCTCGGTCACGGCCCCGACGTACATGAGGCCTTTCTTCCCTGCGCGCTTGTGTCCAGTGGACGAGCGTCCGATGACGACCATGTCCCTGTCCTCGAGCGGGCTGAACGGGGAATCGACCGGTATAGGAACAAGCTTTGGCATCCTCCCGCCATCGTGTGGAAATTATTTAAACTGTCGCAAAGTGGGTGGTGGTCACTTCTGCTCGGAACGGCTATAGACTGTGGTCACGGATGGGTAGGGAGAAGGGAATTCGATGTCTGTCATCATAGGAAACGGACCTGTACGCGGTACCATGGGAGCATTTACCAGTTGGCATCAGGTTTATATATTCACTATCGATGGCATGACATCATCGCTCACGTTGGACCGATATCCTTAGAACAATGTCATGAGGTGTTGTTATGAACGAGAAATTGGGGAGATTCGTCGTTGACAGACCCGCGCTGACGGTGCTCGTTATCCTGATGATAACGTTCACCCTTGGATTCGTCAATTCCAGTCCGGAGACCTTCGGGCTTGAGAAGAACACGACCGAGCGCGAGGACCAGTGGCTTCCGGACAACGATATCGTCAATGCCGACCAGGAGATCAGCGACAATTACGGGATCCAGGTCAGGTACATGCAGGTCATCGTCAAGGCGGACAACATCCTGGACAGGGACACGCTCATCGAGATCATGGAGATGGAGATGGCAATAGCGAACAGGTCATCGGTCAAGGACATCCTGTTCCCGCAGGAGGGAAATGTCACGTCCATATCCAGCATCATCGCCTATGGCTACTGGAACCAGCTCGAGGAGATGAACGCTACGGGGGGTATGGAGTTCGACCCGATGGGGCTCCTTCTGTCGATGAACCAGACGACGATCAACCAGACTATCATGGGAATAGAGAATGCAGAGTTCGCCCAGTTCAGGCCCTCCATGGTCCTCACTAAGGACTTCCCGAAGAACATCGAGCGGAACATGACCAAGGCGAAGGGATCGATGATCCTGATAATGCTCAATTCGTCGATGTATGACAGGATCGACGGGGACTACAACCCGATCCTCGACGCGGACAAGGATGTTATCAGGACGATCGAACGCATGGACCTGGAGCATGTCAAGGACACGGGCCTCATCGAGGATGAGTACATCAGCTACAGGATAGAGGAGGACTCCGGTGACGTGATGGGATTCCTCTTCATGATGGTCTTCGTCCTAATCATAACCATTCTCTTCCTGACATACAGGTCTGTCTTCGACACCGTCATCAGCATCATAGCCCTCATGTTCGCCATAACATGGATGGACGGGATAGGCGTCCTTCTGGGCCTGACCTTCCATTCTATGTACCAGGCGGTACCGATCCTGTTGATGGGTCTGGGCGTCGATTACGCCATCCACCTCGTCATGAGATATCGTGAGGAGCGTGTCCATTTCAACAAGACAATAAGGGATTCGTTGATACTCACATCCGTCTCTGTCGGCGCTGCCCTGTTCCTCGCCACGCTTACCACGTCGATAAGCTTCGGCTCGAACACGGTCTCCGAGATCAAGCCGATGCAGGAGTTCGCGATATTCGCACTGGTGGGTATCATCGCCGCCTTCATCACGATGGTAACGTTCGTGCCCGCGATGAAGATGCTCTACCACACGTTCCAGCAGAAGAGGGGCATCAAGGAGTTCAAGAAGATAAGGGGGAAGAGGACGAAGAGCGGGAAGAAGAAGACCGGGTCCTCCTCGCTGCTCTCGCGCGGCCTGGCAAAGGGTGCGGTTGCCGCGGAGCACCACGCATACACCGTGATATTCGCCGTGGTCGTTGTCTCGCTCATGAGCACCTACCTGGCCTTCCAGCTGGAGACCGAGTTCGATTTCACCGAGTTCCTCCCCGAGGGCTCGGAGATGACGGACGACATCCTGTATCTCGTCGACAACTACGACTTCGGCACCGAGCAATCGAACGTCCTCATCAAGGGCGACATCACCGACCCGGATGTGTTACGGGCGATGAACGAAACTGAGAACAGGATACTCAACGACCCCTACGTGAACGAGGAGCAACCGATCGAATCGATCCTGACGTTGATGAGAGGCGTCGCGGGCGGACAGTACATCATCAACGGGTCCCCGGCGGAGGACCCCGTGTTCGCAGGCATGTACAATGCAGCTGACACAGATGGTGACGATGTCCCCGATACCAACGTCGAGGGCCTCTTCGACTACCTCATGAACGACGAGCGGTACGAGTTCTCCACCGTGCGCGTCCTTCATTACAATGAGGATAAGGACGAGTACGATGGCACGGTGATCAGGGTCAGTGTCAACTCGCAGAACGCGGCCAAGGCGAAGGACATCTCGGACGACCTCGAGGATGACATCAAACCTCTGGAGAGGGAGAGCGGGGTCAAAGAGGTCACGGCAACGAGCGGTCCGGTGTTGATCCACTACATCATCAACTCCATCGAGGTCAGCGGTATGCAGTCGTTGCTGATCAGCATTGTCGTGGCTGGAATTATACTGACCATCGTATTCTACGTCACTGACAAGTCCCTCGTGCTCGGCATATTGACTGAGATCCCGGTCATACTCGTCATTGCATGGGTCTTCGCCTCGATGTACCTCATCGGCATGCAGTTGAACGTCATGACCATCATGATAGCCTCCTTGACGGTGGGGCTGGGAATAACGTACGGCATCCACGTGACGCACCGGTTCGTGGAGGACCTCGCGGCCCTGAACGACATCGACGAAGCGACCAGGAGCACGGTCGTCAACACAGGTACTGCACTGTTCGGGGCGGCGATAACCACGATAGGCGGTTTCGGCATCCTGGTGTTCTCGCCGATACCCCCGATGAAGAAGTTCGGGGCCATCAGCGCCCTCGCCATCTTCTTCAGCCTCATAGCGTCGATATTCGTCCTTCCGACCTTCCTGTCCATCTGGGCCAAGTGGGTCAAGAAGAGGGACCCCTGCTACTTCGAGCACCACGCCGACGTCCAGAAGGAGATAGAGAGGAAGGCTCTGGCTTGCGAGACCCCCGAGGAGGAGGTCACGAAGAGGCCGAAACCGGTGAAGCGACCTGTCAGCAAGGCTGTCAAGAAGGGCGCCAAGAAACCCGCTGCGAAGAGACCCGCACCCAAGAAGCAGGTAGAGGAAGAACCGGAGGACACCGAGGCCGACGAGGAACCCGACGACCTGAACAAGGATGAGGACATGGACCTCAAGGCTGCGGAGTCACCAAAGGAGGAGGAGCCCTCCGAAGCCGCCGACGATGAGGACCTCGAAGACTGAGCCGACGCTCCATCACCCTTCCGGCACTCCCGATACGCGTCGCTGGCGCTACGGCCCGCCAGCGAGCGTGATTTCATTATTTGACGATATCAGCGAGTGTTAGTTGTGACATTACCCATCCCAGGGGGGGTCATGCAGAAGACTTAATAGCGGAAAACGGGATTCTGCAGGCATGTCCGACGTCTACATAGCGCGCCTGAGGGCATCAGGCAAGCAGGAGAACGTCCAGTCCAAGGTCAGATCCCTCTTCAGGAGGGCCGGATTCGCCGAGTTCATCAATCCGCGGGACTTCGTGGCCCTGAAGGTCCACTTCGGAGAACCTGGGAACACCGGTTTCATCCCGCCGTACAATCTCAAGCCGGTGGTCGAGGAAGCCCTCGCGGCGGGCGGTAAACCATTCCTTACCGATGCCAACACCATCTACCTGGGAGGCCGCTCCGACGCTGTAGACCACCTTAACGTGGCGTACGCGCACGGGTTCCTTCCCGCCGTCGTCGGTGCCCCAGTTATCATCGCGGACGGGCTTCGCGGATCGGATTTCCAAAAGGTCCCCGTGGGATTGAAGCATTTCAATGAGGTCAACATCAGCGGCGCGGCCGTCAGCTCCGAGGTGATCATCGGTCTGACGCACTTCAAGGGCCACATGCTGGGAGGGTTCGGCGGAACCCTGAAGAACATGGGAATGGGCTTTGCCGCCCGCTCTGGCAAGCAGCTCCAGCATTCCGATCTCAAACCGTGCGTCGACCAGGACACCTGCGTGGCCTGCTTCGAGTGCATGAAGGCGTGCCCGGTGACCGCCATATCCGAAAGGGACGGGAAGGCGTTCATATCGGAGGATTCGTGCATCGGCTGCGGCGAATGCACAGCGACCTGCCGCTTCGGGGCCATCGAGGTGCAGTGGAAGACCGACAACGTCGTGTTCCTCGAGAAGATGATGGAGTATGCCTACGGCGTTCTCGGCAACAAGCTGGACAAGTGCGGTTTCTTCAACTTCATTGTGAACGTCACCCCGGACTGCGATTGCCTCGGGTGGTCCGACGCAGCCCTGGTCCATGATATCGGGATCGTTGCGTCGAAGGACCCGGTGGCCATCGATCAGGCTTCGGCCGACCTTGTGAACGAGGCCGCCGGTCTGCCCGACACCAGATTATCTGCGACAGATGTGGAGGACAAGTTCGCCGACGTCCATAACGTTCCTTGGCGAAGACAGCTGGAGTATGCCGAGGAACTGGGGCTCGGCACGAGGGAGTACAGGCTCGTCGACCTTTGAAACATACCATAGATGATCGGGAACAAATGCCAAGTATTCGAGGAGAATGCAAACTTTTTTATGCGATTTTCGCGATATCTACGATGAGGGTTGCTATTCGGGTAGCGACCGCTCACGAGAAGGTGATGTGCGTATGTTTGATTTTCCCCGCGGGAAGCGGGTGGTGGGGTCAGCGATAGCTGGGCTCGTCGTCCTGATGGTATTTAGCGTTCTGAACGCTAGCGCGAACGGAGATTATGTCGAGGCGGACGCCGGAGAGGATATCACTATCCTCGAAACGGACCCGGTTGCAGACTTCGACGGATCCGGGTCATCGGCGTATCCCAACGATATCGCCGAGTACGCCTGGGTGTTCGGGGATGGTTCCGACGCCGGCTACGGCGAGACGATCTCCCACGAATATTGGGCAGACGACGGCGAGTATCTTGTCTATCTGATCGTCAGCGACACGGAGGGCAACATGGACGACGATATGTCGACCGTCACGGTCGAGAACGTCGATCCTGAGGTCTGGGCAGGCCGGGACGTCGAGATATTCGAGGGTTACTATGCGATCTTCAACGGTCAGTTCAACGACACCGCGAAGGACACCCACGAGATCCGCTGGGAGTTCGGCGATGGATCGAATTCGACCGGAAGCAACTACACCTGGCACCGTTACACGGACCAAGGCACCTACGAGGTCACCCTGACCGTGACCGACGATGATGGCGGTGTCGGAATGGACTCCCTGTACGTGACAGTGATCAACAGGCCTCCTTACGCAAGGCTATGGTGGGCCGACTCCTACTACGAAGAACCGGTCATAGACGAGGGGGACACCCTGAACTTCTACGCCCAGTACTACGACTCGGGATGGACCGACGACCTGACCATCGAGCTGGACTACGGTGACGGTTCCCCGATCGAGGAATGGGAGGACACCTACTACGGATGGGAGCTCATGCACCACGTCTACGAGGACGACGGCTTCTACAATATCACATTGACGGTGACGGACGAGGATGGCGCTGTCGGCACCGACACCATGATGGTGGAGGTCCACAACGTCGCTCCGACCGTCGAGCTTGGCGGACCGTACATGACCACGACCGAGGGCGCCTGCAACTACTTCGATGCCACAATGATCGATCCCGGAGCGGACGATACACACACGATAGAGTGGGACTTCGGTGACGGAACGACCGCATCGGGCTCCCTGGCCCTGTATCATCGATACACGGAGAACGGGGTATACAACGTAACGCTGAACGTCACGGACGATGACGGCGGTTTCGGCAGCGACACCATGATTATCGCCGTCGACAACGTGGCGCCGAGGGTCTACCTCCTCTGGGACCAGACGGTCGACGAGGGGGATGTCGTGGAGTTCAAGGCCTACTACTGCGACCCCGGTATCGACGACACGCATATCCTGGTCTGGGACTTCGGGGACGGGACGGTGATCACCGATGATGATCCCGATTCTACAGATATCTACTGCAGCAGTGTCTGCACCTTCGCTGCGGAGGACCTTGAGGATGAAGACAATGACTTGAACGATTGCCAGTGCTCGTACTCCTGTTGTCATGTGGTGACGATCGAGCACACCTACGTAGACGACGGGGATTTCATGGTGACGCTCACCGTACTCGATGACGACGGTGATTGGGGCAGTGACACATGCGAGGTGACAGTGGAGAACGTCGCTCCCGAGGTGGATGCGGGAGAGGCCATGGCCATCTACGAAGGCGGCTATGCCATCTTCCAGGGTTCCTTCGAGGACCCGGGGGCGAACGACACGCACACCATCGAATGGGACTTCGGTGACGGAACGAGCGGGTCCGGTGCTCTCTACACATGGCACCGCTACATGGACGAGGGAGAGTACACCGTGACCCTGACCGTGACGGACGACGATGGCGGTGTGGGCACGGACACCCTGACCCTCTGGGTCCAGAACCGGGCTCCGTGGGCGTACCTGTACGGGATCGTGTACACCGAGAACGGCTACGGCTACTACTCGTACTACGCGGAGCCGACGGTCGACGAGGGAGAGCCACTGGACTTCTACGTCTACTACTACGACTACGGCTGGAACGACACCCTTGAGGTCACGCTTGACTTCGGTGACGGAACGGCCTCGCTGAGCTGGACCGACGACTACTACGGCTACTTCGTCATGAACCACACCTACATGGACGACGGCGAGTACACCATGACGCTGACCGTTGAGGACAGTGATGGTGGTGTGGGGACCGACACCATGCTGGTAACGGTCGAGAACGTAGCGCCGCAGATCGGCGACGACGACGAATATGAGGGCCTCGAGGGCGAGTTCCTTACGTTCGAGGCCGAGGTGACGGACCAGGGCGACGACGAACTGACATACGAATGGGAATTCGGCGACGGCGAGACAGGCACTGGGATGCCGGTCACCCATGCCTACGGGGACAACGGGGTCTACACCCTGACACTTACGGTCACCGACGACGATGGCGGCTCGGACTCCGAGTCGTGGCCTGTCACGATAACGAACGCCGACCCCGTGGCCGATGCCGGCTACTACTACGTCTACACCACCCCCGGCGAGACCGTGGAGTTCGAGGGTTCGATCACCGACCCGGGTTGGCTCGACACGCACTCTGTCAACTGGAACTTCGCGGACGGGACCGAGGAGAACGATACCCTGACCCCCGAGCACGCGTTCGATGACATCGGCTACTATCTCGTCTGGTTGACGGTCACCGACGACGACGGCGGTGTCGGAACGGATTACATCTACGTGATAGTCCGCCAGGAGGGGCCCTACGCCTACCTTTACTGGGACCAGACCGTTGACGAGGGCGAGATGGCCAACTTCTACGCATACGGCTACAACCCGATCAACCAGGGCGACCTTGAGATGGAGGTGGACTTCGGGGACGGTTCCGCGCCCGTGGAGTGGACCGGGACCTACTATGCCTGGAAGATGCTGAACCACACCTATGGCGACGATGGCAACTACACGGTCACGCTGACCGTGACGGACGAAGAGGGCGACGAGACCACGGACACCGTCCTGGTGACCGTACTGAACGTCGATCCCGACGTCGAGTGCGACAGCTACCTGGAGACCACCGACGAGGCGCATTACGTCTGGTTCGAGGCGACCATCGATGACCCGGGATGGGAGGACACTCACACGATCGTCTGGGACTTCGGCGACGGAACGTTCTGGAACGATACGCTGACCCCGTGGCACCGCTACGGCGACAACGGGATCTACAACGTAACTGTGACCGTTACCGACGACGACGGCGGTTCTGACAGCGACACTGTCATGGTGAGCGTGTCGAACGTCGACCCATACGTCTGGGCATACTACGATGTCACAGTCAACGAATCCGAGGTCGCGACGTTCTACGGGGTGTTCTACGATCCCGGATACCTCGACACCCACACGTTCATCTGGGAGTTCGGCGACGGGACGTCCATCGTGACCACGAACTACACGGAATACTGGAACGTGGTCGGCCTGTCGATAATGAACCATTCCTACGACGACGACGGCACGTACTACGTGAACGTAACGGTCTTCGATGACGATGGCGGTTCGAACACCGACACCGTGGAGGTAACCGTGCTCAATCTTCCGCCGGACGTCGAGGCGGGAGCGGACATAACGACCTACGAGGGCTACTACGTCCGCTTCAACGGATCCTACATGGACCCGAGCCCCGAGGACACGCACACCGTCGAATGGGAGTTCGGAGACGGTACCAACGGCTCCGGAACGCTCACGCCCTACCACTGGTACTACGAGGAGGGGGAGTACGACGTGAACCTCACCGTGACCGACGACGACGGAGGCGTCGGCGAGGACTCGCTCGTCGTGACCGTCCTGAACCGTGCTCCATATGCGTACCTCTACTATCCGCGCTACGACGATCTGAACGTGACGTTCTATCTGTACTACTACGATCCCGGCAGGGACGACCTCGAGATCACGCTCGATTACGGTGACGGCACGGAGGAGTCCTGGAGCGACACCTACTATCACTGGGAACAGGTGACGCACACATACGAGGAGAGCGGGACCTACACCATAACCATGACAGTGGAGGACGACGATGGTGCGAGCACGACAGTGACGCTTTCGGTCACCGTAGAGGGACCGGATCCACCGGACGACCCATAGGCCCGGACCGGGCCTGAAGCGAGTTGAGGGGGTCGGGACGCTGACCCCCGTTTTATCTTTTTTTACGTTATTTTCTTATGCAAATACGGTATTTTTCAAGCAGGTCCCTTTTCGACGATTCACGTCAATCTACCATTTCTGCCGAAGGGTATTTATGTATGAAGGATTGATAGTTATAGTGGAGAGCGGGGAACCATCGCGAGTCATTTGGTCCCCTCTGCGATGGCCTTTCTTTGGCACCCATTCCCGCTCTCTTTTCCCATTCCCGCCAGCACGGACTGCGGCAGTGTTTCGAGTTATGAGGCGACACCCGTGCAGGTGGTTGACGGCTCCTTTTCGAGCTCTATGAAACCTCAGTCCGGAGTAGGTCTCCGTAAGGTTCTGATGCTCGGATCCGATGATCGGACCAGTCGTAGAAAGGATTATAACGACGCATTTCGTTCAATCTTACGGGATCCGCATGAAACTACGAAACGCACTCGGAATGATGATAGCCTTAGTCTTAGCGCTGTTGATCGTGTCGGCTCAGAATGCCGCTGGAGGATATTCGGCCAATCCAGTCGTTGTCATGTCAGAGCTGCCGGATGGAGATTACGAGGTCGGCGACGAAGTGACGTTCACCGTGAACGTTTTCGAGAAGGGAGAACGCGTCGATGCCGACAACATCACCGTGACGGTCGGTTGGTACTTCGAGGATCGCAAGGTCAATGCGACACCTACGGGCACTCCAGGCGTCTACGAGGTGACCTTTACAATACAGGAGAACGACTCGTACGAGGGCGAGATCGATATATTCATCACGGTCGAGGTAGGGAACGTCACCTCGGGCGATTACATCTATTTCTATCTCTATGAAGGGGAGGAGGAACCCGAGGTAGAGGTGGAGGCCAAACCAACATCCTCGTCACTCCTGAAGCCCGGCGAGACCTTCACCTGCGAGGTCACTGTAACAGAGGATGGGGAGGCGGTCAACGCTGACGATAAGGACATCACCCTTTATGGACCGGAAGGCACGGAGAAATTGAACTGGACGAAGACCGGGAAGGGCATGTACATGATAACGTACACTGTCCCCGACCACATCACCGATTACAAGAAGTTCTCGATCCACATCTACGTGGATGTCGGAAATTTGACGGAATATGCGTATGCGACCTTCACGGTACTCGACATCCAGGTATGGTACGAGAAGGGTAGTGTCAACAAGACGGAGCTGGTGGCAACGTTCTGGGTGAACGACCTTGATGGGAACGTTGTGAACGGCGCCCAGGTAAAGATAGAGTACGACCACGACAACGACTACTTCACAGCGAGACTGATGAAGAGCGGAACCACCGTCAACGGCTCCGTCGAATTGACCCTACCGCACGCCAACCTGACAGGCATCTATGTGACGATAACGGTGAAGATCACCAATAGGACTTACTTGATCGGGACAGGGATCGACTGGGACATGGAGGAAATGGAGGAACCAGAGGTCCCCGAACCCTCCGAGGAGGAGTTCGATGTCGTCCCCGAGGACATGGGATACGAGACGGGACAGCATACGTATGATTTCACAGCTTACAACTATTCCGAGCCCTGGGCCAGTGACTGGGTGTACTATTACGCAGGATTCTACGGCTCCCCATGTAGGAAGGTCCTCGCATTCGGCAAGGTCAAGACGAACGCTGAGGGCGAGTTCTCCATCAGCTTCAGCACACCCTCGGATGAGGGAATGTACATCATGATCTTCTTCCAAGCTGCTACGGGCGACGCGGAGTACGAGGGACAGAGCAACGATGGCAGGGCTTACGAACAGGCCACGGTCTTCCTCTCGAAATTGACCGTGGAGGGCTCGGTCAAGAGCTCCAGCGTCAAGATCTCTGCAAAGGGCGCGCTGAAATTGAACGATACCAACGATTTCCAGGTCACGATACCTGGCGAGAGCGGTTTCCTCATGGTGTTCATCATCCCCGTGGACGCCGAGCCGGACTCCCAGATGGAAGCGTATCCCTTCATCCTCTGGGCATTGATCCTGCCTGCTGACATTCCGCTCATGACAGGCACCCAGACGGTCTCGGTACTGCTGCCGGCTTATCTGCCCGAAGACCAGAAGTTCCTTTTCGTCGTGGTGTCGCTCAACGACGAGGGATTGAAGTACAACTACCTCATGCTTAAGGTCGGCCAGAGCGGTGGCACGGGCGACGACGATGACGACGACGGCGGTTTCTTCCCCGGATTCGAGGGTATCACTGTAGCCGCAGCGCTCGGCGTCGCCTTGGTCGCTATGAGGAGGAAGAGAAGATAGTCTGGGCCAACCTTCCTAGGAAAGGCCGTTAATGGACCCACATATCACTGATAGTGGGAACTAGGTCGATGGAAAATGGGGGGGTGGCGCGGGCTCCTGCCCGCGCCGCTGTCACCTCTTTCGTCTTGCCTCGATACTGGATCAGAGATGCTTCGAGATTATCTCGTTCCAAGTCGGGCTTGGGCGCATGGCTATCGTGCACATCTCGTCGTCGGTCCGATAGTAGCCGCCTAGCTCCTCCGGCTTGTCCTGGGCTTCCAGAAGCTCCTGCAGGATCTTATCCGCATTCGATTCCAGTTCCTCGGCCAGAGGCGTGAACTTCGCCTTCAGTTCCGCGTCAGCGTCCTGCTCGGCCATCTCCCTGGCCCAGTACATGGTCAGGTAGAACTGGCTGCCGCGATTGTCGAGCTCGTTCACGATCCGGGACGGTGAGCGGGCGTTGTTGAGGTATTGGCCGTTCGCCTTGTCCAGTGCGTCCGCGAGCACCTGCGCTCTCGGGTTGTCCGTGACGTTGGCGAGATGTTCCAGGGATGCGGCCAGAGCCAGGAACTCACCGAGCGAATCCCATCTCAGGTGGCCCTCCTCCTGGAACTGCTGGACGTGCTTCGGTGCGGAGCCTCCAGCACCGGTCTCGAACAGTCCTCCGCCGTTCATCAACGGTACGATGGACAGCATCCTTGCGCTCGTTCCGACCTCGAGGATCGGGAACAGGTCGGTCAGATAGTCCCTCAGCACGTTGCCGGTGACGGATATCGTATCCTCGCTCCGGGCCATCCTTTCGACCGAGAACTGTGTCGCAGAGATCGGGTCCATGATATGGATCTCGAGTCCCTCGGTATCATGGTCTGGCAGGTACTGGTTCACCTTCTTGATGAGCTCGCGGTCGTGAGCCCTTTCCTCGTTCAGCCAGAAGACCGCCGGGAATCCGGACTGCCTCGACCTGCGGACCCCAAGACCGATCCAATCCTGAATCGGAAGGTCCTTGACCTGGCACATGCGGAAGATGTCGCCTTCCTCGATCGGACGCTCCAGTAGGACATTCCCGGCGGCTGAGACCACCTGGACCTTCCCGTCGCCGGGCGACAGGAACGTCTTGTCGTGGGAGCCGTACTCCTCGGCCTTCTGCGCCATGAGCCCGACGTTCTGGACGGTTCCCATGGTCACTGGGTCGAACGCGCCATGCTCCTTGCAGAAGTCCACCACGACCTTGTAAACTCCAGCGTAACTGCTGTCGGGTATGACGAACTTCGTGTCCTGGAGCTTGCCGTGCCGGTTCCACATCTGGCCCGAGGTGCGGAGCGCAGCGGGCATAGAGGCGTCTATGATGATGTCGCTCGGGACATGTAGATTGGTTATTCCCTTGTCCGAGTTCACCATGGCCAGCTCGGGGCCGGCGTCTATCGCGGCTGCAATATCGGCCTTTATCTCCGCCTCCTTCTCGTCCGGTAGCGCAGCGATCTTCTGGTAGAGGGCGCCGAGCCCATTGTTCGGGCTGATCCCGAGCTCTTCGAAGGTCCCGGCGTGCTTCTCGAACACGTCCTTGAAGAAGACCTCGACCACGTGGCCGAAGATGATCGGGTCCGATACCTTCATCATGGTCGCCTTCAGGTGCACCGAGAACAGGATGTCGTTTGCCTTCGCGTCGGCGATCTGTTCGCCTAAGAACTGCCGAAGAGCCTTCCTGCTGAACACGGAAGCATCGATTATCTCGCCGTCGATGAGGGCGAGGTTCTCCTTCAGCGGTTTCTGGGTGCCGTCGTTTCCAACGAACAGTATCGTCGAGTCGCCGGCATCCGCGGCCGTGACCGTGGTGGACACCTCGTTGTGTGCAAGGTCGCCGTGGTCCATGAAAGCCACGTGGCTCTTCGATTCCGGTGTCCACTCGCCCATCGGGTGGGGGTTCGCCTTGGCGTAGTTCTTGACCGAGCCGGGTGCGCGCCTGTCGGAGTTGCCCATCCTCAGGACGGGGTTCACGGCACTGCCCTTGACCTTGTCATAACGCGCCTTGATCTCGCGGTCCTCGTCCGTCTTGGGATCCTCCGGGTAGTCGGGGAGGTCGAATCCCTTCCCCTGGAGCTCCTTGATCGCTGACGTCAACTGAGGTATCGACGCGCTGATGCATGGAAGCTTGATTATATTCGCCTCCGGCCTGTTGACCAGCTCGCCCAGCTCGGCGAGGTCGTCGCTCACGAACTGCTCCGACGTCAGCCGCTCCGGGAACTTCGCCGCCGTTCTTCCGGCGAGCGAGATGTCCCTGGTCTCTACCTTGACCCCCGCTGCGCCCGTGAATCCCTTCACTATCGGTAGGAAGGAATACGTTGCAAGTGCCGGCGCCTCGTCGACCTTCGTGTAGATTATCTTGCCTTCTATCTTATCGCCCATTTCGAATCTCTCCTTATGTATTGCTTCAGATCGTCTATTCGACCTTCTCCGGTTCGTCCGGCACGTCGTACAGGATGTCGTCCCACGGATGCCTGTAGAGCGGGGTCTTCAGCCTCTTCTGGTCGAAGTAGTGGCCCATGAAGCCGATGGTCCGACCGATGATGAAGAAGGCGTTGAAGAAGCCCATGTCCACCATCTCCTTGATCTCCTCCTTGGAGTAGCCGAGGCTGATCAGGAGGTCCACGAAGCACACTCCGATGCAGCCGTCGACGTTCAGGATGAGGGTGTTCTTCTTCCTCGTGGTGATATCTTGGACGGACATCGCGTAATCCAGCGTCGGTGTGGACTTGAAGTGCTTCTTCGCGAAGTCGGCCATGATGTTCACGCGAAGGTCCGGGAACTCCACGCTGTGGATGCGGTGGCCGATACCCTGGATGTTCACGTTCTTCTTCTTCATGGCGGCTACGAAGTCCTTCGGGTCCATCTCGTTCTCGACCCCGTACGTGAAGTGCTCCGCGGCGCCGTTGACCGCGCCACCGAACCTCGGGCCTATGGTCACGATACCGCTGATGATCGACTCGATCAGACCCTTTCCGGCACGGGCGGTCACGATAGTGTTGTGCGCGCCAGAGACAGCCGGTCCGTGATCGGCGACGATCTGCAGCACGAGTTCGATGAACTCGGCCGCGTACGCCGGTATCTCCTTCTTGAACCAGAGGAGTCCGATCACTCCACCGAGGCCGATGTCCTTCTCGATCACCTTGTCTATGGGTATGCCGCAGTAGGTGTGTTGGTCGCCCTGCTCGTCGCAGATCGTGCTGATGAACGCTGTGGGTTTCCGCACCATTCCCTGGGACTTCGCGGCAGCGTAGTCCATCGGGACATGCGGAGGCGTCGGCTCGGCAGCGGGGCTTATGGTGCCGTCCGCAACGAGCTTGTCGTAGGTCTCCTTGATCTTCTCCGCGTAGTCATCGAACGACTCGGGCACGATGACACCAGCGGCCTTTAGCGCGGCGTTCTTCGCGTCAGCGGAGGTGTCCTCGCTATCGGACTTCGCTCCGGCGTGTCCGAACTGGACACCGGACGGAAGCATCTTGGCCACAGTGCCGGTGACCCACATCACGAGAGGCTTAGTCAGCTTGCCCTCGTTGATGGCGTCGATGATGTCATACTCCGACCTTCCTCCCAACTCGCCGAGCGAGACCATCATCTTGATGTTCGGGTTGGCCTCGTACCTCAGGAGATGGTCAAGCAGTGTCGAAGCCGGATAGACGTCGCCGCCGACCGCGATACCCTCGTAGATGCCGTCGGTGTTCCTTGAGACTATGTTGTATCCCTCGTTCGACAGACCGCCTGACACGGAGACGAAACCAACGGAGCCAGGCCGGTATAGCTTGGTGTCCTTGATGTTCTGTATCGTACCCGCGGCGTTGCCGATCTTGAAGGAGCCGGCCTTCAGCCCGCCGACGGTGGCGGGGCCGATTATCCACTTGCCCTTTTGCTTGGCGAGTGCCGCGATCTTCCTGACGTCCCTCTGGGGAACTCCCTCGGCGATCATTGCGATCGTCCTGATCTGGTCGGTCTCGAGGGCCTCCATCGTGGTCTCGGCGCAGGAGCGCTCGGACGCGAAGTTGACCATGGTGTCGGCCTCTGGGTGCTTCGCCATGGCCTCTTCCAGTGTCTTGTACCTCGGGATCCTGACCTCCCTGGTCCCCCAGAACATCGTGTGGTAACCGCCGCCGGTGGGCGTGATGAAACCGACGACACTTGGAGTCTTGCGTCCGGAGAGGTAGTCGAAGTCGAGCATGCGCTGTCCGGCCCTGTTCTGGTTCCCGTAGATGAACGCTGTCGTCTCGGGTGTGAAGAGTTCGTACCATTCCATTCAATCACCTCCCTTGAGCGCCATCGAAACGATCTTCGTCATGTGGGTCTCGGGTCCGTACACCTCGATCGGGATGCCGATGCTCTCTCCCGTCTGGCGCATCTTCGCCAGACCCTCCTTGAAGTTCGGTCCTCCGCGCCTTACGTAGATCTTCACTCCGGTGTCCTGGAGCTTCGGAGCGAACTCCTCGAGCGCCTGGATTATCCCGGTGAACGTCTTGGCGACGTCCGTGAAGTTCGCGATGCCTCCGCCGATGATCAGGTACTTGGGCGTACCGTCGTCGTTCTTCGCCCGGGTCATCAGGTCGAGCACCGTCTTCGTGTACTCGTACGTGAGCTCCTGGGACGGATTGCCGCTGTACTCGCCGTAGTTGGCGAGCTCCTTGGCAAAGCCCAGGTCAGCGACCGTGTCGGCGTAGATGACGCTCGCGCCGCCTCCTGCCACGAGGTTCCATACCTTCCCGGTGGGATTGAGCACCGTGAGCTTCAGGGAAGCTCCGGTCCTCTCGTCGAGGTCGGCCACGTACTCCTCCTCCTTGGTCTTCGACAGACCGAAGGGGTTAGGGAAGCTGACGCCGCCCCACTTGTCGTGACAGCTGAAGGACGCGTAGTCGTCCAGCTTTGCCACCGTGTCGAGTGGGACGATTGTGTCGCCCACGAACGTGAACGGGTTCAGCTCGATGTAGGTGAAGTGGTAGTCCACCACGATGTTGTAGAGGGCCGTCACGAAATCCGCCACTGTCTGCCTCTTGTCGCCGAGCTCGTCCGGAAGCTGTCCTGCCACATCGACCTCGTCGATCGAGGACAGGATCGGGATGTGTATCTCCTTGACCGTGTCCCATACCTCCTCGATGTCGACGCCCCCGCTGGTCGAGAAGTGTATCGTATCGCCGTCCCGGTGTGTCGTTATTGCGACGTAGTACTCCTCCTCGTGCGGGACGAAGGGTTCGATCAGGAAGTGTGTCAGCGTCCCCGACGACTCTCCGGTCGTCTGGACGATCGTCACCTCCTTCTCCATCCTCTCACGGATCCATTCGACCGCCTCGTCCAGCGTCTTGTCGATGAACAGGAGGTTGTTCTTCCCCCTCTTCCCGAAGAGCTGGTCGGGCTTGACTACCAATTTCTTCTCGCGAAGCCACGGGTATGCCGTGCCGAGCCCGTCAAGGTCGGTCTCCGGACCGACCAGTACGAGGTCGGTGGTCATCGAGAACTTCCCGTCCGAGAACTCGGACAGGGCTCCAGCCACCATGCGCTTCGCATCGTATTCTCTGATGCCTTTCTCTGCCATCTCATTCACCTCATCTGTTGTGCTATCAGGTTCAGGGTCCCCCCTGCCAGGATCTTCTCCTTATCCTTCTCTGAAAGGTCGAAGCTCGCCTGGAACTCCGTCCCCTTCGTCATGTTCTTGACCGTAACGGTATTGCCCGCACCCTCGAGCGCGGACCGGACGTCCGGGATCTCCAGGCCGTCCCCCTGGTCTATGCCATCGTAGTCGGCCGGGTCTGCGAAGTTGAGCGGGACGATGCCGAAGTTCACAAGGTTCGCCTTGTGGATCCTCTCCATCCCCTTCGTTATCACGGCCTTCACTCCCATGTACATCGGGCACAGGGCGGCGTGCTCGCGGGACGAGCCCTGTCCGTAACTGATCCCGGCGACGATCACGTTGTCGTTGCCGGAGTCGCGTATCCCCTTGGCCCTGTCGAAGAATGTGTCGTCAACGACCTCGAAGAGGAACTCCGAGTACTTCGGCACGTTCGACCTGTACTTCATCTTGCTGCCCGCGGGAATGATGTGGTCGGTGGTTATCTCGTCGCCGACCTTGATCGCGACCTCGCCGGCTATGACATCCGGCAGCGGCGCGTTCTTCGGCGGGTCCCCGATGTTCGGACCGCGGACTATCTCCACGTCCCCGGGGTCGTCAACGGGCGGCATGATCATGTTGTCGTTCACGATGAAATCGTCAGGCATCTCGACCGCTGGGTACTCGATGCCCATGTCCTCCAGTTTCCTGGGGTCGATGAACTTCCCTGTTATCGCGCCGGCCGCTGCTGTCTCCGGGCTCACGAGGTACGCGTTGGCGCTCTTCGTGCCCGAGCGTCCCAGGAAGTTCCTGTTGCTGGTCCTCAGCGATATCGCCTCGGTCTTCGGCGACTGGCTGTTGCCGATGCAGAATCCGCAGGCGTTCTCGGCCATCCTGACCCCGGCGCCGAGTATGTAGGCCAGGCGTCCGTTCTCGGAGAGCATCTCGACCACCTGCTTCGAGCCGGGACCCACCACCGCGCTGACGTTCGGGTGGATCGTCCGGCCCTTCAGGAGCTCGGCAAATATCATCATGTCCCTGTAGGACGAGTTCGTGCACGAGCCCATGCAGACCTGGTCGACGGCCATCTCGTTCGCGTCGGCGACCGTCATGATGTTCCCGGGGCTGTGCGGTGCAGCAGCAAGCGGTTCGAGCGTGCTGAGATCGACCTGCACAACACGGTCGTACTCCGCGTCAGGGTCCGCTGCCATGGCGACCCACTGGTCGCCGCGGCCCTGCGCGTCGAGGAACTGCTTCGTAACGTCGTCGCTCGGGAAGATGGATGTCGTCACACCGCACTCGGCCCCCATGTTCGTGATTGTGGCGCGCTCCGGTACGGTGAGTGTGGCGATCCCCTCGCCGCCGTACTCGAAGACCGTCCCGACGTTCCCGTGCGTGGTGAAGGTCTCGAGGACCTTCAGGATGACGTCCTTCGCGCTCACCCAAGGCCTAAGTTCGCCCGTGAGCTCGATCTTGACCACCTTCGGACAGGTGACGTTGAAATGTCCGCCCGCCATGGCGACGGCGACGTCGAGGCCCCCCGCTCCGACGGCGATCATGCCGATCCCGCCTCCAGTGGGCGTGTGACTGTCACTTCCGAGAAGCGTCCTTCCAGGACGGCCGAAGCGTTCCAGGTGTACCTGGTGGCATATGCCGTTCCCGGCCCGCGAGTAGTATATCCCGAACTTCTTCGCCACGGACTGAAGGTACTTGTGGTCGTCGGCGTTCTCGTAGCCGATCTGGACGGTATTGTGGTCCACGTAGCTGACCGAAAGCTCGGTCTTGACCCTCGGTACCCCCATCGCCTCGAACTGGAGGTATGCCATGGTCCCGGTGGCGTCCTGGGTCAGGGTCTGGTCGATCCTGATCCCTATCTCCTCTCCCTTTACGTACTCTCCTACAACTAGGTGCTCTTCCAATATCTTCTGCGTCAGGGTCTTGCCCATGATATCCCTCCTCTGTGCCCCCTTTCGGGTGATACCCGGCCAGGGATGTCTCCCCTGGCTACGAGTTTGGATATTGATTGCGGGCTTGCCCTGTACGCCTATTTCAACTTTCTAGTTCGTCCAGGAAAGCCCCCGTCATCGCGGCGAACGTCTTGAAGTCGTCCGTCCAGTCGTACCTGCTGTCGTACTCCTTCCTGTGGGCCTTGTCGTAGCTCGACAGATACTTGTTGAGGTGCCTCTTCCACCTCTCCTTAGAGGCCAGCCGCTTGGTCTGGAGCTGGTTCGATATGTCGTACGAGACCACGCCGTCCATGCTGTCGAATACGTCCTTGGCGAAGGTCTGGGCGGACTTTCTCGAGTCAGTGAGCAATGAAAGCAATATATCGTCCTGCCCCAGCGAGAAGGAGAGGTAGGTCGGGAAGACGTTCTCCTTGAGTCCATGGGTGATGAACTTGGACCTGATCGCCTGGTACTGGCTCGGATCGCCCCGAATGGAGACCAGGTACCTGTACAGGTCGCTCGGATGGTCCTTCGGGAGCAGGAAGTACGTTGGTTGCAGGAGCGGCACGGTCCGCGTCTTGCGGACGTCGGCCAGAGTGTGGACGTTGTTGACAAGGAAGTCCTTCAGGACCTCGAAGTTGTCCACCTCGAATATCACGTTGATGAACTCCTTGTTCTCCTGCTGTGACGCATACAATGGTGTTACATGGTCGGTCTCGAACTTCTGGATGTTCTTCTCGACGTCGTTCCATAGCTGCGGCATGCCGGACTTGGCGAATAGCCTCACGATCACGGTGAATGGCGACCGTTCCTTCAGGTATGCCTCGAACTCTGCCTTGTTCGCCATCCTGCCCTTCGTTCCGGCGGGCTTGGAATACCTGAACCTGTCCTTGTGCGCCTCGAGCTTGTTCTGGGGGAGTAGCGACAGGCTGTTGACGATCCTCGAAGTGTCGTATCCTACGACCCCGGGGATCTTGGATATCTTCCTCTCGACGAACCCGCGGGCCGTCTCCCTGTCCTTCGACAGGACCGAGAGGATGATGTCGTCGTCCCCGAACGAGTACGACAGGTAGGTCATGAAGGTGCTCTTCGTCCACTTGAGCTCGATGAGCTTGCTGTAGACGTCCCGGTAGTTCTCGGGATTGACCCTCAGGAAGACCAGGAACCGCTGGAGGTCCTTGGCGTGCTCCTTCGGCGGGGGGAAGTAGACAGGGCTCATTATCGGGATGGTCCTTGTGTCCCTGACGGCAGCCATCGTCTCGAGGTTCTTCAGGAATACCTGCTGGACGGAGTCCAGGCGCTTGACCTTCAGAAGTATGCTGAGATATCTTTTTCCCTCCTGGCGGATAGCGTACAGGGGTTCTACGTCCTCCCAGTACAGGTTCCGCTTCTCGGCCTCGATCACGCTGCAGAGATTGTTCAGACCACCCTTCGGAAAGAGCCTTACCATTACCAGCATTCTATACCCCCCCTGGGGATTCCCCGAATGAGTCGAATGCTATAAAAATCTTATTCTGTTTATAGGGCTCGATTTCGATAATCGCATTAATTTTACCGCGAAGATGTGAAAAAGAGAATGTGCAGGCCCGTCGTTTCCAAGTTTTCGTCAATCGAGTGCGGTGGAATCAAAAACAGATATATATCGCTCTCCCATTTGGGACGGGGGAATTCAGTTGAAGATACACGAGTATCAGGCGAAGGAGCTTTTCAGGAAATACAGCATTCCCGTGCCGGACGGCAGGATAGCGACGACTGCCGCCGAGGCGCGCGCGATAGCCGAGGAGATAGGCGGACGGGTCATAGTAAAGGCACAGATACATGCTGGAGGACGCGGAAAGGGGGGCGGTGTGAAGCTTGCCGCCGACGCGAACGAGGCCGAATCGCTTGCGGACCAGATCCTCGGGATGACACTCGTGACCCACCAGACCGGTCCCGATGGGAAGGTCGTGGGAAAGGTGCTCGTCGAGGCTGCGTCGAACATCGAGAGCGAGATGTACATCGCGTTCGTTCTCGACAGGGAGACGTCGCAGCTCGTGATAATCGCTTCCTCCGAGGGTGGCGTCGAGATCGAGAAGGTGGCAGCCGAGACCCCCGAGAAGATATTCAAGACCTGGGTGGACCCATCGGTAGGGCTCATGTCATACCAGGCCAGGGAGGTCTGCTTCGCCCTCGGGCTGAAGGGCCAGGCATTCAAGGACGGCGTCAAGGCCATAACGAACCTTTACAGGTTGTACGAAGGTGAGGACGCGACGCTTGCCGAGATCAATCCGTTCATAGTTACATCGGAAGGGAACGCCATGGCGATCGACGCCAAGGTGAACCTGGACGACGACGCGGGATACAGACAGGCGGATCATGCCGAGCTCCGGGACCTCACGGAGGAGGAGCCGCTCGAGACCGAGGCGAAGAAGTTCGGACTGAACTACATCAAGCTCGACGGTTCGGTTGGATGCATGGTCAACGGCGCCGGGCTGGCAATGGCCACCATGGACCTCATCAAGCTCTGCGGGTCCGAGCCGGCGAACTTCCTGGACGTCGGAGGAGGGGCCTCCGCGGAGGGGGTCGAGAACGCGTTCAAGATACTCATGAGCGACGAGAACGTGAAATGCGTACTGATCAACATATTCGGCGGCATCGTAAGGTGCGACCGCGTCGCACAGGGGGTCGTCGAGGCGATCAGGAACATCGGCCAGATCGATGTCCCGATCGTCGTCAGGCTGGAGGGAACGAACGCAGCGGAGGGACAGGCCATACTTGAGGAGTCCGGACTGGACTTCCATACCGTTGTCGGGTTCCAGGCAGCGGCTCAAAAGGCCGCCGACCTAGCGGGAGGTGACTGAGATGGCCATACTGCTAACGGACGACACGAAGGCGATAGTCCAGGGCCTGGGAAAGGAGGGCCAGTTCCACACCGAGAGGATGCTCGATTACGGGACGAAGCTCGTAGGCGGAGTACGCCCCGGCAAGGCTGGCGAGGACTGCCTCGGCCTGCCCGCGTTCAACACTGTGAACGACGCCGTCGATGCGACCGGCGCGAATGCGTCGATCATCTTCGTCCCCGCGCGGTTCGCAAAGGACGCCGCCATCGAGGCCATCGACGCCGAACTGGACCTGGTGGTATTGATAACCGAGGGGATTCCGCCGATCGATATGATCAAGGTCAAGGACAAGCTGAAGCGGTCCGAGACCCACTTGATAGGACCCAACTGCCCCGGGATAATCACCCCTGGCGTCGGCAAGCTCGGTATCCTGCCCGTGGAGATCCATACACCCGGAGTCGCCGGGGTCATCTCGCGCTCGGGCACCCTGACCTACGAGGTCGCGGCCCAGCTGACGGCAGAGGGCATCGGACAGTCGACCTGTATGGGCATAGGCGGGGATCCGATAATCGGGACCAAGCACCGGGACGCATTGGAGCTCTTCAACGACGACCCTGACACAGAGATCGTCATATTGATCGGAGAGATAGGAGGCACCGACGAGGAGCTCGCGGCCGAGTTCATCCGGAACCACATGACGAAGCCAGTGGTCGCGTTCATCGCCGGAAGCACTGCGCCGCCAGGCAAGAGGATGGGCCACGCCGGAGCCATCATCGCCGGAGGCAAGGGCACTGCTGCAGAGAAGAAGGCTGCCTTGAGTGATGCTGGTGCAACGGTCTGCGATTCTCCTGCCGATGTCGGGGCAACCGCTAAGAAGGTCCTCGACGGTCTTTGAGGTCATGTCAAGGATCGCCATAGCCTGCTACAGACCCAACGAAGGTTCTGAGAAGGAACTCATCGAACTGGTCAGAGTGCATTATCCATTGCTCAGGTCCCAGGACCTGGTCACGGACAGGGAACCCACCCTGATGAAGGCAGGGGACGGGACCATCCTCGAAGTGTTCGAATGGATAGGTGTCGAGGAAAAGGACATGGCCCACAGCAATAAGGAGGTCATGGCCCTTTGGAACAGGTTCGACGAGATCTCGGAGAGCGTTCCATTGCTGGACCTGGCCGAGGCTAAGCACAAGTACGCCAACTTCCAACCGTTGTGACGGATCAGGACTCGTCCGGGGTATCTCCCTCGGCGGCTTCCTCGCCGCCCTCACCCTCGGCTTCGCCCTCGCCCTCTTCTCCCTCATCGGCCTCCTCGTCCTCGCCGGAGGCGGCCGCTTCCGCGGCTCTCTGCGCTTCGAGCGCTGCGAGCCTCGCCTTCTCCTTCTCCTCCTGCTCGTGGAGGGCTTTCTGTTCCGCAATGGCCTCCCTGGCATGGGCCGCGCTAGCCTTGGTCCTTCCACACTTCTTGCAGAATCCGGCATAGTTCAGGAACCGCATCGTCCCACAGAGCTCGCATCGACCGTACGCCTTTGCCATACGTGAACACCTACCGAGGGAAGGCGATAACGCCTGTCCGTCAATCCACGCCATTACACCCTCTCCTATTTATACGCATCGAGCAGAAAAAACCATGAATACAGCCAAGCCAGCACTCCCGAGGCGCGTTGACCCCTGACTCGGCCAGGGTCGAACGCCCCCGAAACCGTTTTATCGATTCCTGCTGTTAGACAACAGGGGATAGGATGAAGGTCACGTTCGAAGGGATAGACATCGAGATAGTCCAGGGTAATATCGTCGCGCAGCCCGACCTGGACACGATCGTGAATGCCGCGAATGCGCAGCTCCGGATGGGCGGAGGCGTCGCCGGCGCGATCCATCGTGCCGCGGGATCAGGGCTGGAGCAGGAGTGCAGGCCGCTAGCGCCGATAACCCCCGGAGAAGCGGTGATAACGAGCGGCCACGATCTTCCGAACGCCCATGTGATTCACTGTCTGGGGCCGATCTACGGTCGGGACAAGCCTTCCGATGTTCTGTTGGCAGATTGTTACAGGAACGCGCTGAAAGTCGCCGACGAAAATGAGGTCGAATCCATAGGGTTCCCGGCGATCTCGACCGGGGCATTCGGCTATCCGCTCGAGGAGGCAGCGGAGGTAGCTCTAAGGGCTGTCAAACAGACCGTGCCGAACCTGAGCAAGGTCAAGACCATCAGGTTCGTCCTCTACGGAGATGACGTCCAACAGGTGCACGAACGGGCCATGGACAATATCTTCTGAAAAATGGGTGGGAGGGGGTTGACCCCCCTCACTCGACGGGTATCTGGATCTCGGAGAGCAGCTCCGATTCCGGAACTTCCTTCGGGTCGTTCAGGAAGAGCTCGCGGCTCGGGCCGTTCATCTTCAATCCCTCTCGGCTGATGTACTCCATCACGGCGGCGAATGCGGGTCCGACCTCCTCGTATGGACCCTTGTACAGGTACGAGACCATGCGACCACCGTCGAGGGTTTTGACCTCGTATCCCTCGCCTACGGTCACGTTCCCAGCGATCGGGATCGCGATCTCGATGTCGGCGTCCTCCGCCTTCTCCTCGTCGTCGTGGCAGATGAACATCGGCGGACCGGTCACGCGGACCTGGGCCCTCTGGTTCTCGGGACTGAAGAGCATCCCGAAGGACTGCTTCATCAGACGCGGGATCGTCTCCTCGTAGGTCCCGATCTCCCTTATGCTCACGACTCTCTGGCTTGGCACTTCCTTTATGCAGGGTTCGTTCTTCTCCATGTTCAATACCTCCAAGAAGCTCCTCCGGAGCAACGATCCCCTTATCTTCTCGAGCCGGGCGATGTCGCCATCGATGGCCTCGATCCGTTCCAGTAGCAACTCGTTCAGCCGTTCCTCGCGCCTCTCCTCGGGGCACTCCTCGAGGATGTCCATTATCTCCTTCATCTCAGGGATTCCGAAGCCGAGGTTCGCCAGCCGCTTGATGCGGATACCCTTCGCCATCTGCGAGAACGAGTAGAGCCTGTACCCGGTTATCTCTCGCTTGATCGGGTGCAGCAGACCCTTCTCGTCGTACAACCGCAGGGCGCGCTTCGTGAGCCGTGTCACGACGGAGAACGTTCCGATACCGATGCTCCTGTCATCGTCCGACATGGGGACCGGATAGCGATTATGGCTCTTATACTTTAATCGCCGGAGTCTGACGCGGGTGAGGTTCTGACTCGGGTCAAGGTTCCTTTTGGTCCTCCGGGTCCTCGTCCCCCTCCTTCATCTCGTCATCAGGCCCTGATTTCGGCTCTTGATCTTCGGATCCCTCCTCGGGTTCGGGATCCTCCTTGACCTCCTCCTCGGGCTCTGGTTCAGGCTCCTGTTCCTCGGAATCGGGGTCATCGGTCTCGGGTTCCTCGTCGTCCTCTGGTTCAGATCCCTCTGGCTCCTCTGAAGGTTCCTTTGTCCAAAACGGCCGTCCGAGCATCTGATTGAGAAGGATGATCAGGAGCAGTATTATCACGATGATGAGCAGGATCGTGTTGGGGTCGCCTCCATCATCGTCGTCGTCCGAGACTCCAGCGATGTCATCGCTCATTGCCTCGATCGCATCGTCAAGGTCCTCGAGCTCGGTCAAGATGGTTTCGACGTTGGAGATCCCCGCTAGGCTTGTGTTGATCTCGTCCAGGCGAGTCTCGATCTCGGCTTCGAGAGCGCCGATGGATGCCATGATGCTCGTGATGTTGGCGTCCGTTTCGGCGAATCCAGTGGACATATCGCCAAGGACGATGCTGATGTTGGTGAGTGATTCGGTGTCGAGCGAGTCGAGCAGCGACGACAGGGTTGCAATGTCCGAAAGAAGGTCAGCGCTGACGTTCCCCTGGTCCTCGGCATGTTGCTCGAGATCGGCCGCGAGGGCGGTCAAGGAAGTGTCCAGATCGGCGTAGGAGGAGGTCAGTAGAGTGTCCAGGTCACCGAGTGCCTGATGCAAAGACATGTTGGCCGAGCTGAGGTTCTGCTCGAGTTGTCCAAGGACCGTTTCCAGCCAAAGTTGGAGATCGGCCTGACCCGAGACGTTCAGGGAAGCGATCTCGGCCGCAAGCGAGTTGTTCATCATGGCCATGAACGCTGTCAGATTGACCTCGGTCTGAGCCAATCGTGAACTGATCGAGCTGCCAACAACGTCTATGTCAGTGGACAGGCCGTCGAGCAGGCCAGTGAGGGAAGTATTCAGGCCGCCGAGGGCGGCATCAAGGTCGGATATGCTGGCATCGACGACGTCAAGTCTTGACACGACGGTCGTCAGGTTCCCCAGGATCTCTCCAAGGTCCATTCCGACGCTCGCGTTCATCCCCTCGATGTATGTGCGGAGGTCGAGTATGGTCTGGTTCAGGTACGCGAGCTGGTCGTCGATGTCCTGGAGCTCGTCGGCGCGTCCCTTCTTCGTCACCTCGAAGTAGGTCCAGTTCGTGGAGTTCCATATCAACGATGTGCCGTTGTATCCGAACGCCTCGACGGTTACGTTATACATCCCGAGGGGGGCGTGGCTGTATATTGGCAATCCGATGATGTGGGTCGTGTTGATGGAAAGACCGCTCTTGTGGGCCTCGAGGGTCGTTCCGTTCGGGTCGGTGTAGCTGACGACGAGCTCGAGGTTGTCGTAGGACGGTGCTGCGACCGTCCCGATGGTGATGGTGGCGGTGTCGTCCGGCTTGTACGTGGAGCGAAGTGCATCTACGAGGAGGTAGTCTCCGGCCATGACCTGATTGTTCACGTACAGATCGATCGATACGGAGACGATCCCGCCGATGTCGAGAACGGCATCGACGCGCAACGGCACCTTCGAGTCCTCGGTGAACCCAGAGGTGTTGACAAGATACCGATACGGGGATACGGGGTCGGATCCGACGTATGTTCCGTCGAGGTAGAGCCGGACCTCGCTAACCGCCCAGGTGGTCACCACTTCGAACACTTCCATTCCTTCGATGTAATCTCCGTTCGAATGGCTCGTGATGGCGATCTTGCCGCTGGGAGGTTCGTCCAGTTTGAGGACGAGTGGATAGACGTCCTGCCCGCCATGGAACACATATGGCGTGTCGCCGATGGTGTCGCCGCCGCTGATGTCCTGGTCTGGCCCTGAAAGATAGTCGCCGCCGGGATAATCGTCCCAGTGGTTGCCGCCGCTCGGATATGAGAGGTTCCAGATGTTCCGGGCGGTCTGATAAGCGCCGATAGCGTTGTCGAAGAATTCGTTGTGATATACCATATTTCCGGATTGGTTCAAGAACTGGATGCCGATGTCGTTGTCCCTGATCTCGTTGTAAATGATCGTGTTCTCTCCAACGTCGGGACCCCACATACAGATCTCATAGTCGCCATCCTCGAATCTGCCCCATACTATCTGGCCGGCGTTGTTGATCCTTGGCGATTGGTCGGAAAGATTGTTGTCTGTCAATTGTTCGACCCTGGATCCCCTCCATAGGAAGATCTCCCAGCCATCTCCGTCATTTCCCATCCACACGATCTCCCCGGCCGAATTGATCTTGGGACTGGCGTCAATGAAGGTATTATCGGATATCTGTTTGACCTTCTTCCCGTTCCAGAAGTATATCTCAAGGTCGGAACCGTCCGAACCATACCACGTGATCTCGCCAGCATCGTTCAAACTTGGATTATAACCGCCTCCGGTGCCGTCCGTCACCTGGATGACCGCGGAACCGTTCCAGAAGAAGATCTGATCATAGTTCCCATCAGAGGCCTGCCATACGACCTGCCCGGCATCGTTGATCCGATGATTGATCTCGGCAAATGAGTCGTTCGTTAGCTGTAGGGTCCCCGTTCCGTTCCACAGGAAGAGATCGGTATTGTTACCGGACCTACTGGACCAAACAATATCCCCGGCCGAGTTGATCTGTGGATCCGTATCGTGACGACTGTTGTTGCTGACGTTTGTCACCGATATTCCATCCCAGAAATAGATCTCTTCGTCATTTCCATCATTACCGACCCAGGCGACCTCGCCCGCTGAGTTGATCTGGGGTCGCGAGTCATTGTACGGGTTGGCGGAGATGTTCTGGGTGTTTTCGCCATCCCAGACGTATATATCGTAATCGTAGCCGTTCCACTTAACCCATAGGACCTCCCCCCTCGCATTGATCTGAGGTGGAGAATCGGTCTGGACGCCAACGAGAGGGTCAGCCGTTGAGCCATTCCAATGGAAGATGCCGTAATAACCAACGCCGACGTTCTTCAGCCAGACGACCTCCCCTGAGGGATTGATACTTGGCATGGTGTCATTGTATTGATCATCGGTAAGATAATCGATCCTGTCCAGATCGCCTTTGATACCTACGTTGTTCGAGGCCACGAGGTTGTTGGTGATCCGGTTCGAGCTAGAACCTCTGAGGATCGACACGCCGTCCCCCTCCCCGGAATGGATCGTGTTGTTGGTGATGGTGTTGTTCCATGCTGCGAACAGCTTGATCCCTGACTCGCCGAATGATGAGATATTGTTGTGTTCTATCAGGTTACTCGAAGATGTATCGATGTAGATCCCGAACTCGGAATTACCGTTCAGATGGTTCTGGGTGATCAGATTATGCCTTGAACTCGTGGAAAGTTTGATCCCTCCAACGTTGTCCGATGCATTGTTACGGTAGACAATTGTGTGGTTCATCTCCCAGAGATGGACCCCCGAAAGGGAATTTCCGAAAAGGGTGTTTTCCGAGATGTTGATCCCATTGCAGAAGTGGACGGATATCCCGGCCCGGTTTCGACCCATGGTGTTGTTCATGATCGTGATGTTGTTCCCTTCGTTGGAACCGATACCAGAGTTACCGTTGAAGTATCCCTCGTTATCGGCGATCGTGATGTTGTCTGAACCACTGGAGTATATTCCATCATAGTAGTTCTCGGTACAATTGTTGTCAGATATCGTGATGTTATGGGTCACGAAGATACCTATGCCCCACCAGCTACCGATCGCCGTGTTGTTGATCAGATCGGTGTGGTTCGCGTATGCCAGGGTGATGCCATAGAAGTAATTGTCAGTGACAATATTGTCTTCGATACTGTTATTCTCACATATGCGCACATTTATCCCATAGCCATCGTTCGAACCCAACTGGTTCCCACGTACGGTATTGTTCGAGGAAGCAAGATGGATCCCGTGACCAACGTTCCAGTTGACGATGTTGTCAGAGATCTCGAGATGGTGCGACGATTCGCGCACGTGGATCCCATCACCGCTTGAAGAGAGGATCGTATTGCCATCGATGTCGTTGTAGGGCGATTCATCCAGATCCACCCCATAACCCGAATTGTTGTTCAGGTAGTTTCCAGATAATGTGTTGTTGCTGGAACGGATGGTTAGGTTGATAGCGGTTTCGGAATTTGACCATAGGTCATTATCAGCGATGGTGTTCTCGCTGACGAAAGCGAGATAAATCCCGTTGCTGTTACCACTCACGTTGTTGCCAGATATCAAGTTGCCGAAGCAGTTAGTGGAAAGAGAGATGCCGTCATTTTTATTGGAAAGGACTGTATTGTTGACGATGGTTCCGTTGCTGCATGTATTCAGATATATGCCATCATCGTCATTCGAGGAGATATCGTTCCACATGATGTTGGTGTCTGAAAAGTATAGGAGGATACCGACATTGTTCGAATTCACAGTATTGTTCAGTATGTAAATGTCAGATGCGTGCCACAAGTGGATCCCGTGGTCTCCGTTCGAGCTGATATCGTTGTTCGTGATATTGTTCCGGTCACAGGATGTCATGACATAGATGCCTTTTTCGATGTTCGAACCCACGGTGTTGTTGATGATGGTATTGTTCGTGGAACCGAACATCATGTAGATGCCGTGTTGTTTGCTCTCATTGATCGTGTTGTTGGAGATCACGTTCCAGGAAGCATTGATGAGGTATATGCCATGACGTTGATTGACGCTCACATTGTTGTTGATGATCGTGTTGTTGACGGAATCGGAGACATGGATGCCGTCATCACCGTTCGCGTTCCAGGTATTGTTATCGATGGTGTTGTTGTTCGATCCATCTAGCCATATGCCAACACCGCCCCCTACGCTCGCACCGTTGTCTCGTATCTCGTTGTCGTGTGAGTTCTCGATATAGACTCCCATCCAGTTGATGTTCGCTGTGTTGTTTTGAACTGTAATGCGCTCGCACCATGAGAGCTCTATCCCTCTCCGATTCCCCATTGCGCTGTTCCAACCAATGACAACCTCGGTCGAGTTGTCCACCGATATACCTGACCTATGCATACCCACATTGTTGTCGAAGACATCGATATCGGTTGAATATCCGATGATGATCCCTCTCACGTTCGCTGTGACGCTATTGTTGTAAAGGTCGGCGTCTTCAGTATCATTGAGATAGATGCCCATTCCATTGTAGAACACCATGTTGTCGGAGACGTTCACATCGGTCGAGTTCAACATGCGTATAGCCCACTGAGAGTAGAGCACAAGGTTCCCGCTCACGAAGTGGCCGGTGCCCCCGGGTACATCGATCGCTGTCCTGTTCCCGCTGAAAGTCGAGTTGATGATCCTGGCTGAGTCACCGACGACCCGCAATGCCAGCTTGCTGCCGGTTATCTCAGAGTCCTCGACGGTCAGATTATCACCCTGGACCCTCACTCCAATGTCGGCAGCCAGGCTGTCGAGGAAATAGACATCGTATACGCCTGATCTATTGTCCACCCACACCACATCGTCATTGTTGTTGATCTTGTGATACCAGCCATGGGAATTCGCCGCCGAGACGTTGACGACAGAGTTGCCGTCCCACACACGGATGACGGCTGTCGTTGTGGTGTACTCCCTCCACGCGATCCGTCCATTGTCGTTCAGGATCGGTTCTTGAAGATTGGGCCCATACGTGGTGATGATGGAGGTGGAATAGTCACCGTTCCAGTACATGATATCGGATATATCGGGAGCCATCCACGCCCGCCATGCCACCTCTCCGTTGTTGTTGATGCTGGGATTGAGGTTGAGGATGCCGTTGGCACTGATGTTGCGGACCGAGTTCCCATCCCAGAGCCAGATCTGATAGATAGTGCTGTAGTCATCCCTCCAGACGACCTGGCCGGCATCATTCAAATCGATCTGGCTATCATGTTCGGTCGATTTTCCCATGATCCGTATTGAGGTGCCATTCCACAGGAACACGTCGTTGCTGGCATTGTTCATCCCGATCCAAGCGACATCGCCTCGGTTATTGATCAAGATCTCTTCTATATTGCTCGATGAGTTCCAGAGCTCGATCGTGTCCGATCCGTTCCAAAGCATGACGCGGAAGAGTGTATCGTAGGCGATCCAGGCCACCCAACCATCGTCGTTTATGTGCGGATGGTCGTCCCAGCGGCTGTCGTTCGTGAGCCTGGTCGTGATACCGTCATCCCACATGAAGACCTCGGTGGTTCCGTTCACCCAGCCCCTCCAGACTATCGTACCGTGGGAGTTGACATCGGGTATCTCATCGTGATTCGACCTATTGGTCAATTGCATGGTCTCATTGAGGTCCCAATAGAAGATCTCGTACAACGGGGCAGGTGCGACCCAGGCAGTCTGTCCCTTGTCGTTCATATCGAGTTCCTTCTCGGACTGGTTGCTGTTGCTGAGTCTGATAGCGTTCGCGGGATTGAATATGCTTGCCCTCCGAACGAAGCTTCCCGAGAAGTTCAATCCGATGAGCGTGACGTTGTCAGCCTCGATCGACATCGTGTACTCCTTGTATGCGGGATAGACGATGGTATCCGTGGTACCGTTCCCGGTCAGCGTCAACGTCTTGTTCAGAACCAGGGATTCGGTATAGGTTCCCGCATACACCATGACGGTGTCGTTGACGCTTGCCGCGTCGATCGCATCCTGTATGCTGGCGTAGTCCGCTCCAGCCCAGTTGTCATCCACCACGATCGTGGCCGCGTTCGTCGGGCTCAGTGCGATAACGGTCAGTACCATTACAAATAACGAGATAGCAGCTGCTGTACCCCATTTCATTCTAAGTCACCTCGGGGAATGACATCAAAGGAACTCTATTTAGTGATATCTGTGTCTGGGGTTGTGGGAATTGAGAACATTCTCAATGGAAGCGATAATGGCTCACTTCTTTGCTTCGGCGTCGTCGATCTCCTGCTTGAGCCACGACTCGACGTCCCCGCCGTGCACCAGTCCGTCGATCTCGTCCTCGTCGGAGGGTTCGAGCTTCATGATCCAGCCTTCACCGTATGGATCCGTGTTGATGAGCGTCGGGTCGTCCTCCAGGTCCTCGTTCACCTCGAGGACCTCACCTGACAATGGTGCGACGAACTTGCCCACCCACTTCGCGGACTGGATCTTCCCGCAGGTCTCTCCGGCCTCGACGTCGTCGCCCTCGAAGGGAAGGTCTATGTACGTGGTGTCCCCGGCGGTCTTCTGGTAGAAGTCGTTCATGCCAATGGTCACGTTGCCGTCGTCCTCCTTCCTGACCCACGCGTGCTCTCCGTGGTAGTACAGCTCATCGGGCATGTCGTATCCGTGGTAAACCGCCATTTGAACACCTCATACTATTTCTACGGACTTGAATTGATAAACGTTGTTTTAAGGCTTTTCCTAGGTTGTGCCGTCGTCCACAACGACGGTCGGTTCGATGATAACGTCAGACCTGACGGATTTGAAGACAAGACAGTAATCCCGTATGTCGACGAGGCACTTCTCGACCTTCTGGCGGTCTGATTCCTCGGCGATCGTGATGACCGGGCGCACAACAACTTGCGTGAACCTTAGCGAACCCTCGGACATCGTGGCCAGTCCTTCGGCCTCGCTCTCGTATGAGACAAGTCGGATGCGCCGTTTCTCAGCGAGCCACAGGAAGGTCGACATGGTGCAGTGCTCGACCGATGCGACGAATAGGTCCTCCGGGTTCCAGTAACCTTCGTGGCCGCCGAACTCGGGTCCGCAGGCGACCTCAAGGTTTGGCTTTCCCTCGCTGCCGAGGACCCCTTTCCGCTCGCCGGTCCACCTCAACCGGGTCCGGTAGGTGTACTCCATCCGCTCTCCCTTCACACTATCTCCTCCAGGACGGGCACGGTCCATGTCCCGTTCGGCATGATGATGACGCTGGGTTCCTTCCCGCGGGAACGCATCGTCGCCATGGCCTCATCGACAGCGGCCTGAATATCGGTAAAGGGCCTCAGGTGCGCCTTGGTGATGAGCTCATCGTCGACGCCCATGACGGTCCATATCTCGGCCCATTGAAGCGTTTGCATGATCCTCAGCGCCTTGTGGTCGCCCAGATGATATCCCCCGGAGATGCTGGCCTCGACGTCGTCCAGGCTCTCGATCCCGTGGAGGAAACGTAGGAACGCGTCGTTGCCGACACCGTTCCTGCAGGCAGAGACCCAGATGATGATGCCGCCCTCGTTCAGGACCAGTTTACCGTTCTCCAGCGCGTGCTGCGACTGGTACATCTCGAGGTCCTTGGGCGGGGGGACGCAGGTGACGACTATGTCAGCCTTCCTCGTGACAGGGACGCACTGTAGCGCCATGGCATCCCTGGCAGCAGCTTCGAAGGCTCCGACGATATCGCCGCCGTGTGCAGGAAGAACGCGCTTCTCGCTGTCGAGGACGAGCTGCATGGTGAATATCCTCTCCGTCCGGAGGAACGACACTGCCTCGGCCATGTCCTCGTGGATAGGGTTCCTGACCAGCGCGGCTGGTTTCGAGCCGTCGGTCACGGCCAGAGAATGGTTCGCCTCGATCGTCTTGAACCCGGCGATGCCTGGCAGGAAAGACTTCCGCCCTCCGGAGAACCCGGCGAAGTAATGGGGCTCGACGCTATTGATCGTTATTATCCTCTCAGCGTCGACCGCTAACTTGTTGAAAGTTACCGGTGTCCCACGGGTGGTTGTCCCGACCGAAACCAGCTTGCTTTCGTCGCGCGCGTCGTGCACCTCGATCATGTCGCGAAAGCGATCCAGGTGACGTCCGAATATCGTCCGGAGCTGCTCCTCCGTCGGAGAACGATGTGTTCCGGTGGCCACCAGGAATGTCAACTCGGGTCCGCCGTCAAGGAAAGGGACCACGGAATCCAGCACCTCGGCCGTTGGGGTAGCCCTTGTAGCATCGTTGACTATGATGAGGACGTTCTGTGCACCTTCCACGAACTCCTCCATCGAAGGTCCGTCGTCGGGCGGTTCCGTCAGAGGAAGCGAGGACGCATCGTTGGGATGGATGACCTCGCACTCTGCAACTACGCTGATCGTGATCGTCTCTCCGCCGTAATCGATGTCGACGGTCCTCATCACGATTAGGAATGTAAGGATGTTATTTCATACATCCGGTGCTCAGAACTCCGGGACCATCTCCTTGACTTCCTGGTACGTGAAGACAGGGCCGTGCTTGCACACGTAGATGTCGCCGATGTTGCAGCGGCCGCACTTGCCTATGCCGCACTTCATCCTGTTCTCCAGGGTCGTGTAGATCTGGTCCGAGGACCAGCCGAGCTTCTCGAGGGCCTGGGTGATGAACTTGATGGCGATCGGAGGTCCACACGTGACGACGATGGAGTTCTCCGGTGACGGCTTGACCACCTCGACCAGCTGCGGTACGAAACAGGTGAACCTGTTCTGTCCGGCAGGTATCTCGGTGTCGCCTGGCGACTTCATGTTTATCGCCGGCCAGTCCTCGTGGGACGCCGCCTCGATCGGGCCGTCGGGTCCGAACTTCCAGTCGATGCAGAGCCAGAGGTCCAGGTCGTCGCGGGCCTCGATCTCCTTGAACTCCTCCTTGTAGGCCAGGTCCGCCGGTGTCCTGGCGCCGTAGATGAGCGTGACATCGCCGTAATCCTTCCTGTGATCGGGATGGAGCACCCACTGGTAGACGCTCCTGACCGGGGAGATGCCGATACCGGCACCGATGAAGACCATGTTCTTGCCCTTCCAGTCGTCCACGGGGAAGTCGTTGCCATAGGGACCTCTCAGTCCGACCTTGTCGCCGACATCGAGCTCGTGGAGCTTTCCAGTGACGTTGCCAACCCGCATCGCCGAGACCTCGACTATTCCGTCGGTGTTCGGGAAAGAGGATATCGCGAAGACGCTCTCGCCGGTGCCGAAGTGGCTGACGATGCAGAACTGGCCCGGCTTGTGGAGGAAGTCCTCGCGCTCGGACTCGTCGTCGATCTGCATCTTGAACGTCCGTATCGGACGGCCGCCGCCGGCCTCAAGCTGGATGTCCAGCACAGTTGCCGTGACCGGCTTGTAGATGTTGTCGGTCATTTCATGCAGCCTCCTCGCCCTTCGCGTCGGCATCCTTCTCCATGCACGCTCGCGCGACAGCGCCCTCCGTCACATCGATGATGTCGATGTTCACGGGACAGGCGGATATGCACCTGCCGCAGCCGACGCAGCCTATCACGCCGAGGTTGTTGTCGATGTAGAGGAACTTGTGGTACATCCTGTTCCGCTGCCTCATGCGCTTCGCCGGCCTCGGGTTGTGCCCCGATGCGTGGGATGAGTAGTACTCGAACTGGCAGGAGTCCCAGGTCCGCTCGCGCCGTCCCTCGCCCTGCTTCACGACGTCGTTGATGTCGAAGCAGTGGCAGGTCGGACAGAGCAGGGTGCACATGCCGCATCCGATGCAGCTGGCCGAGATATCCTCCCAGTACTTGCTTTCGAAGAGACAGCGGAGGGATTCCGCCACCTCGGCCCTGTCGAAAGTGCGTGTGATCGCCTTCACGGCGTTCTCCTTGACCTCCTCGGCAGACGACTCATCGTCCGAGACGGCCTCTACGAAGAGGTTCCCGCCAAGCTCGATCAGGGCCTCGCCCTTCTCGGTGACGCTCTCGACGAAGTACCTGTCACCCAGGTCGGTCCAGAGGCTGTCGACCCCTTCCGTTCCGGAGGGGCTCCCCTCGATGGAGGTGCAGAAGCAGTTCTCATCGGGTTTCTGGCCCGAGCACGTTAGCGCGATCGTCGTCGCTCTCTCGCGCCTGTCAACGAAGTAAGGGTCGATGTAGTCCCAGGTGAAGAGCTTGTCCAGGAGCGTGAACGCCTTGGCGTCGCATGGACGCACGCCGAACACCACGAGCGGCTTGCTCGCCCGCTGCGGCTCCTCCGCGCCTACGAAACGCGCTCCGTCGCGCTTGAACTCGAACATCGTCTCGGTCTGGGGGAAGAAGACGGACTTCGGAGGGACCTGCGAGTTGCCGAACTCGAGATCGGGAGCGGAATCGAGCTTCTTGTAGGTCCAGACCCCGTCGACCTCCACCGGTCCGTAGACCTCATGCTCCGAGAGCGCCTCGAAGAGGGCGTCCATCTTGTCCTTTCCAATTGTGTGTGACATGTTTGGTGCCTCCTACCAGATGAAATCCTCCGGGTCGGCCGTGTCGCACGTCCCGAACATGCTGTCGTCCTCGGGATCGACCCCCGCCTCTACGTCGTAGCGTTCCTTCGCCTTCCACTCCAGGTACCTGTTGATCTTCCTGATGGGGATGTCCACGGGGCAGACGCGCTCGCACTCGCCGCAGTCGACGCAGCGGCCGGCGAGATGCATCGCCCTCACGAGGTGGTAGAACGTGTTCTCGGGCAATTGCACCGACTTCTCGTTCCACCTGTAGGGCTTCTCGCGGTCGAACACGCACTCCTCGCAGTAGCACAGCGGGCACGCCTCGCGGCATCCGTAGCACCGGACGCACCTCTCGAGCTGGCGCTCCCAGTACTCCCACCTCTCCTGCGGGGTCATTGCCTCCAACTCGGCCACGTCCGAGTAATCGTCTGTTATCGTTTCAGGGACCGCCTCGCCGCAGACGACGTCTGCGATCAGTGGATTGTGATGCGTGCATACGAGGCATTTACCGGCGATGTTCTCATCGGTCACCGCGGGCGGCTGCTTTTCGGACCCGTCCACCTTCTTGGTGTCGCAGACGCCCTCGCATGTGACCCCGATGATCTTGACGCGCTCCCGTGCGACGATGTTCTCCTTCATGAGCTCGACGATGGTCTTCGAGTCGCACGGCTTGACGACGATGCCGATCGGCGTCGTGTCGAGCTCCTCGCCACGTCCGGGTCTGGTCTGCATCTCCTCCACGAGGAAGAGCGTCAGGTTGTTGACGCACATGGAGTTCCATACAAGCTTGTCAGCGTCTTCCGGTCTCCGGACGAAGGCGACCTTCGTGCCTGCGCGGCGGCCCTGTTCGAACCCGACGACGTACTTGACCTCTCCGGACTCGAGCCATCCGCGTGCGGTGTCCTGGATCTGGCCCTGGCGGTCCGTCATTGGCCACCACCTCCGGCCATCTTGGTCTGGGGGCCAAGCTCCCTGACCTGTTCCGTGAACTTGGTGACCACTTCCGCGAACTTGTGGCCCTCGGATGCCGAGACCCACGAGAGCTGGAACCGACCTGGATCGATGCCCATGTGGTCCATCAGGTCGTGCAGCAATGTCAGCTTTCGCCTCGCATGATAGTTGCCCTTGATGTAGTGGCAGTCGCCCGGATGACATCCGGAGACGAGCACACCGTCCGCTCCCTCCTGGAACGCTTTCAGAATGAACTGGGGATTGACCCGGCCAGAGCACATCACCTTGATGATGCGGATGTTGGACGGATACTGCAGCCTGGACGTCCCTGCGAGGTCGGCGCCCGTGTAGCTGCACCAGTTGCACAGGAATCCCAGGATCTTCGGCTCGAAATCGTTCTTCGCGTCGTCAGCCATTCAATACACCTCGTGCATCGCGCCCTTGATCATCGACAGGATCTGCTCGTCCTTGAAGCCCTTCTGCTGGATCGCTCCCGCGCGGCAGGTCGCCGTGCAGACGCCGCATCCCTTGCACAGGGCGGTGTTCACGATCGCCTTTCCGCTCTCCAGATCGATGGCCGAGAACGGGCAGGCGGCCACGCAGAGGCCGCAGCCGCTGCATATCTCCTCCAGGACGTTGGCGGTGATCCCCTCGAGTACCAGGGTGCCCTTCATGATAGGTATCGCCGCCCTCGACGCAGCTCCCTCGGACTGCGCGATGGTATCGGCCAGGTTCTTCGGGAAGTGCGCTGAACCACAGAAGTAGACCCCGTCGGTGGCGAAGTCAAGCGGTCTGATCTTGGCGTGCGCCTCGATGAGGTAGCGTCCGGGTCCCGCGGGTATTTTGAACATCTCCATCAGGCCCTCGACGCTCTCGTTGCCCTCGGTCTGGGCCGTGAGCACAACGAGGTCAGCGGGAAGTTCGAGCGTGTCGCCGTAGATGGAGTCGTGGACGGTCACCATGACGTTCCCGTCATCGTCGACCGCCACCTCTGGCTGTTCCTCGTAGGTGTAGCGGACGATCTTCACCCTCTTGCCCTCGATGACATCGGTGAAGTACTCCTCCTCGTCCTTTCCGAAGACGCGGATGTCGCGGTAGAGGATGTATACGTCGCTGTCCGGGTACATCTCCTTGATCATCTTGGCGTTCTTGATGGACACGCCGCAACCCACGCGACAGCAGTATGGCCGCTCCGGCTCCATGGCGCCGGCGCAGTTCACCATGACCACGGTCTTGGGCTTCTCCAGGGTTCCGGCCTCGATCCTCTCCTCGAGCTCGGTCTGGGTCATGATCTTCTCGCTGTCGCCGTAGCCGTACCGGCCGGTGAGGTCGATCTCGCCGAACCCGGAGGCGATTATCGCAGTCCCGAACTCGAGCTTCTCCTCTCCGCCGGGAGTGTTGATGGTGGCCTCGAAGTTTCCGATGAATCCCTCGATGTCCTCGAGGGTGGACCCGGTCATTACCGTGATGAACTCCGACTCGCTGACCCTCTTGATGAGCGGATCGATGATGTCGCTCGCCTTCACGTCGGACGGGAAGAGCGTGTGCAGTCTGCGCAGCATGCCGCCCAGTTCGGGGTCCTTCTCGAGAAGATATGTCTTTATCTTCATGTCCGAGAGAGCGAGCGCCGCCCTCATCCCGGATAGGCCGCCTCCGACTATCAGGACGGACGGAATGACCGAGACCTCCTCCTGCTCCAGGGGTTCAAGGAGCGCGGACTTGTTCGCAGACATCCGTACCAGGTCCTTCGCCTTCTGGGTGGCCTCCTCCCTGTCGTGGGAGTGGACCCATGAACAGTGCTGTCTGATGTTGGCGAACTCGAAGAGGTACTTGTTCAGGCCGGCCTCGACCATTGTGTCCTGGAACAGACCGCCGTGCGTGATCGGCGAACATGCCGCGACGATCACACGGTTCAGACCCTCCTCCTCGATCTTCTCCCTGATGTCCTTCTGGGTGTCCTCGGAGCAGGCGAACATTATGTCAGTGGCGTACTCGACGTAGGGCTGTTCGCCAATGTAATCGGCGACCTCCTTGCAGTCGAGGTAGCCGTTGATGTTCTTGCCGCAGTGACAGACGAACACTCCGATGCGGGGCTTCTCGCCGGTGACGTCCTTCTGCTCCGGCGGCTCGACGGCCTCCGCCTGGTCCCTGTCTACGATGTCGCTGATGGCCTTGGCGGCCGCACCGCTGGCCATCGCCACGGAGTCCGGGATGTCCTTGGGGCCCTGGTCGCAGCCCGCGAGGTATACGCCGTCGCGGGTGGACTCGATCGGGTCCGTCATTATGGACTTGACCTGGAAGAAACCGCTCTCGTCCACGTCGATACCGAGCACCTCGGCGAGGCGCTGGTTCTCCTGGGACGGGATTATCGCGGTGGAAAGGACGAGCATCTCGACCGTCTTCTCCTTCACCTCCCGGGTGTGTGTGTCCATGTATCTTATCGTGATGCTCTTGTCCTCGTTCTCGTAGACGCTGGACGGCCGGGCGCGGATGTACTCCACACCCATGTCCTTGGCCTTGTCGTAGTACTGCTGGAAGTCCTTTCCGTAGGCGCGGAGGTCCATGTAGAAGATGGAGACGTCTGTCTCGGGATCGGTCTCCTTCTGTATCGAGGCCTCCTTGGTTGCGTACATGCAGCACACGCGGGAGCAGTAGGGCCACCCGAGCTGCTTGCTCCGGGAGCCGACGCACTGGATCCACGCGATCGATTCCGGCTTCTCGCCGTCGGACGGCCTCCTAGCCTTGCCTTCGGTCGGACCGAAGGAGGAAAGCAGGCGTTCGAACTGCATCGCCGTGATGACGTTAGGGTACTTGCCGTAGCCGTACTCGCGCCTCATCTCCACGGGCTCGAAGAGCTCGTATCCCGTTGCGACGATGACGCTGCCCACCTTGACCTCGATGTCCTCGGACTTCTCGAGGAAGGAGATGGCCCCCGGCTCGCAGACCCTCTCGCAGGAGCCGCAGCCGACGCAGGCCTCGTAATCTATCGTGTAGACGATCGGCACGGCCTGGGGGAACTCGATGTAGATCGCCTTCCTCTTGGCCAGCTTCTCGTCGAAGACGCTGATGACGTCGACGGGGCACACGGGTGTGCAATCGTCGCAGCCGGTGCACTTGTCGGGGTCGACGTACTTGCTCTTCCTGTACACGCGGGCGGTGAAGTTGCCCGCCTCGCCCTTCAGATCAGCGATCTCGGCGTAGGTAAGTAAGGTAATGTTCGGATGTCTGGAGACCTCCACCATCTTCGGGGCGGAGGTGCAGATCGAGCAGTCGTTCGTCGGGAAGGTCTTGTCCAGCTTCACCATGTTCCCGCCGATCGTGGACGACTTGTCGATGAGGATCACACGGTATCCCTTGTCGGCGATGTCCAGCGCCGCCTGCATCCCGGATATCCCGGCGCCGACGATGAGCACATCGCCCTCCATCTTGCGCTTGCGGGAATGGATCGCTGTCTCTGCGACGATGGCCGCATCGCTCTCAGCCTGGGGCCACTCGTCGTCGAGCTTCGCTATCTCCGGCACCTGGATCAGGTAGTCGTCCTCAAGGGGGACGTCCTCGTAGTACTGCGGAATTATTCCATCACTCTGGTCGGGCATTCTTACCAGCCTCTAATCCTCTCTCGAATGCGTTCACGTTGAGGTCTATGAACCGCTTCGGCACGCTGTCTACTACGGCCTTCTTGACGGACTCCGGGTCGAGGAGGTCGTCGATCCCGGCCATGGCACCCACCATCGCGATGTTGGTAACGATCTTGTTACCCAGGTCCTCTGCGATCTTCTGGACCCTGACCTTGTAGATCGGCCGACCTATGTCGTGGTTCGGCACGAGGTCTGGATCGATGATAATGACTGTGTTCTCATGCAGATCGTCGCGATACGTGTTGAAGGCCTCCTGGGCCATCGCCACGTACAGGTCCACGCCGGTCGGGCGCGGGTATCCGATCTTCTCGTCCGAGATCAGGACCTCGGAGCGGGCGGCGCCTCCGCGGGCCTCGGGTCCGTATGACTGGCTCTGGACAGCATTGAGGTCTCCGAACACGCAGGCTGCCTTTCCCCAGATGAATCCGGCCAGGATCACTCCCTGACCGCCGAAACCGCAGATCCTCACTTCACGTTTCATGTTCAGACCCCCCACTTCGCGTCGTCCTGCTCCATCAGTCTCGTGGTCATCTTGTCATACTCCCCGAAGAAGCCGGACCTCTCCTGATGCTGGAACACGCCGATCTTGATCTTGTTCTTGGCGGCCGCGATCTCCTCCTCGGTTCCGTAGTCCATGATCCGGTCGTAGTCCTCCATGAGCATGGTGTTATCCTCGTACCACGTCCATAGCGCGTCGATCTTGCCCAGCTTGTTCCTCCGGCCGTAGGCCGTCGGACAGGGGGACATGAGCTCGACGAGTCCGAAACCCGGTGTCGAGAGGGCGTCCTTGATGGACTTGATCGGCTGGTACGGATAGAAGACGGGCCAACGAGCCACGTACGCTGCTCCGAGGGCCTGGGTCAGTTCGGATATGTTGAACGCATGCTCGATGTTCCCGTAAGGTGCGGTTGTGGCGATACTGCCCTTCGGCGCCGTCGGGGCCAGCTGTCCGCCGGTCATCCCGTAGATGAAGTTGTTCAGCAGGATCACTGTCATGTCGATGTTCCTCCGGGCAGCGTGGATGAAATGGTTTCCGCCGATCCCGGTGGCGTCGCCGTCGCCGGTGAAGACGATGACGTGCAGGTCGGGGTTCGCCGCCTTTATCCCGGTCGCGAACGCGATGGCGCGACCGTGCGTGGTGTGCAGGCCGTCCGCGCTGACGTACCCGGGTATCCTCGACGAGCAGCCGATACCGGATGCAAGAGCAACGTCGTCCATGTCGATCCCGAGCTCCTCTATGGCCCAGAACACGTAGTCCAGCGAGTTGCCGTGGCCGCATCCGTTGCAGAAGATGGTCGGCAGCATTCCGTCCCTAAGGTACTTCTCCCTCAGCTCGTTCGCGTTGATCATGTCCTCGACCATCAGCTCACCTCCAGCATCTCTAACAGTTCCTGTGGCAGGTGCATCTCACCGCCTATCTTCGGGGCCAGAACGATCTCACAGCCGGGATCGGAGTACTCGACTATCGGGTGGTACATCTGGCCTAGGTTCATCTCCGGGACGATTATCTTGTCGACCTGCTTGGAGACCTTGTTGACGATGTGCCTCGGGAACGGCCAGCAGAGCTTCATCCGGAGCATTCCCGCCTTGATCCCCTTCGCTCGGGCCATGGCGACGGCGCTCTCAGCGGGTCTGGCGGACGCACCGTATGTGACGAACGCCACCTCTGCGTCCTCGAGTTCGATCTCCTCGACGTCGGTCATCTCCTCCCGGTCGTCGGTTATCTTCGTGATTATCCTCATCACCAACCGCTCGTGGTCCGGCTGCTTGTCGGTCTTCGGGAATCCCTTGTCATTGTGTGTCAGTCCAGTGACGTATGTGCGGTATCCCGATCCGAACGTCGGGAAGTCGGGCACCTTGCTTCCGGTGGTCGGCGATTCCGCGAACGGAAGGAAGGTCTCCTTGTCCGTGGTCGCCTCGACCCTCTCGATAAGGGGCATCTCCTCCTCCTCCGGGATGACGACCTTCTCCCTCAGATGTCCGACCTCCCCGTCGGTCATCAGGCACACCGGGTGCCTGTACTTCTCCGACAGGTTGAACGAGTCGATGGTCATGTCCAGGCACTCCTGCACGGTACTGGGGGCGTAGGCTATCGCCTCCATGTCGCCGTGGGTGCCCCATCGCACCTGCATCATATCGCCCTGGGCGCCGAGGGTCGGCTGACCCGTGGACGGCCCCGTCCTCTGGACGTTGGCGATGACGCAAGGCGTCTCGGTCATGATCGCGTAACCGTAGTTCTCCATCATCAGCGAGAATCCGGGTCCAGACGTCGCTGTCATCGCCTTCGCACCGCCCCATGCGGCGCCGATGACTGCGGCTATGCTTGCGATCTCGTCCTCCATCTGGATGAAGCATCCGCCAACCCGCGGGAGCAGCCGGGCCATGCCCTCAGCCACCTCTGACGCAGGTGTGATCGGATATCCCCCGAAGAACGACACCCCAGACAGAAGCCCGCCGTATGCGACGGCCATGTCTCCCTGGATGAACTGTACCTTCTCGCCGAGGACCTTCCTGATGCGTACTGGGTCCCTCTCATACTTCATTAGCTACACCTCCGATGATGAGCCCGCTCTTCGACTCCTCCTTCCTCTCCTCCGCGACCACGGTGATCGCGAAGTCCGGACAGAGCAACTCGCAGAGCCGGCAGTAATTGCATTCGTTCTCCTCCTTCAATTTGGGTGGATAGACGCCTCGCTTGTTCAGCTCGTCGGATGTCTCGAGAGCATGGACCGGGCACCTCCTGACGCATATATCGCAGCCCTTGCACCAGTCCTTGATCACCTCGATCATGTCCCTTCACCACCTCATAGGATGTCCAGAGCCCTGGCCAGAGTATCCTGGCCCCTGTATTCCGGCAGGATCGCCGGGGCGGTCATATCGCTGACTATGCTTGCGTCCTCGAGGGCCTTGTTGTACTTGTCGATGTGGGCCATCGAGAGCTTTCCGATCGAACTGCGCTTCTTGACCAGTTCGGCGACCTTGATGCCGGCGCGCCTTCCGAAGACGTTGAAGTCGAGGAGGGAGTTGCCCATCAGCCTGTTCTTTCCGTGTACGCCGCCGGTGACCTCGCCTGCCGCAAGCAGGCCGGGCACCCCGGTCTCGCACCACTCGTTGATCTCGACGCCGCCGTTCTGATAGTGCAGTGTCGGGTAGACGAGGATCGGGTGCTTGGTCATGTCGATGCCGAAGCGCTTGAACTTGCGGACCTCTCCCGCAAGCTTCTCCTCGATCGTTCCCTCTCCGTGGATGATATCTATCATCGGTGCGTCGAGCCACACGCCCGGCATTCCCGTCGGTGTGGTTATCCCGCGGCACTCGTCGCACTCCTTCAGGAACATAGCGGACTCGACATCCCTCGGTTCCAGCGGGAACACGAACGGGTCGCCGTCCTTGTTGAGCGGCTTGCCGCCCAGGCCCCGGACCTTCTCCGTGGTCAGGATGCCGACGACCGCTTCGGGATAGGCGTCGCCGGTCGGATGGATCTGTATGGTGTCGAGGTCGAGCAGGTTCGCACCTGCATGATAGGCCATAATCAGGCCGTCCCCGGTCGCTCCGTAGTGGTTCGTGGTCGGATAACCGGAAAGATGAAGTCGCCCAGAGCCTCCCGTGGCCATCACGACGGCCTTCGCCCTGATGACCTGGTACTCGTTGGTCTCGATGTTGAACGCTACTCCGCCGGAGACAGTTCCTGTATCGTCCAGCAGCAGCTCGACGACCGGGCAGAACTCGAGCGTCGGTATGCTCAGGTTCCGCGAGCGGTCGCGGATGTTGCGCATGATCTCCATGCCGCTGTAGTCCTTGGCGCTGTGCATGCGGTTCCTGCTGGTCCCGCCGCCCGACAGCTCCTGGAACTCGCCGTCGTCGTGCCTGTCGTACATGACGCCGAGGTCGACGTGCCACCTGATGATCTCGGGCGCGTCCATTGCAAGTGCACGGGCGAGCTCCGGCTTGTTCGTGAAGTGGCCTCCGCCGTAGATGTCCAGGTAGTGGATGGACGGACTGTCGATAGCCCTGTCCGCAGCCTGGATGCCGCCTTGGGCCATCATGGAGTTGGCGTCGCCGTGCCTCAGCTTCGTTGTGATGAGTATCCTGTCCGTCGGGACGCCGTGATCGTGTGCGAATATCGATGCTACGGTTCCTGCGCCCCCGCCTCCGATGATCAATACGTCGACGTCGTAGTCGACCTTCGATAGGTCGACCGCCGACGTGTCGAGCGCCGACCTGGCCTCGAGGAGGTCGACGATGCCGTTGTATATCAGGTCGCCCTTGTTGGGGCCGATCCCGACCTCGCGGCGCGTGCCCTCCATGAAATCGGGGTGGTAGTTCTTCAGCACCTCCTCCCTCTCCTCCATGGTGAGCGGCGTCACGGCCGTCTCGATGTTCTTCTCCCTCTTCTCCTCGATGAGCTTGATGGATTCCATCATGTAGTCGGGGTAGCCGTCTATGATCTCCATTCAGTCACCCCCCCCCTCGTCGAGGTCTCCGCTGGCCTCGATCTTGCGCTCGCTGTAGAGCTTCTCCATCTTGCCCCGCTCCATGGTCATGAGGTCCTCGATCTCAGCGTCGTACTTGCCGTCCTCGATCTCCTTCAGCCGGACCACGAGGTCGCCGGACCGCTTGTCGAGGTACTTGCCGAACAGACGCCGGGCGAGCTGGGCCACGTGATAGTGCTTGATGTCGGCGGGACAGCGCATGGCGCACATCCCGCACTGGATGCAGTCGAACGAGAGCTCGGCCGCCTTGGCGATGTCGCCCCTCAGTGCGTTCTGGATGTACATCATGACCTTGATGTCCTGCGGACAGGCCTTGGTGCACGTGTTGCACGAGACGCATCGGGCTATCTCCGGATAGATCGCCAGGATGGCGTTCTCGTCCGGGGTGAGCTCGTAGATATCGTACTGGGCCCGGTTCGCCGGCACGAAGGGTATCTGCACCAGGTACATCCCGTCCTCGACGAGCGTCTGGCACGCGAGGGCGAAGTGGAGCTTCTGCTCGTCCTCCTTCCTGTACACCGTCGAGCAGGCGCCGCAGAAACCTGCCCTGCAGCCGCAGCTCCTGATGTACTGGTACCCCGCGTATTCGATGGCCTTCATTATGGTGAACCCGACGGGCACCCTGTACCTCTTGCCCATCACGAATATCTCGATGGTCCCCTCTTCATGGGTCTCGCATTCCGTTGCCTCTCGGTCCTCTGTAATGGCGTCAGTTGCGCCGGTCATGTGCTTCCCTCCGATATGGGTAGGACCCCCTTCTCCTCCAGAAGGGGGGTCGGGTCCACGGCGTGCGCGCCGAAGCCCCAGTCGCCCTCGAGCCCGAGGGCGATGGCTAACAGTTGAGTGTAATACATCACGGGGATCTGGGAGTATCCATCGAACAGGAGCTCCGCCTCCTTACCCCTCTGGTCGATGTTGTACTTGCAGAGCGGGCAGGACAGCATGATGAGGTCCGCGTCACGCTCCACGGCGTACGTGGAGATGGTCTTCGCCCGCCTCGACGTCATCTCCTTCTCCTCGATGGTCTTGTACGACCCGCAGCACTCGATCTTGTACGGGTTGTCCACGACCTCTGCGCCGAGGGCCTTTATCAGGTCGGCCATTATGCGCGGTTCCTCCGCGTCGTCGATGGCCACCTCCCTCGGGCGGAGGAGCATACAGCCGTAGTACGGCATTATCCTGACGCCTTTCAGAGGGTTCACGACCTTCTTTTTGAGCGTCTTCCACCCGACATCGTCTCGGAGGAACTCGAGGAAGTGCTGGACGGAGACCGTCATCCTGTAGTCGTTCTCCTGGTCCATGAAGTCGTTAAGCGTCTTCAGGTCGTCCTCCCTCTCGCGGACGCGGTAATCGGTCTGCTTCAGCGTGTTCGAGCACATGTCGCAGAGGGTGACGATCCTGTCCATGCCCTGGTCCTCGGCATGGACAAGGTTCCTCAGGGGAGCGAGATGATGCATGAGGTCGTCCTCGGTGAGGGATGCGGAAACGCCGCAGCAGTTCCACTCCTCCATCTCGATCATACTGTGCCCGAGGGCCTCTGCCACAGCGAACGCTGATTCCTCTAGGTTCACCGCCGACGTCTTCAGCGTGCATCCTGGATAGTAGAGCAGTTCCATGTTAGCTCAACCTATGTTCTTCCTGAAGAGACTGACGAAGGCCATCTGCGGGATCGACCTCTTCTCCTCGTCGGTGAGGCATTCGAGGTCGGTCTCGTCGATGTTCTGGCGAAGGACTATCTGCCTGAGGGCCTCCATTATCTTGGTAATGTTGATATCCCTCGGGCACCGCTCGGCGCAGGCGAAACACGATGCGCAGAGCCAGATAGTCTTGGATTCGAGGACCTCCTTCTTGTCGAGAATGACATATCTCAGTACCTCATCCACAGTGAGGTCCATCTCGTCCATGAACGGGCATCCTGCGGCACATGTGCCGCATTGATAGCAACCGAACACGTCCTCCTCGCAAAGGCCCTCCAGCTCATCGATCAACTTCCCGCTGACAACTATATGCTTATCAGCGGAGTCCTGGCAGCCCCCTTCGGTTTCTGTTGCCATTGATCGTCCTCCGTCGCCATTCAGGCTCGTTAACGCGGGCTGGCGCTGGTGCTTTCGGTAAGGTTTCCGAATATATATTCTTTCTGGCATTTCGAAGGCCAGGAAACGATGAATTTTCATAAAAAAGCGTTATACGTTACGAATATGTTATGGCTGGTCCTTCGGGGTTTCCGTTTTCGTAATAATTGGGTGATTCGCTCAACCGCGGCTTCCACTAGAGGACCTCGCAGAGCGCTCCCTTGATCAGGGAGAGTATCTGCTCGTCCTTGAACCCCTTCTGCTGTACGGCACCGGACCTGCATGTCGCGGCGCATACTCCGCATCCCTTGCAGAGGGCCGTGGTGACGACTGCCTTCCCGTCCACGAGCTCGATGGCAAGATATGGACAGGCTGCCGCGCATAGGCCGCAGCCCGAGCAGAGCGCCTCGTTCACCGACGATACGGTCGCCTCGGTCTCGAACTTGTCGCTCGATATTATGGTGCAAGCCCTCGAGGCGGCCGCATAGGCCTGGGCGATCGCCTCCCCGATGAACTTCGGTGAATGGGCCATTCCAGCGAGGAAGACCCCCTCGGTGGAGAAGTCCACGGGCCTCAGTTTCACGTGCGCCTCGAGGAAGAAGCCGTCCTCGTTGAGCGGGACCTTCAGTAGCTTGCCGATGTCGGCGTTCCCGGGCTGCGGGATTATGGCCGGTGCGAGCACGACGAGATCGGCCTCGATCTCCAAGTCCATGTCGAGGATGTGGTCCCTGGTGCCGACGACCAGACCGTCCTTCCCCTTGGCGACGGTGGGCTTTCGGTCGAGGCTGTAACGTATGAATATGACGCCTTCGGCGCGGGCCCTTTCGTAAAGGGTCTCCTTGAACCCGTACGTGCGCATGTCACGATATAGGACGTAGACGTTCGCGTCCGGATGCGCCTCCTTTATCGCGAGCGCGTTCTTGACGGCGTCGGTGCAGCAGACGCGGCTGCAGTACGGCCTGTGCTCCTCCCTCGAGCCGACGCACTGGATCATCGCGATGGTCTTCCCGGACAGGTCGGCCCCTTCTGCCATCATTCCCTCGAGGTCGAGCTGGGTGACGACGCGCTCGTCCTCGCCGAACAGGTACTCCTCTGGCTTGGACTCGACCGCGCCGGTGGCGACTATGACAACGCCGTGCTCGATCTCGATCTGGTCGCTGTCCTGCTCCACGGTGGTCCGGTAGTTGCCGATGTATCCGTCGATATCTATGATCTGCGAGTTACTATGTACTGTAATGAGCGGGTTGGAGTCTACCTTCCCGATGGTATCGCGGAGGAATCCTTGCACGTCCATCCCCTCGCTGGAGTGATGGATCCGGCGCATGACCCCGCCGAGTTCCGACTGTGCCTCGATCAGGTCCACCGGATATCCCTGCTCGGCGATGGCAAGGGCCGATATCATGCCGGACAATCCGCCGCCCACAACGAGGGCGGACTGCGTGATGTCCAGTTCGACCATCGGAAGAGGTTCGATTATCGAAGCCTTGGCGATGGCCATTCTGACCAGGTCCCTGGCCTTCTCGGTCGCCGTGGACCTGTCATCCATGTGGACCCACGAGCACTGGTCCCGGATGTTGGCCATCTCGAAGAGGTGGGCGTTGAGCCCGGCCTCGCGTATCGTGGCCTGGAAGAGCGGTTCGTGCGTCCTCGGCGTGCACGATGCGACGATGACGCGGTTAAGATGGTTCTCCTGGATGGTCTCGACGAAGCGCTTCTGGGTGTCCTGGGAGCAGGTGTAGAGGTTGTCTTCGGCATAGACCACGCCGGGCAGCCCCCTTGCGTAGTCGACGAGGCCTGGTACGTCGACGTAACCGCCGATGTTGATGCCGCAGTGGCAGATGAACACGCCGATCCGGGGGCCGACGCCCGTGACGTCCAGCTCGGGCGGGAGCGCCTTCCTCTCCACCATTGTGTTCCTCGCCTCGGATATCAGGCCGCTGGCCTTCGCGGCGGCACCGGAGGCTTCCATGACCGTTTCCGGGATGTCCTTCGGACCGGAGAAAGCGCCGCAGACGAACACGCCGTCCCTGGACGTCTCGACGGGGCACTCCTCCTGGGTCTGGCAGAAGCCCCGCTCGTTGAGGTCGATCCCCATGCGGCCGGCCAGGTCGCGGGAGTCCTCCTTGGACGTGAACCCGACCGACAGGACGGCCATGTCGAACTCCTCCTCGATGAGCTGTCCGTCCTCGGTCTCGTACTGGATCGTCAGGTCGTGGGTCTCCGGGTCCTCCTTGATCTCCGATATCCTGCATCGCAGGAAGCGGACCCCGTACTCGTCCTTAGCCCGGTTGTAATATGATTCGAAGCCCTTGCCGAAGGTCCGCATGTCCATGAAGAAGATGGTCGGTTCTATTGACGGTACATGCTCCTTGGCTATGACGGCCTCCTTGATGGCGTACGTGCAGCAGACCGATGAACAGTAGTCAGCGCCGCAGCCCAGGTCCCTGGACCCGACGCACTGGACCCACGCGATCTTCTTCGGCTGCTTGCCGTCCGAGGCCCTCAGTACATGGCTCTTGTACGGGCCTGATGCGGAAAGTATGCGCTCGAACTCGATGCTCGAGACGACGTTGGGGAATCGGCCGTGACCGTACTCGCCCTTCTGGTCGGAGTCGAACTCCTCGAACCCGGGACAGAGTATGATCGATCCGACGTTGATCTCCGACAGTTCGTCCTTGTCGTCGTAGACGATGGCGTCGGCAAGGCAGAGGTTCTCGCATAGCCCGCAGCCGATGCACTTCTCCCTGTCGATGGCGAATGCCAGGGGCACCGCCTGGGGGTACATGAGATAGATCGCACGCCTTTCCGAAAGGCCCTCGTTGAAGACGGAGACGGCGTCGATGGGGCACTCCTTGGCGCAGACGCCGCATCCCGTGCACTTCTCGACGTCCACGTATCGCGCCTTCTTCCTGATCTTGACCTTGAAGTCACCGGCCTCGCCCTCGACGGACTCGACCTCGGAATATGTGATTAGTTCGATGTTGGGATGTCTTCCGACGTCCACGAGCTTTGGGGCCATGATGCACATGGAGCAGTCGTTCGTCGGGAACGTCTTGTCCAGCTGGGCCATCGTCCCGCCGATCCCCGGCGATGAGTCGAGGAGATAGACCTTGAAACCCGAGTTGGCCAGGTCGAGGGACGACTGCATCCCGGCGATCCCGCCTCCGACCACGAGAACGGCTCCGACCTTGTTCTCGGCCGTCATTCCGACACCTCCCCGACGAGTATGTAGCGTGGGTCGTCGTCCACGATGTCCATCATGTGGACCTGTCCGGCGTTCTCGAGGTCGATCATGTACTTGAAGACCGTCGCCGTGTCCATCTCGACCGCTTCGGCGATCGATGGGACCGTCGCGGGCGATCCGGCCCTGATGGCGGACCGTATCAGTTCCCGGTTGTACTCGTTCACTATATTGTTCCACAGGATGTCCTTCAGTTCGGCCTCGTCGAGCTTGTCGCCGTAGACGTTGCCGTGGTCGACCATGTCCCGCTCCTTGCCGACGAGCCATCGGATGCGGTCCATCGAGGCGATCTTCTCACCGACCGCTGCCTTCGGTCCGGCGTCAGCCGCGTCGAGCGGTCCGAGCTCCCGGATGCGCTCGGTGAAGTCCGTGATGACCTCGCCGAACCTCTGGCCCTCGGCGGCCGAGACCCAGTCGAGGAGCAAACGGTCGGGGTCGATGCCGACCTTCTCCATGACGCGGAAGGTCAGGTCCATCTTCCTCTCGGCCTGGTAGTTGCCTGTGAGGTAATGGCAGTCGCCCGGATGGCAGCCGAGGACCGCGACGCCGTCCATACCGTTCCTGAACGCCTCGAGTACGTGGAGCGGGTCCACCCGGCCGGAGCACATGACGCGGATGACCCGCATGTTCGGAGGGTACTGGACCCGCGAGACACCGGCGAGGTCCGCGCCCGCGTAGGCGCACCAGTTGCAGAGGAATCCGAGGAGCTTGGGTTCGTAGGCCATCAGGCCACCCCCCTGTAGGCCTCGATCTGGGCCGTGATCTCCTCGTTCGTGAAATGCTTCATGGTGATGGCCAGCTTCGGACAGCTTGCTCCGCAGACGCCGCAGCCCTTGCACGATGCGGGGATGACCTGAGCCTTGCGTCCGCCCTCCTTCAGAACTAGCTCCATGGCCTTGAAGGGACAGTTGGTGACGCACAGACCGCAGCCGATGCACATCTCCTCGGTGATATCGGCAATGGCGGGATTGACCCTGACCTCGCCCTTGGCGAGCAGTGTCGAAGCCCTTGCGGCCGCAGCGTACGCCTGTGCAATGGACTCTTCCATCGTCTTCGGGGAGTGTGCCATGCCGGCGAGGAAGACGCCGTCCGTGGCGAAATCGACAGGACGCAGCTTGACATGCGCCTCGAGGAAGAAACCGTCCTCGTTGAGGGGGACCTTGAGCATCTTCGCCAGGTCGACCCTGTCGGGGCGCGGCTCGATGGCCGGTGCCAGTGCTACTATGTCCGCCTCTATGAAGAGCTCTTCGCCGAGTATCTTCTCCTTGACCTTGACCGTCAGCGCATCGCCGTCAGTGTCCACGGCGGGCTTGCCGTCCAGGTCGAACCGGACGAACACGACGCCGAGCTCCCTTGCGCGGCCGTAGTGGCTCTCCTTCAATCCATACGTGCGCATGTCCCTGTAGAGGATGTAGACCTGTGCCGATGGGTCAGTTTCCTTGATCCTGATGGCGTTCTTGATGGCGTCCGAGCAGCAGACGCGGCTGCAGTACGTGTGGCTCTCGTCCCTTGAACCGACGCACTGGATCATGGCGACGGTCCTCCCGACCGGTTCGCCCTCAGCGATCCGTCGCTCCAGCTCCGTCTGTGAGATGACGCGCTCGTCCTCGCCGAAGAGGTACTCCGCAGGTGCCGATTCGACCGCGCCTGTCGCGACGATTATCGCACCATGCTCGACCCTCTCCGGGCCGTCCGGCGTGTCTATGACCGACTCGAAGTTGCCGACGAAGCCGCCGATCTCCGAGACCTTCGCGTTGAGGTGGACATCGATGATGTCGCTCTCCCCGATCCGGTCCACGAGCGAGCCCAGGTATTCCTGGACGTTGTCATTGTCAAGTGTGTAATGTATGTTCCTCATGTTCCCGCCGAGAGCGTCCTCCTGTTCGACGAGTGATACTCCGAAGCCCTGGTCCGCAAGGGCGAGGGCAGCGGTCATTCCCGCAAGTCCGCCGCCGATCACGAGGCCGTGCTGGATGACGTCCAGTGAGAGTTCCTCGAGGGGTTCGATGTGCGCCGCCCGAGCGACGGACATCCGGACTAGGTCCTGCGCCTTCTCGGTCGCGGTGGCCTTGTCGTCCATGTGGACCCACGAGCACTGGTCCCGGATGTTGGCCATCTCGAAGAGGTGGGCGTTCAGACCTGCCTCCCGAAGCGTCTCCTGGAATAGGGGTTCGTGCGTCCTTGGAGTGCACGAGGCAACGAGCACGCGGTTCAGCCCATGCTCCTTGATCCGGTCGATGAGCGTGTGCTGTGCGTCCTGGCTGCAGGAGTAGATGTTCTCCTCGGCGTGGACGACGTTCGGCAGTCCCCTGGCGTACTCCACGACCGCGGGCACGTCGACGTAGGCACCGATGTTGATGCCGCAATGACATACGTAGACGCCGATCCGCGGCTCCTCGCCGGAGACGTCGCGCTCGGGGACGAACTCGCGCTCCTCGACGAGAGTCCCGCGTCCGGACGATATCATCGCGCCAGCCTTCGCGGCCGCGCCGGAGGCCTCCATCACGGTCTCCGGGATGTCCTTCGGACCGGAGAATGCGCCGCAGACGAAGACGCCTGGTACGTCGGTCTCCATGGGCCTCGTCTCCTCGGTCTCGCAGAAACCGAAGTCGTCCAGGGATATGCCGGCCGTCTCGGCGAGGTCCTTGACGCCCTCGCCCGGCTCCAGGCCGATGGAAAGGACGACCATGTCGAAGGTCTCCTCCCTCAATGCCCCTTCCTCGCTCTCGTACCTTATCCTGAGGTCCTTCCCGGGGGTCTCCTGGACCTCCGAGATCCTGGACCTTATGAATCGGATGCCATGCTGGTCCTCGGCGCGGTTGAGATAGGACTCGAAACCCTTGCCGTGGGTGCGCATGTCCATGTAGAAGATGGTCGGCTCGACGGAACCGGAGTGCTCCTTGGCGATTATGGCCTCCTTGATGGAGTAGGTGCAGCAGACGGAAGAGCAGTACTCGTTCCCGCATGACCTGTCCCTGGACCCGACGCAGTTGATCCAGGCGATCCTTTTCGGCTCCTTCCCGTCGGACGGCCTGAGCACGTGACCTTCGTACGGACCGGAGGCAGAAAGTATCCGCTCGAACTCGAGGGACGTCACGACGTTGTCGAAGCGGCCGTAGCCGTATTCGCCCTTCGCCTCTGCGTGGAAACCCTCGAACCCGGGCGCCATGACGATCGACCCTACCTCGACGGTGCGTTCGATATCCTGCATGTCGAAATCGATTGCGTTAGCGGGGCAGGCCTCGACGCACTTCATGGCGCACTTGCCGGTCTTGACCTGGAGGCAGTTGACGGGATCGACGACGTACCGGAGCGGTACGGCCTGGGGATATGGGATGTAGATCGCGCTCCTCTCCTTCAGCTCCTCGTCGAACTCGTTCCTGAGACGCCCCTTGAGGACGCATGCCTCGGCGCAGAGGTTGCATCCGACGCAGGCCTCGGTTACGCGGCGTGCTCTTTCGGTGATCTTGACGGTGAAGTCGCCCGCCTTTCCGTCGATCGCAGTGACCGACGAGTTCGTCATCAATTCTATGTTCGGGTGCCTGCCGACGTCCACGAGCTTCGGCGACAGGATGCAGAGGGAACAGTCATTGGTTGGAAATGTCTTGTCGAGCTGTGCCATCGCCCCGCCTATCGCGGGCTTGTCCTCCACCATGTAGACCTTGAAGCCGGCGTCGGCCAGGTCGAGTGCGGACTGGATGCCACCAATGCCGCCCCCGACTACCAGCACAGCGCCGACCGGGTCGCTCATGCCGCCTCCTCTCCCTCCTCGAGTTTCGCCAGGAGGTCCTTGGCCTTGACCTTGTTGAGCCTGAATCCCAGCTGTTTCTTGTCCATTCCGTAAGCGAGGCCCAGCAGCTGGGGGTAGTAGAGGACCGGCAGGCCGTACTCCGTCTCGTACTTCTGCTCGATCTTCTTCTGATTGTCCTCGTACATGACGGTACAGAAGGGACAGACCGTGATGAGCCCGTCAACCGGGTTCGCCGTGATGTGATCGAGCTTCTTCTTCGCCATCTGGAGGGCGATGTCCTCCTCCACGCCGAGGATGGCCCCTCCGCAGCATTCGAGCTTGTCCTGGTAGTCGACGGACTTCGCTCCGGCGGCCTCGATGAGCTCGTCGATCGTCCGCGGGTCCTCGGCGTCGTCGAAGCAGTGCACTTCAGCAGGCCTGAGGTAGTGGCACCCGTAATGGACCGAGAACGAGAAGTCGCTCATGTCCCGTGTGATGGGGTCCTTGATCTTCTCAAGACCTATATCCTCGTAGAGCATCCTCGAGAAGTGCTTGATCTTCGTCCCTGGCTTGAACTCGCAACCCACGTCCTTCAGGTCCTCGTTGACCTTGGCGCGCAGTTCGGAGTCCTCCGAGAGGATGTGGTTAGCCTCGGCAAGTACGCCGGTGCAGGCGTTGCAGAGGGTCACGATATCGACGCCCTCCTTCTGGGCCTGACATATGTTCCTGGCAGCGAGGGCCAGAGTGCTCCTGGCACTCGTCGATTTCACGGGATATCCGCAGCACGAGAAACCGTCCATGTCGACGAGCTCGATGCCGAGCTTCTCGGCGACTGCGCGGGCGGAGAGTTCGTAGTTCTGACCCCTTACGGGGATCGTGCAGCCTAGGAAGAGTGCGTACTTCATTCACACACCTCCGCGATGGCCGGGTCCTTGACGACCTTCCTGACCTCGTCGATGGTCTTCTGGACGGGGGGCAGGCCCATCTTCTCGCGCTTCTTGTTGTCGAAGTCCTCGACCTCGTAGAGACGGCCGAACTCGAGCACGAGCCGCGCCTGCTCCTTGAAGGAGGGATGCATGTATCCCTCCCGTACGGCGATGTTCTTCAATGCCGTCATGATGTCGGTGAGGTGTACGTCCTGGGGACACCTGTCGTAACAGGTATAGCATGTGGAACAGAGCCATATGAACTCGCTCGACAGTACCTCTTCCCTCATTCCAAGAAGGACCATCCTGATGATCTTGCGGGGATTGTACTTGTCGTCGATCTCGCGGACGGGGCATCCTGCCGTGCAGGTTCCGCACGCGAAGCAGCGGGATATCTCCCATCCACCGAGTTCCTTCGAGACCTCGTCCTTGAAGTTCGGATCAAGCTCGCTGGTCCTTATCATCTCACTTTGCCTCCATGACCGCTTTTGTGATGTCCCTGGGCTCGACGCCTGGCGTCTGGACCTCGGACTCCTCGTAGAACTCCTCGATCGCGTTCACGACCTCGGACTCGTCCCTCTGGGTGTCGGCCAGGCTCGCCTCGAGACCGGCCAGTTCCTTCTTCGGAAGGAGCGTGAAGTCGCCGGAGATGCCGATGTCGGCGATGCGGGCCTCGACCACCTCCTGCTGCGTCCTTATCAGGCCGCCCTGGGCCTTGTACATGCCGTAGAGTATCTCCACGCCTTCCTTGATCTTGACCCCGCTGGGGACCTTCGGGGTCTTCCTGTACTTGAACTCGGGTGAATCGAACCAGACCGCCAGTTCCTCCATCTTCGCGACCACGTCGTCGCTCAGGGTCAGCGGGGTCAGCTTTCCGAGGAGGTCCTCGTATCGGCTATGGAGCACGCCGGTGAGCTCCTCCCTCGGGGGGAGCCTTCCGAGTTCCTTCTTCATTGTGGTGACGTTCTCCTCCATCGTCTTGAAGACCTTGTCCCTGAACTTCTCGTCGGGGACCTTGATCGCATGGGCCATCGCGTTGAAGTCGAAGTCCATGATGAGCGAACCGACGAAGACCATCGAATCGTCTATGTCCGCGCCGCCGAGACCCGCGATCTTGCGGCCCTCGGTCGTGATTATGTCGTTGACCTCGCGGAACTTGGTCTGGATGCCGTACTCCTCGTAGGTCTCGATCGGCGGGATCGACAGCTGCTGGTAGATCTCCTTGACGCTCTTGGGGAACGCCGGATTGTCCTGGTTCCAGATTATATGGTAGAATATCTGGTCCCTGTCGAGGTAGACCGTGCCCCCGCCGACCTCCCTGCGGATTATCGGGAGACCCGCTTTTTCGCAGTAGGCGGTGTCAACCTCCTTCTCTAGGTCCTGGAAGTATCCCACGCTGATGAACGGGGTCTCGGGGGACACCGTCACCATCGCCTCCACGCCCATCCGGGCGAGGGTGTGGAATATCAACATCGACTGTTTCCATGGGCGCACACCGAGATCGAGCAGGTACACATGATCACCTCATTTCAGGGCTTTCCAGATGAGGTCCTCAATGTTCCTGACGGTTATAGTATCTTCACCTAACTCCGCCACGGTCTTCGCGGCCTTCTTGAGCACCGTCTCGCAGGTTGAACAAGTAGTGACGAGGACCTCGGCTCCGGTGGCGACGGCCTGTCGGATCCGGTAGAGGGAGATGTCGTCCGAGAGCTCCTGATCGGACATGAGGATGCCCCCGCCGCCTCCGCAGCAGGCAGAGCCGTCCTTGTTGCTCTCCATCTCGATGAGCTCGCAGCCGAGCCTCTTGATTATCTCACGGGGCTCGTCGATTATCTTGAGACCGCGCGAGAAATCGCATGGGTCGTGGTATGTGACCTTCATTCCGAGGTCGCCCTGCGGAAGCACCTCCAGGATCGCCTGGAGCAGATGCCTGGCTTCGATGTCGTGGCCTTCCCTCAGGAAGACGGTGCAGGTCGGACACATCGTGATCGCCTCTCCGTGCGGGAACGCCGCCTTGAAGCGCTCCTTGTGCTCGTCGAAGTCGTCAACGAACCCGAGGATCTCCATGGGGAATCCGCAGCAGACCTCGTCGCTAATCGTTGCGTCGATGCCGAGCTTCTCCAGGATCTTGATGAACTTCTTGGTCTTGTTGGGCCGGGACTGGTACTGGCATCCGACGAAGAGGGGTGTGTCGCCCTCCTTGCCCTCGATGCCTCCCTCGGTGTCGCCGTAGATGTTGCCTGTGTCCTTGACGTTCTGGATGACGCGCTCGTGTGTCTCGCTCGAAAAGCCGGCCTTGACGAGGTCGGCGCGGGCTGCGGCTATGATGTCCACGACGGTCACGTTCGAGGGGCAGCGCTCCATGCAGTCGCCGCACGTCGTGCACTGGAACAGGCGGTCCGCGACCTCCTGGGTCGCCTCCAGGTCGCCGGTCATCAGCCCGTACGAGAGCATGACCTTTCCCCGGGCGCCGTCGGTGTCCCATCCGCGCTCGCGGATCACTGGGCACTCCTCGAAGCAGTAGGCGCACCTTATGCAGACGTACATCTCGTTCTCGAGCTTCTCCAGGTTCTTCGCTTCCATCCTTGTCACCCCCTCACCTTGTACCTGAGGTCCGTCGCGGTCACCCAGTCGTCCGGAGCGTCCTGCAGTTTGTGCGGGTTGAGTATGTTGTTGGGATCTAGGGCCTTCTTGATGGCGCGCATCGTCTCGAGCTGGTCGGCCTTCTCCTCCTTCCACGCAGGTGCCTTGGAGAGGGCGATGCCGTGCTCGCCGGATGTCGTTCCGCCTACCTCGCGTATGAACTTGTAGACCTCGTCGACCGCCTTCGCCGATGCGTCCCACTGGCTCTGCTGGGATGGGTCGATGAGGATCTTCGTGTGTATGAGGCCGGAGCCGGCGTGGCCGTAGGCGCTCATTATGATGCCGTTGTTCTCGGCGATCTCGTGGATCTTCTGTATCGTTGCCGCGATCTGGGATATCGGAACGGCCATGTCGTCGGCCAGGGAGGTCGAGACGAGTCCTTCCTTGTAACGGGAGAGCGATGGGAAGAGCTTCTTCCTTCCGGCGTAGATACGGGCCATCTCCTTTGGGTCGTCACTGACCTCGATCCCGGAGCCGTTGTGCTCCTTGAATATCTCCTGGACGCGCTCCATATCGCGGTCCACCTCGTCCTTGGCCATGCCGTTGCACTCGAACATCACGATGGCCTCGACGTCAGGGAGTCCCATGTCCAGTGCTGTATTGACGGCCTTGATGGCAACGTGGTCCATCAGCTCGAGCATGGACGGCTTCACGCCGCTGGCGGCGATGGCCGATATCGCGTTCCCGGCGTCCTCGAGCCTGTCGAAGTTTACCACGCCGATCATCCTGAACTTGGGAAGAGGTGCCAGCCTGAGTGTAGCCTCCGTGACGATCCCGAGTGTGCCCTCGGAACCGACGATCAGCCTGTGGAGCTGGTAGCCGGCGGATTCCACGATCGTGTTGGAGCCGAGGTCCAGTGCCTCACCGTTCGCCATGACGACCTTCATGCCCATTATCGAGTCGCGGGTCGCGCCGTACTTCACCGCGCGGTTCCCAGAGGCGTTGGTCCCGATCATCCCGCCGATCGTGCAGATGTTGCCGGATGACGGTGTCGGGGGGAAGAAGACGCCGAACGGCTTCAGGGCCTTGTTGAGGTCGTCGTTGACGACCCCGGCCTCGACGCGGACGAGCACGTCCTCGGGTTTTATGTCCATGATCCTGTCCATCCTCTTCATGTCGAGGACGATGCCGCCGTCGATAGGGACTGTGTGCCCGGACATGCCGGAGCCGGCGCCCCTAGGGACGATCGGTATCTTCTTCTCGTTCGCGTAGCGAACGATGTCCTGGACCTCCTCGGTCGTACCGGGCCGGACCACCACGTCGGGCTTGGCCTGGTGAACCGATGCGTCCGAGGAATACACGTACAGGTCGAACGCCCTGTCGGAGACGTTCTCATCACCGACTATCGACCTCAGCCTCTCGATGTCGACGTCCATATTGACCACCATATTCGATGTCGTACCAGAAGAGTCCCCGGCCTTGCCGAGTGGGTCTTGGCGCAGCCCCCGGGCCGCCTTGCACCGCCGTTCGCCGCCCTATCCGGACCGTCCGTCAGGGCTCCCCTGTTTCCGCGGATATGCCCCGCCGTTTCCCGAATATCGATATTCGGGAGGGATTCTCGTTATTCTGGAGCGGATGGAAGCGAAATTTTCGCGTTCTATCGCCCCTGTGCAGGCAGGGCAACGAAGAAGGACCCTTTGTCTTATTTTAGATTTCCGCTTCCCCGCGGTGAAAAGGATAAACAGGATATTACCGAGTGTGTAAATTGACAAGCCCGTCCGAGGGGCTTGGGAGCGACCGTTCCGATGTATTGTAACAACGCCGGGGACGGACGTAACGTTTTATCGGATATCTGTGTCCAGGCGTCCGCTTGGCAGGGATATTCTTATAAATCGGACCTGCCTTACCGACCCTATGGGGAAGATAGCAGTCATTGGAGCAGGCAGGCTCGGTTCGACCATCGCGTTCTCGGTCATGAAGGAGCGGATCGCTGACGAGCTGGTCATCATAGACATCATCGAGAACCTCGTCAAGGGCGAGGGGCTCGACCTCGGGCAGACCACCATCTGTCCGGTGGCCGGGTCGACAGATTACAGCAACATCGCGGGGTCCGACCTGATCATAATCGTCGCCGGCATTGCGAGGAAGCCGGACATGACCAGGGAGCAGCTCCTCGGCACGAACGCGAAGATCATGAAGTCTGTGATCGAGCAGATCAAGATCCACGCACCCGAAGCGCTCCTGCTCGTCGTCGCGAACCCGATGGACGCCATGGCGTACATCGCCTTCAAGGAGTCCGGCTTCGAGAGGCACAGGGTGTTCGGCATGGGCGGGGTCGTCGACTCGAACAGGTTCAAATACTTCCTGTCTCTGGAGTTCGGCGTCCCGGTGGAGAACGTGGAGGGCGTCGTCGTCGGCCAGCACGGCGAGATAATGATACCGCTGGCAAGCTCCGTCAAGATCAACGGCGAGCCCGCTGACCCGGAAAGGGTCGCGCGCGCCGTAGCAAGGACGAAGGACGCGGGAAGGGAGGTCATCGCCCTCAAGGGCGCCACCTTCTACGCGCCGGCACACGCCACGTCGATCATGGCCAGGATAGTCATGAACGACGAGAAGGTCGTGGTGCCCAGCTCCGTCCTCTGGGAGGACGAGCAGGTGTTCGTGGGCCAGCCCATCAGGCTGGGCCGCAACGGCGTCGAGGAGGTAATGGACATGGACATGACCGACGCCGAGAAGGAGGAGTTCAGCAGGGCCGCCAGGGCTCTGAGGGGCAACCTCGAAGCAGTGGGATACTGAGATCGCAGATGGGGACCGGCTCCGATTTGGGGCTTCTGCAGTGTAGATTGTAGTAGTTCGAACGAGGCCGTGACCCTGGACCCCTAACCCAACCTCGGACCAGTGATCATCAAGACGCGTTGATCGCCGAAGGGCTCGCGGTCGAGCGCGTTCACTGCTGGGTTTTGAATGGTCCGATCAAATATTGTCCAGGATCTTCCGGACCAGTGGTTCGTAAACGAGCCACTTCACCTCGTATATCCTCGGGATGGACTGGAGGAGGACGAAGGGGTCGTTCCTCAACGTGTTGTGCTCCTGGCAGTAGGAGACGTACTCGTTGTGGAGGTACTTGAACTCCTCGAAGTCTCGGAATGCCGTGAGCATGACGCTCTCGGGGTCGCGGGCGATATTGAATATCGGCGTCTGGACAGCCCGAGTATGCTGTACGCACTTCTGACGTCCAGAGAGCGGGATGAGCGGATTGAACTTGGAATGCGTCAGAGCGAGCATCTTGAAGCCGAGCTTCTCGAGGCTGACTATGCGGCGGCGTTCTATCAGCCGTTCCTCCAGGAAACGGTTCTTGACGCGAGTGAAGACAGGCCTGGAGCACCCGATACGTTCGCTGAGCGATGAATCGGATAGTTCTGGATACTTGACGAGTCCGAGGAATACACGCTTCTCGAGGTCGTTGAGCTCGGGGTAATGGACCTTCGTCTTGTTCTTCTCGGAGCTCACGTCGATGTCCTCGGTTATCGCGTCCTCGGGCTCGATCTGGAATATCCGATTGAGAAGTGGAGCGAAGTCGAAGCAGCTGAATATCGACGAGGCGTCGAACGGGAACATGACCTGATGGATCTCCTCGAGGAAGTCGTTCTCCTCGTAGAGCTGGACGAGGTCGTCGGTGACCTTCACGTGCTCGCCTATGTTCTTGGACACAGAAAGGAATACGGCCTGGTTCGACTCGCTGACGATGGTGAAGATGTCGGAGGCCGCGAGGAGCCTTCCGCGCGAGATCGCGAGGCGGTCCTCGGTGCGGGTCTTCCGGTTGAGGGTGACGTACCAGACGACGAGGAGTTCAGAACCGAGCCTGTTGAAGACGGGGGAATGCGAGGAGTAGAAGTAACCCTCGGTCCGGAGCTTCTTCTTGATGGTCGAGAAGGTCGACTGCTTCATGTCGATCCTGTTGCAGAGCTCCTGGTCCGAGAGTAGCGGATGGCGCACGAGGTTGTACAGGACGGTCTGTTCGTTGACCGATAATCCGCTGATATCAGCACTGTTCATTGTAGCGACGGAGAAGGGCGATATCCGCATAAGAACCTTACTAGGGCCCGATTTCCCCTAATTTGGGCTTCGAAAGTACATCGGCATTATCGCTTCAAGCGTGATATTGTGCAACAGGGCCATGATTCTCGCAATAACGAGTTATTTCTGTGATTTTCGATGAATTGAGAATAATTTCAGCGAGATGTGTTCAGGTTATCGGGAATTTTCCATATCGACTTCGGAATATATTTACACTTCCCCACCGATTTTAATGGTAGAGAAGAGCAAAATATCGGGTGATTCCCATGGAAAACCGAACTGCGGAAAATGGCGAGCGGGTTGCACGGATCGCGGGCGTCGACATCGACCTCGGACAGGTCGAGGAAGTGCTGTTGAGCCACGGGGCGGTCCTCGAGGCGGAGGTCATGGCGGTGGAGGACGAGGCGAGGGGCGAGCTGCTCAATGCCGTGATATCCCTGAAGGGAGGCCATCACGTATCCAACGACCTCAAGACCGAGATCGCTTGGCACGTGGGTACCGACATCGGGTATCCGTCGATATTCAAGGACATAGAGTTCATAGCGAAGGAGGTCGAGCCCCAGGTCCCGTGGGACGAGGTCCGGGAGGAGGGCGACGTCGTCTTCACCTCCGGTCACAAGATAGATATCACCGAGGTCGAGAAGGTCCTCATGCGGTACGACGAGGTCACCAAGGCCGTCGTCACCGGCGTGCCCGACGAGAGGCACGGTGAGATCCTCAGGGCATATGTGACCCTAAAGGAGGGCAGCGTACCCACCGACGACCTCAAGAGGGACCTCGCGTGGTACGCCCAGGTCGAGGTCGGCCCGATGCTCCTCTTCGAGGACATCGAGTTCGGCGACCGCCCCTCCGGAGCACCTGTCAAGGTGCCAGTCGGCAATGACGGCATGGTCGTCGTCGACGATGTCGCCATGGACGGAGGGGCCATGGAGATCTCCGGACACAGGCTCTCCACCACGGAGATCACCAACGTCCTTCTCAGTCACCCCGACATATCCGACGCGGCTGTTGTAACGGTCCCGGACGAGAGGAAGGGAGAGGTCATGAAGGCCTTCGCAAAGGTCAAGGAGGGCGTCGTTCCCTCGAACGACCTCAAGCTCGAACTGGCCTGGCTCGTTCTTACTGAGCTCAAACCCATAGGCGTCTTCAAGAGCATAGAGCTGGAGCAGGAGGAGACCGAAAAGGCACCGGTCATGGGCGAGGAGGTCCACATCTCCGGACACACGCTCCTCAGCATCGACGTCGAGGAGGCCCTCGTGAGCCACCCTTCGGTCGCCGAGGCGATCGTCGTCGGGGTCCCGGACGGCACCCACGGAGAGGCGCTGCAGGCCTTCGTCAATCTCAATACCGACGTTCTCCCGACCGAGGCTCTGAAGGAGGAGCTCGCATGGCATGCGCGGACCGAGATCGGCCCGGAGGTCGTCTTCAGGTCCGTGAAGTTCAGGAGCTTCCTGCCCAGGGCAAAAGATAGAAGAACGTTAAGGAGCATACTCCGGGCCGACGCCCTGGAGATCCCGACGAAGATGTCCATCACCATGGCAGACTGATGGCCAGCGGCTCTCCGGTGGGCGGACTGTCCCCATTGGAAGTGAGAGCCTGAGCTACACCGTCCACTACGGAAAGGACGCCATCGACGTCGAGATCGAGGGTGAGGTACAGATACTCGATCCTGCCGAGTTCGAAGTAGGCGACGAGTCGGTGATAATCAAGAACGCCCTGGAGGATCCGATCGACTCCGTCGGGTTCGCCGAGTTCGCTGACTACGAGGATTCCCTTCTGATAATCGTCAATGACGGGACCCGGCCGACGCCGACAGCGAGGATCGTCAGGGAGATATATCCGATATTGAAGGACCATCCCGACGTCAGGTTCCTGATCGCGACCGGAGCGCACCGCGCGCCGAACCAGGAGGAGTTCGACTTCATGTTCGGCGAGCACCACGAGGAGTTCGCCGACAGGATATTCTCGCACGATGCCAGGGACGAGGATGCCATGGTCCACCTCGGGACGTCGACGAACGGCACCGAGATGTACATCAACAGGATGGTGCCGGAGGCGGACAGGATACTAGTCATCTCGAGCGTCGAGCCGCACTACTTCGGCGGCTACACCGGCGGGCGAAAGTCGTTCCTGCCCGGGGTTGCATCGTACAAGACCATAACGCAGAACCACAAGCTTGCACTCTCGAACAGGGCGCGGGCCCTGGCTCTGGACGGCAATCCAGTACACGAGGACATGATGGACGCGCTCAAGAACCTGTCCGACATGAAGGTGTTCTCGATACAGACCGTGTTGACGGGAGACCACAAGATATTCGCATGCACCGCGGGCGACCTGCACGGTTCCTTCTACGCCGCCATCGAGCAGGCCTTCAAGATATTCTGCGTTCCCCTCGAACACAGGGGTAACATCGTGGTAACGGTCGCGCCATATCCCATGGACGTCGACCTCTACCAGTCGCAGAAGGCCGTCGAGAACGGGAAGTACGCTCTCCAGAACGGCGGTGTTCTCATCCTGGTGTCGCGCTGTACCGATGGCATCGGCGGCAAGACCTTCTTCGACCTCCTGTCCTCGGAGCCGACTCCGCAGGAGGTCCTGTACAGGATCAACAAGGACTACAAGCTCGGATGGCACAAGGCCGCGAAGATGGCCCAGATCGGCGTCTGGGCACAGGTCTGGGCCGTTTCCGAACTACCGGAAGAGGACCTGGAGGCGATCAATATAGTATCCTACCGCGACGTCCAGAAGGCCATCGACGACGCGATCGATTTCATCAAGGAGAAGGGTTCGGAGCCGAAGACCGTGATCCTTTCGAGCGGCAGCCTGACCGTCCCGGTCCTCGAGGGTACCGAGACCGAAGGGGGCTGGATGAGGGTCTCTACGGACGTCGGACTCGACGACCTGCTGGAAGTGCTGGACATCTCCATAGAATGAGGTGAGGATATGGATGAGAAGGACGGACACATGACGGTGATCGACGTGGACCAGCTGGAGAGGGACAATCCCGAGAAGTGGACCAACTTCACGCTCTGCAGGATCAACGACTCACTGGTAAGGATGGGAATATTCGAGGGAGAGTTCCACTGGCACCACCACGAGGACGAGGACGAGTTCTTCTACGTCGTGAGCGGGAAGCTCCTCCTGGACCTGCCGGACGAGACCGTGGAGGTCCTTCCGCACCAGGGATTCGCCGTCCCGAAGGGAGTCGAGCACAGGACCCGCGCCGAGGAGAGGACCGTGGTCCTCATGGTCGAAGGGGACACGGTGAGTCCCAAGGGCGATTGATGGGGTGCCAAAACCGACCTCGCAGCAGAATCGGTGAGACGCGTTGAAGCTGCCGAGGCCCAGCTTCGAGCGCTGTTGTCCTCTCTGTTCAGGATCCCTGAGACGCGTTGTCCCCCGATCGGCCGGGGTCTAGCGCTGTTGCGGTAATGTCGGTTACCCTTTTATCCGGAAATCACAATGCGGGGCCAATCAGGGGGCGCTAAATGTTCGACAAGGACAAGTTCATAGACGCTGCCGTCAAAGGTCTCCGCGACGGCGTCGTGGAGCTGCCGCCGGACGTCACCGAGAGGATACGGACGGCGTACGAGAACGAGACGAGCGACATCGCCAGGATGCAACTGAAGGCGATACTGGACAACATCGACCTCGCCCACGATGAGGGTCTACCTTTGTGCCAGGACACGGGCGTTCAGCTCTTCTTCGTCAAGGCTGGCTACGATTTCCCTTACCTGTCAGATGTCATGAAAGCGATACCGGAGGCGATAGAACGGGCGACGGCCGAGGTGCCCTTGAGGCCGAACACGGTCGATCCGTTCACCGGCGTCAATCCGAAGAACAACCTCGGGCACAACATGCCGGCCGTGACTGTCGAGCTTGTCGAGGGCGACGGCGCCACTGTCATCGTATTTCCAAAGGGCGGCGGGAGCGAGAACATGTCCGCTCTCTGGATGCTCACGCCCGCAGAGGGTTTCGACGGTGCAAAGAGGAAGATCCTGGAACAGATGCAGTATGCCGCGGGGAAACCGTGCACCCCAGTGGTGCTGGGCATCGGGTTCGGCGGCGGCGCCGACATCGCACTCAAGCTCGCCAAGAAGGCGCTCCTGAGACCGTTGGGGACGGAGAATCCGATCCCGGAGGTGGCGGCGATGGAGAAGGAATTGATGGACGACGTCAACTCAATCGGCATAGGCCCCATGGGGCTGGGCGGCAGGACGACCGCTCTTGGGGTCCACATCGAACATACGGTGAGGCATCCGGCGACGTTCCCGGTCGCCATGGTGGTCCAGTGCTGGTGCGACCGCCGGGCCATCGTCAAGCTCGACGTCAACGGGGAGGTGGTCTGATGACCGAGTACAGGCTGCAGACTCCGATAGACGAAGAGACCATCGCCGGACTGAACGCCGGCGACATCATCTACATATCAGGGACCGTCTTCACGGCGCGTGACGAGGCTCACATGGAGCTTCTCAAGGACGGGGAGCCGGAGGGTCTGGACATGACCGGGCTCGGCCTCTACCACTGCGGACCGGTGATGAAGCAGACCGATGGAGTATGGCAGGTCGTCTCGGCCGGACCGACCACGTCGTTCAGGATGGAGACGCTCGAGCCGGGTTTCCTGGATATGTTCGGAGTCAAGGTCATCATCGGAAAGGGCGGAATGGGGCCGGGGACCCTGGCCGCGCTCGAAAAGCACAATGTCGTTTACGCGACCTTCACGGGGGGTGCTGGAGCGCTAGCTGCAAAGGGACTTGGTCGAGTGGCTGCAGTCCATTATCTTGAAGAGCTCGGCATGCCAGAAGCGGTCTGGATCTTCGAAGCAAAGGATTTCGGCCCTCTCGTTGTCTCGATGGACGCTCACGGAAACTCGTTGTACGCCGACGTCGACGCTGAGACGAAGGCCAACCTGAAGGCTATCTTCGAGAGAAAGGGGCTTGACTGAACCTCATTCCAGGCGGTCTATCAGGTCGCCGAAGAAGCCCATCAGGGCATGGTACTCCCATTTGGTTATCACAGCGCGTCCGAAGATCCTTCTGTAGTAGGTCTCGACGCGCTCGCGGCGCGCGTCATCGTATTCAAGTATCTCAAGCAGCTCCGCCGCCCTCTCGACTAGCCTGTCGCGCTCGGATGCGGAGGCCTCCTCCTTCTCCGGGAGGTCCCAATTCCCCTTGGAGAACTCGTACAGGAAGATGCCGACGGCATGTGAGAGATTCAATATCGGATAGTCAGGGAACGCTGGTATGGACGCGATGATGTCGCAGACAGCGATCTCCTCGTTGGATAGTCCAGCGTCCTCCCTTCCGAACAGGAGGCCGACGTTGCCCGTGAAGTCGCTGAGATGTTCGACCAATGCTTCCGGTGTGTGAGCGAAGCGGGTCTCGCCCTTCTCGGAGCTCGTGAAGCGGCCAGTTGTTCCCACACGGATGTCGACGGGGGCGTCCTGGATCGAGTCGTAGTACATTGCGTTCTCGAGAGTGTGGCGCCCGTGCATGGACATCCTCATGGAGTCGTCGTCCGGGCGGAAGTCGCCGACTATGGCAAGGTCATTAATGTTGAAGTTGGCCATGATCCGAGCGACGGAACCAACGTTGCCCCCGTAGATCGGTTCGACGAGAACGACGGTGATCTTCAAGTTAGGCCTCCGTCTAGTCGAGGCGCCAGATCCTGAGTACCTGCTTCGTCAGGACCATCACCTCTTCGAGTGGGTGGATGGTGTTCCCGCCCTCGGTCCCGGGACCGGATGGCAGGGCCACCTCGGGTTTCTTCCATCTGACCTCCCGGGTCGAAGTCTCGATGACGTTGTCGAGTAGCATCGCTTCCTCGTCGAACTCGATGAGACGCCCCTTGTAGGTCCGGCTGTCGACTGTCACGACAAGGATGTCGCGCCCGAGGAGATCGTCCAGATAACGCTTTCGAAGGTTCATTCCGACACCGTTTGACCACCCAACACGATTTATTTAAACGTTTTGAAGGTAGAGGACATGGTCTATGGAGGCACCATTATCATTACACCCAGGCCTCGATCTGGCAGGCATGTGTGAACAGCCGTCTGCGGGCGAGGGACGCCACGGTCATCGACGAGATGATCCCGCCTCCGACTATCATGAAATATACTATGATCTGGTACTGGGCGGCGACGATTGGGCTCGTCCCCGCAAGGACCAGGCCGGTCATGGCGCCGGGAATGAAGATTATCCCCAGTGTCCTCAAGCTGTCTAGGGTCGGGATCAGGGCCGATCTGATCGAGAGGGTCTCGTACGGTTCGATTGATTGTGTGCTGGATGCGCCCAGCGCCAGGGAGGTCTCGATCCGCGTCCGATTGAGCCTTGCCTCGCGTACCAGGCGGTCAAGGGTCAGGGAGCATATTATCATAGCATTCCCAATGGCCATCCCCGCGAGGGGGATAATGAACTGCGGAGCCGGAGGGATCGCGCCGGTGATGAAGAGGAATACCAGGACGGACCCCGATCCAAGGGCGATGCTCGGCGTTGTTATCATCATGGGATTTGGCATGTCGGGAGTCCTTCTGGCCGATGTCCAGCCACCGATGAACATCATGAAGGGGAGCAGTAGCAGCGTCCACAGGGGCCACAGGTCCGAGACGAATATCAGGGTCAGCAATACGGCAACGACGGCAAGCTGCGATCCACCCTTGACGAGAGCGAAGGCGAAGTCGCGATCGATCCCTAGGCGTCTTCTCCTGGAAAGCACCAGGACGAGCAGGAAGAGCAAGGATACCAGTCCGAGGCGGAACAGTCCCTCAGCCTCATCGTATGGTATTCCGCTCAATATGCCACCCCCCAATCGAACTCGTCCGGTTGAGCGATCTGGGTGATCCTCCCATCCACCAGATTTGCAATGCGGTCTCCGACCCTTCGCGCCTGGTCGGCGGAATGGGTTACCCAGAGGAACGAGGTCTTTCCCTCCCGGGCCATCGAGACTAGCGCGTCCTCTATGTGCCGTAACCGTTTCGGGTCGATCTCCGACGTGGGTTCATCGAGCAGCAGGACCTCGGGGCCGATCGCTAGTGCTCGAGCGATTGCGACACGTTGCTTCTCGCCTCCGGACAGCTTCGACGCGGACCTGTCGAGGTGTCTCCTGGACACGGCAGCTACCTTCGCGGCCTTTGCGACGGCCTTCGCGACCACCCTGGGGTCGTCCACGCCGCGGACCGTTAGTCCGAACGAGATGTTCTCGCGCACGGTCCCCGGGAACATGGCGCTATCCTGGAAGACCATCCCGACCTGCGACCTGAGTTGTCTGGCGTCCAGCCCGTCGACGTTCGCACCATCGAACTTGATCGCCCCTTCGTCCGGGTCGTGGAGCCTGTTGGCGCAGCGGAGGACCGTGCTCTTACCGCTCCCCGAGGGACCGACGATCGCGATCACCTCGCCCTTCTGAAGCTTCAGGTCGACGCCGTTCAGGATGGGATGTCCGCCGAGCGACTTGTGGACGTTTTCGAATTCGAGGACGCTCACACGATCACCTCACCGTGGAGTTCGGTGATGGACCTTCGTATCCGCCTCAGGACGTGCTTCCCTTTCGGCGTCGCCCGGTAGACCCTGCGGGAACGTCCGCCATCCTTCCGTTCCCTGGACCTCAGAATGCCCTCATTCTCCATCTCGTGGAGGAGAGGGTAGATCGTGCCGGGGCTGACCGTGTAGCCGTGATCTGCCAGTTCATGGATCATCCACATACCGTAGACGCCTTCGGGAGAGCACGCGTGGTGCAGGACATGGACCCTCATGAAACCGAGTATGACCTTGCGTTCGAACATGTTATCGATTTTCGATATCGAATTTCGATATAAAGAGATTGCCATAGATAAAGTTGGATTTGAATCACTACAGGGAAATCAGCAGGGGTGTGGGTTTATCCCACTCACTTGTCCCTGGAGACCATGTAATCGGCGATCCCGATGAGAAGGTCCTTGTGCTCGCTGTCCGGAAGCACGTTCAGGTACTCGACGGCCTTGTCGGACATCTCCTTCGTGGTCGTCTTGATGAAATCGATGGCGCCGGTCCGTTCGAGCACTTCCACGACCCTCGCCAGCTCCTCCATCGTGACGTCCTCGCGGCCGATGTTGTCGAGGATGGTCTGCCTGTCCTCGGGCGAAGAGTTCTCGATCGCGTGAAGCAAGATGACCGTCTTCTTCCCCTCGCGGAGGTCGCTCCACTTCGGTTTTCCGATCTTCTCCTGTTCGCCGATGATGTCCAGGAGGTCGTCGTGTAGCTGGAAGCCGATCCCGACGTTGATGCCGTACCTCTTCATGGCCTCGACCTGTTCCGGCGTCCCCTTCGCGATGAGTGCGCCACCCCTTGCGGCCGTCTCGAAGAAGACCGCGGTCTTGAGCTCGATCATCTTCATCGCATCGGCCTCTGTGACGTCGCCACGGGACTCGAAGTCCATGTCGGACTGCTGACCCTCGCCTATCAATCGGACGGTCTTCGCCAGGTCCCGGACGATCTCGCGCATGGTCCTGTCGTCGCATTCGAGGTCGGTAAGCACCTCGAACGCCCTTGCGAAGAGCACATCGCCGGCGTTTATTGCTGTCGGGTCGTCGAACGCCTTGTGGACGGTGATGACGCCGCGGCGGAGGTCGTCCTGGTCCATCAGGTCGTCGTGGATCAAGGTGAAGTTGTGGGTGAGTTCGAGAGCGACGCCGAACGGTATTGTCCTCTTGCCAGTACCGTTGATGGCATCAGCTACGAGCATCGCCATTACCGGGCGCAGCCGTTTCCCGCCGGCGAGCGGGTAGTGCCTCATCGCGTCGATGAGCTTCCTCTGGATGTCCAGGTCGAGGCTCTCCTCGAGCGCCTCGTCAACTATGGCTATCCTGCCCCCAAGCGCTTCCTTCAGATCCATCCTGTCACCTCATCGCCCCGGTCCACCTCTCGATCTCGGCGTCAAGTATCACCTGTGCCGATCGGAGGGACCGAATGTCGGGGGAACCCGTGAGGAACATGGCGGTCACCAGTTCCGCCCTGATAGCCTCGAGTTCCGCCTTCACCGCGTCCGCGCTCTCGGTCGCGGCGCGCAGCAGCGCGGCGGCCATCCCCGCCGAGCCTGCGCCCATGGCCAACGCCTTGGCGGCGTCCAGCCCGTTCCTGATGCCGCCGGTCGCGATGGTATCGAACCGGTCGGCCGCTAATGAGAGTGTAACTGGTGTCGGGACCCCCCAGTCCCAGAAGGTCGTCCCGACGCGTTTGAGCGGGTTGCCATCCGGAACGCGGTAGGTCTCCACGGCGGAGAACGACGTCCCGCCGAGGCCTCCGATGTCGAGGCCGACGATGCCTGTGCCGGCGAGCGCGTCGAGGTCGGCCCCCGAAAGGCCGGCGCCCGTCTCCTTGGCGATGACCTTCAGTTCGGACGCTATCTCGGTGATCGCGTCGAGGCAGCCGCGGGCCTTCCTGTCGCCCTCCGGCTGTGCGGCCTCCTGAAGGAAGTTGAGATGTATAGCGAGCACGTCCGCATCGACCATGTCCATGGCCTTCCGCGCGTCGTCCACGCCGTAGGCGCGCTTGTCCCCCTGCGGTATGAGCTGGGGCGCGCCGAGGTTCCCGATGACCAGAGGAACATCAAAGTCCTTTACAACTGAATAGGTGGATTCGAGGTCGGGGTGCTCGAGGCCCGCCCGCTGGCTGCCGACCCCCATCCCGATGCCGAATTCGGCCGCTGCCTCTGCGAGGTTCCGGTTGATCTCCTCGCCGCGAGGGTAACCGCCCGTTATCGCTGAGATGACCAGGGGCATCGAGAGCTCTGCGCTGTAAAGTGTGGCCGAGGTATCTATCTCGTCCATGTCGATCTCGGGCAGCGCCCGATGGACCAGATGGACGCCGTCCCACCAGTTCTCGCTAGCGCTGACCCTGTTGTTGAGGACTATATCCACGTGGTCTGACTTCCGCTCCTGTATCATGGGACCATACGATTGTGAAGTCCCTATTTAAAAGTTGGCGGATTGGTGTTCGGTGTCTGGCTATCCTGAACCGAGTATCCGCCTGGAGAGCTCTGCACCGATCGGTATGGACGACGCTTCGGACATCAATGTGCGGGTCGAATGGACTCCGTCGCAAGTGCTCATCCGATCGAACGCGTTTCCCGAGAACAAACCGTGTGTGCAGACGGCGACCACCCTCGTAGCGCCCTGCGACCTGAGCTGTTCGGACGCTCGTGCGATGGTCCCGCCGGTCGAGATGATGTCGTCTACAATCGCGACGGACATTCCCGATACGTCGAGACCCTTCGGTTCCATCACGACGTGCTGGTCATCGAGCCTGACCTTGACGAGATGGTCCCAGGGCTTGTCCAGGTGTTCGGCGACAGCTTCGGCACGGTGCTTCGCCCCTTCGTCCGGAGCGAGGACGACATCCATGTCGTTGAGGAAGTCCGCGAACGATTTCGCGGGGTAGATGTTCTGGGCCGGAACGTCCGAGTTGTCGAGAACGGAAGGCGAATGGATATCTATCGTTGCAAGGGCATCCACGCTTCTGGAGATGTGCCTGATGATCGTGCCCGAGCTGACGGCCTCACCGGGGGTGAAGCTCTTGTCCTGGCGGGCGTAGCCCAGATACGGAACTAGGAGGTGGACGTATTCGGCGCCGCGCGATTTGATCAGGTCCGCGAGCACCAGGAGTTCGACGATCCCTCCGTCGGGAAACGCGTTCTGGACCAGGACGACCTCGCCCTCCAGGTCGTCGGGGATCCTGAAGTATGCCTCGCCGTCCGGGAACCTCTTGTGTTCAGGGACGATGAGCTTCTGTCCGGACGCCTCGGCCATCTCGGCCGCGAGCTCGCGGCTGCGCGGTCCCGCTACAATGGTCATGTTCCGGGATAGCGGAGCGCTCTCATAATGTTTGCTGTGGTGGGTCAGTAAAACCTATATAGCGGGGGGCGGGTTAGCCACCTCATGGACTACGACGTAGCGGTAGTTGGCGCCGGACCCGGTGGTTCCTCGACGGCTGCAGCCCTCGCATCGGCAGGGCTCAACGTCGCGCTCATCGACAGGAGCGACTTCCCCCGGGACAAGGTCTGCGGGGGCGCGGTGTCACCGCGTGCGCTTTCCTCGCTGGAGCACATGGGACTCCTGTCAAAGGTCGAGAACGCTGGCTTCCGCAAGATACGGGGGGTCAGGGTCTCCTCGCCGAACGGCATGGACGTGCTCGGCGATGCACCGACTGGGACTCCGTTCCGCAACTACGGCTACACTGTCCTGAGGTCCAGGTTCGACGAGCTGGTCAGGCTCCACGCCATCGACAGGGGGGCTAACTTCATCGGCGGAGCGCCCGTCATCGACCTCGTCCGGAAGGACGGTGCGGTCTCCGGCGTCATCGTCAGGAAGGACGGGAAGACCGAGATCTCTGCAAAGGCCGTTGTCGGGGCGGACGGACCTGGCAGCATCGTCGCGAAGCTCACGGGCCTCTACTCGCGGGATCCCGACAACCTAGGAGTTGCTTCGCGCGCCGTCTTCAAGAACGTCTACGATATCGAGGACTATGTCGAGTTCCATTTCGACAGGTCCGTTCTACCGGGCTACGCCTGGATATTCCCGCTCGCCGACGGTCACGTCAACATCGGCCTCGGAGGACTGGTCGAGCGGTTCAAGAAGGACGGTTCGGACGTCTTCCACCTCCTCGACGTCTTCATGAGGAAGAACAAGTGGGCGGCCGAGAGATTGGTCGACGCCGAGGTGGTCCTGAAACCCCAGGGATGGGTCCTGCCCATGGGCGGCAAGGTGGAGCGCTCGGTAGCGGACGGCGTCCTGCTTGTCGGAGACTCGGCGCATCAGATCAACCCCCTTACAGGCGAGGGGATCGAGTACTCGATGGAGGCGGGAACGATGGCCGCCAATGTGATCGCCGCGGCGATCGAGGCCGACGACATGTCCGAGGCGCGCCTCGAGGAGTACGAGAGGTTGTGGCGCGGCGAGTTCACGTCCGATTACGAGAACTCGATCAAGATAAGGAACATGCTCCAGAGCCAGTCACTGTTCAACCTGCTCGTCCGCAGGGCCAAGAAGAAGAAGGTGCTGGCAGATACCCTGGCCGGGCTCATAGCGAACATGCTGCCGAAGGAGGACCTCAATTCGAGGTTCAAGTGGTTCAAGCGGATCCTCTAGAACTCCTCTCCGGTCAGGCGCTCGAATATGTCTACATAGAGAGCGGAGACCTCGGCGATAATATCGTCTGGAAGCGGCGGGATCGGAGGCTCCTCCGCACCATTTTCGCGGGCTGTCATGAGCGCCTCGTGATAGCCTGTGTTGCGGTAGTGGCTCCTGACCACTTCCTTGCTCATGTCCACGAAGCGTCCCTCCCGATGCGCTGCCAGGTCCCAGAACCGATCCTCATCGGGTGTCCCGAAGGAATCTACCAGCACGGGGTTCCTGTCGGCGTCGAGAGCGAACTCCTTCTTCCCGTCCACGTGCACCAGACCGGCTATCGACGCCCTCTCGGCGACGATGGCGTCGATCCCGAGGATGGCGTCCCTGATCCTGTCCATCTCCTCAGGCGTGATACCTCCGATGTCGAGGGCCTCCTGGCCCGCGACCGGACGGTCGTGCGCCTCGAACTTCGTGGTCACCTCGAAGTACGGTTTGGGGAGCTTCATGCCCATCTCCACCTCGCCCTCGAGGCCGACCTCGGACGGGTCCACAACGCCCTTCCTGATGCGGTCGAGCATGGATCCTGCCAGGTAATGCCTTACGATGAACTCGAGAGGGACCAGGTATTCTGTGTCCGACGTCGTCGGTCCGTCGATGATCTTGAACCGCCGGACGACCATCTCCGCCCCGCCCTCGAGCGAGATGAAATGGTTGTGCACGAAGTCCTCGGTCTCCTTGAGCCAGTGAGCGCTCAGGCGGCACAGGACCTCGCCCTTGTTCGGGATCGACGATGGTATCACCTTGTCGAAGACCGAAATGTTGTCCGTGAACCTGAACTTCAGGTCCTCTCCTCTCGAATATACCTCTTTTACCTTGCCACGACTTATCAACTCGTCCATATCGATCACCCGTAACCGTAGACAGGGGATGCCTTGCCCTGCTTCGCCTCGGACACCTTCTGGGCCATCTGTATGTGCTTCTCGATTGCGATGGCCTGCGCGTAGAGCGGCATCGGATCTATGTCGATCTTGAGCAGCATGCTGTCGATGGTCTCGAGGATCTTCGCGGCAGCACGCGCATCGGGATAATCGGGATGGGCCTCGGCGAGCAGGCATACGACCTCCAGCCTCCGGCGCTTGCCCTCGTTCAGGAGGACGCCCGAGACACCTGAGATCACTCCCTCCTCGAATACCGGCACTTCGTACTTCTGCAGCAATGCGTTCGCGTTGTCCGTGCATCCCACGCCGTAGGTGTTCACGGACTGACGCATGAGGTCGATGGCCTTGGCGAGCTTCTCCTTGAGGTCCTCGGCCGATATGTCCTCGAGGTCGCCCTTCGGGAGGTCCCCGGGCAGGCTGCCCTCTTGTCCGGATCCCTCGTCGCCTTCCTCCGATTGTTCGTCCGGGAGGGCCATTCCGTCGTCCTCGGACCCTTCGCCTATGACAAAACCTTCGGGGGATATCAGAAGGGTGCAGTTCTGCTCCTGCATCCAGTCCAGGACTGTGGTCGTTATGGACCTTATCATCGCCTGGGGCGGTTGGAACTCGGAGATGAAGACGACGAGCTTGGTGGTCCCGCCCTCGCCAACGGTTCCTCCGTAGATGCGGACCGGGTTGTAGGGTATCCCGTTCCGTACCAGGGATATCGTCGGGAACTTCTCGCTGTCCAGCACGCCGATCTGTTCCAGTTCGAGGGTTGTTATGATGTAGTCCGCGACGATGGAGCTTACGAGCCCCACACTGGGGAATCCCTCGATTATGACGGCGCCTGTTAGGTCCATCTTCTTCATGTCGAATATCTTGATGTCGGATGCGTCGGTCACTGAACCACGTCCTGCATGGTCACTTCACGGTCTCCAGCTGACTGATGAGGTCCCATATGAGCGTTCGTCCGTGGATTGGTATGTTGGGGTCGTTCGCGAGCTCATCGAGCATGAATATGGCGCTTGCTGTACGAACGTCGAGGGCCTCCGCCTCGTTGAGGAGCCTCTCCCGTGCCTCCCTCGCGCCGCGACGGATGTTCCTGGGGACGGATGTGTCCTCCGATAGTTGCTCAAGTATGTCGATTATGGGTTTCAGTTTCTCCTCCATGCGACCACCCCGGTCAACACGAATAATGGGCATACCTGATAAACATTTCTGATAACATGTAAACCTCGGACCGGGCCAGGTCGGCCCGGGGGTCCGGACCGTTGGATTCCGCTCGTTCCGGATTAACCTTTTATAGACTGGGTACGTTGGTCGCAAGGGGGTAGCAAAGCATGAAAAGCGTCAAGATAAAAGCGGCAGGCCACTTCATCGAAAGGGACGTCTTCCGGCAGATGGAGGACGTCGTCGCAGGGACCCCTGCGGACATAACGGACGTGGAGATGTACCTGCCCAGTCTGAAGGGCGGTATAGGGAAGAAGTACCCGTCCATCGTCCAGTTCACCCTCATCGCCAGACGGATCCACGTGGACGTCTACTACGAGAAGGTCATGGAGATCATCTCGAAGAACGGCTGCAACATCCTCTACACCGGCATCGAGGATTGAGCTGACGCTGGTCGTAATGGGTTCTCGGTCTATTGTATCACACTATCGGTACGAAGGTCGGCAGTAGATTTCCGTCGCCGGGCTTCCACGAGATGTGGTAGAACCTCGTCTTAGGCTTGACGCCGTAGAGCAGTATGCTCCCGGCGAACTCCATGAGGCCGAAGTGGATGTCCGAGATCGCGGAGACCTTGTCCTTGAGCCTGCTCTCGTCGGAGGTGGTGACGCGGAGGGTCAGGTTGCCCTCCTGGGCAGTCCCCTCGGCCGAGATGTCCAGCTCCCTCGAGTAGGCGTCCTGCCCGTGCCTCGACACGACCGTCTCGACGCCGACGACCTCCAGGATGCCTTTCCTCGTCCGCTCCTCCAGGGCCTTCCTGGCCCGCTGGACCTTCTTCGAGTCCTCCTCGATGTTCTTGAAATCCAGGGGCAGGACGTTGATGTCCTCCTCCTTGGCGCCGCCGGTGTGGGCGGTGAGGACCATGTGGTTCCTGAACTCGTTCTCGAGTCCCGCTGCGGTCGCGAGCTGCGACAGCTGGGCATGGCTCGCACCTGCGAACGGTGTGAACATGACGCCGCCGCCAGACACGAGGAAATGCAGAATGGTATTCGACACCAGGAGCCTTGCCGCCTCGTTGGGGACGCCGTTCCCGATCTCGAAGAGGACGTTCGCACCTACAGGGAAACCGCCCTCGAGTATCTCGTCGAGGGTGGGAGATCCCGTCGAGTAGTATCCGGCGGGAGCGGTTATCGGCGAGCACTTGATCCCCCCCTTTATCTGTACGGGCGTGAACGGCTGGAAGCTCCGGAAGTGGCCGCCGTGGAGTGTCAGGAGGTAGTCCGGCTGGCGGATCTCCTCTCCCCTCAGCTTCTGGATGTTCATGGTCCTGTAGCGGCGTCCGCTCTCCTCGAAGATGCGCTGTTCCACGACGCCGTCGACGAGGAAGTCCACGGCCGTCGGCTCGCGCTCCTCCATGACGACGAGGAGGTCGGCGTAGTTCCTCTCGACGAGGTCCTTCTGAAGCGTGAATATAAGCTCCTCGGGCTCGAGGTGGTACTTGCCCACCAGGCCCTTCAGGCTGTCCAGGACGAAGAACGATTTGTTGGGTATGTTGTCGTTGACCTTGCGATACACGGCCTCGATGTCCGGTATGGCCTCGCGCCTGCCGAGTCTGTCCAGGTACGGTGTCTCGAAGTTCAGGGACCTCTCCTGCCGCGGTTTCGCCGCAGGTTCCTCCTTCCGCTCCTCCTCGAGACGCCTTATGCCGGCGTACATGAACTTCTCCTTGGAGAAGTAGTCGCCAGGGGTGATGAAGGCCATCTCCTTCTCCGCGGCCTTCGGCGCCGGCGCCCTCGCCTTGTGGGGTGCGTGGAGCTCCTTCTCCCTTAGCCACGGGTAATGACGGTAGAGGGCCTCGTTGGATACCCGCGTGGAGACGTAGTAGACGTTCTCGAAACTGCTCATGACCTCGATCATCTCCAATGCGAAGGTCGTCTTGCCGGTACCGGCCAGACCCTTCACGAGGAGCGAGGATGTGGTCGATTTCCCGAAGAACGAGATGATCTCGAGCGGGACATGTGGATGAGTAAGGAATACCGCAGTCTCCGTCATGGTCTCACGTGTGGTCATTGGTCCAAGGGGTATTTGATTCTTTTCAATCGGTCGGGAAATCTGGCCTTTCCATGACGGAGGGGTTTTATATCGATCGGAACGCTCCCTGTTCCGTGTACGAGGTACTGGAGCACACGGCCGACGTCGGGATCAGGGGGGCTGGCCCCACGCTTGAGGAGGCGTTCCGGGAGACGGCCCGCGGGATGTTCTCCATAATCGGCACGGCCAGCGAGCTTCCCTGCTCCATGGAGGTCGCCGTCACTGCCGACGGTCACGACCACGAATCGCTCCTCCACGGTCTTCTTTCGGAACTGCTCTTCGTCCATGAGGTGAGCGAGATCTTCGTAACGGACCTGGAGCTGGTACTGGATGGTCTCTCCCTCAAGGGGACGGCCAGGGGATGTCCGGCGTCCCTTTCCGAGATCTCGTCGGAGATAAAAGCGGTCACCTATCACCGCCTCAGTGTGGCGGAGACGGCCGAGGGATGGGTCTGCGAGGTCCTGTTCGACATCTGACGGCCACAGCGGTCCAGCTGTCAGGAGTGTGCCTCGTTTTCGTCAAAAGACCGCTTCAGGCGAGCTCCCTCTCCTCGACCAGTTTTGACCGCACCTTGAGCACGGTGTTCTGGCCCACGTCCACGATCGTATCGCCGTAGAGCCCGCCGTCGACCTTCTCGGGGAAGGTGAGGGTGCGCTTCTCCACCACTGCTGCCTCGACCACGGGTTCGGGCTCCGGTTCCGGGGGCGGTGGCGGGGGTGCGGGCGGCGAGGGCTCCTGTACCGCTGAGAACTCGGTCGGCGGCGGCGGTGGCGGAGGGGCTTCGGAGAACGCCGGGGGTGTCGATGACTCCTGGACCACGCTCTCCTCCGGTGCCAGCTGCATCGCGAGGATGAACATGGCGGCGATAAGGAACACGCCGATGAGAATGAAAGTGTTCTCGCCGATGAACTCGTAGTCCTCGGCGACGTCCGGTGCCTGGAGGTACATGACCATGACCACTACGATGTAGGCCATGGAAAGCAGGATAGCCCAGCCCATTATGTTGCGCTGGCCCTGAGCTGCGGTAGATGCCATCATGTCACCGGATGTTCCTCCAAATACTGGAAATGTAGTTAAAGGTTTCTCATGGCCAACGACGTGGAAAAGTGCATTTACGGGGCGTTTTTCGAGCGCCTTACGGATTTCCTTTCCGGTCCCTCGAGAAAATGGTGTTACCTCCGTCCGATATCTCGATCACCCTGTGATAGGGGATGATCGTGTCGCCCATCTCGAAGTGTCCCCGGCCCACATCGGTTATGTCGGCGCCGCTCACGACGGCGATGTCGTTTGGGGAGCCCCTGGATACGTACGATATCTCGAGTCGAGAGAGGTCGTGGCCCTCGGTCCATCTGTACCTCAGGAGCACGTCCCTAGGGAATTCGCCCATAGCTACACTAACAGATGCGGCCACAAATAAGTCTTCGTGCATCACTCCGATAGGGTGAACCTGACATCGTCCCCTCCGACATCGAATAGGCCGACGCGGACGCCGGCGTCGATCCAGCCGTAGGCGTACGAGACCGCCTCCACCGCTCTTAGCAGGTCGCCGCCGTCGGCGAAGTGCCTTGCGTCGGAGATGTATGCATCTATCATCTCGAGGAAGTCCTCGGCCAGACGTCTCAGGTGCGAGGGTTCCGGCGCAGCGATCCCCATCCTCTCGCGCGCGGTCTCGGCCAGCTCCATCCTCTTCTCGAAGAACTCCATCGTCGTCTCATCCATCCTGACACTCTCCATCGGGCATCGTGACGACGACCTCCGCCGACGTCACCCATCTTAGTTTCCTAACAGACCTGGCCATGTCGGCCTTAAGCTCCTCGAGGACAGGGCAGGCAGGGGTGTCCGGCCTGAAGTTGACGACGACCCTGTATCCCTTTCCGTCGGGGACGACCTCCACACCGGTCACGAGCTTCATCTTCAGGACCGAGATGTTGGTGTGTGGGTCGATCACCTTGTCAAGACGCTTGAGGACCTTTGCCGTCCGTTTTGAGATGTCGTCCTTCGGGTCGGACCGGCTCAATCCCTTTCACCCCAGCCGTCGTTCATGGCGGTGATGATGTCGCCGAGAACGGACTCCACCTCCGTCTCGTCCTCGACCAGGGTTCCAGTGACGATGATGTCAGCGCCAGCCGCGACGAGTGCCCTGGCCTGTTCCGGTTTCCTGATGCCGCCGCCGGCAACTACCGTGATATCGGATTCGGACCGGATCGCGCCGACCATCTCGGCCTTGACCGGCTCGGGAGCACCCGAGCCGGCCTCCAGATAGAGCAGTTTCATCCCCAGGTACTGGGCGCAGAGCGCGTACGATACGGCAGTGTCAAGCTCTCCGTGCATGACGGGGTCGGCCATGCCGACCTTCCCGACGGCCATCCCTGGCTCGATTATCAGGTAACCCAGGGGTATCGGCTCGAGACCCATCTTCTTGACGATCCGCGAACCCTTCATCTGCTCTCCCACGATGAACCTGGGGTCGCGGGAGTTCAGGAGGCTCATGAAGTAGAGTGCGTCGGCGAGCGGCGACAGGGCCGAGGCCGCCGGAGGGAAGAGGATGATCGGGCCGTCGAACGAGTCCCTGACGCCCTTGATGCAGTCGTCCAGACCCTCCTGGGTAAGTCCCGTGGAGCCGCCTACCATAATGGCTCCGGACCCAGCGCGCTGGGCAGCGCCGGCGAGCTCGCTAGCGATCTGTCTGGGCGCCTTGTCCGGGTCTATCAGGGTCATGTGGACGGGTCCGTCTTGAATCCGCCCCATGAGGTATCCGAGAACGTCCTTCATGTGAGTCCTCCCGCGATGAACGCCGCCAGCCCCACCCCCATGGCATACTTCAGCAGTGTCGATGCCCTGGCCGGGTCCTTGAACCGGGTGATGGAATATATAAATATTGCATCCGCGGCGATAACCGCGTACAGGTAGCCGAGGCCGAGGAGCCCGAAGACCACAGGGATCGGGCTGAGAGCGACCGCCATCACCACCATCGCTGCAGCGACGGTCGTTGCCTGCTCGATGCCTATCGCCTTCGGGAGAGTCCTTCGGTCGGCGTCGCCCTCCACGTCCTGGACGTCCTTGACGATCTCCCTCGAGAGCGTTGCGAGGAATGCGAGCATCAGGAGCGAGACCGTCGGAAGCGGATTCCCGACGACGGCTCCGCCGAAAAGGAAGAGCATTCCGACGAGGAGGCTGATCGTGACATTTCCGACGAAACCCCGATGCTTGAGGCCCAGGTCGTAGGAGACCATGAGCACTGCCGCGACTGCGGCGATGACCGTAGCGATCGGATCGAGAAGCAGGGCGATAGCCATGCATATGACGAACATCCCTGCCGAGAAGCCCATCACCGTCTTCGGCCTCAGCCGGCCAGAGGGGATCGGCCTTCCGGGATGGTTCTTCCTGTCGACCTCACGGTCGGTGTAATCGTTGAGCGCGTTCCCTCCCGCCATGAAGGTCGCGACGACCAGGCAGCCGAAGAGCACCGGATACTGATGGTCCACGACCCCGGTCCCGCTGGCGACAAGAGCTCCGACGACCACCCCGAGCATGCCGAAGAGCAGGTTCACGGGACGGGCGAGCTCGACGAACGCCTTCATCCGGTTGAAAGGAACGCAGCGTTATTTAAGGCTGAGGGAGGCGTTGGCCAACATACAAAACCTTTTTTATGTCCGCCCATATCGCTCCTTCCCCCCGCGCTTCGGCGCGGACTAGCAACCTGCCGAGGTAGCCTAGCCCGGCCAAGGCGACAGCCTCGAGAGCTGTTGGTGCTTTGCGCCTCGAGGGTTCGAATCCCTCCCTCGGCGCCAATCTCATTCTGCCAGTGAAGCCGAGGGTGGGTGAGAACCCGCTCTCGAACAGGGTTGTTCGGGGACTTGAGGTAATTGG
>JANQNK010000005.1 GCA_028279595.1 Thermoplasmatota archaeon
AACCTTGAACGTGACCAACGGGCACGGGCTTTCGAACGAGGTCACCAAGACCATCACGGTGGGAGGACTCACCATGCCCGAGGCTGATTTCTACTGGACGCCGCGAACGGTCATGAATGGGACATTGGTCTCGTTCACGGACAATTCGACCGCTGGAAGCGGTGATATCGTCAATTGGACATGGGACCTGCCTTCGACCAGTCACGCGATAGCTCCTGCATTCAGATGGGTCCAGAACCCGACATGGACCTTCGATCCAGGCTCCTACGACATCATACTCACCATAACCGATTCGCTTGGATACAACGACAGCGTCACGAAGACCCTCGATGTAACCGAATCTGTGACGATCAGCGGCCCGTACACCGAATGGAATGAGTCCGGCATCGTGATAGTGAATGCGGGTGGAGATGACCACATAACGATCACGACTACATTCCTTGACGAACCTCCGGGCGACGTACTGATCCCGAACGGAACCTACTTCGATGTCATCAGCGGAGGACCTGGTAACGTAATATGGGTCAACATCACGTTCATGGTCCCGACGGCCGGATACTGGGGAAATCTGTCGATGTACGTCTGGAACGACGCTACCCAGGAGTGGGGAAATGCAGGTGACGACCGGATCATCGGCGGATCGGGAGACGACACGATCTCATGCAATGTGAGTCATCTCACGGTGTTCGCCGTCGGGGATGCAGATGTCCTGACCGACCCCGGTGACAAGGTCGATTATGACGACGATGACCCCTTCCCGATGTGGGTCGTGGCTGTGGTAATCGTTGTCGTCGTTGGAACGCTCCTGCTCATGCAAGGCGGTCGTGATCGGGGCCGGTCGGAGGGCACCAGCAGCGATGAAGGATTCCAAAGGGGTCCAAGCCAGGTCGATCAGACATCAGATGGAGGCGGCAGCGATGTACTCACTGGTTCGAGTGGAAATGATATGATCTCTGGTGGGGTCGATGACTCTGAGAGCGTTCCCGAGCCTGACGACCCCGATCTCGATGATGGTTCCGATGACAAGGACGATGGAATGGACCCGGAGTATGGAGCCTCCGGGCCCCCGCCAACCTACGATTCGTCGGGATATCGTGGCAACACTGACGAACACGAATAGGCGAGGTGATGAGGAATGGATAGGATACGATTTGAGATCATAGATGGTATCGCAATACTCAGTATGAGCAATGGCAAGAACCCACAAGGATCCGGATTCGTCGAGGAAATGAATATTACACTAGACATGATAACGAAGGACCGCGAGATCAAGGGATTGGTACTGTCCAGCGATCATGAGCGATTCTTTTCGATAGGTTTGGACCTGCCCGACCTGATCGATCTATCGAAGGATGAATTCGCGTCCTTCCTCGACTCCTACAACAGGATGTGTCTGAACCTGTACACCATGTCGATCCCCACCGTTGCTGCCATCAACGGCCATGCAACCGCGGGTGGATGCATCATCGCCATGATGTGTGATCACAGGTTCATGGCCGAGGGACGATCCATAATGGGCCTGAACGAGGTCAAGCTCGGAGTCCCGGTACCCTACCATGCGGACAGGATACTCCATGATATGATCGGATCGAGGAATGCCATGGAGATGATGGCAAGCGGGGACTTCTATTCAACGGACAGGTTGCTGGAGCTTGGCGTCATCGACAGGGTGGTTCCCCCTGAGGAACTGGTGGATCAGGCCACCGAACACGTCAGAAGTATCGGTGGGTCCCCTCTGGAGGCATTCTCGGCCATCAAGGCCAACCGGACCGACGCAGTGACCGCATGGATCGAGGAATCCCGGTCCAAGAAGGATGCTGAGTTCGTGGAGATGTGGTATTCCGAAAAGGCCAGAGCGGGCCTCAGGGCGGCGATGGAGAAATTCTGATACTCCAGGAAGTGAATGAATGGACTACGAGATAAGGAAGGGAAGGCTTGCCGACGCTCCCGCTGTCATTGAACTATGGAAGGCCCTGATCGACCATCACAGGGAACTGACCTGCTACGACATGGAAATGATCGATGAGGCGCCTGATATCTGGAGGAAATGGTACGAGAGACATGTGCGGTCCCCGAAGAGGTGCGCGATCGTCGCGGAGGCCGGCGGCCGCGTCATCGGATACTTCCTGGGTGCCATCGAGAGCCGCCCCGATCTCTTCAAACGCCGGCAGTTCGCACATATCTACGATACATATGTCCTGAAGGAGTGGCGGAGGGAGGGCGTCGCCACAGCCCTGCTGGACGAATTCACATCTTGGGTCAAGGAGAAGGGCATGGACTGGGTCACCGTTTACTATTCGCCAGAGAATCCGCATGGGCTCGGGTTCTGGCACGATTCCGGATACACGGACATCCTCATCACGGGCCAAAGATATCTATGAATCCTTCGGGAAAATGATAATAAGACCAACGTCCATCGTCGGCTGGAGTCACATAGAGGTGAAGATAGAATGGGAGAACAACTCGAGTATAAATGTGGATCATGCGGGATCCATGCAAAGGCCATTGGCGACGTTCCTATCTGCTGCGGGCATCCGATGGTGAAGGTCGAAATGGATGCCTGCACATCCGCTGGCGCGAGTGCGGAACACGCACGGCCGATGGACGAGGAAGAGCCCTGCGACGATGGTCGCGCGGGATAAGACTTCAGGGTTACCGTAGTACGGGAACAACCCGGGGTCGGTGACGGATGTCGGGGAATGGGCGGCCCAAGTCCAGGAGTAGAGTCGTCAGAGCACTCTGGATAACTGCCGGAACTATCTCACTGGCGCTTGGGATAATCGGGATCGTCCTTCCAGTGCTCCCGACGACCCCCTTCCTACTCCTTACTACGTACTGTTATGACAGGGGATCCGAGCGCCTTCACAACTGGTTGATAAATAACAGGGTATTCGGTGAATACATTCGAAATTACACCGAGGGACGCGGGATACCCCTTAGGGTGAAGGTCACTGCCATCACCATATTGTGGGTCACGATCGGGATCAGCGCCTACTTCTTCATGCCCTGGCTGTGGGTCCGTATCATACTGTTCATCATCGCTGCCAGCGTGACCGTCCATTTACTCCGACTCCCGACGTATCACCAGGACGAATGAGTCAACCCTGCCCGTATTTATAGGAGGACCCCGTGGGGGGCTTACCCAAGGAAGGTAGTTAACATGCCTGTGAAGGAAGGAGACAGGATCAAGGTCGAGTACGAGGGCAAGCTTGCCGACGGAATGGTCTTCGACAGTTCCGAGGGCGGCGGTCCGCTCGAGTTCGTTGTCGGTACCGGCCAGGTCATCAAGGGATTCGAGGAGGCCGTGGTCGGTATGGAGGTCGGCGATGAGTCCACAGTCACTCTGGAACCAGCCGACGCCTACGGCGAACCGCAAGAGGACCTCATCGTGACCATACCGAACGAGAACTTCCCGGACGAACTGGAACCGGATACCATGGTCCTCATTGAGGACGATTCGGGCAACAAGTTCCCGGCACTCGTGGTGGCCATCGAAGAGGAGACCGTGACGTTCGACCTGAACCATCCGCTCGCCGGCAAGAGCCTCACGTTCACGATCAAGGTCGTCGAGATAGCTTCCGAGGAATGAGTCACTGGCAACATTTATTAGAGAGCACAAGTTCCGATGTTAAAGGGTGATGGAATGGGAGCGACCAAGAAACCACAGAAGGAAGACGTTCCGAAGGAAGAACAGAGGCCCACCGCAACGAAGGTGGTCGAACTTCCGCCGTTAGTAGCGGAACCCGCCCCGCTCGGCCTCATCGGCCTTGCAGTCGCGGCGTTGGTGCTTGCCCTTTCCGACCTTGGTCAGTCCTCGATCGCCCACAAGTCTTTGATGATCCCGTGGACCCTGTTCCTCGGGGCAACGGCCCAGTTCATCGCCGGTATCATGGAGTACAGGCGGAACAACGTCTTCGGCGCAACGGCGTTCACAACCTATTCGATGCTGTGGTACTCCGTGTCCCTTACCCTGTTCATCACGATATTCCACGGCGACGTCGGTTTCGACCTCGCCCACTACGCGCATGGTCTGATAGGATTCATGATATTCAGCCTGATACTAACCCTCGCGTCGGCGATGACCAACAAGGTCTTCTTCGGGATCCTGATATTCATCGACCTGGCGATCTTCACGCTGGTGACGCACATACTGTTCGACACGGCGACCGAGCCGGTGGGCGTCTCGCTCATTGGTGTCTCGGCCCTGTCGTTCTATGGAGCGATGGCGATACTCGTCAACACCATGGCGGACAAGCAGGTGTTCCCGATGGGGAAGTCGGTCTGGACACCCTGAGCCGTCGGGTATTATAACCCTCGGAGCCGTTCACCACCCGGTGTGAACGTGGATCTCAATGGGATACTGGAACGTCTGGAGGCCGAATCCTGTCCCGCTTCACTCGAGGGGATGGCTAGCGTGGGGATCTCGATCGATCGAACGTTCGGTGTCAAGATGCCGATCCTCCGAGCGATGGCCAAGCAGGTTGGGAAGGACCACGCGCTCGCATCCGAGTTGTGGGATCACGGATGGCTCGAGACCCGCATCCTCGCTGGTATGATCGAGGACCCCGAGGTCGTGACCGGTGAACAGTTGGACTCATGGGTCTCCGAGTTCAACGACTGGGCGGTCTGCGACGCGACCTGCATGAACCTGATCGAGAAGACCCCTTTCAAGTACGACAAGGCGATCGAGTGGTCGAAGAGCGACGATGAGTTCACCAAGCGTGCAGGCTACGTGATGATGGCCCGTCTCGCCGTCGGCCAGAAGGGTGTCGACGACGACGGACTCGCAGCCTTCCTGCCGATGATAGTTAGGGGCGCGGACGACGAGCGGAACATGGTCAAGAAGGGAGTGAATTGGGCATTGCGCCAGATCGGAAAGCGGAACCTGAGACTGAACGAACTCGCGATCGAGACCGGTGAGGAGATCGCCGCGATGGATTCGAAGGCGGCGAGGTGGATCGCCTCGGACGCCCTTCGCGAACTTCGGAGCGATACGGTCCAGGAACGGCTGCGTCGAAAGGGCTAACTATCAATACGATAATAGGAAATCACTGGGGGATACCATGGGCACAAGGACCATCGAGGTGACTGACGAGGAGTACGAGATGCTGATCAAGGCGAGGACCGAGATCCAGAGGAAAGGGGACAAGGACGACGCCCTGAAGGGAATGGCCGTCGGTGCCGTCGCCGGAGCAGGTGCCATGCTCGTACTGCAAATGCTCCTCGAGGAGGACGTCGAGGTCGTTGAGGCCATCAGGCAGCATGTCATGGGGAACGAGAAGGCCGATTTCGTCATCAAGGGCGATTCCCACTACATCATGAAGTGAGTTGTACGAGCCGGGACCAGAGGAATTCCTAGAATTGACGAGAAACCTTTCCTCTGGACCAGTTGATTTCGGCTATTCCACCGAAGTCAAAGAAATCAACGTATGGAAGAAGTCATCAGCGCCATCTCCCGATGAAGACTCCCGTTGACGGAAGGGAGATGGTGCGGCTGCCGGGATTTGAACCCGAGCTAGAGGCTTGGGAAGCCCCGGTCCTGCCAGACTAGACTACAGCCGCCCAGAGGTTGATTTTCAGAATCGTATTTAAGACTGTGGTTCACGACCCCAGCCGCTCGAGGACGAAGTCCCTGTCGAGCGATGCCAGGAAGAATCCCAGCCGTGGTCCGCGGTCCTTTCCGAGGAACGCTCTATAGAGTGCCCTGAAGACCGCTCCACCTTTGACATCGAGCTGTTCCGCAGCCGTATAGACCGCATTATGGAGTTCGTCCGCTGTCCAATCCACTCCTGATATCGCATTGAGGTAGGCCTCGATCACTTTCCTGTCCTCGGCTTCGAGTTCCGGCGCTTCATCCAATAGGCTGAAGATCATTTGGTCCGGAGCGTGGTTCTCCAGGAAATAGCGGGCTGCCGCTATCTTCCTCTTCAGACGATCGACATGCTCCTCCGGAACCTCCGGGGTTCCGGTCCTCGCCAACGCCTTAAGCACCGAATCCCAGTCCGGAGCGATCTGGACGATTGACAAAAGATGGGTGAAGGGGACCTGGAAGTACGTCTCCGGAACGGACTCGACCTGGGAGAACTCGTACGATCGACGCAGTTCCTCCTCCTCCTTCGCCGGGAAGTTGTCGTCCTGACCGTGATAGACGCGCTCGACCCACTCGTAGTTCTCGATGAGCGGAACGAGCGTCTTGCTCAGCTGCAGGTCCTTCTGGCTCGTTACCTTGCTTCTGTAGAAGAAGAAACGCGAAAGTTCCGCTGTACCAGAGCTGGTGACATCACTGAGGCTGATGACGTTGCCAAGGGACTTGGACATCTTCTGTCCGCCGACCAGTATGAACTCGTATGGTACAGGGAAGGGAGGCTCGGTCTCGAAGATCTCCTTGCAGATCACACTGCTGGTAGCGTACGAACCTCCGGCAGCGGCGTGCTCCTTTCCGAAGGGTTCGCATGTCACACCGAGCAATGCCCATCGGGCGGCCCAGTCGACCCTCCAGGTCAACTTGCCCTCGGTGAGCTTTGCCTCACCCTCGTAGCCGCAACCGAGTATCTTCTTCTTTCCGGCCACTCCCTCGTCGCACCTGTATCGGACTACCTTATCGTCAGGGTCCCATTCCATCGCCGTTGTCGGAGTGATCTTCCCGCAGGATGCACAGATCGGATCGAATGGCAGCCAGACATCCGACTTCTCGGACCCGGATATCCTCTGGATTATCTCCCTGATCCTCTCGGTGTTCTCCAGCGCCTTGATGACGTAAGGCTCCATCTGGCCAGATGTGTAGAGTTCCGCCGAGGAAATGATCTCCGGATACACGCCCACCTCGTCGAGGGCCTCGATGAACGGGGTCGTGAAATGCTCGATGAACGATGTACAATGGTCCTCGGGACACGGGATATTGAAGTCCGGATACCCGAGGTACTTGCTGAACGACTGCGGGAGTTGCTCCGGGACGCTCCTCAGGGGGTCCATGTCGTCCATGATCCAGAGCAGATCGCCGGAGCCGCCCTTCTCGTCCAGGGCCCTGATGATGCCTTCGGCGATCATCACGTCCCCGGCGTTCCCGAAGTGGATCTGACCCGATATCGACGTTCCGGATGCTACCTTGTGAGAGTTACCTCTCTCAAGAAGCTGTTCGGAAACCGCATCGACCCAGTGCATCCCTCATCTCTCTCCGATGATCGGGTTCGCCCTCATGAGCGCCCTTAGCGGGACGCCCTCGATCTCGTCCATCTGGGTCTTGTTCACCACGACGACGACGAGCTTGGGGTTCGCTCCGTACGACCTCGCGGTCTCGATGGCGCCCCTGACTGTATGGCCCGTGCCAAGGACGTCATCCACGATGACGACCTCCTTTCCGTCGATCCCGGCGTAGTTCGCTCCAAGTCCTCCGGTCCCGCCGTCCTTGCCCGGTCTGTACGTGGTGAACTCGACGCCGAGGTCCTCGGCGGTGAACGCTCCGTAAATGATACCGTTATGCGCTATCCCGATGACGGTATCGGGTATCCACTCCCCCTTCTCGATCTCCTCATAGACGATGTCGACCATTATGTCGGCGATCAATCGCATACGATGGGGGAACACGCCGATGGAACGCCAGCCAATCTTGACATCCGCCGGAGGCGTCCCGTCGAGGCTCCTGCTGAGGAGCCATGCGACCGTCTCCCTGCTCAGGTTCATCTCCCGCGCTATCTCCTCGGGATCGAAACCCTTCTCGCGGTATTCCATGGCGATCTTCTTCATCTTCTCTGTCATTCTCACACCTGTTCCTGATATCGGACTGAGTTATTTAAAGATTGACCGAGAATCGTTCGTAATTCCGAGGGTTTATATGACGGCCCCCCCATTCTGTCCCGGAGAGACCTACTATGGGTATCATCAAGAAGACTGGCGAGGGGGTCATGGACGTCGGCGAGAAGGTCGGCAAGGGTGTGATGAAGGGCGGCGAGAAGGTTCTCGGCGCCGTGGACATCACCTGCGACAACTGCGGCAAGCTCATGAAGCCGGGGATCCTCGGCCCGAAGCGGACCGTCGACGGCAAGGACTATCAGTTCTGCACCGACGAGTGTGCCGACAAGTATGTCGAGGAACACTCCTGATCCCGAGCGAATGTGACCAATAGCTACCGGACGCATCAATTACATTAATGATAGTGAAGTTCAGGATTACTCTTCCTTCTTTTTCTTGACTACCTTCTTGGCCACCTTCTTCTTTCTCTTCTTCTTGGGAGCTGGCTTCTTGACCTTGATGTCGGATTCGACGACCATTTCATCGTCGTCGGACTTCGATTCCTCGATCACCTTCTCCACCTCGGCCTTCTCCTCCTCGATCGCCTTCTTCTTCTCCTTGACCTCTTCCTCTATGGCCTTCTTCTTCTCGGCGATCTCGTCCTCGAGCTCCTTCTTCTTCAAGGCTTCCTCTTCCTCGAGCGCCTTCCTCTTCGCCTCGAGCTCCTCGTCGAGGGAGTCGGACTTCTCGGCGTCCTTCTCGAGGGTCTTGATGGCCTTCTCTTTGTCCTTCCTGGCCTTCTTCTTGGCGCGTTTCTCCTCGACCTTGGCCATGTTCTCGTCGGTCCAGCGTTTCTTCCCATAGGGGATACCGATCGTCGTGACTATGACCGTCGCAAGGATGACGATCAACGAGATGTTGGTGAAGAGTTCGATCTGCGATGAATTGAGTATGCCCTCCTCCTTGAAACCGTAGGTCAGTGGCAACGTTGCGAGGACCGCTGCGGAAAGTCCCCTTGGACCCAGGATCATCATCAACTCCCTGTCCTTCCTCTCAAGACCGCCCATCGTCAGATTGACGGAAGCGGCCCTTACGGCGAGTATGATCGCGGCCAGCAGAACGCCGTAGAGGACGATCATCGGTTCCGGTATCGTGAACAGCAATCCAACATAGACGAAGAAGAAGCTCTTGACGAAGAAGGTGATCTCCGAGTGGAACTGCTTCATGGACTTCGACATCCTCGCCGTCTCCTTGTACCTGAACATGCGCCCGATCTCCGGGCCGTTCGCAAGGACGAGTCCGACCGACAGGGCAGCCACTGGACCGCTTCCTCCGGTGAACTGCGTGATCGCATAGACCACGAAGACGAAGGCGATGGTCAGCATGAACCCGTAGGACATCTTCTCGATCTTCGGCATCATGCGAAGCCAAAGTATCCCGAACATGCCGCCGAGGAAGATACCGATGGCAAATGCACCGATGATACTTCCCAGGGTTCCGGACGCTCCGGTCGATCCCGATGTGGGAACAAGTATCTCTGCGATCGCAACGGCAGCGACTATACATAGAACATCTGTGATCGTCGACTCGAGACTGAGGAGGACCTTTACTTCTTCGGATGTATCGACCTTCATCACCGTCGGGATGACAATGGCACCGCTCGTCCCTCCCAGAGCAGCCCCCAACATCATTCCGACCATCAGGTCCATTTCGAAGAACAGTACAGCCGCGACGGCACCCAATGCGATCATGGTCGTGACAAATCCGACGATCGCGAGGATCGACGCGTGTGATGATTCCTTGATCACCTTGTCAAGACCCAGGTTGATCCCGCCGTCGAAAAGGATTATCGTAAGGGCGATCGCGGCGAACAACGGAGAGATGTCCCTCAACAGATTCATCAGATCGTCGTTCAGGATCTGGAAGACCGATCCGATCAGTATACCCAGCACGATCAGAGAAAGGACCTCCGGGACCGAGAACCTGTCGAAGATGTACGAACCTACGAAACCGACGAAGATGACCAATCCCATGAGGATCATGAGCTGGACCTCGTCAACGGTTATCTGCCCCTCTTTATCCCCCTGCCCCTTGATCTTCGGTGCATCGAAGACCCTGAAATCGTAATGTTCGACTATCGATTGTTCCCCGTCATCGATATACTTGATAGTGTAGCGGAGATAGACGTCTCCTGCTTCGAGTCCCTCCAGTTCAGCGAAGCGTTTGTACGGACCCCAAATGTCCGAAGCATTGAATGCCTCATAGGTTTCGTTGTCCTGAGTATACCTGACACGGACGTATTGGATGTCCGGGACCCCAAGGATCGAAAGGTTCACGAAGATACGATCGTCATCCGTCGGATACCTGGGTAGAACGGTGAACGTGATCGTAGGTTCCGAAACGACCGGGAATGAGAAGGTCTGTGTGATATTCCGGAGCTGTGTATCATTTCCACTTCCAACATCGTAGTTGGCCTTTAGTGTCACGTCTGTCGTCCCTTCACTGAACGACCCGGCTGAATAAGTGTAATTGTTGGTGGCATCTTCATCATTCACGTATGATCCAACGATGATCATGTCGAATGGACCCGAATCGCCATCGGGTCCCGAGAAGGAGATGTTCACAGAGGTGACATTCTCGAAACCTGTTAGTGATGTATTGAAGGTTACATTATCACTGACAAGCGGTGAGACCGGATCTATGTCTGTCCTGATCGTGAACTGTGCTGAGGACGACCCTATGATCGTCACTGTCAACATCGCGATACACAGTGCCAGTATGCCCCATCTCATGCACATCCCACCGTTCGGTTGTTATGGATTCTGGGATATAAATAATGGACGCTCTCAGGGGCATAACGATTATAAAGCCCCGGTCAATCACCGACCCATGCCCGAGTGGGGTAGCTTGGATATCCTTTGAGGTTGCGGACCTTACGACCCGGGTTCGAATCCCGGCTCGGGCACTCACTCCTTCTTCTTCTTGGTCTCGCAGCCCATGTCGATGCAGGTGATCCACGGTTTGCGTCCCTTCGTTATCACCTTGATGACCGGAGAACCGCAGGATTTACAGGTCTCTCCAGTGGGCTCGATGTGCCCGTACTGCGGCAGGGGATACGTGTTCCTGCATTCGGGATATCCCGAGCATCCTACGAACCGTTTGTTCGCCTTGGACTGCCGGGTGTAGAGTGTCCCTCCGCACTCGCACTTGCCGATTACGTTCTCCTGAAGCAGCACCTTGCGGATGCCGATGCCGATCTCGTCGCTGTGCTCCTCGAGGGTATCCAGGACCTTGTCCAAGAGCTCGCGCGATCTCTTCACGACGTCGTCCTTGGTCATCTTGCCGTCGGCGATCTCGCCCATGTCGGACTCGAGCTCGGCGGTCATCTCCGCCTCGGTGATCTCGGAGGCGTGCTTCGCAAGCACGTCCACAACTGCCCCGCCCGTCGCGGTCGGGGTGATGCTCATCCCGCGGATGTATCCGCGCGAGTACAGTTTCGAAAGGATCTCGTGCCTTGTCGATTTCGTTCCGAGGCCAAGGCGCTCCATCTCCTGTATGATGTTACCCTGGGAATACCGGGACGGGGGTTTCGTCTCCTTCCGGAGCAGGTTGATATCGGTCAGCTTGATCTCCGAGCCCATTGTGAGTTTCGGGACATGGGACTCCTCGGACTTGAAGAAGGGATAGACCTGCCTCCAGCCGGGATCGACCGTCCTGTAACCCTTCGCGATGAAAGGCTCGTGCTCGACGTCTATCCTGGACTCCGAGGTCTCGACCCTCGCTGCGGGTGATAGCGATCCTAGGAAACGCCTGACGACGAGGTCGTAGACCATCCAGTGGTCCTTCTGAAGGTCCTTCCGCCGGGCCACCCCGACGGGATGGATCGGCGGGTGGTCGGTGCTGGTTTTCTTCCCCCTCGATGGGGTCATCGGACCGGCGAGGACGTACGCCGCTTCCTTCGAATGGTCGGAGTCCTCGAATATCTTCGCTGTGCCCTTCAGGTTGAGGGACCCGGGATATACGGTGTTGTCGGTCCTCGGATAACTGATGAGACCCTGGGTGTAGAGCTCCTCGGCGACGGACATCGCCCGCGATGCCTGGAGCCCCTGACCGGTGGCAGCCCTGAGGAATGCCGTCGTGTCGAACGGCGCCGGAGGTTTTACCTCCTTCGGTGTTACGCTCACCTCGACGACCTTGCCGGCAGATGCCGCCTCCACCTTGGCGAACCGCGCGTTCGCATCCGCCTCGTCCCTGAACGGTTCGGCCATGTGTCCCGCCTTGAACCTGACTCCGTCCTCCTCGAAGTTCGCCGGGATGACCCAGTACGGTTCCGGGACGAACGCCTTGATCTCGTTCTCCCTCTTGTTGATGAGCGCCAGCGTCGGCGTCTGGACCCTCCCTGCCGAGAGGAAGTCCTTGCCCGTACGCCTCGTTGAAAGTGACAGGAATCGGGTGAGGATGACCCCCCAGAGGAGGTCGATCTCCCTCCGGGATTCGGCGGCCTCGGCGAGGTTCCTGTCGACCTTCTCGATGTTCGAGAAGGCGTTCTTGACCTCCTGGGCCGTCAGGGCGCTGAACCTCGCCCTCGTCACCTGGTCCTCGGGAGCATCGAGCACGCCGATGCCCTCGACACCGATCAGCTCGCCTTCCCTGTCGAAATCCGTCGCGACCACGACCTCGACGTCGCCCTTTGCGGAAAGTTCGCCGTAGATCTTCTTCAGTGCGGACGCGATACCGCTCTCGGTGACGATCTTCTCGGCGTCTGTCCAGACCATGTCCTTGAGCCTCTTCCGTGACCATCTCTTGAACTCCTCGGGGAAGTCGATGTCGATGATATGACCCCGAAGACCGACCACGGCATAATCCCTCTCGTCCGTAGTGAAGGTGTGGTACTGGACCCTTCCTGACTTGTTCGCCTTGTCCCTGTTCCCGGACAGTATAGAGGATATCCGGCGGGCGGCATTGGCCTTCTCGCAGATCACGAAGACGCTTCCTGACATCAGCCCGGACCATGGAGGCATCGTCTATTTTAGGGTTGTGGAACGCGGAAGAACGACCCGGACCCCGAAGGGGTCCGGACGGAGGATCGAGGAAAATGAGCTGTTCCGTGACGTGTCGGAAATGACGCTCGACGGCGTCCCGATGGGCCGTCGACGCGTCTCGAGGATGCGGTCCGGGATGGCGGTCGGGTCCCTGTCAATATCGCCAACTTTAAGTAATCCAGACAACTATCGAGAGGGGTATGCGTGAGGCGCTCCTGCTGGCCGTCGTGATAACGGTCTCCACCGCCTCGATGTGCTGTGTGGAAACTCCGGCTGACAAGATCGCGAGCTCGCCGATCCTGGTGCTGGACTACGTCGCACAGCAGGATACGGTGAAGATATACCTTCACGGGGCCACGGACCACAGGTACGACAAGCTGTACCTCGAGGTGGATGGCGAGGTCCTGAACGACACCAAGGTCATGATGCTCTGCATGCAGCTCGATGTGGGCACCGAGAGGTTCAATCTCTCTGCGTCCGCCACGGACGGCAGCGACGTGTACTCGGCGGAGATGACCATCAGGGTCCTGCCGAACAAGGACGATGCCTTCCACGTCGACGTGTCGGGAGGCGACGACGAGTTCGTGGACAGGAGCGACCTTCCGTGGAAGCACAGGTTGAGGGAACAATGAGGATGCGGATACCCGGAATGTACGCCTTCGTGATAGGCATCATCGTGGCCATCATGGCAGTCCTGGTACTGTGGTTCACGGGGTGGATCAAGACGGAGTCGTTCCTCACGGACATCCTTATCATCGTAGTGACCTGGGTCTTCATCTCGGGCCTTGCTTTGCTCGGCGCGATAATCCTCGGAATGTTCCTCGGTCACCGGATCCTTTCCTTCAAGGGGTTCACACCCTTCGAGAAGGAGATGCTCCTGATGCGCTCGGACATCAAGATGGTCTCCAAGCGCCTCGAAGCAATCGAGGAGGAGCTCGAGAAGATCCACTTCGACCTCGAGCACAAGGAATGGTAATATTCTCGTTCGAGGTCAATTCCCTACCAGTGGTAACGTTCACGGGGTCACGCGGCGCATCGTCCTCGGGAACGGTATCATGTTCCTGATGTGCTCGTTCCCGGTTATCCATGCGAGCGTCCTCTCCACGCCGAGCCCGAATCCGGAGTGCTGGACGGTGCCGTATTTCCTCAGGTCCATGTACCAGTCGTAGGCCTCCGCGGGTATGTCCGATTCGGCGATCCTCTCTACGAGGACATCCATGTCCGCGATCCGCTCACCAGCACCGATTATCTCGCCGTAGCCCTCCGGGGCAAGGAGGTCGTTGGTGAGGACGCATCTCGGGTCCTCGGGGTCCGGTCTGTGATAGAAACCTTTCTCCCTGGGGAAATGGGTGATGAAGAGGGGCTTCGTCCTGTCGTCGGTCAGCACCTTCTCCTCGGTGTATCCCAGGTCTCCTCCCCACTCGAGGTCGATGCCTTTCGTCCGGAGCTCGTCGAGGACCTCTGCATACCGCATCCTCTCGAAGGGTGTCTCAACGGCCTCCAGGACGGCGACGTCGCGGCCGAGGCGCTCCAGGTCGTCCCCGTGCCTCTCGACGATCCCCTCGAGGATCGAGACGAGCATTTCCTCCTCGATCGCCATCATCTCCTCGTTGCCGAGCCACGCGGACTCGACCTCGGCCATCCAGAACTCGGTCATGTGCCGTCGGGTCCTGGACTTCTCGGCCCTGAAGGTCGGTGCGATCGTGAAGATGTTCTCGAGACCGTACATCATGGCCTCGGCATAGAGCTGCCATGACTGTGAAAGGTAGACCTTTCTGTCGTAGTAGTTGACCTCGAAGAGCGTCGAACCCCCCTCGACCGCCCCGCCTACGAATATCGGGGCGTGGACCTCGTAATAGCCGCGCTCGAGGAAGTAGTCCCTGAACAGCTCGAAGAAGGTCGACCGGATCTTGAAGATCGACGTCATGTCCCGGCTCCGCAGCCAGAGGTGTCGGATGTCCAGGAGCCACTCGTCGCTCTTGTCCTTGGAAATGGGGAACGCTTCGGAGAATCCGACGATCTCCAGGCGATCCGCCCTGATCTCCCGGCCCCCTGGAGCGCGTCCGTCCTCGACGATCTCCCCCTCGACCCATAGGGACGATTCGATGAGCGCCTTCGTCGCGTCCACGAAGCCCTCGGTCTCGTCCTTGATTATCGTCGTCTGGACGATGCCGGATGAGTCTCGAAGTACGATGAAAACGAGGCTCTTCGTCTTGCGGGTCCTGTAGATCCAACCGCGTACCCTCACGGTATCGCCGATGTCCCTCTCGAAGACCTCGCTGACCCGGACAAGATCTGCCATGGGCGGCAAACGGTTTTATCGTTTAAGACCTTTCGTCCGCCGTGTACGTCGTGGTCGCCTGCTCCAGGTGCAAGTTGGCACGGATAGCCGGTGCCGATCAGAAGACCGCGGAGTGCCCGAGGTGCGGCAGGCGGATCGACCTCAAGAAAACGAGGATCTACCTCGTCACCGAGGAGATGGAGGTCGCCACGGGAGTCCTCGCGTCGGTCAATGAATCCCTTGCGGGGCCTCCTCCGGACAACGACGGGTCATGGGGAGACCTTCGCCCGGACGGGCGGGAGGACAGCACACCCGCACCCCGTCGCGACCTCATCTCAGTGGCCCGGAACCTCTCCGCTGACGGGGCGGCGTTCACCGCAGACGAGCTGGCAGCGGGTTCGGAGATATCCATCGAAAAGGTCACTGAAGCACTCGAGAAATGGAGTTCCGAGGGGGTCGTCTATTCCCCGGAACACGGCACATACGTCCTCGTGGACCCATTATAACCTTCAACCATTAATATAGTCTATAACTCCATTACAGTGAAGAAAAGGTGGTTATCACCGTTATTTTTCTCATATTTAACCGGATGATTTATATAGAATCCAGCAATAAAATGGGTCCGTGAGGGTCATTACAATATTCGCTGTCGTCATCGTGACATATGCCCTCCTTCTTTCTACAGGTGCGGCTCTCAAGATAGTCGACGACGATTGGGGCGGTGCCGACCACTCGACGATCCAGGCGGCGATCGACGATTCATCCCCCGGTGAGACCATCCACGTCTACGACGGACTGTACTCCGAGGACCTCGACATCGACATCCCTGTGACCCTTTCGGGTAATGGGACCGCCGCCGAGATCAACGCATTGTTCACAGCGGTGACCGCCGAGGACAACCTGACCCTCATAGGGTTCAAGATATCGGGGACCAATGCAATCGATGTAGGTCCGGATGCGACCATCACCGATATCACCATCGAGCTGTCCGGCTCCGGGACCGCCATCACATCCGGCGAGGGATGCATGATCTCGGACGTCATCGTATCCGAGGGCTCCATCGACCTCGGACCGAACAACTCTGTGGACAGTTCGAGGTTCGAGGACAGCAACATCGAGTTCGGAGGCACCGGATCGACACTGACCGGCTCGGTGATCTACAACTCGACCATCACGATCCACTCGAGCGGCAACGTGGTCTACGACAACATCATCGACCTGACCACTGTCGACGACACGGGAACGAACTCCTGGAACGTCACACCCTACTCCGATACCAACATCATCGGAGGCGACATCGTCGGAGGCAACTTCTGGTACGCGTACGACGGGGTCGATTCCGACGAGGACGGCATAGGCGATGATCCCTTCGAGATCGATGGGGACACATCCGATCTCGCCCCATTAATGTACCTGCCAGCTCCGCCCACCATCGAGAACGAGGACGTCACTCCCAGGACGGGCACCATCGCAACGACGTTCAACTTCACTCTGACCTACACCGACATCAACAACGATGCCCCCACTTACGTAAGGGCGGTATTCGATGCGATGACGATCAATCTCACAGCGGCCGACAACGGCGAACCGAGGAACGGAAGCCTCTACTCGGCGGAGGAATTACTCGACATGGGGAACCACTCGTTCCACTTTGAGGTGTCCGATGGGACAACGGTGGTTTCGAGCGACAATATCACCGTCAGGATAGTCAATTCCATCCCGGAGGTCCAGGGTTCGAGGGACCCATCAACGGGGACCGTCGAGACCCTGTTCAACTTCAACCTCACGGTACGGGACCTCGACGATGAGACCCCGACGACGGTAGTCCTCGACCTGGACGGACAGGAGTACTCGATGCAGTACATCGGCGGCGAGGGACCGGTCTCAGGACTCAATTACTCGATCACCCTATCGCTGTCCAAGGGGGTCCACCAGTACAGGTTCAAGGCCATAGATCCCCACGGCGGGATCAATATCTCCGGGAACAGGAGCTTCATGGTGCTCAACACTCCTCCCGAGATCCTCGACGTCAGCGTCGAGAACGAAGAGGGCCTTCAGAGGTTCACTGTATCGGTCCACGACCCCGATGGAGAGGAGCCGGAGTACGCAAGGCTGATGATCGACAGCAAACCCGAGCCGATGACGCTCACGGACAGTGACGAGGACACATTCGAGTACCAGAAGAAGCTCTTCGTCGAGGAGGGCTACCATGAGTACTATGTCCAGGTTTCGGACGACATCTCGGTCGACGTCAGCGACGTCGAACCCCTGAACCTCACTGGCTTCCCGGCACTCAAGGCCCCCGGATTCACCCCTGAGGACCCCCGGAGCGAGCAGTCCATACACTTCTCTGTCGTTTACCAGGACAGGGATGGCCGCGCCCCGTCCTTTGTCCGTGTATGCATTGACGGAAACGATCACCAGATGAACCTGACCAGCGGCGATTACACTACGGGTGCGATATACTCCTATTTCACGATGCTCCCGAGGGGCGTTCACACCTACAGTTACAACGTCTCGAACGGCGAGTACATCAACATGACCGAGAACATGACGGTCGAGGTCATGAACACGCTGCCGTACGGAGCGCTCAACATCATTCCAGCGATCCCCGGTCCGGACGAGAACATCTCTCTGACCCTCTCCTACGAGGACATCGACGAGGACGATCCCGTCGGTGTCAAGTTCTGGCTCGACGGCGACGAGCTCGACAGCGTGAAGGACGACCTCGGCCAGGGACAGTGGGTCATAACATCTTCAGGCTTCGTCGATCATGGTTCCCATGTCATAAGGGTCAAGTTCGCGGATGGCCACGGGAACAGGACCATCCGGCGATGGATACCGGCAGACAACGTACCGACGTTCATGACCTACATCTACAACAAGAACGGCAAGGCCGACGTCACGGTGAACGTCACGGCCACAGACATCGACAACGATGATCTCGACGTCCTATTGGTCCTCGACGGATCGACCTATCCACTATCATCCATCGACGGTAACGAGACGAACACGACGAATGGCATGAACTTCACCATAACCATCCCGTTCCTCGAGGGCGACAACGATTTCGACATCGTCGTGAACGACACCATCCTGGAGTCCACGGACTCGTTCTCGCAGACCGTATTCATCAAGGACAACCTGGACCCCGAGCTCGAACAGCTGGGTCACACCGTGGGAGTACCCGAGGATGAGATAACCAGCGCGACCCCGATCACCTTCAAGGTCGTGTACAAGGACCCGGATCCCGAGGAGGGCATCTCGCCTCTGGTGAAGATAGTCCTGTACAGGGAGTCCGATGAAAGGGTAGAGGGGATCAAACTTAACGCGGTCAGCGATGACGAATCCCATTCCCGCTACGAAGCGACCGTGTTCGTCTTCGAGGGTAGCTGGACCTATCATGCCATCGCCTACGATGGCTGGGGTGGGGAGGCGAACACGACCAACCGTACCATCACGATCCAAGGAGATGCACCCATCGAGCCAGTGGTGGAGGAGGACGAGCCGCAGGATTATGGACCCCTCCAGGGTCTTCTCCAGGCACTCAGCGACACGACTATGCTCATCATTCTCATGGTCGTGGTGATCATCATATTCGCCGCTGCAGGCGCAGCGACCCGGGGCCGCAGGCAGCCAAGGCCGGGAGCCGGCCGTGCCCAGGAGCGCCCCGCAGAGGAGCCTCCCGGATACGGGCCTCCCCCATGGGAGGAGGAACGTACAAGGTATCCACCCGAGCCCTATCAGCCCGGCAGGGAGTATGACGCAGGACCTCCCAGGGAGATCGAGTTCACTCCCGAGACCGTCGAGTTCTCACCCGGCTCACCGCCTCCCGAGGAGGTCGAGGAGGACGAGGATGACATGGAGTGGCACAAGCCCTCGCCTAGGCCCAGCGCAGGCCCCTACGTACCCTCACTAGGCGGCACGGACGACCTCGATGAGTACCAACCCCGTCACGACGATGAATGGGACGCCCTAATGGACAACACGGGTTTCGATGGAGCTCCCACGAGGGCACCTTCACCGGACCAATGGACCGCCGCGGAGGAGTCCGACTGGGATTCGGCCGACGGATGGGATGCTCCCGACAAGTCCGACCAGTGGACCGATTCGGAGCCAGAACCGCCTCAGGCTGATGACGGCTGGGGCGCAGAGCCTCCTCAGACTGACGATGGCTGGGGCACCCCGCAGGAACCACAGGACCAGGGCTGGAGCGACGACTTCGGCAGCGATGACGGCGCTTTCAATGACGAGCACGGCGACGCCGACGTCCGACACTTCGACGGCGAGGCGACCGAGCAGAGGGGTCAGAAGAAGGAGAAGCCCGGCATCGGGATGTTCGACGACATAGAAGAGGTCGACATCAGCGATTGGGACTTCTGAGGCCCTCTTTTACCGCATCATATCGGACACTTTCCAGCGTCCGCTGTCGCAGGAATTAAATACCTCCCAGGGTATCCCCGGGACGGTGTTAGAATGGGCGTCTTCCCGAGGGCACAGGTGAAACGGATAATCAAGAGCGCCGGCGCGGAGATGGTGTCGAAGGACGCTGTCGACACGATGAACCAGCTTATGGAGGACCGGGCGCTCGAGCTCACCTCCCTGGTCGTCGAGATCGCGAAACACGCCGGCAGGAAGACCGTCCGCGACGAGGACTTCATCCTCCTCGACCGCATCCACAGGACGCTCACGTAGGTGTGCCGATGTACCTGGACCTGTCGCCCGAACAGCTCATGATACGTGACACCGTCCGCAACTTCTCGGATCAGGTCATCGAGCCCAGGTCGGAGGAGATGGACCGTTCCAAGGAGTTCCCGTGGGACGTCATCAAGGCAGCATCCGAGATCGGCCTCATGGGGATGACCGTTCCCGCCGAGTACGGTGGAACTGGTTCCGATACGGTTTCCTACACCCTGGCGATCGAGGAGCTCTCGAGGGCCTCCGCGGTCATCGGAGTCATCATTGCGGTCCACAACTCGGTCTCGGCATATCCTATAGTTAAGTTCGGGACGGAGGAACAGAAGAAGACAGTACTGCCGAGGATGGCGAGCGGGGAGGCCATAGGCGGGTTCGCGGTGACCGAGGCGGATGCCGGTAGCGATGCAGGCGGTGTGAGGACGACCGCCGAGAGGGACGGCGACGATTGGGTCCTGAACGGCAGCAAGATCTTCATCACGAACGGCAGCGTATCCGAGTACGTCATCGTCATGGCCCGGACAGCATCCGGGACCGGGTCGAAGGATTTCTCGACCTTCATCGTCGAGAAGGGCACTCCTGGCTACACCTACGGCGTCCTCGAGGACAAGATGGGCATCACGGGATCGGACACGTCCGAACTGATATTCGAGGACGTGAGGGTCTCCGACTCGATGCGTCTGGGCAACGTCGGCGACGGTTTCAAGATCGCCATGGTGTCCCTCGACGGCGGCAGGATAGGCATCGCCGCGCAGGGGGTCGGAATAGCCCAGGCCGCACTCGACCAGTGCATCAAGTACTCCATGGAGAGGGAGCAGTTCGGCCGCCCGATCGCGAAGTTCCAGGCGATCCAGTGGAAGCTCGCGAACATGGCGACCCGGATCGAGGCAGCGAGGAATCTGGCACTCCATGCCGCCCAGCTGAAGGACCTCGGTCAGCGCTTCACTAAGGAGTCCAGCATGGCCAAGCTGTACGCCACGGAGACGGCCACCTGGGCGGCGATCGAAGCGGTACAGATCCACGGCGGCTACGGCTACACGAAGGATTATCCGGTCGAGAGGTACATGCGGGACGCCAAGGTCACCGAGATATACGAAGGCACTTCTGAGGTCCAGAAGATGGTCATAGCCCGCGACCTTCTGAAGTGATAAATGACCCGTTCTCTAGCAAGATCACTCTATACTGTTATTGATAACTCATTGCTCGGAGTACCGCTCGTGCTCGCTGAAAACGCAGCCGCAGTAGGGCTGGCGGTAGAGCTGCAGCTCCTTCGACATCTCTATCGACCGCTTCCAGCCGTCCCTGAAGTCACGGTACAGGAACTCGACCCCGTGCCGTTCCCCTGCCTCAGCACCGGCCCGTCTCACGGCCTCATGGTCCTGGTGTTTCGAGACCAGCAGTGTCGTGGTGAAGGCGTCGAAGCCGTTCGCCTCGGCGAACGCTGCCGTCCTTCCAAGACGTAGTTCGTAACAGCGGACGCATCTCTCCTTGCCATCCGCAACGCTGGACTGGATGTCCTCGAGCCATTCCGCGAGGGGGTACTCGTCGATATAGTGTACATTGATACTTCTCAACCCCGAGTAACGCTGGACCTCGTGCATCCTCTTCTGGTACTCCTTGTAAGGATGTATGTTGGGATTATACCAGAGCGCCTCCACGTCATGGCCCTCTCCCTCCAGGGTCTCCCGCGGGTAGGTCAGGCATGGAGCGCAGCACGAATGGATCAGTACCCTCATCCGATTGTCATCGACGTTTTCCGATTTATTGGTTTCCTTCGACCTCCGACGACGCGCTCGTCGACGGGCCAGTCGGTCGACGACGCGTATCATTGGCCCAGGATTTGAGTGGTGCTGTTCACAGTTACATATTTATACGAAACCCCCTTTCGAATGAAGCGCAAGTCGGGGAATGAGTATGAAGATGCCCAGGAAGATCAAACGGTACTGTCCGTCGTGCAAGAGGCACACACCCCACGAGGTGGAGCGGGTCAAGAAGAGGAAGGCCAGCGAGCTCAAGTGGGGGCAGCGCCAGTTCAGACGTGTCACTGCAGGGTACAGGGGTTTCCCGAGACCCAAGCCGGAGGGCCGTGAGAAGCCCACCAAGCGTATCCACATCAGGTACAGATGCGACACCTGCAAGAAGGCCCATCAGCCAGCCAGCCAGAGGGCGAAGAAGTTCGAACTGGAGGAGTGATCATGACTGGCGAGTTCATAATGGTCAAATGCCCGGATTGCGGAAACGATCAGCGGATCTTCTCGAGGCCCGCCACCGAGGTCAACTGCCTCGTGTGCGGATCCCCCCTCGCAAGGCCCACGGGCGGCAAGGCGGCGCTGACCGCCGAGACCGTCGAGGAGGAACAGTGACATGGTGAAGGTGAACGAATACCCCGAAGAGGGAGAGTTCGTCGTCGGAACGGTGAAGAACGTCAAGGACTACGGCGCCTTCGTCACCCTCGACGAATACCTCGACAAGGAGGGTTTCGTTCACATCGCGGATGTCAGTTCCGGTTGGATCAAGTACATCAGGGACCACGTATGGGAAGGCCAGAAGGTCGTCTGCAAGGTGACCAAGGTCAAACCCGAGATGGGCCACATCGACCTCTCTCTCAAATCGGTCAACGATCATCAGAAGCGCCTCAAGATCCAGGAGTGGAAGAACGAGTTCAAGGCCGAGAACCTTCTCAAGCTCGTTGCTGACCGCACCGATTCCGAGTACGAGGTCGCGCTCGAGGCCTACGGGACCGAACTGGTCAAGGAGTTCGGCGCCCTTTACAACGCATTCATGGAGGCCTCGGCCGAGCCGGACGAGTTCCCGAGGACCCACAAGGGGGACTGGGTCGATGTCTTCGTCCAGATCGCCCAGGAGAACATCTCCCCTCCTTCGGTGACCATCGACGGGGTCCTTTCGATGAACATCATCGATCCCGACGGCGTCGAGGTGATCCGCGATGCCCTCAAGGCCGTCGAGAACGCGATCGACGACGACGAGCTCGAGGTCCACGTATCCTACATCGGCGCACCGCGCTACAGGGTACAGGTAAAGGCACCCGACTATAAGACCGCCGAGGAGGCGATCAAGAAGGCCTCCGACGTCGGCATCGACCTCATCCTCTCCAAGGAAGGCGAGGCGAGCTTCACAAGGAAGGGGTGATCCATCGATGAAGAGCCTCATGAGACGTTGTTCATGCGGCCGGTACACGCTCCAGGAGGCCTGCCCCGAGTGCGGCTCCTCGGTCGACCCGCTCATTCCTCCCAGATACTCTCCGGAGGACCGGTTCGGCAAGTACAGGCGGCGTGCCAAGAGGGAGATGGCAGAGGAGTGACCCGTTCGTCCAGACCCCTATACGAAATCATTTAATACCTCGTGACCGAATTCTGAGCCATGAAGGCAGCCGTCATTCCGATCATCGTGATAGTTGTCCTCGTGGGTGCGTACTTCATGGTCAGCATGGAGGACGACAGCGGGGGGAACAAGGCACCCAAGGCCGTTATCAGGTACGAGGGCGTCCAGCAGGCGGGCAAGCTCATCAGGTTCTACTCCGATGACTCGTCGGACCCCGACGGGGATCCCCTGTCCTACCACTGGTCCTTCGGGGACGGCGCCACATGGCCCACCAAGAACACACAGGTGTACCACAGGTACCAGGAGCCAGGTTCCTATACTGTCACCCTCGTGGTCAACGACGGGTCCAAGAACTCCAAGACGACAGTTGACCTGACGATAACCGAATCCGACAACAGGCGGCCCTACGCCAGGGCCGAGGACGTCGGCATGGTCTTCCTCGACGAGGAGGACGGCGAGGTGACGGTCCGGTTCGACGCCAACGGCTCCTCCGATCCCGACAATGACGATCTCTTCTTCTACTGGGACTTCAACGACACCGTCGATCTCAACAATGACAGCATAATGAACAATGACGCCGAGGCCGAGGGCGCTTCGGTGGACTGGACATTCGACCAGTGGGGAGACCACAACGTCACCCTGACGGTCGCCGACGGCGAGGGAGAGAGCGCTGAGGACATACTGACCGACACCGACAGGATCGTCGTGATGGTGCGGTGGCCCACTCCGCAGGCCGATCTCGAGGCCCAGAGGAGGGATGGGATCCTGCTCGATTTCGAGATATGGCTTCGCAATGTCACAAGGAACATTCCCATCGAGGAGGCGAACTGGTACCTCGTGCGGGAAGGATCGACATATGCGAACGGGTCCCTGGCCGACAGCGGGGATGTGACGTACAGGGACGACGATGTAGACGGGAACATCTCATCAGAGGATAACATCGCCATCCAATCATCGTCCGATTCCGAACCGAACGACGTGTTCTACATCACGTACACGCTGAACGAGGTACCCGGCCAGGAGCGCGGCGGCTTTGCCGCGCAGATCGGATACGTACTTCTGCCCGAGACCTAGGCAGGGAAATGGACAGAGATATCTCTACCAGCATATCGTTCAGTCGTAGACCGGGCGGACGGTCCTTCAGGCCTTCTTGACCTTCTTGTGTAGGACCTTCATCACATCGTCCGGCAGGCCTTCCGACGGCGTTGAGACATCATCACCTTTTCCCGCCTGGACTATGGAATCGATCTCCGCGTTCTCCTCGGCCATCTCCTTGCCCAGTATCTCGAGCTGTGCCTGGATCTCTCCAGGCTTCGGGATGGTACCGAGGATGTCCTCCGATGTACCTATCTCCGCCTCGAGGTCCCTGAGCTCGTGGACGGTGTGTTCGCCCGTCTTCTGCGAGGCTCCCAGATATTCGGAAACGCCCTCGACCATCTTGGAGATCTCGAACGGGAATATGATCTTCGTCGACTTTCCGTTCGCGACCTTCGCGAGCGTGTCAAGCGATAGCACGGTAAGCGATTTCTGGTCAAGCGGTGTCGAACCGAGCGAAAGTATCCTCAAACGCTGGGCCTCACCCTGGGCGCGCAGGATCCGCGCGAGCCTCTCACCCTCGGCCCTCAGGACCTGGGCCTGACGTTCGCCCTCTGCGGTCAGGATGTTGGACCTCTTGTCGCCCTCGGCCACCAGGATCGCGGAGCGCTTCTCGCCGTCGGCGATCAGGATCGCGGCACGGCGCTTCCTCTCCGAGGCGGTCTGCTCCTCCATCGCCTCCTTGACGGAGCCAACAGGATCGAGCTCGCGGATCTCCACCTTCGTGACCTGGACACCCCACGGGTCGGTCGCCTCGTCGATGATGTCCCTCAGCTCGATGTTGATCTTCTCTCTGTTGAAGAGCAGGTCGTCGAGTTCCATGAGGCCGATGATGGACCTCAGGCTCGTCTGCGCCAGCGCGACAGTGGCCGTGACGTAATTCTGGACATTGAATATCGCCTTCTCGGGGTCGACGGCCTTCAGGTAGATGACGGCGTCGACGTTGGTCGGGGAGTTGTCCTTGGTTATGACCTCCTGCCTCGGGACGTCGTACATCTGCTCGCGCATATCCACGCGTATCACGTGCGATATGAACGGCATAATAACATGAAATCCCGGTCTCAGCGCCCTTCTGTACGTTCCAAGTCTGATGAGCAATCCCGTCTCCCACGGCTTGATGATCACTACGCCCTTCGCGAGCAGTAGAACCACCATGAGCAGTATTACCGCGAGCAGACAGATTCCTATGGTTACCACATCTGCCAATGCCATTCCTCCTCTGTTTCACTTCTCTTTTCGCCCGGTCTCGCCGAGCCTCTCGACGGTGACATGGACCCCCTCGCTCGCCACCACCTTGATGCGCGCCCCCGCGGGTATCCTCTCCTCCGCCTTGGCGCTCCATATCTCGCTGTGGATCTTGACCTTCCCCGACATCGAATCGGGGACGATATCCTTGGTGACGATACCGGTCTTGCCGACGATCGACCACCGTCCGAGCGGGATGGGAGGCCGTTCCGGAGAGAGCTTCTTGTACAGGAATATCGAACCGATCGTGATGGGAATGACGAACATCGTCGCCACTATGATCGCGATCAGCGGGTCCGGTACGAACACGAGGAAGATCCCCAGTATGATAAGGACCGTCGCCGGAATGCCGAAGAAGAATCCCGGCGTCGATATCTCGACGAACAACAGGATGATCCCCACTATGATCACCAGGAGAGCTATCTCAAAGGCCATCAGCACTTATTGTCTGGCTGTTATTTAAACAGTTCTATTCGACCCACAACAACGATTCATGCGCACGGTAGAGGCGTTGAGCCCTGCCGTATTCCGATGCATATCCAAGTCCTATGAGGAATGCGCTCGCCGGCGACCCGGTCCGTCGGCATCGCGTCCCGGGACCTTTCTTTTGAGAGCGGTTCCGAGCCGTCGTCGAAAGTGATAACTACCGGAGATGCGATGCGCATGCATGACCCACCCATTCCTAACGCTCGACGACCTAGACCTGGATGGGAGCAAGGTACTCGTAAGGGTGGATTTCAACTCTCCGATCGACCCGGAGAGGCGGGACCTGATGGACGACACCAGGATAATCTCGCACATCGAGACACTGAGGGCACTCAAGGACGCAGCGGTGGTCGTCATGGCGCACCAGTCGCGCCCGGGAAAGAACGATTTTACCACGCTCCAGCCGCACGCCCGGCGTCTCAGGCGGCACATGGACATGCCCGTCCATTTCGAGGACACGCTCTTCAGCAACAATGCGCTAAGACGGATAGATGAACTCGAATCCGGCGAGATCATGCTCCTCGAGAACGTCAGGTTCTATTCAGAGGAGATATCCCTGAAGGGCGACGCGGAAACCCTCTCTAAATGCCGTTATATCAGGAAACTGGCTCCGCATTTCGACATATTCGTCAACGACGCATTCGCCGCGGCCCACAGGGCGCAGCCGAGCACTGTCGGCTTCATACCCCACCTGCCCTCAGCGGCCGGAATGCTCATGGAGCGCGAGCTCACCGTCCTCGGGAAGGTGCTCTCTACTTCCCAGAAACCGTCCATCGCCCTCCTCGGAGGCGCTAAGGCGGACGATTCAATCAGGATCATGGAGAACATGCTCGGCAACGACATCGTCGACAAGGTGCTGACGACGGGCGTCGTCGGGAACATCATGCTCTTGGCCAAGGGCGTATCCCTTGGAAAACCATCCGAGACATTCATCAAGAAGCACATCTCGAAGTCCGACGAGATCCTCGAGAAGGGCAGATCGCTCCTCGAGAAGTACAAGGACAGGATCGAGGTGCCGACGGATGTCGCCCTGAACGTCGACGGGACAAGGCGGGGCCTGACGGTCGAGCGCCTGCCATCCGAGAAGCCGATCCACGACATCGGTCTCGACACCGTCGTCCATTACGCCAACGAGATAGAGGGTGCAGGGTCCGTCATAGTCAACGGCCCCTCCGGGGTCTTCGAACTGCCGGAGTTCGCCTTCGGCACCGAGGAACTGTTCCTCGCCCTGTCACGCTCCAAGGGCTTCACGGTCGCGGGCGGCGGCGAGACGAGCGCCGTCCTGACGAGGATGGGCCTCAAGGGCGAGGTCGACCACGTCAGCACGGGCGGAGGCGCATGCATCACGATGCTCGGCGGCAAGCAGCTTGAGGTCGACAAGGCGCTCCGGACCGCAAAGCAGTGGTACGAAGAAGGCCGATACCACTGACCGAGAAGGCCGGGAACTACATATACCAGGAATTTATAGGGGAGCAGTGCCTCTGACGGCGTATATGCCACCGTAGCTCAGTTGGCTGGAGCGGCCGCCTCGTAAGCGGCAGGTCGAGGGTTCGAATCCCTCCGGTGGCTTCGCGGTTCTATGAGTTTGATAACATAGCGAAGCCACCATTGGCTCAGAACCCGCTCCCAAACAGGGTTGCTCGAGAATAAGAATTGAACATCTGACTGATTATTCTCGAGCGAGGGTGAGCCGAAGGCTCACCTGAACGAATCCCGATGACCCTTCGGGCCATCTGGCCCGTCGGTTAGAATAGGAGTACACTGAGGTCTTAATCCTGCGGGTCCCTCCGGTGGCTTCACTCACGCTCTCTTATCAGGTAATTGATGGTGAGTTCCGCAATATCACCCGAGTATTCACCTGTACGACGGATGCTCTCGGCGATGTAACTTTCAGCGATGGAGAACTCCCCCTCCATCTTCATGGCGTTCCTGTTGATCTTCTCGCAGAGCGGTCTGAGCTTCTTGAGCTTGTCCAGGACCATGTTCGCGGCCCTGACGTCCTTCTTCGACCATGCGTTGATCGACTCCGTGAAGAGGTCCATAGCGAAATCACTGGCCTCCTCGATGTTCTTCAGCGCGGCTGGTCTGATAGAACCCTTGATGAGAACGTCGGCATTCCCTGCGATCGCAACTGCGTGATCGCCGATCCTCTCCATGTATCGGCTGATCAGGAAGAAATAGATCGCATCCACTGCCTTGATCCCCATGCGGCGAGCGAGCTGCGTATCCAACATGGCAATGTTCGATTGACGGGCGACCAGCCAGTGAAGGCGGTCCACGTCATCGTCCCTCTGGATGATCTCCGCGATGTCGGATGGGTCCCCTGACTTCAGTGCACCGATCCCGTCATTGTGCATGGCGCGTATGAGGATGAAAAGGCGCTTTATCGTGTTCTCGAAGGGCATCTCCGTCGGGTCCAGGAGGTCCTTGATCCGTATCGACCGGTCGTCCTCCTCGATTATCTCTGGACCAATGGTAAGCTTAGTGAAATCGGTGACAGTATCCCGGAGCGAAGGTTCTATCGGTGGATGCCCTCTGACCTCTATCACAGAATATCCCTGAATGTATGATCCGAGTAGGATGCGAAGGAGATAGCTCGGATTGTCGATGATGGACAGGTCGATGGTCTTCGACGAGTGTGTCTTCTCCCCTTCCGTGTTCGACGTGACTATCAGGGATCCATCAGGATGAGGGATCATTCCGACTGGATCGTTCTTCTTGATCCCGTTACTTACAATCCACTCCTTCGGAAGCGTGACGACATACGATGAGCCCCCCGTCATCTGTACCTTGCGGATCTCCATGATCTCACCGAAACATAAGTATATAGTTTCCCTAATAAGGATTTCTATACCTAATCCATAGAAATATAGAGGCCTATATTGTTAAAAGAATATGATATATTCTCTACTGGTTAACTATATATTCACTAGCGGACTTGCATGGCCGTGAACACCACCAGAGGTGACGCAAATTGAAAACTACAACTATGAAGGCGACTGCCGTGCTCGGTGTCGTGGTCCTGATCGCTATGTCGATGACCGGTTGCACAGAGAGCGGGGATGACAAACCGAAGTTGATCCAAACAGGATCCAGCACAGTCCTCCCATTGGCCATCGCATGGGCCGAGGAGTTCGATGACGCAGACATATTCGTTTCCGGCGGGGGCTCGAGCCACGGCATCAACTCCCTCCTGAACGAGGAGGCAGACCTCGGCGACGCCAGCAGGCTGATGAAGGGAAGCGACTACGAGAAGGTCGGTGGGTCCGCGAGCGACGTGAACGCTGACGGTACCGCGAAGAAGGCGGCTCCGACAGGCGTTTGGCCCTACAAGTGGATAGTTGCCTACGATGTCCTCACGGTCGTCGTGAACAACGGGAACACCTGGGCGGGCGAGCTGAACTACACCCAGCTATATTCGATATTCACAGCGGGCAGCTCGCGCATCGCGAAGGCCACCTACTGGGACCAGGTCCCAGGCCTTAACGGAACGGCCCCGCACGAGAAGATCGAGATTTACGCTCCCGACGCAGCCAGCGGAACGTACGACTACTTCTTCGAGGAGATCATCCCCGACTGGGGCGATGATACCCAGGAGACGGACACCAGGCTCGACACGGCAGACGAGTACCAGGGCAGCGCGGACGACAACGTCATCCTGACAGCCATAAAGAACAACGAATACTCCATCGGGTTCTTCGGTTACTCCTACTACAAGGAGAACACGGCGAAGGTTAAGGCGGTCTCGATCGCGAGCGGTGACGACGACTACGTTGCTCCGGCCATGGAGAACGTCGCTGACTACCCGATGGCGCGTCCGCTCCACATATACACCGACGGGGTCCCGACCGGCGTGATCAAGAAGTACATGCAGTACGTATTGAGCGACGAGGGACAGGCTCTGGTTCCAGAGGTCGGTTATGTGAAGCTCGAACTGGTCGATCCGGCACTCGTGACCAGCCAGAGGGCGGCACTCGAAGCCTAGACAACAGCCCAAGCCCGAATAGTCGACTAAAGACTAGAATATGAAACGGGATACTCGATGCAATGGCCACCCCGGGGGATGCGGTTCCCCTCGAGAGATGGAAATCCGTTCAGGAAGAGGTTCAGACCAGGGGAGACCCTGATCCTCCTCCTACTGTTCATCGCAGCGAGCATAGCGGTCGCCATAAGCGCGGCGATAATCTATACGCTCGCGGACGGTTCCATCGATTTCTTCTCCTCGGGGGAGGTCGGCGTATTCGAGTTCCTTACGGGGGACAAATGGGCCCCCAGCGGGGGGAGGCCGAAGTTCGGCGTTCTCCCGCTCCTTGCGGGCACCACGATGATCGCCGGTGGTGCGCTCCTCATCGGAGCCCCACTGGGGATCGGTGCCGCTGTCTATCTGTCCGAGTTCGCGGGGAGTCGAACCAGAAGCATTTTGAAACCGATCATCGAGGTCCTGGCGGGCATTCCCTCCATCGTGTACGGGTTCTTCGCGCTCCTGGTCATCAGTCCAATATTCCAGGAGCACTTCGGTGCTGAATATTTCAACGCCATCAGTGCCATAGTAGTGCTAGCCATAATGATATTGCCTATAGTCGTCAGCATCTCGGACGATGCGATGAAGGCTGTCCCGATGGAGCTCAGGGAGGCATCCTATGCCATGGGAGCGACCCGTTGGGAGACCGCAACCCGCGTTGTCATCCCTAGCGCATCGAGCGGGATCATCGCATCACTCCTTCTTGGGCTCGGAAGGGCGCTCGGAGAGACGATGGTTGTGGCTCTGGCTGCTGGTAGCATCGCAAAGTACCACTGGAATCCCTTCGAGGGTGTCCAGACGATGACCGCCTACATTGCACAGGTAGCCACCGGTGACATTCCACCAGGGGTCGGTGTCGATGCGGCTTATGCCGTCGGCCTCCTCCTGTTCATCATAACGTTCATTGTTAACCTGATTGCCGGGATGATTGGCACCAGGATCAACAAGGGCAAATCGATGAAGAAGAGGAGGATATCGCTCGATCCACTGATATCACGTATAGCCAAAACCACCGAACCCGTACGGACCAGGATGGCAGAGGGATGGTTCAATGTTAAAAACCGCATACGTCCCAGGAAACGGGAGCTGACCCTTAGGAAGAGGTACATCAAGAGTTGGATCGGGATGGGGGTTACCGGAACATCCTTGGTCATCGCAGTCTTGTTCCTGGCATACCTAGTGTACACCCTACTCGAACAAGGTCTCGGCGGAATCGACAATCAGTTCTTAGGGTACTTCCCCAGCAGATGGCCCCACAAGGCCGGCATCTACCCGGTCATTCTGGGATCCCTCTACCTTATGACACTTACCATGTTGATCTCGGTTCCTGTCGGTGTTGGGGCTGCCATTTACCTTACCGAGATCGCGCCAGACAGCCTCTACACGAGGTTCCTAAGACGCATCATCCAGAACCTCGCTGGAGTGCCGTCCATCGTGTTCGGTCTAGTTGGTTACTTCATGTTCGTACGATACTTCGATCTAAAAATGAGCCTGTTATCTGGGGCCCTTACCCTTTCCATCATGGCTCTGCCTATCATCATTGTGTCAACTGAGGAGGCATTGAAATCGGTCCCAATGGGATTCCGTGAGGCTGCCCGCGGACTTGGTGCATCACGTTGGAAGACGGTCCGCCATCATGTATTACCAAATGCCTTGCCCGGGATCATGACGGGATCCATACTCGCCCTTTCCAGGGCAATCGGGGAGACGGCCCCGATACTGTTCATAGGGTTCACCTTCGCGAAGGTACCACCGAGCTCGATCCATGATCCATTCCTGGCCCTACCCCTCACGATCTTCTACTGGACACGCCACGAGAAGGCGGAGTTCCACGACCTTGCAGCCAGCACGATACTTGTGCTCCTGCTCATCCTGTTCATAATGAACTCCATAGCGATCATCATACGTCATCGCGCACAATCAAGGAGGAAATGGTAATGAGTGTAGAAAGTGACGCCCAGCAAGTAATGGCCGAGGTACCAATGATCAAGGGGAATGGTGCTGGAAACGGGGTCAGGATGCCGAACAAGGTCGCCATCAAGATCAAGGATGTTGACGTATTCTATGGGGACGTCCAGGCGATCAAGAAGGTGAGCCTGCCCCTCTACAAGAACAAGGTGACGGCGTTCATTGGTCCTAGCGGCTGCGGGAAGAGCACCCTGCTGAGGTGCATCAACCGCATGAACGATGAGATAGTGGGTTGCAAGACCACGGGGGAGATCATCTGGAAGGACATCGACATTCTGTCGAAGAAGGTAGATCCCGTCGCCCTCCGTCACAAGGTTGGAATGGTCTTCCAGAAACCGAATCCCTTCCCGAAATCGATCTGGAAGAACATCGCCTTCGGTCCGAAGATCCACGGCACCCGGGCAAAGGACGAATTGAACGAGATCGTCGAGACCAAGCTCAAGGACGCCGCTCTCTGGGACGAGGTGAAGGACAGGCTTGACGAGCACGCCATGAGCCTTTCTGGAGGGCAACAACAGAGACTCTGCATCGCCCGTGCACTGGCCGTCGATCCGGAGGTCATTCTCATGGACGAGCCATGCTCCGCCCTCGATCCGATCGCCACCGCAAAGATCGAGGACCTCATAACCGAGCTGAAGAAGAAGTACACTGTCGTCATTGTGACCCACAACATGCAGCAGGCTGCGCGGGTCAGCGATTACACGGGATTCATGTACCTCGGACGACTCGTCGAGTTCGGTCGCACCGAGCAGATATTCGAGAACCCAAGGAAGCAGCTGACCGAACGTTATATTACCGGTAGATTCGGATAGGTGATAGTATGACCGAGAAGTTCGTTGAAGAGCTCGAGCAGCTCAAGACCGACGTAATGGAGATGGCGGACCTGTCCATCGACATGCTCAGAGGATCGGTCGAAGCGTTGAAGAATCGAGACCGTGACACCGCCGGAAGCGTTCTGGCAAGAAAGGGAAAGCTGGCGGAGATGGACACTCAGATCGAGACCGATGCACTCAGGTTGATTGCCCTCTACTCACCAGTCGCCGGGGACATGCGGACCATCGGATGCATACTGAAGCTGATCACCTACCTCAACAGAATCGGTCGCTACGGAAAGGACATCGCGAAGATTTCCATCGACATTTCGGAGATGGAACACATCGCCAAGCTTATCGACATACCCCGGATGGCCGACGATGCCATTGCAATGATAGAGGATGCCATCAATGCCTTCAAGACCGAGGACATCTCCCTGCTAGCCGACTTCGAGGAGCGCGATGACG
>JANQNK010000009.1 GCA_028279595.1 Thermoplasmatota archaeon
GTCGTCTCTTCCTATCCTGGTGGTGCAGCAGCTGCCAAGGGTGGGGTTGTTCGCCCATTAAAAGGGATCGTGAGATGGGTTTAGACCGTCGTGAGACAGGTCGGTTGCTATCCGCTGGACTCGTTCGGTGCCTGACGGGAAGGGCCCTTTAGTACGAGAGGAACAAGGGCTCGTGGTCACTAGTCTACCAGTTGTCCGACAGGGCAATGCTGGGTAGCCACACCGCAGGGGATAAGGGCTGAAAGCATCTAAGCTCGAAACCCTCCTAGAGACGAGGCACCATCTGAGGACACCCGTACAAGACGGGTTTGATAGAGTCCGGGTGTAAGCATCGAGGTTCGCCGAGATGTTCAGCCCAGGACCACTAACAGTCCGAACCGCAGTTGCGGCCCAAGGCGACATTAGGAACTTGCGTATGCGTCACATCAGTTTTCGATTGATGTCGATGGTCCAGCGTGAGCTACGTCCAAATTGGTATGTTCGCTCGAATAAATTCAAATAATGTGAATAAGCGTCCATTACAAGGATACAATAACCTTTTTATATACTCTATATAAAGCATTGTCGGGACCGTGTTGGGGGACCGTCCATCCTTCAAGGGTCCGTATAGGTGGCGGGACATCATGTGAGGCTCCGCTGCACGAAGCTAAGGAGTGAGAAGATGCAGTATAATGTATCGAAGCGATCCATTGACCGCAGGGTATTGAGTCTTGTTATCGCGTTCGTTCTGGTAGGAGCGTTCGCGATCATGATTGCGGGAACGTCATCGGCCCAGGTGAACATCGACGACGTCACCCCTACGCCCTCCGGATCGTACATAACGCCGGGAAGCTACGTGAACTACAACATCGTGATCCAGACCAACAGGACGAGCGGGGCTACTGACATATATGCCAACCTGTCCGCTGGTGCGAACGCCTGGACCAACGTCCTCGACGGTTCGAGCACCTGGATGGGCGTCAATACGTCGACGCTGTTGATGACAACGCTCAACGTGACGGCTCCGGCAGGGGCCGAACCGGGTGACTCCCTCACCACGACGGTGACGGTGGAGTCGACCAACGGAACTGACATGTTCATCCAGGTCGAGACCATGGTCCAACTGCGAACCCCGGTCATCGATGTGCAGGGGACGGGCAACGGGTCTGGAGACCCCGGTGACCAGGTCTCGTTCCTGTACACGATAGAGAACCGGAACAACAGGACCGAGAACTTCACGCTCAGCTACATCACTCCGGCTGGGCTAAGCGCCACAGGTGCACCATACCTTTCGATCGGGGCACTTGGCTCCTCAGGGATCTGGGTTTTCTACGACATCGACTCCGACGCGGAGACCGGCGTATATCATCCGACCCTCTACGCTAACATCAGCGCGGGTTCTGACCATGCACAGTTCAACGTAACCGTGGATCCCGTGTATTCATACAACCTCACGGTCGAGGATGCTACCCTCAGCACTGCACCAGACGAGTGGGCCGAGTACTCCCTCGAGCTCGTGAACAACGGGAACGACGTCGTGGACTTCGACATCGAGACATCGTCGATATCACCCTGGACCGTTTCCATCGTACCTCTCAGTGGAACCCTGTTGCCCGCCGGCGACGTCAATATCTCCGTCAAGGTGAAGCCCCCCTCCAACGCGTCCGCGTTCTCCGACAAGATCCTCTGGGTCTATGCGGTACCGGAGGCTGGGAAGGGTTCCAACAGTTCGATCATCCTGACGACATCGGTCATCCAGGAGTTCGACGTATGGGTCTCAGGTTCGTCCCCGTCCGGTTCGACCCTTCCGGGCGAATGGGCGCAGACGGATGTCACCGTCAACAACGACGGGAACGGCGAGGACACCTTCGTCATGAACTCGACGCTGCCCGAGGGCTGGGAGGCCCAGTGGGTCCCTTCCGCCACACTGACCGTTGACGGTTTCAGCAACGATACGGTGACGATCAGGGTCTTCATTCCGCTCAACGAATCCTATGGACCGAAGAACATCTACGTGAACGCCACCTCAACGGGGAATGCGTCCGTGACCTCGCTCCAACTGCCTCTCTCGGTCTCGGTCGCCCAGCGCTATGACGTATCACTCGTCGGAGTGGGCGCATGGAGCAAGGACGCGCACGTCGAGACTGGCTCCGACACGCTACTGTTCAACATGACCGTGACCAACCTCGGCAACCGACGTACCGATATCTCATTGAACAAGACGGACATCGATGCAACAGGATGGTCACCGGTGACCCTCAATCCAACGAGCATCAACCTCGACCCTGACGAGGAGGGCTCGGTCCAGTTGACGGTCAGGGTGCCGCTCATGGAGGATGCGGACGATTACACATGGAGGGTGGTTGCGACGAGCGGCACAGCGACATCCTCGGTCAATTTCATCGTCTCTGTCCAGGAGGTCCACGACTTGCAGATCAACTCGTTTGCATTGAACACCAGCATCTCAGAGCTCGATCCCGACGGCGACATCTACTTCGATCTAGAGGTCGAGAACATCGGCAATGTGGAGACCAGGGCGGAGTTCGCAGCCTACCTGCCGACCGACTGGTCGTTCTGGAACGCCAATCCATCGAACATTGTGCTCTCGAGGGGTTCGACCGGCATCTCACAGGTCCAGGTCGTGGCCTCGGACGAGGCCGACTCAGACACCACATACAACGTGACCGTCGAGACCTATCCAGCAGCAACATCAATCGTTACGGACAGCGTGACAGCATTCTTCGATCTGAACCAGACCTTCGACACAAGGATAACCTTCATCGGCGACGATTCGATCCACGCATTCCCCGATACTGAGGTCCAATTCTCGATAGAGCTTCACAACGAGGGGACCGGCGAGGACGAGATCCAGATCGAGGTGATGAACCCGATCCTCGGGTGGACCTATGAGTTCAGTCCATCGGACAGCCCCACGATAGCCCCCTACTCCAGCGCGAATTTGACACTGACGGTGACATCTCACGCCTCTACGTCCAAGGGGACATACAGTGTTGACCTCAACGCAACCACTGGGCCGGGGGCAAGTGTCTACGATGACACGCAGTCGGCCGTCGTCATCATCGATCAGGTCTACGACCTCTCCCTGACATCTCCCACGCTGCAGCAGAGCTCGGAACCAGAGAACACCGTGGAGTACTACGTGAAGATCGAGAACAGGGGCACCGGTCAGGACACCTTCGTCATGGAGAAGGTCAATGACACGCTTCCCATCCAGGCGACCATCATCCTCAGGAACACGACCCACACGCTCAACTCGTCCGATAGCGCGTGGAGCACACTCGAGATCGACATCCCCGAGAAGGAGGACATTGATGTCGGCTCATACTGGGTGAGATTGAAAGCTACATCAGACAACGGGACGCCGTTCAACACCGACGACGACATATCGAAGACGATCACATTCACCCTCGTGATAGACCCGATCTACGAGATCTTCGTCGCCAGCAGCGACACATCGAAGTCCGCAAAACCGGGCAATTCCGTGTCATACAGCATGGACATCACGAACATCGGCTCGGGATCGAGCCTCTTCTGGCTCAACAAGACAGGCGCTCAGAGGGAATGGGGTTCTAACTCTCCAACGTCATTCTTCCTCAACGCATCCGACCAGCAGTCGGCCTATCTCAACGTCACGCTCCCCGATTGGAACGACATCCCGCCCACCGTCCAGAACGATGGCTATGTCGTCCTCGGGCTTCGCGTCACATGTCTGAACGATCCATCCGTGACTGACATAATCTTGTTCAACACCACGATCCTGCCACACTACGAACTCGAGGTCCAGCAGATCAATCCTAGGACGGTCTTCCCTGGAGAAGCGGCGATATCCAACGTGACGATAACTAACAAAGGGTCGACCACGGACCGGTTCAACACCACATTCGACAGCATTCCGACCAACTGGTACATCGACTTCGTGGATGTGAACGATTCGTCTGTCGAACTCGATGCGGACGAGAGCACTGTCATAGGCATCAGGGCAAATGTGCCAAATGACATGGACGATGCAGCAGAAGGATCATATTACATTGACGTCGAATTCGGGTCGGACGGTGCAGACATGGTCATCGAGACGGACATCATCCCCGTCATTGTCGACCAGTATCACGATGTCAGCCTGTTCACGGCCAGCTCCACCCAGTCCGGCGAGGCGGGGGAATCGTTCGATTTCGTCGTGAGGGTGACGAACGAGGGCAACGCCAACGACACGTATCTCATCGATCTCCAGGGAGATGTCGAGAACTGGGGGACCGCGAGAACGATGCCTGACGAGGGCGGTCAGCCAATGTCGTCATTGATGCTCGAACCGGAAGAACAGGCCTTCATATACATCTGGACGGAGATCCCGAACGATGAGGACCCCGGGGACTACTTCCTCGAATTGAACGTCAGTCATGACAGGAGACACGAGATACTGAACCTGACCGTCGAGGTCGAGGACACGTATGACATCGAGATAGATGCCTTTACGACATCGATCCCTGCCGATCCAGGCTCATTGGTCACGTTCAATTTGCGCATTAGGAACACCGGTACGGGGACCGACAGTTACACGTTCGACCTCGATGACGAGATGGCAGGCTGGTCATTCGAAGGTAACTCCACTGACATCTACGATCGTCCGGTGGACGATCCCAACAGGACACGGCTGACCACCCTCGGACCGATGTTAACGAACGAGGTCATGATCGTATATCTGACCGTGGCCGTCCCCGAGAAGATCGGTGGGGAGCTCGTGACCCCCGGTATCCATTATATCAACGTAACGGGGGAGTCCGAGAACGCATTTGATAAGACAGACACGGTCTCCCTGAGAGTCGATGTCGGATATCAATACGATTTCACGATCTCCGGACATGAGCGGAGGGAGGTCGACCCCGGCAGCAACACGACGTTCACGATAACCATCGAGAATGACGGGAATGACGACGATACCTATGGCATCCAGATCGTCCTGAACGAGGGCGGGGACGACTGGTCGTTCGGTATGCCCAGCCATGTGACCGTCAATGAGAGCTCATTCCAGAACTTCGACATAGACGTCAGCGTACCAGAAGACGCAGAAGCGCTGGAATACACCATGATACTGAGGGTCAGGTCCCAGAGCAACACGGACCTTTACGAGGACTTCAACTTCACCGTTGCCGTGAACACCGTATACGATATCGAACTTCAATCCCCGGCCGACACCAAGACCGGTCGTTTCGACAGGAACCTTACGTTCCAGTTGAACGTGGAGAACAAAGGGAACGGGGAAGACACCGTACATCTGTATGTGTCCTCCGGTAAACTCGCCGGATATGTCTACTTCACCCATGGCGACACGAAGAACGTGGACGAGATCGATATCATCCTCGAGAATGCAAGCGTCATAAAATCGGTGAACGTGACCGTAAGGGTCCCAAACAGGGACACCATCAACGACCTCTATGGGTCAGACACGATACCAAGCGACCGGTTCACGGTAAAGGGCAATTCCTACAATGACGAGGACAAGGTCGACAATATCAATCTGACCGTCGAGTTCAGGGCGGTCTACGACTTCGATATCATCGAGACGGTGGACAATATAGACGTCGACGCTAATAGCGTCAATGACGCTGAACTGGAGTTCGAGATCCAGAACGAAGGGACACGGACCGACTCCTACACAATACTCAGATTGTCCAGCCCCCAGAAGATGAGCGTCGATATCGACTACGGGGGTCAGCAGATAGAACCTGGAGGTTCCAGAACAGTGGACGTAACGGTAACCCTTCCGGCCAACGATAGGGATATCGTTTCCGGATCATATCAGATCGAGATCGAGGTGACATCCCGGTTTGATGACGACGTGGTACAGACATTCTTCCTCAACTTCAATATCGAGGAATTCTCCATCGAGTTCGAACTCCAGCCTCTGGATACGAACATCAACTGGAACCCGGACCCGGACGAGGGAACGGACGATGTTGAATTCAACTTCCGGATCAAGAACATCGGAACCAGAGACGACAGATACACCATCGATGTCGTCTCCAATCCATTCCCTGGCAAGGTATCGTTCGCGACGACCGGCTACACGGGAGCTATGATACCCAACAGGACCGGGACGGTCGATGTAACGACAACGATGAGCCGGACCGGCCAGCCGAAGGATATCGAGGCGGGTTACCACGAGCTCATCATCGACGTCCTGTCGAACGGGAACACCACGATCGTTGAGTCGATAACCATGGGCCTCACCGTCGAGCAGTTCTACGACCTGGACCTGAACATCGACCAGAACTCCAAGGACGTTAAGGTCGAGGAGATGACCGAGTTCGAGATCAACGCGATCAACAGGGGCAATGGCGACGACTCCTTTGACATCTCCACGGCGCAGGTCGATCCTGTCAACGACTGGTATATGTTCGTGAGAGGTGCAGATATGGGATCGAGCCTCCAGAACGTTCACCTCGGCCACGACACCGAGGTCACCGTGAAGCTGCAGATAACTCCTGACAGCGATGAGGTCCTCGACGAGTTCGACGCCGCCGATGACAACGAGATCATGTTCGAGTTCATGCTCGTCTCTGACGACGGGACGACATTCCCATTCACAGGCGCGGATGAAAGGATATATGCGACCATCATCGATCTCTACAGATTCGAATTGGACCTTCCACCGCAGCTCAAGCAGACCATCACAGACCCGAAACAGGGTGAGGACGTCGAGTTCGAAATTACGGTGAGGAACACCGGCATCTCCGAAGATAAATACAGTGTCAACTACAATACGAACAACAGTTTCATCGAAATAAGCCACAGCTTCGATAGAAGCGGAATGATCGAAGATAGTGTCAGGCTGACAGTTACGATAGAGATGGACATCGATGATACGAAGCACGAACTCTGGCGTATCCCGGCTGCTGATTATGAGATCCCCGTCACTATCAAGTCGCAGGAGGATCAGATCCAGAGGGAGACCTTCACTCTCACCGTCGGCATCGACCGGAAGGCGGACCTCGAGGAGGAACGGCTTGATAGCGATTCATCAGTTGAAATGGGCGGGAACACGACATACACTTTCAAGATAACGAACTATGGGAATACCGTGGACACGGCAAAGGTCAGACTGACAGACAATGAATTCCTGAGATACGGCACCCTGGTCTGGATCGACAATCAGGGTGTGGAGAAATACGGCAAGTCGATCAATGTCCCGATCAAGAGAGGACAGGACGAACTGATCGACTACATCGTCCGGGGCGACAAGGACTTTATTCAGGAAAATCAGATCCAGGAGATATCCGAACGGATCGAGATCGTCTCGAGCATAGACTCGAACGAAAGGATCACAATAGATTTCAACACCGAGGTCGAGGAGCAGGATTACGCTGTCGCGGTCGATTTCGCATCGACCATGGTTCAGGTAACCCCCGATGAGGATGACCACAACGGGACCCTGCCATTCGAGATCGAGAACATTGGCGACAATCCGGACGACATCGAGATCCGAATATACGAGACCCCCGACCTGGAGGATTCGAACAAATATCCCGGTGACATAACATGGGTCAGATTGAGGACCGGCTCGATCATCGCAGGAGCGTCAATGGTAATCGAGGACATGCCCGTCGGGGACCCGCAGACTGTCTACATCGATTTCGACGTCGGGACCATCCCGGTGGATGCAGAGGAGGGTGATTACTCCTACATGGTCCAGATAGAATCCAAGGGCGGTGGTCCCGCCGACCTTCTGTCCAAGGCATGGCAGAACATCACCCTGTCAGTGGAAATGACCTCCAAATTCGATATGAACATCGACCTAACCAGCGCCGAGATAGATCCTACCGGCCTTGACAAGTCGGACGAGGTCGAGGTTCCCATAACGATCCACAACGAGGGAAACTTCGAGGACATCTTCAGGGTGCAGACCCTCGGTCTTTCCTCCGACCTCGACGTCAGCTTCTCCAACAGAGGTGACCCGGCGACCTTCCAGATCGATCCTGACCAGGAGGAGATCATCACCATGATCGTCACTGCCGACGAGGATGCAAGGGAGGATGTTCACACATTCCAGATCCGAATCTCCTCCTCCGAGGGCGGTGTTTCGCGGACAGAATCGTTCGAGGTGACAGTCCTCGCCGCAAACATCCGGATAAGCAAGCACGACATCAAGTTCGACAGGCATCCACGATCCCTCGATGAAGGCGAGAACGTCAACGTGGAGGTAAGGGTCTGGAACAATGGTTCCGGTCCGATCACAGACCTCGAGGTCAGGTTCCTTGAAGGCGGCATAGTCAGGGAATCCTACACGATCCAGGAGATCGGTGCGAGCCGATTCCGTGATATCACCTTCTACTGGGAGGACATTCCCGGTGGTGCCCAGGTAATTCGCATACAGACCACCGGAGCACAACCCATCGAGCTCAATGTGGCAAAGGATGTGACCGTCTACACCGATGACGACGACGATGGCGGATGGGGCCTTCCTGCAATGGAGTTCGACGCGAACGCGGCCGGCATCCTGGCCGGCATCATCGCGGGAATATTGATCGGCCTATTGATCCTGCTCATTGTTGCCGGAAGACCGGCGGACAAGGAGGAAGAGAAACCCGGCACCCCACCGAGGGCACCGATGCGACCGATGGGTGGTCCAATACCGCCGTCGAGGACGGCCCAGAAGATACCGATCGAACCGCCGACTCCTGCTGATTCACGGGTACCCGAGGACCCGGAACGGCTCCCACCGTGGGAGGACGAACGCGACCTGCCCCCGCCCCCGCCGGGATGGGCAGGGACAGCCGATGACGGGGGACCGAAACCTGACGAGGAACCCTCACCCGAGGAGGAGCCTGGACCCGATGATGGCCCTCCTGAGGACATGGACGCTCCCGCGAAACCGCCGCTAGAGAGACAGGAGCCTGACGTCGAAGGCGCACCTTACCCTGACGACATCGGAGAGATCGACGATGAGCCAGCCGATTGGGACAGCATCATGGGCATGGTGGACGAGGTCTCCACACCGATCGATTCCCCTGAACCCGCTCCGGCTCCAAGACCGCCTGCCAGGGCCGCTCCGCCCGGGAAGGTCAGGATGACCCGAAAGCCAAAGAAGGTCGTCAAGCGCAAGAAGATCAAGAAGAAGGTGGTCAAGAGGGTGAATCCTCCCGTCGAGGACGACGGCCTCGGCGACGACCAACTGCTCTGAAGTAACCCAACCCAGCCGGTTTGAACCTGTGAATCACAGCGTCGTCTCTCAAAAACCTTTAAACCCTTGCCCATTATCACGGAGCGGTGACACCCAAAATGAAAGCAGATGATATTGTCAAGATCGGAGTGGTCGGCGCCGGAACTATGGGCAACGGCATCGCCCAGGTCGCTGCGGCGTCGGGCTACGAGGTCGTCATGGCCGACATCAAGGAGGAGTTCGTCGAGAAGGGAATGGCTGCAATTAGCAAGTCCCTCGACAGGCTCGTCAAGAAGGAGAAGATCACAGGAGAGGAGAAGGACGCAATACTTGGACGGGTCCACGGCACCGTCGACCTGAATGACATGGCGGACTGTCAGTTAGTGGTCGAGGCGGTCCTCGAGAACCTGGACATCAAGAAGCACGTCTTCGCCGAGCTGAACACCATATGCCCGCCGGAGACGATATTCGCATCGAACACCTCTTCGATATCCATCACATCCATCGCTGTAGCGACCGGAAGACCCGACCAGTTCATCGGCATGCACTTCATGAACCCGGTGCCGATGATGAAGCTAGTCGAGGTCATCCGCGGACTCGGGACGTCGGACGAGACGACCCAGGTCATCTGCGAGACCGCGGAGAGGATGGGAAAGACAACCGCGATGTCGAACGACTATCCGGGATTCATCGCGAACAGGATACTCATGCCGATGATCAACGAGGCGATCTACTGCCTCATGGAGGGAGTTGGCACACCAGAGGACATCGATACCGTCATGAAGCTGGGAATGGCCCATCCAATGGGCCCGCTGACCCTCGCGGACCTGATCGGGCTCGACATCGTCCTCGCCATCATGGAGGTCCTCCACGACGGCCTCGGTGATTCGAAGTACAGGCCGTGCCCGCTCCTGCGGAACATGGTCGCGGCCGGATACCTCGGACGCAAGTCCGGCAAGGGATTCTACGATTACGGGGAGTGAATCGAATGACATGCGGATCTGAACAAGAGTTCGTGAAGACCGAGATAGCGGAAAGGATAGCGACCGTCACCATCGACAGGGAGGCGGCTCTCAACGCGCTGAACAGCGATGTGCTCGGCGAGCTGGAGTGCACCTTCTACGGCCTGAACATGGACGAGAACGTCGACGTCATCGTCCTGACAGGCGCGGGGCGCTCGTTCGTCGCCGGTGCCGACATCGCCGAGATGTCCAAGCTCAGCCCGATGGAGGCGAAGGCCTTCGCTTCGAAGGGGCAGCGCGTCTTCGACCTCATCGAGAAGGGGCCAAAGCCGGTCATCGCTGCTGTCAACGGATTCGCGCTCGGCGGAGGTACGGAGATCGCCATGTCCTGCGACATCAGGATAGCCAGCGAGAAGGCGAAGTTCGGACAGCCAGAGGTCGGTCTGGGCGTTCCCCCCGGGTTCGGTGGGACACAGAGACTGCCTCGACTGGTCGGCCGCGGAGCGGCGAAGATGCTCATATACACAGGAGACATCATCGGCGCTGACGAGGCTCTCAGGATCGGACTGGTCCAGAAGGTCGTCCCGCCAGAGGAACTCATGGACACCGCCATGGAACTCGCGAAGAACATCGCGACCAAGGGACAGGTCTCCGTCCGTCTGGCGAAGGAGCTCATCGACCGCGGTATGGACATCGATCTCCGGGCAGGACTCGAGCTCGAGGCCGATGGATTCGCCCTCTGCTTCTCCACGGAGGATCAGACCGAGGGGATGTCCGCTTTCCTCGAGAAGAGGAAGCCGGACTTCAAGGGCGAGTGAGCATCTGGAGCATTCATTTCAACCCACAACGTTGAAATAAGCCAGCCTCGATTCAGCCCCATGACGGGGACCAAGAAATTCCTAGAGAGCGACAGGAACTGGGGACTCGTAGGTATCATTCTGGACACTCTCAAGGAGAACGGTCTATATACAGAGTTCGTTGTGAAGGATTGCGACCTCGATTCCTTTCTGGAATTCTGGTCCCGGACGACCTCCAATATCGGTTTCGAGAATCACAGGGATTCGAAGACCCCCGACCACGCCAGCCGTATAGACATCCTTGGTAGCAAGCTCAAGACCACACTTTTCGGCATGCTTCCCGGGGGACAATTCCTGAGGTCCGGAACGAGGATCGGGGCCGAACTGAACATAGTACGTGACGAAGGCGACATCGCCGTCAATCTGATGGTGATCCCCTACATGAACCTCATCGACGATCGCGAGGCCCTTTTCGCTAGCCAGGGGATCGTGGAACGATTGACGGACAATGCCTATTGTCGCGAGACGTTCGCGAAGCTCGAGCGGAAGATACACAAGTCCGAATTCACCGTGGAGTTCGGGATCCCGGACGAGGTCAAGGCCAGGGTCAGGGAATCGATGTTCGCCTACGATCCCAAGGCGAATGCATATACATTGAACCAGGACGTCTCCTGCACCCATTGCGGATACGAGTTCGGTGCCTTCCTGTGGATCGACACCCAGACGCAGGAGACGACGAGCACCAAGTGCCCGAACTGTGCCAAAAGCTTCGATGTGACGATCGACAGGTCGAGTGAAGCAAATGAATGAAGGTTTCCCCGACAAGTGGCTGAGCCCGAAGGTCGAGATATTCGACAGCCCGATACACGGCAAGGGAATGCGGGCTCTCACAGGGATATCCGAGGGGGAGCGGATCGTGGTTTGGAGCGGAGACTGCTACACCGACCGTGAAGGGGCGGAGAGGGCGAAGGCTGAAGGGAAGGCGACCATGCAGTGGGACGACGACGTCTTCAGCATCGAGACCAGCGAAATGGAGGACATCTTCCGTATCAATCACTCATGCGACCCGAACACGTGGATGAAGGATGCGTTCACGCTGGTAGCGATGAGGGACATCAATGTCGGCGAGGAGGTCCTCGTCGACTACGGGTTGATGATCTACGAGGAAGGTTTTGCCGAATGGGACTGCAGCTGCGGCTCGGACCAGTGCAGGGGCAAGATCTCTACCGATGACTGGAAGGACCCTTTACTTCAGGAACGATACCGGGGACACTTCACCCCCTGGTTGAACAAGATGATCGAGCGGCTCTGATCATTCGAGATATCTCAGGACCAGCGCCATGAAGATCAGTGTGAATATTACGCCCAGATAGGCGAACAACCGTGTCTGGCGGATATCGCGCCAGATGTGCTTCGCTATCCAGGCAAGGCCTCCGAAGCCCAGTGCGCTTATGATCGAGAAGATCATTATTATCCCGACGATCGGGGGAGCTGCCATCGGACGAGGAAGGTCATTACCGGATATAAGGATTGTCGGATTACCCGGAGCGCTCCCGATCATCGGGATAGAGTGGGCCCCAGATATTCGATAGATTCATATTGTCCTATGATTTCACATTAGTATGTCGTATCTCTGGGGTATGATGATGATACTGATTGGCCTCTTCGTGACGATATCTGGCACCATCAAGAGCGATTTCATCGTCTATCGCATGTTCGTAGCCAGATCGAAGATCATGTGGGGAGATCATGTCCATCGATTCTATCAGGTCGTGGGTATTGTCATTATGATCTTTGGTGCAGTAATCGCACTTGGATACGTCTGACATCAATGAGAATCATTTTTAATCACGGCTTCCTTCTAGGTGCATGCTCGACAACGTGACGTTAGCACTTCTACTCACCGTCATAGCAGGACTGTCGACAGGGATCGGCAGTGCCATCGCATACTTCATCCGGAAGCCGAAGGTAGTCTACCTCTCGTTCTCCCTGGGATTCTCCGCAGGTGTGATGGTCTACGTGTCGTTCGTCGAGATCCTCCCCCACGGCGTCGAGGAGATAGGCGAGGCATGGGGCGTCGTCGCGTTCTTCATCGGGATCCTCTTTATCGGCATCATCGACATGCTCATCCCGGAGGTCGAGAACCCCCACGAGTTCAAGGAGTTCTCCACCGACAAGAAGAAGAGGGACAGGAAGGAGGATAAAGCGCTGATGCGGGCGGGGGTCTTCACCGCCTTCGCGATCGCGATACACAACTTCCCGGAGGGCCTTGCGACGTTCGGGACGGCATTAAACGATCCAAAACTCGGAATTGTCATCGCCCTCGCGATCGCCATCCACAACATCCCCGAGGGTATCTCTGTCTCTGTCCCGATATACTACGCGACCGGGGACAGGAAGAAAGCGTTCTGGTGGTCGTTCATGTCGGGCGTCGCGGAACCTGTAGGCGCGGTCATCGGATACCTCATCCTCATGCCTTTCATGTCGGCATGGATCCTCGCCGCTCTTCTTGCCTTCGTTGCAGGGATAATGGTGTACATCTCCCTTGACGAGATCCTACCGATGGCCCACAGGTACGGACACAGCCATGCGGTGATATTGGCGGTGGTACTCGGGATGCTCGTGATGGCTGTGTCCCTGCTGATGCTCTGACGGGTTCAAAAAGCCGTTTTCAACGCTATAAACGAAGGCCTTATGGGGAAATATGCCATTATCTGGGGCTGAATGTGGGACAAGTTCGACAAGAGGACCCTCGATTACGACTCGTGGTACGATAGACATCCAGACATCTATCTGAAGGAGCTGGACCTGCTGACCATCGATTCTCCCGGACCGAAGCTCGAGGTGGCGGTCGGAACGGGCCGTATGGGTTCCCGACTTGGATATGATGTCGGGCTCGATCCCTCCCTCAATTCCCTGCATATGGCGCAATCAAGGGGGATCGATTGTGTCCTGGGCGTTGCTGAAACACTACCCTTCGCAGAAAGCTCCCTGGGCACCGTGCTGATCTGCATGTCGCTCTGGCTCTTCGAGGACAGAAGGAAGGCGTTGGAAGAGGCCCGTCGGATCCTTCATCAAGATGGAAAGCTGATCATCGCGATCACATACGCCGAGAGCCCGCTCGGGATCGAATACGCCGGAAAGCGCGACGCGGACCCTGGTTCTTTCTACGGCGACTGCTGGCTCCTCACACGGGAGGAGCTCCGAACGATTATCGAGGAGACCGGATTCACGGTCGTTTCCGAGAAAGAGGCGGGATTGGACACTCCCGACGTTTGGGCGGTCGTCTGCAGGAAGAAACCCACCTCCTGAGGGAACCCCTTATAACCATAATCGACATGCCGTATCATGGTCCAGATCGTCTTTCTGGGTACGGCGGGAGGCCGTTTCGCCACATTCCTTCAGACCCGGAGGACCGGCGGAATCCTCGTCAAGGGCGACGTCCAGATGCACATCGATCCAGGACCAGGTGCGCTCCGCGCTGCATGGCACTTCGGCGAGGACCCTACCAATACCCGCGTCATATTCGTTTCACATTCCCATACTGAACACTACTCCGATGCGGAGGTCATGATAGAGGCCATGACCGACGGCGGATGGAATCCCAGAGGGACCCTGCTCGCTGCCAGGTCGGTGATCGAGGGCATCGACGGGATGGGTCCGTCGATATCCCGTTATCACAGGGGAATGGTCGATTCCGAGTCCGTCGTGGAGCCCGGGTTGACCTATCAGGTGGATGGAATGGAGATGGTCGCGACCCCGACGGACCACACCGACCCGAGCGGGGTCGGTCTCAAGCTCCGGACGGACAGCGGCGTCATCTCGTTCGTATCCGACACGGCACTTTCCGAGGAAGTGATCAATGCCCATTCAGAAGCCCGCCTGCTGATTCTGAACGTCACGATCGTCAAGGACATCGGCGCCGCCAAGCACCTGACCCCCGAGAACGCTGCCGAGTTCATCTCCGCGATCAAGCCCGAACTAGCAGTCATCACACACATGGGCAAGCACATCATCCAGGACGGACCCGACGAACTGGCGAAAATGCTAGCGTCAAGGACAGGCGTCCCGGTCGTCGCGGCCGATGATGGAATGGACCTCGAGTTTGACGATGCGATCGTCGTAACCCGGTGAAACCATTGTCTCGCACCATTTCTCTCGACGACGCGTTGACGGTGACACTTCGGGCCACCTTATCCTCGGAAAGGACGAATGGTTCGGGTATCGTCCCGAGGATGACGGCCAACTGAGTTGCCGTCGAGCGCTTACGCTAGCTTAGTAAAAGTGAGTTCCAGTTCCGTTCAGTCCAGCTCGATCTCCTTTCGGAGGTAGACGTGGCTGTTCCTGCCCTCGCGGGTTATCTCGATGACCTCCTGGCCCTCGAGCGCCTTTATGTGATAGTTCACGAGCCTCCTGCTCGCTCCTATCAGCTTCGCGATGTTGGACTGGCTGATCCCAGGGAAGTCATGGACGACCTTGAGGATCCTGTGCTTCACGTCGCTGAGGTGCTCCTCGTCCACATGTGTCCCGGTGAGGTAATAGCGCCTGTACACCCCGTCGCGTATCGACTTGACATACTTCTCCCTCTCGAGGACGTTGAGGTGATAGGTCAGCGTGCCGTTGTTAAGGTCGAAGTACCTCAGTATCTGCGAGAAGTTGACGCCTGGATTCACCTTGACGTACTCGTAGATCCGACCGCGGAGGAAGTGGTCGAGGACGTTGTTGCGCTTCATCCTCGTGTATAGCGGGAAGAACAGAGCCAGCAGCGGCAACCGGGTCGCCTCGAACTTGAACACTGCAAACATAATCATTATCCCGCTAAAAGAAGCTATCGCAACGTTCGCGGCGTCCTCCCTCGTGAAGACGTCAGGTTCGCTGGACTGGACCTCCTTTATCTCGAATCCTATCTCGTCGTAGTCGAACTGGGATACGTAGACCTTCAGGGAGTAGTAGCCATCCGGGTAGAGCTTCGACTTGCCGTTGTATGTTATCGTCCTCTCGTACGATGCTCCGGACGGGACTATCTGGTGGTGGCCGTCCCAGGTCTGGAGATCTGCCACGTCACGCCCCTTCATCAGATAGGAAGGAAGGTGATCGGGATCGAACATCACGGCATCGCCCTTGTTCAGGTTGGTGACCCTGAGGTTGAAGTCCATGTTCTGACCGTAAAGGAACGTCTCGGGACAGGTCAGGACAGTGTCGAGATCGGTGTAGTAGACGTAGAGGTGGACCGGCTCCAGCCAGACGGATATGTCCCCGGCCGTGATCTGAACCTCGAGGATGTGGTCCCCGGTCTCCTCGGGGATGTCGATGTCCACGCGGAACGACGTGATGATGGAGTTGACGGGCATGAAGGCCGTCGACATCTTCTCCTCCACGACCTCCTCGCCGTTCGAGAGGGAAGTATAGATCTTGCCGATGAGCGTTGTATCGCTTATCTTCCTGGTGAACGTGATGTACCATTGGTGTGTGTCGCCAGGCTCGACTATCATATCGACGATGTTCTGCTCGAGCTTGATGTCTGGCTGTCCAAAGGTCGTGACGTTCATGGAGGTCTCGAAGGACATTCCGTGGGCCGCCAGCACGACCTTCTCCGCGACGATGTTGTGGACCCCGTAATCCAGGTTCGGGACATAAAGTCTGCCGTCCTCGTTGGTAAGGCCGATCCTCGTTCCGTCGATCCAGATCGTAGCCCTGTTGACTCCCTTCTCGTATGAATTGTTGACCGTGATGAGGACATCGTCGTGGTATCCGTCGCCATCGTCGTCCAGGACATCCCTCGTGATATCGATGGCCCAGTCCTGGGGACTTCTCCCATCGGATGTGAATTCGTCGTCAGCACCGTCGATAGCGCTGCCGTTCTCGTAGGCCTGGGCGGTGAAGTCGCCGTCTGGAAGGTTGTGGAAATGTGCCATACCCAGGTCGTTCGTCTTCTCGACCCACACCTCGTCGTAGATCGGGATCTTGACCGTAACGTTCTCCTGGGGGCCGTAGGCGTCGATCACCGTGATGTTGATGTCGTTCCTCCAGGTGTTGTCGTCTGCCCAGGGTTCGGCGATGAGGATCACGCTGTCGGGGCTCATGTTGCCGAACGAGAAGAACTCCTTGCTGGAGCGGATCGTGAAATGTCTGCCAACTATCGAACCCGACCATTCGATCCAGACCTTGTAATCGCCCATGGGCATGTCAACGGCCTGTATCCTGCCATGATCGTCGGTCTGGCCCCTGGTGAGGAAGTTCGACGCTTCGCCCATGTCGACAGCGGCCCCAGCTCCGGTCACAGGTGTTTCGTCGAAGTATATGGTCGCGTATATGTTGGCGTCATTGTACTCCGACCCGTTGAAGGCATCGATCTCGACGTCGATGTCCATGTAGACGACCGGAGGGACCTCGGCCTCGAACTCGGTAGCGTCCGTCTCCTCCGAGAAGGTGGCATTCACCTCGTGCTCGCCCCTGACGAAATCGTTTGCCCTGAGTATCCCGTTCTCGTTGGTCTTCCCGACGTACTCTCCGTCGATCTCGACCTCGGCGTCAGGAATGGCGACGTCGCTGTTCCCCTGTTCGTGGACGTAGACATGGACGTCCTCATCGTAATCGTCACCGTCATAGTCCTTCGGTGTTGCGACGACGTTGATACCCTGGTCAGCCTGGGTCGTCACGATGAGTGTCGCTGTTGCGTCGCCGTCGGAGGCATCGGCTATGAGTGTGACCAGATAGGTTCCCTCGGTGTCGACGCCGACCGTGATGTAGTTCTGGTTGGACACACCGGGCTCTACGTATACTGTATCGGGGGCATCGACCTCGATGCCGACCGATTGGACCTCTATCCTCACGTCCTCACTGAAATGTACGTCAGTGATCACGAATTCGGCGGTCCCCGCCTCGGTGACGATGAGCTTGTTCGGTGTGAACTCTACGTCGATCGATGCGGCGGTCCCGGCTACGAGAAGGACTCCCAGTAACATCATCAGGCAAACGTGACGTCCACTCATCTATTAGTTATCTAATGGAAACCGTATTTAAACATTTTGAAAAATGCGTGACAGTTGAAACGCCCAAATTCAGGCATGGCCAGTACATTGGACTATATAAAGGCCGAACGACCGTTCAGGCTGTAACGATCGCGATCACCACAGCGACCAGTATTGTGAAGGAAATGAGCATGATAAGATAAACATGGGGCTGTATCAGCTCGTCCGAGAGAAGGTCCTTGATCGAGTCAGCATCCCTCACGGCATCCATGAACGCGGGGGGCTCATCCGGGATGGTCCTCTGGGTCACTGGAGCGGTCTGCTGGACTGGCGGAACGACCTGCTGTGCCGTACTGGACGGATCCTCCATGTCGGGCAATGCCGGCCTCGATATTTAAAACTTGTTGACCTGATGATCGGGCTTCCGTCCGTCGAGGACGGCCAGGACCTGCTCGGCCACGATCGCACCGGCCCGCGCCTGACCCTCGTACGTCGATGCGCCGAGATGGGGTGTGAGTACGACGTTGGGAGCTTGCAGTATCTCACCCTCTGCGGGTTCGACCTCGAAAACGTCCAGTCCGGCTCCGGCTATCTTGCCATCCCTGAGAGCGGCAGCGAGTGCAGCATCGTCGACGACGCCTCCCCGGCTGCAGTTGATGAGATATGCCGTATCCTTCATGACCTCGAACTCGTCCTCGCAGATGAAGTGCTTCGTCTCTGGAACGAGAGGTATGTGAACGGATACGAAATCCGCGCGCTCGAGCACGTCGTCGAGGTCGACCTTGCAGGCCTGACAAGCAGCTATCTGGTCCTCGTCGAGGAACGGATCGTAGGCGATGACCTCCATACCGAAGGCGGTGGCGATCTCCGACACCCTGCTGCCGATCCTTCCGACGCCCACAAGGCCCAGGACCTTTCCGTTCAGTTCATGGCCCTTGAGCTGCTTCTTGATCCATTTCCCGTCCTTCATCGACGAGTCGGCCTCCGGGATCCTCCTGGAGCAGGCGAGCATCAGCCCGATGGCGAGCTCCGCTACGGATTGCGTGGCACCGGTGGGAGCGTTGACCACTGGTATCCCCCTTTCCGTGGCAGCCGCCTTGTCGACGTTGTCCACTCCAACGCCGGCCCGGCCGATGACCTTCAGTTTGGCGCCCGCAGCGATCACTTCTGCGTTGACCTTCGATCTACCGCGTACGACGACCGCGTCGAAATCCGGGATCAACTCGAGGAGTTCCTCGGGCGTCGGCGTGGCCTCTACGACATCATGTCCTTCACTTAGCAGAGCGATCCCTTCCGGGGATATCCCATCGCAGGCGAGTATCCTCATTTCGTCACCGAACATGGATTCGAGGATGGGTTTTAAAGGTATCGGGACATTGACGGTCCAATGCCGTCCGAGGAAGAGATCCGACTCGAGACCAGAGAGGAATGGTCGACTTGGCTCGAGGAGAACCATGCTAGTTCCAATGGCGTCTGGATGCTATTCTACAAGAAGCATACGGGCCGACCGAGGGTCCCATACGACGATGCGGTGATCGAGGCCATTCGTTACGGTTGGATCGACGGCAAGGTAATGACCGTGGACGAGGATTCCTACAAGCAGAGGTTCTCACCGAGGCGAAAGCGAAGCAACTGGTCAGCGATCAACCGTGAACGGGCGGAAAGGATCATAGAGGAGGGATCGATGACCCCGTCCGGATCTGAAAAGATCGATGAGGCCAGGCAGAACGGCATGTGGGAACGGGCCCTGTGGGACAGGAGGATGCCGCCCATGCCCGCCGAGCTCGCCGAGGCCCTCGGGTCCGATCCCGATGTCGCACGTTCCTTCGATTCACTCGCTGAAGGATACAGACGCGAATTCGTCCGTTACGTTGCCGAGGCGAAGAGGTCCGAGACCCGGGTCCGCCGGTCCGGGCGAGTGGTGGATATGGTCCGGAACGGTGAGAGACCCGGAATGTGGAAACCCTCTTCACAAGAGTGAATTAAATAATTAGGCGAGTTAATTAACCTGCATCGGTCGAGGTTCACTCGGAGTCGATGGTGATGCCCTTCTCTCCGAGGAACCTGCCGAACTCGACATCGACGGTCTTGATGTGGTTGATCAACCAGTTCACCAGGAACGTGTTGATGGCCTCCGATAGAGGTTCCGTCGCACCATCCTCCTCGAAGTCCTCGACGAGTCCGTTGAGGGTGTTGACGAACTCACCGTGGAACCTCCTGTGCCTCTCGAGGTCGGGATATTCGAGCTCCATCATATGCTGGATCTCGGTCGAGAAGTGGAAATCGGTGTAGTCAACGAGGTAGTCTAGTGTCTTGGCGATCTCGGCCTGCCCGAGACACTGCTCGACAGCGTCCGAGAGGTCATTTATCCTCGCGATGAGCGCCTTGTGCTGTTCGTCCACCAGTCCGATGTTCACCGACAGGCTGTCGTCCCATTCTACCTTGGCCATGTATTCTCCCCCGTTGCTAGTTCGGGAAAATTGATGCTCCCCTAAATACTTAACTACGGAATCGTCCTGGAACATTTGACCGACCGTCCTCCCCTTTCGGACCATATTCGATGACATCGGCACCCTTAGTCCTCCTAGGATATGAACTATTTCCTGTTTTATAATTTGATTTTAGTTAATTAATCATTTGTTAATTTATTGACCCAACGAGGAGGTTCTTCCCATTGCACCATTGAATTTTCCTTGATGAGGAGTGGTTCACTCGACCTTCGATCATATCGGAAGATACCGGATGCCCCGATATCACTTAATCATTGTATAATAATGCGTATTGCGTTATTGATGATAATTATTGCAAATATGCATTATATGGCCCTTGGTGATATCGCTCTTTCTTTAATTTATCATGCATTTAACGATATAGATGTAATTATTCACGATAATCTGTTTAACTGCCGATCTAGGCTCAATATTCGGGCCCATATTGGTCGTACATGTTCCGGATCATGGCGTCGTCGACATGGGTGTAGATCTGTGTCGTCGCGACAGAGCGATGTCCAAGAAGCTGCTGAATGAATCTTATGTCGCCCCCCCGCCTCAGTATCGTCGTCGCGAAGGTGTGCCTCAGCACATGGGGGGTGACGTTCTTCTGGATCCCTGCGTCCAAGGCCGCCCTCTTGACAAGCCTTTGTACCGAACGGGTGGTGATGTGGCCTCCTCCGTTCCCCTTGAACAGGTACTCCCCCGGCTTCCCCTTGACGAACTCCAGGATACCGTTCAGAAGGTTCTGTGGGAGCACTACCAGTCGGTCCCTGTCACCCTTGCCTGAGCGTACCAGTATGGTCCTGTTGGACACATCCAGGTCGGTGACCTTCAGACCGCAGAGCTCGCTCACCCGGACCCCGGTGTATGCTAGGATGGAGACGATCAATCCGTCCCGGGGATCGTTCTTCGCTGCAGCCTCGATCAGCCTGCCGACCTCCTCCTCGGTGATGAACCGGGGCGCGGACATCGGCCTCTTTGGCCTCGAGAGACCGTCGGCGGCATCCGTGCCGATGAACTTGAAGAAAGCGACCATTGCCTCGACCGATGTGTAGAGGCTGTTCTTCGAGTAAGCCTGCTCGAGGGCGAGGTGCTGCTGATATAGAGAGGCATCGCCGGCCGAGATGTCATGCGGGTCCTTCCCCGACCACCGGACGAGGTCGTCTATGACGAGCGTGTAGGTCTTGACGGTGTGCTCGCTCCGCTTGATCGTCCTGAGATGAAGTGCAAAATCCTCCACCGCCCCATGTCGCATAACAGTAGTTATGCGACTTTACGTATAAAAATCTATGTTTTTCGCCCAGGACTGTACGAAAATGGAAAAATCGGAACTTCAACCCCCCCCCCTTTTTCGTCCTCAGGCGGCGTTTTTCGAGGTCGGAGGATCCGACGCATCCGAAATTTCGAAGATCGCGGTGAAAAATCCGTGTTTTTTGCCCATTATTACGTTTTATACAATTAATAACGCTATTTGCGTTATAGTTGATAAATTGTGTATAAAATGGTTAAATCGGTGGGAAAATCGCATATTTAGTAAGAATTGTTCTCTTTCTTCATAATTGTTGCCCGCCGTGACATTGAGTGCCGTGGCAACAATTGACATGGTGAGATGACAGCGGCATGACATGGAGTGCCATGGTAGAGAATGTCATGGTATCCGGCCGCGGGTCCCGCAGCTCGCGCATTCGATGAGGTCTCCGGGTCCCGCCTCCATCTCTGAGATCGCACCGCAGTTGGGACACCGGACCTTTTCGAGGATTAGAGCGTCCACCATGAACGGCTCGGCCTCGTACACCTTGGCCTCGTACTTGTCGCACTGATAGCAGTACCATCTGTCGTAGTTCTCGACGTACTTCATGATGAAACCGCAGGTCGTGCAGAAACGCATAAGCGGATCGAGGGGCATCTCCTCGGCAGCATGCTTCTCGGCACGGCTTCCGGCGATGTAGAGGATGATGCCGATGATCAGGAAGATCGCGATGGGGAAGGCGAACATGTAAACGGAGTACATCGATTCGATGACGATGCCGTCGCCGTTCTTCTCGACGTTGATCAACACGTAATCGCCCTCGTCGGCCACGTCCTTGTTCGAGTAGAGTTGTGTGTCAGAGCCCTTGATCTCGTAATAGTAGTAGTCCTCTGCCGGATGCTCCTCCGACTCGATCCTCGCAAGGACAAGTGTCCCGTCCCCGTCGGACGCGTCGTCGTACCATGAATCGAGCTCCGACGGGTTGGTTGTCATCAGGAAATAGAACAGCAGGGGCACTATGATGGATATGAGTACCATCGCACCTCCTACCCGTTTCATCCGGGTTCCCCTCTTGCGAGCCGTCGTAAGCATGGCTAACCTCGCAGGTTAGATGCTATATCGTGGAGAATATTTAGTGTTTTCTCGCCTTCGGAGGTGCCGGATTGAGGTCATTTGCGGATGTTGATTTATTATATTCAATAATAACGATATTAGCATTATTAATTAAAGAATTAGCGGATTATTACGAGGGAGCGGCTGATCGCGTTTCATGAGACCACGGCCGGGTCGACGGATGGACGCGAGGACATGGTCACCATGGAAAGTAAGAAATATCGTAGCGGACATGTGGCATCGATGACGGGACTGTGGGACCTCAACGTCGAGACAGCGAGGAAACGCCAGACCTGGTGGTGGTGGTTTTGGCTCTTCTTCATCGACGGCGGGAAGGACCCGCGCCAGATGATGGTACTATGGTCCACCAAGAACTGCAAGAGGATCCGGGTGGACGACATGTGGTGGACCCGGGAGAAGGGGATCGTGAAACGGAAGGACGGACTGGACTTCGATGGCATGGCCGCGTCCTGGTTCTTCGATGGCAAGAGGATGTACGACCCCAACACGCTGGTCAGGAACGACTTCAGGACCGAGACGGACGGTAGGAACGGATCTCTCGTCCCGCAGATAGAGGACGGTCACGATCACCTCTTCACTCATATCGACGGAAAATACAGGGTGAGGGTCGCCAAGAAGGGTTACGCCCTCGATGCTACAATGACCCCGGACGGGCCGTTGGGCGACCACGATTACCGCGACAATGTCGGGAAGGGTAAGTACGGATTCGACATCCTGAGGATGAAACGGCTGCCGTTCACCGGGTCCCTGGAACACAAGGGAAAGATGGAAGACATCACCGGCACCGCATACTTCCAGAAGGTGATGGTGAACGCTCCAGCGCCACCGTGGTTCTGGGGTGCCGTGCACATCAAGGACGGGTCGTACCTGCAATACTTCATGCCCCACGTCGGTCTACCGATGTTCCGGAGGTTCCTGACGGAACGTAGCATCTTCAACCGGGGCCTTCACCCTGCCGTGAAGAACATAGAGTACTACCATGCGGCCAATGGAAAGAGCTACAAGATCAAGAACCTGAAGGTCAAGCGGAGGATCGTCGATGGACATCCGGAGTTCACGGTCTCGGCGAATGACGGGGACGTGGAAATGGACTTCGTTCTAAGGACATACGCTCGGGCCTGCTGGCGGTTCAGACAGCCCCTCCTCGGCCCACTGGCCACCGTCCTCTACTACAACGAATATCCGTCCCACCTGATAGATTACAACTTCAGGGACGGTGACGAAAGATGGACGTTCGACGACGTCGGCGGGGGCGTGGGGAACGTCGAACACAGCTGGGGACTGCTGTTCTGAACGACGATCAGCGACATCGGGATCCCATGACGAAATCCGTCCCTTCGATGTGAAGGTTTATATCGGATTTGGTAATAGTAGAGCCGTGAAATCCATTGCCAAGAGCATCAAGGAATTCGACAGTCTGGGAATGCTTGAGGCCGCGTTCGCACTCCCTAACCAGATAGAGACCGCTTTGAAGTTGAAGGCCGATATCGACGAGCTGGACATCGACAACATCGTAGTGGCCGGCATGGGAGGTTCGGCGATCGGGGGCGACATCGTAAAGACGTGCATCGAGGACGTCTCGGACGTCCCGATGGAGACACGCAGGGGTTACGATCTGCCCAACTACGTGAACGAGAGGACCCTCCTCATCCCCGTCAGTTATTCTGGAAATACAAGGGAGACCCTCACTCTGACAGAGGCGGGACTGAATGTCGGGGCCCAGGTCATCGGCGTATCCACGGGCGGACGTCTAGGTGACGTCCTGGACCGGAAGGGTAAACCCTGGATCAGGATACCGAAGGCCCCGATGCCGAGGGCCGCTCCGGGATACCTGACCATACCTATCTTCAACATCCTCGAGGCCGGCGGGATCGCTTCGTTCTCGTCGGAACTCGCGACAGTGGCGAAGGACCTCAGGGAGATAGCTCCGAGGTACAGGCCAGGCACCGCGAACAACACACCGATGGAGATCGCCGCATCCCTCGCCGGAAGGGTTCCGTTGGTGTATGCACCCGGAGCCTACGAGCCTGCCGCAAAGAGGTGGATGACGCAGTTCAACGAGAACTCCAAGACCATCGCCCACTGGGGGATGATGCCGGAGATCGCCCACAACGAGATCGTCGGATGCGACGGAGGACTGAGGGGCGCCGAGCACATCATCATACTGCGCGGAGACGCGGAGGGCGAGACGACCATCCTCATCGAATACCTGAAGGAGACGCTCACCGGAAAGGCGGGCGGATGGACCGAGGTGAACGCCGATCCCATCAAGGGGAGGTTCGGCCTGTTCCACCACTTGATGGTAGGCGACATAGCGAGCATCTACCTGGCTCTGATGAGACAGATGGACCCCGCGGAGATCGACGCGATCATCGAACTGAAGAAACGCTACGAAGAGGGGTGAGGAGACGGGCCAGATCATCGACGGTAAGGCGATCGGACGCGAGATCGAGGAGGGTCTTTCCGATCTTGTCAGCGATCTCCCCGAACCACCAGTCCTGGGAATTCTCAGACCCGGATGCAGCGAGGGTACACGGATATACCTCAGACAGATCTCCGGAGCGGCCAAAAGGATCGGAGCAGAGGTGAAGGAATACGATCCGGAACCGGAGACGGACGCGGTCATGGAAACGCTCGATATCGCTGTCAGGGAGACGTCCGGCATCCTCGTGGGACACCCGCTTCCAGAGGGATTGGACTTCCATAGAATCATCGAGGCGATACCACCAGAGCGGGACATCGAGGGATTGAACCCTGCGAACCTCGGCCTGATCATCTCCGGTGAGACAATGGTACTGCCGCCGACACCGGCCGCAGTCATGGAGATCGTGTCCAGGACGGAGACGGAGCTCAAGGGCTCCGAGGTCGTCATCGTGAACCATTCTCCGATCCTCGGGAGACCGCTGGCGGTGATGATGCTCCGTGAGGATGCGACGGTCACTGTTTGCCATGTCTTCACCGGCGACCTTTCCGATCATACGAGAAGGGCAGACGTGCTGGTGGTCGGGGCTGGAGTGCCCGGTCTGATCACTCAGAAACACGTCAAGCCAGGCGCCGTCGTGGTCGACGTGGGAATGAACCGGGTCGATGGCAGGGTCTGCGGCGACGTGGACGCTGAAGGTGTGCTCGAGGTGGCTGGAGCGGTAACTCCCGTTCCCGGTGGGGTCGGCCCCGTGACGGTGGCCATGCTCATGAGGAACCTGGTCGACCTCGCGACCAGATGATCATAGACCCATGGATACGTTCTGACATCCATCATACCAAAGGATTATATTCAGGCCGGACCTTCACGGCCCGTAAGTGGTGGCGAACATGGAGAAGTACAGGGTTCAGAGGATCTCCGGCGGAAGCATGGACGAGCTCGAGACCAACCTGAGGACATTCCTCAACGGACTCTCGGAAGAGGAGGAGTGCATATCCCTCAGCATGGGCCTCAAGGAAGCCCTGATCGTGACTGGAAAGGTAAGTAAACCCGTCACCAATCCCCCGCTGATGCCACTGCCCGTACCGCAGCCAGCGCCGACACCGCCGCCGGTCATTGATGTTCCAGCTCCGGAACCACAGCCGACACCGGCACCGCAGCCGGTCCAGAAGGCTCCAGCGGCACAGGTCCCGAAGACGGTACAGTTCATACCGAAGGTGGACAAGACAGAGGAGGTGGAGGAGGTCGTCGACGTCGAGCCGGACACGGCACCGGCAGAGGACGGACCCCAGAGACCTGACCTCATCTTCAGAAAATGCTCGTTCTGCAACAACCAGCTGATCGTCCCGCACGTCCCGATATCGGTGATGTGCCCCCACTGCAAGTCGACGGTATCAATTGACGAATGAGGACTGGATCCCAGCACCCAATCGTCTCGATCTCCTGTCAATTCTCCAGTTTCATGACACCGGGCGTCATCGATATATATCCCCCGAGCGATAGCGCCGCGTGTACGTAGAGCACCCGTTGATCACAGAGGACTCCATCGAGGTGAGGGACTACCAGGTCAACCTAGCGAACATGGCGAAGAACGAGTCGACCCTGGTTGTCCTGCCGACGGGGATGGGCAAGACCATCGTTGCATTGATGCTCATCGCCGAACGTGTGGACAGTGGGAAGGTCCTCTTCACGGCACCCACGAAACCGCTCGTCGAACAACACCACAGGTTCATGAAGGAACACCTGAGGACCGAGGAGCAGACGATGTTCACCGGCGAGACCTCGCCCAAGAAGAGGGCCGTGCTCTGGAACGAGTCCCGGGTCGTCATCGCCACACCGCAGGTGATCGAGAACGACCTACTCAACGGCAGGATCTCCATGAAGGACGTCTCCCTGGTGGTATTCGACGAGGCACACAGGGCGGTGGGCAACTACGCATACGTCTACATTGCCGACCGGTTCCTCGGGGAGTCGCCCAACGGCATCACCCTGGGAATGACCGCATCGCCAGGCAATCGTATGAACAAGATACTCACGGTCTGCCAGAATCTCGGGATCACGTGGATCGAGGCCCGCACCGAGGAGGACCCTGACGTCAGCCCCTACGTTCACAAGATCAAGATCCAGTGGGTCAAGGTCCCCGTCCCGGCGAGAATCAAGAAGATATCCGCTGTCATCGGCGAGATCTACGAGGAGCAGCTCGAAAAGCTTCGAAGCTACGGGTTGCTCCCCAAGAACAGGAAGCCCAACGTCAGGCAGCTCCTCGACGTGCAGAAGACCATCAGGAAGAGGATGGCAACCGGGAACAGCTCCTCGCTCTACCATGCCGCGACGGTCCAGGCGATGGCCATCAAGACGAACCACGCGATGGACCTTGCGGAGACCCAGGGACAGGACGCATTGCGCAACTACCTCGACAAGCTGGAGACAGAGGCGGGATCCAGAGGCTCGTCCAAGGCCACCAGGATGTTGGTCGCACATCCCCTGTTCGCCGAGGTGGTGGCTCTCAGCCAGGTGGATATAAACCATCCGAAGATGGACGCAATGGAGAGGATCGTCCGCAACCAGCTGCAGGCGGACCCGGAGAGCAGGATAATAGCATTCACCCACTATCGCGACACCGCCGAACTCGTCACGGAACGATTGAACGGGACCGAGGAGGTCAAGGCGGTCCGCTTCGTCGGGCAGGCGAGCCGGGGCGAGGACCGCGGACTGAGCCAGAAGCGTCAGGGGGAGATCATCGAGGCCTTCAAGAAGGGGGTGTACAACGTCCTCGTCGCAACCAGCGTCGCAGAAGAGGGGCTCGACATCCCCTCGACCGACCTCGTGGTCTTCTACGAGCCGGTTCCCTCCGAGATCCGCACCATACAGAGGCGGGGGAGGACAGGCCGGCGACGTCTGGGAAGGGTCGTCATCCTCATATCCGGAGGGACCCGGGACGAGGCCTACTACTGGTCCTCCAACCGGAAGGAGAGGAAGATGATAGAGGAGCTCGACAGGATTCGCAAGAAGCTGAGCGGTACAAGCCGAAGGGCCCCGAGGGTCGATCCCGGTCAGACCACCTTCGGCGGAGAGGACGCCCTGAAACGGGAGGCGAGCGTGGACGACATGATGGATGAGAACGGTGAGGAGGTCCCCGAGGACCCCGAATCGCAATCGACGCTGGACACGTACGTCGTTGACGTCAGGATGATCGCGGACATGCAGGAGTTCAGGTCGGCGGTCGTGAAGGCCGTGTCCCGGAGGGGGATACTGGTCGAGGGAAAGAAGCTCGAGGTCGGCGACTACATCATCTCCTCCCGGGTGGCCGTCGAGAGGAAGACCCCGGAGGACCTCGCCGCCTCGGTCCAGGACGGGCGCCTCTTCGCGCAGCTGAAGGCACTCAAGAACGCATATCCGAATCCCCTGCTGGTGATAGAGGGGCCGATCTTCTCGGAGAGGATGGACGACAGGGCCCTCATGGGCGCCATCGCATCCGTTATGATCGGGTTCAGGATCCCCGTCATAAATACTCCCGGACCGGAGGAGACTGCCCGGCTGCTCGCCTCACTGGCTCGCCGGGAGGCGCGGGAGAAGCGACCGCCGACGGTCAGGCACGACACCTCCCCGAAGGACGGGGAGGACATGAAGCAGTACATTGTCGAGGGGCTTCCCAGCGTATCGGGAACCCTCGCAAGGCGGCTCCTGGACGAGTTCGGTTCGGTGAAGAACGTCATGAACGCGGAGGAGGACGACCTGAAGAGGGTCAAGGGCCTTGGGAAGGTCAAGGCCGCCGAGATTGTCGAGATCATTGAAGGAGAGTGGAAGGGATGACGACCGCAATAGTCACCGGGTCTACGAGAGGTATAGGAAGGGCGATCGCATTGGAGTTGGCGAGACACGGGATCGACATCGTTGTCAACGGAAGGGTCCGTGACGACGAGGCCGAGGTGACGGTCGATTCCATACGCGATCTCGGATCCGAGGCCGTCGTCGCCATGGGCGATGTTTCCGACCCTGCGGTCGCGGAGCTCCTGGCCCATGCCGCCAACGACGCATTCGGCTGTATCGACATCCTGATAAACAACGCTGGGGTTTACGACCGTCAGGTCGTCGATGATATGTCCATCGATGACTGGAAAAGGTCCATCGAGGTCAACCTCTCCAGCGCGTACTACCTGACCAAGGCGTGTCTGCCGTCCCTTCGCAGGGCGGAGTGGGGACGCATCGTCAACATCTCCTCAGTCCTCGCGTTCATGGGATCGCACCGTGGCTCTCATTATGCTGCAGCGAAGGCAGGGATGATCGGGCTCACGAAATCCCTTGCAAAGGAGCTTGGACCCGGCATCACGGTCAACGCGGTGTGCCCAGGGATGACACTGACGGACATCATGATGGTCTACACGGAGGAGGAGAGGGCTGCGAGGGCGGAGACCCTGCCCATGAAACGGATCGGAGAACCAGAGGACGTCGCGAAGGCAGTTGCCTTCCTCGTGACGGAGGCAAGGTACACCACGGGATCGGTGATAGACGTCAACGGCGGACAGTACATGCGCTGACCCTAGAGCGATTCCACTACCCGCTGCCCCTTCATCCAGGTTCCCTTCCTGAACCAGATCACGGAGACGATAGCGGAGAACAGGTTTCCTGCAGCGATGCCGAGCCAGAGCCCGGTGGCGCCGAGTCCCAGCGGATACATCAGGAAATATGCGACAGGTGCCGCGACGAGGATCATCCTCGATGCCATTATGACCATCGGCGGGAAGGCGGTCCCCGCTCCCTGGAATGCTCCGGAGATCACTATCGTCATGGAGACGAACACCGTAGCGGGAAGCACTATGCGGAGGAATATCGCGCCCTCGTCGATGACCGTGCTGTCATTGGTGAAGACGGCTATCATCGAGTCTGGAGCGAGGTTCACGAGAGCGGCCACTATGATCATGTAGATAGCGACCATCCGGATCCCGGTCTTGACTGTTTCCCTGACCCTGTCGAAATTGCCAGCGCCGACGTTCTGGCCCACGATCGTGATTATTGCCATATTGAACCCGAAAGCAGGGAACATGGCGATCGAATTGATACGGAAACCTAGGCCGAGCGCGGCGACGCTCTCATCCGAGATCCCCGCGGCGAGGCCGGCCCAGATGAAGACACCGATGGATATCATCAGGTGCATCACCGTCGACGGGAATCCGACGTTCAGGATCTCCCTGATCGCCTTCTTCCTGGCCCTCAGCCTCCTGAAGCGGATCTTCACCGTGGTCTTGTCGAGGACGATGTACAGGACGACAATGAGCATCACGGTCATCTGCGAGAGCACAGTTGCGAGGGCCGCACCGGCGACCTCCAGCCGCGGCGCGCCGAACCATCCGAAGATCAGGATCGGGTCCAGGATGATGTTCATCACGGTCCCGATGATCAGAGCGTACATCGGGACGAGCATGTTCCCCTCTGCGCGGATTATACCGCTGCAGGCGAGGTTGACGAAGACGAAACCGGTGCCGAGGATGATTATCGAAACATAATCCCACGTCATCGATTTGACCTCTGAGGATGCGCCCATTCCGAGGACGACCCCTTCGAGTGTCGCGTAGGCGATGGCCATCATCACCACGGTCATGAGCAGTGCCAGGGTGATCCCGTGGGAGGCCAGCTGACCGGCGCTCTTGACCTTCCCGGCACCAAGAAGACGCGCGACTCCCGAGGTTATCCCGATCGATATGCCGATCCCGATGGACCATATCAGGAAGATGAACGGGAACCCGAGCGTGATGGCGGCGATGGCGTCAGGACCGAGCCTTCCGACCCAGTACGCGTCGACGAGGTTGTACAGGATCTGGAAGACGTTGCTTACGATGACAGGGATCGAAAGGAGGAGTATGGTCCTGGATATCTTGCCGCCGAGGATCTCCTCGGAGTAGTCCTGCCCTCCCCTCATGATGTCCCTGAAACGAAGCCGTTCCGTCGACGGACCCTTCGGTGTGGTCTTGGTCTTCCCTGGACCGCCAGTCCGAGCCGTCTTACTGGGCTCGCTCATCGTTTCCCGTTACCGGACGGTGGTAGTTAACACTTTGCCGGGAACTGGTTATTCACCGAAAAAGGCTTATTCAATAAACATCATAATAATTCGTGAAATTCACTCTCGACGATTATTATCCATGGCGTGGAAAAATCGGTAAAAAGAAACCTTGGGATAGAAGTTTCGTAAATTCTGAATTCCTAACTCATGAAAGTATTAGAATCAATAAGATGACCGATTGGAATAATCAATTCATTGATGCTTCACATGGCCATGCATTGGATGAAGTCGAATGTTATGCAATTCCTATTAAGCATTCACCATCATGGATTGAGAGTATAGATTCACAAACCAACAGTAACACCATAGGATTATCCGCACTAATGCATTCGACACCCATTCTGATACCAGCAATCTTTCCTAAAGATGATAGTCTAAGACCCTACACGTTGATACGGATAAATCAATCACGAAAGATTGGAATTCATAATCGTAAATTGAAACAATCAGAATATTACGTTCAAATCGAGGAATGGACTGAGCTACCTCAAGATTCCCTCTATTTAGATGTGCCAAAACGAGATATCACAATCAGCGATTTCTTAGCAGAATCAGTTCTTGGTGACGAGTTTTTATCGAGAGCGATACAAGCAACAATGATAAGTTCGCCGTCATACGAAAATGTGGTTGGAGGTGTTTCAATTGCTTCCTTGTCATCAAGTTCTGGATTCGCTGAAGAACTAGAAAAAACGTTTACTTTAATGGTTCCACCAGAATATCGATCGAGTTCGCCACCGAAATTTACCTATAACGGAAAATTTGTCCATTATTCACGAGGAATCCAATTTCATGTTGCTGATCGCCCACAACAAACTTCGAATTTGTACGATACAATAAGAACCCCAACTATGAGAGGCATTATCCGCGAACTAGATTCACATTATCGTCATGATGGAGAATACTCTCTATTCTCAGCAATTTTACCAAAAGAATCAGCGCGCAGTAGAGAAATTAAGGAGATATTTAACAACTTTGGGAGAACAGAGTTTACGATTCCGCAGAATTTGGATGAATTAATTGAATCGGATATTGAAATCGACAAAGCGAGAAAACTCATAGATGAGTCACTATGGATCCACATCGCTCATTCTCGAGAATTGACACCTCGAGTTAACATGAAGAATCCCATATTTCAATCAAGAATTGAATATCTTGAGAAATCATTTGATGTAATGCTCTCCGATATTATCCCTAATGAGACAGATCGGAATTATTACTTAGCTCAAATGATCACCCAGATTCCAGTTCCATTTCGAAAGATGGCCCAGTCGTTTGCAAGAGTTAAGTTTGAAGATGATGTCATCGAAGAGGACTTGATTCTAGCATCAAAATCAATCATTCGGTGTTTCGATGAGACTTGTCAAGCACAAGTTGGTAAAGTTGAACCCAGGAAGATTAAAAACAAGATCTCTTTAAGGTATAAATTGATTGAAACATTATTGCTCCAATATGGACCAACATCTCCAGATGTGCTGTGGGATCGGCTGGAGTCTACTGAATTTTTCCGAGATATGAAGGATTTAATGGATTTATTGAAGTGGGCTAGACGAAAGGACAAGCTATTCATTGACAATCAAGGTAGATACGGACTACCATGATCAGTTCAATATGCCCATCTCGGTGAGCCTCTCCGGAAGATAGGTGTCCGTGACGTAGTCGAGCCCGTACTTGGCGAGGGCCTGCTGCTCGGACTTCTTGTCCATGTCCAGCTGGAGCTTGATCTCGCCCTGCCAGTACTCGTCACCGAACCGCGGGTCCGTCAATTCCGACTTCAGCGCATGGACGTCCTGGTCCGTCAGTTTGTCCGTTGGGAGCTCGTAGTTGACGATGTCAGACGGTGTGATCCCGAGATAGCGGGCTGTAGGTGTGGCGAGGTATTCCGAGATGTGCGCTGTCTTGATGGCGCCGTACGCGACGGACGCGAATATCCTGAACGACCATGGGTCTCCATCGGTGAAGACCACGACCGGCAGCTTCGTCTCCTCGTTCAGCCGTTTGATGAAGCGCCTCGTCGACCTCGCGGGCTGACCCTTGAGGTGGACCAGCACGGCGCGGGAGTCCTCGTCGAACCCGTTCTCCACCAGCCTGTCGAACATACCGCCTGTCTCAATGGCGACGACGAAGTCCGCGTCGACGTCCTTGAACGTCAACTTCTCCTTCTCGACGTTGTATGGAATGCCGTACCCCGAGTCACCGACATCGTCACGGCAGTTGAAGGTCTTCTTCTCGCCCTTCCTGTTGACCTCCTGGATGGTCACGTTGCCGATGACCCTGGCGCCGTCCTCCTCGGGCCTCAGCTTGAAGTCCTCTCGTAGCGATTTCGTGATTATCTCGAGGTCCTCGGCGAGCCTGTTCGACGTGTTCTGGTCCGGGAACTTCGCTATCTCCCAGCCCTCGGAGATGTAGTACATCTCCCTGAGGGTGGAGGATTTCTTGGTCTTGATCATCTCCCTGATGAAATCGATGATGTACATCGTCCTGAGTAGCGTGTACGCCGAGCCGAGCTCCTTGGCGGAGCGGTGGGTCAGGTTCGACCCGTACTTCCACACGTGGAGGTCGTCGTCGAAGACGATGTTCTTCTTCGTCCGGACAGGGATGCTCATCTTGGGGATGTCGCCCTTGATGAAGTCGTTGTAGACCTCCTCGGCGATGGCCTCGAGTCCCTTCACGGCCTTCTTGTACCTGTCAGTAGCCATATCTGATCACCTCACAGCGGCTCCGCGCCTATCACGTTCTCCGCCCTCATTCCCTCGAAGTAGAGGTCGGCCTCCTCGTAATCGCCCTTGTCGAGGCCCACCAGCTTGAATATCACGTGCCGTTTCTCGGTCGGCTTCATCTTCGAGACCTTCCATATCAGCAGACCCTCCTCCCGTTTGAACGGTTTGGGGTCAGTATCGCCGATCTCGGCCTCCACTGGCACCTTGCAGTAGATGGTGATGTTGCGCTGTTTCGGGGTGTAGTTGGTGAACTCGATGTCGACGGTCGTGAACTTCTTGTCATCCACCTTCTCGTGCTCGACCTTGTCGTCGATCACCACGACGTTCATGATCTTGGTGACGACCACCTCGATGGAGGGGACATCCTTGCCGATCACCGCGGCGCTCTTCTTCGCCAGCTCCGGAAGCACCTTCTGGATGAGCTCGTACTTCTCCGCTATCTTCTTGAGCTTCTCCTTCTTGTTTATGTGCGCCTTCATCTTCCTGGCGCACTCACGGAGCGCGAGCTGGATCTCCTGGTATATCTCCGGGACGTCGGCTATGGACTCCTTGGATTCGGACGTGAACGGGACGTTCGTCGATCCAACGTGGATGATGACCATGGCGGGTCCGACCGGGATCCCCTGGCCGCCGCGCTGTTCCAGACCGTAGGGACGCCAGTCTATCCCCTCGACGCCGTGGGTCGTGACGCAGCCTCCCTGCTGGTAGAGCAGTGGAACGCGGTTGGCATACCGGAGTATCTTGACCTGGTTCTCCTGGACGATGTCGCCGCCGTAGACGATGCCGACCTCGACCTGGAACGGGTTGCCCGAGAAGACCGTCGGAGCCCTTGTGACGGTGTACGCGAACTTCGCGTCGATCTCCTTCTTCAGGCCCTTCCTCATGAGGAGGTCGCCGATCGGTGATAGACAGTCCGTCGGAGGGGCCATTATCTTCACCATGTTGAAGGCCTCGAGGATCCTGCTGGCCTGGACCCGGTTCATGTCCTGCGGCCTTAGAAGGCTATCGACATCGGCCTTCCTGCAGATCTCCTTCGCGGTCCGGTTGGTTATCCTCGAGAACTCGTTAACGAGGAATGCCGTGATCTTGTAGCTCTCCGAGGACCGCGCCATCTTCATGAGGGTCCCGAGCTCGATGCCGAGCGGATGCGGCTTGATGGCTACGGTCTTCTCCGGTGGTATCTCCGTGACCCTCGGGAAGACGTATTCCTCCCCGTGAGGATCTATGAAGGTGATGTGAGCGTGCGGATTGACGATCGCTGTGGCCTTGAGGTATTCGTAGACCGACTGGCGCCTCTCCTTCGCGTACCTTGCGACTATGTTGATCATGACCTTGGTCCCGTTCGGCTTGTCCCAGTGGACAGCCTCGGTGCGAAGGGCCTCGGGCCTGTTGCGCTTGGTGTCGATCAGAAGGTCGACCTCGTACGCCGGCATGTCCTCTCCGATCTTGGAAATGACCCGTGTGGGATGACCGGTGGTGAGCTGGCCGTACATGACGACTGCCGAGATGCCGATGCCCTGCTGACCCCTGGACTGCCTTATGGCATGGAAACGGGAACCGTACAGGAGGCGGCCGAAGATGTTGGGGATCTGGTTCTTGACGATCCCTGGCCCGTTGTCCTCGACCGAGAGGATGTACTCGTCCTTCTTGACCTTCTCGATCTGGACGGCGATGTCCGGAAGTACCTCCGACTCCTCGCAGGCGTCGAGGGCGTTGTCGACGGCCTCCTTGACCGCCGTGAGCATGGCCCTGTGAAGGCTGTCGAAGCCCAGGATGTGCTTGTTACGCTCGAAGAATTCCGCGACGGATATCTCCTTCAGGTCCTCCGCGAGCCTGTGCGCGATAGGCTCCTCTACGACTCCTGCAGGTATGCCGTTCTCGACAACTTCTTCCTGTGCCAAATGTCTACCCTCCGCTGGATTTATGCCGGTTGCATGTGCCCGTTGAGAGCATCCCGCAACTCCCGTTTCACGATGGTCCTGAAGGGTATAAAGTTATCGGTCAAAAGGGCCCCTCTGGCACCCCCTCTGGCCCCTTGGCCGGGGAGCGGGGTGAAAGTGACGTCGGAACCGTGGTCGAAAAAGGCCCGGATAGAAAGACGATCCCACCTCATATCTCGACGCCGAACTCGCCGACGAGGGGGACGAAGATGCACCCCCCCAAATTCTCCTTCGAGAACCCCTTCCCGGTGACCCGGACGCGGATCAGGTCCTGATACCTCCGCCCGACGGGTATCAGCATCATTCCGCCCTCCGCCAACTGCTCCTGGAGCGGTGGAGGGACCTTCGGGGCTCCGCATGCCACGAGTATCCTGTCGAAGGGCCCCTCCTCCCCCAATCCGATGGAACCGTCCCCGGTATGAACGGTCACGTTGCCTATCCCTGCGCTTTCCAGGGCGTTTTCGGCCATTTTGGCAAGCTCAGGGACCACCTCGACGGTATGTACAGTCGCGGGATGGGCCAATTTGCCCAATATCGCGGCCTGATATCCCGATCCGGCCCCGATCTCGAGTACCGACATGCCTGGCTCGAGTTCGAGAGCCTCGGTCATTATCGCTACCATGTGAGGTGCCGAGATGGTCTGGCCAGAGCCTATGGGTTGAGGCGAATCGATATAGGGGTTGGAAGTACAGAATCTTCCGCGATCGACGCTCATGAACGCATCGATGACACTTTCCGTTCTCAGAAGTCCTTTCCTAACGAGGCGGTCGACCATCTCGTCGTTACTGGCCATCCGAACCACCGGAGTTCGCCCAGGCGGTCTGGCCCGGCCCCTCCTCGACCCCAATGGCTATGGATTCTATGTTATCGGCGGTGATCTCGGACATCACCCTCCGGAGTATGGAGACCGCGAGGTTCTCGGCGGTGATGGCGGGCACGTCCAGAACCACGACGTCCCTGGCTGGCAATACGTATCTCCTGCCGTCGTGCTCCATCCTTACCTCATCGTCGACCACATCCACCGTCAGCACGCCGTCCCCCGGGACGAGGACATGGTGGTCCATCGAATCAGCGATCTCGCGAAGGACCCTCTTGACCACGGTGAAGTCGATGACCATGCCGGAGGCATCTGGCACACCCCGAACCCTGGCGCTGACTATGTAATTGTGACCGTGGACCCTCTCGCACTTGTCCACGTCCACGAGGAAATGGGCGGCCGAGAAGTGGATCCCCGCTCCGTGACCGTCGATCTCGACTGACATTGGGACCGTCATGACCGTGTATCCACAGCCCACGATTAAAGGTTTCCGAAAGAAATTGGAGCAAAGGGCTCTCGCGAGGCCTCGAGCAGAAACCTTGACCGCGATATCGCCGACCTGATACGTCGATGCGTGCGTTGGCCAGTCCCTTCCTGAGGACTCAAACGTGAGCGACGATCTTTACAATGTCGCCGTCCTCGAGCTCGTGGTCGCCGCCCATGATGCGCTGGGTCCTCGCGTTTATGGCCCTGATGAAGTGCTCTCCGATCTCCGTATGCACCTTAAACGCGAGGTCCTTCGCCGTGGACCCCCTCGGCATGAGGAAGGCGTCCGGAAGGACGTTCCCGTCCTTGTCGGTGTACTTGTGCTCGTCCTCGACCGGGTAGACGACGATGCGGTCCAGGAACTCGAACACGACCTGTTCGATGACGTTCTGGACCCCAGTTGTGCCGCCCTCCTTCAGGAACGCCGCGATCCGTTCGAGGGCGTGAAGCTGGGCCGTGCTGAGTTCCTCCGTTTTCAGGATCTCGAACCCGTCCTCTCCGGGATTGTACGCTATCAATCCTGCGTCGGTTGCCTTCCGTAGGGCCAGTTCGTATTCGCCGGAAGCGGGGATGACCGGGTCCTCCAGACCATTCAGCGCTTCGATGTTCTCGGCCGGTGCGATGTCGGCCTTGTTCGCGACTATCATGATGGGTTTGGATACCTTTCTGATGGACCGGGACAGTGTGAGCAGGTCCTCGTCCGACCACTTGGCCGTCTTCTCGTCGAGGTCGAGGTGTCTCAGCGCCGCGTGGACGTCGTACTCGTTGACCTTCAGGCCGGACAGCCGTTCGGCGAGGGCTTTTTCCACCTTCAGCCCCTCCAGGTCGACATGCCTGGTCATCTTGTTCCAGTCACGTTTTATGATATCCCGGATCCAGAGGGCGATCTCGTCACGCAGGAACTGGACCTCGTCCATCGGATCGTTGTCGCCGACATTGCCGGGATTGCCCTCGAGGTCCGTCGCACCGCTCGCGTCGACTATATGGATCAGAGCGTCGGCCGCGCTCAGGTCATCGAGGAACTTGTTGCCGAGACCCTTCCCCTGATGTGCGTCCGGGACCAGCCCGGCGACGTCGATGAGCTCAACGGGGATGTATCTGATGCCGTCGACGCACTTCGAGTGCTTCGGACTGCAGTCCCCTTCCATGCCCTTGCACGGACATTCGGCCCTGACGTAGGCCACGCCCCTGTTGGCCTCGATGGTCGTGAAGGGATAGGACGCGATCTCGGCCTTGGCCAGTGTGCTCGCGGAGAAGAAGGTCGACTTTCCGACGTTAGGCTTGCCTACGACACCGATCTCCATGTGACCGAATCCAGGTCGTGGTATAAAACCCTCACTGGAGCATCTCGCTGACTGCCTCCATTCCGACCTCGAACTTGCCGAGGCGCTCCTCGATCTCGGCCTTCGGCGGGTCAGTGAACTTGAGGCCTCCGGGTGCGACGATCTCTCCGGTGACGACGGAATCCCTTGCCATCGTAACTGACGCAGCCCTCAGGGAGCCTCCGACGCGAACGTCGGGACCTATAATGAGTCGTCCCTGCGCCTCGACGTCCCCATGGACCAGGACACCCTCTGCGAGGGTCGTGTCGCCGCCCGAGGCGATCGGACCCTGGACCTCAGCGGCCAGTCCGACCCGGACCCAGTCGCCTGCTGCGATGGATGGGACATGGGACCTGTCCCCGACCCTTACACCGCCCTTTGTCCTGAGCTCGTCGCCTATCCTGCTCCCTGACGGCAGGAAGGCGTAGCCCTCGTTGACCTGGATCTCCTGCATCTCCTCGAGCTCCTCGAGTATCCTCTCCACCTCGTCGCTGCGGCCCTGTCTGAGGAGCTCCATCAGGACGATGAAGAATTGGATGACCAGAGGGACCGGCGAACGGACGTTGATCCATCCCTTGACGTCGAAACCGCCGTCGATCTCGACCTCCGAGGCTACGTCGAGGTCCCTGGCCTTGACCTTCCCCGAGATATGGACCCGCTCGCCGGCAAAGACGCTCCCCTCGGAGGTCACATCCCCCTCCACCGAGGAGCTCCTGTCGATGACGATGTCGCCGACCGCTGACAGGCCGCCCTTCATCGAGACCCCCTGTCCCGCGAATATACGTCCCTCTGTGGAGACGTCCATCGACATCGACGAGTGATCGCTTATGACCACGTCGCCCGTGAACTCCGCCTTGCCCTCAGCAAGCCTGCTGGCCGGCGGAATGATAAGGTCCTTCCTCTCGGACATGCGCATCCATCCCGTTCCCTGTAATGGGCTCAGGATATAAGACCCTATCGCCAGGAAACGGCACTTCTTTTAAATACCGAGGGTGGAAAATGCCAAAGTTGGGTATGCCGAGGACCACGGGGCATGCGAACTTACCCTCGGGCCAACCTATTAATGCGGAGGGCCGGATTCCACGACATGGATGTCGCCGCGTCCGTGAAGTACTACGACCATGCCATGGAGATCCTGGGCTCCTGCTTCGGCTGGAGGTCGGACCTGATGGACGGATACGAGGTGCTCCTCGACAGCGGCAACAGCGAGGCGCTCGAGGTACTGGCAGAGCGTATCGAGGCCGTGCATCAGGTACAGCGCAGGGCCTTCGACATGCTCCAGGTCATGAGCCGCCACTTCCTGCAGGTACTCGACGCGGAGAGCTGTCTCGGGCTATTCGAGGCTCTGAGCGAGACGCCGATCGACCTCGATGACGGCGAAGCCGTCCTTGCCGTCATCAGGGAACTGGCATCTCGGGCGGAACTCACCTCGGAAGGGTCCCGCAAGTGGCTGGACGACGGCCTTGCGGAGTTGACGGACCCGACGGAGGACGACCTCCGTTCCCTCGTCACCGGGGCAGTCATGCTGATAATCAGCGAGAACTTCCACGAGGTCGTAGACAGGCACCAGGTGCTGTCCGACAGGATGATAGAGCTCGTACACAGGGCCAGGGACCAGTTCCCGGACCTGCCGGTGGTCCCGTCGGATTACATACCGGTACTAAATCCCGGAGAGACCGCGAGATCCGCCGAGCGGACCCTGAAGGAGTACACCGAGACCTACCTGGACCCGGACATGAGCAAGGCCTACCGCTGAGGACTGGCCACCCTGGTGGAGCCTAAAATGGGAGGAAAACGCTACTAATAGATTTATATTGTATCAACATTACAGGGCAGTGAACACGCAGGGTGATGCAATGAGGTTCTGGTCAACCGCTTTATTCTTGCTCGCGATCGCGATCGTCGTGACAGGCAGCGCAAGCGCGGCCGACGGCGGCTCCGAGGACATGCTCGTGAGGGTCAACGACATCGACGATCACAAACTCGATTATCTCTCGTACTTCATGGACGTCCGCTACGTCGGCGAGGAGTCCGGCTGGATCGGCGGATCCACCGAACACTCCCTCGAGACCATGGCGGCACTCTCGTTCGTCGAGGAGGCCGAGATGGCTCAGGACTACTACGTGCTCCTCAACATCTCCGCCCGCAACGTCAGGGCCCGGAACGACACCTACGAGGACGAGTACTCGTACTCGCCCGAGACGATCTGGGACCTCGGATTCATGGGCGAGGGCGTCATAGTCGCCGTGCTCGACACCGGTGTCGACGACCAGTACCAGGACAGGCTCGACGACCAGGACGACGACTCGGAGACCGACGATCCCAAGTTCATCGGCGGATACAACGCGATAACGGACACCGAGGAGAATCCGGACGACGACAACGGTCACGGGACCCATGTGGCCGGAGTCGTGATGGGTACGGCAGGGGGCACCGAACCGAGGCACGAGCGGTTCCTCGGACTGGCACCCAAGGCGAGGCTGGTGGACGTCAAGATCGCGGGATCGAACGGCCAGACGAACAGCGTCGACCTGCTTCAGGGCCTCCAGTGGTGCATCGACAACGCTGACACCGACTGGGACAACGACGGAGAGGGCAATGACGGGATCGACGTTGTGCTCATGAGCGTCGGGACGACGGACACCAGCGACGGTTCGGACCAGGTCTCGCTGCTCGTCAACGACGCCGTCGAGTCCGGCATAGTCGTCGTGGCTGCCATGGGCAACTCGAACACCACGACCGTTCCGTCGCCGGCCGCAGCCGATCTGGCGATCGCAGTGGGCGGCAGCGACGACAGGACCACCGTGGAGCGCGACGACGACAGACTGTATCAGGAGGATGCCACGACAGGCACGAACCGAGGTCCGAGGAACGACGACGGCGACGCGGACCCGTACGACGAGATGAAACCGGACATCGTCGCTCCTTCCTACAACATCACATCCGCCGAGGGAGGTTCAAATTACACCGAGGTGCTTCCCGGCGTCTACGTGACCACGAGCAGGGCGACCCCCGAGGACGGGACCAGCCTCGCCGCGGCACACGTGGCAGGGATAGCGGCATTGATGCTCGAGGCGAACCCTGGTCTGGTACCCGGCGTCGGATGGCATCCCGTGAGGGACATCCTCCGGGACACCGCCGAGGCGCGAGGCACCCCGGACGAACCGGGCCTGAGCGCCAAGTGGAACGCCGCGTGGGGTTACGGAGCTGTCGACGGCTACGGCGCAGTTCTAAGGGCGCATGAGCTCTCGAACGTCGTCTTCTCCGTGCCGGACGAGGTCGAGTCCGATTTCAACACCCCACTCGTTGCAAAGACGAGGATAACCTGCACCGAGTACACGCTCAATGAAACGATCAATCTGACCTACGTCATCCCGCAAGGATGGAGGGAGGTCAACCACGTCAACTTCGAGTTCGACAACGTGACCGTCCTCGACGACTGGGGCAGTGATGAGGAGTATGGCATCTTCATCACATCGACACCGAAGGACTCGGACGCGTGGACGATCTCGGCCTGGGTCAACATGACGACCGACCCCGGTGAGCACCTCATCAACATCGAGCTCATGACGAGGGCACCCGTCGTCGGCAGTGAGGACGGAATCGACCATTACAACATGTCCTTCAACGGGACGGTGAACGGCAATTACTCGGCAGACCTTCACAGGCCGATAGCCGTGACGACCGAATGGGGTTCGATCACGGGAACCGTGACGGATTCCGCCGATTCCGCACCCCTCGAGGATGTCAGGGTGAGGATCACGGACTATCAGACATCCACCGTCCGCAACACGACCTACACCGATGCGAACGGCACCTACAGCCTGATCGATATACCGGAGGGGTTCTACGACATGAAGTTCGACCTCGACGGGTACGATGACGACGACAGCCTGACCTACATCCAGGTCGTCAAGAACGAGGTCAACTCGGGCAACGACGTCGAACTGGTAAACGAGGGAGGCGACGGATTCATCCGCGGTTACGTACTCACCGACAACGGTACGGCCATCGAGGGGGCCCGCGTCAGGGCCTTGGACGGAGACGTCATGGTTGACGACGACATTACGGACGTCGACGGTTGGTACTCCATAGAGCTCGCCCCGGCGACGTACGACGTCGAGGCGACGATGAACGGTTACGAGGACAACCTCGAGGAGGACGTCGAGGTCGAACAGGGCCTTGTGACCGACCTCAACTTCACCATGATCGAGGCGCCGCTGGACGGAAGGCTCTGGGGAAGGGTCACGTCGGGTGGGAACCCGGTGTCCGGTGCGACGGTGAAGGCCTATCTCGACGGGTCACTCGAGGACGAGACCACCACGCCAGGCAACGGATCGTACAGGTTCGTCATGGAGGCCGGCACCTATTCCCTGAGGGTCATCAAGTCCGGATACGAGACCGAGGAGAAGACCGGGATCGTCCTCTCCGAGGGCGGCAGCAAGGAGGTCAACGTCCAGCTGACAGAGGAGGAGAACCTCGGTTGGATATACGGAACGGTGCTCCGCTTCGGCTCTGGGGATTTCGTCCCCGACGTCGAGGTGACCGCGACACGGGGAGCCTACGAGCGCACTGCCACCTCTGACCAGTTCGGCGACTTCAGGATAGACGTCTCCGACGGCGAGTACGACATCACCGCCGAGGCGACCGGATACGAGGACAACGATGACATAACGAACGTTGATGTCGCAGAGGGCCAGGGCACCGAGATCTACCTGTCGATGGTACTGATCAACGTCGGACCGTCCGTCATCGAGGTCAACATCGAACCGGATACCGCCATCGCGGACGGGCGCTCCCTGATACTCATCACGGCCGAGGTCGAGGACGACAACGGCCTCGAGGACATAGACACCGTGACCGTGGACCTGTCGAAGGTCGGCGGGTCCGGTGCGCAGACGTTGTACGACACCGGGACGCGGGGTGACGAGACCAGGGACGACGGGATCTTCTCGTACGAGACCGTCATCGCCGACGGGACCCCCGAGGCGGACTACAAGATAGATGTCACGGCCACCGATTCGTTCGGCGAGACCGACACGGGATCGTTCACCTTGAAGGTGGAGAAGAAGGACAGCGGGGGCAGCGACAACGGTTCGCCCGGCTTCGAGATGATCACGATAATAGCGGCACTTGCAGCCGTTTCCATGCTGGCCGGCAGGAAACGATTTAAATAGGTCTAGGGTTTTGAGGGATTCGAATGGCACTTGAAGATCATAAGTATCTGTCGTACTACCTCGCCATCCTGGTGATAGCGGGACTGCTCGTGGTAGCCGCGTTCAATCCGCCCGAGGAGACGAAGCAACGAGAGCAGAAGGCGCAGCTCGGCGACGAGGTGAGCGTCATCTACGTCGGCAAGTTCACCGACGGTCGGATCTTCGACACTAACAATCCAGCCGCGAACGCGGACGACGTCCTCTATCCCAAGGCGGCCAGTTATCTCACGAAGGACCCTGCCCAGATACAGCCGCTGCGGTTCACCATCGGCGCTGGACAGCTCCTGACCGACTTCGAGATGGCGGTGGTCGGGATGAAGGTCGGGGAGATGAAGACGATCACGATCCCCGCGGAGCGGGGGTACGGCCTCGACGACGAGAACCTCACCATCGACGTGGACATCATCCAGGAGCTTCCCGTCTTCGAGAGGATGCATCTCGACGATTTCAACAACACCTACGGCGATACATATGACAGGGGCCAGGATGCGCCCCCGATCAACCTGTCGTTCTCGCATTACGCCTACGGATGGAACGTAACGGTCGTCGCTATTGACGGCGACTGGCACGTCCGCCTCATGAACCTCCCGGTCGCGGGGCCGGTCGACACCTTCCCGTGGAACGCGTCGGTAATAAACGTCACGACCGAGGGCAACGGGACGATCCTCGTGGAGCACAGACCGATCGTCGATCAGATGCTCTCCGCCCAGTACCAGCTGATCGATCCATGGAGGCCGCAGGACACATCCGCGTCCGATGGACGGGTTATCGCGACCAACGCGACGACGTTCACACTCGATTACAACCGAGAGGTCGTCGGAGAGACGCTGGTCTTCGACATCGAGCTCATAATCATCCATTGACGGCCTGCCTAGCAGTTCATTATTTCAAAGGGTAGTGGTATCCCTGTCCCGGATGACCGAGTTCAGGATAGAACTGTTCTACAGCCTCAGCGACCCCACGTCGGTGGAGGTGAGGGAACGAATGAAGACCCTCTCCGCCAAGTACGACATCGATGTCAGGGAGACCCTAGCGTCGATCAGGCGGATAAGGGCTTGGAGGTGCAAGGTGAAGGCCGTCCCGACGATACAGGTGTCCGGGAGGACGGTGTGGGTCGGCAACGTTCCAGACGGAGTCCTGGAACGTATCTTCCGTGAACTGGCGGGACTCGGGCCGATGGAAGAGACCGACGAGGACGAAGAGCTCTAGCGCCTGTCCCTCAGTACTCATTTAATAGAGACCACCAATTGATAAAATGTTGCGGCTTCAGTCCTCGGGATATTCGTCGTCGATGTCGGGGAATGGGATATCCATATCGGTGGTTTCGCTGCGGTTTGCCGTGAGGTCATCCAATGGATGGTCCAGGAATCCGTCATCCTCCACCTTCGCCGCAGGTGCGACGAAATCGGTTCTATCTTGGTCGGTAGGTTCCCTCGTGACGGGCTTCGGACGGTGAGATCGATAACGCGGTGGAGAACGACGATGGGCTTGAATCCTGGATCTACCCCCGGACTTGCCATCCCCGATCTCCTTCAGGAACGTGATGGCGAAGAACAACGCTGCGACGACGAACAATGAACCTCCGGCGAGGAAGAGATAGAAGCCAATGGCCGGGCCCCAGGTGGTGCTGTTCGGGCCGGCGCTGTCGTGTCCCGAGAAGGTGGCCCACGGACCCTCTGTTTCGGGGAGGAAGCCTTGCCGTGTGTCGTCCCTCCATGCCTTCGGATGCTCGTCCACGTAATGTATGGTCGTTGCAAGGACGATGATCATGATGATGATGGAAAGAGCCACGACCGTGCGCAGCGTCGAAGGCGTCCGGAACCTCGGATGCAACGTCATCCCGAAGAAGGCGAAGGCCGCTGTTGCGATGATCAAGGTGAGGAATGCCGCAAGGCCCACGTTGTTGTAGAGGTCCGCCATGTTGTCGAGGCCCATATCGCTGTCGTCCCAGTCGAAGCCGTAGCTGTAATCGTCGTTCCCCCATTCATCACGCGATGTCTGGTCGACCTCGACACCGTCGAAGTCCATCTCGATGGTGCTCTCCCTGTAGGATTCGTAATAGCCTGTCTCCACGGTCGTGATCCTCGCCTCGTACCACGGCATCGTCATGGCCAGGCCGATGAGTATCAGGCCGATCAGCGCAAGGACGACGGGGATCATGTTCTGTTTCGAGGTGAGTAGGGCTGGTCCCCGATAGTATCCTGGGGGGTAATGTCGGTATACCGGCCTTGATATGGGTGCAGAGCAGGCTGTACAGGCGTTCGAACTGCCGGAATTCGGTTCACCACAAACTGGACAGTAGATCAGGTCGACAGGCATCTCGGTCCCCGTGTATCATACGGATTCATCGTTAATAACATGTATGACCTGAACGGGATCAGGACCACTCCTCGTGGTCCGCTCGCTCCTTCGGCCTTTCAGCCGTATCCCCCGACCCGGCCTCATCCCCGGACCCGTCCTCAGGCAGCGGCCCGTCATCGAGGTCGCCGTACCTGTCGTCGGTCGGCGGCAGGTACTGGTCCTCGGCGTCGTCCCCGTAGGGATCGTCGTCCATTCCCCGGTCGTCGAAGGGGGCCCTGTAGACGTCAGGGTGGGGGCCGTCGTCGTAGCCCATACCTCCCTTGCCGTCCGGAGCATCCTTCCTGCCGCTTCCGTAGACCGGGAAGTCCTCGAACTCGTCGGCCCCCTTCTCGTCCCCGGGAGGCGTCGTTCCAGGTGTCCAGCCTGGGGGCGGAGCGCCCCTGGCCTCCCCGTATCGCGGCGGGGCCCGGTCGGGTTCCCTGCCAGGCATGCGGACCTCCTCCTCTGTAGGCTCGTCGTCCATCCTCTCCCTGACAACGCGGTCAGGGATCCTTCGCGGTATGTCCGCATCCCTGTCCCTCCATGCGAGGTACATCGCGCTGACGCACAGGAGTGCGGAGCCCATGGCGAGGACGCCGCTGAAGAGTGCGGCGAACCATCCGTTCCGAGGACCCCATGTGGACCGGGGCAGGCCTTCACCCTCGGTCCCGCTGAACGAATCCCACGGGCCTTCGTCCTCCCGCAGTTCTCCGAAGGCCTCGTTGCGGGCGTAGGTGTCAGGGTGTTCATCCATGTAATAGAGGGAGGAGCCGAGGATGAGGAGTCCTGCCACCAGGAGCAGGACGAGGGATGCAAATCCGGCCTTCCCCGGATTGGCCGAATATGGTGTGAACGCGGAAACGATGACGCCGATCACGAGGACCGTGAGCGAGGAGAGGAGTACGGGATTCATCTCGAGGTAGAGGTCGCCGGTCTCGAGGGTCCCGTTCCAGTCTCTGGAGGTCCGGTCCGTCGTTCCCTGAGTCTTGTCGGTGCTCTGGATCTCCCATCCCCCGAGGTCCTCGAAGATGACCGCCTTGTCGGTGTTGGACTCGGACTCGAACTCGTACCAGTCGGAAACGAACGATACGGTCAGGAGGACGATGGCAACGGCACCGAGGATCGTTGCGAGGAGGAACAGGACACGCTGGACCTTGGGCATCGTTCGGGACGGCCCGTTCGAAGGTGGACCGTCGGGTCGCAGCGGTTCGCCGCAGTTGGTACAGAAGGGGTCCTTTCCCCTGGAAGGCGCTCCGCATTCGGGACAGAAGGCCGGGTCGTCCATGTCCATGTTCTCCTGGATGGAAATCGACTCCGAGTTATTAATATCATCCGGTGAGCCCGAGAAGTAACGCATCAAGCGAAAATACTAAATGCAGGATTCGGAATACAGATATCCGGTGTAAGCGGGATGGGGTCGCTGGCATTCGTCAACACAATAGGTGGAATCATACATGGGTCGACACTAGCTGTATTCGTAGAGCTAGCTGTCCTCAATCTCTTCACCTACCTGAAAGCGGTCGACAAGTTCGACCAGACTCTCGTCCTTTTGGTCGTCGTCGTGAACGTCGCGACGCTTATCACGCTCGATTGGTTCCGTAACGGAACAGAACAGTATGAGACCGCCTAACCTCCTCAAGGTTTTTGACGGTACCTCGACTCGCTTGCACCTCATTCATCATTCATCCCAATCGCAACGGTCATATACCAGACAAATTATCCTTCGCCGAAAGCCCCGTGGTGTAGCGGTTATCATGGGAGACTCTGGATCTCTCGACACCAGTTCGAATCTGGTCGGGGCTGTCCATTCTTATCAACCACTTAGTGAAGACAGCCCCGACATCCAGTAATTTGCATGCAGCCCAGATTCGAACGAGGGTGAGATGAGTTCAGAGCAATATGTTCCATCTCACCCGAAGCCGGACGATTAAGAAGGAAGAAACCTGCAAGATTTACGTCCGGAAGTTAAAATCCGTAATTAATCAAGGGTGAACCGCTTTCCAGGTCTGCGATCGGTTCACCCGAAGCCAGGCGCTTAAGAATGAATTGATCTGATGGATTAACGCCAGGAAATCGTTATCCCTTCCACCCCTAAATCATCCGTGTCGTGAAAAGTTTTTAATACAGCGACCCGCTGGAACGCCTGAGACCCATGAAGACCATAATCGAACCCTTCAGGATCAAGATGGTCGAGCCAATGAAGATGACCTCCCGCGAAGAGCGGGCCAAGCTGATCGAGGAAGCGAGGTACAACCTGTTCTTCCTCAAGGCCAGGGACGTCATGATCGATCTGCTGACGGACAGCGGGACGAGCGCGATGAGCTCGGACCAGTGGTCCGCGGTCATGCGCGGCGACGAGGCCTACGCCGGGAGCGAGTCCTACTTCAGGTTCGAACAGGCGGTCAGGGACATCTACGGCTTCGAGCATATCATTCCTACTCACCAGGGCCGTGCTGCGGAGAAGATCCTCTTCTCGAACCTGTGCAAGGACGGCGACGTCGTTCCGAACAACACCCACTTCGACACCACCCGGGCGAACGTGGAGTACACCGGCGCAGAGGCCCGGGACCTCGTCATCCCGGAGGGGAGGGTGCCGTCCGAGATACATCCGTTCAAGGGAAACATGGACATCGACGCCCTGCAGAGGACGATCGACGAGGTCGGTGTGGACAACATACCGCTTATCATGCTCACGATAACCAACAATTCGGGGGGAGGCCAGCCGGTCTCGATGGAGAACATCCGGATGGTGAGCGAGATCGCACATTCGAATGGGATCCCGTTCTTCCTCGACGCTTGCAGGTTCGCTGAGAACGCATACTTCATCAAGCTGAGGGAGGACGGTTACTCCGACGTCAGCATGATGGACATCGCCAACGAGATCTTCTCCTACGCGGACGGCTGCACCATGAGCGCAAAGAAGGACGGCCTCGCGAACATGGGAGGATTCCTGGCATTGAACGACGCGGAACTTGCGGAGAGCTGCCGCCACCTTTTGATCCTGACCGAGGGATTCACCACCTACGGGGGCATGGCGGGCCGGGACCTGGATGCGGTCGCGACAGGTCTGAGGGAGGTCCTGAGCGAGGACTACCTCAAGTACAGGATAAGCTCGACGGACTACCTCGGCCGGAAGATCTCCGAGAACGGGGTACCGATCATGCAGCCGCCGGGCGGACACGCCATCTACATCGACGCCAAGGCGATGCTGCCTCGCATACCTCCACTTCAGTATCCCGCCCAGGCCCTCGCGGTGGAGCTCTACATCGAGGCCGGCATCAGGGCCGTCGAGATAGGTACCGCGATGTTCGGGAAGTACGACCCGGAGACCGGCGAGGAGACCGCCGCCCCCATGGAGCTGCTTAGACTCGCAATACCGAGGAGGGTCTACACCCAGAGCCAGATCGAGTACGTCATCGAGGCCATCCTCAACGTCATGGAGAGGAAGGATTCGATCGTGGGTCTGAAGATGGTAAAGCAGGCGCCGTTCCTCCGCCACTTCACGGCGGAGTATGAGCCGCTATCGGACTGAAGCTCCGGCCGGATGACAGATATATCTATGAGTACACCATTACGGTTGAGTACAAGGGGATAGGACCGATGAGCGGAAGGGGAAGTGGGCGTGATTTCGTCCACGAGATCATTGACGACCACAACCGGAACGGTCGGTTCGACGGCCGGATCCGTACGCGTTTTCCTCCGGAGCCGAACGGCTACCTGCACATCGGCCACGCCAAGTCCATAGCCCTCAACTTCGGGATCGCAGAGGAGTACGGAGGCAAGTGCAACCTCAGGTTCGACGACACCAACCCGACCAAGGAGGGCGACGAGTACGTAAACTCGATCATCGAGGACATCCGGTGGCTCGGATTCGACTGGGAGGACAGGCTCTACTTCGCGTCCAACTACTTCGACCAGCTCTACGACTGGGCTGTCGAACTGATCAGGATGGGGAAGGCCTACGTCGACGACCTTTCTGCCGAGGAGATGTCCGAACACCGGGGCACTCTGACCACCCCGGGTAAAGACAGCCCGTTCAGGGACAGGTCAATGGAGGAGAACCTCGACCTGTTCGACAGGATGAGGAAGGGCGAGTTCAAGGATGGCGAGAGGGTCCTCAGGGCGAAGATCGACATGGCCCATCCGAACATGAACATGCGTGACCCAGTCATGTACAGGATCCTTCACGTTCCCCATCACAACACCGGCGACAAATGGTGCATCTATCCATCCTACGACTGGACCCACGGCCAGTCCGACTCCATCGAGGGCATCACGCAGTCCATCTGCACCCTGGAGTTCGAGAACCACAGGCCGTTGTACGACTGGTTCCTCGATCAGCTCGACATCTACCATCCACAGCAGATCGAGTTCGCCAGGCTGAACATCTCGTACACCGTAATGTCCAAACGCAGGCTCCTTCAGCTCGTGGAGGAGAAGCACGTCAACGGATGGGACGATCCAAGGATGCCAACGCTTTCCGGGATGCGGAGGAGAGGGTACCCGCCGTCCGCCATCCGGGAGTTCCTCTCCAGGGTCGGCGTGGCAAAGGTCAACTCGACCATCGCCGTCGAACTCCTAGAGCACATCGTCAGGGAGGACCTGAACCGGACAGCTCCGAGGTACATGGGCGTCCTCGACCCCCTGAGGGTCGAGATCGAGGGCGTCGGCGACAGGGACGACTTCATGGATGTCTCCGTCAATCCCGAGGACCCGTCCGCCGGGACGAGGAAGGTCCCTTTCTCGAAGGACATATTCATCGAACGTTCGGACTTCATGGAGGACCCGGTGAAGAAGTTCCACAGACTCTCCCCCGGAAAGGAGGTCAGGCTGAGGAATGCCTACCTGGTGACGTGCACCGACGTCGTCAAGGACGACGGGGAGGTCGTCGCACTGATCTGCAAGGCCGACCCCGACTCCCGGGGAGGGAACGCTCCGGACGGAAGGCGCGTCAAGGGTACCATCCACTGGGTCTCGGCGCCTCACGCGGTCAATGCGGAGGTACGCCTCTACGACAAGCTCTTCACGGTCGAGGACCCGCTCTCCGAGAAGGGTGATTTCCCCGACTACATCGACGAGGATTCGTTGAAGACGTTGAACGACTGCAAGGTCGAACCTGCGGTCTCGGACCTGGGGATCGGCGAGTCGTTCCAGTTCGAGCGCCTGGGATACTTCTGCAAGGACCCTGACACGTCCGACGACGGCATCGTCCTCAACAGGACGATAACCCTCAGGGACACCTGGGCCAAGATACAGAAGCAGGCTCAGAAATGATTCAGCGGCAGAGGTCGTCGAGGTCGTAGCCGCAGAGTTCCGACAGTTCATTGTGAAGGACGGCCGCGCGTTCGGCCTGTTCATCCAGGCCCTTCTCCCTCATGCTCTCCTGATGCTGCGAAGAGGTCTGGCGTCGATAGCCCGCGATGAGATTGTCCGCATGAGCGACGATCTTCTGCTCGAGAGTCTCGGGAAGGTAATCCTTGAAGGGGAGTCCGAGACGTCCCGCCTCGCCAGCTGTGATCCCCGCTCCGATATGCCGTTCGACTATCTCGACCACATCGTTGTGGACGCCCCGGTCCCGGAGGATGTTGGCGCCCTGGACGGCATGGTCGATGCCGTGAGACCTCGATCGGCCGATGTCATGGAGAAGGGCGGCCGCATGGACGAGGGATATGTCGGCACCGGCGCACTCGGCGATCTCCAGGGCGAGTTCGGTAACGACCTCGATATGGATCATAACCTCGTCGGAGATCCCCTCCTCGACGAGGATCGTCAGACATGCTTCGTCCGTGGGATAGGACATTGGCTCTGAAAATGCACAGCGGATATTTACGTCTTCCTGAGGACCTTCACTTCCGGCGCCTGACGAATGCGAGGACCGCGACGGCGGCCCCGGCGACCACCTGGACCATGATGGTCCCTGCCGGCAGGAGGTCCCTGAACACCTCGTCGAAGGCGACCTCGGTGCCCTCGGCCTCTATGCCGGGATCGTGGAAGATGTCGCTTCCGGCGGGATAAACGAACCCGCCGACCACGCTGAGGCCAGTTATCCGCTTCCCATTGGTCGAGATATCCTCGTACCCGACCTTTAGGACGCTGAACCTTACCTTCACATTCCGGCCGTCCACCGTGGCGTTGTCGACCCATGTCAGGTCCGCCAGGACGTCCCCGTTGTCGGCAATGCTGACCTTATCCTTGGCCGATAGGGACTCCGGGATGCCATCCTCGTTCGTATCAGTGCGCTCGTCGGTCGACAGCGAGTGTTCTTTATCGTCCTCGTCCTCGAACCTTGCCTCGCCATTTATCCCGAGGTCGCTGACGACCTTGCTACCAGCCCATTTCTCCGTCGCTGGTGAGGCGATTACGCCCGCTGACGTCCTTGTCAGCAGTATCATCGAGTTGTTCACATCGTAAACGGGCCAGTCGTCGATGGTGACATTGTACTTGAAGGAGCCAGTGGTCCGGATGGTCCTCGCAGTCCGATTCCGCAGACGATGGACCGACCTGACCTCGTTGTCCTGCCCCTCGACCTTGACCCTGTAGACAGGGATGGACGTCTCGGTGACCTCGCGGTCGACCTGAAGGACGAACTCGAGCTCTATCGATCCGAGGACCTTGTTCGCCTGGACCGTTCCTGTCGAACGGTCGCGGACCGTAACGTTCCATGCAGTAAGTGTGAAGAGATAGAAGGTGGTGTCCCC
>JANQNK010000001.1 GCA_028279595.1 Thermoplasmatota archaeon
GACCAAGGGGCGAAGTCGATTCCTGGCGCCGAATCAAAGTACTTGGGTTGAAGTGGAATGGTCCCCTCTCTTGGCAACGATAGATCGTGAAGAAGCTTCTTCGGTCGACTTCGTTCCACATTTTGTAAATGTGGATTAGTGTAAACCTGTTAAGGAGAAACATTGTCACTCATGTTTCCTCAGATTCACGAAAATAATTGTTGTTAAAGAAAGAAGAATTATTCCGTAATCGGGAATCCCTGTCGCGCCATTAGATTTCCGTTTGATAACTGTCACATCAATTTTTCTTTCAATGGTCGTACCACTTTCGACAACAGCGCGAATCGTGAACTCGCCTTCGTTTCTGAGGTCGGTACTGAACTGAAGTGAGATTGAACCGTTAAGGTTCATCGTGACATTATCGACCTCTTCATCATTAATGAGCACCGTGATTTTACCATTATTCCAGTAGTAGGATTGCTCTATAAGAACGAATATTAGCAATGAGGAATCTTCAATAGTAGGATTTGCATTAACTCTCAAGGTCATTGTTAGAACGCCCTGGTTCCCGGTGAAGGGATATCTATCTGTAACATTATTCGAACTGTTGATTATGTATGGTTCTTCACCGATACCATCAAGGTTGACGTCCTGACCATCGTAATTCGACCACCAATTGCCTTCTGACACATTGTCGTCCCAAATGTTAAATGAGTTTTCATCATGCGCGAGTGGTAGAGTTCCGTTTCCACCGGTAATCGTATTATGATGAATGTAATTGAATTGGCATCCTTGTCTAATCATGATAGCGTATTTCGTTGAATCTGTGAACGAATTCCAGCGAATCTGATTGTATTCCGTGGCTTTTTCACTTCCATACATGTAAACGCCGTACTTGTTGTCGACGAACTCGTTATATTCGATTATGTTATCTGTTGAATTAGTGTTTATCAGGACTCCATCGACGCAATCAATGAACTCGCAGTTTACGATTTTATTATCATGTGATCCGACGAGCTCAATGCCGACTGAATTACCCGACACCGAGACGCTTGAAATGATTGAATCATTCGTATATGCAAGGTCTATCGCCTTCGTCGTGTTTGAGAAGGTAAGACCATTGCTTGTCATATCAGAGCAGTTCGCGATTATGACCTGTCCCGCATCGGAAGGTACAGTGATGCTTGAGGTATTGGCGTAATAGTAAACTGGATTACCGTTAACCGTGTTCGATGTCGAGATGTTATGAGAATTCCAATGATCGAGAGAATCACCAGCGATATTAATCCCGCAACCGGTGAATTTGTTGTCACGCAGCGTGATATTCCTTGGATTGAAGAATGACACACCAGCTTCGTTTGATTTGATAGTGTTACCTTCGATGATCGAGTGATCACCCGTCACGATGATACCGAGCGGATTGTATGAGCATTCATTCTCGATCAATTCAGATCTCATGCCTCCGGATAGACCACAGTAGTAGTTGTATGAACATTGTGTATTCTTAATCCAGCTTCCTGTTCCTGAATCCAGGAAACCGTAGTAATTATAATCACATACATTGTCCCTTGCCATTAAATCTTCCGTATCGTGAACATAGATACCGTACCAATCATTGAAAGAGCAGTTGTTGTCAACGATAGTGGTTCTGTATGATAATCTGGAATGGATACCCCATTGACATTCCGATATTGAGTTCTTCCAGTAAGTACAGTTTTCAGTTTCGAAATCATATATCCCTATAAGATTCTCAGAACAATTATTACGTTCAATAAGGCAATCAGCAACACCGAATACACCGATACCTGTACTCTCTGGCGCATTCGAACTGTTCGAAACGTGGAATCCATTAAAAATACAATATTCAGCCACGATTCTCACAACATCTCCTCGACCTTGACCGTTAATGAGTGTTGAAACAGAACCGTTTCCTATGATTTCCAAAGTTCTATTGACGATAATATTCTCATAATAGATTCCATCATAGACAAGGATCGTATCCCAGTCGATTGAACAGTTTATTGCATCTTGTATCGAATGGAAATCTACCCAAGCTCCTTCATCATCATCAACGATCCAAGTTATTGGGCGACGCCCAAATGGCTCAATCAACGGATAATAATCAATTGCACTTGAATTTCCCAGAATATAATAGGGTTCATCTGCAATTCCATCGCGATTACTGTCAATATTGCTATGATCCGACCAGTAATTTCCGATGTTCGAATTATTCCACACAATCGCCGTACCATTGCAAAACGCTTGAATCGAGTTGTTTATGAATGCATTATTGATGACTTCACAATTGTATGAATAGCCATTGATTTTTATTCCATATTCAGAACTATTACTGATCGTATTATCATGAATCTCGATATGATATATTCTATGTTCTTGATATATGTAGGAATCTAAGTAAATTCCAGAGCGATTTGAATTAACAATAATATTCTCCCCTATTGAGATGTTAGAGCTTCCAAAACTAAGTTGGATACCATAACTAATAAAATTTGATATTCGATTAGATATTAAGGAAATATCTGATGAACTTTGAACTCTAAAACCATAATATCCGCGTATATAATCTCGGTCATTTAATATTGTATTATTCTTGACAGAAATATTCGTACATTCCCACAAATTAATCCCACTGTGGTGATTTTTAATGGTGTTATCGGCAACGAGAACATTTTCAGAACTAAGAGCTAACCCATTATTCTGACTATTTCTAATATTGTTATTAATAAACTGAGAATTCACTAACTCCAATCTAGCTCCGTGATGGGAATTATTGTAGATATTGCATTGTGAAATAATTGAATCTCGGCCGCGTAATAATATTCCATCCTCTTCATTTAAATATGCACTACAATTATCAATAGTAATATTCGAATTGGGCCAGTAAGACAGGATGCCCCAGCGGCTAAAAGAAAAATCGGATGAGTTGATATATACATTACTACAATTTTCTAGGTAAAGAGCCGCGTCACCGTTTTCCGTGAAAGTACAATTATTTATTGAGATATTACTGCAACCTGAAAGGCTGGCTCCATTTCCATCATTGGAGTATCTATTACCATTTGAGTGAATACTGCTGAGACTCAAATTGACATTTGAAGAATTAATAATGCGAAGGCCCGTAAAATTGGAGTTTAATATTTCACAGCTATTAATACTCACTTTTGTGGAGTTTTTTATGAGGATCGTTGGACGTTGCCAATATTTTGCACCACCCTTTTGAACTGACATGCTTTCCATTGTAACTTCTACGCCATTAATTGTTAGGATCATTTGATTTCCAATTCCGACAATAAATGTATTTGTAGTTCCATTCCCAATAAAATGGAGACTTGTATTAATGATGTTATCTTCTTTGTATTGACCACTAAATATTCGAATAGTATCATTATTGTCTGCTACGTCGATTGCATCACCTATCGAGTTGAAGTCTGCCCAAGATCCAAGATCGTCGTCAACAACCCACATAGTAGCCGTGGCGCTGACTGAAATCATTAGAAGGAGGATTGTTGAATATATAACCATCATCAATATTTGTAATATCAATGGTTCTTGCCGACTTCTTAACATAAACACACTCTACCTCTGGCACATATATATGATTTCTCACCCAAATTTCCTGTTACTGCATATGATCACAAATCTCTAGATGTGGGTCGACATACATTATTATCATCTTATCTTGCCCACATGACATCAATTACGGTGTATATTGTGGGTCTGGAGATTTTTTCGGATTATTATCATCTTCATTTCCAATTGAATATATACCATCCCCATCGTAATCATTCCACCAATTACCGTTAGTGCCGTCGTCCCAGGAATTCAATGAACCATCATCATCTGCTTGATCTTCAGTTGATGTGCTTCCATCACCATTATCGACAAAGTTATTATAGTGAATTAAAGTGCCCCCAGTTCCACTGCCCAGTGATACACCATAATCATCGTTTGAATCAAATGTGTTGTACCAAAGTACATTATCATCAGCATTCGTACCCCAGATATAAATTCCGTAGTTGTTGTTTCCGGTATTATCTCCCTCGTCGTTACTGCCTGCTCCATTTATATCATTTAGAATCAAATAATTATTATCACCACCGGAGGTCAACCAGACGTTGTGTGAATAGCTATTTGCGATGATGTTTGCAATAATCAAATGATTAAAGCAAGCATTTGAATGGTAAAATCCACTCTCGGTAGCGGCATCCCCATTTTGTGAGATGTTATTATTAATTATCTTTATTGAATCACTGTCAATAAAAATAATTCCGTGATCATCATTGTACGAACAGTCGTTATTCAAGAGCCAATTATGATCAGCGTGATCCACCTTCATTCCTGCTTTTGAGTTGTCCGAACAATCGTTTAAGATTACATTGTTGTATTCCGAGTAACTAGTGCCACTTGCATCATCAATATAAATCCCGTATTTATTCTGGTTTTCATTTTGTTTATACAGACTATTAAGAGCAATGATATTATATCCTGCGTCACTTCCAAGATATATACCGCTTCCTTCACCTTGGTTTGCACCGTTGTCGTAGCAAGTATTGAGGATTACAGTATTTCGACGACAGTAGTCACTATTTGGATTAACGCTCCCAAGCCGTATACCATGTTGATCGTTTCCGTATACAGTATTACCTTGAATAATATTCCAGATAGTTGAGTCGTCGTCAAATTCAATCCGGATTCCAACATGACTATTATCATAGCAAGTGTTGTCAATCACAATATTTCGGTCTACGTTCTTAAGATCAATTCCAAATTTACTTGAATTCATTTCGTTACCGTAAATGATGCAATCGTTTTTCAAGCTGGTAAGTGCATGATAATTTGAACCGCTGCTGGTGATCTTAAATCCGGCGATAACACAATTAATTTGATTAAGTATGATCGGTTCTCCGATTCTTGCTGGATTTTCGGAATCGATCATGACATATTCATTTGCACCGGTCCCTTCGGGTCGTGCGAACAATCTTTCGGTATTGTTAAGCCAAATCGGAAATGTCTCAATATTCGGATTCGAATTATCGTACTTACCCCAATCCACGGCTATGACCTTATCATTCCATCCGACAGCAGCAGTAAGTCGTTTGTACGGATTAGCATATGTGCCTGCAGGTCCAGATGATGTGTAGTCAGAATCAACGTAATAGAAATTCACGCCCGAAGTAAGTGGATTCGGTGCGTTCTCTCCAAGACCATAAATATATTCGCTATCACCCCAGTAATTACCCCATGTATCCGTTTCTCCCCAGGTATTAGTGCCATTAGAACAATAATCATACGCGTTCCCATCAGCATTTTGAAGAAAATTATTACATTTAGATGGTGCACCAGAATTACCGATGAGAGCTTTCGCATCTGAGATATATATCCCATAATCTTCGTTCCATAGAAAACTCGAACTCTCAACAACAACGTTATAGTTTGTTCCGTCATCATCAGCATCAATATATAATCCATCCTCACCACAATGATATAATACACAATCTTCAATTTCATAATCATATGAAGTATTCACACTGTTGCCGATATCAATTCCATTATAAGCAGCATCGAGAATATTGCATGAAGTTATGTCGATGTCATCACAATTTGAGAGAGATATCCCATCATCACCAACATTCATAATATTACAATCAGTAACTCGACTCGTAATATCGATCGAGTCTGTTGACGATAGATGTATTCCATTGTTATTGACGTTTGAAATATTACATTTAATAATTTTAAAATCTGAGCAGTCCCCGAGATAAATTCCATGGGCGCTTTGAGTGCTTGTTTCCTCAGATATATGACATTTGACTATTTTAATTTCATCAACATTTGAACAATAAATTTGATCATAAATATTATTTGAGATTGGACTTTCATCAATTAGGTAGTTCGTGCCACCTTCAATCCTAATTCCGTTTCCATTATTTTCAAATACATAAGTATGGAATATTTTGATGTAATCTGAATAACTTGAAGAATAATCGTCAATTTCAATACCATTATCACCGTTTGCAAATATGAAACAATCTTTTATATCTGTATAGTCGGAAGAGAGTCCATTCACATTTCTGAACCGTATTCCATCATGATCATTATTAAATATTCGACATGATTCAATCAGAACCTTATCACATGATACTAAGTCTATCCCACGGTTGTTATTAAAGATGGCACAATTTATAATGTTGATATTCTGAACATTTGTAAAATCAATACCAGAACTCCCTTCGTAAATTAAACACTGTGTGACATTGATATAATTTTCACTTGTAGTATCCTGATCGTTTAATAATATACCACCACCAAAAATCGTGAATCGTTTAATTTCGACATCAGTTCGACCAGAACTGATAGTGATATCCCCATGAATATATCTTGAATTCTGATCTTCTCCATCGATTAATAGATTCTTGCTTACGGTAATATCCTCGTGATATATACCCGCCTTGACTTCTATCGTATCACCGTTATTTGTATTAACGTTATTAATTGCCTCTTGGATTGTTGTGTAATCTTCACTACCACTATCACCTACAGTCCATGTAGTTGCAGTGGAAAAACCAGCGAATCCGATTAATCCAACGAGCAATACAAATCCGATTATGCTTCTATATGCGATTTTCATTTAGTCCCCCTCTGATAATGAGTCCGTGAATTAGTCAATAATAAGTACTCTGACCTTTTTTTTACATGAGTTGTGAATATGATACTTAAAAGAGAAATGTCCTTACTATTAATTAATAATAATGGTATTAATAAAAATAATTTTGGAATCAAGGCACGCTCAATACATAAATTGAACTTGGAGATCCAAAATAAATTACCCTCCATTATGATGATAAATCGTAAGAATTCTAATACAAGAAATTTACGGTCATTATTGAAGTGTCAATCAGCTTGAGTATGCAAATCCCGTCCGGTCCATCCTCCCCACTTCAATTACACATTGTTCTAGTCGGTGGAGGAGGATGCCGGTGGGATTCTTTCAAACCTAGACGACTTGTTCCAATACAATACAATTACCATCACAAGCCGTCAAGGCCCTCGAAAAGTGTTCAATTCCAGTTCAGGTCCTTTCCTGCGGGTCCCGTCCGGTCCATCCTTAATTATTAATACTGATGAGTCCGAATAGAAATCATGGGGATCGAACGAGCCTTAGTATATTCATTCTTAGCGTGTGTATTCATCGCTCTTGTTTTAACGAGCGCTTCGGGAGCTACAATTATCGTCGATCGCGATTGGCCTGGGGCGGATTTCGACAATCTTCAGATGGCCGTCAACGCTGCAGAACCGGGTGATACTGTCCGGGTACATGATGGGACCCATAACGGCTCGCTCCATGTGAACAAGACCGTGTCCATCATCGGGAATGGCACCAACACGATCATCAGGCAGAAGGCCACGGACTATTACCCTGTGATCTCTGCTGATGGATGCAGGCTGTCCAACGTTCGGATCGTTCAAGACGTCTACGACACCGGTATCGAGGTCAGCGCTAATGATATAATGATCGATAATGTGACCGTGAATGCTTATTACAATGGCATTCACGTCATCGATTCAACGAACGTATCGTTATTTCACGTCACGGGTCAAGTCCATGATGAGCGCGATCACTACAACATCTTGTTCGAACATTCGATGGATTGCACGGTCAGATGGAATCACCCCGAAGAAGGCCAAGAGTACAACATCGGAGCGATCGATCCTTATGGAAACGGATCAAAGAGGATCCGTATCGCGGATATTACCGGCAACGTAACCATGGAGGGCTCAGAGAACATCACGATCGAAAGGATCGTCGGCAGAGTCGATGTTGAGAAATCCGATGACGGCATCATCACGGGGATCACAAACGGGATAGATGTCGATGAATCGAGTGGGATGATCATAAAGAACAATACACTCGCAATGAGATCAGGGATCTCTGTCAGTCGATCGGAGAACTGTACGATACGCGGCAACTCGATTAGTGGCGGTCAAACTGGGCTCTACGCCGGCGGCAATAACATATCGATCTCCAATAACAGCATTCGTTGGAATGAATATGGGATCAATGTCAATTCTTTGACCAATTCGATCATCGAGAACAACACCATAACCGGAGTCGATAAGGGCATTCATGGTGGATACTGGTCCAACTATGGGAATCATAAGGTCATCATCAGGAACAACCTTATCGAAGCCGATCAGGCAGGAATTCGATCGATGAACGACGGACAGATAATCAACAATACGATGATCAATTGTGGTCTTGTCGTCTGTGGTGGAGATCAATCGGTGATCGAAGATAACACAATGAACGGTCTACCAATCGTTTACTGGTACGACAGAGAAGCAGGACTTTTCACTGGAAAGGTCGGTCAAGCCATCCTTTACCTCTGCCGAAATGTCACTGTTGCTGGCGTCATCGCTAACGACGGATCGTCGGGCATAGAGATCGATATGTGCTGGAACCTCACAATAGATGGAAACAAAGCATGGGGGAACAGCCTGTATGGAATTCGAATAGCCAACTCTTACAAATGCACGATAGCCAGTAATCACCTCAGCAATAATGGTAGGCATGGATTGTTCTTAGTCAGACTAAAACTGAGCTCTGTCACGAATAATGATATCAATCACAATGATGGATATGGGATCTTCAATACCTACTCATGCGAAGAGGTTACATATTCTGGCAACGATTTCAGGAGCAATGGCATCGCAGGTTACCTGCACGAACCCGCCGCCGACGACCCTCATGAAATCACCGTCGAGGACGGGATCGTCGCAACTATCATCGCCATCATAGTGATCAACGTGATCATCGTCCACTTCTACAGCGAGTCGAACAGGTCAAAGCGTTGAATCCTTCTTCCAGAATGTCGTTAGCTCTGCCATCGGGTCCGCCGACAGTCTCAATCCCGGGATCTCCTTGGTGTAGTGATTTGCCCTCTTATCGAGGATCATGGCGACACCTCGGTCCTCCTCCGACCGGATGAGCCGACCAATGGCCTGCCTTATCTTCCTCCCCGCTGGAGCATGGATCGTGTATTCGAACCCACGACCGAACTTGATGTCGTAGTAATGCTGCAAGGCTCTCTGTCTCGCCGTCGGCTTCGGGAACGGCATTCCTACGATGACCACCATCTCGAGTTGCTCACCGGGGAAGTCCATACCCTCGCCGATGCGGCCGCCCATCACACCGAAGAGAACCGGTTTCTTCGTGGAGATCGTCGGGCCTTCGGTCTCGGGGACTGCTACCTTGTCCACGGCGTCGGGGTCAGGGATGGCCTTCTTGTACTTGTTGACAAGGGTCATGAACTCGGCCTGAGACATTCCCTGCCTCTCGACGAACATCGGCCTCTTGACGCGGGCCGTCAGGCCGGAGTCCAGGAACTCGTTCATTAGGCGGTACGAGGGGAAGAAGACGGCGGAGGAACGGTCGACATTCCCGAGCCAGGTCAGAAGGTAGTTCATCATCCTAGCCCTGTTGTCATGGTCGAACCTGATCTCCTCGTATCTTGTGGTGACGTCGTTGATGTAGCCGACCTTCAGGTTCTTCGCGGGGAAGGGTGACGGTACGATCAGCAACGGGGTCTCATCAGGAAGCCCTATCGAATCCCTGTACTCGTCGAGCGGACGGAGCGTTCCGGACATGTGTACGGACGAGTGGAACGCGTTCACTGCTCCCGTCACCCTCGCCGGGTCCATGCAGAAGGCCTCAATCGCAGGGTTCGGTCCGCCGATGACGAGCTGCATGTAGTCCTCCTCCATCATCTCCCGCCAGAACGTGAGGAAGTTGGAGAGGTTGAAGAGGTACGACCTGGGCAATCTTCCGGCAGCCCTCTTGGCATCACGGATGGCTGAGCCATGTCGATGTAGGTCCGTGAGTATCTCGCCGACCCTGAGGCTCGTCACTCCGAGCCTGGACATGAGCTCCGTACCGACCTCGTACGGAGGCAGTGCGCCATCGTCCTCGTAGACGTACTCCTCGACGAGGTCGGTGATGATCTCCCTCAGTATCGCGATGAACTTGACAGCCTTCGTCTCCTCGGCAAGGAGCGGGTCCTTTGCCGACCTGGCCTCGGCGTCGCATCGGTCCAGCGAGGCCATGGAAAGGGAAGCGGATGCGAGGTCCCGGGCGAAATCCGGAAGATTGTGAGCCTCGTCCACCACCAGCACGATGGTGTCGAGGGTGCCCATCATGCTCTCCATCCTGCGGCGCATGAACGGATGGAATGCGAAGTTGTACGGGACCACCGTGACGTCGGCCTCCGGGATCAACCTCTTTGCGGCCTCGTAGGCGCATATCCCGCGGGAGTGACACTCCTCAGAGAACCGTTCAGCAGTGGGGTGCTCCGACCACACCCATTCTGCGAGGGCGTTGATGTCGTGGTCGAGGAGCCCGGCGAAGTATCCGCAGGGTTTGATGCCCCGTCTCTGCTCGATCCGGTCCCGCCGCCTCTGCTCCTTGGAAGGACGGTCGTCGGACATCAGCAGGTCAGCCAGGCCGACACGGGACTCCGCCTCGAGGACCTCCTCGTCTATCGTCCTGGAAAGGGTGCTCTCCCTTTCACGCGCAAGCCTGGCCTCCCTGATGGCGGCCTTCTTCCTGTCCGCACACAGCAGAGTATGCTCCTCCGGGGTCGACGACTTCAGTTCCATGTCGTCCTTGGCCAGAAGGCAGAGGTTCCTCCTTCCCTGCAGGGCGATGACGCGAATAGGTCTCTTCTCGGAGATCGCCCGGGCCTCTGCTATCACCTGTTTCTGCTGGGCGTTCGTCCTGGTGGAATAGAGTACCTTGAGCCCCTTGTCGAGGGTTACGTCGAGTATCCCCGCAAGGGCGGAGACCGTCTTCCCCGTCCCCGTCGAGGCCTCGATGACGACCGCCCTCTCCTCCTCTACCACCGAGCGGATCGCGTCGACAATGGCCATCTGTCCGTCCCTCGGAGGATACGGGAATATTTCGGACATCGGCCTTGCCAGTGGGCCAGTCGGTATTAAGGCTTTGTTAGAACGGTGAAAGTGAACGTGTCTATCGTGCAGATCCGGCGACCCTCTCGTTGAGGTACATCTGGACGGCCGTGTCGATTACAGAACGTGTCTCGTCCGAGAGTGCCACGGCGGACAGCACCTCATCGAGTCCGGGGCCTGGCAGGCACCAGTAGGAAGGTATGTAGGTCCCCTCGAACGGCGCGTCGTCCGGGATCTCGACGAGTGCGCGGAGGAATACCAGGAGCCGAGTAGTTCCGTAGACCCTGCGGCTGTAGTACGGGGCTCCCCTGGGTATCAGGTCCATGTCCCGGCCGAGGGCCTCCATCGCCCGTCCGGTCACGCCGAAAAGAACGGATGTCCTGCGCTGCAGCGCCTTCATCACCGTGGGCCCCCCGTCCACCGTCGCAGTCTGCCTGAGGTACGAGAGTATCGCTGCCGAGATGACGTCCCTGTCGGTGTCGAAGTCCTTCCTGCTGACGGAATCGACCAGGGCGTCGAGGCCTCCCGACACCGCCTCTCCGAGGTCCCGACTCGATATTATCGACGCCGTCGAGTACATCGAATCCTCCAGCGCCTTCACCAGCGGAGATTGGTCGTAGAGGAACGCCGGGCGGTACTCTGGATGGATCGCCTCCTCGTCCACGAGGAGGTCCGGCGACAGTGTGTTCGGGATCGATATATTGGCCGTTACCCTTCCGCCGGTCAGTCTGGTCATCCCTGCCTCGAGCTCCCGTGCGCGACCGTTCTCGAAGACCTTGATGAGGTTGAATATCGTCGACCTGCCGAGGGTCATGAGGCGTCTTTCAGGCCACGGCTTGAGCCTGTCGATGGCCACCATCGCCCGCCTGACATGCTTGTTCGACACGATCTCCCTGATCGCGTCGTCGGAGCTAGAGCCCACGTGGAAGTGTCCGTCGATCCCGTTGATGAATAGCGCCCTGACGGCCCTCCTCGGCTCGTCCACACTCTCCAGGGCCTGCTCGAGTGCTGCGATGAGAAGTGACTCGGCCGACCGTGACAGCGGATCGTGGTAGATCGTCCTGTAGGCAGCGAACCTCGCGGCCAGGATTATCTCGATCCCTCGGATGGCGTCACCGCGAACCACTATCCAGTCCCTTCCCGCCTTCTTTCCAGCGTACATCGACCTCTCGACCACGGACCTGAACAGTGTGCCCAGGTCCCGTCCGAAGGGGATGCCGGAGTAGTGAGCGTCCCTTATCAGGTAGTCCATCCTGTCTGCGTCGACGTCGGAAGAGAGTATGGATGAAAGGATGCCAGCCTCCCCCGAGATTATCCTGAAGACGTCCGGAGCGAGGTCAGGGGTGATCTCGGAAAGTTCCGAACCCACGAACTCGAGGGTGAAGTCCTCGTGACCCCGCGCCGGTCTCCACCCGTGGCGGACGAGCTCCCCTCCATCGACGTGGAAGATATCGACGTCCGGACTCCACGACGGGTTACGGCGCAGAAGGATCTCCATGGCGTGGGAGAACGGGCCGTGGCCGACGTCGTGGACCAGGGCGGCCATGCGAACCGCGGCCAGCCCCTCCTTGTCCTTGACGAGACGTTTGTGCATGAGGGACGCCCAGTAGAGGACACCGAAGGAATGCTCGGCCCTCGTATGTGTGGACCTAGGATAACGCAGATAGGTGAAACCGTTCTGCTTGACCGAACCCAGACGGCGGAACCTGGCGCCCTCCGTCACGGTCCTCTCGGTATCATCGAGGGCTATCCTCGCGTTCAGAACGGGGTCCAGGACCGATTCGGGCACGGCCAGGATAATCGGCTCACGATAGATAATCCTGTGGGAAACGTTTAATTAACTTGCTGGACAATTCTACTGGCATGAACGTCTGCCCCGAGTGCTACTATACTGGCAACACCGGAGTCTGTCCGGAGTGCGGCAGCGAGATGATCCCGTATCTCGATGACGCCCACGATTTCGAGGAGTTCAGGCGTCCCCGCGAACGCCGTGTCATCTCCCGGCACGGGGGCACGATCATAAGGGTCGTGACGGTACTGGTGATCCTCATGCTCCTTTGGTTCTACACTGGAGGCAACATCATGGAGGCGTTCCTCCCCCAGAGCGGTCGGGTCTTCCCGGAGGACACCGAGTTCACTGTCAAGAAGTCAATAATCCTCACATCGGAAGCGGACGGTTCGGATATGACCTATGACCTCTACCTTCCCGAGGACAACGATTACCAGGAGGTCCTGGACATCGAGATATCGCCACCGGGTACTATGGACCCCGGCAATTCCCTTCACATTGAATGGGAGTATGACAACGTCCCGAACGGCCAGTCCCGAAGGATCGAGCTCAATTACACCATCAAGACCAAGGCGAAGAAGCAGAAGATGGACTCATCGGACTCCGGGACCATCGGAGACATTCCCCAGAACTACATCGATTCATACATAGCCCCATCGCGTCCCGAGACGGGAGCGCCCGACAACGCGATCAACGGCCAGCAGTGGTGGAACGATGACCAGAACGTCTGGACCATCGATCCGATGAACCCAGAGGTCCAGCTCAAGGCAACCGAGCTCGGTCAGGGGAAGGTCAATGTCTACGATCTCGTCAAGGCCGTCTACGACTGGACCAGGGACAGATGGTCCTACTCGACAGCGGGCGGCAACCTGAAGACCTGCCAGGAGATGCTCAACTCCGAATCCGGCGACTGCGACGACCAGTCCGTAGTGATGATCTCGGTACTTCGCGCCATGGGCATACCAGCCTGGCTGGAGCTCGGTGTCCTCTACAACAAGGACGCAAACAGCTGGGGCGGTCATGGGTGGGCCAATGTGGTAATCCCGAAGGGGAGCTCCCATATCATCGGTCAGATCGATGTCGTCAACGACGAGTTCCTGTTCCGCGACCCCTGGCGATTCACCGAATACATCGACGACGGCGACGGTTACGATCTCCACGAATACTACACTGTCTTTCACGTGAGCGGCGGGGACGGCAACTTCGAGGTCAAGTATCATACTGTGGCCTACGAGGAGGACGGCGAGATATGGCTCGACAAGACCACGCCGTTCGTCGGCACCGAGGGTCTGGTCATCGCAGTTGCCGTTGTTGCGCTTGTCTACAGGAGAAAGCAGAGGATACAACAGGCTGATTAGACCGTCGTCTGAGGGCTGTTAAGAGGGTAGGGCTCCGACCTACTGAGTGCCTTTTCTGGTATCCTCACCTTCGGAACCTGTTCTTCCTGGCCTCGGCAGTGATGAAGATCGCAAAGACCGCTGTCAACGCAACCATTACGCCGAACTCCGGTACCTGCTCGGGAGCGTCGTTGTCGGTCCTGTTGGTCTGAGGTCTCTGGTCCGTCTCGTTGCCAGGTCCGTCTATCGGATAGGGATCGTCCGCGATACCGTCTCCGTTGTCATCAGTATTGTTGTGATCGTTCCAGTGGTTACCGGCAGTGTCGTTCTGCCACCAGTTGTTGCCATCGTCGTATCCCTGTGAGGATGTCCCGTTGTTGTTGTGGAAATTGTTGTAGTATACCCAGATGTAGGTGGCCATGTTCAGCATCACGCCATAGTTCGAGTTGTTGAATATCTCGTTGTGATAGATCTCCGACCAATTCGAGGACGTGTACTGGACACCGGGTCCGGTGTTCTGATAGAAGCTGTTGTTGAACGTGTCGATGGAGTCCGAGTTCATCACCTGGAGTCCACCGCCCGTGTTCAAGAAGACGTCGTTGTATTCAACGGTCATGTTGTCTGAATCGCCGATATATATCCCATCATCACCATTCATGTATACGTCGTTGCGGGCGATCTGCGAGTTCTTGGTATAGATGAAGTAGATTCCAGTGAACGTCTGGCCGTAGACCTGATTGTCCCTGACCGTGATGTTGTCGAACTGCCACTTCCGGCCCCCGATCAGATAGAAGTCCACGCCATACGTGTTGTACATTATCGAATTACCCTCGATCGATATGTTGTTCTGCGTGCCATCTCCTCTGATACCATCGTTCTCCTTGCCTCCCCGCCTGGTATTGTTGTAGATCCAGTTCATGTGGATATCGATGAATTCGGTATTGTAGAGATAGACGCCGTCGCCATTGAATCCGATATGACAATCGTACACGAAGATGTCCGAACAGTTCGAGATCCAGATCCCCGTCTGGTTGTTGTCCATGACCCAGCACATCTCGATACGGCCGTTCATGGAACCTGCACCGCCGGAGCCCGTGAAATTGACACCAAAGTCGCCGTTCGTGATGTTCATGCTCATCAATGTCACATTCGTGGCGGTCACGTCGAACACGGTCCCCGATCCACCGCCGTCTACGATGGTCTCCATGGACCCGTTGCCGATGATCGTTACCGATTTGTTGACGATCACGTTCTCCGAGAAAGTCCCATTGTACACATAGATGGTATCGCCATCATCCGCTGCGTCTATCGCACTCTGGATGTCCTGGAAGTCCGTCTGCGAGTGCATCTCGTCATCCACGATCCAGACCGCTGCCCCCGCTGTGCCGACGGTCAGCATTCCCACAACAAGCATTACCACCATACTCAAGCATGTGCTACGCATCAAGATCCCTCTGCGAATTGACATGATGTACGGGGTTTTTAAATATTCTTAATTCCCGGGGCGCCATCACTCCCTGAACATGTCCACCAGCTGCTCCGCGTCCTCGAGCATCGTGATGTTGTTGAAGATCACATGGCCAGTGGCCCCTTCGATGGTGCCGAGCAGTGATCGGATGTCGTCCTTCGTGTAGTTGTAGTAATAGGGGCGCTCTCCGGGTGGCGAACCGTTCAGTCTGAAGTATATCTCACCCTCGGTCACCGGATTACGTGCGAACGGATCGACGGCGTGGATGACATCGAGCCCCTCCAATGCACCTGTGACGTCGGCTGTTGTCCATCCCCGTGGCTCCCAGGCGCACCTCTGCTCCTCCGAGGCCATCTCCATGAAGGCCCTGAGGTTCTGGACGTTATCCTCCGTCGCGTCGAACGACGGAGGGGTCTGGAACAGGATAACTGATGCATCCAGGGCATCCGCGAACTCGGAGAGCTCCGCCCACCCCTCAAGCACCTCCTTCGACATCCTGAAATGGCCGTATCGGGACTTCTTCCTCGGCCCAACCTTGATGCCTGCTCGGGCATATGAGGGGCTGGTGGCCGGATGCGTGATCCCCTGCCACGCCTTGACGGTGAAGTCGAAGTTCACGGGCGCCCTGCTCCTCATCGTCTCTGCCGACTCGATCTTGGGTATCTTGAGAAATGTCTTCTGGACCTCCACGGTCTCCAGCTGTCTGTAATAGGCCTCCCGCCTTATCGGGAACCCGGAGGTTCCCACCAACGGCCCCGCCTGGCCTCGCATGCAGCCCAATCGTCAGGCGAGGGATAAATATATTGTGGTCCGGTCCGTTCGAGGCCGTGATGAAGGTCCTCGTGAGGGCGCTCAAGGACGACGCCAGCGTCAACATCGCCGACAAACTCGTCTCCATCAGGGAGTTCGAGGAAGAGGGTGAGTTCGAGGGCTACCCGGTATCGAGATGGAACGATTGGCATCTCGTTACGACACCGGAATACCATATCGACAACGAGCACCTCGACCGGAGGATATCTAATACCTTGGGGGATGACGTGGAACTCATGGTGTTCCTCTCCAGGCACAGGAGCGAGAGCGGCGCCAGGTCGCTGACCGTCCACCCTCCCGGGAATCCTGCCTCGGCGGACCTCGGTGGTGTTCCGAAGACGTTGGTCCCCTCTGCCCCTCACGAGATGACGGCTGCCCTTCGGAATCTGGTCGGGACAGCAGAAGGGCTCGACTACGCGGTCACCTTCGAGGTGACCCATCACGGTCCATCCCTCGAGGCCCCGACGCTCTTCATCGAGATCGGCTCGTCAGAGGCCGAATGGAACGACCCCGAGGCGGGCAAGGCCGTCGCGGAAGCGGTCTCCGGAATTATGGGCGGCATCGACCTATCGACCACAACGCTTATCGGCATCGGCGGAGGCCACTACGCCCCCAGGTTCACCGAGATAGTACAGGGGTACAATGCGTCCGTCGGACACATGATCCCGACCTACCACGTGGACAACATCGACGCTCCGCTCATCCTCCAGGCCATGGAGAAGACCGGCGCTGACGGCGCCTACCTTCACAGGAAATCGATGAGGTCAGAACCCCGCAGGAGAATCATAGGATTGCTCGAGGACCTCGGGATCAAGGTCTACCGCGCCTCCGACCTCGAACCGCTGTGACGGCGACCAGTGCCAAGGTCATCAGGACCAGATCGAAGCCGGGGATGCCATCGTCGTTACCACTGTCACTGGTTCCCGTCTCAGCGATGTTATCGACCGTCACTGTGATGGAGGCCGTGACGTCGGCTCCCTCATCATGGCCCATACGAGCGGTTATGATATGGGGTCCGTCCTCCACGGAGGCGGTATCCCAGACAAAGGTCCAGCTCTCGGTTCCGACAGCCTCGGACCAGCCCCCACCGTCAAAGGAGACCTCGACCAGCTCCACCACGCCGGGGGACGATGCGGTACCCGAGATCGTGATCGTACCCTCGACCGTTGCTCCCTCCACAGGCCCCTCTACAGAGACCCATGCCCAGGTACCTGAACCACCGATGCCGATGGTGGCGATCCCCGCATCTATGTGCCCCCCGTTGAAGCTCTCGTCGTAGGTATCGTCCGAGACCGGGAAGTCCGAGGAGTTCGTGTATCCGACCATCGAGAAACCGCTTTCCGATCGGACGAGGCCGGTAGCACCGTCGGTCCCGTTCCGTCCGACGAAGGTCGAATGGTACAGCCCGTCTGGTCCTGGCCTCAGGGTCAGGAAGACCATGTCGGACTTGCCCTCCATCCACCTGTCCGTCGCATCCTCCGTGGTCGGGAAATCGGTCGAGAAAGAACGTCCGACAACGTGGGCGGCCCCCATGCTGTGGACCACTGCGCCCGCCTCGTCGGCCTCGGTCCCCCCGATGTAGGTCGAGTAGACCAGGTCCGAGCCTTCCTGCGATATGGCCGACACCGTGAAGTCCCTGTCATCGTTCGTCCCCGTCAGCGCGTCGGAGTAGGCGTCCGACGTGGTCGGGAAGTCCTCCGACAGCGAATATCCAGCAACCCAGATCGGGCCGTCCGCAGATCGCGATATCCCGTTCGGAACATCTGCCGCGGACCCGCCGAGGAACGTGGAGAAGACCAGGTCCGATCCATCCGCATTCAACTCCAGGATGAAGTAATCCCTCCCTCCGTTGTGTATCGTGTCGTAGGCGCCGGTCGTGGTAGGGAAATCGTTCGAGGTAGTGTCCCCGGTCATGGCGGCATGCCCGTTGCCGTCGATCACGATATCCCTTGCACCCTCGTAGTCCCATCCTCCGAAGTAGGTGGAATAGACAAGGTCGGAACCCTCCTCATTGAGCTTGAAGGCGAATCCGTCCCACCCCGCAGCATAGTATGTCCTGTCATAAGCCCCCTCCGTCGTCGGGAAGTTCGGCGAGTTGGTATGGCCCGCGACGTAGGCCATTCCCGATCCATCGACCGCCACGCCGGCGTATCCCACCTCGTACTGGACTCCCCCCACGAAGGTCGAGTATTCCAGGTCAGACCCGTCGGTGGCCAGCTTGAACACGACTACATCGCTGTCTCCTGCGTGTGCCTCTTGATAGGCTCCGGACGTGGTCGGGAAATCGGTGGAATCCGTCCTTCCGGTCACGAAGACGTACCCGTCATGGTCGACCTCGATCCCGTAGGCGAGGTCGTTGTCGCCGCCACCCACGTATGTCGCCCAGACAAGCTCCCCGCAATCGTCGGTGAGTTTCGCGACGAAGATGTCCCTGATCCCGTTGAAGGTCGTATCGAAGGCCCCGTCGGTGACCGGGAAGTCCTCCGAATAGGTGTCCCCAGCCACATAGATGTGGCCGTCGTCGTCCGCAGCGATCACTATCCCGTTGTCGGAGTTCGCTCCCCCGAGGAACGTCGCACCCTCGAGTCCATAGTCGCCGGATGCGGCCGGCATAGCTGAGATCGAAAGAACGACAACCAGTAGTACCAGCATCAACAGCTTCATTCGGATCTCCCCGTTTCAGATAGAACTTGGATTAGATAACACTGTCTGCGCTCAATCCGCCTTGGTCTTCCTCTTCAATTCGGCCAGGGCGTTGAGGGCTTCCATCGGGGTCATGTTCTCGACGTCCAGCTCCTTCAGCCTGGTCTCGACGGCGCTCTCCTGGAACAGGACGTTCTGGACCATCCTGCGCCTCTTCCGCGGTACGTCGGGGGTCCTCCGCCCCTCCAGGTTCTCGAGGACCTCGTTCGCCCTGTCGATGACCTCCTGCGGAAGGCCCGCCAGTTTGGCGACGTGGATGCCGTACGAGCGCTGGCTCGGCCCCGGGACGACCTTCCTGAGGAAGGTTATCCTGTGACCCTCCTCGCTAACGGCGACGTTGTAATTGGCGACGCCCTCGAGCCTATCCTCCAGGACCGTGAGCTCGTGATAGTGGGTAGCGAACAGCGTCTTGGCCCCGAGCCGCTTCGGATCGTCGATGTACTCCGCCACGGACCAGGCTATCGACATGCCGTCGAAGGTGCTCGTCCCCCTTCCGATCTCGTCGAGCAGTACCAGGCTCCTCGACGTGGCGCAGTTCAGGATGTTCGCCAGCTCGAGCATCTCGACCATGAACGTGCTCTGCCCGTGTATGAGGTCGTCGAACGCCCCAACCCTGGTGAATATCCTGTCCACGATGCCGATCATGGCTCTGTCGGCAGGGACGAAGGACCCGGCCTGCGCCATGAGTGCGATGTGGGCGACCTGCCTCATGTACGTGGATTTTCCGGCCATGTTCGGTCCGGTTATCAGAAGCACCCTGTGGTCGGAGCAGTCGAGGTTGGTATCGTTGGGAACGAACGGCTCGTCGAGGTGCGCCTCGACCACCGGATGGCGTCCCCCCTTGATCTCGATCCTGTCCGAGTCCTCGATGGACGGTTTGACGTACTGGCTCAGCTCTGCCCGCTCCGCAAGAGCGGCTACGACGTCGATGGTCCCGACGCCCTCCCCCATGCGCTGGATGTCGTCCGCCCTGGCGGCCACTTCCTCACGGACCCTGACGAAGATGTCGTACTCGAGACTCTCCAGCCTGCCCCGGGCGCTGAGGATCCTGTCCTCCATGCCCTTCAGTTCCTCCGTGATGAAACGCTCGGAGTTCACCATGGTCTGTTTCCTGACGTAATCCTCGGGGACCTTGTCCAGGTTCGCCTTCGATACGTCGATGTAGTATCCGAAGACCTGGTTGTACTTGACCTTCAGGCTCTTGATGCCCGTCTCAGCCCTCTGACGGGCCTCGTACTTGACGATCCACGACCCGCCGTCCCTGACCACCTCCCTGAGCTCGTCCAGTTCACCGTCGAATCCGTCGCGTATCATCCCGCCCTCGCGGACTGTCGCCGGCGGGTCGTCGACCAGCGCTCTCTGTATCAGGTCCTCGATATCATCCAGGTCGCCGACGTTCTCAAGGGATCCGAGGAGGAGTCGCGAGCTCGGTGTGAAGCGCTCCTTCAGTTCGGAGGCCTTCCTCAGCGAGACGAGCATCGCCACGAGGTCCCTCGGCGATGCGCGTCCGTAGACCGTCCTGCTCACCAGGCGCTCGAGGTCGGAGATGGAATCAACGATCTCCCTGACCTCCTTCCGGACGAAGAGGTCGGACGCCATCTCCTCGACAGCATCGTGACGATCGCTTATCCCGTCGACGTCCATGAGCGGATGCTGCAGCCACCGGCGGAGCATCCTCGATCCCATGGCTGTCTTCGTCATGTCCAGGAGTTCGAAGAGGGTCCCCTTCCTGCTCCTGTCCCTTATGTTCTCGAAGACCTCGAGGTCCCTGAGGGTGACCGAATCGAGGACCAGGAAATCGGAGGTGCTGTAGGCCCTGAGGTTGGAGATGTATGAGAGCGCGCCACCCTGCATCTCCTCGACGTAGGCCAGGGCAGCGCCGGCGGCGCTGATCAGAGATGGCTTCCCGGCGCATCCGAAGCCTTCCAGACCGGCCACCTCGAAGTGCCCCGTCAGTCGTTCGGACGCGATGTCCTCCTCGAACAGGACAGGATTCCATCTGTTGAGTACGGCAGCGCTGTCTTCGGCGATCGAGGCTTCCAACGCAGGCGGCAGTGGCAAACCCTCGGGAGCGATCACCTCGGCGGGCTGGATGCGGGCCAGTTCGGTGATAGCCTCGGCAACGGCCTCATCACCAGTCAGCTCCGTGGCCAGGAACTCTCCCGTCGATGTGTCGATGGCGGCGAGGCCGATCCGTCCGAGGTCGGCAGATATCGCGACCAGGTAATTGTTCGCGGTCTCGGGCAAGAGGTTCTCCTCGACTATGGTTCCGGGCGTGATGACCCGGACCACCTCGCGCTTGACGAGCCCCTTGGCCTGCTTCGGGTCCTCCACCTGCTCGCAGATGGCGACCCTGTGCCCTTTCCTGATGAGCTTCGCGAGGTAGGTGTCCAGTGCATGGTACGGGATCCCAGCGAGGGGGACCGCCTGTCCGTTGACCCCCTTGTCCCTGGCGGTAAGCACTATGTTGAGCTCCTTGGACGCGATGACCGCGTCGTCGAAGAAGGTCTCGTAGAAGTCTCCCATCCTGAACAGGAGGATGGCGTGCTGATACTGCGATTTGATGGATAGGTACTGCTTCATCAGGGGCGTGAGCCTGCCCACGGGCGTCACCAGCTCACTTGAAGACCGCACCGGTGTAGGTCTTAGTGGCCTTGATGCCGTCGACCGTCCGGATGGTCTCAACTATCTCGCTCAGGTGCGTGATGCCCTCCGCTTCCACCTTGGCCATGATGTCGTACTCGCCGAAAAGAGGATGAATTTCCACGATCCCATCGGACATCTGGAGGGTCTTCAGTACGGACTGCTCCTTACCCGGTTCCGTGCTGATCAACACGTATGCTATTACCACTGCATCACCTCTGTGTCTCCGATGGGGAGGGAACCATATAAGGGTATTGACCGGGCTTCTTCAACGGGCCTTCCTCATGTCCTCGGCAAGGTTCCACGCGGCCTTCCGCGCCGCGTCGGCGTAGTCCGTCCCGGAAGATGCGTAGATGATCCCCCTGGATGAATTGATGAGCACCGGGCCCTGCGCGGCAGCCTTGACGGCGGGTCCCAGCTCTCCGCCCTGGGCGCCGATCCCCGGAATGAGAAGTGGTATCCCGGGCGCAGCCGCCCGGACCTCGTCTATGGCTCCCGGGACCGTCGCGCCCACGACCAATCCCGCGTTGACCCCGTCCATCTCCGCGACCATGTTGGCTATGGCGACGTAGAGCGACATTCCTCCCGTGTGTGCCTTCTGGACCTCGCCTGCGGTCGGGTTCGATGTCCGCGATAGGACGAAGGCCCCCCTGTCCGGGCGCTCGAGGAAAGGGATGAGCGATTCCCTGCCGAGATAGGGGCTCACGGTCACCGCATCGAAGCCCATCGTGTCGAAGACCGCCTCCGCGTACTTCTGGGACGAGTTTCCGATGTCCCCTCGCTTCGCGTCCAGAAGGGCTATCCTGTCCGACGGTATCGCCCTGCGCGTCTCCTCGAGGACCCAGACCCCCTGGTGGCCCATGGCCTCGTAGAACGCAGCGTTGGGCTTGTAAGCCGCCGCGATGTCCTTGGTCGCGTCGATCATCCTGATATTGAACTCCAGCACGCCCTCCGGCGTCCTCGGGATCCCCTCGGGCATCCTGGAAAGGTCTGGGTCCAGGCCCACGCAGAGGTAGGAATCGACGGCAGCGATGCTCTTCGAGAGTCTGTCAACGAACCTCATCGCTGAGCCCATCGGCCCGGGGGTAGTTATGGTTTTCTGACGTCTTCGAACCTGGGTGAATGTGCGCTCGTCGCCGTCCCGTAGGGGCGACAAGCGCCTCGGGACCTCAGATCCAGTATCGCGGGACCCTCATCCAGTTACCTGCTGTGGAAATCACTAAATAATCGGACATGGCATGCACACGGGATGGTAGTGCCGACAAAGATCGACAGACCCCTTCTCGAAATGATCTTCGAGGCGTCCAAGGACTCCCATCCTTACGAGTTCGGGGCCCTCCTGAGAAAGGATGGCGACACGATAACCGAGCTTCTCCTGCTTCCCGGAACGGTCTCGAGCACCCAGAGCGCTCTCTTCAAGCTCTACATGATGCCCATAGACCACGATGTTGCTGGGAGCGTCCACAGCCATCCGTCGCCGAGCCCCTACCCGTCCAACGCGGACATCAGTTTCTTTGGCAACCTGGGCGATGTCCATATCATCTGTGCCAGTCCCTACAACGAGAGGTCCTGGCGCGCCTACAACCGGAAGGGCGAATCGACCCGGCTCGATGTCGTCGAACTCTGATTTCAGGCCTTCCTCAGTTCTCTCCGGAGTATCTTTCCGGAGATCGTCTTCGGAAGCTCATCAACGTATTCGACGAGTCTCGGATACTTGTACGGGGCGGTGGTCTCCTTCACGAAGTTCTGCAGCTCCTTCGTCAGCTCGTCCGATGGTTCGAAACCAGCTGCAAGCACGATGAACGCCTTCACAAGGACTCCCCTGGTGCCCTCCGGGTCATCGGCGCCGACGACGGCGCACTCGGCCACCGCGTCATGTGCGACCAGTGCCGACTCGACCTCGAACGGGCCGATCCTGTATCCAGAGGACTTGATGACGTCGTCGGACCTGCCGACGAACCAGAAGTATCCGTCCTCGTCGACGTATCCGCGGTCGCCTGTATAGTAGAAGTCGCCGCGGAAGGCCTTCTCCATCTCCTCGGGGTCCTTCCAGTACTCCATCATGAGTCCTGGCGGTCGGCCGTCACCCAGATAGATGGCGATGTTGCCCTCCTCGCCGACCGGGACAGGGCCTCCGTCGTCGTCCACGATCCTCATGTCGTGGCCTGGCGTCGGCTTGCCCATGGACCCGTACCTGAGCGGGAAGTCGGGCGAGTTCGCGATGATGCAGACCGTCTCGGTCTGTCCGTAGAAGTCGTAGATCTCGACGCCGAAGGCCTCGCGCCATACCCGGATGACCTCGGGGTTCAGCGGCTCGCCCGCTGACATGCAGTGCCTGAGGGTCAGTTTGTACTTCTTGAGGTCCTTCTGGATGAGCATCCTGTAGACCGTCGGCGGGGCGCAGAACGAGGTCACGCCGTACTGCTCCATCAGCCCGAGGAGCTTGTCAGGGACGAAGCGCCCCGGCGTGTCCCACTGGATGACAGCTGCTCCGACGATCATCTGGCCGAAGAGCTTTCCCCATGCCGCCTTGGCCCATCCGGTGTCAGAGACGGTCCAGTGAAGATCCGTGCCCCGAAGGTTCTGGGCGTGCCTTGCCGTGACCTCGTGGGCCTTGGCGTACCTCTGGGCGTGGAGCACCATCTTCGGATGTCCGGTGGTGCCGGACGTGAAGTATATCCACATCGGGTCGTCGGCGAGGGTCGGCTCGATGGTGTTCCTGTCGACGACGTCGGATGCCTCGGCCATCTCGCTCGAGAAGCAGTGCCACCCCTCCATTTGACAGTCTATGGACATGAGGTGCTTGACAGTCGGACACTTCTCGACGACGCGCTCGACCCTGCCGGTGTGTACCATGTCGGTGATGACCATGGTCGCCTCGGACCTGTTCAACCTATACTCGATGTCCTTCGGTTTCAGCTGGGTGGTCCCCGGCATCGGGATGACCCCCATCTTGATCATGCCGATCATGACGACGTACCACTCGGGGATGCTGTTCAGGATGACCAGCACGCGGTCGCCCTTCTTGATGCCTATCTTCCTGAGGACGTTGACGAACTTGTCCGATTCCTGGCTCAGCCTGAAGAAGGTGTGATAGCGGGCGGCGTCCCCGCTCTGGTCTATCGATATCAACGCCAGCTTGGTCCTGTCCTCTGCCCACTTGTCGACGACGTCGAACCCGAAGTTGAAGTGGTCGGCGCTCAGTTCGACGTGGTCGATCTGAACTGGTTCTTCCACTGCTGGCTCGGGCGTCTCCGGTTCTGGCTTCCTTATCTCCGGCTTAGTGAGGAGCGGCATTCCTTATCACCGCGCCACCCTAAAATGTCCTCATATTTAAGCGGGACCCTTGGAATCGTCAGAAGACGTTGACCGGGCTGGAATCGTTCGGCGCTCGCCCCCGACGCTGTCGGGGGGCCGACGCGCCTCGCTAGAAGAGCTCAAGATGGCGGACCATGCCACCCTTAGTCTTCATCAATAGTAATATAATGAGAGACCGTTCACCCAACATGAACTTCCGTGACCTTCAGATGCTGAAGGAGATCGCGATGCTCGGCGGTGTCGACTCCTACATCACCGTCAAGACTGGCGATCTGGCAAGGCGCATCGGATGCGCCCAGCAGACCGCCTCGCGGATGGTCCTGAACCTTCTCAGCCTGAACCTGATCGAACGGAGCCCGAAGACACGGGGATACGACCTCCGACTCACCCAGGACGGCGTGGACCTGCTCTTCAAGGAGTACCTCGACTACATCAGGATATTCGAGGTAAGGGAGAAGCTCGTATTCTGGGGAATGGTCTCCTCCGGCTTCGGCGAGGGCCACATCTTCGTCCAGAGGAAAGGGTATCAGGACCAGATCGACGAGAAGTTCGGCATCACGCCGTTCCCCGGCACGCTCAACATCCAGGTCGCGCTGAAGGAGCGGCCGAAGCTGAGGCTGCTCGACGTCCTTCCGTGCGAGTACCTCCTCGGTTTCGAGGAGGAGGGCAGGGCCTACGGTAGGGTGAAGTGCTTCAGGGCCAGTCTGAACAACACCGCGGACGTTATCCTTGTGAGGCCGGAGGTCGGCGGCCACGCTGACGTGGTGGAGCTGATCGCCCACGAGAGCCTTCGGGAATCATTGGAGCTCGACGACGGCATGTGGGTATCGGTCGAGGTCGAGGCCTAGACTCGGGATCGGGCACCCGAACTCCTCCCACATCACCGCTGTTTCCACTCAACATCGATGGAAGGCCCTCCCAGGCATCGAACTTTCCATGTGTAACTGTTATATAATAGAAGGGTTAATGTGCCGGCACTTCGACAGTAAGTGGTGGTAGATTGGCACGAGGACTCCATGCTGCGAGAAAGCTGAAGGCCGAACGGAAGAAGTACCGCTGGAAGGACTTCTACTTCAAGAGGCGGGAGCTGAAGCTCAAGGAGAAGGCGGACCCGCTCGAGGGGTCAGCGCAGGCCAGGGGCATCGTCATAGAGAAGGTCGGCATCGAGGCGAAGCAGCCCAACTCTGCCATCAGGAAGTGCGTCAAGGTCCAGCTCATCAAGAACGGCCGCCAGATAACGGCCTTCGCGGTGGGGGACGGCGCCATCAATTTCATAGACGAGCACGACGAGATCCTCGTTGAGGGCATCGGCGGTCGTCTGGGGCGGTCCTACGGCGACCTGCCCGGGGTCAGATACAAGGTGATCAAGGTCAACGGCGTGTCCCTGGACGAGATGGTCAGGGGCCGTAAGGAGAAGCCGCAGAGGTGATGTCAATGGTCGAGGATCTTACACTTCTGTTCGGCAAGTACGACCTGAGCGACGTCGCATGTCGCGACCCGGGTCTCGCGAACTACATCAACCTCACGGTCACGGGCGTCCCGCATACCGGTGCGAGGCACTCGAGCCGGGCGTTCGGCAAGACGAAGATCAACATCGTCGAGCGGCTCATCAACAGGCTGATGATGTCCGAGAACTACACCGGGAAGAAATCGAAGTCCTACAAGGCGGTCATGGATTCGTTCGACCTCATCGAGAAGCGAACGAAGCAGAACCCCGCCCAGGTCCTCGTCGACGCACTGGTCAACTCGGCACCACGGGAGGAGATCCTGCGCCTGAGGTTCGGAGGCATATCCGTGCCCAAGGCAGTGGACATCGGCCCGTCGAGGAGGCTGGACATCGCCATCGGCAACCTCTGCCGCGGCGCGATGAAGACCACCTACAAGAACAAGAAGGCGGTCTCGGAATGCCTGGCCACCGAGCTCATCAGGGCCTCGAAGAAGGAGATCGAGAGTTTTGCCGTCTCGAAGAAAGAGGAGATCGAGAGGGTTGCGGGCTCCGCCCGTTGAGGAGGCGATCCCATGGGAAGGAAGGAAGACAACATCAAGAAGGCCATGACCATAATGGACCAGCTCAAGTTCATCCGCAACATAGACATTGCGGCGCACATCGACCACGGAAAGACAACGCTCAGCGACAACCTGATCGCGGGCGCCGGCATGATGTCCGAGGACCTCGCCGGGAAGCAGCTGCTCCTCGATTTCCACGAGGACGAGCAGGAGCGCGGGATCACCATCGACTCCGCCAACGTCTCCATGGTCCACGAGTTCGAGGGACAGGAATACCTCATCAACCTGATCGACACCCCGGGTCACGTCGACTTCGGCGGTGACGTCACCAGGGCAATGAGGGCGGTCGACGGGTGCGTCATCGTGGCGTGCGCGGTCGAGGGCGTCATGCCCCAGACCGAGACCGTCGTGAGGCAGGCCCTCCGCGAGAAGGTCAAGCCCACGCTGTTCATCAACAAGGTCGACAGGCTGATCAACGAGCTCAAGGTGACACCCGAGCAGATGCAGGAGCGCTTCGTCAACATCATTACCGAGGTGAACCGGCTCATCGCCAAGATGGTCCCACCCGAGTTCAAGAACGAGTGGGGCGTCAACGTCGAGGACGGCTCAGTCGCGTTCGGTTCCGCCTACTACAACTGGGCAATCTCCGTGCCCTACATGAAGGCCACCGGGATCACGTTCAAGGAGATCTACGACCACTGCGCTCAGGATGATCAGAAGACCCTCGCCAAGAAGGCCCCGGTCCATCAGATCCTCCTGGATATGGTCATCGACCATCTCCCGAACCCGATCGATGCCCAGAAGTACCGTATCCCGCACATCTGGCACGGCGATCCCGAATCAAAGGAGGGCACGTCCATGGCCGATGTCAATGCCAACGGCCCGACCGTCTTCATGGTCACCAAGATATTCATCGACCCACATGCGGGGGAGATCGCGGCAGGCCGTCTGTACAGCGGAACGATAGAGAAGGGCCAGGAGCTGTTCGTCAGCGGAATGCCGAAGCCGAACCGTGTCCAGCAAGTGTCGCTTTTCGTCGGCCCCGACAGGATCAACGTCGACAAGATCATCGCCGGGAACATCGTCGCAGCGGTCGGTCTGAAGGACGCGATCGCAGGTTCGACCGTCACGTCGAGCGACGAGATAGAGGCCTTCGAGAGGATAGTCCATATCTCGGAACCGGTCGTGACCGTGGCCATAGAGGCGAAGGCGGTCAAGGACCTCCCGAAGCTCATCGAGGTCCTCAGAAAGGTCGGGAAGGCGGACCCGTCCCTGCAGATCGAGATCGACCAGGAGACCGGGGAGCATCTCATCTCGGGTATGGGCGAGCTCCATCTCGAGGTCATCCAGAACAGGATCATATCCGAGCACGGCGTGGATGTCACGTCCTCCGAGCCGATCGTCGTTTACCGCGAGACAGTCAACAGCCAGGCCGGACCGTTCGAGGGCAAGTCCCCGAACAAGCACAACAGGTTCTACATCGTCGTCGAGCCCCTCGAGGACGAGGCCGCGGAGGCCATCCGGAACGGCAAGATATCCTACGGCAAGGTCAGGAAGAAGGACCGGAAGGAGGTGGGGAAGGCGCTCGAGGAGTGCGGACTCACCAAGGACGAGACGAAGCACCCGGTCTACGTACACGGACAGAACGTCCTGCTCGACATGACCAAGGGTATCCAGTACCTCTACGAGACCATGGAACTGGTCCAGCAAGCCTTCGAGACCGCAATGAAGGTCGGGCCCCTCGCGGGCGAACCGATATCCAAGGTCAAGGTCAAGCTCATGGACGCCAAGCTCCACGAGGACTCCATCCACAGGGGTCCCGCCCAGGTCCTCCCGGCGGTCAAGGCCGCCATCTACGGCGCCGTCCTGCAGGCCAACGACGTGCTGCTCGAACCGCAGCAGCGTGTCTTCATCACCCTGCCACAGGACCAGATGGGAGCCGCCACCCGCGAGCTCCAGTCGAGAAGGTCAGTCATCGAGGAGATGGACGCGGACCAGGGCGACCTCGCGATAGTCACCGCAAAGGCTCCGGTGGCCGAGCTCTTCGGCTTCGCCGGGGACATCAGGTCCGCGACACAGGGCCGGGCCCTGTGGTCCAGCGAGCATGCTGGCTTCGAGGTGCTTCCGAGGGAGCTCCAGGACAAGATCGTAAGCGACATCCGCGCCCGGAAGGGGCTCAAGCCCGAGCCGCCCACCTGGCAGAACTACGTCGCTTGAAACACCGCTACCCACCGGGCATCTGTCCGGTCAATTTCATGATGTTAGCGGACGCGCTCGTTCCCTGACACGGTCAGGGGAACAACGCGTCTCACCCCCTATCGGCGATGTCCCTATCTCGACCGACAGATTAAAATTACCCAAGACAGCTTTGAATTCGGGGATACAGATGGGCGGCAAGATAGTCGAGCTCGATGCAGAAGGACTGAATGAAGCCCTTGAAGGGGAGAAGCTTGTCGTCGTTGAGTTCTTCTCCCAGACCTGTCCCAACTGTCAGTCGATGGCACCCGTCTTCTCGAAGATAGCGAACGACCTCGGCGGTGAAGCGACCTTCGCCATGGTAGATGTGCAAGCCCACACCTCGCTCGCCTTCACCTTCGCCGTGATGTCGGTCCCGACCTTCATGTTCTTCTGCAGGGGGAGGCCCATCGGCAGCATCGTCGGCGCCCTCAACGAGACCCTGCTGAGGAACTCGATCCGGGACGCCCTCTCCCACAGGGAGGAGTGCGTGACCAGATCGACGCCGATAAGTTACGACATGGACGGATACGCCTAGGGCATTTCGGCCGAAATTTCCCCTTTGGACGCGGGATGTAGGGGCTCCGGGTACCGCTTATAATATTGTCTTTCACTCTTTTCTGTAATGGTTCCCTTTATATACTCAAGGTGAAAGGATATAAAGGATGAGTTCTTACGACGTTGCACCGCACTCATTCGTAAGTGGGACGGACGGACAGCCTGTCTGAAGCACTACGGATCGACGACAGACGCGGACCATCGACACAGGACAAGGGAACAGGGATGAAAATGAAAGCACGAACGTCATCCGGTGGCACTCCCCTGGGTGCGATCTGGAAGGAGGCGAAGAGGAACTGGAAGACCATCATGATACTGATGGTTCTGTTCCTGATCGGTCTCACCCTAAGATCGTACTACTACTACCAGGAGAGTGTTGAGAGCGAGGTCGAACTCTCTGGGAACGATCCCTATTATCACAAGAGGGTCATCGACTACGTTCAGGATGAGAAGACACACCTGGTGAGGGACCCGCTCCTCGGGTACCCGGCCAAGCCGCACAACCCGCGGCCGCCTCTGTTCGACTGGTCCATCGCGGTCGAGGGACTCGTGTTCGGGACCTTGTTCGGCAGTCTCGGGGCGACCACACTGTTCATAACCCAGATGACGCCATCGTTCTGGGGGGCGCTCACCATCATCCCGGTATACTTCCTCACGAAGGAGTACTTCGGAAAGAAGGCCGGCCTGTGGGCGGCACTCTTCCTAACGATAATGCCCTCCCACATCGACCGTTCATCCTTCGGTTTCGCTGACCACGACTCGTTCGTACTCTTCTTCGTGGTCGTAACCTTCTTCTTCCTCGCGAAGTCGCTGAGGCATCTGAAGGCGAAACGATGGATAGACAACTTCCTCTCCCCGAGGAGCGTGGCCAAGGGCCTAAGGAGGTTCGGGAACGAGAACTTCCTCTCCCTCGGATACGCCATGATGGCGGCGTTGTCGCTCGCCACCATAGCCCTCGCCTGGAAGGGATTCAGCTACGTTGTCGCCATAATCATGGTTTACTACCTCGCGCAGTTGATCATCAACACGTTCAAGCACGAGGACTCCACGGGGGTCGCGGCGGTCATCCTGATATTGTTGACCGTGCCGCTCCTGCTGGCCCTTCCGGCATACGGCTCGATGAACATGATCTGGTCCCAGTGGGGGCTCAGACCCGTCATCTACATCTACGTCGGCGCATGGGCATTGACCCTGGCCTTCGTCCCGACCAGGGACGTTCCGTGGATCATCCTGCTTCCTGCACTGGCCATTGCGGCCGGCATTGTCTACACACTGCTGAACATGTTCAATCCGGATCTCGCCGAGACGCTCATCAGCGGCGGCGGATACTTCGTCAAGACGAAGCGGTACTCGACGATCGCAGAGGCTCAGGCACCCATCCTCAGCCGGCTCATAGTCAGTTACGGACCGGTGACCTTCTTCTTCGCCCTCATCGGGATACTGTTCGCCTTCGTCCGCTTCACGCGGCACTGGAGGACCGATGAACTGTTCATCGTGATCTGGGCGTTCGTCTCGATCTTCATGGCCATCTCGGCCGTTCGGTTCATGTTCAACGCCGCACCGGCGTTCGCCATCCTTCAAGGATGGATCGTCTTCCTGCTGTTGAAGAAGACAGACTTCCGAGCAATCTCGCGGTCACTTCAGGGATTCTCGGGCCAGTTCTGGTACGGACTGCGCAAGGGCCTGAGGGTGCGCCACGTGGCCGTGGCGCTGTTCATGGTCTTCATGGTGGTACTGCCGAACTTCTGGCTCGCGTTCGATGCATCCCTCCCGTACGAGAAGAAACGGGAGATCGACAACCAGATATACGACTCCATGCCCGAGTTCCTCCGGCCGGAGAAGTACAACGAGCAGAACACCCTCTGGTGGACCGGCGCCTTCGGACAGGGCTTCCCGTCCGAGTACTGGCACGAGTTCTTCGAGTGGCTCGCCCAGCAGGACAACGAGTACGAAACGGAGGAACGGCCAGCGTTCATGAGCTGGTGGGACTACGGCATGTGGTGCGTCGAGATCGGCGAACACCCCACCGTTGCCGACAACTTCATGAACGGTCACGAAATGGCCGGGAACTTCATCGCCTCGCCCAACGAGACGAACTCGCTGTCTCTCCTCGTCGTCCGGACGCTCGAGTACGAGCTCCGGGACACGAAGGGCGAAAACGAGGCGACCGCTCTGATCAAGGAGCACCTCGGCGATGAGAACGGCAGCCTGTTCATCGATGCCATCAGGAACCCCAGGAAATACATCGACAGGATCAACGCCCATCCCGAACTGTTCGGCAACAAGGACGGCCTCCGGGTCGGTAACGCCCGGTTCGCCATGGCCTCCCACGTCATCGAGAAGAACCTCGAGGACGAGGAGATCATCGACTTCCTCGTCGACGCCGAGAGACTGACCGGCAACTGGATACGGTACTTCGCCGTCGATTCGAGGATGTTCCCGTTCAGCTACTACAACACCGGTATCTTCTACGCTCCGATCACACTTTCGGACCACGCGGTCTCCGACTACCTCGACACCATGGTGCAGGTGGGCAACCAGCTCTACACACCTGAGGAGTTCGAGAGGCGCCTCGCGCTGGACCCGGACCTCGAGGCGGACGACCTCGTTCTGACCTACACGCCGGCGTTCTTCGACACCATGTTCTACAAAGCCTACATCGGTTACAGCGCCCTCGACATCGGGGGCAATCTGTCCATGGGCATCCCGGGGATCTCCGGGGAGCTCGCGGCACAGCCGCCGATGCAGGGCTGGATGATGAAGCACTACAAGCTCATCTACAAGACGACCTACTACAACCCGTACAACTCGTCCCTCCGGACGAAGCACCAGGACGACTGGGAGATCATCCACTTCGACGAGGCTGTCGAGAAGCAGGGTGACGAGAACGTGACCGGGACGGTCGATACCCAGACAGGACTGGTCCAGGGCGTCATGGTCCTCAAGTACTACCACGGTGCGAAGATATCCGGCCGTGTGACGACCGAGGGCGGCGTGGGCATCCCCGGCGCCGTCGTCACGATATACGACGAGTACGGCATCCCGCACGACCTTGCGGAGACCGACGACGAGGGCAACTACAATGTAATAGCACCCTCCGGGGAGGTCGTCCTCAGGGCGAGCAAGGGCGGCGACTTCAACCCGTTCTTCCAGACCTTCAACGATGTCCTCCAGGAGGAGAAGTTCAACATCACCGAGGCCCAGGCAGAGAGGCTGACCGAGGACCTCGACGGAGACGGACGGTACGACTACCTGATCGAGATGGACCTCATCGCGAACTCCACCCACATCAACGGGACACTGTTCTGGGACGACGACGGCGACGGAGACCTCGACGACAACGAGGAGGTCATAACGGGCGCCGAGGTCGAGCTCACCGGCTCGAACATCATCTCGCTCACGACCGACGGGGAGGGCAACTTCAGCACTCCCGACGCCATCGAGACGGACTACGAGTTCGTCTTCATCCAGGACGGCAACAGGTACGAACTGGACCAGACGATATCATCGGACGGCAATCAGTCCGTCGAGGAGATGGTCCCGATCGAGGGCCTGACCGTCGAGGGGCGCGTCACGATAAACGACTCCAACGCAAGGGACGTCGAGGTAACGCTCCATGACACCGAGGCCGACATGACATACGTCACGGAAACCAACGGCAAGGGACTCTTCACGTTCGAGCGCATCCTTCCCGGAACGGACGGGAACGCGGAGTTCGAGATCACATTCGAATACGAGGGCTCCATCCCGGTCACCAGGACGTTCAACGGCCGGCTCGGCAGGAACGAGGAGGTCAACGTACAGCTGACCGGCGCCTCGGTCCTTGACGGGACGGTGACGGTGGACATGGACGGCGACGGGATATCCGACGGCACGGTCCCGAACGCCCTGGTGGTCGCAACGGGAGACGGGACATCCTACGAGGCGATGTCCGATGCCAACGGCGACTATTCGATGGTCGTACCCGAGGGGAGCTTCATCGTATCTGCCCGCTCGGCGAACGCCGACGGACAGCTCGGCGGCGACGCCAAGGGTGAATCCCCAGGGTCGGCCAACGTCCGTATCGAACCGCTGTACTGTCTCGGCGGAACCGTCTACATCGACGGCGACGAGGACGACGAGTTCGACCAAGGGATCGATTCGGTCAGCTCGAACGCGCTGGTATCGATCACCGGCTCATCCCAGTGGTCCGGCGTGGCCAACCAGGACGGGACCTTCACGGCCCTCCTTCCATACGGCGATTACTATGTGACCGCATCCCACGACCCGACCGGCACCAATAGCACATACCTGAACACCAGCTGGGTCTCCCTGGACGCGTCGAGGTCCATCGACCTTCAGCTTACCCAGAGCGAGACCGTCAGCGGTTATCTCTACTGGGACAGGAACGACAACGACCTTCCGGACGGTGACGAGTACATCGACGGTGTGCCGTTGACCTTCACTGGCGACCACGAGTTCACGACCATGACCGGCGGAGCCCAGTTCCAATCGACCCAGCTCTTCGGGAACGGCTTCTTCTTCAACACGTTCTCGTACTCGACGGGATCCAACGGGTCCTTCGAGGCACAGCTGATCCCGGGGAACTACACGGTCTCGATACCGAACTTCGAGGACGTCGAGCTGCCGGAGGGCGACGACATCCTCCTGGATATGACGCCTCTCGAGACGACCTTCAGGGGCGACGTCTGGGCCGACGGGAACTTCGACACGGTCGTCGATCCATGGGAGGTCCCCTCGGCGGGCCTCGAGATCACGTTGACGAACACACGGGACCAGAACGACGTTATCGTGACGGCCACCGGTGCGAACGGCCGCTTCATCGCATCCCTGATGCCAGGCACCTACGAGGTCAGCATCAACGGGACCGACGGCAACGACGTCATGTTCCAGGGCGGAACATTGCTGGACATCCCATACGGCGAGGCCGAGGTCGAGACCGATATCCTGGTCTACCAGCTCTTCCACGTCATCCCCGAGTACTACATCGACGGGTCCCAGGAGGACCTCGTCTTCGGGCCCGACGACGAGTTCAGGATCGTGGCCTCGGAGGCGAGATGGAACCTGAGCGTCCCGAACGAGTTCGGCGATCCGGACTGGACCGAGGGCGGGTTCATCTTCCCCGGCGAGTACGACGTCTACATATCCCACGACGGCTACGCCTACATGGGAGACATCAACGCGACCCAGAGCCAGTCCTACCGATTCGACCTCCGGCCGGGGGTCCAGTACACGGGCGAGGTCAGGACGGTCGATCAGGGACAGACGGTCAACCGGGACGTCGGAGAACTGGCGATCTCGTTCAGGACCCAGGACGATGTATACCTCACAGAGTTCCTAACCCTGGACCCGATCGGCAACGATTACAATTTCAGCGCATTCCTCCCGCCGGGGGACATCGACGTATCGATAGACCATACCCATCTGAACGACGTCTATCTGCTGGATGGACCGCTCACCAACGGTTCCATCGAGATGGTCCGTCACTTCAGGATCACCGGGAAGGTCTATTACGATGAGGACCAGGACGGCAACCGCGACTCGAGGGAGGGCCTCGAGGGTGTCGAGCTGTCGTTCACAGGCGACAACACGTTCAATGTCACCACCGAGGAGAACGGGGATTACACTGTCTATCTGCCCTTCGGCACCCACGGATCGTACAACATCTCCTTACCCTCTTCCGACTACGTCGAGATCGCTCCTGACCTGGTCGCCGTGCCTGCTGGCACCACGCACATAAGGGTCCAGCCGAGGAACCTCACGGTAACCGGTACGACCTTCAATGACATCGACATGGACGGCCAGTCCGATGCTGGCGAGGCGGTCGACGCCGACAGGATAGTGTTCATACCCGATTTCGGCACGACGGTCTCCGTTACACCGTCCGGCGCGAACTACACGGTAGACCTTGCTCCAGGGCCTTACACGGTACACGCCTACTCCGACGACCATGCGGTGATCACCGAGGTGGACGTTTCCATCGGCAACGATACCGTCATCGACCTGAACATGACCGAGGCCGTCAGCGTAACAGGTACGATCTACTATGTCAACATGACAGGGGATACCATCCTCCCGTCCACAGCGGACCTGAAGAAGGAGTTGAGCCTGGCGGGAGATGAGGGAACCATTCTCGTCCCTGTCCATACCGGCCAGTATCAGGTCGTGGTGCCCGTCGGCAGGTACAAGGTCAAGGCTACTGCCGAGATGGACGAGTACGGCATCACGAGCGAGTACGCGGTCAACAAGAACTACCAGTTCGAGACCGAGATCATGAACTTCGAGCTCCCCAGGGACGACGACTATTCCGTCAGGGTCCGCTGGGACGAGGAGGCCGTAAGGACGCTGCCCGGCACGATGGTGGACTACACGATCACCGTGCAGAACACCGGGAACATGCTCATGAACCGCGTCGACGTCACCTCGCAGAACGCACCGGACGGCTGGAACGTCACCTTCGGGAACGAGACCTCCACGAGGGTGGACCTCGGACTGAACGAGACCGTCGAGGTCGTCGTGACCATCGCACTGCCATCGGTCACGGAATCCGGTCTCCAGGATGTCAGGATCAGGGCTGTCCCCCTCGAGGCGGCGTCGGACGACGACTCCGAGACCCTCGAGGTCAACGTGAGCGCGACATACTCGTTCAAGCTTGATGTACTTCGTCCCGAGAACGGCATTGGCCAGAACATGACCGCCATCATCGATTTCGTCGTCGTGAACCTGGGGAACGCCGAGGACACGTTCATCATCGAACCCCCTGTCGATCCGGCCGGGTTCACACTCGATATGATGAACGGGACCATGCACCCGATGATCGACACGGACGGTGACGGAGAGCTCGACACCGGCCCGATAAGGGCCTTCGAGCCCCAGCCGGTGTTCATCAACGTGACCACCGCGGCCGACGCGACCGGCAAGGTAAGCCTGCCCGTGAGGGTAACATCCGTCACATCGGGGATCACGAAGACCGCCTATCTGTCGATCCAGGTGATAGACCCCGACATAGGGGTCAACTCGCTGGTGGCCACCGAGACGGCCATCGGCGACGACACGTTCGTCGACCTCTCCTTCAACGTCTCGAACACGGGGCTCCGCGATGTGGACAACATCGACATCGAGTTCTTCATGGACGGCGATCCGATCGGTTCACGCGACGATGTGATCTACAACGGCGCGCCGGTCGGGAACGGGACCATCAACTCGCCGATCGGGCTGAACCTGTCGCTCTCGGTGAGCATCCAGGTGAACTCGACTGGAACGCACACCTTTGACGTTGTCGTGACACCTGCCGACGATCCCGACGCCCACATGGGCGACAACAGGGCGTCGACGGAGCTGAAGGTTGGGAAGACGGCCTCTGACGACGAGGGCGCCGACGATTCCATCGTCCAGTTCCTTGCGGTCGCGATAGTCATACTGGTCCTGCTCATCGTGTACGGGGTTTACAGGAGAAAGAGGCGCTGGTAGGGAAAACGGTCCAGACCGCGTATTTCATATACCCAGCGCGAGCTGGGCCATTTCGATATCTGTAGTTCGGGGACGGGATCCGAGTTCAGTCCTCATCGTGCTCGTCGAACGTATAGAGCGGGTGATGCCGTTTCCGTCCGGTCTTGATCATCTCGAGAAGGTCCTTGAACCTGGGATCGCCTGCATCCCTCATCATCTCGTAGATCAGCGACTGCGACGTCGTCACGACCGCCCCCAGCTGACCAAGCCGATCCAGGGCGCGCCTGTGGTCCTCGGGGTCCATCGAGCCCACTGCGTCAGCGACGACGTAGACCCTCATACCCCGATCGAGGGCTTCGATCGCCGTCTGCAGGATGCATATATGCGTCTCGATCCCTATGAGGACCACCGTGTTGCGGCCCAGGTGGACCGCCTTGTCGGCGAAACTCCTGCAGGCGAACGCGTTGAATACCTTCTTCTCGTCGGGGTTATATCTCGGCAACGCCGACTCGACCTGGGCTATCGTGGAGCCTAGACCTGCAGGGTTCTGCTCCGTGACCAGTATCGGCATGTTGAATATCTTAACGCCGTTGATCGTGAACAGGACCTTGTCGAGGACGACATCGTGCTCGGCCACCCTCGGGAAGAGCTTCTCCTGGATATCGACGACTAGAAGGAACGTGTCATTGACGTCTATCAGAGGCATGCACCCTCCATGCTGGAGGGCGGTAAAAACGTTTGTGCCATTGGACCTCACTCGACTATGAACTCGAAGCTGCAACCGGCGCATCTGACGGTAGCGGGACGCTTCGCTGGAATGTAGACGGCGACCCCGCACATCGGACAGGGGGCCTCTGTCGCCATCGAGACCTCGTCATCGACCGCCTCGGAGGTGGGAGGTTCCGGCTCGGACACCTCGACCTCCTCCCCAGGCTCCTCTTCCATCTCCTCCTCGACCTCTTCCTCTATCTCGTCGACGATCCTGGAGGGACGCCTTGCGGGGATCCGGTGCCCCTCCTCGGACGGAAGCAGGGCCTCAAGTTCCTCGAGCTTCTTCTTGAACTTCTTTGCACGCCTGGTGTGCTTCTCGTCGTCCTTCTTCAGCTTTCGGATCTTCCGCTGTGAGCCGGCGAGGGCGATCAACAGGACCAGGATGACCACGATGAGGACCATCGCTACCAGGTACATGATGTCGAAACCATCGTCATCATCATCCGAGACCGCCTCCTTGACATGGAGGGGAACATGGGTGTCCATGGTCTCGATCCCATCGGAGGTCAGATACTGGGCTGTCAAAGTCACCGTGTAATCGCCAGCGACAAGGTCGGTGACCATGACCGTACCGTTGGGCGATGTTACATTGTATGATTTGGCTATGGTATCATAACGATGATCCTGCCGTATTGTTAGGAATGCTCCAAGAAATTCACCATCCCCCCCCCATGGATTCGTTTGATAGCCCAATACGAACGTTTTCCGGTTCTCGACCGAAGTGGGTACATGGACCTCGGCCCACCCTTCGAAATAGAGGACGATGGAACCCTCAACGGCCCTTCCATTGTCGAAGGCGCGGACGGTCACCTTGACGAAATCATCATCCCAGCCCGAAGGCACATATATTCTGAAGTCACCCACTGAAGAGCTCAAGTTCCCCGATCGAAGGCCGCCCAAGGCCTCGTATTCGATGACCGCATCTTCGGTCACATTTGGAACTGCATATCTGATCATGAACCCGTTCCCACTCCGGCGAACTGGATATTTCCCTACATGTTCGATAAAGACCTGGGACGAGGTCACCTCGATGTCTAGCGAACCCGTGACCAGGGATCCGTTCACCACTGCCGATCCAAGGAGTCTTACTGTTCCGTCGGACTCCGGCATGGTGATCGTTATCTCCTCCTCGGTGGTCCCTGCATCAAACGCCCCATCAAGGAATTCAGCCACGTAATCGACCCTGGCTGTGACGGATTCATTACTATCCATAACGACTACGTTGTAGTCGGCATCCTCCCCAGCTACTACGATCTCAGGTCCAATGAATGAAAGGCTGCGGGATCCTCCCGAGACCGATACGATATGCCTTGTGGTAGGATACCCGACCGATGATATCGAAATCGAGTGGCTGCCCTCCTCCATGGATCCATGAAAAAGGACCGCTTTCCCGGAGCCATCCGTGGTCAGGTCCGTTTCCTCGCTCCCGACCTCGACCTCAATATCGACATTCCTGACCGGTGATGACACCTTCTCGATCGTATATCCGGAGGATTCAACGAAATAAATGAGGTCACCCACTCGCATCAACGGTCTGTCGAATGGGTCGGTCCCCTCTGACATCGGTGGCACATAGGAGGTGACATCGCCATGCGGAGTCCGGATCCACCAAACCGGCCTCTCCCCGAGAATCTCGGTCGAGATCGTTAGCTTCAGAGGCTCGTCGGTCCCGAAGTGCGTGGCCCCCTCGACAGTTATGATCGGCTCTCCGAAGGCCAATGGCACGGTCTTCCTCACGGTCCTGGACGAGATGTTGAGATAGAACTCGATCCTGTTATCGGCGCCGGTGGCCCAGAGGGAGTCTCCGTAGACCACGTCAGGCACGCTCGTGAACGTGTCATATCCGTTGAGCTTGTTGAGCTGGTCCTGGACCCTCTCCACACCGTCCACGGTGTTGTAGATCACGTCCCAGTCGAGCTCCTCGAAGTCATCGAGCCCCATGCCGATGTCCCGTGCCGAGAAGTAGGTCTTGGTCAATGAACCAGGTTCATACACATCCATGGTGGTGTCGGCCCAGAGGTCGCAGTAAGAGACGTGGATCCTATCCCTGAACATCGTTACGCCGTCCAGCAACATGGTCAAGGTGTAGAATCCCGGGTCCCCGGAGCCCGGAAGGGCAACGTCGGTCGTCTCGTATATGTTCGAATTCTGTACGCTTCCGGAGGGGGAGATGACGCTCATGTCGAGGTCTAGCGAGGTGTGGACCGTTATCGTCTCGCCGAAGTGATAGATGTCCTTTGCAGGGAACACGGAAACATCCGAGACGGTGAACGTACCGATCAGTCCACCGAACTCCGTCCTAAGCTCATAGATGCCGGGGTCGTATGTCAGCGGTATCTCGAACCCGCCCTCGGGGCCTTCGAGGGGATCGCTGACAGAGGAGTGCTGGTCGTCGTAGACCTCGATGGTCCCGACATCGGTGACGTTCGTGACGGCAAGGTCGTTGAGGACGGAATACCAGACGGTGTCCCCGGGGGCGTAGAAGGTCCGGTCCGTCGTAACACCCAGCAGGTCCAATGAGACGCTGTCCAGGAAGAACCCGTCACCGCCGCCCCAGCCGTCCTGGCTGTCGGGGTCGCATACTGAATAGACGTAGGTTCCAGCGTATGGATAAGAGGTGGCAAGGCTAACGTTGAACCAGCCATCGGCCTCGGAAGTGAACGGCCATCCCTCCGGGAGGTACGATCCGTCAGGGAACATGGTGTACAAGGCGGCGCTGTCGATGAGGGGTGTTCCCCCGTCATGCACGAACACCGTCATGTTGACGTCCCCACCCGGGAGGAGTGCTCCAGTCCCGGGATGGTCGACGCTCTCCATCGTGAGGTCGGCCTCGAAACCGGAGGCACCACCCGCTGCCATGGCTATCGTTAGAATACATACTATCATCAGGCCCCGCACAACCCAACTCATCGTGTCCACCCGTCCACGCATCCACTTCGGATTATTAAATCCTTTTTAAAGGAACGGGAAATGGGGACCGATCCACTAGAAAACCAATTCAGCGCCAGTGCGCCCTGTCTATCTCCCTGTCCTTCTTGGCCTTCTTCTTGTACTCCTTGTAATGCTCCTGGCAAAGGTGGACGCGTCTCTTAACCGCGTGCCCCTTCTTCTTCGCTGGCGCGGCCACCTCGAGATACGGTGAGACCCTTGAAAACGGCAGGGACCTCGTCGCCTCCTTCTCGCATCCGGTCACGCCGCACTTCGGTTCCGGTGTCATGGTGATCCTGCATCGATAATCCCCACCGTATTTATCGATGCCGGTTGAATGGGGACCCAGGCCCCCGAAAAGTATTAAGAACGCTAAGGGGTCTCTAGTCGGTATGCCGGGCTCATGGAGATGGGGTATCATACTATCTATCCTCATCATCGTCCTCGTATCGCAGGGTGGGTCCGCAAATCGGGGATGGAGCGCCTCATACGGGGACGAGGTCCATTCGGCCCGCTTGGTCGATGACTCCCTCTATCTCCTCATCGAGCAGGACTCCGTGATGTACCTTTCAAGGGTCGACAACGGCAGCCAGGTATGGCGGTATCCCCTCCCCGAGGGAAGTCCGGTGGTGGTACCCGCTGTATCCGGGGACATTGTCGTCACTCCTTTCGGTCGGGGTACCGCGGGCATCAACATAACCGACGGCAGCCTCATGTGGAACATCTCGGTCGAGCTGGCCGACGACCCCGAGATCGACGGTGCATTGATGTTCCTCCCGAACGGGTCGAGGCTCTCTGCGCGGTTCACCGGTGCACAGCACGAGGAGCTATGGAACGCATCGCTCTTCGAGGACCTCCGTTTCATTCTCCCAATCGATGACCTCGTGGTCCTCGGACACGGCGACGGCGTTGTCTCGGCGCTCAACAGGTCCGACGGCTCCACTGAATGGTTCGTGATCCCCGAAGGCGTCGAGCTTGGCCGGCCTCTCGTCGCGGGCGACGTGATCTACGTGGTCAGCGGCAACTCAACCTCAGGTGACCTGAACGCCATCAACGTCGGCGGATACATCGAGTGGACCCGGGAGATCGGTCCGACGGAGGCTCCTCCGCTGGCGTTCGACGGCATCACCGTGGTAACGGTCGACGGCCTTGTACGCTCGTATACCGAGAACGGGACGGCAACGAGATTGAACAGCACTGGATTGGCCGTATCCGATGCCTTTTCCGCCGACGATCGGATCTACGCCCTCACCCCCTCCGGCAACCTTACCGAGGTCATTCTTATGAACGGTTCTGCCGTCCCCGGTTGGAACCTGAGCGTCGGGACCCGCCTGGCACCGGTCGGTGTCGGTGACGGCCTAATACACGTTCATGATGGGAGTGGAAGCGTCATTGCCATCGATGGCGTCCCGTTGCAGGACCCGTTCCTCGTTCCCGGCTCGCTTTTCCTGGCGCACGATCCCCCCCTCGAGGGTTACGAGACGACCGTCAACTTCGGTGTCGGGAACCGGGGCACTGCACCCTCCAGCATTGTGGTCTCCGTCAACATCGACGGCGAGGAGTTCGATAGGAAGGCCGTCGCCATCGGACCCGGCGACGTCATCCCGATCGAGGTCCCGTGGAAACCCTCCCTGGGGGATACCACGGTCACGGTCTCGATGGAGGTCGATGGCGATGAGATATCCTACACCGACGACGAGCTGGAGATGACCACCGAGGTCGTGCAGACCGTCGAAGAGGACGACATGGAATTCCTCATGACCATCCTCGTAGGATTCGTCATACTATGGGGTCTCCTGATAGTCATCGCCATCGTCTGGAGGAAGTACGTCCACCGGACAAAACGTGTTGGCGGAAAGGGAGAGGCCGAGGAGGATGAGAAGTAGAGACCGGGCTGGGCCCGGACTTTGAGGATTGGCCTATCGTGATGCAAGATCAGTACATCGCGCTCTTCTTCTCCTCGAGGGTCCGGAGGACCAGTGCCAGATATCGCTGAAGGTCTTCAGGGCGTTCGTCGGAGTGCTTCTTTATGAGGGTCGCCGCCGCCTCGAAGCCATCGATGAAATCCGAATACATTTTGCCTCCCCCTTCCTTGAGATAGCATTGCCGTCGAAGTTTTTATCTAGATTGGTATGAAATTTTGACATGGGAAATACACTCATTCGTTCGTGTTCAATTGTTTTTCCGCAAGGGAGCCAGACAGGTCCCGGTGCGGTCCTTCGGTGGTTTTTAAATAGAACTGGGGCGATTGGGCGGCATGCCCGGAAGGCCACTCGACGAGTTCGACTCCAAGGAGCTCCTTGCGAAGCACGGGCTCAAGGTCCCGCACATGTTCAAGCTCGGCGAGGTTCGAGCGACGATCGAGTATCCGGTGGTCCTGAAGGCGGTCTCCGCCGACATCAAGCACAAGACCGAGGCGGGGGCCGTGGTCCTGGACATCGGGTCCGACGAGGAGCTCGAGCTGGAGGCGGAGCGGATGCGCGGACGGCTTCCCGGCGTCGAGCTCATGGTCGAACAGATGGTCCCGAAGGGTCTGGAGGCGATCGTCGGGGTCGTGGACGATGCCACGTTCGGGCGCGTCATCATGGTCGGCCTCGGCGGCACGATGGCAGAACTCCTTGCGGACACCTCGTTCAGGAAGGTCCCTATCACCAAACGGGACGCCGAGGAGATGGTGGCTGACCTCGAACACCGGGAGATTTTCTCCGGGTTCCGCGGATATCCGGATGTCACTGATGAGCTCGTAAGGACCCTCGTCGCCATATCTGACCTGGTGGAGGTCGAGAATATTGTGGAAATGGACCTGAATCCAGTGGTCCTCAACGAAAGCGGGGCGGTGATCGTCGATGCCAAGATCTCGGTCGGCAACGAATGACCCTTACCTGGAATCCCTGGGCAGGAATCCCCTGCTAAGAGGCTTCATCGAGAGGAAACTTCATCACAAATTGATCAGGATCGGTCTCATCTGGTCGGTCATCGCCATGGTGATCGCGCTTTCCTATATCGTCTACGTGGTCTGGTCGGGCGCCTGATCGGACTTGCCATTCTTCCCTTCCCACACCGAAGGGTCCAGCCGTTCCTCCGCCCTTCGACGAACGTTCTCGAGGAGGGCGGGCAGTGCCTCAACGGTCCTGACCTCCCCGCGGGCGATCCGGGCGAACCGCCTCCTGTATTCGAGGTCCCATTCGACGGACTCTCCCTCGAGGTAAGTGGTGAGCCGGCGGGCGATGGTCCCGCCCGTCCTGTCCCAGTCCGTTAGTATGATGACGCGCGAGAACCTCTTCGCGAGGTCCGAGGCGAAGTTGACGAGGCTCATGCCCACGTTGACCTTAAGCACCTCGCCCTCGAGCCCCAATCTCAAGAGTCCGGCGATGTCCTTGTCACCCTCCACCACGACCGGGTACCGGAGGTTGTCCTCCACGAGGTCCTCGATGGTCCTCTCGAGTTCGGCGAGGCGCTCGGTGTCGGTCATCGTCCGGGAATCCATGTCAAAGATATAATACAGTAACGAGCCGCCGTAGGTGGTATGGTGAACGAGCCAAACAGCACTTTAGAGCACGTTATCGGCACTTAGGGCCGGATCCGCCGTGTCAAATTATTGCACAAATCTACTTATATACTCACGGCCGCGATAACTTCTCAGACGCACGGAGGCATGGAAATGGGAAGCGATCTTCCGGTCAGGATAGGCCTGCTCGCGCTGTTCGTACTTATCACAGTATCCTTCATGATAGCCCTTGTCGAGGGCTCCATCACCACAGAGTACGAGGGATACCTCGGATCGGCCGGCGACGACGTGGAGATCCTCATCTCCGTGACCAACGACGGCAATGCCTCCGACACGGCCGCCATAACTGTTGATGACACAAACGGATGGCCTGTGGCTGTCCCCGTCGATTTCAATATCGATGCTGGTGAGACCCTCGAGCGCACCGTGACAATATCCATTCCCGAGGACGCCCTTGCCACAGAACCGAACACTGTCGACATAACCTACGAGCTCGACAGCAGCGGTGAGACAGGTACTGACACAGTCCAGATCGATGTCGAGCAGGTGTTCGACATCAATGCATCTCTTTTCGGAGGCCCTTACTCTGCCGCCCCTGGTCGTTCCTATCTCATCCACCTGATGCTAACGAACAACGGGAACGGCGATGACCTCGTTGCCGGGGAACTGTATGCTCCAAAAGGCCCTGCTGGACAGGGTCTCTACGATATCCATCACGAGACCTTCTCTGTGCTCCTTTCTCCGGCCGAGTCGAAGACCATGATCATAATGTCCACCATCAGTCGAATGGCGGATCCCGGGAACGAGACCTTCAGGACGATCATCTATGCAAATTCATCTGGCGGGAACGATGACCATGAGCTATTCGCTGAGATCGGCGTTGACGATCACGATACCTGGATCAGGAACCTGAATGCGACCATGGAGTCGCATGGAGAGGTCGTCGGGGAGTCCATTACCGCGACCGCGAAGTTCGGAACGGTGTATGCGAACGCCAATCCTCTTGCACCAGTTGCGAACCTCACTGTCTCGGTCCATTCCTCGGCGGCCAAGGGCAAGGAGATGCTGGATTCGAATACCACCTCTGCATTGATCAAGGACTTCGACGCGGATACGCTGATAATGTCCCTGGACTACCCTACCACTGACTACGACGATTACGTGATACGTGCTACTGTCGAATACCTCGGAACGACATGGGACCTTGTCGAGGAGACGATCACCCTGGTCGAACCGGAGTTCGCCTTCGACTTGAGGTGCCTGGACGACGAGGTGACCCTCGCTCCGGACGATGACATGCACACGTTCGACGTCGCCATCGAGAACACCGGTAACGTCGCTGACACCTACACGGTCGATATCCTCTCCGAGACCCCGCCCGTCCTGTTCAACAACGGACAGATGACGATCACACTCGAGCCGAACGAGGAGGTCCACATCTACGTCACCTTCGATCCCTCCATCCAGATGGGCAGACACGTAGCCCAGGTTCGAGTCGTGTCCCAGGGTTCGAGCGCGGAGATGACCGAGGATGTCGAGGCGAACGTTGCCGAGGCTGAGGACAAGGAAGGCGGTCCGTTCGGTGACATACCGACGGATATCGTGGTCGGCGCGATCGTCGCCGGCGCACTGATGTTCTTCTTCTTCGGGACGGAGATCGGTTGGCTCTCACTGCTCGCATTCGTTCCGCTCTATTACCGCGTCACGGGGAAGCAGGTCCTCGACAACTACGTCCGCGGTAAGATCCACGGATACGTCATCGCAAATCCCGGCGACCACTACAACGGCATCAAGGGGCACCTCGGGATCAACAATGGCACCCTTGCCTATCACCTCAAGGTGCTCGAGAGGGAGAACTATCTCAAGTCAAGGATGGACGGCAAGTACAAGCGTTACTATCCATACGAATCGATGATCCCGAGCAAGAAGAAGCTCTCGCCGATACAGAAGCTGATCGTCGAGAAGCTGAAGAACAACCCCGGAGTGTCCCAGAGGAAGCTCGGAAAGCTCTCCGGGGAGAGCGTGCAGGTGGTCAACTACCACATGAAGCAGCTGGAGGACGCAGGGGTCGTGGAGATCGAGAAGCTCGGCAACCGGAGTAAGTGCTACGTTTGCGAGGGTTGGAAGTGATGCCCTTATGATAACCATGGACACGATGAGGAAGGCGCTCGTGAACACCTTCGATGGAAGGATGAACGAGGTGGAGGCCGCCAATCTCGCCGAGTTCGTGATGAACTTCTTCGGCTACAACGACAGGATACTCGACAACTACCTCGAATCGGGCGACAGGAACATCTTCTACATGCTCGAGGACGAGGGACTTCTCCACGCAACACAGCAGGAGATATCGATAAAGGTCGGCCAGAGGTGGCGCCTGAACTTCTGGGTCCTCAAGACCCATGTGATAGAGCAGAGGGCGACCTGTCCGTGCGTTCAGGAGGAGACCTTCACGTTCCAGTCCCTCTACGAGGACGTCTGGAAGACAATGGCCCATGACGAGCCCCATGTCAGCGCCCACGGCGTCGTACACTGATAATTGCTCGGAAGCCCCAGTCACCATTCAGGTAAGCTGGCGTTCGTCAGTGCATTAGCGACCTCTGTGGGTCCCGATGCCCTGATGAGGTGGTCGAGCACCCTGCTCTCGTTCCTCACACCGATCCCGACATCCTCGAAATCGATCCCGGGATAACTTATGGCCATAAGTATCAGGGGTTCCGGTGGGGCGGTTCCGAACGACGCCGTAACGTCCGGCTTCTCTATGGCCGTCCTTACCCCTTCGACGGTAGACTCCCCTCGACCGACCGCAATGACAGCTGCTGCGATCCTTCTGACCATGTTCCAGATGAAAGCCACACCCTTCACATCCAGGACCAGCACTCCGGTCCCGTTCCGCTTAACGCGGACATCCAGCACCTTCCTCACAGTCTCCCTTTCGTCCTTTCTTGAGAAATTCGAAAAATCGTGTTCCCCGATGAACAGGCGGGCGCACTCTGCCGCCAGGTCTGGATCCACCGCAGGGTCCGTGATCAGATACCTGTACCATCTCCACGATGCGAACCTGGGATTGAAGTCATCATCGACGACAGCTATCCCCGTCACCGCGACCCCGTCCAGGGAAGCGTTGAGCCTCCCGGTGTCGATGGGTCCGTCGCTTCCAACGGCGCAGACGTTCCCGAGGGCGCTAACGCCCCGGTCGGTCCTGCTTCCCGAATGTATCTCGATGGAACCGAATTGCTGTTTTATACCGTCTATGAGCGCTCCTTCGACTGTCCTCTTTCCTTCAACTTCGGGATATCCCTCGAAATCGGTCCCGTCGTAGGCGAAACGAAGCGCGCTTCTCAATACGGTCACGCTCCGTCAAGGGTCTTCTTGAGGACATCGGAGGTCTCCCTCGCCACGTCCATCCAAGTGCGGCCTTTGACGGCCTGGAGTCCGCGTGCCCCCATCTGCTCCCTCAGGGTCCTGTCTCCCGCAATCTCAGTGAGGGCTTCCCGGAGCTCCTCCTCGGTCGAGAATAGGCGCCCGGCCCCCTCGGCGAGTATCTCGGGGATCCCGCCGGTCCTCGAAGCGATCACCGGTTTCCCCGAGGCCATACCCTCGAGGATCACGTTCCCCAGCGGCTCGTATAGGGTCGGATAGACGATGATGTCAGCAGCCTTGTAGTAGGACGGGACGTCGTCGAAGGGGACGACACCCTTGAAGAGGACGCGTTTACCGAGCCCTTCCGCCTCCTCCCTGAGGTCCCTCTCCGACGGTCCGCCGCCTATGACCAGAAGGCTGCCCTTCCTCAGTCCCTTGACGGCCTTGATCAGGGGCGAGACGTTCTTGTGCGGCGACAGGCGCCCTATGTACGCGATGATCGGCCTTTTGAGCTTGACCTCGGCCGGCTCGGCCCCGTCGAACCGTTCGAAGTCGACGCCGTTCGGGATGAGACTGATCTTGTTAGGTTCTATCCCGTACTCCTCCGCCCCCTTGGAGATGTACTTGCTTATGGAGATGAGGTGGTCGGCTCTCGAACACGTCGCCCGGTCCATCCTCACGTACTTCGGGATCGAGAGATTGACGTAGCTCCAGCTCGCCGAGCCGGGAAGGTTCCTGTAGGCCTCCAGTTCCTGGGCCCAGATGTTGTGGAGCTTCACTACGGTCGGCGGGTGCCTCCCCTTCAGTAGTCCGTGGGCACAGATGCCGTGTCCATGGACAACGTCTATCGTCCCCATGATCTCGCGGGCCTTCCTGGCAGAGAACTGCGTGTATGGTCTCGGGACCCTGTGCACGGTGACGCCGTCGTCGTCCTCCATCTTGGGCGCGCCCGGAGCGGTCGCCGAGATGATGCTTATCTCATGGCCGAGTCTCTGTAGTGAGTGCGCAAGCTGGTAGGTGTGTACAGTCGTTCCCCCCGCGTGCCTCGGCGGATAGTCCATTGACAGGTGCAGTACCCGCATCGACACGCGATGGCTCTGTTCCCTTAATAACGGTTCGCCGGGTTCAGCGCTCAACGACCATGGTGACGGCGTTGCCGCCTCCGAGGCAGACGGCCTCCATGCCGCGGTGCACGTCCCTGTTGATCATGGCGTAGATCATCGTGACAAGGACCCTTGCTCCGGAAGCACCGATCGGGTGTCCGATCGCCACGGCTCCGCCGTGAACGTTGAACCTCTCGTCCTTGATCCCGAACTCCTTCTGGACCGCCACGGAAGCCGAGGCGAAGGCCTCGTTGTGCTCGATGAGGTCCATGTCCTCAATGGTCAGTCCCGTCAACTCCAGCTGCTTGTTGATGGCCGGAATAGGCGCGCTCATGACGTGCTCCGGTTCCATGCCGGATGTGGCGTATCCACGGATGGTCACGAGGGGGGTAAGTCCCATCTCCTCGGCCTTGTCGGCCGACATGACGACCAGGGCGGCCGCACCATCGCTGATCTGCGATGCGTTGCCTGCGGTGACGACCCCATCCTCCTTGAACGCCGGCCTGAGCTTGGCCAGCTTCTCGATCGTCGTGTCCGCCCTGACGCCCTCGTCCCTATCCAAAGTGACCATGTCTCGCTTGACCTTGACCTCGACCGGGAGCATCTCGTCCTTAAAGAGTCCCTTCTCGTGGGCCTCCGCAGCCAGCTTGTGGCTCCGCAGGGCGAACTCGTCGATCTCCTCCCGGTTGAGTCCGAACCTCTCGGCGACTATCTCCCCGGTTATCCCCATATGGAAGTCGTTGTAGATGTCCCACAATCCGTCGTTCACCATCGAATCGACGATCTTGTCGTTACCTAGCCTGTAACCGCTTCTTGCCTTGTACAGGACGTATGGCGCGAGGTCCATGTTCTCCATGCCGCCGGCGACGACTGTGTCGTACTCACCGGCCCGTATGGCGTTGGCGGCCATCATGACCGTCTTCAGCCCGGAGCCGCAGACCTTGTTGATCGTGCAGGCGCCCGCCTCGTACGGGATCCCTGCCCTGATCGCCGCCTGGCGTGCGGGGTTCTGACCCATTCCGGCCTGGACCACCTGGCCCATTAGGACCTCCTGGACATCGTTCTTCTCGATACCGGCTCGCTTGACCGCTTCCTCGATGACGAGTCCGCCGAGCTCCACGGCAGGCGTGTTGGAAAGTGTTCCAGAGAATCTGCCGACGGGCGTGCGAACTCCGCTGACTATGACTACGTCCTTCAAAGTATCACCGTTCCTGGGTATGACCATGGGATACATAATCCTTTCACCTGTAGATGCCGCACCGTGGTGGGAATCTGACAATGTGGATGATAGCGCTCGATGATGCGCCATGGCATCATCAACGCGCGTCACTAGCAACGGATCTGGAGTCGGGGGATCACTGATTGTTGCCCTGGTTCGCGGCGATGAAAGCGCTTACACCCGCCATCGCAGCAGCGGTCTTGGCTCCCCCGCCCTGCTCCTTCTGTTCCTTGACGTACTCGACCACCCTGTCGAGGATGCCGTAGCGCGGGATGTAGCTGGTGTCGTAAGTGCCGGACTTGAAGACATCGTCGTTCATGACGACGGTGTGGAACGGAATGTTGTGCCTGACCCCGGAGATCTGGAACTCCCAGAGGGCGCGCTTCGTCCGCTCGATTGCCCTCGGGCGGTCCTCGGCCCAGACTATGAGCTTCGCTATCATGGAGTCGTAGAAGGGCGGGATCTCGAAGCCGGCGTAGACGCCACTGTCGATCCTGATGCCCGGGCCACTCGGCTCGGCGTACCTGACGATCTTTCCGGGCGCCGGAGCGAACTCGGCGAGCGGGTCCTCGGCGTTTATCCGGCACTCGATGGCGTGTCCACGTGGGACGATGTCCGCCTGCTCGTACTCGAGGTCCAGACCGGACGCCACCCTGAGCTGTTCCCGGGCGAGGTCGATGCCGGTGATGGCCTCGGTGATCGGGTGCTCCACCTGAAGACGCGTGTTCATCTCCAGGAAGTAGTACCTGTCGTCCTTGAACATGAACTCGCAGGTCCCTGCATTGTAATACCCGGCGGTCTTCGCGGCGAGGATGGCCTGTTCGCCGATCTCCTCCCTCAGTTCGGGGGTGAGGGCGCAGCTGGGGGTCTCCTCGACGAGCTTCTGATGCCGCCGCTGTACGGAGCACTCGCGCTCGTAGGCGTGGATGATGTGACCGCTCTTGTCGCCGATGATCTGGTACTCGATGTGCCTGGGGTCGTCGATGAACTTCTCGATGAACACGGAGTCGTCGCCGAAGCTGTTCAGCGCAAGACGCCGAATGGATTCGAGGGTCTCCTCCATCTGGGCCTCGTTCTCGACCATCTGGATGCCGATGCCGCCGCCTCCAGCGCTGGCCTTGAGCATTATCGGGTATCCGATCTCGTGTGCGATGTCCTTGGCCCTCTCGTGGTCGGCGATGGCCTCGGTCACTCCGGGAACGACACTGACCCCTGCCTCGATCATGGACTTCTTGGACTCGATCTTCGAACCCATCAGTTCCATGGCGCCCACGGGCGGTCCGATGAACTCGATCCCGTTCTTGGCGCACATCCCCGCGAAGGTGAAGTTCTCCGCCAGGAAGCCGTAACCCGGATGTATACCATCGGCACCGCACTCCAGCGCGGTCTCGATGAGCTTGTCCATTACCAGATAACTGAGCTTGGCAGGCCCCGGACCGATGTGGTACTTCTCGTCGGCGTATCTGACGAAAAGGGCAGACGCGTCGGCGTCCGAGTAGACGGCAACCGTCGATATGCCCAGTTCCTTGCAGGCCCTCATAATTCTGACCGCTATCTCGCCCCTGTTCGCGATCAGGACCTTGTTCAGCATGTTAGATCACATCCTACAGTATCTGCATGATGATGTCGCCGGATGCGACGGTGTCCCCCACTGCGACGAAGATGTCCTTGACCTCTCCATTGTGATCGGCCAGGATATCGCTCTCCATCTTCATTGCCTCGATGACCGCGACGGGCTGACCCTCCTCGACCGTGTCGCCGACCGCGACCAGGACCTTGAGGATGGTGCCCTGCATCCCGGTCTCCTGGCCCCCCTCGATGTCTGCGGGGGGTCCAGCCGATGCAGGAGCGGCGCCTCCCTCGGAAACGGTCATGTATCCGCCCGTAGGTTCGACGCAGACCTCGTAGGGTTCTCCGTCGACCTGGACGTTGAACTGTGTCGGTATCTGTGCGGGACCGGCGCCGACCCTCTTCTCGGGCGGCTCCTCCTCGATGTATACGTCCTTCAGTTCCGGGAACTGGGCCTTCACCATGGCCCTCGTGAACGGGTGGTCCTTGTCAAGCGGCAGCTGGTCAGAGGTGAACTCGGCCTTGTTCTCCCCCTTCAGGAAGTCCAGACCGACCTTCGGATAGATAGCGTAGGTAAGCACATCCTCCTCCCTCTTGAGGAGGCCCATGCTGTCGAGCTCGTCCCTGCGGATGTCCCAAAGGGGCTCGATGAGGTCCGCCGGGCGGCACTCGATGACCTTGTCCTTCCAGTCCGAGCCGAGCACGAGCTCCATGATCTCGGGCTTGATCTCGGCCGGAGGCCTGCCGTAGAGACCGCGGCAATAGTCCTTGGTCTCCTCGGGGACCTTCTTGTAGCGTCCGAACAGGACGTTCATGACTGCCTGGACACCCACCACCTGGCTCGTCGGTGTGACAAGCGGCGGATAGCCGAGCTCCTCCCTGACCCTCGCGGTCTCCTCGAGGACCTCGAAGTACTTGTCCGAGGCACCCTGCGCCTCCAGCTGGGAGACGAGGTTCGAGAGCATGCCGCCGGGGATCTGGTGGACCATCACGGACGGGTCGACCTTCATGGCCTCCTGTCTGTGCAGATGCCGGTACTTCTTCCAGACCTCGAGGAAGTACTTCCTGATCTCCACGAGGTGCTCGAGATCGTAACCAGTGTCCCACTCCGTGCCCTGAAGGGCCGAGACCACTGACTCGGTCGGCATGTGGCCCGTACCCCCCGATATGGGTGAGATGCACGTGTCCAGTATGTCCACGCCCGCCTCGCAGGCGGCCCAGTAGGCCATTCCGGTCATCCCGCTCGTGGTATGACAGTGGAGGTCGATGGGAGCCTTCCCGCCAGCCTCCTTGTAACCGTGTATGATGTCGTACGCCCGGGTAGGCGATATCATGCCCGCCATGTCCTTGATGCACACTGTCTGGCAGCCAAGCTTCTCGAGCTCGAGAAGCTGGCTGACGTAGCGCTCCACCGTATGGACGGGACTGATCGTGTACGAGACGCAACCCTGGGCATGCCCTCCTTCCTCCAGAACGGCCTCGATGGGGACCTTCATGTTCCGCGGATCGTTCAGGGCATCGAAGACCCTGAACACGTCGCACCCGTTCTTGTGGGCGTAGTGTATGAACTTCCTGACCATATCGTCGGGGAAGTTCCAGTATGCCACTATGTTCATCGCCCTTTCAAGCATCTGGAGCGGAGTGTTGGGCAGGTGCTCCTTCAATGTCCTGAGCCTGTCCCAAGGGTCCTCGTTCAGATACCTGATCGGTACGTCGAAAGTAGCTCCTCCCCACACCTCAAGGGACCAGAAACCCGCCTCGTCCATCTTGTCGCAGATGGGGAGCATGTCCTCTGTTCTCATACGGGTAGCCAGAACCGATTGGTGTCCGTCGCGCAATATCTGTTCATGCAGCTGAACCATGGTCACATCTCCCGTGCCAGCCGACACCTTCGGCCATTTAACTCGGTCGGGTAGTTAAAGGTTGCGGCCATGTCTGGACAAATAAGATAGACACGCCAGCCAGGGCGCTCTTTATCACAACGGCACTCCTGGATGGCCGAGAATATGCCAGTATACCCTCGGAATATCAAGCATTGTTCGAATAACCCGAAAATATGGCCATTACGACGTTCGTCGACCTTTTCAGGATATCGAATCGATGAATATCTCATCGACGCCTAGACCCTTCAGGAACTCGAGCTTCTGGCCCACCCGCATCGTGTACTTCTCCATGAACACGCTCATGTCCATGGGGATCCTGCCGTACTTGTCGTCGAAGTCCTCGATATCGATGCATCCCTTTACAGGGACCTTGCCGTCATAGATGTCGGAATCGGTCCACTCGACGCTGTTCCGTGCCACCTGGAGGAGGATGTCCAATGAGGTTTCCTTGGGGATGTCGTAGCCGAGATAGTTGTCGGTGTTGAGGACCAACGCCTTCGCTCCGGTCGCCCTCAGTCCTCGGAGGATGCACTGGGCCTCCCAGTCCATGGGGCCGCAGATGAACGGATTGGCACCGGGGACCATCTTCAGCCTCCCCATCTGCGAGAATGGAATGTTCTCAGCGCTCGACGGCCTCGTCTGGACGGACATGTAGTAGGCGCTGATCTGGAGCGGGTCCTCGAGGAGCATCACCGGAGGCATGGTCTCGTTCTTCTGTATGATTATCAGATAATCGGGCCACGGGGCGTTCGGGCTCTCGTCCGCGATGGGAAGCCCCGTCCGAAGGCTCTCGCACCTGCCGTTGGGCGAGTAGGTGTCGCCGTAGACCAGTTGCCCGTCAGGGGTTATCATGTTGTTCTCGGCGGTGACGACCGTTCCCGGATAGATGCTTCCCTCCTCCGCGTAGTCGTCCGTCTTATTGTAGAGGTTGTCCTCGAGTCCGATGAGGCCCGTGGACCTGTCCTCCGGTGTGAATATTATGGCGAGCGAGTCGTCGTGCCCTATCCTGACGAACTCCCCGGCCTCCGGGTCCAGGCGTTCCGGGTAGGAGTGCATCGACAGCGTGGACTTGCCGGTACCGCTGAGCCCGATGATGGCGAACGAGGTCGTCGACAGCTTTCCGTCGACGTCCACTATCCGCATCTCCTTGCTGCTGGCGTGGAGCGGCGCCCCGATCCCCTTGACCTTGAGCATGTGCCATCCAAGACGGAGCATGGCCTTCTTCAGCTCGCCGAAGTACATCGCTCCGCACAGGTATGCGACGTAGTTCTCCCTGTCGAAGATCATCAGCCCCCTCGGAGGGGCGTTCTCCTTGATCTGCGCGATGTTCCAGGTCTCCGACCAGCTCCGTTCCCAGGCTGGATTGACCCAAGTCGGGTCCACGACTATCATGATGTCTGGATCCCCTTCGCCTGCCGGGAAGTTGTTCACCACAGCGTCCAGCCCGTGCTTCGCGAACGCCTTCGGTAATAGTATGCCGACCTTCGCGCTCCACCCGTTCCCCCGTCCGAGGGATGTCTCGACGTAGAGCATCTCGCGGTCCAGGAACCTCATGTTCCTCTCAAGGGTCAGCCTGGAGTAGAGGTCCCTCTCCCTCGCCGAGCAATATGACAGGTCGATGAACGCGTCCGGCGACCTTGCGGTGACGAAACCGGTATACGAGACCGGGATCGTGCCGTCGAAGCCGTATCTCTCGGACACGCCCTCAGGCAGCGGAACCTTCGAGAATGCGACGTTGGCCTGGTCCTTCAAATAACCGTAGAGGTCCGACGGCGCGGGCCTTTCGGGGTTGGTCTGGCCGAAAAGGGAGACGGCCTTCGACCTCAGGAGCTTCTCCGACAGTCCGGACTCGGCCTCGTTGATCCGTGATCTCATCCGTTTCAGCCCTTGAGCTTCCGACCCAGGCTGGCGAAGCGGGCCAGGAGGCCCTCCAGCTGGATCCGTTCGGTCCCGCCCTCGATCAGCCTGTAGTCCACCTCCCCCAGGTGGAACAGCATCTCGATCTTGATGTCGTCGGGGATGTTGAGCTTGAATATCTCGCGGTGCATCTGCCTCAGGATGTCGACCCCGGAGAGGCCGTTGTCTATGAGCAGCTTGTCCAGGATCCCTCGGGCCGTGGTGAAACTGCCCTTGAGGGACTCGTCCAGTATCTTGGATATCTCCTCGGGCCTAGCCGAGGCGGTCACCTGGTAGATCGAATCTGCGGTGACCTTGCCGTCGAGCACTGCACCGACCTGGAGGGTGTTCACCGACCGCCTCATGTCACCCTGTGCGACGTAGAGTATGGCCTGGATGGCCTCGTCCTCGATGTCTATCTTCTCGGCCTTGGAGATCCGGAGCATGTACTCCTTGACCTCGTCGTCGGTCAACGGCCTGAACCTGAACACCGCGCATCGCGACTGGATCGGGTCGATGATCCGTGAAGAGTAATTACATGAAAGGATGAAACGGCACGACTGGGAGTACTTCTCCATAGTCCTGCGAAGGGCTGCCTGCGCCGCCTGCGTGAGGGCGTCGGCCTCGTCCAGGAATATGACCTTGAACGACATCCCGATCGGAGCTGTCCTCGCGAAGTCCTTGATCCTCGAGCGGACGACGTCGATACCACGCTCGTCACTGGCATTGAGCTCCAGGAAGTTCTGCTTCCATCCGTCTCCGAAGAATCCTTTCGCTAGGGCGATGGCGCAGGTGGTCTTCCCGGTGCCTGCCGGTCCTGCGAACAGAAGATGCGGCATGGAGCCAGTGCTGACGTACGAGAGCAGACGCTTCGTGATCTCGGTCTGGCCGACGACCTCCTCGAGGGTCGCGGGCCTGTACTTCTCGATCCAGACGTCCTCCAAAGGATATCCCCCGTCCGGTCAACGCTCCATGGCATAATATTACTTTTGGTCTCATGGGTGAAAGTGACCATGATGACTCCATCCAACTCGCGTTCTCACAACGTTCCCGTCGCATGACCGACGCGCTCGATGACGACCTCGCGCCGTCATCAACGCGGATTATTAGTTCTGAGGCACGATATTCGCAATACCTGAACCATTAAATACACCCCGCTCTTTTTCTGGCCATGTTCCCTAAGATAGACCCTAGTGCGCATGTCGACCCCCACGCGACCATTCTCGGAGACGTCGTCATCGGACCGGGGGTCTCCGTCTGGCCTGGAGCCGCCATCCGGGGGGATCTCAACCACATCGAGGTCGGCGAGGGGACGAACGTCCAGGACAACGCCGTCGTCCATGCGACCGCCACACACCCGACGACGATCGGGAAGAACGTCTCGATAGGGCACGGCGCCATCGTCCACGCGTGCACTATCGGCGACACGACGATCATCGGAATGAACGCAACCGTGCTTGACGGCTCCGTCATCGGGAGCGGCTGCATGATCGGCGCGAACGCCCTTATCACCCAGGGGACCGAGATCCCGGACAACAGCCTGGTCCTTGGAGTACCTGGCAAGGTCGTCAAGACCGATCCCTCGATGCCCGAGAAGACCATAATCAACGCTCAGACCTATCATAAGCTGAGGGACCTACACAAGTCTGGCAACTGCCCGGACTGGCGTGACTTCCATTACACCATACTCCCGATCAGGATGCTCAAGGAGCACGAGGAGACGAAGCCGGAAGCGCTTGCGAAGCTCACCGAAGCGGTCAAGGCCGACGGCGAACTCCAAAAACCAATTCTCGTCGACCGATGCCACCATGTGGTACTGGACGGACATCACAGGCTGAACGCCCTGAAGAATCTGAACCTCACGTACGCCCCGGTCTACCTCGTCGATTACAAGGACGAACGGATAGAGTTAGACTTCTGGCCGGAGGCGAAGGTGCGCGGATTCGGAAAGGACGAGGTAATCGCCACGGCGCTCTCGGGTAAGGTCTATCCGCCGAAGACCACGAGGCACATCATCAAGATCGATGTACCGAATTTCACGACGTCGTTGGATATTCTGAAGTGAATGCACAGATCTTCCCTGGAAGGGTATAAGTAGCATCAGAGGGAATCGATAGTGGGATCAATATGAGACGGGTGCTGATGGTCGGAGTGGTATTGCTGTTCCTAATTATTATTTCTGGAACAGAAGGAAATCCAATTTACATTGATGTGGATGCAGATGTCGAAATTGAAGACGGTTCTATTCAAAACCCTTATTCCACAATCCAGAAAGGAATCGATAATGCAACTGCAAATGATAACATAATCATTCGGGCAGGGAATTATCGCCAATTTAGAATCAATGGTTTGAGATCATTGCAGATCTATCCGTACGGATATTACAATGATAGTCTAGAATCAGTTACTGTATTCATTCCTCGACACAATAGATCAATCTTCATACATAACTCGACCAATATATTCATTCATGGATTGAATATTCTAGCTGAAAACGCTTATAATGGCCGTGGGGTCTATATTAACGCCAGTAACAATATTTCAATATCAAACATATCAATCTCACACCATCATTTCGATGGAGTCCAGATACGAGCTTCCGATTCTATCAAAATTTCGAACTCGAGATTTTACGATTGTGCAAAGGCAATCAAGATTCTCACTTACAATTCCTCCTCGATAACCATTGATAATAACACTATAAGTGATTCCACAAATGGCATAAAACTTTTTCATACTCAAGGTGTCATAGTAAATAATAATTCGATTTTTCAATGCTACAGGGGAATCTATATAGATGAATCGTACAACAACGTTATAACAAACAATGAATTCTATAATAACTCACATTCAGGAGTGACAATTCTCAATAATTCATATAACAATTCAGTCTTCAATAATCAATTCGTTAATAATGGGGATCACAATTCACAAGGGATTGATCATGGTGTAAACAACAGTTGGGACGATGGTGCATATGGGAATTGGTGGTCAGATTACTCTGGTATCGATATTGATGGAAATGGAATTGGTGATGAACCTTATCACATCAATAGCTCATACAATGTTGCAGACCGATATCCATTAATGGATACTACCAACATTTTCACCGTTACGTTATTTATCAATCCCAATCCATCCGTTCAGGGCCAGCTTGTAGACATAATCCTGTCAATAGAGCAAGACGTCGATTGGGTAAGCATGAGAGTCTACCTTCACATTGATGGTGACCTTCACGATAGTTTCATGACAGACTTGAATGGAACGATAATTCACCATTTTACATGGAAGGCTTCAAGCAAAGGCACACACGAGATCCGAGTAACCATGGAGGGCGTCGTCACAGAAGAAGTCAACAGGACTATCGAAGTTCGTCCCTCCACATCTGATAGCTCTACCTCAATCCCCGACTACGCGTATTTTATATTGGCCGCTACGACGGTCTTCCTCGCTACATACCGACGAAGATCCTTCTAACGGCAAAGGATATATCACTTATCAGTTACCACGATTTCGGGAAATCTTATCTAAGACCCCTGTCCTACGAAGTTTCATGCGAGCCGTTCCGCTCATCATCGTGACCGTACTGATACTCACTGCATTCACAGGATGCGTCGAAGAGGGTTCCGACTCGAAGGGCCGTGCTCCCGTCGGTGATTACAACAAGAAACTGCTGAGGGACAGCCCTTACCCGGACCTCGTCATCGAGATCGATTACGTCGAGGGATTCCAGCCCTCTAACAGCGCCGTACAGCTCCTGAAGCATCGCATCAACGAGAACAGCGACAAATCGACCGTTTCCGTCAGCCAGAGCGCCTTCGCCTCCGACGACGATGTCTACACACTTAAGGAGATCAAGAACCTCGAGTCCAGGCACAGGACGAAGAAGACCGGCGGAGATACGATCGTCGTTCACATCCTCTACCTGAACGGACGGTACTCGGAGAGCAACAACGTCCTCGGGATCGCCTATTACGCGGACGCATTCTGCCTCTTCAAGGAGCGCATCGAGGACGTGGCCACCACGGGGATAGACAATCCTTTCCTCGTTTCCGACGAGGACATCGAGGAAGCCGTGATCGTCCACGAGTTCGGCCATCTCCTCGGACTCGTCAACATGAACTACGAGAGCGAACGGGACCACGAGGACCCCGATCACAAGCATCACTGCGTCCACGAGGACTGCGTCATGAACGCGCAGATCGAGACCAATGCCATCTCGAACCTCATCAATACGGGCGGGACGTCGAACAAACCTCCGACGGACTTCGACCCCGACTGCAAATTCGACCTGAACAAACTCAGGAACGGATGATCAGGCGATCCTCTTGTAATCCTGCGGATACCTTCTCGAGGCCAGGTCGGCGTAGAGTCCCTTGAACTCCGTCCACTGCTTGATATAACTGTCACTTACGTCGGCGACTATCTTTGCAGGTACACCGGCGACTATCTTCCTCGCGGGGACGACGTCCTTGTTCTTGACGACCGCCCCTTCCGCTACAACGGCCCACTCCCCCACCTGGGCGTAGTCGCTGACCACAGCACCCATTCCTACGACGACCCAGTCCTCGAGGGTGGCATTGTGGATGATGCAGCCGTGGCCGAGTGTGACCTTCTTCCTGATGGTGCACCTCTCGTCCGGCCTGGCATGGATGACGGTATTATCCTCGACGGCGGTCCCGTCACCGATGGTAATGGTACCGTAATCCCCGCGTATCCGAGCTCCAGGGGCGATGAAGCAGTCGGCCCCGATGGTCACGTCGCCGATCACGGTGGCGTCCTCGCAAACGTACGATCCCCTTCCGATGGTCGGCCTCCTGTCACCGAGCTCGTAGACTGCCATTGTGTCACCGTCCGTCCAAGGACCGGTTCGGATATAATGTTTGCTCCGACAGGTGTCGGGGGGAAATGGTTTATGCCCCCGTTCCCCTATCCTTGCAGGACTCGGGTGATAGCATACCGGAAAAGCAATTCGCAGTAGGGATCGACCTCCACGGCACGCTTCTCGACGACAGATGGGCGATCAGGTCCGACCTTATGGATCCACTCATCGGAGCCATGGACTCCGTCCTGGACATCTGCAACATCTACGTCTGTTCCGGCAACGACCTCACATTCATCGAGAAGTACGTCCCCACCGACGTAAGGAAACGGTTCAAGGGATACATCCTCGAGACCGGATGCGTCCTCTCCGACGGATTCGAGGAGGCGATCCTCGTCCACGCCGATGACGTCGAGGACATCAAGAAGCTAGAGAAGGCCCTGTGGAGGGAGGGCATCCCGAACGTCCGGTACTTCGCCAGACGTCTGGCCACCGTCAGCATGTTCACCCGGGACGAGAAGGAGGGAACCCGTCCCGAGGAGATATTCGAACGCGTGAAGGAGCTCGTCCGGCACATCGGATATGCCAGGAAGGTCTACGTGACCCATTCCAACGTGGCCGTCGACATAATACCGGTCGGATACGACAAGTTCACCGCCCTTGACTATGCGGCGAAGGGGCTCGGGACCATCGGGATCGCGGACTCCCTCAACGATTCGCACCTCATTCTCAACGCCACCTACGGCTTCGTACCTAGGAACGCCTCTCCTGCCCTGCTGCAGCTGATCGGAGGCGAGGGGAGGCAGACCGCTGTCATGAGCTCGTCGGACCCCACCCCGGGCGAGATCAGGATAAGCGACCGGGAGAGCACCGAATGTGTCATCGAAGTGCTCCGTTATATCGACGAGAACCTGCGTCACTGACCCTTCAGGTCGCGCCAGGTCAGGACGCCCCTGTGGATCGCCGTTACCTGTCCCGCGACCGCGAACAGTATCATGACCATCTCGAAGACCGTGAAATGATAGAGTTCGAAAGAATACTCCAAGGCAGCGTACTGGAAGATCGGCGCCAGGATCAGAATGACCATCCTCTCCGCCCTCCCCATGATGCCCGAATAGTTGCGCTTCTTGGTCAGGGCATGCGCCTGGACCCCGAGGTACGAGACAAGGAGAACGCTCACTATGGCCACGAGTCCGATCTCCGGCCTGCAGTAGGGCCCTATCGCTATCGCACCTATGATGAAGACATCCCCGTAGCGGTCCAGGACGTGGTCGAGGAAATCACCTCGCTTGGACGCCCGCCCGGTGGCCTTCGCCACCTTGCCGTCCACGGCGTCGAAGCCTGACGACATCAGTATGAAAATGCTGGCGAGAAGAAGGTACCACTCGCCCTTGTAGAGGAACAGGCCCGCGACGATCGCCGTCACGAGACCGAGCCACGTCAATGTGTTCGGATTGAATCCCATGAACGGTTTGGCTATCCCGGACACGACAGGGTCGGCATTCTTCCTGTACTTGTCCAGGGCCAATGGATCACCCTTTTCTGACCGCAGCCACAACGCGGTCCACTATCGCGCCCGAGTTACCGACGTAGGTCGCCGGATCGAGGAGCTCCTCGAGGTCCTCCGCCGTCATAAGTGTGCCGATGGTCTCCTCGGCAAGGAGGTCCTTGGCGAAGTCGCCACCGACGAGCGCTGCCTTCCTTACGAGTTCGTGCGCGTCCTGACGGCCTATCCCACGCTCGACGAGGGCCATGATGACCCTCTCGGCCATGACCCGTCCGCCGGACATGGAGACGTTCTCGGCCATCCGGTCCGAGTCGACGATGAGGTTCCTGAACAGGTTGGTCGTCTTGTGGACGACGTCGTCCGTCAGTATCGCTACATGCGGTATCACGAACCTCTCGGCCGAGCTGTTCGAAAGGTCCCTCTCGTGCCACTGGACCGCGCCCTCCCAGGCGGGTGTGAGGAATCCCCTGATGACCCGTGCCAGGCCGGTGATGTTCTCGCAGACGATCGGGTTGCGCTTCTGGGCCATAGTGGAGCTCCCGACCTGCTTCTCCGCGTGGAAGTACTCCATAACCTCGCCGATCTCTGTCCTCTGGAGGTTCCTGATCTCTGTGGAGAACTTCTCTATCGTCGCGGAGATGTTCGCACAGAGTGATACGAACTCGATCATCCGATCCCGCTGGACGATCTGCGTAGACGCCCGCTCGGCTGTAAGTCCGAGGAGCTTCATGACGTGCTTCTCGACGGCGAGCCCGTTCGGCCCCATGGCGGCCATGGACCCGACCGCACCGGACATCTTGCCCACACAGAGGCGGGGAGTCAGCTCATCCAGCCTCTGAATGTGCCTGTGTACCTCGTCGGCGTAGACGGCCATCTTCAGGCCGAACGTGATCGGTACAGCATGCTGTCCGTGTGTCCGTCCTATCATCAGCGTGTCCCTGTGCTCGACGGCCAGGTCAACGAGGGCTCCCCTCAGCTCCTCCAGCTCGATCCTGAGGATCTCCAGGTAGGACTTGAACTGAAGCCCCGAGGCAGTGTCCACTATGTCGTATGACGTGGCTCCAAGGTGGATGTAATGCCCGGCGTCCCCGCACTGCTCGGAAAGGGCCTTCACTATGGCCATGACGTCGTGCTTGATCTCGGCCTCGATCTCGTCGACGCGCTCTATCTTGACCTTACCCTCGGCGACGGCCTTCTCGATGTCGTCAGCTGCCTTCACCGGGACCATCTCGAGCTCGGACTGCGCCCTCGCGAGGGCCGCCTCGACCTCGAGGTAGTAACGAACACGTCTCTCGTGAGAGAAGATATCCTTGACGACGTCCCTTCCATACCTGAAATCCAGCGGGCAGACGGGCATGCTATCGGCCCCGGATTGCGGTGTGTCTGTAAAAAGGTTGTTCCCGGCAATTCGCCGTCCGGTCGGATGGGATGACGCGGTGACGGGGGATATCCGCGCTCGCCCCCGACCCCGTCGTGGGACCAACGCGTCTCACCAACACTGTCGATGGAGCGCGTCCCACCAAATTGCAGTGCCGACGCGCTCGATGACGCCTCTCTTGGTCATCCACGCGTCTCAAGCAAGCTGGAATATGTGAAAAATATCGGAGGACATCCGTCTCCGGATGCCGCTCCTTTGAAAAACGGGTCCGGCTCAGTCGCTTATCTGACTGATGCTCGTGACCTCTTTCTCGCCCTCCATGACCGCTCTTACGTGGTCGATGTTGACGACGAGTCCTACGAACTCCTCTCCGTCCTTGGAGAGGTAGCGCTGGGCCTTGTCGAAGGCATCGGCGGATAGGTTCACCTTGAGTGCGCCTCCCGCGTTGCTCTTCCGAATGTAGCCCATGAGCATTGAGTTCACATGTCTCACCTCCGTTTCCTTCTTCGGCCGCCGGCAACGGTCTCGGCGGCATTCCGCGATGATCGGAGGTATTGATATGGTTTCACGGGGGAGGACGAGGAAAGTGAAAATGATGATGCAACATCCCAATGAGAGATTTTCATCCGAGCTATCTCAATATTTCACAATATACCTATTGTGACATTAATATACGAATAACTCAATCCCGTGCCGGATGGCAACAGACTTAGTTATACTTGGATTGGCGACCTGCGTCGGCTTCTACATGGCGTGGAACATCGGCGCGAACGATGTCGCCAATTCGATGGCCACCGCAGTGGGTGCCAAGGCCATAACGCTCAAGCAGGCTGTGATAATCGCGGGTGTTCTCAATGTAGCGGGGGCCGTCCTTGTAGGTAAACACGTCACCGGTACTGTCAGCAAGGGCGTCGTCGATCCATCGGCCGTAGGCGACGTCCATACCCTGATGCTCGGGATGCTCGCTACGCTGCTTGCTTCAGGCATATGGGTCACATTGGCGACATGGAAGAGCATGCCAGTGTCGACAACTCACTCGATAATCGGCGCTCTGGTAGGGTTCGGACTTGTCTCCTCGGGGCCTGGAGCGATCGACTGGAATCTCCTGACCCAGGTCGTAGCCAGCTGGGTCATCTCACCTGTCATGGGCGGGCTGATCTCGTTCGTCCTCTTTCACATAATAATTAAAACTATCTTCAACGCGAAGGACCCGCTCAGGGCCGCATACTTCATGTCGCCGTTCCTGATCGGATCGACGTTCTTCATCATCTCCGCCGCCCTCCTTCTCAAGACCGAGGCCGGCGAGTACTTCGTCGGCGGCGACATCGACCAGGCGCTCATCGCCTCCGCCATGGTTGCAGCGATCGCTGGACTGACCGGGTTCGCGATAATGAGGAAGGTCTTCAAACGGGTCAAGGGTTACACCGGCGTGGAGATGTTCTTCAGACGCCTGCAGATCCTGACCTCCTGCTATGTGGCCTTCTCCCACGGCGCCAACGACGTGGCCAATGCCATCGGTCCGTTGGCCACGATATTCGAGGTGAACGGACGGGAGACGATCCCATCTGAGGTGTCCGTTCCGATGTACCTCCTCTTCCTCGGAGGTATCGGGATAATGGTGGGGATAATGACCTGGGGATACCGGGTCATAAAGACTGTAGCTTTCAAGATCACGGACCTGACGAACACACGGGGCTTCTCCGTGGACTTCGGCGTCGCGACGACGGTGCTGATGGCTTCGAAGATGGGTCTTCCGGTGTCTACCACACATACCGCAATCGGGGCGGTCGTCGGTGTGGGATTGGCCGGAGGCCTGGCCGGTGTTGACCTGAGGGTGTTGCGAAAGATAGTCGTGTCATGGGTGATTACCCTGCCAGTGGCCGCTGGGGCGTCTGCTGGAATATTTCTAGGGCTGTGTGCGATACTATGACAGCAAAGTTAAAGAAAGGCGAAGGCAAAGGAGAGGGCGAGATGAAGGAACGGATGAGGGCCCCGATAGGGCAGATATACAGGAGATCGCCCTTCAACGGTCTGCTCGAACACGCGGCGAAGATAAAGGAATGCCTCCAGGAGATGAACAGAGGCATCCACGCCTACGTCGACGGCGACTTCGAGACCGCCGAGGAGCACTTCGCGAACGTCAGCAAGCTCGAGAGCCAGGCCGACAAGATCAAGGCGAACACACGGAACCACCTCCCCCGCTTCATCTTCATGCCCGTGGACCGCGGCGATTTCATCAATCTTCTCCGCGAGGACGACGCTGTACTTGACAAGGCCGAGGACGTGGCCGTCCTGATGAGGATGCGCCGCACCGAGATCCCCGAACCCATGAGGGACGAGTTCAAGGGCCTGGCGGACATGATCGTCGAGACGGGGGAGACCATGGAGAAGGTCGTGGGGCAGATGGCCAACCTCCTCGAGACCTCCTTCAGCGAGCGCGAGCGCGAGAAGACGAAGGTGCTGATCCACAAGGTCCACGAGAACGAGTACAAGTGCGACAGGTACCAGGAAACGTTGACCCGACACATCCTTAACACCGAGATGGACCCGGTAGGCGTGTACCATCTGATGAAGGTCGTGGAGAGGATGGGCGAGATCGCCGACAAGGCAGAGAATGCTGCCGACCGCGTCCGGGTCATGATGGGCAAGTGATCAATCCAAATCAATATCCCCGATGCATATTCTATATAGGTCTATATATTTCACTATAATACCTATTGAGGAATTTAATATACGATAAGTGAAATGAACGGACGAACACATGAAAAGAGCGAAGAGGGTGACCGGGGGAAAGCGACCCGCTCGTTCAAAGGTTAAACGAAGGCAGCTGCCCGGACCCCTGGTGAAGTTCAACGAGATGATCCCGAGGAACAACAGGCTGTTCCGGGCCATCGTCCTCTTCGTCGCCGTCTACTTCTTCATCGTCAGCATCCAGACCATGAGCGCCGGCTTCAAGAGCAACAAGGACATCTCCGAGGGGCTCATCGAGAGCACTACGAATCCCCTCGTCGCACTGTTCATAGGGATCCTGGCAACCAGCCTTATCCAGAGCTCTTCCGCGACCACATCGATCGTCGTCGCGATGGTCGCGGCCGATCCCTCGTTCATGCCCAACGCGATCCCGATCGTGATGGGGGCCAACATCGGCACATCTGTCACCAATACCCTAGTGTCATTGGGCCATATGGGCCGGAAGATGGAACTCGAACGCGCATTCTCAGCTGCGGTCGTCCACGACATCTTCAATCTCATGGCGGTGTCCATCCTATTCCCTATCGAGATGATCACCAAGTTCGCAACGGGAACCGGACTCCTCGAGGGGATCGCCTCAAGGGCGGCAGGCGGCATGGGCGGCTCGGGCGGATTCGAGTATCTCAGCCCGCTCGAGAACTCCACGAAGCCCGTGGCCGAGGACATCCTTCTGTGGAGCGGACCTCATACTTGGCTCGCGATAGTGATAGGCCTAGCCATCCTGTTCCTGTCATTGAAGGTACTCGTTGACACGCTCAAATGGCTTGCAGAGACGAAGGCCCAGAAGGTCCTAGAGAAGTACCTTTTCGGAAAGGCCTACATGGCCTTTGGCTTCGGTATAGGTCTCACGGCTCTGGTCCAGAGCAGTTCAATAACAACATCGTTCGCGGTCCCGTTGGTCGGAGGCGGACTCCTCACGGTGGAACAGATCTTCGCCTTTACCCTGGGAGCGAACATCGGCACGACCGTTACCGCCATGCTCGCTGCCATGGCGACCGCGGAGGAAGCGGCCGTTACGATCGCCATCGTCCACCTGCTGTTCAACCTCATGGGCGTCGCGATACTGTATCCCTTCAAACGGATCCCGATCGGTTTTGCCCACCGTGTCGGGGAATACATCTCGGACCGCCCGAGGTTCGCCATCATCTATATAGTGATTCTTTTCTATATCATACCGGGACTCGTGATCCTGGTGTCGAGGCTGTGGTAACATGTCGTTCAAAAGAGTATATGACGCACTGACGAAGGGTCCGCTGCTCGAGGAGGCATTCGGTCGACTCGAGGATATGCACGACCTGGCCAGATCGAACTTCGAGGCCTCCTTCGATTGCCTCTTCGGCGGCGAGGAGAAGGTCTGCGCTCGCGAGATCGCGGCAGAGGACAAGCGTATCAACGAGATGGAGATCCAGATCCGTAAGGAGGTCTTCGAATACCTCGCGATATCCTCCGCGCCGAACGTGAACGCTTCTCTGATCCTGATCAGTACGGTCATCGATTACGAGAGGATCGGCGACATCTGCAAGAACATCGCCCAGCTCGGCCTCCAGTTCCCCGAAGAGCTGGATGGGGACGAGTACATGGAGGACATAAACCGGATGAAGGATGGCATCCTGAAGCAGTTCGACCTGGTGAAGGGTGCTGTCATCGACGGCGATTTCGGCAAAGCAAAGGCCGCGATAGCGATCCACGACGAGATCAAGGACATCCACAACCATCTCGTGGGGCAGATCAACACCGATCCCAACCTGACGGTCAAACAGGGGATCACCTACGCTCTCCTCGGATACTACATCAGAAGGATCAACGCTCACCTCGGGAACATCGGTTCTACAGCAATACGTTCGTTCCCGAAGATCGGTTTCACGAAGAAAGGCGAGGACCTGGACTGATCAATCCTGTTGTGCCAGGTCCCAGGTCAACCACATGTTCTTGGCAGCGAAGACCTCGTCGACGCGAGCTTCAACTTCGGTCGGCGCGCACTTGAGTCCCTCCGGGTCCTCGGAGACGATACAAGTCAGTGCATCGGCGAACGCGTCCAGGGTGGCCTTGTCCTCGGTCTCGGTGGGCTCGATCATCATCGCTTCCTCGACTATGTGCGGGAAGTAGATCGTCGGTGCATGGAATCCCATATCACCGAGGCGTTTTGCGACATCCAGGGTCTTGACACCCTTCTCCTTCAAAGGCTCTCCGCTCAGGACGAACTCATGCTTCCTCAGCTTCCCATAGGGCATCGGAAGGACGCCGTTCAGCCTGGCGACGAGATAGTTGGCGTTCAGGACGGCCATCTCGCTGACCTCCTGAAGTGAGGAGCCGTGGCTCTTGATGAAAGCGTATGCGCGTACGAGGACGAGGAAGTTGCCGTAGAACGACTGGACCTTTCCGATGGATGCCGGAACATCATCGGACAGGACGAACATGTCGTTCTCCCTCGTTATCCTCGGGACAGGCAGGAACGGTTCAAGCCGTTCGACAACGCCGACCGGCCCCGATCCCGGACCTCCGCCGCCGTGGGGTGTGCCGAACGTCTTGTGTAGGTTGAAGTGGACGACGTCGAAGCCCATGGCCCCGGGCTTCGTGATGCCCATTATCGCGTTCAGGTTGGCTCCGTCGTAGTAGAGGAGTGCCCCGGACTCATGTACCGCTTTCGCGATCTCGGTGACACGTCCCTCGAATATCCCTAGGGTGTTCGGATTGGTGAGCATGAGTGCCGCCGTCCGGTCCGAGAGGGCTTCCTTCAGTGCATCCAGGTCCACGGTGCCGTCGTCGGCCGAGGGGACCTCGATGACGTCATAGCCAGCCATCGCCGCCGTGGCAGGGTTCGTTCCATGGGCGGTGTCCGGGACGATCACCTGGTCCCTGGATTCGCCGTTCGCCTCGTGATAGGCCTTGATGAGAAGGAGCCCTGTATACTCGCCCTGGGCACCTGCTGCAGGTTGGAGCGTGACTGCCTTCATTCCGCCTATTTCCGCGAGCATGCGCTCGAGCTCGTACATTAGCCCGAGCGCGCCCTGGACCGTCGAGAACGGTTGTTCGGGATGTATACTGGCGAAACCCGGAAGGGTCGCGGCCCACACCGAACTCCGGGGATTGTGTTTCATGGTGCACGAGCCCAGCGGATAGAAGCCGGACTCGACGCAGTGGTTCATCTGGCTGAGCCTGACGTAATGGCGCATCACCTCGGCCTCGGTGAGGTCGGGAAGGTCGACCGTACCCTTCAATCCGTCAGGTATGTGCCCTGTCGCAGACCGAACATGGCTCTCACCGCCTATCTCGAAGACCGTGCCCTCGTCGTACCGGGCCATCCTGTACTGGCCGGTCATACGAGCACCTCCTTCAGGGCGGCACCGAACCTCTCTATATCGGCCGCCGTGTGCTTTTCAGTGGTCGCTACCAGGATGTGGTCCGCAAGCCCCGATCCGTCAAGGTCGATCCCTGGAAGGACACCTCTGTTCAGCATCTCGGCGCTGAACTCATCGAAAGGCATTGGAAGTCTGACCGTGAATTCGTTAAAATGATGGCCGTCGAAGGCTGGTTCGATCCCGACAGCCTTGAACTGCTCCTCCAGGAGCGCCCTGTTGTCGAGGCACCTCTCGGCGATGTCCACCAGCCCCGGTCCGACGACGCTCAGGTACGCGGTCCCCATGACGGCGCAGAGGCCGTGGTTCGTGCAGATGTTCGATGTCGCCCGGTGGCGTCGGATATGCTGCTCCCTCGTCTGGAGGGTCATCGTGAAGGCCCGGTTCCCGTCGGAGTTCTGGGTCATGGCTATCAGCCGCCCGGGCATCTGCCTGACATGCTTCTTCGTCGAAGCCATGACACCCAGGAGAGGGCCGCCGAACCCCATCGGGATCCCGAGGGGCTGGCCCTCTGCGACGACGATATCGGCGCCGTACCCTCCCGGAGCCTTCAGCACTCCGAGGGATATCGGGTTCACGCCCACGATGAGGACGTCGACCTTCTCGCGAATTGCGTCCAGTTTATCCTCGATGACCCCGAAATAGTTGGGTGTCTCGACGTACATGATCCCGCCTTCGGGAACACCGTCCAGATCGAGAGTACCCATCGTCCGGTCGTACGGGACCTTTTCAATGGAGATACCTGCTGTGTCCGAGTAATTGTGAAGTACTGACACCTTCCAAGGCGCGATCGCCTCTGGTATATGAACGACGTCGCCCCTCGAGATCCTCGCGGCCATCCGCACGGCCTCGCCCAGGGCCGTGGCGCCGTCGTACATGGAAGCGTTCACGACGTCCATCTTCAGCAGCCTGGCCAGGAGGCTCTGGTACTCGAATATGGCCTGGAGCATCCCCTGGCTCATCTCGGGCTGGTACGGTGTGTATGCTGAGAGGAACTCCGCCCTCGACGCGATCTCCATGACCGCAGGCGGGATGTGGTGGTCGTAGACGCCGCCTCCGAGGAACGAAAGGAGCGGCCCGACCGGCGTGTTCAGCGATGCCAGGTCCTCGAGATGTCTGTGGAGGTCCACCTCGGCCATCGGGCCGGGAAGGTCCAATCCGGCCCTGACGTCCTCCGGGACGTCCGAGAAGAGCTCCGATATGTCGGATACGCCGACCGCCTCGAGCATGGCCCTGACATCTTCCTGCGTCATCGCGTCACCTATGTGTTGGTAGATGAGGATTTCACGGAAAAGGTTTGCCCTAGTCCTCGAGCATCTCGAGGACGACCTCCTCGGCCTTCCCGAGGACGGTCTCGATGGGCTTCCCCGCATCTATGGACACTGTGTTCCGTGGCAGGATCTCGTCGAAGACGGCCTTAACCTTGCGGAGGAACTCGGTGTCCTCGAACCTGTCGTGGTTCTTTAGGCGCGAGACTCCTATGTCCGGCGGGACCTCGAGGTGGATGACCGCGTCGGCGTCCGGCGCGAAACCGTTTATGAACCTCAGGAAGGCCATGTCCACGCCCTCCGCCCCCTGGTATGCCAGGGACGAGTAGAGGTAGCGGTCGGTGACGACCCACTTGCCCTGCTCAAGAGCCGGCATCACGACGTTCTGGACATGTCCGTGCCTGTCGGCAGCGAACAGCAGGGCTCTCTGATATGGAGTCAGTTCGAGCTTCCCGAGGCTCTTGCGGATGACGTCTCCGATGGGACCCTTCGTCGGTTCCTGGGTGAGTACGACCTCGATCCCGCGGTCTACCAAGAAATCGTGTATGTACTTTGCGACGGTCGTCTTCCCCGATCCGTCTATTCCCTCAATCGCCAGGAACGCTCCCGTCATCGCTCTCCCCCTCCCTGTCGATCATCGACATGAACTTCGACGGGACCTCGTCCGTCAGGTAGACCACCGTCCCGGCCTGGCAGATGACGATCTCGTCCTCCATGGCCGATCTCGCGTCGATCTCGATGATTATCGGCGATCCTTCCCTGTGGCGTCCGGCCTCCATCGCCTGCTCGTACGTCTTGCTGAGGTGGACGAACTTCCTGTCCGTCGGCTTCAGGCCGGTCTCGAACAGCAGTTCGACCTCCTCCGCCGTGGTCGGATAGAAAAGGGAGTCCGGCACGGTATCGGTCGGGTGGTCAAGCTCGAGATCGATGGTGTGCCCGTAGGTCGCCCTGATCTCGTTCCCGTCGATCTGGTAGCGCCCCTTCGGGTCGGTCTCGACTATCGCCCTCAGGTGATGCGGCTTGAGCCAGTGAAGCGTTATCCTGTGGTCCCGGACCGACTCGACGAGCTCGTCGATGTTCGCCCATCCGTTCTCGCTGAGCTCGATGTCGAACTTCTCCGGGAAATGACGGAGAACGCCGGCCATTATCCTTCCGAGATGCCCGAGCTCCTCCCCGGACATGAGGTATCGCCCGTCGCTGCCGCACGCTGTGCAGGTCTTTCCGCGGAAATAACCGTGCTCCTCGCATCTACGCAATGCTGGTTCCTCTGTCATACGATTCCATTCATCCTCTGCATGGTATAAAAAGATGGTCCTTTTCGGTACCAGAACGTCCCCTTTTTAATCGATAACGCATATCGTCGTCCATGCCCCAACGCCGGGGAAGGCGCGGGCGCAGGACCAAGGAGACAGTCGATCTCGTCAAGCGGCGGATAAGGCGTCTCTTCGACCTCGCCGACGCTGAGGCCAAGGCAGGCAACGCCGGGCTCGCCGACAGGTACATGGCGATGGCGAGGAAGCTGAGCACGAGGTACAACGTCCGGATCCCGCGTAGCATGAAGAGGCGGATGTGTCCCGATTGCCAGGCCTACCTGATGATCGGGGATGCGGCAACCTACAGGGTCCGAAGGGGGCGGGTCATCGTGCACTGCCAGAGGTGCGGGGCGACCATCAGACGGCCCTACAAGTGATTGTCAAGAGTCTTCAGAAATCTATTAGTGTGAGTAACTGCCCTCACGTATTGGGGGTATTATGTTTATCCGTATGAGGGTCCTGGGCATCGGGCTGCTGCTCGCGATATCTGTTCTCACGTTATTTACCGGCGCTTCGGAAGCGACCGTCGATGTCGGATATATCGATGTCATCGGAGGAGCACAGATCATCGATCAGGACGAGATCGCCGAGTACGACGTCTCGATGGATGTCGAGGTGACGAACGGTTCAGCAGATGTTTCCGCGACGATATCGGAGGCCACCGACGGCTGGACCGCATGGGTCGACGAAGGCGGGAACGAGATCACATGGACAGGTGTTAACGAATCCGGATACCTCAACTTCACCCTTTACGTACAGCCTCCCGAAAGGGCAGGCTCGGAAGCGCTCGTCCTCGACATATGGGCGAACTCGACGGATGGAAAGGACGAGGCGACATCGCTGTCGACGTTCGTCAATGGCCATTCGATAGAGGTGACCTTTCCGGCAGACTCGATCAAGGTCAGTCCCGAGGAGGGAGAAAATATCGAGACGGTCCAGTTCGAGGTAGAGAACACCGGCGATTCTCCCGACGACATCAAGGTGACCGTGGATCAGGACCCCGGTCCAAACCCGGGCAATCTCGATTGGGTCGATATCTCCTACGAAGAGCTCACCGGTCTCGGTCCGGACCATACGATCCAGGACATGAAGACAGATGTCATCGAGCTCGTGCATGTCGAGTTCGACGTCGGAAGTGTTCCGATCGATGCAGCCACTGGAAATTACACCTACATGATAACTTTCGACTGCGTCCCCGGCAATCCCGAGGATCCAGGGATAATCTTCACCCATTACCTTACGCTCGTGGTCGACAGGGTCGCCGGAATGTACGTCGAGTTAAACGAGACCCAGGCAGAGATCGACGTCGGCGCGCATATCACCGATGACCACGCCCTCGTGGACATCATGGTCCAGAACTCGGGCAACTTCAACGACACGTTCAAGGTACAGACGTTCGCGACCTCCGCCGATGTCGACATCTCCTTCGACGACAGGGGTGACCCCGCCGAATTCGCCATGCGATCGGGACTGACGCGGACCATTCAAATGAAGATTACCGTGGACCCGAGGACCCGGGGGGGAATCGAGGAGTTCGTCATCAGGATATCCTCTGCCGAGGGCGGGTTCGTCAACGAGACCGATTTCAATCTTACAGTGCTGGGACCGGACATCCGGTTCACGAAACATGACATTCAAATGGTAAATCCTGAACCGGGAACAGGGGAGGACAAGGTGTTTCGAGTCCGCGTATGGAACAATGGAACCTCGCCCGCCACGGACCTCAAGATCAGCTACTACCAGGGAGGCATCCTGAAAGGGAACTACACCATCGACTTCCTCAGGAACGGCAGGTACGAGGACGTCATCTTCGATTGGGACGGCAAGGACAGGTCCCGGTGCAGGTTCCAGACCGAGGGTGCAATGCCCGAGGAGCTCAATATCAGGTTTGATTTCGTACGTGCTCCGGAAGAAGAGATCAAGAGAGACCAGCTGGGTGCCTTACTCCAGATCGCAGCCGTCGGCATCATCGCTGGCGTCGTGGTGATGCTGTACTACCACCACTACCTGAGCTGGAGGTTCTGAGTCCTCTGGATGCAATTTATCACGATTGTCAAGCGGTTTCAGTAAGCTATTAAAGGCATGAGAATTCCTATTTTCTAGGGATCAGTATGCGTGTCTGTTGGCGAATCGCGTTTGGTTTGATGTCGATCTTAATCCTTGTTACGTTCCTTACTGGAGCGACCGAGGGTAGTGTCGATGTCACAGGTATCGATGTCGAAAAAGGAACAATTTGGATAGGATCGCACGAGGTCGCGACCTTCAACGTCACCATCAACATCACAGCCGACGGCGGAGAGGCCGACATCTACGTCAACCTCTCGGACGAGCTGGCCGGATGGAGCTCATGGGTCGAAGGATCCGATGACTCCCACGTCTTTGAGAACGTCAGCACGACCCAGCAGATAATATTCAACGTGATCGTCGACCCCGACTCCGAGGCCGAGGAGGACGACCAGAGCACCACCGACATCTCGGTCCAGTCCTCGAACGGGACGAACAGGTTGAGGACCGTCAAGACAAAGATCAGAGGGTATTCAATATCTGTCGCATTTCCCACGAACAAAACGAAGGTAAGCCCTGTGGAGGGGGACAATAACGAGACACTACAGTTCGATGTAGAGAACACGGGCGATGGACCGGACGACATCGAGATCAGGATATCAGAGACGCCTGGCCTCGAGGGCTCGGACATCGAGCCTGGTGAACTCAATTGGATCAGCTCCATAGGCCCATTTGACGACAAAGCGAACGGAACTTCCTACCTTTTCGAAGACCTGGAGGCCAATACTCCTCAGACGGTATTCCTGGAGTTCGACGTTGGCACAATACCCGTCGATGCCGAGGCTGGTGAATATTCCTTCATGGTGCACATAGAATCGAAGGGAGCAGCTCATGGGGATCCCGATGCAAACGAGTATGTCAATATCACGTTGGAGATCGAAAAGGTAGCCGGTTTCGAATGGACCATGGACATGGATGATGGAGAGATCGACCCCACCGGTCTCGACAAACAGGATGAAATCGATGTACCAATAACCATTCACAACCAGGGTAACTTCGATGATGCATACAAGGTCGAGACCGTGGGTCTTTCCCCTGACGTTGATGTGATCTTCGGATGGCATGATACAAATCCCGCAACATTTAATATCGATTCAGATCAGGAAGCGGTAGTAACGATGGTGATTACAGTTGATGAGGACATACTCGAGGGTTGGAACAATTTCACTGTTCGAATATCCTCTTCGGATGCTAGTTCTGAGACAAGAAAATTCAATCTATCCATCCTTGCCCCCGACATCAAGATCGCCGACAATGACATCACACTTTCCGAAAACGTTACGGACATTGAGGAGAATGACGATGTCCTCGTTCACGTCCGCATTTGGAACAACGGTTCAGGTCCAGTAGAGGATCTCGTGATCAACTTCATCGTTGGTAGTACATGGGTGGACAACGTCACGATCGAGGAAATCGGAGCTGATCGGTGGGAAGACATTGATTTCAACTGGACCATCGGGAACACCACCGACCAGACGATAAAGATCCAGACGGACGGTGCCAAACCGGACGAACTGAACGTCATCAAGACCTTCAGCTTCCCAAAGATCGTTGAGGAAGAGCCAGAAACCCCTGAGGACGACGAGGAAGACAAGGGAGGATTGACGGCGACACAGGCCGGGGTCGCTGGACTGCTGGTCATCGTTGTAGTGGTCGTGGCACTGTTCTTCCTGATGCAGAGGAAGAAGTAGTATCAATCTCCGAAGACACCCTTGATCTCATCCGCCTTCAGAACACCCTTCTCGGTGATGAAGCCAGTGATATACCTCGCAGGAGTGACGTCAAATGCCGGATTGCGGGCCACTGCGCCCTCCGGACCGACTCGCAAGCCTCCCCACTCCAGTACTTCGTCCTGAGACCGCTCCTCGATTGGAATGGCGTCTCCGGATTCGGCGGTGGGATCGAACGTCGTCGCGGGAGCGGCGATGTAGAATGGGATACCATTCTCATGTGCAACGACAGCCTTCTCGTAGGTACCGATCTTGTTAGCGGCATCGCCGTTCATCGCGATCCTGTCGGCACCAGTTATTACCATGTCGACCTCGCCCCGGGACATGAAGTGTCCCGCAGCGTTGTCCACGATTATCGCGTTGGGTATCCCTTCCATCCTGAGCTCCCAGGCCGTCAATCTGGCACCCTGGTAACGGGGCCGGGTCTCGTCGACGAAGACATAGGGCTTCTTGCCATGGTAATGGGCGAACCTTATCGGTGCGAGCGCCGTTCCCCAGTAAACGGTAGCTAAAGCCCCGGCGTTGCAATGAGTGAGTATCTTCATATCCTTCGAGATCAGCTCGGCACCGGTCTCTCCGATGGTCCTGCAGGCCTCCTCGATCTCAGAAGCGTAATCTATCGCTGCCGCAACGGGGTCCTTCCCCGATGTCCAGACGTCAGCTATCCTGTCGACCGCGGTGAAGAGGTCCTTCGCAGTTGGACGGCTCGCTTCGAGCTTCTCTTTGGCTTTATCCATGTCAACGCCATTGACGTATGCAAGTGCCATTCCGTAGGCTGCGGCGATACCGATGGCGGGAGCTCCCCTGACCACCATATCGGTTATGCTGGCCGCAAGCTTATCGACGCTGTGGATATTCTCGAAGACGAAGTCGTGCGGCAGCATCCTCTGGTCGAGCATGACGATGTGGTCGTCCTTCCACTCAACTGCCAAGGGGACCTTCTGCTCGGGAGCCGTCATGGTGATGTGAACGGTCTGGCGATACTTTACACTAACCATGGCAACGCTTTTCTATAACTCAGACCTACACGAAAGAGATGGAGATCGTCGTAGTGGGAGCTGGCGCTCTCGGCTCCCTCGTCGGAGGACTGCTCTCGGGCAGTCATGACGTCCACCTGCTGGGCAGGGGACCTCACATCGAGGCCATCAAGAAGAACGGCCTAACCATCACAGGGATCACCGAGAAGCACATCATGCTTCCAGCGTCCGACAACACCGGGGACATGCCTCACAATCCCGACCTCATGATATTCACCGTCAAGGCCTACAATACCAGGGAAGCGGCGAGGGTCACCCACGACCTCGCAGGACCACGGACCCGCGTCCTGACACTTTCGAACGGACTCTGCAACACCGAGATCCTGCAGGACGAGTTCGGCACACACAGGACCATATCCGGTGTAACCAGCATGGCCGCCACCAGGCTCGACGACGGCGTCGTCGTCCACGCGGGTGTTGGACAGACAGTCATAGGCCGCCCGGATGGCAAGATAGACGACGATGTCCGCGAGATCGCCGAGGTCCTGAGCCTGGCCTCACCGCTTACGACGAGCGAGAACATGTGCGGCGTCCTGCATCAGAAGGCCATCGCCAACGCTGCGATCAATCCTCTCACCGCGATAAACGACATCCCCAACGGCGAACTCCTTGAGCGCGAGGACCTGCGGGAGATGTTGGAAGCGATAGTCCAGGAGAGCGTCACTGTCGCTGAATCCCGCGGCATCATCCTGCCTGAAGAAGACGTGCTCGAATATGTCCTTGAGATCGTCAGGAACACTTCCGAGAACCGGTCCAGCATGCTTCAGGACATCGACAAGAGACGTCCGACCGAGGTTGACTACATCAATGGTGCTTTCTACACATACGGTAAGGAGGTCGGCGTGGAGACACCTGTGAACCTGGAACTCGTACGCGCTGTCCACAAGATCGAACGGGAATTCGATTGAAACTACTTCTCGACGACTACCTTTCCTCTCGCCGACGGAACCACCTTCATCGGTCCGTCGAAGTCCTTCTCGAGCTCCTTTCCTTTGAATAACCTGTCAAGGAACACCGCCAGCGCAGCCACCTCGGAATGAGGCTGGTTACCAACGGCAATGTTGTGATCGGATAGTTCGTACACGTCCCCGGGGACCTTCTCCGCCCCCACGACGATCATGACGTCCTTCCCGCGAAGGGAATCAACGACATCGTCCAGCTGCTCGCCGTACATGGTAAGGTGAACGACGGGACCGTCCCACTCCTTCATGGATCTACGGTACCCTTTGACAGCTGTGACCTGGAAATCTCCACCAAAACGCTCGGCGACCCCGTCCACCGCTGAAGCGATGGCGGGGTCGTCACCTACGAGGACCAGACCGTCCGCTCCAAAAGCCCTGGCTACAAGCGCCACGTGCGTGGTTATCCTCTTGTCCCGTTGCGGTCTATGACCGATACGGAGTACGGTGAGCATCGATCTCGACCCTGGAGTGGAAGAGGATATACGTGCTCATCGACGTCAGCAGGAACGCGATGAGAGCGTGACCAGCCTGCCCTCCGAAGTAGTTTATGGCCGAACCGATGATCACAAGCGACAGCATGAAGATCACACCGGTCATGAACCTGATGTTCAGGCTCTCGCTCGGCTTGAGGTCTATGTGGAGGACCTCGATCTTCAGCAACAGCGCCATGAGGAAACCCATTATCACGCAGAGCATGGTCACTCCTATGACCTCGCTCTGAAGGTGCTGGATGAAGAAGTAGAAGTACGCTCCCAACGCGGTGAATCCCATCCCGGATACCGCTGCGAGGTTCTTCTCGTCCAGCAACTGCAGCATGTCCCCTAAGGGGGTAGATGCCTTCGGCGTCAGCTTAACGGGTGCCCACTTGTTCTGCGGGTTATGACTTACTCTCCTCATGTCCATCTCCTGGATCTACGGGTGCTGAGTGCACCCCATCCCAACTTCTCATAATGCTCAGGGCATATAAACCTTTCCTATGAAATTCTAAGGAAAACGGCAATTCTTTTATATAAGAAGTTAAAACTCGGGCGAAAAGTGGTCAAACCGTCATTTCCGGTGGAATCTACTTATGAAATGGCTTGTCGAATTATCAATTTCAGTCTTCTCTACCCTGAAATTGCATGAACTTGAATAGATATCAAGGGTCATGCCAGTGGAAATTTCTGAATATCGGGCAATTGAATATGCGACAAATTTGTCCATATCAATAATTGATAAACAATTTCAGTCTGCTGATACCTTACAGATTAAAGCCAATTGGTTAATCCTTGCATCAGCTTTGATCGCCTCTCTACTCAGTATCCAACAATTACCAAATTCATTTCAACCTCACGTCACATTTTTCTCATTTTCAATCGTTGCCTTGATTTCCTCTATTATCCTCTCACTTCTTGCATCCTTTGGGTTCAGATTCAAGTATATAATCCATCCAGAATCATTATGGGAACACGTCGATAGAAATGAATCGCTTGAGGAATTACAACTCCAGGTAATAGCAAATATTATCGACTCGTATGAAAAGAACCGGGTTAGCTTATTCAGACGAGACAGATACATTTCATATTCAATCATTGCTTACGTTTTCGCACTCTTATCGATGGGTTTATACTTGCTCGTTCCAATAATAGTGATAGCATGAAAAAGAAAAAGAACTCCATCCTACCTCAGGCAGATACAAAGCGTAGCTCAGAACTCATGAAAGCCGAAAGTAAGGATGATTAGATATGACATGAATTGACCTTTATTTTCTGCGATCATTAGTGAAATCTGTAAAATCTTATATACCGACTTCAGCCTTCCTCACAGTATGTTGAGGCCCAGGCCGACCACCATTCTCCAGAGGAAGGGCGAAGGCAAGGACATGGTCACGTTCACCCTGGACTACAGGGTCAAGGCCAAGCCGGGGAACTTCCTGATGATCTGGCTCCCCTACGACAGCAATGGTGAGAGGAACGACGAGATATCCGACGAGGTCCCGATGAGCATATCGAAGATCCGGAAAGCGAACCTGTCGTTCACCGTCAAGGCCGTCGGCCCGACCACTAGCGAAATGATCAAATTGAAGCCAGGCGACAAGGTGGGCGTCTCCGGTCCGTTCGGGAACAACTTCTCGGTGGAGGAGCGCAAGTCCTTGCTCGTCGGTGGCGGCGTCGGCACGGCACCGCTTATGCCAGTATATCGGCGAATGGTCGCCAGGGGCATAGATCACAAGTTCATAATCGGCGGAGCCACACGGGAGGACATCCCGTACCTGACCGTCCTTCGGGCCCAGGAGGACACCCACGTCTCGACGGAGGACGGCTCCCTCGGGACCCACGGGAACGTGCTCCACGTAATGGAGGATTTCGAACTCGCGGACTTCGACGTCCTGTACAGCTGCGGTCCCATGCCCATGCTCAGGGCGATCTGGGATATCGTCAAGGACATCGACATAGACGTCGAGATGAGCCTGGAGTCCTATCTCAGGTGCGGCCGCGGCCTCTGCGGCTCGTGCGCCAGGGGCAAGTACAGGATCTGCAAAGAGGGGCCTGTCTTTAACAGGAAGATGCTGGAGGAGGTAGGATTCCCGAAACCGGTAAGCGAAGAGTGAGGAAGGGCAAGAAGAAGGAAGGCCCCTACGGTCTCCCGATGGTCCTCGCCAGAAAGGTTCCGGTCAGGGTTCCGGTCAAGACCGAGGTCCAGGACGACGAGACCGTTGTACTGATCTATCCGAAGGTATTCACCCGTCTGGAAGGCTGGATATTCCGTCGCGTCGGAGGGGTCTCCGACATCCGCAGACCGCTCGACGAGATGGGCACGGACATCTGGAACCTCTGCGACGGTGAACACAACGTCGGAGAGATCTGCAAGATCATGCACGAGAAGTACGGGGAGGACCTCGAGCCTGTAGCACCCCGTTGCTGGACCTTCGTCAAGATGCTCTCGGACAGGAACCTCGTGCTCATCCTCCACAAGAAGGTCCCCCTGGAGAAGAAGGAGGAGAATGATGAGTGAGGAGGAGACGGTTCTCCTGTGTCCTCACTGTCTGAAGTCCAATCTGAAGGTCGTCGGCGGTTTCATGGGGACTCAATACCTCTGCAAGGATTGTGGGTATCAGGGTGCCTTGATCCTCGAGGTCGACGAGAAGGATGTTCCAGATCAGGATTGAAGCTGTTTTAATTGGTCAGAGTATTGTTTCAATCTTCGCTTATCTCCACTTATAGAATAGAGGTTACATTTCTCTTCGAAAACTAGTTCAAGTGCTTTTTCATCATTAAGCTCACGAGCAATCTCTTCACCCATATTAAGAAATCGCTCTGCTATCTGATAATCTCCTCTCATTGCGTAAAATGACCCATAACCAACCTTTGAATATATGAATCCTGAGGCAAAATGGACGTTGTAAAAGGTTCTCGTACTCTCCTTTAGATATTCTAATGCCTTAGAAAAATCGCTTGATTCAATATAAACGCTGGCCAAATTATATTGCATTACTGCAGTTAACCGATAGTTACCTGTTGATAATCCTATCTCAATCCCGCGAATCCAATTTCGTTTCGCAGAATGCAAATCACCCTGTCTGTAATATAAACGTCCAACATAGTTCAATGCCTCTGCAAGATTGTATAATGCCCCTTCCTCTTCGAAAATTCGTGCAGCTTCAAGTGCACAATTGAGGTTTTCGTCAGTTATGAAACTTCTTGCCATCAGGACCTTTCCCTCAAGAATATTATCCTTCTCTCCTTTTGCGAGAACAATGGCTTCTTTAAAGGCATCTTCACCTTGATCCTTCTTCCCCAATCGTGTGAACGCTTTCCCCTTCCAATGTAACGCCTCTGCCCTATTCATAGGAGTAACAAATTCATTGTCAACTATTATTTCATCCATCATAGCAATACATTTGTCAAATTGCCCCTCGTAATAATATCCACGTCCAATGATCATTTTACCCTTATATTTGAACTTATCATATTCGGATAGACTGTTGGACTCGATACTTTTAATAATTTCTTTAGTTTCATGATATTCTCCTAAGGATAAATGTGTTTCTAATCTGAATATATTGAAACGAGATAACCACTCAAGATCAATAACATCAACAAAATTCTCGATTATCTCCTGTATTTCACCCACATATCCGTATTCAATAAATCGCGGTAAGAATTCATTTAACAATTCTATACCTTTTGAAAAGGATTTTCCATACATGTAGTGATAAAATGCTTCAACCTGATCTTCGAATCGAGATTCAGATAATGATTTAGCTGCTTCTATGTGAAGATCTCTCCTCATTGACTCAGGAATTCCTTCATAAATAACTCCACGAATCATATCGTGAAGAGCTATTTCACTACCTGTTTCAGCGATTAAAGATAGTGAAATTAATCGGAATAATATATCAATATCTTCTTCCGTTCTTGTAATTAAATCAATGCTAATTGGTTTTCTATAAACTGCAACTTTACGGAGAAATGAACGCAAATCCGGAGAGAGATTATTCATAATCTCATCTTTTACATACGTTGATAAATTCGAAGCCCCATCGAGTCCATCTGTCCCCCCTATTAGATCGATGGCAAGCGGATGGCCCCCAGTCACTTGATAGATTGTTGGATAATGAGAAGGATCAATAATCCCTCTCTCCTCTAGCAGAGACTTCATTGAGGTGTAATCAATGCCACCAAGATGCATCTCATAAACCTTTTTTTCTGCGATCACGTCTTTTTGACCATAGAATTCCGGACTCAACCTAGAAAGAACGCACATATGAAGGTCATCGGAACTCGATACAATTGTGAATATCATACTGATAAGTCGTTTGGTATCCTCATTCGCTTTTTGATAGTCGTCGAATACGATAATAACATTTTCTCCGCTGAGATCTTCAGAAATAATTTGATGTACCTCCCAGAGGTCAAAGTGCTGTATCCCATCTACATCTCCGTCGTGTAATCCAGCCTTGAGATAATCCATGAGTCGAGCCTTATTAATATCATTTAGAAACTTCGATAGGACGACTAATATACTTCGTGCAGAGTCCCATTCATGTATCGGGTAATAAATCGTTTCATAACCATAATAGGTGGATAAAAAACTCGATATTAATGACGTTTTCCCCATTCCAGGAAGGCCAATTATTACTATTGTGTTAGGTCCATTATCGATGAGATCTTCAAGGAGTCCCAACTCATTCTCACGCCCAACAATTTTGATTTCAGGTAAAGAAATATGGTGATTGATACGGCCAATTTCATCTATGACGGATTTTAAAGATATATTCTCAATAAGGTCTCCTTCAGTAACGATATTAGAGAATACTTTCTCAAACCTAATAAAAAATTCAAATGTAGGAATTTCCGCTCCATATATCCTGTAAATCTGAGAAAAAGTCATGTGCTCTAGTGTTCCATCTTTTAATATTTGGAATTCCTCGTTATTTACTCTGGACGCGACTTCGTTCGCTACTGTATACCCTTCTGTTGATAAGAAATATACAAATCGAACGCGGCGCCCCCCCTCAATATTTGACTTTTTTTGCTCCACAAGGTTCATATGACGCAACTCTTTCAAAGCCCTTGAAGCATGATTCCATCGAATGCCGACCGATTCTGCAATACCTTCTTGGGTGATATCATGAGGAAGACTTTTTACCACAAACTCCGCATCCATATCTATGGGGTCCAACATATTATCGATCGGGAAATCCAAGAGGAAGAACAAGACACGGTCCTTTACCGTTAGCTCTTCGAATGTCATGATTGCTGTATGTTTCTTTTAATATATAAAATTTCCTTAAGTAAGATATAAATTACGCTATGTAATTTAGTACAAGCCGAAACACCGCATTTTCCTATCCAGATAATAGATTTTTCGACCTTTGGGGGGGGGAGGAGGTGTAAGACATATGCCAGGAAAGTATGGACTACTCGTAAGAATGGAAAGCTTGAAAGAGATCGGGAGGAACTGAGGGGGTTTTGCTTATGAATGGTAGAATACTCGCTACTATAGCATTGACCAGCCTCCTTGTGTTGTCGTTGACTGTGATCGCGACGCCGCCCGAGGCGAAGAGGTGGGCGCTCATTGTGGCGCCTGAGCATGAAGGTGGAACGGTATACGAGGATGCCCTCGATATGTACGACTATCTGAAGGATGAGGGATGGACCGATGATGAGATTATCTTCCTGACCGATGGATCCGAGGAGAGTTTCGTTGATGGTGACGCATCGGCTGAAGAGATATACGCAGCTTTCAGTCATCTTGCATTAAACGTCAATTCCATCGACACTGTTGTGATTGTCTTAGGTGACAATGGGGCATTCGGAACTGAAGATTTCTATCTCATCTCATCTGACGATATTCAGATCTCGAGTTGGGATATTGGTCTTCAGCTTGACGCAATAAATACCCAGGATATGGCTGTTGTTGTCTCGTTTGACTATTCCGGTGGCTTCATCGACAACCTCGCGGGCAACGACCGTCTGGTACTAACCAGCCACGGTATTGAGTCCACGTCAAGCAACGCCTACAATCTTGCGGATGGTCTGACAGAAGAGGATGCAGACGCGAACGAAGATGGTGTCGTCTCATTCGAAGAGGCACATAGCTGGGTAGCTGAAGAGATCAGTGGACAGTCTCCCCAGATAAGTGACAACATCTACGGAGAATTCACGATCTGAGGTGATATGGTGAAGGGTAAGTATTCACATCTCGTGCATGCTGAGACTCTGAAGGAACTCGGCCTCAAGTGAGGCCGGCCTTCTCTATAATCTCCTGAGCCTCGCCTTCAAGTTTATCCGCTAAGGGATCCTTACCTATGGAACGGTATAGTTCGATAGCAATCTGGATAAGTTCCACACCCCGGGCAGGCTCATCAGCCGCAATATTCATTTGACCATACTGGTAGTTCGCCTCTGCGAGGAGAACAGGAATATTCATACCGGTAATCTCATGAATCGTTGTCACAAATTGGTCTTCCGCCTCCTCCCAACGTTTTTCATTTGATAATACAACTGCAGATTCAATCCCAATGTAAGCTAATCCAACCCGATCCCCTAATTTTGTTAAGATTTCTTTTGATTGAGACAGGCAATCCCATGCAGCTTGAAAATCACCTCTTCTAGTCATCACATCTGAGCTATTGAACAACGCCCAAGCCTTCAATTTTGGATAACCACTATTTTCTGCTACGGTAATTGATTTTTTCCAATAGTCTAATGCCTCATCAAACAATTCAGCATTATAATGGACAGTTCCAAGATTATTGTAAACCCTTCCTAAGGCATAACTCATTCCCATATCAGAGAACGCTTGAATTGCTGTGTTATAAAGCTCTATTGCTCGTTCCATCTCTGTAATTCTAATATTATTTGCCATATCAACTAAGATCTCACTTTCAAGTAACGAATCATTTGCATTCTGTGCCAACTCAAGTGCCTTTTCAAAATATTCAGTAGCTTCTTCGGACTCACCATTCCGCCAATGGACCTGTCCAATACTTCGATAAGCATCGCCAAGTATAACTGAATCATCGATCTTCTCGGATATTTCGACACTCGCTTTGAAGTGGTCCAAGGCATCCTTCCAATTGGCCCTTTCATAATCGATCTTTCCGAGGTTCTTCCAGGCAGACCCAAGGACCGGTTGATTATCAGTTCCAGCCCACTTGATCGCCTCTTGGTTCTTCTCTTCTGCGGTATCCCAATTGTTCAATCCCATCTCAATGTCGGCGATCAACAGGAGGAAATCTGCCCTGAGCTTCTTCGGGACGTCCGTCGTTTCAATGTCAAGTGTATTCTTGAGGTCTTCAAGATAACCGCGAAGGATGAGTTCCCTTCCTCTCTCGACAGCAAGGTCAGCAGCCCTTCCCGTCTCACCGCCGCTCTTGTAATGGTATATCGCCTCCAGGATCGGCTCCTCTCCTTCAGCTGACAGGAAATATCCGGCCGCATTCAGATGCTGTCCACGTATCTCTTCCTTCGGTATTGTAGATATCAGGAACTCCCGGATCAGGTCCGAGACCTTGTAACCAGAATAGGTGATCTCCTGAACCAGGATATGATTGATCAATTCCTCCAGGATGTCGTATTCCGAGGTTGATTCGATGAATGCCTCTGGAAGGACCGGTCTTCTGAAGATCGCCAGCTTGGTGATGAACTCCCTCTCGGCCGGCTCCAGCTGTGAAAGGATCTCGCTCTGAATGAACCTTCGCAACTCACTGGGCTTGACCAGGTCGTGCGGATCTCGCATGAGCTCGATCGAGAGGGGATGACCTCCAGTCGCCTCGTAGATCCTACTGATGTCGGGGACCTGCAGGTCCTTTGCCTCGAGGAGCAACCTGGTGCTATCGAGGTCCAGCCCCATCAATCGCTGCTCCTGAACCCTGCCTGAGATTATGTCCTTTTGCGTATAGAATGCCGGGATGTTCCTCGTCAATACGACGATGTTCGGGCCCCCGTATCTCTCAAAAACCTCCAGGAACAGGCTGAGAAGACCTCCCATCCGGTCCTCCGCCTTCTGCAGGTCGTCGAAGATCAACAATCCTTCCATGTCCTGGAAGTCCTTGGAGACCAGCTCGAAGATGTCATAGAGGTCGATCGTGATGTGCTCCTCCTCCACCGAGGAGAGCCTCTTCTTCGACCTCATGTATCTCCGGAGGTTATCCTTTCCAAGCTTGTGCAGGAATTCCGTAAGTGGTGTGAGAACAGCACGATAGGTGTCCCACTCATGGAACTGGTAATAGTAGATGTTCATCTCTGGCGAATACTTCTCGATGAGCTTGTTGGCGAGCGAGCTCTTGCCGATACCCGCGATCCCCTGGACCACGACGACTCTACATTCACCCTTGAGGTGAGTATCGATCGACTCGAGATCCTCCTCGCGGCCGAAGAAGTGCCTGGGAGCGGGCAAACCCTCGACATGAACGATGAAGGGCCGAGCCTCGTCCTCCTCCCTTCTCTTGGCGTCCTCGAGGAGCATGTCTACATTGATCTCATCCGCAGATGGGATATTGACGTCCCTGATCAGGTCCAGGGCAGTGATGTCCCCACCCACATGGGTCATGATCTCTTCGAGGGTCCCCGAGATCTTCTCCTTCTTGAAGGTCGCATCGTAGTCCATGTCCATGACCTGATCGAGCCTGGACCTGCCGAGCTCCAATCCCTTGTGGTTCAGGAAATAGACGTTCCGGCGCTTCTCAACACCGATGATATTCGCCTTCTTGGTTATCATGACGTCGAAGGTCTCGAACTCCTTCAGGGCCCTGGAGACGTGAGTCCACTTGATGCCCACAGCCTTCGCTATCCCTTCCTGAGTGACATCGATAGGCATGGATTCAATGATCGTGTCCAGGGACTCCCATTCATGCCCCATGTACCTCTCGGCGGAGTAGTCCATGAGATGGATCAGGATCTTGTCCTTCACCGTGATCATGTCCGCATGGGGCACGATCGGCCCCATCTCCTCCGCTTCCGCCATACCATATCCAGCATTCCCGCCAGTATTATTTAAACCCAATGCGGGGTCCAGGCATATCGATATATATCCGGTTGAAGATATTGTCATCCGGTGCGGGATGGAGAAGCGCTACAAGGATCACAGGATATACTCGTGTTTTGCCCTAAATTTCCTTGTGAGCGCCATCGGTATCAACCTTTACCAGGAAGAACTTGAGGAGCGGATCGACGACGTTCTTGAAGATACGGATGTCAAGGTCACCAAGGATGACATTCGGCACGAGCTGCAGACGAATCACAAGATGACTAGCAGCGTGTTGGGCTACCTTGTCGAGGAAGGGCACATCACGATGGAGCTTGAGGGGAGATCGTACCGGATCAGGATCACCAGAAGCGGAATACTACACATTAGGGAGTTCAACAAGTTCTATAGCGCATTGTATTCGTCGCAGATCTTGGATCATTATCGGTTCAGAGGATTGCCGAGCTGGTTTACTGATATTTCATAATGATTGTTGATATACTTATTACAATGGAGTAACGCTAGAAATTAATCAAATCAATAATTATACTAATTCTTTGTTTTAATTCAGGCTATCGTATCCGATAACACATAATCATTAAATCCATTGTTGAATATTTATTTATATTCTAAACGGAGTCTACGTATGGGTGTTTAAAAAATGGGAAGAATTGGACGTGTAAGTGAGGAGAAAATACTAAGTCTTCAAATGATTCTTTCTGAAGTTACCCGGGCTGATATTAAACCAAAGAAAGATATTTTTTTCGTCGACCCGTACAATAACTTAAAGACTTTATCAACTCAAGCTAATCATGTCGTGTTTGGTCGCCGTGGATCTGGTAAAACGTTATTACTGTCTCAATTATTTCAAGAAAAACAAAAAAAATATCTCCCAGTTTCAATCGATTGTGAGCGGTGGAAGGAATTAACTTATCCTAATTTATTGCTAAAAATTCTCATTGAAATATTCTCACAAATTCAAGATGAATATGAATCTAGTAAACCATCCATTATTTCCTTAAAAAAACGAAAGCGGAAACATCAACAATCGCAATTAAATAATCTCCAAGCTGAGCTTGAGAAACGGCTCCTTGAAGCTGACGAAATTAAAGTAGATCGGCATGATGTCAAAACCGAAAAAAAACTGAGAGAATTTGATGTCGGCCTTCAATCAAAAATCACAGGAAAAGTATCAAGGAAGAAAGCAGTTTCAGAAAAAGTCTCACGGCAATATCCGCAACACATTCTTAAAATTGAATATCTAAATAACAATGTCGATAAATTTAGTGAAATTATATCACGTTCCGCTGAAGTTCTTCAGAAAGAATGCATTTTCCTTTTATTCGATGATTTCTACTATATCTCAATTGATGACCAGTTTAGGATAAGCGACTTTTTACATAGAGTTTGTAAAAACACTAATATCTATTACAAATTAGCTACAATTCGACACCGCACAACCCTATATCAAAGAAAAGCAGATAGCTACATTCAAGGAATTCAAGAAGGGGCTGATTTTATGCCTATCGATTTAGACTTTTCACTGGAAGAAGATATGGATCTCATGTTGGATTTTCTCAACGATATACTAGATCATTATTGCCAATTAACAGGAATCCATTATCCCGACTTATTTGTCGATGGTGACAATGGTGTTGGTCGCCTTATTTGGGCATCGGGTGGAGTACCACGGGATTTGTTACATATCTTTTTACAGTCATTGAAAATCATGAAACGAGATCACAAAAATCGAATTCACAGAATTGGAAAAGACCAAATTAACGAGGCCGCATACGTATACTGCCGGAGGAATAAACTCGCAGAATTTCATACTGAGTTTGGAGATAATGAACAATTACTATCCGCAAATAACGATCTCTTAGCCTACGTTGGATACTTAAAGCGTAAAACCGGATTCATTGTTAAAGAAACGAAGATACCAACGGAATTCCACAACACGCTTAATATCCTTCAAGACTTGAGGTTAATTCATCTTTATGATAAAATGTTCTACTCAAAAACATATCACGACAATCCATATACTGCGTATATTCTTGATATTGGACAATATAGCGAAATACTTCAAAGGCGAGGCCCAATAATTAAGGAATTTAATATATTACGGCATATGGATAAGTCAGGAGATAACGAATTGAGATCTGACGCGCCCCCAGTTACTGCGGATATTATCGTTGGGATGTATGATAAGTATCTCCATGAAATCGGAATCGAACAGAAAGTGATCACAGAATTCTCCTAGGAATTGAAGAACTGATTAATTCATGATATACCCATGATAAATGTGATAAACATAATTAATCCGCCTATTGTGACAACAATCTTGATAATTATCCAAGTCTTGATTGCACCCGCTTTAACTTGTTTAAATGTAATGGTTCTGTCCCAACTAAGGCTTGAATGACCGACCCCACCTCCAAGTTCCGACCCAAATCCAAAGTAATCAATATCTGTTAAAGAATCGCCGCTTCGGTTCAGGTCCAATGCCAAATAGTGATCATTTAACGGCAGTTCAACCTTCTGAGGTGATGAAGCATTCATTATACATCACTAGTGGCTTGGTTCGTTACCTGCTCGATATGTACTGGATTTATAGCTTCAAAAAACCATTGAGCATATAATCGGCCAATAAATATCGCACGCAATCCCCTCATGAAATGATCCTTTGATAATCCATCAAAATATATCATATATCGAAACTGAATTTCTTCAATAATTAAATTCGGGTGGTTAATAATAAATTCTGCTTGAAGGGGTAATAATTTCATTCTTAAATCGTGAATTATTCCCCATCGGTCCTGAGGGATGAGTGATCGAAATTGATCAGTCATATATTCATCAATTCTGAATGAGGTCACTAGTAACAACATGTCCTTTCTGTCCTTTGGATTCATGATAATACTCCAAAGATTAGAATCAGGCGGATGGTTAACTTTATACTGGAAAATGGCTTCATCCACATTCATTCTTTCTAACTTCAAGTTCGTCTCTTTACACCAACGGTGAATAACCCTTCTTACATTTTTCTCACTGATGACCAATTGATCACCCAATGGGTTTTTTCAATTCTCTGTTTATAAAGGTAGTGTGGTTATTTGCACCCGACCTTTCTTTTCAAGTAGTACGATTTATGGTCTTTGCCCGACTGCAGTTAGTGAGAGAGACGTGGTGCTAACACTTACTGTGTGATCATTCAATGAGCATTCGCCGCTGATATCAGCACCATATGCATAGGAAACCAGATCCCCCACCTCACCAAATGATATACTTGCTACTCTAGATACACAGAAGGTGCAACTAGCAATCACTCCTTGATAATCAAGTGTGTATGTTGCACAACCTTCGATTGTTATTGACGTACAGGTTATAGTAAAGCATACATCAAGATTTATCGTATGACAGAATGTGCCAATCCTAATGGTTTTCTCTTCCCAAACAATATTCCACGGGATTTTAACTCGTCGACCGAGTATCTTTACTCGCTTGTAAATTACCTTAGGTACAGATATTTTTATTTTGATATCAACACAGAATTGGATTTCCATGGGAATACATTCAGAAATCGGATCCCCGCACAATGAATCTTCTAGATCGTTGACGTAATTCTCAACCCGATTCCCCAAGGAAGATCCATTTACTAGTACTTCCCCATAATGTTTCCTGGGGTTTGTTACTGCAATATTAACCACTTCTCCAGATTCAATCAAACTGGAAATCAGCCTATGGTTTGCTTTGGATTTAATTAATTCTGTCGACAGTCCATTGAGATTGGCTTCAGAAATTCTCAATCCCCCAGTCTTTAAGATATTCTGGAACTTAACTACGGTGGTTTTCCATTCTTTATTCAATTGGGAGATGCCTTGACGAGACCGTATCTTTTTCCTTCCATCCTGGAAAATGGTCTTAACTTCGTTATATCGGTAGATAACAAATGCAGTATGAAGAATGTTCATGTATTCTTCAGGAGTAATCCCCATTTTTACAAATTGAGCAATTGTCTGCTTGCTATTGTAAATTGATCGAATTTTCTCTAGATCTTTTACAGTAAACCTCACATTTTTTATTGAGATTTTTTTATTCCTACCAACCTTAAGATCCTTCTCGGATGATGCCCACATTTGTGCGTCGTTATATACTTTATTAAGTGAAGGAGAAGCGATAATCGGAGCACGAGTAGATATTCGCCCTCGATTTACAAAGGATGGAAGATTCCTGACATCTCTACAATTCAATCTCGGCAATCGCGTTAATACTGGCATTTGGTCACCTCATTTAATAATAAAGAGTTATTTACTTAAAGGTTATCCATTAGATTATAACTCGGTTCATTACTTCAATCCATTATTATTTAGGTGCAAAATGTGATAGAAATCAAGAGAATACTCGCTCTACTTACCAATGAGCTTCCCGAATCTTCTTGACTTCCTTATAGATCATAATGACACCGAATCCAACAATGAACATGAACCATAGACATAGGACCGTCCCAACAATTCCATATGCCAGGTAACATGCAAAGATCAGAATGACGTTCGCCAATATGAGAATGTGATTCTTCCATCGGACCAGCGATGGATGTGGTCCACCGAGCTTGTCGAGACCGAACATCTAATTGAAAACAGGTGAACCGTAGTTAAGACTTCACAACCAATTCAATTCCCTTCAATACATACACTTAAGAACTAGTACCGTCACGAGGGCCTCCATGGACCTGAGTTCTTTCAAGTTCAACCCCCGTATTGCGGAGGGTATTCGCAGACAAGGTTACACGGAGGCCACTCCCATTCAGGAGAAGGCCATTCCCCATGTGCTCGAAGGCAACGACGTTCTCTGTCTCGCTCAGACAGGTACTGGCAAGACAGCGGTCTTCGTCCTGCCGATCCTCGAGCATCTTCTCAAGAAGAGACCTGGGCCGGTTCGCGCCCTGATCCTTTCACCGACGAGAGAGCTGGCGGAACAGACCAGGGAGTTCTTTACAGCCCTTGGCAGTGCGACCCCCCTCGGATTCACTTCGATATACGGCGGCACGAACATAAACAAACAGATCAACAGACTGAAGAATGGAGTTGAAGTGGTCGTGGCCTGCCCCGGCAGGCTTCTGGACCACATGAACAGGGGAACGATCGATCTCTCCGAGGTCGAGATCCTCGTCATCGACGAAGCGGACAGGATGCTTGACATGGGATTCATCCCGGATGTCAGGAAGATAGTGAAGAAGGTTCCGAGGGATCGTCAGACGCTGCTCTTCTCGGCGACGATGCCAGACGACGTACGACAGCTGGCTCAGGAGGTCCTGTGGGACCCCGTGACCGTCGAGGTCGCTCATTCGAAGCCGGCTCACACCGTTGCTCACGCGATCTATCCTGTCGAGCACTATCTCAAAACGTCCCTCCTGAAGGAGATCCTGAAGATGACGGACACTGGTTCCGTCCTTGTATTTACCCGGACGAAGCACAGGGCTCGACGCGTCGGAAACCAGCTCTCGAGGAGCGGTTACGACGCTGCATCACTTCACGGCGACATGGGACAGGGAGCGAGGCAGGACACACTGAAGAAGTTCAAGAGTGGCAAGATACAGATACTCGTCGCGACCGACATCGCCGCTAGGGGGATTGACATCTCCACCATCTCACACGTCATCAACTACGACATCCCGGACACACCTGACAATTACATCCACAGAATCGGCCGGACCGGCCGCGCGGAACGGACCGGCGACGCCTTCACCTTCGTATCCCACGAGGACGAGCGGACGGTCAGGGCCATCGAGGGCGTTCTAGGAGAGGAGATAGAACGCCGTTTCATGGACAAGTTCGATTACAGCGCTCCCGCACCGCCCGGAAGGCCTCCGCAGCATTACAACAAGGGAGGCTCCCGCCACGGAAAGCAGACCAGTGCCGTCTACAACGACGGGAGACGCTATACGGATAGCAGTAGCAGCCAGAAGCGCTACGCCCAGGGAAGGACCGGCCAACACAGGGATGGCTCGGGTCACGGGGGCCATAGGCGCTATCAGAAGAACAAATCCGGCGGGCAGCACTCGAACAAGGGTGGTCACGGAGGGTCGAACCGTCATCATCAAGGGTCGTCCGGCGGGCATCACAAGAAGCACGGTGGCAAGGGCGGTCAGAATCGCCACCATCACAACAAATCCGGTGGGCAGCAGAAGAATCGAAGCGGCCAATACCACCATCACAAGAAGGGCGGAAAGGGGAATCGCAGGCGTCGGAAGTGAATCAATTCTCCAATAGTCATATAAGGGTCCTATTCGTAAGAAGGATGGGATCAAAATGAGACTCCGTTCAACAGCGATATATCTCGTAATATCTGTCATTATTCTGAGTGTCATCAGTCCGGTCGTTGATGGAGCCCCTGCTGCTCGGAAACCGATCGTTCTCGAGATCCGGACGGTAAATCATTCGGACCAGAGCATTCAGACGAACATTACAGATGCATCCATTCTCCGAGTACTTGGTGAGATAGACAACTACGGCGGTCTCGCATTCACAGAACCGGTCTCTGAAAGCATCCTGGATATCGACAGCTTCGCTCTCGATCTCGAGTTCATGAACCTCTCGATGTCACATATCAATGGTAGTGCTCGGATAATTCCATTCGATCAGGCTGAAGTCAGCGGCCTCGTATCGTTGCACCTTAGGATCCACTCGCGGGTCCAGCCTATCGACACGAATGGTGATGCGATCTGGGACACGACCTACATCTACATCACGACCGATGGCAGCCGAGACGATACAGTCCGCAAAGAGGTGAGGTCATACATCGCCGAGCACAATGAGAGGGTTCCAGCAAACATGAAGCTAGATCTACTCATCCACAGCGAGGATGATGAAGAAGTCCATGATGTGACGCTTATCTTCATTGGTATCGTTGCTGTTGCGCTAATCCTACTGGTCGCAACGCGCCATATCGATCGAAAGAAGTAGCTCACTGTCCAATCTTTACTAGAATTGATATAAACCCCGAGAACAAAGGTGTGTTAATCAAGAGAGTGCAAACTCTCCCGCCACCGAACGTGAGAGGTCACCCCAAGAAAGCTCTCTTGAGAAGCACAAAACGGGGATCGCGGTCATCGCCAGCCAATTCTTCATGGGCGACATTGGTCCCTCCGCGGTCCCCACACAATGTGCTGTGGTATTGTCATTCCCCAACGATACCTTTTTCTCGCTCGCATCTGTATAAGAAACGGGTTGCCCATGAGCAAGTACCAGCTGAGACAATGGATAACTGCGAAAAAAGATGCCATTTCAATAGGTCTTTCCCTTCTAGTTCTCATTGGTGCGATCGTTTGGTCGTATTACTATATAGAAATGAATCGACACGATCAAGACCCTAGCGATCTGGAAGGCACCTGGGAACTTAGCGATGATGGTGATTACGTTCTTAAGTTCGAGGGCAATTTCTACCAACCACATGGTTTTATTAGCTGGGAATTACGGGATGATCAAGGGCGCCTCGTGAATTGGACGGATCCCTCCGGAGAGATCATCTCAATGAAAGGAATGTTGAATAAAGTTAATTATACATATCGACATGTTATGCGAGCGGATATCACGTACGGTAACTTTCACTCTAGAACTCCAATGGTGAATCCACACTCAAATCAAAACCACACATTATGCATCGTTACAATGGATGACGACGACAATACCAACTTCAGCGATGGGGATTCCCTCTGGATTAGATCCATAGCCAACGGGGGTTGCGCCGACGTCGGATATTCTTTACATCTTCGTAACATTGATGAAAACCTAAACTACAAGACGCTCACAATACCAGATGGCTTAGGATAGGATGTCCCCTAGCCGCCCCGTGTCCCTCGCCATCTTGATTTCCTGCCCGATCCTCACGCCGGTCGAGAGGTTCGGCTCGATCATCTCGGAATAGGCCGACCCACCGATGAACGGATTCGTCCCGGCAACAATTCTAGCAGAGATCTCGAAGACAACGAACTCGAGTTGATCGGTAACAATTGTCTCAAGACAGAACGGACCCCAGAGTCCGCCGAAGAGCTCGATGGACTTCTCGACGACGTCCTCACCCATCTTGAGCACCTTCGGAAGAAGGCTCTCTCGAATAACGATCGGAACGTTTCCAGTGACGACGAAGGAAGCATAGATCCCGAGCCGCTTCAGCTCCTCCTGGCTTCCAAGCTTGTACATCTCGTCGATGTTGGTCTCGTCGCGACGGTCCATGGAGAGCATCTGAAGGGTTCCCTTCGATAACTGGTAACCTTCTTCCTGGATTGGAGAGTAGAAGTAATGGAGATAGTAGCGGGTCCCTGTCACGTATTCCTGGATGTTGTACTCCTGGGTCGGGTCCAGACCCTGCTCGAAGTCGTCGTAGTTCTTGGCGATGAAGAAACCCCTGCCACCTTTTGCGCCCTGGTACTTGACCAACACTGGCCTATCTATCTTGGTGGGGTCCTCGATCAGCGTGGGCATCTTGATCCCAGCTGACTCGAGCCATTCCCGCTGTTTCTTCCTGTCGCTCTCCCATGCCAGCACTCCGCGGTTCCCGAAGATGGGAACATCCAGCTCGACGACCTTGTCGGCTCCGAGGTACTCGACGAACGACCCGTGGGGGACGATGACGGAGTTCCTGGCCAGGAGCTCGTCCTTCAGCCCCATCAGCTCGGCGTAGCTGTCCAGGAGGATGAACTCGTCCGGTTTTCCCAGGGGGAATGCATCGTAGAACTTGGGAGGCCTGTTGACGGCGATCCCCAGGGTCTTCAACCCTTCCTTCTTCGCACCGTGGAAGATCTGAAGACTTGAGTGAGAACATACTGTGGTAACGGTAACATCGGAATAATCGTCTATTATCCTTGCTAGGTCATCCGTTTCCATTACGGGCCTATGAAGGGTCTCCTTTAAGATATTTACGCTCGACCGATCTTGGCCAATCCCTTCGTGGCCTTGACGTCGTTCGGGTCCTTGGTCAGTGCCTCGCGGTAGCACTTCTCGGCCTTGTCATGGTCGTTGAGCTGGCGGTAGGCGAACCCGAGGCTGGTCCAGAGCCTGACATTGTCCTCGTCAGATTTCAGCAGGACCTCGTACAGGCCGATGGCATCGAGGTAGTTGCCAGCGAGGAGCTTTCTGTCGGCGGCCTTCCTGTCGAAGATCCTCATGGTCTCCTCTGGGACGCTGTCCGCCGCTGTGGGCTTCGCGTCTGTTGGGATGACCTTCTTGGGTCTTGGTGGTGCCTTCGTTGGCCTCGGCTTCGGAGCCACTGCCGGGACACCCATCTTCGCCTTCACGCGCTTCCTCCTCTCCTTCGGAGCCCTTACTTCCACGTCCAGCTCATCTTGCGCTGGCGACTCCAACGCCCTGACCTCGGCCAGGCATGCGTCGCGGCCCGCACGGAATTTCGGCTCGTCCCGGTCGAGGATCATCGCCCTCTCGTATGCGATCACCGCCTCCTCGTAACGGTTCAGCGCACGCAGTGCGATGGCCTTGTTGTTCCAGAAATGCGGATTGTCGGGATCGATCGTAAGCGCCCTCTCGAAGAGGACCAGGGCCTCATCGTACCTGTCCTGTCTGAACAGCTCGTTCCCCGACTCCTTGAGCTTGTCGGCCTCCTCGTTGAGGTACTGCATGAACTGCTTCTTGTCTATCTTCTCGAGCCTCGCCTGGACCGCCTTCTCCGTGGATAGTCCACGGGCCATGTCGGGGATGTACGGCGACTGTTCCACCAGTCCCTCGGAGATCGATCTGGCGTATATGTAAAGGGCAGCGTATCCGACCAGGGAAATGGACGAGATAAGGAAGATGAGGACCCCGATCGGACGTAGGTAGAACACGGTGGAACGGAGGCTCACCTCGGCGGGCTCATCCTCCAGGCTGACGATTATTATGGTATAGCGTCCGGGATAGAGGCCCTTGTCCAGCTCGATGTTCGATCCGGTCCCGAACACCACCGGGTCCTCCCCCGCCCACCTGTAAACGACAACCTCCGTGTGGGCGACGATCTCGTCCCCGAAGAGCAGTACCCGGTAGGAACCCTGGGCCAGTGATACGAATCCTGTCACGTCCCCGGTGTCATCCCAGTAGACAGTGCAGTTGTCCCTGAAGTCGGGATCGTTCCAGAGCGCTCCAAGCCCGAGTTCGTTGACGAAATGCAGGTAGGTCGTCTCGTCGACGACGCACATGTCCACAGCCCCCTCGCTCGTGAGCCCGAACCTCCAGGTCTCCGTCGTGTTCCTGACGACCATGTTCACGACATTCATCGGGTCGTTGGACGGGAACCCTTCGAAAACGTTCTCGATCCCCGATGGGATCTCGATGATCTCATCCTCCTCGTAGGGAATGACGTACAGGTCGAACTTCTGGTCCGACTCGAGCTCTATCGCCACTTCCTGTCTGAAGGTCGGTATCCCGAGGACCCAGAAGCTCATCTCGCCGTAGACCGGTGGATTGATGGTCTCCTTGTGCTCCGACGGGGTAGTCATCTGGGTCATGATGAGGAGGGGCGAGACGATGAGCATCATCACGACGATGACGAGGACCACGGAACGGGAGCGTCCCAGGAACTGGCGCGTCCTTATCCTTGCCAGGAGCGGCACCTCCTTCATCATGAGGTTGAGCTCCTCTCGAAGGAATATGAAGCCCTCGAAGACGGCGATCACTAGGAAGATCGTCACTGCCCCGAACTTGGCCGCCTGGTCCATGGGCTTCATGATCATCTCGAGGATGAAGAAGAGGAGGAGCGTCTGTAGGATTAGGAGGAGAATGAATCCCTTCCTGAAGCTCCGGACCCCTCTCGGCATCTCCGTCACGATCCCACCTTATGCGGATAATCGTGACTCAGCATATTAAACCTACTGAGAACCCGGAGACCCCAGAATGCACAAGCATTTATTATCCTGCTACGATTCCGCGTCGTGAGCGGATTCGTCGTCCTCATGGTCCTCGACGGCTGGGGCGTCGCCCCCGAAGGGAGCGGCAACGCGATATCGAGGGCGTCCACACCGTCCTATGACGATCTTCTATCAAGGTGGCCGAACTCGACACTGAAGGCGAGCGGGAACGCCGTCGGTCTCCCTGAGGGACAGATGGGCAACTCTGAGGTCGGGCACATGACCATCGGGGCCGGCCGCATCCTCCTTCAGCCGTTGAGCAGGATGAACGAGGCCGTCAGGACTGGCCAGTTCGCTGATAACGAAGTCATTTCGAGGGCAATGGACGTTCCAGAGGGGAACAGGCTCCACCTCATCGCCATGCTCAGCGACGGAGGCGTCCACAGCCACCAGGAGCACTTGTTCCACATGTTGAAGCTCGCACGTGAGAGAGGACTCGAGCCATGGATCCATGTCGTGCTGGACGGACGCGACACCCCCCCGAGGTCCGCCCGACCGTACTTCGAGGCGCTTGAGGGGGCGATCGCGGAGCACGGAGGAAGGGTCGCCACCATCGCGGGACGATACTTCGCCATGGACCGGGACAACAGGTGGGACAGGACGAGGCTCGAGTACGATGCCATCGTGAGCGCGGAGGGCCCGACGCGTTCGAACTGGGAGATTACCCTCGACGATTCCTACAACGACGGGAAGGGTGACGAGTTCGTCGTTCCTGTGGCCATCGACGGATACGGCGGTCTCAATGACGGCGACAGCGTGATCATGGTCAACTTCAGGCCAGATCGTATCCGCCAGATATCGGAGGCGCTGACCTCACCATCCTTCGATGGGTTCGACCGCGCATCCCCTCCGGACATTTCATACACCACGATGATGACCGTCTCGGACGGCACCGTGGGGGAGATCGTCCTGCCGCCGATAACCGTGACTGAGACCCTCGGCGAGATCGTCTCCCTGAATGGAACGCAGCTGAGGCTCGCGGAGACGGAGAAGTACGCTCATGTGACCTTCTTCCTGAACGATGGCCGGCGCGAACCCTACCCCGGAGAGGAGAGGGTGCTTGTCCCTTCCCCGAAGGTCGCCACATACGACATGAAGCCAGAGATGAGCGCCAGCGAGGTCGCCGACAACCTCATCGAACGGCTGGACGCCGGGCACATTCTGATCGTTGTCAACTTCGCTAACCCGGACATGGTCGGGCACACAGGAGACATGGAAGCCACGATCGCCGCCGTGGAAGCGGTCGATTCATGCCTGGGCCGTATCAGCTCGGCGGTCGAGGAACGCGGCGGGAACATCGTCCTGATCGCTGACCACGGGAACGCTGAGCAGATGTTCGACGACGATGATGTAAGGACGGCTCACTCTCTCAACCGCGTCCCATGCATCGTCACTGGCGTCGAGGGAGAGCTCGAAGACGGGGAGCTCCAGGACGTCGCCCCGACGGTGCTCACGCTGCTCGGATTGGATGTCCCCGATGGGATGACGGGCCGCAACCTACTTCACTGATCGGCCTTCGCTTCCGGCCCTGTCTTCAATTCCGCGACCTTTCTCTTGACGCTCTTGTCGCATATCTTGCAGTAGAAGCCCCTGTCCTTGCGCTCCATCACCTGTCCGCAGAAGGCGCATGTCGATTTTATCACGCCGAGGTCCGGCGCGTTCAGCTTGATCCTGACCGCAGGTTCGTCCTCTATAACGATCGCCTTGACGATGTCGCCGGGCGCGACCGCGTTCGAGAAGTCCTTGTGGTACTCTCCCGAGATCTTCGAGATGTGAAGGGTGGCGTAATCCTCGGTTATGATCGTCCTCGGATTGTTGATGCAGTGCATGATCTCGACCATCGCCATGGAGCTCCTCGTCATGGCGACCATGCCCACGACGAGGTCCCCTTTCCTCGGAGGTCCGGGCTCGGGTTCGCCCGTCTCCACGCGGACGGTCCTCTCGCTGTCGTCGATGATCGCTGTCCCCGCCCTGCCGGCGAAAATGGTACCGTCCTCCTCGTAGGTACCCGCCTGTCCGATGTACTCTTCAGATAATCCCAGCTTCTCGCCGGGAACGACTGGCTTCTTCATTGTATCACTTGATCCTCTGGAACCCGCCCTTGCGGTCCCGATCCCCGCTGTCGGTGGTCGCACCGCCCTTGTCGGAGCTTTCGATGTAATCGACCTCGATGTCGCCCTTGCCGACCATCTGGTTGAACTCCGCGACGATCTCCTCGCTCTCCTTGAGATAGAACTCGACCTTGCCGCACTTCATGCATGCCCACATCCATATGGGCACCGACATCTTCAGCCACGAGCTCCAGGGCTTCTGCCATGACATGAAGTTCCCCTGGTGGGAGAAGCTCTTCGAACGTACTAGTGGCCCGCCGCACTTCTCGCACTTCATGACGCGAAGCGAGGTCTTCTCCGTAACTCCCGTGGTTGCCATCAATCCTAGCATAACCGAGTCCAATATTAATCTTTCCGTGACCAGAACGAAGCGTTCGAGCGAATTCGTTTTAAATATATCGTGTGGGATTGCGGACCATGGCCTTCAACGCAAAGGCCGCGGCCGGTGCCGCCGTCGCGATCATCGTGGTCCTCGGACTCTACCTGACGATGCCCCTCTCTCCAGAGGAGGATTCGAAGGACACCACCACCGTTGACGCCACGATCCAGGCGAACCGCACCGACCTCAGGGTCGGAGCCGAGCTCGTCCTCGACGGCACCCACTCTACAGGGGACATCGTCGAGTACAGATGGAACCTCGGAGAGGGCTCGAACAGGAACGGAGACACGGTCACACATTCCTACAACGAGGTCGGCAGATATCACGTTTCTCTCACCGTAACGGACGGGGACGGGAAGACCGACAAGGATTACATCTACGTCAGGGTCTTCTCCGTCGTCTGGTACAACGGGACTGTCAACGCCGACGACCAGGAGGAGACCCACACCTTCGAGGTGATCTGGGAGGAGCGATCGGAGGCCCCGGTCCAGAAGGCCCAGGGCGCTGACATCCTCGTGACTTACGACGCAACACCGAACGTCGGCGACGAGAACCAACTCAACGTCACAGCAAGGAGCCCGGCGGGCGACGTTGAACGCGACAGCCCCGACGAGGAGTGGGAGGAGTCGGGGACCAAGTACGCTAGAATAATCTTCGTCGAGCAGGAGATGCTCTACCGGGGCGGTGACTGGGAAGTGACGATCAGGTACGACCGCGGTGGTCTGCCCCCTGCCGGCAACTCGGACATCGACTACCACGTCAGGATCTTCGTGTTCTACTAAGTTCAAGAGAATTCATCTTTACCAAACCATATTTATCTCACAATCGTATCCAGATGAGTGAAACCATATCGATTGAGCGGCCGGGCGAGATCGGGGATTGGTATGGATCTTACATATGGGATACTTCTCCTAGCAGTAACCATCCTACTTGCTTTCGATCCGAGGTTGTTCGTGGATCTCCAATTATCATTGGTATGGTTATTCATTGCTGGATTCACCGCAATGATATTCTATCATTTCTCGGGCTCGGTGCGAATGAAGACCCTTGAGGTCGATGACCTCGGAGTTCGACTATTTATCGGCTCTAAGAAGGAATGGGATATACCGTGGAGCGCAATTGACTCAGTTGGATCCTCATCGGTTCCAGGCCGATACCCACGAGTCGGATTCAGTATCGTTAGTGCCGGAAAGGGCCATTCTGTTAATGACAGGGATCAGATGGGTAACAGAAATGAACTTGAACAAGCCTTTGAGATAATCGTCAGAAAAGCTACCACCTACAATATCGACATTAATGACACTCTCGGATGGGCTACGGATGTATTACCGACCGATTACATTGAATATAAACAGAGGTTATTCGCACATGGCAAAGAAAAATGGCATGACACGGGACAACGAGGAGCATTTGACAATGTATTCCTGTATTTCATACTCTCATTCTTAGTGGTTGGTGTGGGGATTCTGATTCTCCTTCCGGGATCAGAATTTCAAATTTGGGGATATATGCTGTTGGTACAACCTATGATATTCCTCCCCATTATCCTCTTGATCTATCTATCGAGCATTGCTAGCATATGGTTTGATGATACGGGTATCGTGTTACGGTTTCCAAGGGGGAATGATAAGGTCATCAGATGGGGCGATATCAAGAACATCGGGGCAAACCCGAGAACGGGGTATATCGGAATATCTACATTCAGCGGAAAGGGTTGGGCCGGATTCAAGTTCCAGGAAGATGTTTGCGAAGCCATACAAGTTCATTTTTCCGCTTTCGAAAAACGGAGGAAATCCGCTCCCGGAAGGGGAAAGTGGTGAAGGGGGGTTCGTGGGGACCAAATTCGGGTGCAGATGCATAGAATATGTCGAATTCCCCCGACACCGGGGCGCAGTAATCCCATGTCGTTTATAAGCTCTTCGGTACATCGCGTAAAAATATCAACCGGGCAATGAATTTTCGCATCAAAGTGATGCATTATTCTCGGGTCAACCGTTACAGGAATTGGAAATCCCGGTGCCGGAATTAATAATGTCCGGAGCATCCGAGTCGTGTGATTACATTTCTTATACCCATTCCGTCATACTCGTCCGAGGTGATCGATTGGAGATAGAACTGATCGACGTCGACAAGCCGGAGGACATGAACTTCATTCTCGGACAGAGCCATTTCATCAAGACGGCCGAGGACGTCTTCGAGGCGCTGGTCAACGCGGTGCCTGGCATCGAGTTCGGCGTCGCCTTCTGCGAGGCCTCGATGAAACGACTGGTCAGGGCGGAGGGGACCTCGGACGAGCTCAGGGACCTTGCCGCGAAGAACGCCGAGAACATCGGCTGCGGACACTCCTTCATCATAATGCTCGGGAACGTCTTCCCGCTGAACGTGCTCCATGCGGTCAAGGGAGTTCCCGAGGTCGTCGGGATCTTCTGTGCGACAGCGAATCCGACCAAGGTCGTCGTGGCCGTGGAGGGCGACCAGCGCGGTATCCTCGGTGTCCTTGACGGGTTCAAGCCCCTCGGCATCGAGACGGAGGCTGACGTCGAGGACAGGCGCAAGTTCCTGCGGGCCATTGGCTACAAGAAGTGAATTCACTGCCGTCCCGAACGGAGCGTTCTCAGTATCTCAACAGAGCGCCGACGCCGCCGAGCTCGTCCAGTGAGGGCTGTTCCTTGACGAACTCGAGGGCGGTCCTCATCTCGACCGCCTTCTCGGCCAGCTCCTCGACGAGGTCGACGTTCAGGCACTCGGAGCCGCAGTTCGGACATTCGGCGCTATCGAACGAGACTATCCTGTCCTTCTCGCACTTCCATCCGGGGACCCTGAGTCCCATCGCGACCACGATGAGGTCCGACCTTCCGGCCTCCGTCGCCCTGTACGTCTCCTTGATCCCGTAGACCGCAGCGTCTCCCTTCAGGATCGCCGAGACCAGGGCCTCCACGGCCTCCCTCTCCTCGATCGCCTCCGTCTCGAAGAACATCTCTGTCGCCCTCTCGAGGACCTCCGAATCGGAGGCGTCCCCGGAGACGGGAAAGGTCCCGATGACCCTCCTGCTCAGGTCCTGGGGAAGACTTCCCACGAAGACCTCGCGGGCTATCCCGGGCCCCGTAACGATGATCCGCCTCACTTCGGTCTTGCCGACCATCTCGTCGAGCGCGTCCTCGACATCCTTGAAGAAATGTTTGAGTTCTATGTCCCGGTTCCTCTGGTAGCGCATCTGCGACCATCCGCCCTTCTTGTGGTGGTGGAAGATCGATTCGCTCAGCTCCCTCCGGCCGGCGATCATCTCGCCCTCGACTATGCTGAGGCGGGCGTGGTTCTCGTCGATGTAGACAACGATGTAGGTCTCGTACTCCTCGTTGTAGGTCAGAAGGGGAAGTATGTAAGGGGATGAATCGACGACCATCGAGGTGCCCGCGCTCGCTCCGAGCTCGAACACCCTCTCGAACCCGTTCTCAACGGAGACGAAGACCGCCGTGGGAGTGGACCTTCCCTTGAGCAGGTCCATCGCCCGCTCCAGGTTCTTCTCGAAGGGGTCCCGGAGGTCCCTCCTCTCGCGCAGGGCCTTCGATATGTCCGATGCCCTCCTGTAGAGGGCGGACTCGTTCGTCCTCACCGTCGGGTCCGAGTAGACCGACAGATATCGTGGGGATTCGTCGTAGGTTTCCGCTAGCTCAAGTAGTTCGTCGCGTTCGAGCAAGTTCATCCCTCCTAGGATTTGATTATCGCGATCAGGAACACTCCGGCAGCCAGTATGGCCCCGAGGATGACGCCGATCACGACCATGGCCGCGTGGAAGATGTCCACATCCTCGAAGAAGAACCCTTCGACGTCCGCTATCAGGACGTAAGAGTAAAGGGCTATGATCGCGAGGCCGATCACAAGGAACACACCACCGATCTTGCGGGTCTTCCCCGCGCCGAAATAGAGGGTGAAAGCGCCAGCGAAGAGCATCAATATCGAGAACGATAACAGGAAGACTGCTCCTATTACTTCAATGGGTCCAGCGCACATTTTCTATCCCTCCCGACCAAATCGCCGTTTGGTTATTAAACCTTTTTGGGACAGGGATATAATGGGTGTAGGGGATGGTGAGCCGATCGAAATGGAGATACCCGAGGACCACCCGAGATACCTGTCGCTGACGTCGCGGGAGAGGATAGCCGACGGCGTGGAAGCAGGGCTCGTCGACCGGACGGGGCTCATCGCCCACGGCAGGGGAGAGGCCTTCGACTACCTCCTCGGGGAGACGACCATCCCTCCCGCAGAGATGGCCACCAAGGCGGCTGCTGCAGCACTTGTGCAGGCGGACTCGTCCGTCATCTCCGTGAACGGAAACACAGCTGTCCTTTCCGGGGAGGAGATCGCCTCGATGTCCAGGATCCACGACATCCCCGTCGAGATCAACATCTTCCACCGCACCGAGGGGAGGGTCGCACGACTGGTGGACCACATGAAAGGCTTCGGGCTCGACGACGTTCTCGGTATAGATCCCGATGCAACGATACCCAACCTCGCTCAACCGAGGGCGGCCTGCTGCGAGGTCGGGATATACAATGCCGACGTCGTCCTCGTTCCGCTCGAGGACGGCGACAGGGCCCAAGCCCTGAAGGGGATGGGAAAGACCGTCATCACTATCGATCTCAATCCTCTTTCCAGGACCGCCAGGACGGCCGACATCACCATCGTCGACAACGTCGTCAGGGCCATCCCGAACATCGACGAGGCCATGTCCGAGATGTCAAGGGAGGAAGCGCAAGGGATACTCTCAGCCTTCGATAATGGTGACAATCTGAAGGAAACGATGGAGTTCATCGCCCGCAGGATGTCCGCGGGCGACGATCGCTGAGAAAACTCGAGGATCCGTATCAGAGTACGGTATTTATCACGATAATGACCACGAAGGGAGAGCGGACCGCCTGTCCCCCGACCCGCCGGCCGCTCTCCGTTGTGATCCTTCTCACTCGATGTTGATCAGTTCGCCCTTGACGAGCACGTAGTGTTTCGGCTTGATCAGATCGAACCGGACCATCGCGAACTTCTTTTCTTTCACCATTTTTTGTCCCCTCCTCTTAGAACTACTACACACCCCTCCTTTAAGTCGAGATTAGTGCGGTCTTTTTACATCTTTAATAGACATTGGTCCGATGTTTTGACATCAGCGGGGAAGAACACACTTTCTACTGGAATCCTGCCGCCACCCGCGGCCCCAACACCTGCCATATAACGAGGAAGAAAACTAGTAGACTGATGAACAGCAGGCTCCTTCCCACTGCCCTCTCCGTCCTTTCCTTCTTCCAGCCAAGCTTCGTGAAGAACGCGGTCGCTCCGTCGTGGAATATGTAGGAGCCGTCGAACGGCACTGCTGGCAGGGCGTTGCTGATGCCGACCATCAGGTTGAGCCAGAAGAGCCAGTAGAAGACATTTGCCAGGAGCCAGAACATCGGCTCTGACGTCTCCGCTATAGGTCCAGACGGTTCGTAGACGTCGGTGATCGGCTCGTGGAACGGAACGAGACCCGAGAACGGCGGGACGATGGCGTAGTTGATCATGTTGTTCCTGAGCTCCCCGAAGTCGTCGGCGGACGCGATCGGATGGTGGAGCACCTCCTTCAGCTCCACCGTGCTGACGCCCATGAGGTAGATGCCGATGTATCCGTTGTCCCTGTCCTCATCGAGCTTCGTGTAATCGTACCTGTCGGCCAGAGTGGCGTTGATCCACTGTTTCTCGCCCTCGTACCACACGTACAGGCTGACGTTGTCCCCAGGTTCGGTGAACTCCATGAAATCGTGGAAGTCGTCGTAGTTCCTGACCCTGAAGTCGCCCAGGGGTATGCCCAGACGGTCGCCGGATATGTTCAGGAGGATCATTCCCGCCTTCAGCCCGGCGTCGTCAGCGGGCGAGTCCTCGACGATGCCGGTGATCAGGATGCCCTCCTCGACGGGCGTCACGGCCGCCATGAAGACGTGGGAGAATATTGCAGCACAGAGTATCGCGAATAGTATGTTCGTTGCCGGACCGACCGCAGCCATCCTGTCCCTGACCCGGGGCTTCGCCTCCTTCAACGCCTCCTCGTCCGGCTCGACGAATGCGCCTACGGGGACGATGAAGAACAGCAGTCCGAGGGACTTGATCTTGAGCTTTCCGACCAGTGAGAGTATTCCGTGCGCCCCCTCGTGTATTACGATGGCCACTGCGAGGGCCATTATTCCGTACCAGAGAGGTATGACGGGATTGATGCCCGGAAGTCCGATGATGTGCTTCGGTTCGGGGGACCTGTCCGCGGGCAGTGACATGACGTAGACGGCGCTCCAGAGGAGAAGCACCATCATGGCGACCATGGCGAAGACCGTTATCGCTATCGATACGTCGCCATACCACTTCCAGAACCTGTCCTTCTCCGCCATCCTTTCCAGGAGGGCCTTGCCCTTCTCGGTCTTCCACATGATGAAGGGTCCGTAGAGCGCGAGGTGGTACCTCTCGAGGATGCCCTTGTTCCTGGCATACAGCGCCAGGAGTAGGTACGCGCCTATCAGGGCCTCGGTGAAGATGTACCACTCGTAAACGTTCATGTCAACGTCGAGGCATTGCAACGTCCTTATTTAAGCGAATAGGTATTAATCGGGAATTCCCGGGACCTCGGCCCCCTCTCAATTGATATAAAGGAAGCCCTTCCGGGGGGTAGAATTCCACGGGCACCGGCGGTCGGCGGGCGGACTCCCTGGCACATGCCTGGAATCGCCGTTATGGGAACATTTATTAATCCCCCGTACCATCACAACCGGGGGTTATCCCATGAACAAAGAACGGAAGGGTGGAAGACAGGCATCGTATCGGATCACGCAGCTGGACCCGTACATGAGGGGAGCTATTAGGAGGGCAATGCTCCAGGAGCTCCGGCAGGTGATATCGAACAAGGAATACCGGGAGAAGCGTTTACTCACAGAGGAACCGATGTCCAAGCTTGGCAAGGACAGCTGGATCCTTCACATCCTGCTCGAATCGATCGAGGAGTCCACGTCGAAGGCCAACATGGACGCGACGAAGCTGCACAAGGACAGCATGTGGATGCTCGACAACATCAAGACCGAGCTCGACGACCTCTTCAAGCAGAGCGTCGAGTCGGAGAAGAGGCTCAAGGCCGCGTCGACGCAGTACGAGGCCGCGATATTCAAGAGCATCGAGGAGACCTCCGAGGCCATAAACGGCGCGTACCAGCGCCTGACGTCCATCGACCAGAACCTGGTCAAGCTCGAGAACTCCATGAAGATGGAGCTCCAGACGCGGATGGCGAACCTCACCCAGAAGTTCGACGAGATCAAGGAGTCCATCAACGCCACTCTCAAGGAGAACAAGGAGCGCATCGCGTACCTGTGGCAGCAGATAGAGGACTCCGAGAAGCGGATCAAGGACGCCACCATGACCAGCGAGCGCAACCTAATGGGCTCCCTCGACCAGCTCTCCGCGCAGGCGGAGACGGCACAGAGCCACATCCTCGAGATGCAGACGCTCGTGGAGGCTCAGAGGGAGGAGTCGAGGGGCGACCTCGTCCAGGTCGGCAACGAGCTGATGGAGGCCGTCACACAGAACCTCAACACGCTCCAGGACTTCCAGGGCAAGACCACGGGGACGCTCACCGAGATGAGCGAATCGCTGTCGGTCACACTCGACGAGAAGCTCGCCGCCCTTAGAAAGGAGCTGCTGGACACCCAGACCAAGGCGCTGACCGACCTGACGAAGAAGGTCGACGCCAAGCTCGACTCCCAGGGCAAGGCGCTCAAGAAGGACACCAACGTCCTGCTCGAGGGCGTCACCGCGCTGAAGTCCGAACTCGAGGTGCTCAAGCACATCACACTCGACGCGATAAAGTCCACCGGCCGACGGTAGGACATTACTTCGGAAAGGGATCGAAATGCCAGCATTGGTTATAGTGGGCGCTCAATGGGGCGATGAAGGAAAGGGCAAGATCGTCGACTTTCTCGCAGAGGACGCTGACATAGTCGTCAGGTTCCAGGGGGGCAACAACGCCGGCCACACGATAATCGTCGACGGCGAGCAGTATGCGCTGCACGTCCTACCTTCCGGCGTCGTCAGGAACAAGAAGGTCGTCATCGGCAACGGCGTAGTGGTCGACCTCGACGTCCTCAGGCACGAGATCGCCGGGATGTCCATGTACGGCATCGATCCGGACATCATGATCAGCGACAGGGCCCAGTTGATACTTCCCTACCACAAGGTCCTCGACGGGGTCCTCGACAAGGACGCCGGCATCGGGACCACGAAGAAGGGGATCGGTCCCACCTACGCTGACAAGGTCTTCCGCGTCGGCATCAGGGCGGGCGACCTCTACTCCGACGACCTCGAGGAGAAGGTCGCCAGGAACCGCGAAATGAAGGAGGCGCTCATCGTGGGCATGGGCGTCGACGCCAAACTTCCCCCTGTGGGCGAGGTCACCGGGACCCTCCGGCAGCATGCCAGGGCGTTCGAGGGGAAGGTCGGCAACACCTCTGAGTTCCTGACGACAGCACTGAAGGGCGGAAAGAACGTCCTCTACGAGGGCGCCCAGGGCGTGCTCCTGGACATCGATTTCGGAACCTATCCTTTCGTGACATCGTCCTCTACGGGCGTCGGCGGAGCCTCTATCGGTACGGGCGTACCCGTCAGGTACCTTCAGAAGGTCATCGGAGTCGTCAAGGCCTACCAGACCCGTGTGGGTGCGGGACCCATGCCTACCGAGGAGACCGGCGAGCTCGGAGAGGAGATGCGCCAGAAGGGAGGCGAGTTCGGGGTCACCACCGGCAGACCGAGACGGTGCGGGCACCTCGACATGGTCGCCCTCAAGCACTCGATCATGGTATCGGGCATCACATCCATCGCGCTCACCAAGGCCGACGTCCTCGGCGGCGCCGACAGCATCCGGGTATGCGTCGCCTACGACATCGACGGCAAGGAGACCACGACCATGCCGTCGAACGCGGACGACCTCTGGAAGGCACAGCCGGTCTACAGGGAGCTTCCCGCGTGGGAGGAGATCGACGAGATCGCCGTCAAGATGGATGGATACGAGGCCTTCCCCGAGGAGATGAAGTCCTACGTCCAGTACATCCAGTCCGAGACGGACATTGGCGTCGATATCGTCTCCTACGGCCCGTCCCGGGACCAGACGGTCATCCTCAGGGACCTCTGGGTGTCCTGATGGCTGTCGTAGGTTTCGAGGGCACCGCCCACACGGCGGGCGTCGGTGTCGTCTCCGACGATGGAGAGTTCCTTTCGAACATCATCGACATGTACAGGCCGGAGTCCGGCGGGATCCATCCCCGGGAGGCTGCCGACCATCACTCCGCGGTCTTCAGTGAACTGTTGCGCAATGCGATGGAGGAGGCAGGCATCGGCCGGAACGACATCGACGCCGTCGCATTCTCCATGGGGCCGGGCCTCGGTCCCTGTCTCAGGGTCACGGCGACGGCGGCGAGGACCGCCGCTATGTCGCTTGGAGTGCCGCTTGCGGGTGTCAACCACTGTGTCGCACACCTCGAGATCGGGCGCGCCTTCGGCGCGTCGGACCCCGTTCTGCTCTACGTTTCTGGAGGGAACACACAGGTCATCGCCTACGTCGAGGGAAGGTACCGCGTGATCGGAGAGACCCTAGACATCGGCATCGGGAACATGCTCGACAAGCTCGGGCTCTCGATGGGCCTGACGTTCCCGGCCGCGCCGAAGCTGGAGAAGATGGCACTCGAAGGGTCCGTCATCCATGAACTCCCGTATTCGGTGAAGGGCATGGACGTGGCCTTCTCAGGGATACTGACCGCCGCGCAACGGATGGAGGCCGCCGAGAACGACCTCGCCCTCTCGGTCCAGGAGACCGCATTCTCGATGCTCATCGAGGTGACGGAGAGGGCAATGGCCCATACAGGCAAGGAGGAGCTCCTTCTCGGAGGGGGAGTGGCCCAGAACTCCCGCCTCGTCGAGATGGCCCGCATCATGTGTGAGGAGAGGGGCGCCACCATGATAGTCCCGCCGAGGGACCTGCTCAGGGACAACGGCGCGATGATTGCGTACACTGGCCTGCTCATGCACAGGGCCGGCGCACACACACCCATCGATTCAAGCACCGTCTTGCAGAGGTTCCGGACGGACGAGGTCGACGCATTCTGGACGGGCCTCGACACCACGGATAATCCCGGGATGTCCTTCACACCAGGCGGTGAGGTCCACAGGATCGGGGCCGAGGCGACGGTGACATCCACGGATTGGCACGGGATCCCTTCGGTCTCCAAGGAGAGGCGGCCAAAGGGCTATCGCTCCAGCGACCTCGACAGGTCCCTCCGGGACAGCAGGACGAGGCACGAGGCCAGGATGCTGTCCGAGGCGAGGCGGATCGGGGTCATGACCCCGAGGGTCCTGGATGTCGACCGGTCCACGTCCACCATCGTTATGGAGAGGATCGACGGCCCGACCCTCAGGGACGTCCTGTCGGACGATCCCGAGGGTGAGGCCCTTGCAAGGTTCGGAACGGTCCTGGCGACCCTTCACAACGGGGGATTCACCCACGGGGACCCGACGACCTCCAACGCCCTCGTCACGGACGACGGATTGGTCCTGATAGACCTGAGCCTCGGCGGCGCCCAGGCGGACCCTGAAGGGATGGCCGTGGACCTGAAGCTCGCGAGGGAAGCGCTCGAGAGCACCCACCCGAACGCCGACTTCGGAAAGGTCCTCGGCGCGTACAGCGAGGTCTCGAACGAGCCCGGGGTCCTCGGACGTCTCGAAGACCTCGATTCCAGGGGCCGTTACAGAAGGCGGGAAGCCGTCCAGGACCATTGAAAACGCCGTTTTCCTGCGTATTTCACCTCGAATCCGTTGTCAAATATCGATTAAAAAGTTTATATGCGATGAGACCGGATTTGTTCCTGATGAGAAGTCTCTTCATCGTTCCGGCGCTGATACTGCTCCTCGCTCTGGGCTCTGCAGCCGGAGCGCCGAACCCCGACCCCCCGGGGGACGAGATCACCGTCGTCATCGAGTTCGCTGCCAATTCCCAGATCACAGCAACACCGGGATCCTCTTTCGACCTTTACGGCAACGTCAGTTACGAGAATCCCTACTCGTCAGAGCTGACGGTAGAGCTGTCCGCCGACGCCGGGACCTGGAACTCGCACGTTATACCAAACAACTTCACGGTCGAGGACGACGTTGGCATCGTCGCATACACGGTCAGGGTGACCGTCCCGGACGGAGCGAGTTCGACCGAAAGCGTGTGGGCCACCGGCGAGTGGTCCTCCGGCGACATGGAGGGCGACGCCGTCCCCGACAGGGTCCAAGCCGGGGCCATACCGGGCGACGAGAGCCATGATTCCAGCCCAAATGACATGATGATGCTGGCCGCTGTCACCACTGGAGCGGCTGCAGCAGCCATCGGGATCGGCTACGCCTCATGGGCAGCCATGAAGAAGCTCCCACCGGTCGTTCCCCCGTACTATACACGTTTGAAGAAGGCCGATATCGTCGGACACAAGGCCAGGCATGACATCCTGAACAAGCTCGAGGAGGAGCCGGGCATGTCACTCGGGTCGATCGTCGACGAGCTCGGAGACTCGCGAAGTACGGTCATGTACCACCTCAGGGTCCTCGAGAAGGAGGGCCTGGTCCGGTCCCAGAGGGAAGGCCGCTCCCGGCTATTCTATCCGCAGGGTGCCCCGGCACATCCACACGTGGAGCTGGAGGACTCCATCCTCCAGACAGTGATGCTGAACCCCGGCTCCGACATCTCGGAGATCGCCCGCGAACTCGGGACCAGCAAACAGCTGATATCCTACCACGTCAACAAGCTCGCCACCTCAGACAGGTTGTGGGTAGAGATGGACGGCCGGAGGAAGCGCTGCTATCCCCGGGATACCTGAGCCAGTCCCGCGACAGATTTTAATATTTCCAGCCCTTTACATCCACCAATGGGTGTAGACTGGGGGCGCGACGATAACGAGTACGAGTACGACGAATACGATCGCCCACAGGACCGTAGGAAGAAACGGCGGGGAGCCGACTGGGACGACCGCGACTGGGCTCCCAGTGACGAACCGATGGGTCCCGACGCCGACTGGGACAGGGACTTCCAGCCACAGCGGTCCCCCGAGGAGGAGGAGCGATACCGCCGGGAGTACGAGGACAGGGCGCGATCGCACCATTATTACCACGGCGGCATGACCGAAGTGGAACGTGAGAAGGTCCAGTTCGAGGAGGCTCGATGGGAGGCCAGCAGGGAGCCGAGACGGGCCCCGCCCCCGCAGAGCCGCGGATACAAGGGTTCCGGAGGCAAATGGGAGGACGACGTCTATCAGAGCCACCGGCCTCCCGACAGGAACATGGCGGCGGACGAGTTCTACCGCATGCAGCAGAGGGAATGGGAGGACAAGCAGTACGAGGACCCGTACCGCCCGAAGAAGAAGCCGAAAGCCAGTGCACCCAAGTGGTACAAGACCGATGCCGAGAAGTCCAGGATGGCCAAGAGGCAGGCGCACACCCCATATGTGGAGAAGGAGAAGATCATCTTAGAGGCCTACAATCTCCCTGTCGGAATGGTCATATTAACCGTACTGATGATGATTGGTGGTGCGATCGGATTAATGTTTACATTCCTCGCGATTTTCGCATCTTCATCCTTATCAGGATTTGGTGTAGATCCTGCTAGTGTTGCGGGAATAGCTATCTTTATCGGATTAGTAGTCGGAGGTCCTTCCTTATTAGCGATCTACGCTGGGATTGCTATATTCGAACGGAAGCATTGGGGATGGGCGTATATGCGTTTCGCTATATGGTTAGTGTTCATTCCCGCCATTTACCTAATGTTCTTCACTGCAGCTTTCCTTAGTATATGCCTATTCACATGTATTGCGCCAATTGTCGGGATAGGTGGTGCAATCCTGGTTTACACCTCACGTCATGAATCCATCTTTAAAGGCTAATCCTCATTTCAACATCTTGAAATCCCTGTCAAGACGGTTGGCCAGCTTCTTGACCTTTTTTCCGTGCTCCTTGTTGTAAGGACCGACCAAAACGAATGACCGGATCTCCTTCAGACCTCTTCCCTTCGAGACCCGGACCTCGGTCCCGTCGTCGATGATGAACCTCTTCATCCTTCCGTACTGATGGGCCATCTTCCGACCGATGTGGTGGTTGCGCCCGGACGCCCTGATCACCCTCTCGACGACCTCCTCGGTCTCGGACCGCGGCATCTTCGTTGTCGTGGCCAGCGCGGGGAACTTCCGCATGTTGTTGTACTGGTAGAGGGCAACGGCCAGGCTCACCAGCAGGGTCGTCAGGTTCAGGAGCATCATGGTGATATCGCCGTCACGCCATGGGATCGATATCATTATCACGACGACCATCACCACTAGAGCAAATCCCAACATGGGGTACGATCGTTGGGTATGGTACGTCGTGGACCACCACCCCTTCGTCATCGGCCTCATGGATTCCCATCCGGCCTTCACGAGACCGATCACCAGTACAACGAACAGGACGGCACCCAGTAGCAGGAACATGAAGCAGATTTCCGCCGATTCGGAAGGGCCGAACCTCGCGAACGGCCCCCATATCAACACTACGAAGATGAATGCGATGGTAACGATGAAGATCGTCCCGACCTCCATCATCTTCCTGCTGGTCAATTTGAACATTGCATCGACACGTCTCAGAGCCATGGTCCCTCACCTGGGCATGGCTCATTCGGATAAAGTAGATTTTGGTCTGTGGAATGGTCCCGGTCACTTGTGAGCGAAGTTGCAGACCACCCTGTCGCCTACCTCGACGACGTTCACGAACCCGAAACGTTCCAGCTGGACCACGGTCATCGGCTCGATCTTCTGCACGCCGTTCTCAATGAAGCCCTTGAGGACCGCGCCGTCCGGCATCCGGACCTCGCAGGGTACCGCGATCGTCTCCGGAACAGCCTGGACCATCGGCGCACCCTTCTTCAGAACCGAGATATCGTTGCCGATGTAAACCCCTTTCCTGACCGTCGTGTCACCTGGCTCCAGTTCCACGTTGCAGAGGTCCTTGAGCCTGAGCACACCGCTCTCAGGCACCTCGCCACCCGGCAGGTATGCACTTATGGTCCCGTCCCTTGGTTCGATCCCGTACTCGCGGAACCCCCGGTCCGGATGGTTCGGCTGGACCGGCGCTTTCAATGTCAATGCCTCATCGGTGGCTATATCGAGTCTCACTGGGTCCGCGGAGAAGAACAACCTCATGGCGTCGTCGTCCACGGCCTTCTTGTTCTGGGCGAAGAGGTTCTTCCAGGAGAATACGATATCGACCTCGTTGGTCCCGACCTCCTTCCAGGTCTCCCGGATGGCCTCGGGCTGTATGCCCCTCGCCTTCATGGTCTTCAGTGTCCCGAGCCGGACGTCGTCCCAGCCGGAATAGGCGTCGGCGGCTATGGCCTCCTTGATCGTGGACGTCTTCAGTACGGCGCCGTCGATCTTGACCCAGCCGTAGTGCTTGAATACCGGTTCGGGCCATCCGAAGTGCCTGTAGACGTACTGCTGTCTGATCGTGTTGTTGAGGTGGTCCTTGCCCCGGAGGATGTGCGTCATGCCCATCAGGTGATCGTCCACCGCCACTGCGAAGTTGTACGTTGGATAGACCCGGTATTTATCCCCCGATCGCGGATGGGGGTCCTCCACTATCCTCATCGCGACGAAGTCCCTTACTGCAGGGTTCTTGTGTTCGAGGTCCGTCTTGACCACGAGGGAGGCCTCACCCGGCGAGAAGGTCCCGTCGAGCATCCTCTTCCAGTCGCCGGTGCCGTCCGTGTCCCGGTGCTCGCACGCGACCGATGCAGCCTTCTTCTCACGCCATTCCTCCACCGGACAGGTGCAGACGTAGGCGGCGCCCATCTCGAGGAGCAATTTGGCGTGTCCGTAGTAGGTCTCCATCCGGTCGCTCTGTGCGACGACCTCGGTGACCTCTACGCCGAGCCACTCGGCGTCCTCCTCGATCATCACGTAGGCTTCTGGTAGGATGTTGGTAGGATTCGTGTCCTCGATCCTGAGGACCATCCTGCCTCCGTAGCGTTTGACGTATTCGTCATTGAGGATCAGTGCCCTGGTGTGTCCGAGGTGGAGCGGACCGGACGGGCCGGGAGCGAAGCGCATGACCACCTCTCCTTCCCATTCCTTTCCGGAGCCATCGAGCAGTGGAGGGAGTCCCTTCTGCACCTGCCTCTCGGGCGCTTCGTAGCCGAGGTCCTCGAGAGCGGCGAGCTGCTGGTCCGTGGTCATGGCGTTGACACCCTCGGCCAGCCGGGTTGCCAGTTCCATCACGGTCTCCACGTCCGAACGCAGTTCCGGGTGGTCTCCCAGGATAGCACCCAGGACGGCCTTCGGCTGTGCCTTGCCGTCATGCTTCGTCGCGTTGACGAGCAGCAGCAGCTTGATCTCGTCCGCAAGGGCCATTCATTCCCTCCAGTCGTATCCGGGCGTCCTCGGCCCGAGCTTCAGGACCAGGGGCATCCTCCTCTTGTGGGCGGACCCCCGGACCATATCCCGGACCCTCTTCACCTCGTCCACAGGGATGTCCTCGCGGGATGATATCGTCTCGTCATCAAGGCGCATCTCCAGTCCGCGGAGGATCCGGTCGAGGGTCCCGTAGTCGATACCGAGGTCGTCCTCGTCGCACTGGCCCGGAAGCAATCCTGCCGTCGGCGCCTTTTCGATGAAGGAGGCGGGCACGCCGATCTCTTCGGCAAGCACACGCACCTGCGATTTGTATAGGTCCCCGATGGGGAGGTAGTCCGACCCTCCGTCCCCCCATTTCGTGAAGTAACCGACGAGGAGCTCCGTCTTGTTCGAGGTTCCGAGGACGAGGCGGTCCTCCTCGTTCGCCAGCGCGTAGAGCAGGCTCATCCTGATCCTCGCCTTGAGGTTGGCCATCGTCACGGGTCCAGAGGACGCCATCGGTCCTGCAGCGACCTCGACGATTCCCCCTATCGGGACGACGGTGTAAGCGACCCCGAGCTCCTCGCACAGGGTCCTGGCGTCCGCCATATGAACTCCCTCCTCCGAGCTGTCGTCGAGGGTCTCGGGCATCAGCAATGCCTTGGTCCTGTCGGCACCGAGCGAGTCGGCGGCCAGTTTCAGCACGACGGCTGAGTCCAGTCCGCCGCTCACTGCGACGGCGACCCCTTTGCTCCCCGACGTCTCCAGGTTGTCCCTCAGGAACCTGTCGATCGTGGCAACGGCATCCTCGGGCGGTCTCATGCTCATCCTTCTTCACCTCGCTCCGTTGAAATGGTCTCTCACTCTAGCTAGGACGGCCTCCACGGCCTCCTCGATCATGTTATCGGGGGCGTTCAATCCAGCGGCTCCGGCGTGGCCTCCCCCCCAGCCGCCGACGTCCTTTCCGACCTCCTCCAGGATCATCCCCAGATGGAGGTCGCCGTCGACGACCTCGGGCCTCGCCCTGGCGCTTATCCTGCCGCCGCCGTTCTTCTTGTTCGAGGAAACGATCGCGACGTCGGCTCCGGCGTGGATCAGTATCCTGGCGGCGCCGCCCTCGTAGGCGGATATCCGGGACATCGCGATGACCCTGTCACCCTCCCTCTCGACCCTGGTCCTCTGGAGTGTCCGAAGGAGCGCTATCCTCCTCGACACATCGAAGTAGTGGTCGGTCTCCACCAGTGCGAGCGCACCGGTGATGTCGCCTCCCGCGTCCATGAGGTCGGCCGCGGTCCTGAGCGATCCCGCGTCCGCGAACCGGAACCGCGCCGTGTCGGCGAGGATCCCGGCCAGTGCTATCCTAGAGTCCTCTGGCGAGAGCGTGACATCCATCTCGTCAAGTATCCTGAGGACGACCTCGACGCATGACGGTCTGTCCTCGTCCTGGATGTGGACGGCGTCCTTCCACCCGTCCTGAGGGCGGTGGTGGTCTATCACGAGGTCGGGGGTGATGGTCCTGTCCGGCGTCAGCATCTCGGGAGTGCTCGCATCGACCACGACGATGACCTCGTAGCCATCCGGGTCCGGGTCGATGGTGTAATCGATACCCAGGTTCGCGGCCATCTCCTTTGCCGTGTTCCCGAGGTCGCCGAACGAACCGATGGTGCTATCCTCGAATATCCGTGAGATGAGCCACGCGCTCGCCAGCGCATCTGGGTCTGCCTGGGTGTGCATGAGCACTAGCGCAGGACCCTTCCCGGTCAGTTCGCGGACCCTCTCCACGTCCATCGCCCCGATATTCAGGAGGACTCTACTTAAACGTAATTGCAGGAAGCCCTCATCAAGCAAGGAATTCGCCCCTGGATCCCCGGTCTGGGACCCCTGCCTCTCCCCCAATCTTAAAATATGGTACCGTGATACGGGATGGAGGGATAGATTGGGACAGGTCCGTAGATCTAGCTACCGCCAGCCGCCAACCCCCGAGGGACTCAAGAAGATCGAGGACGGGACGCTCGAGCACTTCGACATCGAGATGTTCTCGAACATGAACACCGAGGTCCTCGAGGAGTACCTCGACGAGAAGAACAGGACCTCGGGCTTCGAGAGGAGCAAGTGGAACTGGCCAAAGATAGGTCTCGGTCTGGTGATCGGCATGGCCTTCGCCATGATCAACCAGTACGTCGGTCTGAAGATCGGTCTCATCACCGGCGGCGCATGGTACATGGCATACCTCATGGGAATGGCCCTCAAGTGGAGCCCCACCGAGGTCAACATGACCGCGGGGACGGCCACTGGCGCTGACAGGACATGTACAGGCTTCGTCTTCACCTACCCGGCGATCTTCCTCTTGGCATACGCCGCTGCGGACAATCCAGTTACCGCGGGCTATCTGAAGCCAGGCGGCGTCGGGACGTTCATATCGGAGGGAGATATCCCGCCCCTCGCCATCGCCTACATGGCCGCAGTGCTCGGCGCCCTGCTCGGCATCATGTACTTCATCATCTTCAGGCGTATTTGGCTCGTGGAGGATCCCCTCCCCATGCCCGGTTTCCAGGCCGCCGTGAAGCTGATGGACATCACCAACGATCTCTCCGCCGGTTCATCGGACGAGGCAAGACGATCGCTCAGGATAGTAACCATGGTCGGCGGAGGAATGGCTTTCTTCACGTTCCTTCGGGACTTCCCGTTCCATTCGAACGACAATTCCGTACTTTCGGAAGCCTTCCACGGGAATCCCCACTATCACAACGGTGAGATCAAGGTGGCGGACGACGCCGACATCTCGAGATACACCCATCTGGGCTATGAACTGACCGGTATCCAGCTCGCGATCGGCTGGTTCATGAAGTTCAGGACCGCATTCCTGGTCAGCCTCGGGACACTCTTCACATGGTATGTCATCGTGCCCCTGGCTGTCGGGATGGACGTACCAGCATACGTGCCCATCGTCCCCGGCTCGAACCCGGCGTCCGAAGGGTTCATAGCACCTGCCTATTTCCCCGATAAACTGGGAACCGTCAACGCAACTGCCGCTTACTTCGCCTACGGACGCGTCGCAAGGGTCATGGCGATAGGCGCGATCCTCGGAGGCGGTTTCACCGGCCTGCTGAAGATGGCCCCGACCTTCAAGACCGCGACCGCGGACATCCAGGGCCTCGTCAAGGGCGGCGACGGCGTCGCCAGGAAGGACTTCTCCCCCGGCAAGGGCTGGTACGAGTGGCCCGTCACCCACATCCCGATCTATGCGGGCTTCGTGCTGGTTGCGATGACCTTCGTGTTCGTCGCTGGTGGTTTCCCGGTCATGCAATCGGCGGCCTTCAGCATAGTCCTGGTCATCGTGACGTTCATCCTTGGCGCTATCGCCATCAAGGTTGCCGGAGAGGTCGGGATCACACCGGTCTCTGGAACCAGTTTCATCACCCTGTTGCTACTGGTCGGTGTATTCACTGCACTCGGCACCGACTCGAAGACCACCGCCATCATGGCGCTGTTCGGCACCACGATATTCGGCACTTCGATCTCACTCTCCAGCGACATCACCTACGACTTCAAGGTCGGGCTGTACTGCGGTACCAGACCCGCTCACCTGATGCGCGGCGAGATGACCGGGATCGCATTCGGAACGATCATCGCGGCCACGTTCGCGACGATATTCTCCAAGGGTCTCGTGGACGGCGACATCGAGCTGGCCGCACCCCAGGCCCACGCCTTCGCGACCTTCACCCAGATCGTCATGGGCGGCAAGGTCCAGTGGTCGATATTCGGGCTAGGCATCTGTATCGGCATTTTCATGGAACTGCTGACAGGCATGGGGACCGCGTTCGGACTCGGAATGTACCTTCCGATCCAGGTCACCCTGCCGTTCCTTGTCGGCGGCGGCGCGAGGGACCTGTGGGAGAAGCACTACCTCGAACCCACTGCAAAGGCCGAGGGATGGGACGAGAGGAAGAAGACGATGAAGCTCCTGGAGACCTACATGATAGCCACAGGTCTCCTTGTTGGTGAAGCAGTCATGGGAGCCATAATCGCCGTCTACATGATCGGCCAGTGACAGCCCTATCCCGGTCATAGCGTGACCGGTCGATATTCGATAACATGCAGCCTTGCGGCCGTCCCCTGCAGGCGGAAACATGATAAAAGACCGGACCTTTCACTTTCCTTGGTGACCCCATGAACGACTCCATTCGGGCAGATTTCCCGTTCCTGCAGAGGGACCCTACTCCGATCTATTTCGACAACGCATGCATGACCCTGAAGCCGAGGCAGGTCATCGACGCGCTGATGGAGTACTACAACGACTATCCTGTATGCGGTGGAAGGAGCGTCCACGAAGCCGGCATGGAGGTGACCGTCAAGGTCCAGGAGTCGAGGGACACCTTCGCCAGCACCTTCGGTCGCGAACCCCACGAGGTCATCTTCACGAAGAACACCACCGAGGCCATCAACCTCGTCGCCAAGGGGTATCCGTTCGAGAAGGGCGATAGGGTGCTTACGACCGGCTACGAGCACAATTCCAACATCATCCCGTGGCTCCAGATGTCCCGGTTGAAGGGGATCGAGGTGGTCCCGGTACCTCCTGCGGAGGACCTCACCTTCGACATCGAGCCCTTCGCAGAGGAGATATCGAAGGGCGCGGCTATGGTCTCGGTCACTCACACATCGAACCTGAACGGTTACACGATCCCCCTGGACGACGTGGTCAAGCTGGCACACGAGAACGATGTCCCGGTACTGGTGGATGGTGCACAGGGAGCACCCCACAGGCGGGTGGACCTGGGCAAGTGCGACGTCGACCTCTACGCACTGTCCGTCCACAAGATGCTCGGCCCGACCGGGGTCGGCGTACTCCTCGGAAAGGAGGAATACCTGACACAGCTGGAAGCGCTTTGCCCCGGCGGCGGTACGGTCACCAGCGCCTCCTATTCCGGCTACGAGCCCGCGGACCTGCCGGACAGGTTAGAGGGCGGACTCCAGGACTACGCTGGCATAATCGCCTCGAAGGCGGCGGTGGACTACCTGATGAAGGTCGGCCCCGAGACGATAGAGGAGCACGAACGTCTCCTCAACACCAGGGCGACCGAGGGCCTCCTCGATATCGAGGGGATCTCCATCGTCCCGCCGGCGGACCCTGCTCTCCGCGCCGGGATAATCTCGTTCAACGTCGAGGGCATGAACCCCCACGACATCGCGATACTCCTAGATGACATCGGGAACATCATGATCCGGTCGGGCCAGCACTGCGTCAACACGTGGTTCGACTCCGTTTCCGACAAGGGGATAACGGGCACTGCCAGGGCCTCGTTCTACGTCTACAATACCGTCGAAGAGGTCGATATCTTCCTCGAGAACATGCGCGGGATGACGAACTTCATGGGCGGGGAGATCGCCTGATCACTTCTGGTTGAGACGTCCGTTCACTATCGCCGCGATCCCGACAGCACCGATGAAGACCATCGCGATTATGAACACGAACAGCAGGCTCAGTTCGTCCTCGGGATCGAACATGAGCTCGACGTCGTGCTCCGACATGTCGAGGGTGAACCTCACCGTTCCATTGCTGTACTTGTAATCCGACCAGACCTCTCCGTCGAGATAGGCGCTGAAGACCTCCGGGACACCGACGATGGCGTATCTGTTGGTGCCGTTCCCCACGAACTCGATCTTCAGACTCCCGATGGCGTCGAGGTATCTGGCCACACCCTGGGCCATTATCTCGGTCAGGTCGGCGAAGACACCTCCCAGGTAGATGGTGATGTTCGCGACGTTCACTTCCTTGACATAGAGCGTGTTGTTCAGTATGTCGTAGGCTATGACCAAACGGCCCGGCATCGACGCGTTCTCCAGGTCCGCAGTGTAGAACATGCTGTCGCCGTCGCTGACCGTGAAGCTCATCCTCACGTCCGCTCCGGAGGCGGCCGGGGCCATTACTGGCACGGCAAGGAGCATGACGGCGATCAGCAGGCACGAACGCATGACCCGATTTCCCCTGAAACGGATATAAGGATTGCGGTCGGAAGTGTTATAAGCGCGTCCCACATGGGTGCGAACGGTGACAACCATGAGGATCGTGCTTCTGGGCGCCCCTGGCGCCGGCAAGGGAACCGCTGCGAAGATGCTGTCGGACACTCTGAACGTACCGCACCTGTCAGCGGGCGACCTCCTCCGGGAGAACGTGGCTGGAGGGACCGATCTGGGCATCCAGGCCAAGACCTTCATGGATGCTGGAGGACTCGTTCCCGACGACCTCGTCATCGGGATGATGCGCGAGCGTCTTGCCCGTGACGACTGCCAGACCGGATTCATCCTCGACGGTTTCCCGAGGACCCTCGATCAGGCCGAGGCACTCTCGACGGTCACCGGCATCGATGTGGTCCTCAACATCGTCGTTCCCGAGGACGTGATAGTCAAGCGCCTCTCGGGCCGGCGCGTGTGCCCGTCCTGCGGCGCGGTGTTCAACGTCGACAACAACCCGCCTCAGACCAACGGGGTCTGCGACAGCTGCGGAGGTGACCTGATCCAGCGCGACGACGACCAGCCGGAGACCATAGCCCAGAGGTTCGCGACCTACAGGGAGAAGACCGAACCTCTCATCGCGTTCTACACCAGGGACGACCTCGTCCGCGAGATCGACAGCAGCGGATCGGTCGAACAAACGAGGGAGAACACGAGGGCCGCCCTTGGTTTGTGATACAGCCCAGTGGCGAACGCGCTCGCTGACACGTCAATTGGTCAGCAACGCGTATCGGGAGTGCAGGACGGTCGAACCTCTGTTGGTGCTCCCCACATGTTGTCCGTCAGGACCTTGCCTCACCTGTAACGGTGGGAGTACCGACGGTCAGCGATCTGGCTATATAAGCGACGGCAGACCGCAATTATAAATAGATTTCAATCCCTCACTGGGGCATGGGCATCGTGCAGGGCGGGTGGCGCTTCGCATCGCTGCCGCTGACGTTCGCGGTCCTGACGGGGATATTCGCGAACATCGAGCGGCTCGAGTTCGTTCCGGGTATCGACATGCTCGAGACGTACACAGGCTACCTTCCTATCCTCATCTACTGGATCCTCTCCATCGCATTGTTCCTACTCGCTGGATTCATTCTCTTCTCCTTCCGGGACCCCAAGAGGCTCATCGGAAAGGGGATAGTCTCCCCGGCCGACGGCAAGGTGAAGTTCGTCCGGACCGAGGGCGGAAAACTCCACATCAGCATCTATCTGGGCGTCACGAATGTCCATGTCGTTCGTGCACCGATCTACGGTTCCGTGAAGAACCTGCTTCACAGGAAGGGGAAGCATCACCTGGCCTACAAGCCGGAGAGCATGAACAACGAGCGGTGGGTCCTGACCATGAACACACCGAGCGGCGAGATCGGGGTAGCCATGATCACAGGCGGGTTCGCCCGGCGGGTTATACCCTTCATGCGGATGGGCGACAAGATCAAGAAGGGCGAGAAGATCGGCTTCATCAGGTTCGGATCGAGGGTCGACCTGCTCCTACCCCAGACGTTCGAGCCGAACGTGGCCCCAGGATCGAGGGTCAGGGCGGCCATCGACACCATCGCCGTGGAATCGAAGGACCCCGGCAAGGAGAGCAACTTCGGCGACGCCTGGGTCATGTCGAGGAAGAGGTGATCCCACGATCGGAAGAAGGGACCTACCTGACATTCTCTCCATCACCAACGGGACCATGGGGGTCTTCGCGATCATGTACGCGATAGACGGGGCCTTCGAGATCGCCGCGGCCCTCATCCTCGTCGCCATCCTCTTGGACGGACTCGACGGTGCCGTCGCCCGTTGGCTCAACGCAGAGACAACGGTCGGGAAGGAGATCGATTCTATAGCGGACATGGTCTCCTTCACCATGGCCCCTGCCGTCCTCATCTATGCCTGGCATTACGATCCGTCGGCAGGGTCCAGCCTGCAGCTGGTCCAGGGATACACATACGGCCGTGCGATCAACCTCCTGACGGTCATCGCCTCAGGGGCCGGGATGCTCCTCGGGATGTACCGCCTGATGCGATTCCGGTCCACCGACTACGACCTTCCGTTCTTCAGGGGTGTCCCGACGCCCGCATACGCGTTCTTCGTCGTGACTTCGATCTATCTCATATCACCCATGGCCTTCCTTCCGGTGGCCACGATGGTCGGACTGCTGATGGTCTCCCACGTCAGGTATTCCAAGGTGCAGGGTCTCCTGGCCGTACCGGCCCTTGCCGGGCTCGCCCTGGCGTTGGCGGGCATTGCGATGGAAGGGGCCCGGTCGGCACTGATATCCGTCGCTTTCGTGCTGATACTGGTCTACATCGCCTCCCCTCTTGTCGTCACACCGCAGGACAGGGTGCCCCCTGCAAGGTTCCGGAAATTCTCGGATATGAGCAAAAAGTAGTCATCGGTCCACAAAAATCTCCGTGTAATGGCCTATATAGAGTATAAATAAAAGAAAAGCCAATTAACGTAGCATGCGCCGCCCGGCACTGGTGCCACTTATCATCTTGCTCGCTCTCATATGCATCGCGTCAGCCGGGGCGACGGAGATCGAGGGCACGCAGACCGACGCTCTCTTCGGATTCTCCCAGGCGGTCGGCGATTTCAACGGTGACGGAATGGACGACCTTGTCGTCGGAGCTCCCAACAACGACAACTCGGGCACCGACCGCGGAGCTGCGTTCATCTTCCTCGGTCCGTTCTCCGGCGACCTGGACACTGGCGATGCCAACGGCTCCTACATCGGCGAGGAGGAGTACGACAGGGCCGGGTTCGCCCTGGCAGCCGGCGACGTCAACGGGGATGGATACGACGACATCATCGTCGGAAGCCCGGGAAACGACGACAACCTTCCGAACTCTGGCCAGGTCTACGTGATCTTCGGCCGAAGGAACTTCACGACCCAGAACTCCCTGTCCGAGGCGAACGGTTCGTTCATCGGCAAGGACAACAGCGACCGGATCGGCATGGCACTGGCCTGCGGGGACGTGAACGGCGACCGCTACGACGACGTGATCATCGGGACCCCCCGCGAGGACGGGGACGACGGCGCCAACAGCGGTGCGGTCTACATAATCCATGGCAAGTCCGGCAGCTGGAACATGGAGAAGAGCCTCTACAATGCCGACGCATCCTACGTCGGTACCGCTCTGGGCCAGCGGGTCGGGCTGAACGTCACGTGTGGCGATGTCAACGGCGACGGGATGTCCGATATCCTCATCGGCGCACCCTACCATACCAGGAGCGAGTTCGAGGAGGGCATGGTCTACATCGCGTTCGGACGGACCTCCAGCTGGAAGCTGAACATCAGGGTAAACACGCTCAACGCATCCTTCCTCGGTGGCACTGCCGGGGCCCATCTCGGCTGGTCGCTCTCTGCCGGCTTCGACGCCGACGGCGACGAGCTCGGGGACATACTCATTGGCGCCCCCGGTCTGGACGGCGCGTACATGTTCCGCGGCCGCCAGGGCTGGGGGCGAAGGATAGAGCCCCATCGCGCAGACATCGAGGTGGAGGGGGACCCGGGGACACGCACCGGATGGAGCGTAGCAATGGACATCTACGACAGGGACCTCGTCAGGGGCCTGATCGTCGGATCCCCGGGCAACGACACGATCGATCCATCGTTCGCATTCCTTCCCAACGGGACGGAGGGCGACCTCCCCAACTCGACGATCGTCAACGGGACCTCCGAGTCACTCTACGGCTGGTCGATAGTCAGTGGCGACATGGACCTGGACGGACTGAAGGACGCCGTGGTCTCGGCGCCCAACGCAACGGGACCTTCGAGCAGGACCGGGGTGGTCGAGATCGTCGAATACGCCATGAACATCCAGCCGTTCATATCCGACCTCACGCTTCACAAGAACATCTCGCGACCGAAGGCCTTCTTCCTGAGGATGGACCAGCCTGTGATGATCAACGCCACCGGAGGTTCGGGGGGTCCGAACCGTGACGTCGTCTGGGCGCGGGTGACCACCACCCTGGACTCGACAGGTATAATGGTCCCCCTCCTGGAGACGGGAGGTTCCACAGGTCATTTCCTCGGGAACGTGACCCCGGTATACGGCTCCGACGAGGACGCCGCTCGCATCGCGGCCCGGTGGGGGAACTGGCTCTACGTATCCTTCGGAGGACCCGTCAGGGCGAGGGGCATGCTGAACGTTCCGCCGGCGATAGAGGGCAACGACACCCTGTGGGTCGACGAGGATTCGCCATACGAGTCACGATATACCTACGACGACGGGAACGCCGACGAGGTCTCGTGGACGATCGACACCAACGCCACCTGGATGATCTGGTCCGAATGGAACCAGACCCTCTGGGGCACGCCTGACAACAGGCATGTCGGTTGGTTCAACGTCAACATCAGCATCGATGACGGGAACTTCGGCAACGATACGCGCTCCTTCATCCTGACGGTCAACAACACCCCTCCGGTCATAGGCAATGCCGATGAGACCACCGCGTACGAGGACATCGCCTACAACGTCACTTATTACGTATCGCCCCCCGAGATCGGGGCCTTCTGGACCTTCACGACCAACGCGTCATGGCTCGACTTCGAACAGAACGGCACATATCTCTTCGGCACGCCCAACAACACCGACGTCGGGGTCTACTCGGTCAACATCTCCGTCTACGACGGGAACGGAGGGTCAGACCATCGGGAGTTCGATCTGGACGTCCTGAACACCCCGCTGATGATACTGACGACCGACGTCCTGTCGGTCGATCAGGACGAGTACTACTACAACGATTACGACAGCACCGACGACCCCGGTCCGGAATGGACCCTATGGACGGATGCGGACTTCCTCGACATCAACACGACCAGCGGCGAGATTTTCGGAGTCCCGGACAACTGGGACGTGGGCAACTGGACTGTGAACATCTCCGTCGAGGATATCCACGGCGCCATTGATTTCAGCAACTTCACACTCCAGGTCTTCAACCTCGCACCCGTGATTAGTCTGCACGACCCGATCATCGCTTTCGAGGACGATGACTTCTCGTACACCCTGAACTTCACGGACAAGGGACCCGGGACGACCGTGACCATGGTCACGGACGCCGTATGGCTCAGTGACCTTGACCTCACGATCAGCGGCCGCGCTGACGACGACGACGTAGGCGACTACTACTTCGACCTCACGGTCAACGACACCTGGGGCGCGGCGAGCAGGGTGAACGTCACCCTCAGGGTGCTTAACACCGATCCCGTGGTCCTCGGCACTCCGCCGAACAGCACCTACGAGGACTCCCACTACATGTTCAACCTGTCGTCCTCCGATCCGGTGGACTTCTGGACCTACTCAGGTCCATCCTGGCTGAACCTCGACGCCAACGGGACCCTGTACGGGATCCCGATCAACGATGACGTCGGGAATCATACCATTACGGTAACGGTATTCGATCGTCATGGCGGTTCCGGCACGCTCCAGTACGATCTGTGGGTCATCAACAGACCTCCGGAGATCGCCGCCGAGCACGTTTCAACGGTCGCGGAGGGAGAACAGTTCAACGCCTGGTTCAACTCGTCAGATCCAGGTGGATGGTGGCGGCTCGACACATCCAAGGAATGGCTGAACCTTACCGACAGCGGCGTACTGAGCGGGATACCGAAGAACCGTGACGTCGGCAAATGGACCATCAACATCACCGCGGGGGACCGGAAGGGCGCAAGGGTGACATACGTGTTCAACCTGACCGTCACCAATACGCCTCCAGTCATCCACAATACCCCGCCTGCGCTGGTCCTCGAGGACGACGTCTATTCGTTCGATATGAACTCGTCCGACGACCCATGGGTCGAATGGGAGCTGATATCCCTCACCGACTGGCTCGAGGTCAACGGGACCGGCAGCCTCTACGGCGTCCCCGGCAACGAGTACGTCGCACTTTGGCAGTTCACACTGATCGTCGACGACGGAAATGGAGGAAAGGATTGGCTGAACTTCACGGTCGACGTCAGGAACACCGACCCCGAGATACTCTCCACCCCGCCGGGCTTCGCATGGGAGAAGGACCTCTACTACTTCCAGATGGTCTCCTCCGACGGCGGACCCATCGGCTGGGAGCTCGTAGGGCCTCCATGGCTGTACATCGATCCCGCGACCGGACTCATGTCCGGTACCCCCACGAACGACGACGTCAACGACACCAACGTGACCATAACCCTCAAGGACGGAAAGGGAGGCAGGGCCACCCACGAGTTCATCCTTCAGGTATTCAACACGGACCCAGTGATCCTGACGGAACCGATCAACACGACGATCGAAGGCCTTCCGTTCGGTCTTGCGCTTAGGTCGACCGACGACGGCGAGAACACCGTCTGGAGGGTCTGGACCGACGCCTACTGGCTGACCTACAACACCACGGTGAACTCAGTCTACGGGACCCCGGGCGAGCTCGTGATAGGCACCTACTACATCAACATGTCAGTGAAGGACGGCTTCGGGGCGTCCGACTACCTCAACTTCACACTCGAGGTGATCAATGCACCCCCGGTCCTCTCGATCCCATACATCCCGCCGCTTCCGGAGGATGAGCCCTTCGAGGCGATGATCCGGTCCTCGGACCCGGTATCGTTGTGGGAGTTCTCGTCCGACTCGGACTGGCTCGGTTTCAATACTACCAGCGGGAGGCTACACGGCACTCCGGATAACAGCGACGTCGGGACCTGGACCGCCAACGTGACGGCCACCGACGGATACGGTATGTCCGCGTCGGTCGAGCTCACCATCATCGTCGAGAACACCCCTCCGGACATCACGCCATATCCCCCTCTCGAGTTGGTCGAGGAACAGCTCTACAGGGTCGACTTCAACACGACGGACACCCCGGAGAGCTGGACCTTCGAGGGCCCCTCGTGGCTCACCATCGACGAAGACTCGGGCATCCTCTGGGGCGTTCCGGGGGACGCTGACTTCGGAGCGTTCGAGGTGACGGTCAACGTGTCCGACGGGAACGGCGGATACGCCGAACTGCCCTTCGTGATCGACGTGGAGAACATCAACGACGCCCCCGTCATCGCAGGGACGGATGTCCCGGTGACCAATGCCACGGAACCGTACCTGGTGGAATACATCGGAACTGACCCCGACGGCGATACTACAACGTGGGGTCTGGTCACGAACGCCACCTTCCTCTCCATATCGACCAATGGAACCCTCACGGGCCTCCCGACGAACGACAACGAGGGCGCCTATCCGGTCTCGATCTTCCTCAGGGACCCCTCAGGCAACACCACCTGGAGGAACTTCACCCTGATCGTCCTCTACAAGGACCTCGCTCCGACGCTGAACGGCGGCACCGTCACCCCGAACAGCGGTGACACTGACACCAGGTTCCATTTCACGGTCTGGTACTTCGATCCAGAGGGCGCTCCGCCGGCGAGCATTATGGTGGTGATCGACGGGAAGGAACTGCCGATGAAGTTGAGCGAGGAGGAGGCATCCAATGGCCTCTACAGGTTCACGACCGATCTGAGCAGGGGTGTACATACCTACTACTTCCGGGCGAACGACGGAACCAGCCAGGCCGAGGCAACCGGTGGGACCCCGACAGAGACGAACGCCGCGACAGTGGGCGTCAAGAAGGGCGAGGACCTCTCCAACGTGATATTCTACGACATCGTACTCATCGCCGTCCTCGTTGCGATCCTGGTGATCGCCCTTGGTTATCTGGTTGCACCCGACAGGATGTCGGGGATCCTCGGAAGGGTGATCCCCTCGGGTGGGACCAAGAGGAAACGTCCGCCAGCGACACCGCCAAGCGAGGACGAGGATGACCCGGACCCCTTCCACAGGCCCAGGCGGGATGTCCCGCCGCCGAGGAGGCGCACCGGCGCCGTCAGGCCGATGGTGCGAAGTGATGGACCACCTCCGGATGGTGAGGAAGAGGTCCGAGAGGGATCAGGGGTCCCCGAGGACCCAGGACCGGAGATCGGTCCCGAGAGGACGAGGTCCCCTTCGGGGAGTGGACGGGTGGCGGAGCCGATCGAGGAGGACGAGACCGATCCGCTCGACATGGAGGGCGCCGTGGCCATGAGATACTCCGATCTGCCTAAGAAGCGTCGCTGAGTTAACCAACAACCTTTGACATCGTTCTGCCTGTCATCCATGGCTCAACCCGGAGGCGCACCTATGACCATGACCGGCTGATGTTTGGATCCGCATCTGAGGCATTGTACCCAGTCGATGCTGCCGTGCAGGTCCGTACGGTGAACCATGTGCGTCGTCTCGCTCTGACAGGACGGACAGTGGTTCGGTGCCTGTTCGAGCAACTAATGTCCCCCTCGCGGGAGACGGTAGGTCGTTCTGATTAATTAAGATTTCTCGGACCGTCCGGTCCAGGGTGTTACAAATGTCACGACCGGACCCGATTATGATGAAAGTCGACAGCCAGTCCCCCAATGGAACACGTTCGAAGTCGTCTGACAGCGGTCCATGAGCCTTTGAAACGGTTTCCATAAAACTCTTATATATATCAGAACTGACATTGACGACGGAGTGGTAACGATGACGAAACCTACCATCCAGCAACTGTGTCTGGCAGTGGGAGCGATAATCATTTTCCTGATGGTCCTCGGCGGCACCGCAGAGGCCGATTTCTTCAACCCGGTGGTGGAAGTGGACGAGATCAGGTGCATCAACGAGACCGGAAGGATGGAGTACGGTTTCCTAGACGACAACTACACGATCAAGGCCAAGGTGGACGTGGAGGATACAACACCCGGTACATCGGTCTTCAACATGGAGGTCACGTTCTACGACGATGGGACCCTGATCGAGACCGTCGATGTCGGCACTGTCGGATCGGGAGAGACAGTCATCGTTACAACGGAGTGGTACGGGCGCGAACCGACCGGATGGGACAACGAGCACAACATCCAGGTTGAGGTCGAAACCTCCAGCAACGATAACAATGACAACAACACCGACTTCGTCATTCATGAGCTGGGGGTAAGACTTGAGCTCGCCGACGGCGAGGAGGACGAGCGGACGGTCAACGAGGGAGGGACGGCTTCGTACTGGATGGAGATCGAGAACACCGGAACCCTCAATGACACGTACAACCTCAACAATTCAGGTTACAACCCCAACGCCTGGGATGTCTGGTTCGAGAACGACATGGGTGTCGAGATCGAATATATATATCTCGAGGAAGGCGAGATGGCCGATATATTCCTCAAGGTGAAGGAGGAGAACGCTGAAGGCAAGGACGTGAAGGCGGAGGTCATATCCAATGCCTCATCTCAGATCAACGGAAGCATCTACGACACCGAGGAGACCACTACCAGTGTTGCGGCACAGATACTGATCGTCGACGCCGCCGACACTAACAAGGACTCGGTCACCAGCTATTACGAGGATGCACTGGACGAGGAGGGCTACAGCTACAATGTCCACAACAATCGCGAGGACCCGATAACCGCGGGCGACATGTCATTCTACTCCGTCGTGATCTGGGTGGAACCAGACAGCGGCCTCTCTCAGGACGAGACCGACAACGTCACAGACTACCTGGACGAAGGCGACGAGGACGACAAGAGGTCGCTATTCATCAGCGGCAAGGACATCGCCGAGCACGCCGATCAGACCACCTGGGGGAGGAAGTTCCTCAGGAAGTACATGGAGGTCGAGTTCTCGGAGTCTTCCACGAGCGCGACGACCCTGCAAGGTCGGAACCATCCAGTAGGTGGTAACATCGACCTGGACATCTCCCTGGGTGGACAGGGCGACGGCGCCAGGAACCAGGACCATCCCGACAATCTCACCGTCGGAGGGGAAGCCGAGGCCGATGCGATCTTCGAGTATTACGGAAGTGACATCGGCGGAACCAGCTACGAGGGTGATACCTACAACAGCGTATTCTTCTCGTTCGGTTTCGAGGGCATCAACAGCGAATCCGATAGGTTCGAGGTGATGGCCAGGATCATGCGCTACTTCCAGGGCGGATGCGACGGCTTCGCCAAGGACAGCGACGACGAGTACATCGAAGGCGCCACCGTCGAGCTCGTCGGGACCCAGTACACTACCGAGACCGACCCGAAGGGCTACTACTTCTTCACAGGGGTCGCTCCGGGAGAGTACACGGTCCGTTGCCGAGCGGAGGGATACGAGGACCCCGAGGACAAGGAGGTGACCATTTCACGGGGAACCCTGAAGCGCGTGTCCACCTTCATATTGCAGATCAAGCCGGCCGAGATCCAGGGAGTCGTGACGAACCGGACGGACCAGCCGGTCGAGAATGCCAAGATCACGTTCAAGGGCAAGGGCACCGTCTCCCACCGGACCTACATCGTATGGACCGACTTCGACGGCGAATACGACCTCGAGGTCGCCGAGGGGACGTACGATGTGAACATATCCAAGCAGGGCCACTGGCCTGAGGCATACACTGACATCGAGGCCGAGGAGGGCGCAGCTGCGACCTGGGCCAACTTCACAGTGTACGAGATGCAGAATCCCGGCAACTTCACCGGATACATAGATTACGACGGCACCCCGCTCGAGGGCCTGTACTTCAAGATATTCGAACTCGATAACATCACGGTGTATACCAACGAGGATGGGATCGTTCCCGAGACGATGGTCCCTGGTGGGAACTACACCGGAGAGATCCGCATCATGCCGGATACGTTCGCTTTCAACAAGAGCCTCAAGAAGCAGGAGTTCGAGATGGAGGTCACCGAGGGAGAGACCATATGGGTGAACCGGACGCTCGAGGCCGGCGCCGAGGGCACCGTAATGGGCCGGGTCACTGACAATACGGCCGAACAGAAACCCCTGAGAGACGCCGACATCGAGTTCGAGGACTCCGAGGACGGCACGATCCTTGGCGTTAGAGGTGACACCGACTCCAACGGGGATTACAGTGTCGAGATCCCCATCGGCTACTACAACGTCACGGCATCCAAACCGGGCTATGCCACCAAGACGAAGGTCGTTCGTGTCAGGGAGGGCGAGGAGGTCGAGATCGACTTCAAGCTGCCTCCTGGTGAGACCAAGGAGGGCCACATCCAGGTGAACACCACCTCGAACTACGGAGACAAGCTCGCGGACGTCGCGGTAACCCTGCAGGAGACCGAATACGTCAACGAGGAATCCGGGAGGACGCAGCGCGCCTCCGACGGATCGGCGGCGTCGGTCAAGTTCCAGAACCTCCCGCTCGACTCGTACACCATCGTTCTCGATGGCTATCAGAAGGACTTCGTCATTGAACAGACCGTTTCCGACATCGTCATCGAGGAGGACGGCCAGTGGGTGTTCGTCGACGTCGAGATGGACGTCATCCTGCCGATCGTATCAGGTACGATATCTGACCAAACCGGATCGGTCGCGATCGAGGGAGCCACCGTCAGGATCGAAGGGATGGGCCTTACAGACACGACGGATTCGAACGGAGAATACTCGATCAACCTCGGAGTTCCGGACTACAACAATTACGACTTCAAGTACGAGGACTTCCTGTTCGACATCAACGTCACCACCGACCTGAACTACAAGGCGCAAAATCAGTACAATCATACAGCCGGACTTGGGGACGAGACCATCGCCAACTTCTTCCTGATCCCGGGTCCCGAGCCCAACAGGCCGCCAACCGCCGACGCGGGCGGGGACCAGGAGGTCTATCTAGGCGATGACGTCATTCTCGATGGGACCGACTCCGAGGACGAGGATGGATACATCGAGACATACACCTGGAACATCGACGGAGCGAACATCAACGGCGAGACCCTTACCTACACACTCTTCGACGAGATCGGGGACTACGAGGTGACCCTGACCGTTGTTGACAACGAGGGCGCCGAGGATACGGACACGATCACAATATCCATCGTGAACCCGCCATCACAGCCGAGCGATAAGGGCGACGACGACCTCCCGATGACCACGATCGCAATGGCCGGTATCGGCATCGTCGTCGTCATCGTCCTCGTCGTAGTGATGTCGAAGAAGAAGCCTCCAGAGCAAGCCCAGACCGCACAGCCGGCTCAGCAGGCTCCACCCCCGCCGGGAATGCAGCCACCGACGCTTCAGCAGCCGCAGACGCCCCCTCCCGGGGCTCCGCAGCCACCGCCATTACAACCGGTACAACAGTATCCACCCAATCAATATCCACCGCAGTAGTTACGCTCACCAGCCGAAGTCCTCTCCGATGAGGTCGTAGAGACGCTTGTTGTGAGGTTCGTAGAATTCATTCAGCCTGGACCTCAGCGCATCGTCTATCTCTGGATAGTGCGAGACGTTGTACCGTCTGAACTCCCCGAAGTCGTGACCGGGCAGTCCGAGGAACCTCAGGACACGCTTCATCCCCTTGCCGGGGTCGGCGCTGAAGTCCTCGTTCTTCAGGACCAGTATGTTCTTCCGCGGGAACAGGTCGAACCAGACCTTGAGCTGGTCGGCGTAGATCCCTCTCGTGACGTATGAATAGTGCTTGTGGTCGATGCTGATGTAGGAGCTGTCGTCTGCTATCCTGCCAGCCTCTCCCTTGATCCGGGCCTCCTCCCTGTCGAAAGCCTCGTCCATTGGCAGGAGCTCCCAGCCCTTCCTCACCTGATGGTAATAGTTGGAGATCGCCCGGTCCACGGGGTCTCTGAGGATGGCCATCAGCTTCACATCCGGCAGCAGTGCCTTCACCCTCTTGGCGGCCAGGGGATGGTACATGTAGTACGGACTTGACTCGCCTGTCACGTATCCCTTGAGCCTCTTGATCGATCTTGGCGGGAAGTGGGCCCTGTACCAGCCCTCGCCGTTCGAGTGGTTCTCATCGAAGAAGTGGACCTCCTTCCTGAACGCTGGAGCCACCCTCGGGTGTCGGATGACATAGTTGTAGAGCGAGGTGGTCCCAGCTCTCTGGGCGCCGATTATCAGGAAGTCAGGCAGTGCCCTGAGCGAGGATGTCATCGTCCTGTGCCGGCTGATGACCGGCCGCTGCATTATCCTGAGGAAGGGAGCCCTCTCTGTGGGGAAGTCCAGCCCCTCCCGGGGTATCCCCTGGCCCAATCCATGCTGGACCGCCTTCCCCCAGCTGGAGTCCCTCCTCCTGGGCAGGTCGAAGGTCCTGTCGTTGAACACGACCTTGATCACGTCCTCGTTCCAGAAATGGATGTACCATCCATCCCTGACGTGGGGCCTGAGCTTCTCGACCCCCTCGTCGTCACAGTTGATGAAGTAGATGTGTGCGCGACCCAGCTTTCCGTCTATCGGCATGAATGGCTTTGTGACGAACACCCTCTCGATGTCGTACTTGTTAACCGCCTCCGGCTCCGCCAGTCCCTCGGCGATCACCGCTCCGCGGTATTCCGCTTTCGCTACGTCGTCGGACACGTCAAAAGCAAGGATGCTGGCCTATATGAAGATTGTGAACGACGGTCAACCCAGTCCAGGCATCACAGTCTCCATCATCATCGCGACGATGACAGACACGATGGCCCCTGTCCAGACCATGGCGACGAAGTGGACCAGCGACCCTACCTTGTGCCCGCCGCTCAGGATGCTCAGAAGGATGGCGGAGATGAGGGCGTGGACCACCACCAGGATCAGGATGATTATCGCCATGGCGTTGACGTTGAAGAAGTTGTACTCCAGTACAGTTACCGACTCGAAACCCACCGGCGTGGAGAGGTCCGCCCAGATGTCCTGGACCCGCTCCAGTATCTCGACGGTGATGTACATCGCGAAGGCCACCGCGATCATGAGGCCGTAGAGCATGCCTGTGAGGTCCCCCGCGGACTGGTACCTCTTCTTCCTCAGACCGAGGATCCTGACGAAGTTCTTGCTGATCAGGTTCGTCATGCCCTTGGACCGCCCGCCGGCACGGAACCCTTCGACATACATGTCGCTGAACTTCGAGATGAGGTCGCTTCCGGTCTCCGCGCCGAAGTGCCGCCACGAGGTCCGGGCGTCGATGCCCGTGGACAGCCGTTTCGACAGCGCCTTGATGTTCGCCGTCAGCGGCCCGAAGTTGTGCATCGAAAGCTTCCTCAGCGCCTGCGTGGCGGCGATGGACCTCGCCTCGGCGGTGGAGCCCAACGTCCTCATGAAGGCAGGATAGTTGTCGTCCCTTCGCCTGATCTTGTCCTCCTCCACCTGCGTGATGTATCCGGGATACGCCAGCGGGGTGAGGCCGATGGCCGCGATGATCGGCCAGGAACGGTAGGACCACATCCCCATGCCCCGACCCATGTCGCTCAGGCCGAACGCGATGAGGGCGAGGCTCAGTGCCACCGTGGCGACGACCGCTGCCACGAGCGCAGTCTGGATCCTCCGCTCGGCGTCGTTCTTGATCCCGGTCTTGTGCCAGACCGATTCCATGGGCAGGGACGCGCTGGCGACGTACACGAACCCGATCTCAATGACGGTGAACAGGAAGAGGGCAAGCGCCATCAACGAAGTGACGCTCCTGCCCGTGAGGATGGGGAGGAATGCGACGATCGCGATCACGAACATGGCCGCGATGATCATCGCGACGTAGATCTCCTTCATCAGGTCCATGTCCCGGAGGACGCCCTCGTACCTGATCGCATACTGGTCCAGCACGACGTCCTGCTCGTTGGAGAAGAACTCCGATTCCGACTGGCCCCCCTCGATGGAGAAGGCGAACCTCTCGAGGAAGTCCGCGAGCAGTTTTGACGGTGTCTGTTCCGAGACCTGGCGCGCAGCCTCCGAGAGCGTAAGCCTCCAGGTCTTGACAAGGTGGAATATCTTGGCGATCTCGTTCCCCATGACCTCGTACTCCTCCATCCCGTGGAGGAGTTCGACGAACGTCATTCGCGGGATCTCCTGGCTCGTGATAACTCCCATCCGCGTGATGAAGAGGTGCATCTCCTCGTCTATCTCCCGCCCCTTCCTCTGGTAGACGATCACCGGGTACAGGGCGACGAAGACCACTGATATCGCTATGACACCCGTCAGAAGTACGAAGATGAGCAGTGTGATCCAGGGAACGTAAAGAGCGATGAGGACGATGGCGGCCAGGGCCCCGAGGACCGCCGGCAGTGCGAACCTGAGAAGGTAAGCGCCCGGCGTCGTCCCGAAGGTCGTGTATGCCGTCCTGAACTGCATCGGGTCACCTCAGGTAGTCTGGAAGTCCTTCCAGACCCTTCTGGTAGTACCTCCGGAAGATGGCGTTCACCTGCCTGTACCCGAACATCCGCCTCTCGACCATCCGCGAGATGATCTCCGCCCTCCTGTCGAGGACGGTGTAGATCTCCCTGATGTCGGCTAGACCCATCTTGGGCGCGATAAGGTTCTCGAGGATGTGGCTGTTGAACCTTCCCCTGAACCTGTGGACGTCCTCCACGGGATCCCACTGGAAGACCGTCCTCGTGAGCACTCCGCCCTTCGCCGGCGAGAACCTGAGGATCTCCTCGAGGGTGCTCACCCTCCTCGTGATGCGGCCGCGCTCGTAGATCAGGAGCTGGAACAGCGCGATGTTCAGGTTGTCGATGAACCTGATGGGGACGTTGATCGGGTCGCCGGTGAACCTCTGTATCAGCTTGCTGATGGAGGACGCATGGAACGTCGATATGACCGGATGGCCGGTCTGCATGGCCTGGAACGCGACGTTTCCTTCGCGGCCCCTGATCTCACCCACAACGATGTAATCGGGACGTGACCTCAGGGCCGCCTTGATGAGGTCGAAGAGCTCGACACGGGCTTCCTCGGGGCCCGCCTCCCTGGTGATCAGCCTCTGCCAGACGTTGTGCGGAACGACCACCTCCGGTGTGTCCTCCGCCGTGTAGATCTTGAAATTGTGATTGATGAACGACAGCATCGAGTTCAGGCTCGTCGTCTTGCCGGACGCGGTCTCCCCGGAGATTATCACGTTCATCGAGTATTCCAGCGCCATCCACATGTACGCTGCCATTTCGGGGCTCAACGTCCCCCAGTCGACGAGCTGGGTGACGGTCAGGGGCTCCTCCGCGAACTTCCTGATGGTGAAGGACGCCCCCTCCTTGCTGACGTCGTCGCTGTAGATGATGTTGATACGCGACCCGTCGGGCAGGGCGGCGTCGATGATCGGGTTGGTGTCGGAGACAGGCTTGCCAATCCTCTCGCTGAGGAGCCTCAGGTAGGCGTCCAGCTCCCCCGCGTCCCTGAACATGACGTTCGTCTCGAGCATCCCGAAGATCTTGTGGACGATGTGGATCGAGCGGGTCCCGACGCTGTGTATGTCCTCGAGGTTGGGGTCGTGTAGGAGCGGTTCGATCTTGCCGTTCTGGATGAAGTCGCGCTTCATCCTGTACTCTATCTTCTTCTGCTGCTCCCCCGACACCCTCGGACCCATCCTGATCGCCTTCTTGAGGAGGTCGCTCATCGCCTCCTGGAACGCCTCGGTGTCCTCCGGGGTCACTTCCATCTCGGTGGCCATGTTCAGGATGAGCTTGAGGAGACGTTGATAGACCTCCTCGTCCTTCTCATCGAGCTGTGGCTCGACTATCGCGTAGTGCCACTTCCTGTCCTTGTCGACGTAGACGTGGGCGTATGTCTCCTCTTCCAGCGGATAGATGAGGTTCGGGTTCGGCAGCCGCCGCATGTTGGGGACCAGTTTGTTGTGGAAGTGCGGCCTGGACAGGCCTGACTCACGCTGGAAGTCCGTGATGTACTCCTGCAGATGCGCTGTTCTCCACAGTTCTTCCTTTGCCATCTTCCGGTCACACCACCTTGGTGATGTCTAGTATTAGCCCCACGCCAGGCTCGATCCTGAACCCGGTTATCTGCCCCACACGGTTCTTCGCCATGAGGAACCTCCTGATGTACATCAGGTTCTCGATGCCCCCCTCGCTCATGTCGACGACCATCTCCGTGTAGATGTCCGAGGAGGACCTGAGGACCTGCAGCATGGAGCCGTCGATGTCCGCCGGGTCCGCAGTCAGTATTACGAGCTTGTTCCTCGATGCCACGTCCTTGAGGTACCTGATCGCGGTGAACAGGCTCTCCTCGTTCTCGGTCCTGAGCATGGTCGACATCGAATCGATTATCGTGACGTCCTTCTCGAATATCCTGGGCTCCCTGAGGAGCCTCCCCAGGTAATGGCCGGGAAGGTGGCCTCTTATCATCGGGAACACCGGGATGTAGACGAGGTTCTTGTCCAGGAGGTACTCGTCGATGCTGTAATCGAGGGACTTCATCTGGTCGGAGAAGCCCTTTGTCGCCATCTCCGTGGAGACGTACGTAACTCCCGACCCGTGGAGGAGGAAAGAATAGCAGAGGCGCTGGCAGAGGGCGCTCTTTCCGCCGCCGTTCTCCCCTGCGATGAGCATCATCGATCCCCTCGGTATGCCTCCTCCGAGGAACCGTCCGAGGCCGTCACGCTCAACGTCGATGGATATCAGGTCCAATTCATCACCCCGTCCTGAACCACATGGAATCCGAGCTGTCGTGCTCCGCGGTCACCTTCAGGCTGTGGTCGCCATCGGCGATGGTCACTGTGACGGTCACGTCGAGTGTCGTCGCGGGTATCCATTCCCCTCCCCCGACGACGGTCGTGTTGTCAGGAACGACGGGGAATCCGTCGACGAAGACCAGGATCGACGAGGTATCGATGCCGCGCGTTCCCACGTTCTTGACGTAGACGTGCAGCTCGTCGGTGACGTTGTCATAGGGCATCGCCACCGGGTCGTTCAGAATGACTATCCGGGTCCGGATGCTGTCCGAGTTCGCCTGACCCTTCTCCTCGAGGGCGTCGACGAAGTCCTGGCTCACCACGTAGAGGCCTCCGACGACCATCGTCGCCACCACTATTGAGGCCACGAAGAATATCATGTGTGAGATGGATGTGCCGGGCATCAGACCACCACCGATGTATCACTGACCCCGTTGGCCGTCACTATCTTGATCCTGGCGGGCGCGGAGACGCCGTCAATTGCGAAATGGGCGGTCTCCGATGGCCCCCAGAGGTCCGATCCCGGATGTCCGGCGACACCTGTCCTGTTCCACCTTATCGAACCGCTCATCAGCGTCCCGTTCACGAGTACGTCGCAGTCACGGACGCTCAGCAAGGAGGACCCATCGTTCGTCACGTTCATCCACAGGGCTCCCCCGGTGACGTTCGTGTCGGTTATGGCTATCGAGGACCCGGCCCGATCGTATGCGAGCTCGTCACGCTGATCGATCGCGTCCCTGGTCTCCCTTGACACATTGTCGTAGGTGTTGATGAAATCGGCTGAGATGATCACGATGGCTGAGAAGATGATCACTGTGGCGGCAGAGAGGCCAAGGCCCATCTAGGGTCACCCCCTCTCGTCCGATGAGAGGTGGTCCAGCTTCTCCTTCAACTTGTCGAGCTCCTCCTCGTCGATGACGGGCACGTCGATGAACGCATCCTGCTTGAAGGTGTCCTCGACGTTCTCCGGAGGCGAGACGGACTCGCTGAACGGCGTGTCGCCGAAATCGGCCTCCTCGGCGGGCTGGTCCTCGGCCACCATGAACTCCTGGGGAGCCTGATCGACGAACAGCTTCTCGACGGCCTCTGGACCGGAGCTCATCTCCAGCAGACGCTTGACCTCGGCCGCGATGTCCTCCATGACGGCCGGGTCGACCCTGACGCCCTTGACGCGCTGGATGAACAGGTACGAACTGATGGTATCCTCGGTGGAGAGCTTCCATCCGTCCGTCTCCTCTCGGTCCAGCGCTATGATCTCGCCGGTCGGGGTGACGGCCTTGTCCATTGGGCCCTTGTCGAAATGAAGGGACTTGATGTACGTCATCGCCTTGGATTCGATGAGGTCGTCGATCCATCCGATCTCCTTGTAGTACTCGAGCAGGTTCGGGATCTCGAAGTTCGACATCCTGTCCTGGAGGAATTCGAGCCACTTGAGGATCCAGATCTCCGACACGAAGGGCTCGTCCTTCTGGGGTCGCCCGGGCATCGAGTAGTCAACGAAGGGATTGATGTCCAGTGAGAGCACGTCGAAGAGCGTGGCGACCTCCTGCATCCGCGTTTCAAGCGTGTAGAGCGAGCGGCGGACGTCGTCCATCGAGCTTATCGTCGTTGTCATCCGGGCCATCTTGTCCTTGATCGACCGGATGTCGGACTCTGCGTTCGACCTGAACCTCTCCAACTCGTGTATCGCCTCGAGTATCTCCGTCAGGTTCCCGGTGGAAGTCATCGGAGCATGTGACGTCTGGTCGTCCTGCTGCCTGTCCAATGGGATCCCTCCAGGTCCGACGGGCACGGGTGTCGACGGCGTTTCCGCCTCGGGCTCTGCCGAGACCTCTAGGACGGCCTCGGCCCTGGGAGTGACCTTCTTCAGAGTCGGCATGCCGAGTATGACATCGTACGCATGGGCAACTGCGGCCCCGCTCTCCACCGGCTTCTTGCGAGCCATGAGATCACAATGCGATCAGATCAGGATGAGGAATCGGTCGCTCAGGTCGTTGGGAGCAATGTAGGATTCCAAGGTCCCTGGCACCCTGTTGGGCGGGATGATCTTGATGGTGAACTCCTCACCCGGACCTACCGACAGGCCTGAAACGGTGAGGTTCATGGTCTCCCCGCGTGCGAGGATCCCGTTGTCACCGTCCGTGTCGATCAACGTCGCTCGTGTGAACGTCGCGTTCTCGTCGTAGTTCGACGGGTCCTGGTACTGGATGAGCACACCCGAGACATCGATCCCAGTGCTGCCGGCGTTGAGTCCGACAGTGAGGTAGATCTCGTTTATCTCGCGCCCTCCGGAGCCATCGGGTCCGATCCTGCCAACGGTGTTGGTGATCGAAATGCCCCCGGTCGCCGAGTCGGCGGCGTCCTGGCCCGTACGCTCGGCCTGGTTCTGGAGCTCATCCGCTGTTTGGATGATCACTGCGGCGGCGATGGAAGCGACGAGGATCAATGCGATGAACACGATCAACGTCCCTATCCCGATAGCCGCTTTAAAGTCCCTCCTAAATCCCTTCAGACACTTCATAATAGCCCTCCACGCTACGTCCAGATTCAATGCGGTTAAGAATATAAAAACTATTTGGTGGCCATTGCCGGAGGTCGATATCCAATGGAAATCGCGGTCCGCCGGATATCCTTCCCTAAGCGCCGAAAATTTGCCGTCCAGAGATGTCCTGGCTCGGTGTGGTAACCCCATCAAAGATAAATACCACCACCACGATACCGCCTAGATGACCGCCCTCACCTTCTTTGGGGGTGTCTCCGAGGTCGGAGGCAACACGATCCTCCTCGAAACTGACGGTCTCCGGGTCCTCATGGACTTCGGTGTCAGTTTCGAAAGGAAGGGGCGTTTCTTCGAGGAGTTCGTTCAGGTCAGGAACAGGACCCACCTCAGGGACTCCATCGTTCTCGGCCTCGTTCCCCCGCTCGACGGGCTGTACAGGAGCGACCTGGAGTCTCCACACGGCCTCGAGTCGCTTCAGGTCTACAGGGAGCATCCCGAGCTCTGGCAGACCAGTGTCGTTCCCTGGGAGGAGTCCGAGGACCGTGTCGACGCCATGCTACTCACCCACGCCCACCTGGACCACTCTGCCCACATCCCGCTCATGGACCCCCGGATCCCGATCTACTGTTCCGGCGATACCCGCATCCTGCTGGAGACCATGGACGATATGGACTCCGGAGTGGAATCCGAGTTCGTGAGGACGACGACGTGGGGATTGAAGTCGACGAAGGGCGGGAAGTTCCCCGGATCGCCGAAGATCGGTGAGGTGGAGACGACGGACCGGCTCTACCACACCTTCAGACCTCCCGCCAAGTTCAAGATCGAGGACATCGAGGTATCCGCCTTCCCGGTCGACCACTCCGTCCCCGGGGCCGTCGCGTTCGTCCTTTACACGAGCGACCTGACGATAGCCTACACAGGGGACTTCAGGCTCCACGGGGACCACTCACACTGGACCTCCGAGTTCTTCAGCCAGATCGCCGGCGAGGTGGACGTCTTCATCACCGAGGGGACCAGGATACACGAGGAGAGCACCGACAGCGAGCAGGCCGTCAGGGACGAGGCCACCGCACTGATAGAGAACTCCAACGGCCTGGTGATGGTCGGCTACTCGTGGAAGGACCTGATGCGCACGAAGTCGATGCTCGAGGTCTCCAGGCGGACTGGACGCGAGCTCGTCATCTCGCCCAGGACGGCGTACTTCCTTTACAAGATGGGCTCCCACGTCGAGGCGATCGTCGGCCTCAACGTGTATACCCCGAGGAAAGGCTCGATGATCTACGCACCGAACGATTATTCCGCCGAGAAGTACCTCGCCGGATACGCCCTCGACTGGTCGGGGGACAAACCTGATATGACCCACCTCAACGACGGCGTGCGGGCATACGATATCGCCAGGAACCCGAACAGGTACCTCCTCCACCTAGATCTCTTCTCGTTCAACGAGCTGCTCGACCTCGGAAGGCTCGAGGGGAGCATCTATCTCAAGGCCCAGAGCGAGCCCTTCAGCGAGGAGATGTCCATAGGCGAGGACAGGATCTTGAACTGGTTCTCCTTCTGGAACATCAATCCGCCCGACCACATGCCGATCGACATCCGCGCCTCCGGCCACGCCGCCGGACCGGACATCCATGCTGCGATAGAGATGGTCCAGCCCAGGCTCCTCGTACCGGTGCACACCGACCACCCCGAGATGTTCCCCGACAACATCAACATGCTGAACCCCGAGGTCGGCGTCAGGTACGACCTGTCGTCGTTGGTGCAATAGAAGTGGAATTCCCTGTCGTTATCTTATTATACACCTTCTCTATAATACCCCCACTCGTGGCTCAGGTCACGTCGTCCAGCAAAATGCCCCGGTAGTGTCACGGGTGAAGTCCAAGGCCTTCACCCTGCTCGGGCGATCTGATCGCCCTCGAGCGACCTATCATCAGGCCTCGATGATAACCGGGTCCATTAGCAATATGCCCCGGTAGTGTAGCGGCCTATCATCTCGGCCTGTCGAGCCGAGGACACGGATTCAAATTCCGTCCGGGGCGCTCTTCCTTCATTTTACCTGTAGTCGCGCCCCGGACTCTCGTGAAGTTAATCCAACAGATTTCTGCCATTGATATTACAATGTGTACGGTCATAACCTTCACGATCCGTCCGGGGCGTTCTTAGAGCTCGTCCTTCAACTTCGTCAGGACGTACTCGCATCCCATGTGGGACCGGTCGAACCCCGTGACGACGTAACCGTCCGACATGAGTTCCGTGAACTTCTTCCTCGTCCTCTCGCGCCAGACCTTCGCAGCCTTCGGGTCCTCCGCCTTGATACCGGAAATGTCCTCCGGGATCTGCACCCTCTCGGGCGCCCCCTCGGATTCGGGTCTGACCGTCAGGTACCAGGATACGTAGAACCTGTCGGTGGCGAGGTCCCCATACAGTGTGGAATCGATCTTCCCGTAGTAATCAACGAGATATCTCTCGGCGATCCCGCCGATCTTCCTAATGTAGAGGTTGGCGTTGGCAGCCTCGAGCGGATCGTATGTCCAGAAGATGCGTTCGATCCCCATCTCCCTGTAGGTCCAGGCCATCTCGGACATGAGCTCGTGGGCGATCCCCTTCGACGCGTGCGATGGGACCACTGCGACCTGATGCATCAAGGCGGAGCGCCAGTCAGGTCCCGGCAGTCCGAGAAGATAGCCAACGGGCCTGTCCCCGTCGTAGTAACCTAGGACGAGCCCCACAGGGTCCAGCTCGTCCGCAATGGCCCTCAGAAGATGTACGGGAACGGTCTCGAGGTCGTTCTTTCCCCATGCGCCCTGCTGGACGTCGAGCATTCCACGGAGTTCGTCCACCTCGCGGAGACGGACGACGCCGATGACATCACTTCCCGGGACTTACCCTCGGCGCGTTCCTCAGCCATTCGATGTCGCTCATGTAGAGGTCTCGGATGTCCTTCAGACCGTGTTCGAGCATCGCAAGACGTTCGAGCCCAAGCCCCCACGCAAGGACGGGATGCCTGGCGCCCACGGGTTCGGTCACCTCGGGCCTGAAGATCCCTGCCCCGCCCAGCTCCATCCATTGGCCGTTGTAGAACACCTCGACCTCGAGGGACGGCTCGGTGTACGGGAAGTATCCGGGCCTTATCCTGACGTTGTCGAAGCCCATCCTGCTGTAGAACTCCTTCAGAAGGCCGACGAGCATTCCGAGGCTCGCCCCCTCCTCCATGACGATCCCCTCGATCTGGTAGAACTCCGGCAGGTGCGTCGAGTCTATCGCTTCCCTCCGGAAGACCGTCTCGATCGAGAAGACGCGGACCGGCGGCTCAGGGTCCTCCCTCAGCCGCCTGATGGTGTTGACAGTGGTGTGTGTCCTAAGGAGCATCCTGCGGCCGACGTCCTCCGACCAATCGTAACCCCATCCCCGGGACCCCGTGTCCCCACCGTCGCTGTGGACCGCTGCTATGCGCTCCATGAGATCGCTATCGAGTTCGGGGCACTCGACCCCGTCTATGTACAATGTATCCTGAAGTTCCCTGGCCGGGTGGTCCTGGGGAATGAAGAGAACGTCCATGTTCCAGAAGGCCGACTCGACGAACTGACCCTCTATCTCCGTGAATCCCATCTCGAGGAATATCCGTCTGACGCGCTCGATCGTCCTCGTCATCGGGTGCTCTCCACCTCCGGAGAGCGCCGGGGACATCGCGTCTATGTCGTACCTCCTGACGGAGACGTCCTTCCAACCCCCGCTTTGAATGAGCTCCGGTGTGAGCTGGGAGACCTCGTCCCTCTCGGACAGGTCATCCTCGCCAAGGCCTGAAACGGCATCGGTCGGGACGATCATTCGCGATACGACCTCGTCACGCACCACGGCGCCTCCTCGTTTCCTGAGAAGTTCGAGCGCATCGACCTGGGTTTCCGTGAACTCTCCCTTGGTGGTCATTCCCCCCTCCTTCAGGGCATACAGGACCTCAAGCTCCGGAGACCCGGAGTCAAGGGCGTTCCTGCCCTCATCCGTGATCGTGACGGAACCCGAATCAATAGCGATGAACGCCTTCCTCTTGAGCCATCCCAGCCCTATGGAGAAGTCCTTGGGGTCCATGCCGCAGCCGTCCTTCAGCTCGCCCATGGACATGCCGTCATGGACGGACGCCAGGAGAACCATCTCAGGCAGCCCCTCCTCGAGGAACTTCAGGCCCTCATCGCCGATGGAATAGACGACGTCGACCTCGTCCTCGATGGAGACGAGCCCCTTCTCCTTCAACCAGGACGCGGCGTTCATGGCCTCGGGAGATGTCAGCCCTTCGATACCGTCGGGCGATACGGGACCGACGTCCCTCAGGGTCCTCAACACCCTCCGTTCAGCATTACTCAGGTCCATCCGTCCCTCGGAACGGTGTAGCGGTAATTAAAACTATCCGGTTTTCCGGGCTCAGATGAAGGGGCGGACGCTGGGCGATATCCGGACCTGGTACTTCTGCCCGCCGACCGAGACCGAGAAGATGACCTCCTTCCCCCGGGCCTTCCTCTTCGTCTTGGTCACCTCGTCGATGGGAAGGACCACGGTCTCCCTGAAACCCTTCTTGGCCCACCCTTTGGCCTGACCCATGAACTTCCGCCTGTCGTCGATCCAGCCGTGGCTCTCCGTCGCATAGGCGGTCATCGGGGGGATCCTGAGGAAGATGATGCGCCTGTCCGTCCTGTAGAGCTCTCCGGAACCAACGTCAGGGAAGACCATAGTTCCGAACAATCCGCCCCCCTTCGAGACCTCGCAACCTGCGTCCGTGTCCTGGACGACCACGACCTCGCCCTTCTCGAGGATGGGCACTCCCTTATCGTCGTGGATGCTCCCCAGCGGCTCCTTCACGTTGCCGAAGTTGTAGTAGGCGATCTCCATGGGGGTCTACTCCCAGTCCACGTCCTCGTCGTCTTCGTCCTCATCCTCGTCGGCGTCTTCGTCCTCGTCGTCGAAGGACCAGTCGACATCCTCGTCTTCGTCCTTCTCCTTCTCTTCCTTGTCCTTCGCCGCTGCGCCCTTGACGGGCTTCTTCGTCCTGGTGAGGAGTCCGAGGATCAATCCGAGTGCTATCGGGATGACGATGGCGAGCACGATGATGAGCATGAAGAAGTCGCTACCAGTTTCACCATCGTCCCCGTTGGGGGGCTCCACACCCCTAATGCGGATCTCCTGGCCGGTGTTGTTGGTGACGGTTATCTGGTTCTTCCCGCTCGTCGCGGTGAAGGCGATCTCGTAGGTGCCGGAATATCTCATCTCCATCTTGATCTGGTAGGTGACACCGTCGATGTATTCCTGGGTCGTCGGTGTGTATCCAGATGTCCCGGTGTTCGGATTGATGGCATCCAGGTCGGTGACATTGTCGTTGTAACGGACCTTGATCTGTGTGGGCGCGTCCCCGTCCGGGTCCGAATAGACCACCGAGAACGTGAAGACGGTCGATGGAGTACCACCCAATGGCGAGAACGTCATCTGATCCAGCAATGGAGCATTGTCGGCCTCCTCCACGGTGAACGGCCGCCATACGCTCGCTGTCTCCAACAGGCCGTCGGATGCGACGATCTGGTATCTGTAGGAATCGGCCCCGTAGTCGCCGTTGTCCGGTACGAAGGACCGCGAGTACTGGTAGTCCTTGCCGTCCCAGACGGATTTGTCGGTCCTGTCCTTCTCGTCCATGTCGAAGGGTCCGTAGATCGTGCCGTCGCTCGTCCTCTCGAAGTACAGTTGGATGCTGTCAGGCCAGTTCTCGTCCCGGTCTGAGTAGTTGCACTTGAACCTTACCTGGGTGTTCTCGTCGGGCAGCAGCGGGGCGAACTGGACCTGGATCTCAGGGAGATAATCCACGGGGAAAGCTCCGTCGAGCTCGGCGACCTCGAAACCGTCCGAGGTCTCGATCTCGTAGGACCTGAAGCCGTTGTGGAGGTTGTCGATCTTCATCCAGAACTCCTTGCCGTTGAAGGTCGAGACATCGTCCACGTCCCTCTCGTACAGCGGAAGCGTGGGACTGCCCCACGTGTAGATGCGTCCCTCGAGGGCCATGGTGAGGTATTCCACCGGGTCGTTATCGGGATCGGTGACGGTGATCATGAGGTCGTAGGGCGTGAACTCGTTCCCCTGGGCGGGATCGTAATCGAACTCGATCGAGGGAGCCGTGTTGTAGACCGTGATGTATTGGCTCGCTGTCATGTCCGTGAAGATGCCGTCGCTGACGTGGAAGTAGAACTCGTAGATGTCGTGGGGGGCGCCGCTGGTCGTGAATGCGTAGTAGGTCCCGAAGACCGGGGAGATGGCGTCCTGACGCTCCATCGGCCACGACCTGTTGTTGAAGAAGACGTAGGGCGCACCGTCGACCGCGCTGTTGTCCGGATACTTCCCGTCGCTTTGCTGGTATTTTACCCTGAACGTGAAAGAGGTGGACGCGGTCCCGTTGTCCGGAGAGACCCTACCCTCGCTCAGTACCGGTCTCACGTAGTTAACGGACAGGTCCTCTGCCACCGGTGTCGGGGTCCAGTATCCGAGCGAGTCATTGGCGATGAAGTAGTAGGGGAAGATCCCGTTGTCAAGGATCAGGGATATGTTGTACATCACCCCGTTGACATAGTCGGTGGTGTTGTCCGACTTGGACATCGTGTGGTTGACACCGTCGATGTTCATGTACACCGTGCCCGGGACGTCGCCCTCGACATCGGTGTAGTTGATCGTGAAGTTGATCCAGGGATACCCGTCCGGGAATCCCCGTGTCTCGACCGGGTCCACCATGACCGGCGGTGCATTGTCCACGAAGACCTCCGACTGGTTGGTGGTCGTTGTCTCGCGGGTGTCGTTGAACTCGAACCAGTAGGTGTAGGTGTTACGCATGAGTGGGAGACTGATCTCGTAATGGGCGTTCGTGAAGTCGGTGTCGATCGTGGTCATGGTGTGCTCGACGCCGTTGACCCATACGCTGCTGACCGTGGGCTCCTGACCCTCGTCGTCCATGTAGATGCAGTGGAATGCGACCGGTATGTCCGACGTGTAGTCGTCCGCCTGCACGTATCCGTTCAGGGTCGCCGGGTCGTTCGCGGTTACCAGGACCTTCCCTTCCTTTGACGTATCGACGTCCCTTGTCCCGATCCATGTCCCCGTGTCGATCTCGATCTCGGTGAGGTTGTAATGCTTGCCCGACAGGTCAGCGTATATGTACGGAACATCGATGTCGTAGATCATTCCCAGCGAGTCGGTCCTCGCGTCCGTTCCCGAGAATCCGGTGGTGGCGTATATCGTCCCCTCCTCGCAGGTGACCTTCACGTCGGCGTTCTGTGCGGCCGTTCCGTCGACCAGGTCGACCTCGATGTCTATCTCGTTCCGCGAGGAGACCCATCCGCTCCCCTGGGCGTTGAACGTGCCGGTGCTGTTGTTCAGATATTCGACATTTCTCAGGATAAGGCGCGAGTCCTGCACCACTCCATCATATCCGTAGAACGTGTCCCCGTAGAAGGTCACGTCGGTGATCGTGGCATTGCACCTGTCCTGGAGGTACACCGCCTCCCTCAGGTTCCCGAAGTAGATGTTGGTCGCAGTGACATCGGAGCCGTCGTAGAGGTAGAGCCCCTTCTTCTGGGTCTCCGCATCGGTCCCGTTGAGGTACATGTCGGTCAGGACGACGGATGAGCTGTCGGGGACGTAGACGCAGGTCCCCTCGGCCTCGATGCTCCCTGTCACGTCGATGAGCGAGCTGTCGTCGATCCTAAGTCCCCTGGAGGGTAAGGCCCACAGGTCCAGTGTGAAATCGATATCCGTGACGGAATCGATGTCGATCCCATACGCGGTCAGCCCGGTGCCTGTCATCTCCACGGTGATGGCGGTGCATCCTCCCTGGAGCTCGATCCCGGTCGGGGCTCCCTCGATGTACAGGTCCCTTGAGCCGGACGCACCAATGGTGACGTCGGAACACGTGAAGGCCGATATCCCGAACTTCACCGAATCCCGTATCTCGAGCCCCTCGAGGGTGGAGTCGCCGACCTTGGACAGGAACACGCCCCAGCTGTTCTCGCTGAAGTCACAGTCCGTCACCAGCAGGCTGGACACCTCTTCCGCGAAGACCCCGTACTTGTTGTCGTACAGCTCGCAGGTCTCGATGGTCACGGCGTCCGCGTCGACGTACACACCCGCGTAGACCTGACCTCCGCCCCCGAGCTTGGAGTTGGAGAAGTTGAGGTTAAGCAGGGTGACCCCGTCTGCGATGACGTAGGATCCGTTGCCGGTCCCGTTCGCATCGATAATGACCTTCCCGGCGTTCCTCCTGATGGTCAGGTTCGCCACGTCCACGACGAGGTTCCCGTCGTAGGAGCCGTTGTTGACCAGGACCAGGTCCCCGTCCGCCGCGTTGTCGATGGCGTCCTGAATGTTGTCGTAGTCGAATCCGCCGCTGTCGTCAACGGTGATCGTGGCGCCTTCCGAGGTAATACCAACCAATGAAAGGAGAGTGAACGCTACTAGCACCATCACAAGATACCTGACAGACATGGAACATCGCCAGCCCATTTAAACCACGGATTGGATATATAATTTACTGTTTGATATTGTGAATCCGGCGCCAATTCCGCCTTGACCATTCTATTGCAGCACGCGCCGTCGCGGGTCCCATGTGGGGAAGCCCCTCGATATCGGCCATCTGCGCCTCCCCCAGCGCCTGCAGGTCTCGGTATCCAGCACCGTACAGTACCCGGCCCCTTCTCCGACCGATCCCGGGTACCCGCATGAGCGGGAGCAACTCCCGTTTGACCCCGCTCGCGAGCCTTCTCGAGACCTCGCGGGCCGCCTCGCCGACACCCTTGTCCTCGAGGGCCGCTATCTCGGAGTATGCACCACCCAGCCAAGCGGCCGTCTCCCTCAGGTTGTGCAGGTCGCCTGGACCTATGCCGAACGTCTCGGTGATCTGCGCCTCCGGCATCTCCTCGATCCATGCCATGAGGACGGCGGCGGTCCTGATCGCGTCGTCGTGGTCCTCCGCCGGAACGAGCGGCGTCAGCCAGTCGGTCTCCTCCGTGAACCTGTCGATGTCGTCGGTGTCCTTTCGCGCTGAAAGCCGGTACATGTCCGGACACGATGCTATGGCCATCAGGTGGTGGAACGCCCCCTCCGGCATGACGGCCACCGCCTGGCGGAATAGGACCGCGCTGGCCGGATCGACGTAGACCCGGGAGGTGATCACTCCGAGGTCCGTCGGCCTTATCCCCTCCTCGATGTCGATGAACTCGCCCTCCTCGAGCATCTCGAGGGTGTGCTCGAGGGCGCTCTCCATGGTCCACAGGTCGGTGGTGTGGGCATAGTATGTATTCGAAAGGAAGTCCTCGATGTCGGCCTCCGACCGGCATTCCCCCGTCGCTATGGCCGCTAGGATGTGAACCCTCATGGCCCTCGGGTCGAGGAGCTTCGAGGTTATGGGCTCGACCTCGCCGAGGATGTAGGCATCGACGGCCTTCCGGGCAGCCCTGTCGTTGCCTGCCACGATCACAGCCTCACCGTGGGGGTCCAGTCCCGGTCGGCCGGCACGCCCCATCATCTGGCGTATCTCCAGCACCGGGATGTCGGTCATTCCGACACCTCGCTCGAACCGCCTCGTGGTCAGGACGAGTACCCTTCTCGCGGGCAGGTTTATCCCGGCGGCCAGGGTCGGCGTGGCGAAGAGGACCTTGACGGAACCCTCGCGGAAGGCCGTCTCGACGATCCTCCTCATCTCGCTGCCGAGTCCTGCGTGGTGGAATCCTGCCCCTCCCTTCATCGCTGCTGTCAATGACTTTCCGATCTCGCCCCAGTCCTCATCGGGTTCGATCGCCGGACCGGATATTCCGAGGGTGGCGCCGAAGGACGATGCGTTCTTCGCCGCCTCCTTCCGGCTTCTCGTGAAGACAAGGACCTGTCCGCCCTCGGCGACGGTCTCCCCGACCATGTCCTCCCACCCGGGGCCCGGTTTCCTCGTCTCACCGTCGATGAAATCGAGAACGCCCTTGGTGAAGACCCCCTCGCGCAATCTGACGGGTCGCCAGTCCGACGTGACCAGCTTCGCATCGAGCCACAGGGCGATCCCCATTGCATTTCCGACGGTCGCCGAGAGTGCGACAATCTGGACGCCCCGCCGCTTCATCATCGCCAGGACGATCTCGAGGGTCGGTCCCCGCCGTTGGTCGGTGATCAGATGGACCTCGTCCGCGATGCATACGCCGACCTCGTCGAAGAAATCGTTGCCATGACGGAGGAGGGCGTCCGCCTTCTCGGAAGTTACTACGACCACATCGTTGTCCTTCAACGCCCTGTCGTCCGTCGACAGGTCGCCTGTGGAGATGCCCACCTTATACTCGGGAAGGACCGTCTTGAGGTCCTCGTACTTCTCCGCAGCCAGGGCTCTGAGGGGCACGATGTACAGACCCTTCCTCCCCGACCTAAGGCCGTTGAGGAGCGCCGCGTATGCGACGAGGCTCTTCCCGGCCGCCGTCGGCACGCTCACGAGGACGCTGCGACCCTCCAAGACATGAGGGATCGCCTCCTCCTGGGGCGGATAGAGGCTCTCTATGCCCATCCGCTCGAGCATGGGTCCGAGGACGTCGTCCATGGGCGGCCAAGGCCCAGAGGGTTCAAAAGCATTCCCTGTAGGGGTCGGTGAAATTGCTTTCTTCCGGATGGTAGGTTCCGGACCTGTAGTATAAACGACGGGTGACATGGGAATATCGGTGAGGATGTGAGGCGAACCCTCGACGAGCTGATAGACAGTGTGCTCGAGAACGAGACCAGGCGCAGGATATACATGCACCTGCTGAGGACCCCGGGAGACCACTACCGCGGGATCATGAGAGCAGTGGGGATCGGCAACGGCAACCTGTCGTACCACATGCAGGTGATGGAGAAGGCGAGGACAGTGAAGGTCCGGAGGACCCCGGGACGGACGAGGTACTATCCCGCCGAGATCAACCCAGGACCAGTCCAGAATGACCTGAGGCGGTCACTGATGTTCACGATCGCAACGTCACCCGGGGTCACTGACCGAAATCTGTCGGTCAAGTTCGAGCGTTCTGTAAGATGGATACGGGAGAACCTTGTCATCCTTGAAGATTCAGACCTCATCGGGATAACAAGAGGCAGAGCGACCTGGAGATGTTTCCTACAGGTGCCAGAGGAGAACGTTTTCTCGATGAATCCGAGTGGGCTGTTGCATTCACCGACTGGAATATAGAAGCGGACCCGCGGGGATTCGCGCAGCAGATGCTTCGCATCAGCGCGGTTCGCGAACAGATTGAGAGATTATTGCCAGCCAGTTCACGAACAACCCTATTGGAGAGCGGGTTCTCAATCGCGGGACCTCTAATTTACGTATGAAAATAGGCGGACCCGCGGGGATTCGAACCCCGGACATCCAGCTTAGAAGGCTGGCGCCCTATCCAGCTAGGCCACGGGCCCATTACAGCAAAGTGATATTAAAGGCATATTATAAGTTACCTCTCCAGAACCGAACCTTTATTATAGCCGACCCTTTTGACCGCTCAGGTGAGACATTGACTGAGACCATCGAAGCACTCGTCGAGGGAGGCAAGGCTACTCCCGGTCCGCCCCTGGGTCCGGCACTCGGTCCGCTGGGAGTGAACATCGGCGAGATCATCAAGACGATCAACGAGAAGACGAAGGACTTCGACGGGATGAAGGTGCCCGTCAAGGTGAAGGTCAACCCCAAGACCAAGGCGTTCGAGATATCCATCGGAACGCCGCCCGTCAGCGCTCTCGTTCTCGCGGAGATCGGGATCGACAAGGGCTCGGGCGCCAGGCTCGACTCGGTCGCGGGAAACCTGACCATCGAACAGGCGGCGAAGATCGCGCGGATGAAGACGGACTCCCTCCTCGGCAACGACATGAAGGCGAGGGTGAAGGAGGTCGTCGGGTCCTGCGTGTCCATGGGCGTCACCGTCGAGGGCAGGGACCCGAAGGCCGCCATCAAGGCGATCGATGCCGGCGACCTCATCGTGCCCGAGTGAGCTGTCGCGACGATCACGACGGCCCTGCGGGGTTCGACGACCGACGTGGTGCGGACCGGACATCGTCGTTTGTCGTTACACGTTATACAAAAGATACTTATAGGGCACCTTGTTAGGGAAAACCCCACACTGTGATGCCAATGATCCAGGGGGTAATAGGAAACTTCGAGTGGACACCAGTCTCGATACTCTCGCTCCTAGGCCAGGTACTTGCAGTGCTGTTCGTCGTGATAGGCGCCGTTCTCCTGTTCTCCCTGGTCATCGGATACCGGGCCTACAGGAGGGGAAAGGTCCGGATGCCCGGCCCCATCCTCCTCGTGATCGATATCTTCTACACCCCGTTGAAGAAGCTCCTCAAGGTCTTCCGGAAGGACCCGAGGGTCGTCGACGACATCTCGATCGTCCTCCGCAACCACGTCAACATGGAGAACTACGCGATCACCAAGCCGGAGGAGCGCGTCGTCCTCGTACCGCAGTGCCTCCGGCACACCCGGTGCCCCGCGCCGATGAGCTCGGAGGACGGATTCACCTGCAGGGTCTGCGGTCTCTGCGACATTGCGAAGATTTATAAAGTGGGAAACGCAATCGGGACAGAGGTCTACATTGCGCCCGGGGGCAGATTCGCTAAGAGGATTCTCTCTCGGTCCAAACATGGGGGCAAAAAGGCTGTACTCGGTGTAGCCTGCCATACCGATCTATATGAGGGCCTTCTCGCGGCGAAGATAGGGGATATCCCTGCACAGGGGGTGCCCTTGAAGACCGAGGGGTGCGTGGCGACCAAAGTCGACATCGACAGGGTAATAGACATGATGCTCGTGGGACTGAACGCGGAAGAGACCGATCGGGTCAGGGAGTTGGTGGCGTGATACTGCCTGCAAGTCCCTACTTCTGGCTCTCCGTCATCACCATCGGTGCCACTGCGACGTTCTTCTCGCTGATCGGTTTCGCACTGTTCGTTGGCAAGCGAAACATCGACAGGGACAGGAAGAGCTTCCCGAAGTTCACCCTGGCGATCATCACCACGTTCTACAATCCCATCCGTCTCCTCCTGAGGAAGTTCGGAAAGGACGACCGCATCGTCCAGCGGATCGGCGTCGACCTCTACAACCACCTCGCAGAGGAACGGTACTCCAAGGTCCCGGCGGGCGAGAGGATCGTCGTGATCCCGCACTGTCTGAGGGACATCAACTGTCCGGCGAAGACCGACCCCATCGCAGGTATATTGTGCGTGAAGTGCAACAAGTGCGGCATCGGCCCGTTCATTACGAAGGCCGAGGAGCACGGGGTCAAGACCTACGTGGTCAACGGGTCCTCCTTCGTGAAGAGGGTCGTGATCCATTACCAACCAAAGGGCGTATACGGTGTTGCATGCACGAGGGACCTCTTCGAGGTCGAGCACGCCATCAACTCGAGGGGCATCCCGATGGTGGGCAACCTCCTGATGAGGGACGGCTGCGTGGGGACCGACGTCGACTGGGATTCCGCAATGAAGAAGTTCACCATCGGACTGCCTCCCATCCCGAGCGAGATGGCCGAGGCGGCTCCGGAGACTCCTGCCGTCGAGCCGGCAACGGCCGAGACCGAGGCAGAGGCCTGATAACGATCGACCAACATATCACTGGAAGATTTTCCCCGGGCTTTTCAGCATGTGCTATCTCGGGCCATGTCTCCGGAACGTACCATTACTTCCTGTGGAGACTGGGTCATACTGACAAATCAAGACTGGCTCATCGGGACTAGAACTCGCCCCTTTCCTTCACGAGCTCCATGGTCCTGTCGTACAACGGGACAGCCTCATTCTCTATCTCCTCCGCTCGTGAGAGAAGCTCGGACGAGACCGTTTCGTCGACGATCTCCTTGACATTGATCCTCACGTTGAGTCCCGCGCATCTCACCGCGGCAAGCCCCATTATCGCTGCTGAACCGGCGTCGCTGAGCGCACCAGGGTTCCCGACGACGGCGACCTTATCGGCCAGCCTCATCATCTCGAGGGCCCTCTCCATGGTCTCGAGGGGGACCTTCGCCGCTCCGACGTACGCCTTCTGGACCGCTTCGTCCCTTGCGGCGATCTCCTCGTTGGTCTTCTTCTTCATCCTGAAGGCGGCCATGACGTCATTGAAGGCCTCGGTGTCGATATCCACGAGGGCGATCATTCTCGCCTGAAGGGCCTGGGCCTCGTCCCCCAGTGCTGCCATCTCGACCATGTGGTCCTCCATGCCCTTCTTCCTGTGGGTGAGAGTGGCGACCATGGATGTCAGACCGGCGCCCATAGCGCCTGCGAGGGAAGCGACGCTTCCACCACCGGGGGCGGGCGACTCGCGTGAGAGCTCGTCCACGAAGTCATGGACCGTCATGGCGGTCAGGTTCTCCTCAGCCGTTATAAGCTCGATAATCCTCTCTTCGGGGACGAACGACGAGAACTCGTTCAACCCCATGGATGTGATCGCCATTTCGATGAGGTCGCTGTCCGGGACGCCGGTGGTCTTCCCCTGCTTCTCGAGGTAGTACCGTCCGGCCTCGATCATCGGTTCGAGGGGGACGAGTCCGATTATCTCGCTCCCAGTGATGCGGACACCTATCTTCTCCGCCTCCTCGACGCACGTCTCGAAGACCACGTGGAGGGGGGTGACCTTGTAGTTTATGAGATTGATGGAGACCTGTGCGCGCGAGTACTCATCGATGAACCATCCAATGGCCTTCACCGCCTTGAGGCGGCCAGGCTTCTTGATGGCGACACCGTCGTCGTCCCTGACGATCTCGCCGGCCTCGTCACGGAGCGCCCTTCCGCGCTCCCTGATCTCGAAGGCGATCTCCCTGGCGTGCTTCGTGTCGGTCGAATTGACATTCACGTTGTAGGCGATCAGGAACTCGCGGGCTCCCATGACCGTCGCACCGCTCTTCGCAACCTTGTCGTCGAAGGTCTTGGGTCCGTAGTCGGGAACCCATTCGGCATCGCCCATCTTGGCCTCGAGCCCCTCGTACTGCCCCTTCCTCACCTCGGCGAGGTTCTTCCTGTGGGGAGCGCTTGCCGATGATTCGTAGAGATAGACGGGAATGCCCTCCGCACCGACACGCTCGCCGACGCGCTTCGATATCCCGATGCAGTCCTCCATGGTCGCGCCGGATACCGGCACGAACGGGCAGACGTCGGTCGCTCCCATCCTCGGGTGGGCTCCCTCGTGGACCGACATGTCGATGAGCTCCGAGGCCCGGACGATCATCCTGTACGCAGCTTCCTCCACTCCCTCGGGTGGACCGATGAACGTGACGACTGTCCTGTTGGTGGCGTCTCCGATCTCGATATCGAGCACCTTCACGCCCTCGACCGACGATATCGTGGCAACGATGTCGTCAATGACGTCCTTGTTCCGTCCCTCGCTGAAGTTCGGCACGCATTCCACGAGCGCCATGGGGTATCACCGGCGCTCGATACATGGGTTCGCTATTTAACCGTTTCCAAACAGCCCCAAGGACGGATCGGGGGTACTGGGTCCTCCAGATGGCTCTGAAGAGCGGGAACAGTCAGGTTTTTATCCCATCAGCCGGCTTCGAGGTCATGGAGACAGACTACTGGGTATACTCCGACGTCATTCGGAAGCGCTCTACGGTGCATACCGGGAGATGCCCCTACTGCAACAAGGGCCGCGGTTTCCACCACCTTGTCTCCGGCCGCACCGGCGGCGAGTGGAGCGGTCCGTTCTTCACGATCGAAGAAGCGAACGACTTCGCCTCCGGGCTTGAGAGCCCTGTTCATCTCTGCACTCACTGCATGAAAGAGATCGAGCAGTGAGCGAACGAGATCTGTTCTCATTTCGTGAAAGAGGACGCGCTGGACGACGATCCAGGTCAGGTCGTCGACACATCTCACCATGGCCGGTCATTGGAAAAGGTCATTACCCGACCCACATCCTTATCTATTTGAAACCTTATCATTAGGCCCCGTTGATACGATGAAATATATTGTGGTCACGGGCGGTGTTTTGTCTGGCCTTGGCAAGGGTATACTCGCTTCATCGATAGGTCTGCTCCTGAAGAGCTGCGGGTTGACGGTGACCGCGGTCAAGATCGATCCATATCTCAACTGCGACGCTGGTACGATGAACCCCTACCAGCACGGCGAGGTCTACGTGATGGACGACGGCGGCGAGGTTGACCTCGACCTCGGCAACTACGAGCGGTTCCTGGACATCAGCATGGGCAGGGACAACAATATCACGACCGGAAAGGCGTACCTCAATGTCATCCAGAAGGAGAGGAAGGGCGACTACCTCGGCCACACGGTCCAGATCATCCCCCACGTCACGAACGAGATCCGCGAGATGATATTCAACGTCGGCAAGGAGTCCGGCGCGGATGCGATGATAATCGAGCTCGGCGGGACCGTGGGCGACATCGAGTCCATGCCCTTCGTCGAGGCCCTCCGCCAGATGAGGTCGGAACTGAAGCGCGAGGACATAATCTTCGTCCACACGACCCTGGTCCCTGTGATGGGCGTGGTCGGGGAACAGAAGACGAAGCCCACCCAGCACAGCGTGAAGACCCTCATGTCCCTGGGAATTCATCCGGACATGGTCGGCGCCCGGTGCACCGATCCGCTGGCCACGGAGACCAGGAGGAAGATATCCCTGTTCTGCGACGTTCCCGACGAGGCCGTGTTGAGCGTCCACGACGTCGAGAACATTCACGAGGTGCCCCTCCTCCTGGAGGACCAGGGGGTCACAGATTACGTCAAGAGGTTCCTCCACCTGGACATACCCGAACCCGACCTCGAGAAGTGGGCCGAGTACGTGGACATCCTCAAGAACGCTGAACAGACCGTAAGGATCGCTCTCATCGGGAAGTATACCCATCTGAAGGACTCCTACATCAGCCACATGAAGGCCCTGAACCACGCGGGTGTGGAGAACGGCGTCAAACTCGACTTCCACTGGGTGGAGGCGGGGGATCTGGAGAAGTCGGGTGACACCTCCGTCCTTGACGGATGCGACGGGATCCTCGTCCCAGGCGGGTTCGGCTATCGCGGCGCCGAGGGGAAGATGCTGGCGATCCAGTATTCCCGGGAGAACAACATCCCCTACCTGGGCCTGTGCTTCGGGATGCAGCTGGCGGTCATCGAGTTCGCACGGAACGTCGTTGGATGGGAGGATGCGACGAGCGGCGAGTTCGTCGAAGAGTTCGGGATCGAATCTGAGCACAGGGTGATAGACCTCATGCCCGAACAGAACGGGATCGACGAGATGGGAGCCACCATGCGGCTGGGAGCCCAGAACGTCTATCTGAAGGAGGGGACCATGGTCCACGGCCTGTACGGTTCCACAGAGATATCCGAACGCCACAGGCACAGGTACGAGGTGACGCCGGAGTACATACCCGCCATCGAGGGGGCCGGGATGTTGTTCTCGGGGAACGATGGAGGGATCAGGATGGAGTGTGTCGAGATACCCGGCCACCCCTTCTTCCTGGCGACCCAGTTCCATCCGGAGTTCAAATCCCGTCCGTGGGGCGCATCGCCGCCGTTCAAGGGATTCGTTAGAGCGGCCAAGGAGAGGACAGGATGACGGTAAAGAAGGTTTCCGTCGAGATCGAGGGGGACCATTTCATAGGAACGGACGAATTCGGTTCCATCCGTCTGGATTATTTCGAGAAGGGGATCACGCCGATCAAAGCTCTGATGGCGTCGGCCGCCACCTGTAGCATCATGGACATCAAACAGGTCCTAGGGAAGCGCAAGGTCGAGTACTCGGTGTTGAAGGCTGACGTGGAGGCCGTGAAGGAGGACGATCCCGCAAGGCTGACGAAGCTTCACATCATTTTCACGACCGACGCCCCGCTGACGGAGATGGAGCGGGCTGTCAAGCTCTCGATCGATAGGTACTGCACTGTTGTGAACACTATCAAGGGCGTCACCGATGTGACGACCGAGATCATCATTGTATGATCAGGGTAGAACGGACCCTGGCATCTTTCCGTCCTTGGTCAATACGACGACCCTCGATTCTGGCTTCTCCTTTGCAATGACGTAGCCGGTGGCGTCCTCCATCCTACGGGCGAAGTCCCTCACCTCGTCCTGCGACGGCATGTTGTCAATCGTCATCCTCATCCTCGAGTACCCGACAAAGACGTATCCCTTGGCCTCGATGAAGTCCGGCTCCGCCATCGCGACGAGCCTGGCAAAGCCGTCGACATCGGTCATGTTCCAGCCCCTGACCAGCGTGTGCCTTACGACGGTCCTCGTGTCCAGGGACGGCATGATCGCGAGGCTCTCGACGATCCGGTCCCAGAGGCCTGGCTCCATAGGCTTGCAGAGGTTACCGTAGACCTCCTCGTTGGGTGCGTCCACGGATATGTAGAGCTGCGACGGGAGGTCGTCCATAGATGACAGGACGTCAGGTCTGGTGCCGTTCGTCACCAGGAACGTCGTCATCCCACGGCTCCTGGCCAGTCCGATGAACTCTCCGAGATGCGGATACAGGGTGGGTTCACCCGCGAGAGATATCGCTATCTGGTTCGGCTCCCTCGACTCGTGCCACATGGCCTCTTCCACCGTCTCGATCCCCCGGTAGCCGGAGACCAATCGCGCCTGTGCCTCGATCGCACCGTCGAGGATGGACTCCGGATCGTCGGGAACGATATCCTCGGCCTTCCCGCCGTGATACCTCCAACAGTAGGTGCATTTCTGGTTGCAGTCGAGCCAGGGGGTCATCTGCAGGCACCTGTGGCACTCGATCCCGTAGAAATCCTCCTTGTAACATGAACGGCCCTTCATCAGCTTCTGCCTGAGCCAGTGGCATAATTTCACAGCGGAGTGTTGGCCGACAAGTCCGTAGCCCTGCTTCTCGAGGACCTCCCTGAGGCGGTCGTTCATACGGGCCTCTCCATCGCGTACGCGTCCTCACCGCTGGTGTAGTAGTGCTGGAGGAGTCCCCTGATGTCGAAGCCGTGATGCTGGTAGAACTGTATGGCGGTCTTGTTGGTTATCCTGACCTCGAGGATGATCCGCTTGGCGCTTCGACCGATCGCCTCGCGCATGAACGCCTTCATCAGCATCGTGCCGACGCCCTTCCGCCGGTAGGACGGATGCACCGAAAGCATCAGGAGACGGGCGCTCCCGTCCTCGTTCATGGCTCCCAGGGCGAACCCGACGATCCTCTTCCCCCTCTCGAGGACCAGGAACGCCTCTGGCCAGTGTTTCGCAAGCTGGAGGTACACGCTCGGATCGTAGTTCTCACCGAGCGTCTTCCCCACTATGCCCATGACCTGGCCGAGGTCCTCCTTCGAGAACCGCCGCATGCGGTACATCGGTTGGAGCATTCCCGGAGGGGATATAAACAATTTGGAAGACATGTTCCGAACCCGTTCGGCGGAGGCTCTTTATCGGAACCCTGTCTAGTGACGACCATGACCGCCTCCAAGCAAAGGGTCTGCGGCGTCAAGAGGACGATCGAGGGGATGACAGTCCACGACGGAGCCGGCGTCCGTCTCAACAGGATCATCGCGTCCCCGCAGCTGAACCATGTCGATCCATTCGTGCTCCTGGACGAGTTCAGGAGCGACGATCCGAACGATTACATCAAGGGATTCCCCTGGCACCCCCATCGCGGTATCGAGACCGTGACCTACATGGTCCACGGGAGGTTCAAGCACGAGGACTCCCGGGGCGGCGGCGGAACCCTCTCATCCGGCGATGTCCAGTGGATGACCGCGGGAAAGGGGATCCTCCACCAGGAGATGCCCGGCCAGACCGACGGGAGCATGTGGGGATACCAGCTATGGTTGACCCTTCCGAAAGCGGACAAGATGGTTGAGCCTAGGTATCAGCATTTATCCTCCGAGGACATCCCCGTGGTGAATGAAGGAGATGTCGAAGTGAGGATAATATCCGGCGAGTTCAACGGTTCCATCGGACCGGCGCAAACCTGGTTCCCGATATCATACTTCGACGTCAGGCTCCCTGATGGGGCGGCCTTCCATCATCACCCGAAGCCAGGTATGAACTTCCTCGTTTACGTACACACGGGATCTGTGGTGATTGGAAGCGGTGATGGCGCTTCCGAGATCCCGATGGGAGGTCTGGCAATACTCGATGACGGGATCGAGGTCCACGCCACTGGTGGTTCGGAGAAGAACGGATTCCTCTTCCTCGCTGGCAAGCCATTGAACGAGCCGATCGCCCGGGGCGGACCGTTCGTAATGAACACACCCGAGGAGATCGAGCAGGCATGGAAGGACTTCTACGATGGGAACCTGTTCTAATGGATGGTGATGTGATGGAATACTTTCACGACGAGAAGAACATCCAGGAATACATCGGGATGGCAGAGGGATTCGATGGCCGCGAGCTCATCGAGATACTGAAGGGACACCTGGAACCCGGCTCCACGGTGCTCGAACTAGGGATGGGCCCTGGAAAGGACCTCGAGATCCTCGGAGAGAGGTATTCGGTGACAGGTTCGGACTATTCCAGGCCCTTCATCGACCGGTACAGGAGGATCGACCCCGATGCCGACCTGTTGCTCCTGGACGCATGTACCCTGGAGACGGACCGGACCTTCGATTGCATCTATTCCAACAAGGTCCTGATGCACCTCCAGAGGGATGAGATGAAGGCTTCCATTGAAAGACAGGCAGACCTTCTGAACGACGGGGGATTGCTGTTCCACTCATTCTGGAAAGGGGATAGCGAGGAGACGAAGCGGGGGGTGCACTTCGTCTACTACGAATCCCAGCACCTATTCGAGATGATCGAGGACCTTTACGACGTCATCGAGATCGAGACATACACCGAGTTCGAAGAGGACGACTCCATCTATCTAATTGCCCGGAAGAGATGAGATCACAAATCCATCCACCTCCATGAGTCGGTCTTATTAGGAAACGACCACATGGGGTCCCATGGACCTTCAGATCACGGACGTCACTCCCGACAATGTCGACAAGGAGGGCTTCTTCTGCTACATGAGCAAGAGGAAGACTCCCGGATTCCAGAAGAAACTTGGATGGGTGAAGGCCAGGCTCGCTGAGGGTATGAGGATCAAGATCTCGCTAAAGGACAGCCGGTCCTTCATCGAATACATACCGGGCGAGCATTGCTGGCGTGCCATCGAGGCCGACGGCTACATGGTCGTGCACTGCATCTGGGTCGTGGGAAAGAAGAGACACGGGCAAGGTCACGGATCATACCTTCTGAATGAATGCATAAAGGATGCCAGGTCCAACGGAATGAAGGGCGTCGCTGCCGTAACGAGCAAAGGAACCTGGCTTGCCGAAAAGGGCCTATACGAGAGGAATGGGTTCGAATCCGTCGAGAAGGCAGATCCCTCATTCGATCTCATGGCCCTCAGGTTCGGTGACGACCCCCTCCCGAGGTTCGCCGGTGATTGGGATAGCAAGGCCGCCCAGTTCGGATCCGGATTCACTGTTCTGAGGACTGACCAGTGTCCATACATCGAGGACACGGTCGCTCCGGTCGTCGAGACGGCCGAAGAGCTCGGTGTGGACTGCAACGTCGTAGAGATTAGGAGCAGGAAGGAGGTCATGGAGAAGATGCCCTATCCATATGGAACGTTCTCCATCGTGTACGACGGGAAGCCGTTCAGCTATCACTATCTCCTGAAGAAGGGCATACTGAAACGCCTTGAAGGATTCTAAACGGTACTGACTTCCGGATCCGTGAAAAAGGCTGTGGTCCCGACTCCCGGATCGGTGAAAAAGGCTGCTGGATAAAATCGCGATTTTCACCGAGAGGGAGCCGCATCACGATATTCCTGAACATCGTCGAGGTGACAGCGACCGGATCCACGAAAAAGGGATTCGGAGACCTATAATTCTATTTCGTGGAGAGGGAGTTGGGACCACGTCACTTTGAGAGTAATAAGAAAAGTGGTCCCGACTCCCGGATTTGAACCGGGGACCTGCCGGTCTCGGCAGCATGGCAGAGAGCCAATGGATCTACAGCCGGCCGCTCTAGCCAGTCTGAGCTAAGTCGGGACTAATGCGGAAAAGAAGGAATGCCATATAAATATCTTTCATAGACGGCCGGCCGCCGCCCGCTCTACGAGGGAACGTGAGTTCCCGAGCACGCACATCCGTAGGGTGTGCTGTGGCCAGTCTGATCTAAGTCGGGACCCAAGCGGTAAAGAAGGAATGCCAAATGAATAACTTTGATGCGGGGGCCCGTGGTTCATCTCTCTATCGACATGGAGTAATCAATGGACCTAACGGAATGAGTTAGGCCACCCACCGAGATCCTGTGGGCCGAGAACGCATAATCCCCGATGTTCTCCTCGGTTATCCCTCCAGAGATCTCGACGACGATCATCGGATAGGTCAGCTGGAGCTTGTTGTAGGTCCAGTTGGCGTCCTGTGGCGTGAAGTTGTCCAGCATGATGATATCCGCACCGGCTTGCGCGGCCTCCAGTGCTTCGTCAGGCGAGGTCACCTCGATCTCGATGTCATCATGCCCGGCCCTCGACGCTCTCTCGACCGCCTTCCTGATCGATCCGGCCATCTCGATGTGGTTCTCCTTGATGAGGACGGCATCATTGAGGCCCCATCGGTGCTGGATCCCCCCTCCGATCTCCACTGCCAACTTCTCGAAGTATCTGAAACCAGGGGTCGTCTTCCTCGTAGCGGCGATCTCAACGTCGGGCTTGGCCCTTCGGGCCTCCTCGACGAGATGGGACGTCGCCGTGGCGATGCCGGACATCCGTGACAGGATGTTCAGTGCGAGGCGTTCCCCCCTCAGTATGTCCCGGGCCTCTCCCTCGACCTCGATCACGGTCTCACCCGGCAGGATATCGTCACCGTCAAGGATCCGTGCGTTGGCGTCGCATCCGACCATCCGGAAGACCTCACAGGCCACCTCCGCGCCGGCCACGACACCCTTCTCCTTGGCGACAATTGTACCACTGGCACGGCCATGATCGACGACAGCGTCGCTGGTGATGTCGCCATTCCCGACGTCCTCCTCCAGGAACGCTTCCAGGGCTTCCCTTAGGTCCATGGTCGAAGATTGCCTCCCTTGATATTTAATTGTGATGTCGATGGGCCTATCTTAACAATGGCCCAATAATTTAATAAGAGGGTCACTTTACCGACACAGTGGGACCGCCCATGGAATTCGACGAACACCCGTTCGGGAAGGACGACCTCTCGCTCCTCGGCCTGGAGGCCGGCGGCACCTACGAGACCGTCGTTCTGGTCGATATCGAAGGCGAACATCACGTGAAGCCGCTGGGACTCCATGTGACCTCATGCGGCCTCTTCGTGACCATCTTCCTGCCCTCCCGTGCCTTCGAGGGCACTGATGTCGGTGACCGACTCTTCATCTCGATCCCCTCGTACCGAGACATTTCGCTGTTCGAGAGGTTCCTGTCGGGTAAGCCAACAGAGGATGGTGTCGTCCAGCCCTTCGAGAGGTCATCCTTCCCGAAACTCGCCGACCTCCCAGGCCTCCTTGTGGAGGTCGCTGCCATCGAGGAGGGCGAGGTCACCGACGAGCGTGGGACTGCCGGGGTCCGCTACCTTTTCCTGAAACCGCTTCACTCCGAGGTACCGGTCCATGGTTGGACGCCGATCTGCCGGGCCCACTCCCTTTTGGTGGAGGCTTCCATTGCAATAACCAGGGGCGAAAGGGATGAGGCCGCCAGTCTCCTGGAAAGGGCTTCCAGGACCGCTCCATACTCGCTCCGCGAGACCGTTCGATTAATGGAAAATCTTATATAATTCCCCCTGATAATAGACCTCGAACACGCCAGGGGTGAGTTTTTAATGAACGAAGAACTCAAAAAGACTGGTACAACGACAGTGGGAATAACTTGTAAGGACGGTGTCGTCCTGGCCACCGAGAGGCGCGCCACAATGGGGACCCTCATCGCCCACAAGAACACCCAGAAGCTCTTCGAGATCGACGACAACATCGGTATGACCACCGCCGGTCTCGTCGGAGACGCCCAGATACTCGTCAGGTACCTCGTCGCAGAGACCAATCTCTACAGGCTCAGGTACGGCCGGCCGATGTCCATAAAGGCCGCGTCAACACTGATGGCCAACATACTTTCGGGAAACAAGTACATGCCCTACTGGGTACAGCTCATCGTCGGCGGCGTTGACTCCGACGGCGGTCACGTGTACTCCCTCGATCCGGCAGGAGGCTCGATCGAGGACATCTACATCACGACCGGATCGGGTTCACCTTACGTTTACGGGGTCCTCGAGGACCATTTCACGGAGGGAATGACCACCAAGGAGGGCGTCGACCTCGCCATCCGTGGCATCTCCGCAGCGATGAAGCGCGACTCCGCCTCAGGGGAGGGCATCGACGTCGCCATCATCGATGAAAAGGGTTTCAACATCCTGTCCGAGAAGGATGTCCAGGACAGGATCAAGAAGATGAAGTTAAAGGCTTGAATGAGAGGAGATCAACATGCCGCTGAAGCAAGTGTATCAGCAGGTAGAGGAAACTATAAAACAGATCGTCCCATCGACGGTCAAGATATCCAGCATCGAGTTCGAGGGACCCGTCATCGTCATCTACACGAAGACGGTCGGCGAGTTCGCCGACAACGGTGAACTGATCAAGAAGCTGGCACAGGCTCTCCGCCGGAGGGTCTCGATACGGCCCGATCCGTCAATCCTAGCGGACATGGACACTGCGGACAAGGTCATCCGGGAACTGATATCCGAGGAGGCCGGGATCACCGACATTTTCTACCAGTACGACACCGGCGAGGTCATCATCGAGGTGAAGATGCCAGGTCTGGCCATCGGGAAGTTCGGCTCGACCCTCAACGAGATCAAGAAGAGGATCGGCTGGGCCCCGAAGGTCATCAGGACGCCCCCGATCGAGAGCAGGACCATAATGGACATCCGCGGATACCTGCGGAGCGTCGGCAAGGAGAGGCGCAAGTTCCTGAAGAAGGTCGGCGACAAGATCGTCCGGGGCACCGGCACGAAACAGAACTGGGTCCGCGTGACCACTCTTGGCGGTTTCAGGGAGGTCGGCCGGAGCTGTTCTCTCCTGTCAACGGCCAACAGCAAGGTGCTGATTGACCTCGGCGTGAACGTTTCATCCGATGACAACGTCTCACCGTTCCTCAATGCACCAGAGGTCATGCCCCTGGACAGCATCGACGCCATCGTCCTGACCCACGCACATCTCGATCACTGCGGCCTCGTCCCGGTGATGTTCAAGTATGGATACGACGGCCCGGTCTACTGCACCCAACCGACGAGGGACCTCGCGGCGCTCCTGCAGCTCGATTACGTCAAGGTCGCGGCATCCGACACCAAGAAGACACCATACGATTCCGGAAACATCAGGGATGCGGTTACGCACACCATCACGCTCAAGTACGGGGAGACCACGGACATAACGCCCGACGTCCGGCTAACTCTCCACAACGCAGGCCATATCATAGGATCGTCCATCTGTCACTTCCATGTCGGGGACGGTCTCCACAACATCGCCTTCACGGGCGACATGAAGTACGAGAAGACACTGCTCTTCAACTCCGCCGTCAACAGGTTCCCGCGTCTCGAGACCCTCGTGATGGAATCGACCTATGGCGGCAGGAAGAGCATCCAGCCCTCGAGGAAGGAGGCCATCGACTCGCTCAAGACGGAGATCGCGCACACCCTCGACAGGGGAGGCAGTGTCCTCATCCCGGTGTTCGCGGTCGGCCGGAGCCAGGAGGTCATGCTCGTCCTCGAGCAGCTCATGCGTACGGACCAGATGAAGAAGGTGCCGATCTACCTCGACGGTATGATATGGGAGGCCACCGCCATCCATACGGCATACCCCGAGTACCTGAACACCCAGCTCAGGAAGATGATCTTCCAGCAGAGCGACAATCCGTTCCTTTCCGAGATCTTCGCCCGTGTGGACTCAGTCCAGATGCGGAACGAGATCAAGGAGTCCGAGGAGCAGTGCATCGTCCTCGCGACGGCCGGCATGCTCAACGGCGGCCCCGTCCTGGAGTACTTCAAGCAGTGGGCGCCGGACGAGAAGAACGGCATCATATTCGTCGGATACCAGGCCGAGGGCACCATCGGAAGGAAGGTCCAGAGGGGATGGGAGGAGATCCCGCTCCAACACTACGGCTCCTCGCAGACCATCAAGGTCGGGATGAAGATCAGCACCGTCGACGGTTTTTCCGGACACTCGGACAGGAGACAGCTGATGAACTACATCCACAAGATGGACCCGAAGCCCGAGCGCATCATCATCGGCCACGGCGACGAGACGAAATCCCACGACCTCGCCAGCTCGCTCTATCGCAGGTACGGTATCGAGACCCGCGTGCCGATGAACCTGGAGACCATCAGGTTCAGGTGATGTCCGATGTCGGTCAATGATCCGGCAGGAACCTGGTTTACCTATAGTTCCCGGAGGCTGGGCCATTGAGCTGGTACGGGATCAAGTACAACCAGATAATCCGCAGGACAGCGAGGACGCTCTACAGGAAGAACGAAGGCCACCGGGTCCTCGACGAGGACTGGGACCACATGATCCTCCTCGACGCCTGCCGCTACGACATGTTCCACGAGGCGGACAAGGCCGGAAAGGTCACCCTCGGGGGGAAGCTGGAATCGCGCATCTCCCGGGGCAGCACCACCGAGGAATGGCTCAGGGAGAACTTCGATCCCGAGAGGAAGTACGATGACATCGTCTACATCTCATCAAATCCCCACATCGAGAAGTATTTCGGCAAGGCGTTCCACGGGATACATTCCGTATGGATCGACGGGTGGGACGACGAGGTCCACACGGTCCTTCCCGAGACCATGGTGAAGCGCGCCCTCAGGGCGTACCGGGAGAATCCGGACAAACGTCTCATCATCCATTTCATCCAGCCGCATTTCCCGTTCATACCCCTCGGCTCGGTCGGCGACCTCGGGCTCGAGAAGTTCCGCGAGGCGGTCATCGAGGGCGAGGACGAGTTCGACAACCCCACGATCTGGAGGCTCCTCGAGGAGGGGAAGGTCTCCCGGAAGGACGTCGAGTGGGGCTACAGGAAGAACCTCGAGGCCGTTCTCCCGCAAGCCGAGGAGCTGGCGCGAGCTCTGAAGGGCCGCATCGTCATCACGAGCGATCATGGTAATGCGATGGGAGAACGCTTTCATCCGATAATACCCATGAGGATCTACGGCCATCACTGGAGCATCAGGATAGACGGCCTGGTGAAGGTCCCGTGGTACGTGTACGAAAGCAAGGGAAGGGACCAGGACAGCATCGAGAAGGACGTCCTGGACGACAAGATCTCATCCCTGATCAAGGACAAGTTGATATGATGAAGGTGGCGAACGGCATACTGGAAGGCGAATACGGAGGCGTCAACCAGCACATGCTGAACATACAGCGCCATTCACGTTTCAAGCCCGATCTCCTCAAGACCTCGCCATGGTCCTTCTATCTCAGCAAGAACAAGTTCAAGGAGGGCATAGCGAAGTACTTCCTTAGGCGGTTCCGCATCGTCGGCCTCGACATTCCCGGAAACCGTCTGGCCAAGAGGGCATCCCGTGACTACGACATCGTTCACCTTCACGGCCACCCGTGGTGGCCCGAGGCTTTCAGAAGGCCCTCGGAAAGGAAGGCGAAGTACGTTCACACAGTCCACCAGGTCTACCGGCGGGAGGACTTTGCGGACGACAGGGAATGGGATTACGCCCGGTACATGAACGGTCTCATGCTCGAGGCCATGAACGACTCGGAGGCCGTGATCTCCGTTGCCGAGTGGCAGATGCCCGCCATAGAGAAGCTCGGTTCCAAGTCCATATACATCCCCAACGGTACCAACACCGAGGTGTTCGAGAACGGTGACGGCGCATCCTTCAGGAAGAAGTACGGGATCGACGATGACTTCTTCCTCTTCGCGGGACGGCCGTCCAAGTACAAGAGGCCGGAACACGTCGTGAACCTGGCAAAGCGACACAAGGACATCCGGTTCGTCATGATAGGCACCGGTGTCACGACCGAGAAGATGGCCAGGTACATGGATGAACCAATACCAAAGAACGTCACCTGCCTCGGCGAGATACCCTTCGAGGACGTGATAAACGGGATGTCGGCATGCAGGGTGTTCCTTCTTCCCAGCATGAACGACACCTTCCCGACCGTCGTCATGGAAGCGATGGCCGCTGGCAAGCCGGTGGTCGCCTCGGACAACGCCGGTCCGAAGGAGATACTCCGCGACGGCGTCGACGGCCAGCTCTTCAAGCCCGACGACCTCGACAGCATCGGATCCGCTGCAATGAAGGCATGGGACAACCCCGCACTCGGCGATAACGGGCGGGTACGGGTCAAGGAGAGGTTCGACTGGAAGGTCATCACCCCGCAGATCGACGAGGTCTACGAGAAGGTATTCTCCGGTGAGAGCGTCCACTGAGATGGATAGTTCCGATACGAATTCTCAGATCGAGGTCAACTGCGCAGCGAGCCTAGAGTGGTATTCCTCTCAGCGAAGGCGCTGTGCTTGTGGATCGACTCCTCGCTCTCGGACTGGGCGATCACACTGACCTCGTCGGGGAGGTCGGAGAACCGCTCGACGACGGTTGCCAGGATGTCCCTGACGACGTCCTCGACGAACTTCGGGTTCATGTGCGAGTCCAATATGATCTCGGCCTCGTCCTGCCGCTTGAGTATCTCATGGGTCGGAGCGCTGACCGAGCTCTCGAGGATATCAATGAGCTCGTCGGCCTCGATATCGCTTCCCTCCGGTATGTCCATGAACAATCTGGCCACATTTCGCTGGTTGTGTGTGAGCCAGAGCTCCGGCGGGGCGTATCCCAGCTTCTCCTCGGTGAGCTTCCTGGTCGTCTCCATCCCGCACGGGCAGGCGGTTATCCCGATGGCCTCCACGCCGATGGTCCTTGACACCGGGCCATCGCGCTCCGCGACCGCCTTCGTCATGAGCCTGTAGTTCTCAAGGCACTTCGCCCCGGAGGGCGATGCCCTCTCGAGGAAGTAGGTACAGTCGAACATGACCTCGGAATATGTGGCGTAGTCGTGCCTGTCCAGCAGGTCCTTCGCCATCATCCCAGCGAGCTCCTCGATGCTCCCGACCTCCTGCCTGACGCCGAGGTCGAGCACCTCGTTGATGGACTCAATGTTCCTGGACATGTGGACGCCCCGGAGCGTGGATGGAAGGTCCACGTAGGCGTCGATAGATAGGACCAGCGGAACCCTCCTGTCGGGTCTGACCACCTCTATGGGCTTCTTGACCCCCTTGACCCCGACACGGGTGAGCTTGAACTCCCCCTCGATCCGTCTGCTCTGTACGTCCGGTAGCTCCATGGTAGGGTCGAGAAGGGCTTCCGTATTAAAAACTTGTTCCGCCCGGTTCAGCGCTCCAGCTGGAACATGGTCTCCGATCGTACGAGGCCGATCCAGAGGTAGTACAGCTGGGCCAGTCTCATCCTGAGGAGCTTTCCCTCGTGGAACTCCATCGTCTTCTTGACTCCGTCCAGCACATACCACGCCGAGTTCCGCAGAAGCAGCTCCCGCATGAACCGCCCCGTCGAGATATCCCCCCTCGACAGGAGCCATTTCAGGCCCGCCGAATGCCAGCCAGGTTTCCTGATGAAGGTCTCCCAACTCTCGTGGTGGTCGACGAAGACGGGAACGTGGAGCCATTCCAGGCCTTCGGCGACGACGGCCTGGGTGATAAGCATGTCCTCGAAGGCGTTCACGCTCTCGATGTCCGCCTTCAGTGCGACCTCTCGAAGGACCAGCGTGTTGTCCGTGAATCCCCGGTCCCCAGCCCCCTTCCTCAGCGGACCGTCCGCGAACGCTCCTTTCATGGTAGCCCGGTGAGCGCTCCTGTAGGGCTCCCAGTCGGGAAGCTTGTCCCCGTGGATCCCGCCCGTCCTGTCATCCATGAACTTCAGTAAGCGTGAGAACCAGTCCCTGCAGAGTACGACATCGCTGTCCACGAAACCGATCCACTCGGTCCTCGCCTCGAGAAGGCCGGTCCTCCGAGCCGATCCAAGGGAGGCGGTGTCCTTCAGTATGACGCAGCCGTGCCTCTCAGCGATGTCCAGCGTCCCGTCGGTGCTCTCGTTGTCGACGATAATGATCCGGTCAGGGTTCCCGTGGGCCACGATGGAGGCCAGGCTGCTGTCCAGCGTCTTGGCGGAGTTCCAGGTCGGAACGATGTAGTCCACCTTTCCGGCGGGAGGCATCGGTCCGAGAGCGCCATCTGGCGTTAAAGAGTTTTCCGATGTCTGACACTAGCGCTCGACGGCACCCTGGGGGGCCGTCAACGCGTATCACCAATGCCGGATGCACCGTGGAACGACATCGGATCCACCGTCGTTGCGAGCGTCTGGCCCCGATCCGAACGCCAGACTGGCCAGGATCGGGCCATGCAAAGGATTAAAATAGGATGTCTCTATCGTCGTGCATGGAGGAAGCCGCAGCTCCAGAGGACTCCAGCGGTCTCTACGAGGAGACCCGGATCTACACGATAAAGACGACCATCGGTCAGGAGAGGAACGTAGCTGACGCCATCGAGGTCAGGTCGGGGGACAACGACGAGATCGTCGCCCTGCTCTCGCCCATGGGCCTTAGGGGCTACATATTCCTGGAGGGTTTCGATCCCCGTATCATCGAGACGATGATCTACGGGATCAAGCACTGCCGCGGTATCGTCAAGAGGCGCGTCCACGATGGCGGCAAGAACGTGGAGGAATACGGCGAGACGCCGCTCCGCGAGATCGAGCCGTTCCTGACACCGAAGCCGCTCACGACCGGTATCAACGCCGGCGATATCGTCGAGCTCGTTGCCGGGCCGTTCAAGGGCGAGCGCGGCCGCGTCAAGCAGATCGACATGGAGAAGGAGGAGATCACCGTGGAGCTCATCGAGGCTCTTGTGCCGATCCCCGTCACCGTCCGTGGCGATCATGTAAGGGTCCTCGAGAAGGAGGTCTGAGGCACCGCTCCGCCAGGGGACTGGACCCATGGTCAACGTGATACTCCTCACGGTCGATTCCCTCAGGGCCGACCATCTCGGTTGTTACGGGTATCACAGGAACACCACCCCCAACATCGACAAGCTTGCGAGCGAGGGCACGGTCTACACGAACGCCTTTGCCCAGGCCGGCAATACGGCATGCTCCTTCCTCTCGCTCATCGGTGGGATCTATCCCATCGCCAGCGACTCCTTCACGGACTACGAGCCGTTCTATCCGGTGCATCCGGACCACTTTTCGACGATAGCCACCCCGTTCAAGGGCGCTGGATACCGGACCCTCGGGTTCCACACTAATCCCAATCTCTCGACCCATTGCGGGTACTCCAAGGGCTTCGACCTCTTCAGCGACGGTTTCCGGCCATCAGATGACGGTTCCGGGGGCCAGGCGGACCACCGATACGGGCGCAAGAAGAAGCTCCGCGCGAGGATCGAGCGGAAGATCGCTGGCACTCCTCTATTTCCGCTGGCCACGGCGGTACGGGACATGATGCGTCCGCTGAACTCGCTCCATGTCACTGCGGACGACATGAACACAATGGCCCTGACCGAGCTGAAGAAGGGCGAGGGCGATTTCTTCCTTTGGGTCCACTACATGGACGTGCATGTTCCCTACATCCCACCCAGGAAGGATTACGTCGAGGTCACGGGAGAGAGGATCGGACAGTACCGCCTCAACAGACTGTCCCGCAGCATGTATGACAACCTCCATCATCCTGACAGGATCAAGAGGCGCGAGGAGCTCCTCGGCCTCTACGACGCCGTCATCCTCGGCCTCGACCGGGCCGTCGGCTCGCTCGTCAGACAGCTGAAGGAGGCTGACCTGTACGACGACACGATAATAGCGGTAACCGCGGACCACGGGGACGAGTTCTTCGAGCACGGGGGCGTGGGACACGGCCTCAGGTTCCACGACGAACTGCTCCATGTGCCCCTGGTGATCAAGGGTGTCGGTTCCGGCAAGGACGACCGGATGTTCGGACTCGTCGACCTTCCACCAACACTTGCCAAGGCCGCGGGCATCGACGCCGCCTCGGATTTCATGGGCCTACCCGACGCCGAGGGCAGGAAGATGGTCTTCTCGGGCTCCCGGCACAAGGGCGAGACCATCATCTCGATCCGGACCGCGAAGGCGAAGTTCATCTGGAACGTCACCGCGGACATGGTAGAGTTCTTCGACCTCGAGAAGGACCCGGGTGAGAAGGTGAACATCGCGAGGAAGAGCAAGGACGCCGTCGAGACCTTCCGCGAGATGGCGAACCTCCACATGCAGCAGGTGGAGGAGGCACGCATAAGGGCCGTGGTCGATTCCGGCCTCAAGTAGTGAAAATGGCCGTTTTTCACCCCCTCTGGGTCCCAAATCCAATCCACGGTCGAAATTATTTTATACTAAACGAATGTAACCCCGGAACAGAGGGGGGTAACCTCGATGGAAGAAAGGATGTGCAGCATCGAACTCCTGAAGAGAGATGACAGCTTCGTTGCAAGGGTAGTCTCGCAGCTCGGTGGTAAGCGGGAGTACAAGAGCAAGGGCTTCGAGAACCTCCTCGAGCAGATATTCTTCGACCTCCGAGAGGAGTTTCAGGAAGAGTTCGAGGTCATCTGATCCCGATAGTTCAGGGTGAACTCGTCAAGGTCGTCCGGTATCGAAGTATTCTCGAACACCGATCTCGCCTCCGTCAGCATGGGCTCCGGGTCCCTGTACCTTGGACTCAGATGCACAAGGAACAGGTGGCGCACGTCGGAGTCCGCTGCCAACCTTGCGGCATCGACCGCCGTCGAGTGACCGTAGCGATGGGCCTTCTCCTCGAGCTCCTCCATCATCGTGGCCTCGTGGATGAGCGCGTCGGCGTCGACCGCCGCCTTGGCCAGGGCCTCCGTCGGCCTGGTGTCTCCTGAATAGACGATCTTCAACCCGGGTCTCTTGGGACCGACGACCATATCGCTCGTGACGACCCTGCCGTCCACCTCGACGTCCTCACCCTCGTGCAATCTCTTGAACAGGGGTCCCGGGGGAACACCGAGCTCCTCCGCCCTCGGCCTGTCGAAACGTCCCGGACGTTCGTCCTCCTGCAGGACGAAGCCGAGGGTCGGCACCGAGTGGTCCACGTTGAAGGCCCGGACCGTGTACCTGTCGAAGCGGACCTCGTCGCCGTCCTCCATCTCCTTCACCACCACCGGGAAGGTGAGGCCGAAATATCCGGTCTTCGAGAGGTTCTTCAGCGACCTGATGGTCCCGGGCGGACCGAATATCTGGAGCTCCTCCTCCCTGTCGTTGAGCCCCATCGACTGCATCATGCCCGCGAGTCCCAGGAAATGGTCGCCATGGAAGTGTGAGATGAAGACCTTGGTGATGGCCATGAAGCTGAGGTTCGAGCGCATGAGCTGTCTCTGAGTGCCCTCTCCGCAATCGAACAGCACCACCTGGCCGTCGAGCCGCAGACCTATGGATAATACGTTCCTCTCGCTAGATGGCCAGCTTCCGCCCGTACCCAGGAAGGTTATCTCGATGGGCATGGTCCGATTACCACTTGTACTTCTCGTACTCCTCGCCCTCCGGCGACTCGCGCCTGAGGGTCACCCTTGGCGGGAAGTACTTCAGTATGATTATGTCTCCGACGGCCTGCACCCACCTGAACGGGATGTTCAGGTTCGCCGACTCCTCCACCAGCGTCGGGTTCGTGTTGCTCACGAAAAGTCCGTTGATCTTGTTGTTCGTGACATCGAGTACGACGTTGTTCACATCGCCTAGGTATATACCTTCCTTAGTGTACACGGGCAGTCCTATCAGATCCGTTACAAGCTCGAGCATCAGTATCCCTCACTGGGTCTGCCGGGGGTATCTTCCGAGGTCCATATAAACCCTTTCATTTATGCCGATTTCTGCAGAAAAACGGCGGTTCAAATTTCCCGGACCGGTCCGAAAGTCCCGTTTTCCGCAACAGGCGTCGGTGTTTTATAGAGTCTCGTCATTCGACCATTCATGGTAATGGTCGCGCCATCGATCCTGTCCGCGGATTTCTCGCGCCTCGGGGACGAGGTCAAGGCGATCGAGAAGGGCGGCGCCGACATGGTCCACATAGACGTGATGGACGGACACTTCGTGCCCAACCTCACCTTCGGAGCACCCATAGTCAAGTGGATACGACCAGTGACGGACCTTCCCTTCGACTGTCATCTGATGGTCGCGAAGCCCGCGAAGTTCCTGGCCGATTTCAAGAAGGCTGGAGCTGATTACGTTACAGTGCACGTCGAGTCCGAAGGGTGGAGGGACGCCATCGAGACCATCAGGGACATGGGGATGAAGCCGGGCGTCTCGCTCAACCCGGACACCCCGCTGGTGAGCGTGATGGACGTACTCGACAAGGTCGACCTGCTTCTGATAATGACCGTCAATCCTGGCTTTGCGGGTCAGGGGTTCATGTCCGAGGTCGTGAGCAAGGTCAGGAAGGCCAGCATCCTGAAGAGCGGTGAGGGCTATCGTTACATCCTGAGCGTTGACGGCGGCATCAAGCCCTCGAACGTCGGAGAGGTCATCGACGCGGGGGCCGACATGGTCGTCGCAGGGTCCGCGGTCTATGGTTCCGATGATATCAGGGGTGCGATAAGGGCGCTGAAATCCGCACGATAGGTGACTCACTTCCTTCTCTTGATCCGGAAGGCCTCCCTCTTCTCATGGACCTCGTTGTGTGCATCCTCTCCAAGTTTCCATGCAAGGTACTCGATCCTGTCCAGGCTCCGCAGGAACTTCGCCTTGCTCGTGGTGTCCATGAGTTCGTGGAACTCCACCCTGAAGCGAAGCATCTTCTGCCACGTCCATATGAAGTAGATCGAGGAGAGCAGCGTGAAGACGATGATGTAGAAGTTGACGCCGCCGACCTCCTGCCATACCTCGTACAGAGGTCCGGACGATCCCAACAGGAAATCGACGAGCAGGAAGATCCATGTCGCTGCGCAGGCGAAACCGACGACCATGTACATCTCGATCCTCTTGCCGGAGTAATCGACAGGCATCCGACAGGAATCGACACTACGACTAATAACCTTTTCATAGAAAATGTTCCACGGGAAGGGCTGACCTTCAGCAGCATGGCACGAACGGACAGGGCGGGTCTCATCCAAGGAGATCCGTGGGAAGGGCTGACCCTTGGCAGCATGGCACGGACGGACAGTACTCGTCTCATCCTACGGGTTCCGCGGGAAGGGCTAACCTTCAGCAGAATGGCACGGACGGCATCATGATTCTCAATATCTAATGAACGGCTTCGTGGCAACAGTAATGTACCCGGCTGGACCTATCACGGACGAAATGGACGACGATGGGCTGGATGCAGTACCGGACCCTGAGGACAGGGAAGCGGAATGGAGCATCACCACTCCTGGTTCCGCCGAGATATCCGTTCCTGACATGGAAGGAACACCGGGGCCAACGGTGCGCTTAGGACAGTTCCTCCGCCTTGTGCCGACTCTTTTCCGCGAACAGGTCCGGATGCAGATATCCTTCACCTCGAAATGGGCGTTCTCGATGTTCATCGTCCTGATATTCCTGTTCTCCCTGTCATCGGGGCTCCTCTTCGCCGACATGATCGAGAGGATCGAGCCAGCCGACCTCTACTTCATGGTCCACATGAGCATTCTCATGTTCTCGTTCATCCTCGGCCTCGCTGCCCTGTCGGAGACGTTCTCCACACAGAACGCATTCCTGCTGGCCGATCTGGAGCGTTATCCCGTCCATCCGAGGGTCGCCAGGATGTCGGTCCTCGTCAACGAGGGGCTCTTCGCCCTGACCTTCCTCTTCCTGCCGCTGACCCTCGGCATCGCCCTGTCACTACCGGTCTCCGGAAGGAATCCCAATGCGGCAGCGGTCCACGTCTTCGGACTTCTCCTGACATTCATGCTCGGCCTCTCTCTCAGTTATTCCGTCATGGCCCTCGTCACCGGACCCCCGAAGAGGGTCGCCGCCCTCCTGTCGCTCCTCGCTCCTGTCATCGTCGGCGCTGTGGTCTACGGGCCGATGGCCATGTTCCTCCCCGGCTACAGGATCTCGGACCTCTGGATCGAGACCCAGACCTTCAACTGGCATCTCGTCGCTCCGGCTGTCTACGCTGCCGTGGTCCTGTCGGTCCCCGGGATCCTCTACATGGGTGAGATGACCACGGTTACCAGCAGCCACCAGCACAGGCTCCGGGAGTTAGAGGCGCGCTTCAATCTCGACCCGCCCTACAGGGACCTCGTCCCATCGGAGTATCTGCAGCTGCGCCGGTCCAGAGGGCTGCAGAAGATCGTCGGTTCCTACATCTTCCCACTGGTCATAATGTCGATAATGATGCTGTACATCCGTCTCGCCCTCGGACCCGTCATCCAGTCCGGGATATCCTTCTACGTTCCGCTGGTGGGACTGATCTCGACGACGATATACAGCTGGGAGAACCAGATAGACGAACCGTTGTACTTCTCCCTCCTTCCGGTCTCGATGGCCGATGTGATCAGGTCGAAGCTCATCCTCTTCTTCCTCCTCGCTGGCATCTTCTCGACGGCTTACACCCTGATGATGTCCGTGTTCCTGGGCTCCGGACCCGCCGAGATCGCCTTCGCCGTACCTGCCGCATTCCTGCTGTCGGCCTACGCGGGGACAGTGACCGCCTACCTCACCGGAATAAATCCCAACAGGAAACTGTTCGATCCGATGACCCTGACGCGGTTCTTCATCTTCACATCGGTACCGCTGATCGTTCTCCTGCTCGCCTCCCAGCAGGGAGCCCTTCTTCTAATTCCATCGATCGGATTCGTCGCACTGCTAGGAGTGCTGACTTACGTACTCTGGATAAGGATAGAGAAGAAATGGCTCCACGAACCCTTCGTGTGATCAGGATAGGCGCTCGGGGCAGTTCTCCCTACGGGAGCAGTTGTGGCACTTGCCGGGCCTGTGGTGGTTCCTGTGGACGACGCCGCTCTTGATCTGCGACCTCATCAGGTCGATCTTGTCCAGGACCAGGTCCCTGAGGTCCTCGTCGAAGTCGATCTTGAACTCCTTCTCCTTGTACCTGATCAGTCCGTACGGCGGGCGGGAGCGCGTATCCTCCAGGATAAGACAGTAGACCGCGATCTGAAGGATGTGCGAGAAGAACGGCCCCCTAGGGACCCTTCCTGTCTTTATCTCGACAGGGATCAGCTGGCCATCGCGCTCGACTATCATATCGGGTCTGCCGGACAGGAGGTATGTCTTCGAGATTAGTAGTCTGGCGCCCTCCATGTCGTCAGTGTAACGTATCTTCCCAGATGGCAGCTCCTGCTTGGTCCTCAGCCCGGTCGCTGTGTCGACGGCGTTCCAGAGCTTGTACAGGTAGATGGCCACGACGAGGAGCAGAAGGAGCGTGATGATGAGGGGGATGAAGTTGGTGCTCTCGTACTGGAACAGCACGATCTTGTCGTACCTGGATGAATATAGATTGACCAATCCCGTGAAGAAGACCACCAAGGATGAGATTGAAAGCAGCCTGATGACATCCTTCGCCTTCTTCCTGTCGGGCTCGAGGACGAGGTAGTACATTGCCATCATCGCCCAGACGACCCCTATGACCATCATTACGAAACCGATGTACCAACGCTGGCCCTGTGGTATCGTATAGGTAAGAGCGTGGATCGCGGTGATGAGGCCCACGACCATGAGACCGCGAATGAGCTGGCGGGCGTCAGTGGCCTGGTCCTCGGCTATCATGACCTTCCCGGCCGTCTCGCCGACCTGCTTGTGCCTCTCGATACCCTTCTTGGTCTCCTCGGACGGCTTGTCCAATCCCTTCCTTTCAAGATACCAGCTCAGAGGGCAATAGCCGTATCGCTCCACATCGCTGGCCGAGATCATTTCATGGACGATAGTATCCTCGCTCTTGATATCCTTCGGAAGTACCTTAAAACTTGCCCTGTCAGTGGAGGAACGTCCTCTGGCCAGATATCACCATGGCGATGCCGTGGTCGTCGGCCGCCTTGACGACCTCCTTGTCCTTGATCGAGCCGCCGGGCTGGATTATCGCCGAGATCCCAGCATCGGCCGCTGTCTCGACGCTGTCGGGGAACGGGAAGAAGCCGTCCGACGCCATTGCGGCGTTCTTGGCCTTCTTTCCGGCCTGATGCACTGCTATGGAGACGGAGTCGACCCTGGCCATCTGCCCAGCGCCGATACCGACCGCCCTCGAGCCCTTTGCGACCACGATGGCGTTCGACTTGACATGTGTGCAGACCTTCCACGCGAACATCAGGCTCTTCCATTCGTCATCCGTGGGGCTCCTGATCGTGGCCGTCGTCATCCTGTCCTTCGCGTCGAGGTCCCGGCGCTGTCCGAGGAACGCGTTGCCTAGGCTTCTCAGCTCCAGCTCGTCGGCCTTGATCCTCGTCATGCCAGGCCATTTGATGACCCTGAGGTTCCTCTTCTTCGAAAGCACCTCGAGGGCCGATTCCGTGAACTCCGGTGCCACGACGACCTCGGTGAAGACCTTGATTATCTCTGCTGCGACGTCACCGCTGAGTTCCCGGTTCGTTCCAACGATACCGCCGAACGCTGCCCTCTTGTCGCACTCCAACGCTTGCTTATAAGCCTTCATCGGGTTGCTCGCGGATGCAACACCGCAAGGGTTGGTGTGCTTGATGATGACGACGGTGGGGCCGTCGAACTCGGAGACGATCCTCGCAGCAGCGTCGATGTCCAGGAAGTTGTTGTAGGACATAGGCATCCCGTGGACCTGCTCCGCGTCGATGACCGACTCCCCTTCCTTCCACGTGTAGAGAGCACCTGTCTGGTCCGGGTTCTCGCCGTACCGGAGCTCGCTGGCCATGTTGAGCTTCAGGTCTATCCTCTCGGAGTGAACGGCCTCTTCCGTAGCGACGGGGGTCTGTCCTCCTGACAGGTATCCATGTATCGCCGCGTCATATCTGCTGGTATGTAGGAACCCCTCCTGTGCAAGGGATGCGAGCGTGTCCTTGCCGATCCCTCCGGAGAGGTCGATCTCCGCGAGGACGGGAGCGTACTGTTCCGGCGATACGAGCACCGCGACGTCATCGTGGTTCTTCGCGGCCGCCCTGATGAGGCTAACGCCCCCGATGTCGATGTTCTCGATCATCTCGTCGTGGGCCTTGCCCAGCTCGAGGCACTTCTCGAACGGATAGAGGTTTACCACGACCATGTCGATGGTGCCGATGCCGAACTCACCGAGTACGGCCATGTGAATGGGATTGTCCCTCCTCGCTAGGATGCCCGCGTATATGTTCGGATGGAGGGTCTTCACCCTTCCACCGAGGAGCTCGGGAGTGTCGGTGATCGTCTCGATCCGGGTGACGGGAATGCCTCCCTTCTCGAGGGTCAGGGCTGTGCCTCCGGTGGATATTATGTCGACGTCCATTTCGGCCAAACGGCCCGTGAACTCCACTATGCCAGTCTTATCCGATACGCTGACCAGAGCCCTGCTAGGTCTCAACATGCGCACACCCCCAATATCTGGCCTAACGGCCCCCCGACAATAGCGCAACGTCTACTTTAATGTTGGGTCATTGGACGGTCCGGAACGTCGATGGCCGACGTCGAAGAACATCACTGATGGGACTTCGCGGTGTTCCCCATCAGGTGCAGTGCCGCAAGGGTCCCGATGGGTATCCTCGGGTCCGCGAACTCGCCGACGAACGTGCCCGATCCCTGGAAGGCGCGCCCCTCGCCGAAGCATCTTCCGAGCTCCTCTCCGGCGTCGTTGACGGCGCTGAGGTCGAACGCGTAGCCGCCGGGCCCGGTGGTCATGTCACCCTTCATGGAGAGCAGTTTGCCGTCCGAGAACTGCAGGAAGATCGTCCGGGTGTCCCCGCTGAGCTTCTCGTACATGAACGCCAGGAGACCGTCTGTCGGAGTGAGTATCCTGAATACAGCGACGTTGGGGTCGATGACCTCGAGCTTGAGGTGGTCCTCGTCCTTGGCTCGGAACACCACGATCTCGGGGGACCTCTCGCTACCTGTCAGGGAGACCTTCGGTCCCGAAGCATCGAAGAGGACCCTTCCCCCGTCGATCCTCATCCTAGTGGTGAACCTGGTCGGTCCCTCTGGGATCTCGGGTTCTGGAGGACCCGGAGCCCTCTTGACAGGCGGAGCGCCCCTGCCCTTCGGCGGCGGGCCCCTCCGTGGAGGTGGTGGTGGCGTCGGTACCTGCAGGACCTTACCGACGACGACATCCTTCCCTCCCTTCACGGGCCTTCCCTTCGCCTGCCTCCTCATCGCCTTCCTTTCCGCCTTCTTACGCCTCGCCATGTCCTTTTCCCGCTGCTTCCTCGAGAGCGGTTTCATGGTCACGACCTTCGGCTCGGATGGAGGCGGTGGGGGTGGAGGCGTCTGCGGAACCTCCTGGAACGCCTGCTCGGGTGGGGGAGGTGGCGGTGGCAGGTCCCTCTTCTCGGGGAGCGGCTCCGACTCCGGTCTCGGCGGCGCCCCGCCGGGGAGCTCGGAACCCTTCTCGGCGACCTCCTTCTCCTCCGGGGTAGACATCACCGCCGACGGCATCTTCGATGGCTTGATATTGACATTGGATTTGAAATTGCATCCCGGGCACGAGATCATGAACTTGCCAGGACTGTCCGGGAGCTCGGTCGTGAACTCCTTCTTGCACTTCGGACACCTGATCTTCTGAACGCCCATGATCAACCCTCGTTCATCAGCTCCTCGATGACTGACAACATCCGCTCGAATATATAATCGTTGACTCTCTCCCCGAACTCGGCCGACGCAATGGTGGCGTCCCCTGTCCCGCCATCAGGGAACATGACCTCGGGGTCCGGGCGGATGATGTAGCGGGACGTCCGTTCAGTCCTCAACGCTTTCCCCTCGCCCACCAGTTCGGGACGGGCGACCATCATCCTCGATGTCTCCATCATGCCGGCATGGCCGTCGCCATCGGGTATGTCCTCGAAGCCGTACCCGACCTCGTAGCACGAGAGGACAGCGATCCTGACACCCCTGTTCCTTACCACATCCCCTGCGGCGAACCTTAGAGCGGCCATGTGACCGCTTCCAGCGTGACTGGACATTACGAGAACGTGCTTGAAACCATCCTCCACCACCTGGTCAAGGATATCATGGACGATGCTCCTGACGGATTCTGGACGAACTGCTATCGTCCCGGAGAAGTTTCTAGTGGACGAACACTGGCCATACGGGATCCCCGGCAGTATCACGACACCATCCATCCGTTCTGACAATCCCTCGACGACGTGGAGAGCGGTCTGCCAGTCGGTGCCTGTCGGCAGATGGGACCCGTGCCCCTCGATCGCCCCTACTGGGAGCACCAGGAGCGTCCTGTCCCTGTCAAGGTCCCTTATCTCGTCAGCGTTCAGCTCCTCCCAGAGTACAGGCATTGTATCCCCCGACCCCGATTGTGCTCGGTCAATTAACATTTTCCCATGTTCTACACATGCGATAGCCGTACCTTGCCCCGTTCGGACCTCGATAAGATACTCCTATTTTCTCGCTCATGTCAAAACATCGAACCAATGTCTATTAAAGATGTAAAAAGACCGCACTAATCTTGACTTAAACCTCGGCCGTCTAGTATTATTCAGAGGAGAGGAAAAAGATGGTGAAGGAAAACAGGTTCGAGATGGTCCGGTTCGATCTCAAGAGGCCCAACCGCTACACGATGATCGACGGAAACCTCATCCGCGTCTTCGAGTGAACGGGACTCGCTCGGAGTAGACTGGAGACCGTGGTACCTACCATCAGCTCTCTTCTTCAAGCCAAGGAAAGGGGAAAGGTGAGAACATGTACGACTCTGTCGGCGATACCGTCGTGGCCGGGGAACTACTGATCAAGAACGCCCTGAAGGGCGAGATCGAAAGGAGGATACTGGAACTACTTCAGACACGCTTCAAGGGCACAGCTTCCCTGGTGGACCTCGAGATCATGATGAGGCTGCCAAGGGAGGAGATGGCCCTGGAGCTGGTGAACCTCTACAGGGCGGGACTGGTCTCGAAGGAGGTCCGGGCAAGCCCGGGAGCCAGGCCGTACATGAGGACCTGCATCTACACGATCACCGAAAAGGGCATTGACGGACTCCTGCGGCTCAACGGGGACGTGGAGAAGAAGTAATTCTAGGACACTGTAGGAGTATGGTGTGGCATCCCATTTTCCTCTGATTATGGGTGGTGGAAGGGTATAAGTATCGAATAACGAAATTGCCCACGAGGGACCATGAAAGAGTCTGTCATGTTGATATGCATTCTACTCCTTATAGGATCAACTGGTTGCATCGAAGATAAAGACGATTCGAAAGGAACGAGGAATAAAGCTGGAACACCTCCTGATATCGCCGGTGATCATAATTGGTTCTACGGAAAGTTGATCGAATCGGCCGATATGGAAACATTAATTTACTACGAAGCGAACGATCTTGAGGTTACGATCAAAGAAGGTTATGACTATTCAAATTTGACCGAACTGGAGTATATTACTTGGGTCATTATAGATAAAACCGGTACCCGATCAGCTTTCGAAGATTGGGTGCGATGTGATGATGGCATTAACATTCGGTTTCCTCTTACAGGAACACCACCGTTCTCCTTGTCCGTTCGAGCATCACTGATCATTGATATCGAATTCTCGGAAAAGGTCTATTGGTATTACTCACAGTACGAAGATAGAAACGTTAAGATCGATTTATCACCAGGCATTTTAAGCACGCATGACGAAGCCGTATTCGATCTGGACCATCTTCTTGCTGAGAGTCCGAACGGGATTGGACTACATATTGACGGAATTGACGATGAAGGAAATCTCACCATTTATGAACCAGATGGAACCATATTTTATTGGCACAATCGCGAAGGAGGATCCACTGAATCAAACTGGGCTAATCAATCACTTGACTGTCAAGGATGGCAAATCGAGTTGGACCTTCATCAGGAGTCGACCGGACAAACCACCTGGAATGTCACAATAAGATATCGTATTGTAGACCCTGACATTCTGGAATCATTGGGATTCGATATTTAGCTGGGTAGCGGGTACAGGGACCGGACGTCGACAAGAATTTACGAGAAGAGAAAAGTCCAGGCCAGACTATCTCTAATTAACCGTTGTGTCACGGTCCGACCGCAATTTTGATAGATGATGTACCTTATCCGCCTTCGGTTCACATGGACCTTCAGAAGCGAGGAGAGCGCATAGCGGCGGTCACCGCAGTATTCCTGATCTCGGTAGGTGTGCTTCAGATCGTCCTCGGTCAGACCATCTCCAAGAGCGTCGCGCTCACTGCCAATGGCATCGACTGTGTGGGCGACGGCTTCATCTCGTTCATCGTTTTCATCGGATTCCGGTATGTCCGGCGGCCGGCAGATCACAAGTACCATTTCGGTTACTACAAGTTCGAGAGCGTGGCTTCGGTCGCTGCCGCCACGGTGATGGTGTTCCTGGCGGTCTACATCATATGGAGGTCCTACCTGCAGGTGCTCGATCCCCACGAGGTGGAGAACGTCGTGCTCGGAGCGTCCGTCGCCTATATCGCCGCTGCTGGAGCGATCGCACTAGGAGTGTACAAGTATCGGAATGCCAAGGCGATGGAGCTGGGTTCCGCTCGACTGGAGGCGTTCAATACGGTCAAGGACGGAACGGCGTCGTTCCTGGCCGCAACCTCTCTCGTCATATCCAGCATGGGCTATCCCATAGCCGACGCCATCGCGGGCTTCATCATCTCGATAATCCTGCTTTTCGTGGGTTTCACGGCGATGAAGGAAGCTGGATACATCCTCGTCGACGCCTGCGATTACAAGTGCATCGATTACAGTGCGGTCATCCGGAAAAGATTGTCAAAATACGAGGAGATCAGGGACAGGAAGGTCAGCCTTCGTCGGACGGGTCCTGTTTACATGGGCGAGATCATCATCGAGGTGGACGGGGAGATGACGATCGAGCACATCGACGGCCTGCGGGAGAAGGTCAGGAAGGACGCTGTCCGGGTGGTCCCCAACCTGGAGAGGCTGACCATCAGCGCCGTCCCTTTCGTTGAAAAGGACCCCGATGAAGAACCCGACCAGTAGGCGAGGGGAAGATCGGGTGCCGGACCAGTGAAAAGTAATGTATTGACGAGAATCCTTTTCACTGGGCCAGTCGATCCCGCAGGATCGACGTAAATAAGCAGGAATCAGCACCATCCTTCGTGTCAACCTGGAATTGACGTAAGAAGGATGGTGCGGGTGCCGGGATTTGACCGTGATGATGCAAAGCATCATCCGGGTTCCTCAAATGGCTGGCTGTTGCCGATAGCATTTGACGAACACCCTGTTCGAGAGCGGGTTCACATCCGCGACGCACTCCCACTCCAATGAGTGATCGTTGAAAATTGGGGAGTGCGGGTGCCGGGATTTGAACCCGAGTTATAAGCTTGGCAAGCTTAAGTGATACCAGGCTACACTACACCCGCAAGTGCTATCCGTGAAAAATGGGCTGGTTCATAAAGATTGCGATGACGATCCTTGAAGAATAATACAAGAAGTAAAGCTAATATCAGTACCTGGGTACTAAATCCCGGTATTCCATCGTCATCGGAAGAACGAGGTTGATTCTCCACTTCTGGTTCATATGGGACGGTTACGGAGACGACATCAGTTGTAAATGACTCTCCATGCTCATTGAACGAACATACACGATAGTTGTAGGTAATGTTTCCTGTTGTCGACTTGTCGATCCACTCCACTGTATCATTGTCATTGGTGACAATGAGTTCGAGAACATCATCAATCTTACCATATGGTCTCCAGTCTTTCTCCTTAACGATCCGGTAACCTGTTAGTGGACTTGATCCAGAATCCTTCGGTCTAGTCCATTGTAGTACGTTCCCTGTACCTGGTTGATAATGTACTGTTAAATTCGTTGGGGAGTCTGGCGCGAATTGGATTTATATCTGAATAGGCTGGTTTCATTGAAAGAAAAGTAATGATAACCGTTCAAATTCGGTGTCTGGATGACTAATCCATGAACGGTATATTTTGGCGGATCTATGGCCCCCTTAATTGTCTCGTTCCATATAATGGAATGATGTTCTGTATGAGAATGGTAATGCAATTTCCCAGATTGAATGAACACTGAAACATTCGGATCTGATAGTGCGTTGCACCCACGATAAACCCGCTCCTTAATTGTCCGGTTCCAAAGAACGATCCCCTCGGTGTCTAGGCATGTTATCCAAGGTCTAGAATTACCTTTAATCCTGTGGTTCAGGACATATTCTGTTTCATTTATCGAGATCGCAAACCCAGCTTGATCGTATTTGGTATCTCCTAATTTATTCTTCCACTCAACATTTCCGTCGGAATCTACTTTCACTACAACAATCCGTGGTATCCTCCCATACGTCTCCAGACCTAGGAATCCTCCATCTGGTGTCTCATACAATGAGGATGGATAATCGGAGTTATCGGTCCCGTGAGTCTCATTCGAAAATTCTATGCCTGTTTGGTTAATCCTCACCCACCAAATATCATGACCGCCCTTACCATATGATTCAGTGATCCCAGACACGAAATATCCGTTACTTCTTTCAACAATCCACGCGCCACTCTCGTGATCATTACCACCATAGGTTTTATTCCAGCTGATATCACCATCATTTGTTAGCTTGGTTAATATAATACTTGAATCATGAAGGCGAATGTCGTCTGACCCACCGATCAAATATCCGTTATCTGATGTATGGATGAAGGTCTTTGGAACACCCGTGAATTCTGATTTCCAAACAGTTTTAAAATCGCCATCAACAAACAAAACCACACTATTCCTATAATTATCCGCTTGTGGTGCATTTTTCGTACATAGTATCGCATGACCATTGTCAATCTGGATTATTCCGTTGACATTTACGATCTCCTCCAATATGGATTTCTCCTCAACAACGATTGGTGTGCCTGCTTGACATTGACCAAGTACCAAAATCGAACATAGAAGTACCAACAGAGGTCCCAACTTCACTCGCGGTAAATACACAAACGTATTAAATAATCTTTCCAAAGACATGGTATTATTATCATGAATGTTATTACATAATCATGCTCCGTGTGTACGAGATCTTCAGGTCGATACAGGGAGAGGGGACCATGATGGGTGTGCCGACGGCCTTCGTCAGGCTCGAGGGGTGCAACCTCCGCTGTCGATGGTGCGACACCAAGTTCGCCTACGAGGGCGGACGCGAGATGGAGATCGAAGACATCGTCTCGACGGTCGACAAGTTCGGGCTGATGGAGGTCTGCATCACCGGCGGAGAGCCCCTGATGCAGGACGTCATGCCTCTGGTCCAGACCTTGCTTTCGAAGGGCTATCATATCCTACTGGAAACGAACGGTTCGATCAGCATCAGCGACTATCTGCTCGACGGCGTGATGATCAGCATGGACTGGAAGGTGCCGTCATCCGGTGAGAGCGACGGGATGCTCCTCGACAACCTGGTGCATCTGCGGCCCACAGACCAGATCAAGTTCGTCGTCGAGAACCCCGACGACCTCGCATACATAGCGAAGTTCCTGAACGATGTCGACATCAAGGCGCCTGCGGTCGTCCAGCCCGTCGGTGGATTGAACCTGGAATGGCTCGTCGACGCAGTCCTCACGAATGGAATGAATGTCCGCGTCATGCCACAATTGCACAAGTTCATCTGGGGCGAGGAACGCGGAGTCTGAGGAAACCATAACTCATCGACATCATCTCTCGGATGCTATATTGAAAATAGCGTGTCGGGCCAGGTGTGCTGCCAACAATGATGTTATCCCAGTATCATATGGCGGGCAAACTTCGACGATATCTATCCCGGCTATCCGATTCCCAAGATGGGCAATGACGTCGTAGATTACCGTCGAAGGTAGACCATTGGGTTCGGGGTTGCCTACCCCCGGTGCTTCCGACGGATCTATCGCATCCATGTCTATGGTGATATAGGCTTTATCTGTCGATAGTACGGCGTCCAGGTCAACCATCGAGAGGTCCATCGGCAGGGTGGTGACCGAGGTCTCGAAGTCTCCGGCCTCCTCTCTGGACATGGATCTGAGCCCGATGTGTATCACCTTGTGGCCCTGATCGACGAGCCTTCGCGCCACGGTCGCATGGCAGAACCTCTCTCCGAGGTATTCATCCCTGAAGTCGGCGTGGGCGTCGAAGTAGACAACGTCTAGATCGTGTGCAGAGCATGCACCGACCGTTACGGTGTGCTCGCCCCCGAGCATGATGGGCATCTTGCCCGCTCCGAGGATCCTCTCAACGGTTTCGGCCACCTGATCAGGCTCGATGTCTCCCATGTCGTGGATGGGAACGTCGTCGAGGTCCACTCCGGTCTCGATGTCGTAGGTCTCGAAGTTGTACGAGGCCATCCTGATGGCCATGGGAGCGAGTCGAGAGCCCTTCCGGTATGACGATGTCTCGTCTACCGGAACTCCGAAAATCACGAAGTCGGCTGCATCGAACTCGGCGTCCGCATCCGCGAACAGTGTCATCGCTCAGACCCTCGAGATCATTCTCCTGCCGACAGCGTCGATGTACTGGACGTTCTCGCCTGGTACCATCTTGTCCTTGAACTCGTCGGGGATCTCGATGTCGAATGTCTCGTAGTTCTCCAGGTCCATCAGCTGGGCGTTGGAACCGGAGAGTGACAGCACCTGGGCGGACCTCTTCTGGATCATCGGGACCTGCACCTTGTGCTTGACCGGGTGGACGACGCTCCTCTTCTGGTTGTCGAATATCCCGATGGCCTCGATGCGGGCCTTGGCCTCACCGTGCTTCCCGGGTTTGGAAGTTGAAATAGCTGAGATCTTGCAGGGTTCTCCATCGATCATCATGTATCTGTTCACCCTGAGTTCACGAATCTCTGAAACCGTCACTGACATTGACTCACCGGCAGAACAACCCGTGAGGAATATATAAAATATTTGGGAATCGCCCCTCACTTCATTCCAAGCGTTCTGCGGACCTTTCCGAGGACGGCCTCACGCTCCTTCGCTGCGAGAACCCCGAAGGACACTGCTATTCCCAGGACGGTGAACAGGAAGAGCGGGACCGCGATCAGCATGGTCAGCATCCTCATCCCCAGGACCGCCCTCAGTATGAAGAATTCACCCAGGCATGCGAGCGGTCCCAGGGTGATGAGCTTCAGGTATCCGGCGTCGAACGCATGGACCTTGGATCTGGTCACCACGTAACCGAACGTCAGCGAGGAATAGAGTGCAAGGGCGGTCGCGGTCGCGATCGCAGAACCTGTCGCACCGTAAAGGGGAATGAGCGCTATGTTGAGCGAGATGTTCGTGATCGCCCCAACCGCTGCCATGTACATCATCATCCTCACACGGCCCATGGCGAGCATCGTCTGGCCGGACGGTCCGACGAGTATCCTAACGGTATGTCCGATGGCGAGTATCACGAGGATGATCCACGAGGACGAATATCCACCGTAGAGGAGATTGAGGACCTGAGCCGGGAACAGGAATACTATCATGATCGCCGGCAGCGTGAGTGTAGTTATCCATTTCGTTATCCTGATGTACGCCCTCTTCAGCCGTTCCATCCTCTTCTCGGCGTAGTATTCGGACAGGATCGGGACGTAGATGAACATCATTCCGATGTACAGGATCGGGAGCTTCACCGCGATCCATTGCGCTGTGGTGAACGACGCCACCACCGAGGTGCTCTCGAACCTGCCGAGGAGGAGAATCGAGATCAATGCATTGGACGTCTGTAGAAGCTCCTGGCCGAGCAGGGGCAGCGAGAACGCGAGGAGCGCTGCATGCATCGGCACCCATGACCTCGCCTTCGGCCTGTGTGTGAAGAGGAACCCGATGGCAAGCAATGCCGAGATCCCGAACGCGGCCGCGTATGCAGCCGCGAAATGCTCAACAGGCGCGTCACGTGACCAGAGGAAGAGGAATGACCCAACTGCGAGAGCCCTTGGCAGCAGGTCGAAGAAGTAGACCTTCGGTCTGACGTCCTTCAGTCCGCGGAAGACCGCGCCGATCTGCATGATGACGATGTTCGCGGCCAGGTGGAGGCTGAACGCCTGGAACACGACCATCAATCTGTCGTCGTTGAAGACGAACTCGGCTAGAGGATAGGCCAGGGCGAAGAAACCCAGCGAGAGAACGACCGTCGATCCCGCGGTTATCCTCATCCCGCTCCTGATGACGCTGTTGACCCGCTTCTCGTCCCTCTTGCCTTTGTAGAAACCGATCTGTCTCGGGATGGCCCTCGCGAGACCGAGGCTGCCGATGGTGAGCAGAAGAAGGCTGAGAGCCTGCGCCAGCGTGAACATCCCGAACTCTGACTGGTCCACGCTCCTGGCCAGAACGAAAAGAACGATCACCGTGAGCCCGGCCTTGCCCGCCTCGGAGAAGGTGTTGATCCCGCCACCCTTCGCGATGGCCTTCATGTCCGACCCGGACCCGCTCATCGGACCCCGTACGGAATGTGCATTAATCTAGTTTTAGGACCTCTGAAAAAGGTCTGGCCATCGGTTGGAGCAATACCAAACCTTTAAGAGATGTAGCGGGTTGGTCGAGCGATGAAGGCCGTCGTACTGTTGACCTTCCTGCTGTTGTTCGCACTCCCGCAGGCAACCGCCCTTACCGCGACCATGGGAGATTCTACACCCAGTGTCGAGGTGGGAGAGACCAGCTCCATGACGATCACCATATCGACCGACCTCCCATCCGACGTCAATATCACGATCGAGGGCATTTACTATCATCTGTACTTCCATTCGAACACGACCCGAGCGGAAATGGACATCGGTTCCTTGGACCGGGTGAGGGATGATACACTCCATTTCATAAACGTCAACGGATCGTTGAACGTTGCCATCCGTCTCGATGCGACCATGTGGACCCCAAGGGGCGAGCACGACGACCGGCGTACAATGAACATTACTGTTACTGACGGCGTCGAGACCCACGAACTCAACGCCACCCTCAGGGTCTACCACGACTGGGAGACCGACGTCAACGGACTCAAGTTCTTCCTCGCACTCTTCCCTCTGATTTCGATCTTCGTCGGTATCGCATTCCTGAAAAGGGACGGGATGTCCATGTCGGTCATCGGATGGCTGATCGCCGCGGTACTGGCCGCCGGCTTCTTCCACACTCCAGGAGATGTCATCGCCGGGGCTACCGTCATCGGCATCCTCAAGGCCTTTGGCATCAGCATCGCCGTCCTGTTCACCATGCTCATGATCTTCATCATGAAGGAGGTCGGCGCCCTTGACACGATCTCCGACGTGATCAAGCGGATCGTGAGAACCAAGGAGGAGCAGGCCCTCTTCATCGGGATCGGCTTCGGATCCTTCCTGACATCACTTGGTGTCACAACTCCTGCGATGTTCCCGCCCCTGCTACTCGCGATGGGATTCTCCCCGTTCGCGGCGGTCATGATCTCGGTCCTCGGCTACAACGCGACGACCTCGTTTGCATTGCTTTCGATCCCGGTGACGATTCCAGCGGAGATCGGCGGGATCGACGCTGAACTCCTCGCCTGGAAGATATCGCTCTTCCTGCCGGTCCTTTCCGTCATGTTGTCCTTCGCCATGCTCTACCTCCTTGGGGGGAAGAAATCGGTGAAGAAGGGGTTCGTACCCGCGATACTTACTGGCCTGGCAGTTGCACTATCCTGTCTCCTTTTCGTCTGGAGTGCATTGCACCCTCTTGTCATCGGCGGTGTCAGCATCTACGTTCCGCTCAGGATCGTTGGTGTGCTGGCCGGCCTGGTGGCAATGGCAACCATCTACATCTACCACAGGGTGAAGTTCGGCAAACCGAAGCGGTCCAGGAAGCGGAAGAAGATAGACAAGCGGGTGGCGTTCATCGCATTCTTCCCGTGGATCGTACTGACGATCCTCGCGGCGATCACCAGCGTGAACGAGGTCCAGCTATGGCTCGAGGACCTCCTGGGGAACGCGGAGGTCATCTCCGTCTTCGCCGACCAGAAGGTCGACCTGAACATTCTCTCACAGATCTATACCTGGATACTCGTTGCGACCATAGCGTCCATTCCTGTCCTGAAGCCGACCAAGAAGCAGCTGAACACTGCCTTCACACTCTGGCTCCAGCGGGGCTGGAAGCCGTTCGTCGCGTTCAGCATGTACTTCGCCATCGCTTACATCATGTTCTTCTCGGGGCTCGAGGTCGTCAGCGGCGCTCTGGTCCCATCCGAGCATTACGTCCAGTACAACATGAACCTGATCCTGGGAACCAGCCTCGCCGTGGCCTTCGGCACCGGATTCGTCTACGTCGCAGGATCTCTCGGTGTGTTCGGCGCGTTCGTCGGCGGTTCGGAGACGGCGAGCAACGTCATGTTCCTCGGGGTCCAGAGGAGCGCAACGGACCAGACGGGAACCGACTTCATGACCGCCTACGGGGCACATGCGGCCGCAGGTGGGATCGCCAGCGCCATCACCCCGGCGAAGATAACCAATGCCGTCGTCCTCATCGGCGAGGACAAGGCGCTGGAAGCGAAGGTGATGCGCTCCAACACGCTCTTCGTGATACTCTCCACCATCGCCATCGGCATCATGACTGCGCTGTTCATCTCGTTGAACCTCTGAACGGGCGCTCGTCCCCGAGCCAATCGGGGGACAACGCGTGTCACTAATATCACCCTTGGCGGTGGTCGGTCCGGTAAAATTATCTAATGTCATCGCCTTATCCGGGCCGATGGCCGAACCGATGGTACTGCTCGGAGCCGCCCTTACGGGATTCTGGCTCTTCTTCCCGGCCTACCTGGCCAATCCCTCCGCCGTTCTGTCAGGTCACGGCACGCCCGTCGACTTCGGCAGGTCGATGGGAGGAAAGCGCATCCTCGGCGACGGCAAGACGTGGTGGGGCCTGATAGGCGGCACTCTCTCGGGCGGTTTCATCGGCGTCATCCAGATGTTGATCGGAGGACCGACCGGCCTTCCGACCTTCGGCACCACACTCTTTGCTATGATGATACCATTCGTGTTGGCCTTCGGTTCACTGTTCGGCGACATGCTCGGCTCCTTCATCAAACGCAGACTCGACGTCGAACGGGGTGCGAAGGCGCCGATACTCGATCAGTACGATTTCGTGATCGGAGCTTTCATCGTCGGGCTGATATTCATTCCGGGATTCATGATCGATACCTATCTGGCCGGGACCGCGATCGCCGGTCTGGTCATGCTATTGGTCGTGACTCCACCTCTCCACCGGGCTGTCAACATCGTCGGCTACAAGACCGGGCAGAAGGACGTTCCCTGGTAGAGCTGACGCTGGACCAGTAGATCTTCAGAAATAGTTCTGATCAGATCCATCCTTTGTTCGCGAACTCCACTATCACGATCGACGCGATGCAAAAACCAACTACCAGCCGCGGATCGATCTTCAGGGCCTTGGCGTCCTCTGCGTCGAAGTACCGGATGAGTCCAGCGGCAGAGTGGAAGCCTTCCCCCTTCTTCTCCTTTCGCGGTGGTGCCATGTCGACCGAGAGCCCATTCTGACTTGCATTATATAAATCTATCTGGGGAACGACATCCCATACAGTCCCAGGGCACCACCGCTCCCCTAGCAATCCTTATTAATCATTACATTATATCTGCAATGTAACTACAATGTAGTCACAAGTGGTAACTATGGCAGTCGAGAGGGTGAAGTTCGAGGTCTACGGGCAGGAGATGCTGGAGAAGGAGGTAAAACCCTCCGGGAACTCCGGCAGGGTGTACCTGCCCCCTGACTGGGTCGGGAAGCATGTGAAGATAATCAGGGTAGAGTGAGGTGGCAGGTTTGGCAAAATATACGATCAGGACGATGCGGCTCGATGACATCGACGCCATCGTCGATATACAGAAGGCCCTAGTGAAGAGGAGCGCGACCAGGCGATGGCGTAAGGCCCTCAAGGTCTACATCGAGACCGAGCCGAAGGCCTGTCTTGTGGCTACGTTCAAGGGGAAGCCCATCGGCTTCATCATCGGCGACGTCAAGACGTGGGGATTCGGCATGCGCCATTCCGGTTGGATCGAGATAATCGGGATACATCCGAAGCACATGGGCACAGGAGTTGGACGCGACCTCGGGAAGCGCCTGCTGCGCTACTTCAGGTCGATGGAGGTGGACGGCATCTACACCGCCGTCCGATGGGACTCCGGCGACCTGCTATCGTTCTTCAAGTCGATCGGTTTCGAGCATTCGGGGTTCCTGAACCTCGAACATTCAGGATCGAAGAGGTGATACAGTAACGAATAATGGAGGGATCGGATGATTGAGAAGTTCAAGGATTGGGAACAGAACCGGCATGAATATGCCAAGGAATGGAAGGAACGCACCGGGGGGAAGGTGATGGGCTGCTTCTGCACATATGTGCCCGAGGAAGTGCTCTACGCCGCGGGCGTGCTTCCGGTCAGGATCCTGGGAAGCCATGAGCCCCAGGACGTGACCGAGCCGCACATCTTCGGGATGTTCTGTCCCTTCTGCAGGGACTGCCTGGCGCAGGGTCTGAAGGGACGATACGACTACCTCAACGGGATAATGATCGCACAATCGTGCCTGCACATCAGACAGACCTTCTGGAGCTGGCAGAAGCACGTGGAAGGCCTGGAATACTCGAAGTTCTTCATAATGCCCCACAAGGTGCAGAGCAAGGACGCGCCCGAGTTCCTAAGGGGAGAGATCGAGGAGTTCGTTGCGGAGGTCGAGGAGTGGACGGGCAAGAAGATCACGGACGAGGCCCTCGACAACGCCATTGCGGTCTACAACAAGAACCGCGAGCTGATGAGGAAGCTCTACGACCTCCGGAAGGACCCGAACCCGCCGATATCCGGCGAGGAGGTCATGGAGATCAGCATGGCCATGGAGATGGTCGACAAGGCGGAACACAATGCGGCCCTTGAGGAGCTTTTAGAATGGCTTCCGTCGAGGACCGACAAACCCTCCGGAACCCGGCTGATGATCGTGGGGTCCGAGGACGACGACATAACGTTCCTCAACATGGTCGAGACCTCAGGGGGCTTGTTCGTCGTGGACGACCACTGCACCGGGAGCCGCTACTTCTGGAACCAGGTCGAACCGGCCGAGGACAGGCTGATGGCCATCGCCCAGAGGTACATCGACCGGCCGCCATGTCCGACGAAGGACTGGGAGGAGAGGAAACGGCTTCCCCACATCGTCGGCCTGGCCAAGGATTGGGACGTTGCCGGCGCGATAATCATGCAGCAGAAGTTCTGCGACCCGCACGAACTGGATTTCGTGGCTGTGAAGAAGGCCCTCGAGGACGCAGGCGTTCCGACGCTCTTCCTCGAGTTCGACGTGACCGTGCCCATAGGGCAGTTCAAGATCAGGGTCGAGGCATTCCTCGAGATGATCGGAGATGAGGACCTGTTCTGAGGTGGTGATGATATGGAAGATCTGTATCCGACCGAGAAATTGAAGTGCTGGAACGAATCGAAGGACCTCAGGATGAAGTATTACCAGGACTACGCCGAGGCACACGATAACGGAGGACTGAGATGGGCCGGAGGCGCCTGGACGTTCGACGCGATCCCCGCGGGGCTGGGAGACGACGTCTATCCGATAACAAGCGAGCCTTACGGCGCCACCCTGGCATTCGACAAGGAACTCTCGCTGAAATGTCTCGAAGCGACCGAGGTGAAAGGCTATCCGCGCGACCTCTGCTCGTACATGCGCAACTACTGGGGTTCCATCATTACGGACACGTTCGCATTCGGCTACGACGCCGAGGGGAACTTCCAGCCGAGGTTCCTGGACGGCGTCGAGCCCCTGGGATTCCCGAAGCCCGACTTCATCTGGCAGGACCACATCTGCTGCTCGCACGCGAAGTGGTACCAGGTCGTGTCCGAGCTGGAGGGTGGCATCCCCGCATATTCCGTCGACAACGCCGTGGGACCCTCCCACGAGATCAACGACCGGAAGATCAAGTTCGTCGTGGAACAGCTGAAGGAAGGCATCGAGTTCCTCGTCAAGACCACGGGACGGGATTACGACGACGAGCTACTTTACAAGGCTATCAGGAACCACTTCGTCTCGACGTCGAAGTGGGCGGAGATCTGTGAACTGAACAAGAACATCCCGGCTCCCTTGGACGAGAAATCGATCTACTCCCTGTATGTCTTCGGGACGCTCCAGAAGGCGGGAGCGCAGGTTGCGAACTTCTACGAGAACGTCCTCCTGCCGGAGGTGCAGGACAGGGTCAGGCGCGGTATCGCCGCTGTGCCCACAGAGAAGTTCCGTGTCATGTCCGACACACAACCGCCGTGGAGCTTCCTGAGCATCTTCCGTTATCTGGAGGAGTACGGCTGCGTTTCGGTGGGGTCTCTCTACACATTCGGTCTCCTTGGTCAGTGGGAGGACAAGCCCGACGGGACCTGGGGCCCGAAGACGATACCTGACACAAACTTCTCGTCCCGGGACGAGGCGCTCTACGAGTACGTGAAGTACGAGCTGCACAAGCCGGAGTGGCAGCACTTCTACTCCTGCCATCAGAAGAGCGACATGATGATACGTATCGCCAGGGAATGGCAGCTGTCGGGAGTGATGCTTCACTACAACCGCGGCTGCGAGGGCCTGAGCATCGGTATCGCCGAGAACCGTCTGGCGCTGATCGACGCGGGCTTCCCGGTCATGGCGTTCGAGGGCAACAACGCGGACGAGAGGGAGTTCGACCAGGCCCGGACCAAGGCCAAGATAGACGCGTTCATGGAGACGCTGGGGGCCAAGTGAGAGGTGAGATGAATGATCACAATGGGAATAGACATGGGTGCGAAGAACATCAAGGTCGTCGTTCTGAGGGACGACGAGATCATTGGGAAATCCCTGGTCACCGCCGGGTTCGACGTGGAGCCTGCGGCCAACGAGGCCATCGACAAGGCCCTGGAGGCCGCGGGTGTGACACGCGACGAGGTCGATAAGACCGTGTCAACCGGTGCCGGCGAGAAGCAGGCCCCGATGTTCGATGAGACGAAATCGATGGTCGGTTGCGACTCGCTCGGAGCTGTCTACCTCCACCCCGCCGCCCGTAGCGTCATCGACGTCGGGGCAGAGGAGGGTCGGGGCATGCGGTGCGACGAGACCGGAAAGATCCTGGATTTCGAGGTGAACGAGAAGTGCGCCGCCGGCGCTGGAGCCTTCACTGAGGCCATGTCGAGGGCCCTTGAGGTCCAGCTCGAGGAGCTCGGGCCGTTGTCCCTCGAGGCCGACGAGGAGGTCCCGATGAACGCGCAGTGCACTGTCTTCGCGGAGTCGGAGGTCGTGACCATGGTGCACAACAACATTTCGAAAGCGAACATGGCGAAGGCCGTCCACGATGCAATGGCGAGCCGGATAACCTCCATGGTGAGGAAGATCGGGTTCAACAAGGACGTGGTCCTGGTTGGCGGCGTTGCCCGCAACATCGGCTTCGTCACGTCGCTGAACTCGGACCTCGAGCTCGAGGTCGTGGTTCCTGAGGACCCGGAGTTCGTCGGAGCACTGGGAGCGGCGCTTGCCGCCTCAGGATGGAAGGGAGGTGCTTGAAATGGCTGACAAGGTAGAACTGTGGAGATGGACCGAGTCCAGGTGGACGAATCCCGACATGGACTGGAAGGGGAAGCTGATAACCTCCGGCATCGACGTCGGTTCCGTCAGCTCCCAGGCCGTGATCCTCGCCGATGGCGAGCTCTACGCCTACTCGAACATGAGGACCGGCTCGAACAGTCCGGACTCGGCGATGAACGCCATCAACTGGGCCATGGAGGACACCGGGCTCAAACTGGATGACATAACGTACACCGTCGGGACAGGTTACGGTCGTGTGAACGTACCGTTCGCCCAGAAGCCCATAACCGAGATCGCGTGCCACGCCCGCGGGGCGAACGCCATCTACGGCAACACCGTGCGGACCGTTCTCGACATGGGCGGCCAGGACTGCAAGGCTATCCACTGCGACGAGCGTGGCAAGGTCACGAACTTCCTCATGAACGACAAGTGCGCGGCCGGGACCGGTCGCGGCATGGAGGTCTTCGCTGACCTGCTAGGCGTGTCCATCAATGAAGTGGGCGACCTCTCGCTGAATGTCGAGGAGGAGCCAGACCCCGTGAGCAGCACATGTGTGGTCTATGCGAAGACCGAGGCCACGGGACTGCTCCGCGAGGGCTGGCCCACGAACAAGGTGCTGGCAGCATACTGCTCCGCCATGGCCCACAGGATAATCACCCTGCTCGAGAGGATCGGAGTCGAGGAGGACTTCGCCATCACAGGCGGGATCGCAAAGAACGTCGGCGTGGTGCAGCGGCTGGAGAAGGAGGTCGGGATAAAGATCCTCAGGACAGAATACGACACCCAGCTGGCCGGTGCCCTAGGCGGAGCGCTGTTCGCCAAGGTCCTTCACGAGAAGGGCAAGTAGGTGATGCCTGATGATCGCGAACTATGGATACAAGGACGGCTCGGGCGACTACTTCATCGCCATCGACACCGACAGGTGCAACGGGTGCGGGGACTGCGTAACAGCATGCCCCTACGGCGTCATGGGCGTGGGTCCGGATGAGAACGATCCCCTCTCGGACGACGAGGTGGCGTTCGTCACCGAGGCCGAGAGGAAGAAGATCAAGTACACCTGCGCACCGTGCAAGCCGATGGCCGACAGGCCGCCGCTTCCGTGCATCGCTGCCTGTCCGCTCGATGCGATCGAACATTCCTGGTAAGTGGGAATGGAGTGCCAACGGCAGAGGGGTAGCACAGGGACGGAGAGTGACCAAATGGGCGTCAGACTGACGATCAACGGAGACGCTGTCGAAGCGGAGGATGGAACGACCATCCTTGAGGCCGCCGGATCGGCCGAGACATACATTCCGAGGCTATGCTATCATCCCAGTCTCGGGAGTTCCCACGGACAGGAGCCTGTCGAAGCCGTGTACCGCGAGGACGGCGAGTTCCGGAACGACGGGTCCGGACCCGATGACGGATACGAAGGTTGTCGACTGTGTCTCGTCGAGATCCAGGGGCGCGACGGTCTCTTCACCGCCTGCGATACCGCGATCGAGGACGGCATGATCGTCGAGACGGAGACGGAAAGGATCAAGGCAGAGAGGATGACCAACCTCGCCGGGATCCTGAAGGACCATCCCCACGCATGTCTGAGGTGCGCGCAGCAGGAGGGCTGTTCGCGGACCCAGTGTTCGACGAACGTGCCCGAGGACGAGCGTTGCTGTCCACTGCTTGGGCACTGCGAACTGCAGAAGGTCTCGAACTACGTCGGCGTCCGCGAGGACCTGACCAAGTACGTGTTCGCCGACCTCCCCAGGCACGACGACGAACCACTCTTCACACGAGATTACAATCTATGCATCTCATGTCTAAGGTGCGTGCGGGCATGCCGCGACCTTCGCGGTGTGGACGCGCTCGGTTACGTCTTCCAGGACGGCAAGGCCGTGGTCGGACCGACGATGAACCTGAGCTATTCCGAGTCGGATTGCCGTTTCTGCGGAGCGTGCGCCGAGGTCTGCCCGACCGGGACGATCATGGACAAGGACCTCCCGAAGGGAGAGAGGGAGGACGTCCTTCTGCCATGTGTTGCGAACTGCCCTGCTGGTGTCGACATCCCGAGGTACATGGACCTGATATCCAATGGAGAGTTCTCGACGGCCAACGCCGTTGTCGCCGAGAGGATACCGTTCCCGGGGGTCCTCGGGCGTATCTGCTTCCATCCATGCGAGGATGAATGCAGGCGGAGCGAACTCAATGCGCCGATGGGCATCTGCGGACTGAAGTGGTTCGCATCGGACAACGCGGATGCACCTTCTGTATCAGCCAAGCCATCGACAGGGAAGACCGTCGCTGTGATCGGAAGCGGTCCGGCCGGTCTATCGGCAGCGTACTATCTCGCAGGATCGGGACATGCTGTCACCGTTTTCGAGGCCGAGGAGAAGCCTGGCGGGATGCTCAGATACGCGATCCCTGATTACAGGCTCCCGCCAGACCTGCTTGATTCGGAGCTATCCGTCTTCGAACGGCTCGGTGTGACACTCAAGACCGGTACCAGGGTCGGCGGCGACGGCCTCAAGATCGGTGATATCCAGAACGATTTCGACGCTGTCTTCGTCGGAACCGGCGCATGCCTCAGCAAGCGGATCCCCGTCGAGGGCGCGGAACTCGAGAACGTTCTCTGGGGTCTAGATTTCCTGAAGGATGTGAAGACGGGCGCCATTGATTCCCTGGCAGGCCGCGTTCTCGTGATCGGCGGTGGCAACGTCGCGATCGATGTGGCACGTTCGGCCATCCGTCTCGGTGCTGAAGAGGTCCAGCTGGCCTGCCTCGAGGCGAGGGATGAGATGCCCGCACATGGCTGGGAGATCGAGGAAGCCGGCGAGGAGGGCGTTGTCATGCATCCGTCGTGGGGGCCCAGGAGGATCCTTGGAGACGTCGGCGTCATGGGCATCGAACTGGTCAAATGCACCTCGGTCTTCGACATGGACGGCTGTTTCGCCCCCGAGTTCGACGGGTCAGAGACGATGACGATCGAAACCGACATGGTCATAATGGCCATCGGCCAGACGGCCGACCTGACGTGCATCGAGGACGCTGGTATCGAGACGAGCGCGGGTACTGTCTGTGTCGAGGGGTGCGAGACCGGCGACAAGGGAACCTTTGCTGGCGGAGAGGTCTCAAGAGGACCATCGTCCGTCGTCGAGGCCGTCGCCGACGGCGCCATGGCCGCGGCCGCCATCGACATCCACCTTGGTGGCGACGGCGACATATATTCGCCCTTCATGGTCCCGGGAGAGCCCGATCCGAACGTCGGTCATGTCGAGGGATTCGCAGCGATGGAACGGATCGATATTCCCAAGAGGGATATTGATGAGAGGAAAGCCTGCTTCGACCAGGTCGAAATGGGATACTCCGAGGACCAGGCAAGGGCAGAGGCCGTCCGTTGCCTTCGATGCGACCTGAGGCTCCTGATAGAGCCGGTTACCCTGCCGCCTGATATGTGGATGGAGCTGAACGAGGAGAACGTTGCAGAGGTGCCGGCGATAGAGGGCGTCGTCCAGCTCCTCAACGAGGAGAAGATGATAATCGTGATCCAGGGGACCCAGGACATGCATGCGGAGCTCGAGGCGAAGCTGGGTACCGAAACGAAGGCGAGATATTTCGGCATCGACGCCGATCCCATGTATTCGAAGAGGGAGAACGAGCTGATGCAGATGTTCCTGCAGCAGTTCGGGAAGATGCCGGAAGGCGACGGAGAGGGAGACGATCTTGATGACCTGTTCTGATGGAGGAAGTACATGGTGAGCGTCACCGAACTGCCGGAGGACCAGCTGGAACGTGAGGGCTGGGAGCGACGGTCGATACTGGACGATCCCAGACTATCAGAGGTCGTCGCCTCGTACGAGGAGATGGGTCTCGAGGTTGCCCTCAAGGACATCGACGGTGTGGAGGCCGACGCCTGCATCACATGTCTGGACGGGCCGATGGGCCGGTTCATGATCGTGTACACCCGACCCGGTACGGGCCGGAGCAAGCTGGACGAATTGTTCGAGGGGGATGCAAAATGATACTGGAGAAGCTGGTCGTCGGTCCGATCGGAGCGAACTGCTTCATCATCGGAGACTCTGGAGAGGGCGCCGTGATAGATCCAGGAGGAGACCCTGAAAAGGTCATCAGGGCCGTCCGCGCCACGGAACTCAAGATCAAATACGTCATTGCCACCCACGGCCACTTCGACCATACCGGTGCGATCGGTCCGGTCGTGGAAGCCCTCGGGTGCGAGTTCCTCATGCACGAGGAGGACCTCTTCTTCGCACGGGACTCGGTCACATCCGCCCGGAGATGGGGCGTCGTGGTCGATCAGGTCCCGGATCCGGACCGGTTCATCGTGGACGGCGACATTATCGAGATAGGCTCACTCCAGATGAAGGTCATCCATACGCCTGGCCATTCTCCCGGCGGTGTGTCACTGTACATTGGATCGGAGGGCGCTCTCTTCGCCGGTGACACGCTATTCCAACGCTCCATCGGCCGGACCGACTTCAGACAGGGCTCCATGGAGGTGCTCCTGCGGTCGATACGGGAGAGGATATTCGAGCTTCCTCCCGAGACGGTCGTTTACACAGGCCATGGTCCCGAGACGACGGTCGACGAGGAGAGCAGGATGAACCCGTTCGCGAGGTTGAGGTGATGGACTCCATGGAACGCCTCAGGGAGATCGTCGAGACATCAGACAGGATAGTCGCGTTCACCGGCGCCGGTCTGTCCGCCGAGAGCGGGATCCCGACCTATCGTGGCGCGGGCGGGCTCTGGACCAAGTACGATCCCAACATCTACGCCAACATCGACCATTTCCTCAGGGACCCGACCTACTACTGGAACTTCTTCCAGGAGGTCAGGTATCCCATCATAAGCCAGGCGCAACCCAACCCAGCGCACGATGCGCTCGTCGAGCTAGAGAGGCGTAAGCTGCTGAAGACGGTCATCACCCAGAACATCGACGGGCTGCACCAGATGGCAGGCTCGCAGAACGTGATCGAACTTCACGGGAACACCAGAAGGATAGGGTGCATGGAGTGCGGAAAGGAGTATTCCATGGACGAGGTCTACGGCAAACTTCAGGACCAGCTCCCTCCCAGGTGCGATTGTAGCGGGGGATTGAAACCCAGGGTCGTCTTCTTCGGCGAATCACTGCCGTTCGAGGCACTGGAAGGAGCGAACGACGCGGTCAAGGACTGCGATGCATGTCTTGTCGTCGGCTCGTCCCTCGTCGTGTATCCTGCGGCAATGCTGCCGGTACTGGCGTCCGAGAAGGGCGCGCGCTTGGCCATAATCAATATCGATCCGACGCCACTGGACCACATGGCGGAGGTCGTGATCAACGACAGTGCCGGGGACGTACTCCATACCGTGGTCAAGGGAGGCTTCGAATGACGTTAAATCCATGTAATCGGAGGAGGCGGTACGACGTTCAATAAGCTAGGGATCGTGGACATGACGAAGGGGAACGTGAAGATCACCGAGACCCCGGAGGAGATCCGGAGACTCTTCCTGGGAGGACGCGGTCTCAACGGGTACTACCTCTACAAGATGATGAAGCCGGGAATGGACCCGCTGAGTCCGGACAATGTCCTCATCTTCGGAACTGGTCTCCTCTCGGGGACCCTGATTCCGAACTCGTCGAGGTTCAGCGTCACGGCGCGGTCGCCCGAGACAGGCTTCTTCGGCGATGCGAACTGCGGCGGATACTTCTCGGCCGAACTTCGATACGCCGGCTTCGACAGGATCATAGTCCTTGGAAAGGCAGACCGGCCATCCTACCTTCACGTCCACGACGGTGAGATCGAGATCATGGACGCTGTCGACTACTGGGGAATGGATACTACGGACGTCCAGCTGGCCCTCCGGAAGGACCTCGGACACGTGGAATCCGCGGTCTGCGGCGTCGCAGGCGAGAACCTTGTCAGGTTCGCCTGCGTGAGAACCGGGATCAAGAACGCGGCCGGCAGGTGCGGGCTCGGTGCCGTGATGGGTTCGAAGAACCTCAAGGCCATCGCCGCCCGGGGCCGTGGCGGGGTTGAGATAGCCAACCCTGACGAGATGTTCGAGGTATGCGAGGAGTTGAAGGACTACATCATGGGTTCCAAGATAACTTCGATCCTCGGGACCGTCGGGACACCGCTGCTCTACGAGGTCAGCAACGCCCTTGGCGCCATCAGGACGAAGAACAGCCAGCTCAACGCGTGGTCGGACTCGCTCAATGCGGACGAGATCGAGAAGCACGTCGACAAGATGATCTCCTGCTCCTCCTGCATCGTCCACTGCCGTCACAGGAACTCGCTCGGGGGCGAGGGTCCGGAGTACACCGCGCTCGGCCTCCTCGGCTCCAACCTAGGGATAGAGGACCCTGCCGAGGTCATCGAGCTCAACAACGTCTGCAACGAACTCGGTCTGGACATATCATCCTCCGGGACATATCTGGCCTGGGCATACGAGCTCTACGAACGTGGAATCATCGGGAAGGACATGACCGGTGAGGACCTCCGGTTCGGCGATTTCGATCTGTCCAGGAGGCTGCTTCACGATATATCGAGGCGGGAAGGGTTCGGGGACATCGTAGCGGAAGGCAGTTTGAACTTCGAAAGGTACGGTCCGGAGTCCAAGGACTACCTTATCGCCGTCAAGGGCCTTCCGCAGAGCGATCCCCATGACGTCCGCTACATCAAGGCCTTCGCCCTAGGCATCGCGACTGCGTCCCGGGGTGCCGACCATCTCAGGAGCCGACCTACCCTCGAGATATTCCTGAAACTTCCTCCGGAGGTGAAGCAGCGGATCTACGGAGAGGGCGTCAACAACGATCCAGCGTCGTACGAGGCGAAGGAGAAATCGGTCTACTTCTCCGACAACATGTTCGCGTCCATTGACACCGTCGGGATCTGCAAGTTCATCTGCCACGGCTTCAACAGCCCGCACTTCGTCGACTACTCGTGGTTGACCCGGTTGATACACGCTGCAGTCGGATGGGACTACACAGAGGCTGACATCGAGGCGGTCGGGAAGCGCGTCATCGACATGGAGAGGATGTTCAACATCCGTGAAGGACTGACCATGGCGGACGACACACTTCCGAAGCGCTACTTCGACGATCCCTCGAAACTGAAGATCGCCAAGGGCCATCACATCGACAGGAAGGAGTTCGATGGGATGTTGTCCAGATACTACGAACTGAGGAACTGGACCGAGGACGGCATGGTCAAGCCGGAAAGGCGGGCCGAACTGGAGGGATACCTATGAAGTACCTCTACGCCTTCCCCGAGAAGTGCACTGGCTGCAGGGAATGCACTCTCGCTTGCTCCCTCAAGTTCTTCGGAGAGTGCAATCCGAAGAAGGCCGCGATATCTGTCATAAGGGACGAGTTCCGCCGCTACGAATATCCGATGATATGCTACCAGTGCGAGGACCCCGTCTGCCTGAAGTATTGCCACCAGAACGCGTACGAGATAGTGGACGGCGTCGTGATCCGGGACGACGACAGATGCATCGGCTGTCGGATGTGCGCGGTACTCTGCCCTTACAACGCCATATCTGCGATAGATGGTGAGATTATCAAGTGCGACCTTTGTGACGGCGATCCGAAGTGCGTGAAGTACTGCTCCACCGAAGCCATCCAGTACCTCGACGAGACCGATGAACTGGAGGCCAGAAGGAAGCAGATGGCAGAGAGGGTGCTAGGGATCGCCTCTGATTGATCACTTCACCGCCGCGCACCAGCCCCATCTCTGTACGTAGCTGCCACCGGCCATGCCTTCGAAGTGGTCCAACAGTTCGTTCAACTTGGCGATCCTTTCCTTGTACCCGGTCTTCGGCCAGAGTCCAGCTGATTGTGCAGGGATGGAATAGAACGATTGCACCTCTGCTCTGGGCATCCCGATCTCATCCAGTCCCGTGCTCACAAGGGAAAACCCTGTGCCCTCAAGCAGTACTGAAAGCTCACTCGGGTCAATGATGGACCTGCCGTATGGGGCGCATCCCAACCCCTCAATCTGAGCTGAGATGCAGAGGTCGATGTTCCCGGAAGCGTCTGTCGTCCCGACCAGGTAGTTCATCCCGATGACACCTCCCTTCGGCAGAATGTCGAATGCCGACGAGATCGTGCGAAGAGGTGTAGGCATGAGGAAGATGCTCGCATTGTAGAGGATCGCATCGGGACGCGGTCCGTTGACCAGTTCCAGATGATCGGCGTCCTGATGGACGTAGGAGACATTCCCTTTGGACCTCCGTCGTGTGATGGCGATCTCGAGCATCTCGGATGAGAAGTCGATCCCGAGGACCTTTCCGTCTGTGCCAACGATCCCGGCAAGGGCCTCTGTCGAGATCCCGGTACCACACCCGACGTCCCATAGTGTCATTCCCTCCCCGATGCCGCATGACCGGGCCAGTCCATTCGCGAGGTCGGTGAAGAGGCCGTACTTGCCTTCGAACTCCTCTGTCAACTCAGCTGAATCATTGAAGTTCGATAGAACGGCGTTCTTCACGACCTCCGGATCAAATGGCAATCGGTCACCTCACAATTCCCCGGACCTGAGGGCCTCTGGGTCGATGACGAGGTCGTCGTCCAGCAATCTTTCACCGAGTCCTGACACGTCGATCCCCCTGGTCATCAGACCGTATATCGGTCCGGTGTTCCTGATGCTCCCGATGAACTGGACGCCCTGCATCCTCCCGTCAGAGACCATGATCTTCTTGTGATGGTGCGGTGTGGTCCGGACGAGCGTCTCTACCTCGCCAAGCTGTTCGCTCGTCATGCCCATGGTGATGACAGGAGTATCGAAGACATCGAGTATGTTCACGATGTCGGCCCCAGCGTACTCGAGCGGTGTATCCGTCATGTTCGAACCCGCTATCCGCCCCTGTTCGATGGCGTTGGGCCAGATCGCGAATGAGCCAGTGCTCCCGGTGATCTGCTCCCTGACCTCCGCGATGTCTCCGGCGGCATATATGTCGGGAACGTTGGTCATCATCGATCCGTCGACCACTATCCCTCTGTTCACCTCGATCCCGGTCCCGTCGAGGAAACCTACGTTCGGAGCGACACCGATGGCGACGACCACCATGTCGCAGGGTATCTCCCTCTCATTCAGGGAGACGCTCTCGACCCTGTCCTCTCCATTGACGGCCTTTACAGAATCGTTGACGATGACATCGACTCCTCCCTTCTCGAGAAGTTCCTTGACGATCTCCGAACCGTCCGGGTCCAGCATCCGTGTGAGAACGTGCGGAAGGAGTTCCACCACGGTCACCTCGATCCCGAGTTTCCTCAGCTCCGTGGCCGATTCGATGCCCATGAAGCCTCCGCCCACGACGACCGCTCTTTCAACACCTCGATCCGCGTGGTCCCGTATTGCCAGGGTAGATCCGAGAGTGCCCATCACGTGGACCCCATCGAGCCCCAGGAGCTCCGGAGGTGCGATCGGCCTTGCGCCTGCCGATATCAGCAATCTATCGTATTCGACGGATCCGCCGTCCCCGAGCTGGACCGTTCTGCCCGAGACGTCGATCCCCGTGACCTCCGAGTCCAGCATCAACTCCGCCTTCATCTCAACGTAGTAATCCTTTTCGTATCTGATGATCGTGTCCTCGTCGATGTCCCCCGATATCAGGTTCGGTAGGGAGCATGGCGAGTACGCGGTGTAGCCTTCCCTTGAAATGATGACGATATCCGAATCTGTGTCGAGCTCCCTGATCGTCTGAAGTGCGCTTATCCCGGCCCCGCCGTTTCCTATTATGACGTACTTCATTCCGCCAGGCACCCCTTTACCAGCTCGACGATGTCCATGACCTTGATCCTCGGACCCCCTTCCTTGGAGAGACGTCTCGCCGCCTGCGCGAGGTTGTCCTTGCATGTCGGACATCCCGAGACCACCAATTGGGCACCGGTATCCGCAGCCTGTCTCATCCTGTCAAGCGCGATGTCCAGGCTCATCTCGTTCCGGAAGCCCTTCAGGCCGCCTCCACCGCCGCAGCACATCGCCTTGTCCCTGTTCAACGGGAACTCGACGAGATCCAGTCCGGGAATGCTCTTCAACAGCTCCCTGGGCGGCTCGAACATCCCGCTGTGCCTTCCGAGGTCGCACGGGTCGTGGTATGCGACGGTCTTGGGGAGATCCTTCAACCTGAGCCGTTCATCCTTCACGAGTTCGAGGAGGTACTCGATGTCGTGGAGTACCCTGTGGTCCCAGTTCTCCAGCACCTCGGGATATATCTCGTTCATCGTGCGGTAGCATCCCGCACAGGTGGTCACAATGGTCTTGGGCCCAACGGCGTCGATCGCGTTCTGGACCTTCTCCATGGCCGTCCTGTCACCCGACCCGATCAGGTAGTTTAGGAAGCCGCAGCACGACTCGTCGTCGCCCAGGGCCGAGAAACTCACTCCAGCCGAGTTCATTATCTCCATCATGGCAGGGATGACCCTGAACTCCTGGTATGACGCAACACACCCGAAGAACAACAGTGCTTCAGGGTCCTCGACCGGTCCGTAGTCCTTCGGATAGAAGTCCGCCCTCTTGTCTGCCGGGTCACCGAAGGGATTCCCGTGTTCGAGGATGTTCTCCGCGGCGACGGCGTGGACCTCGGGCACCAGCCCCTCCGAGGTGAAGTGCGCCCTGATCCCCTGGATGACGTCCGTGACCTTGATGCCGGAGGGACAGACCGACTGGCAGAAGTTGCACATGGAACAGATGAAGAAGGCGTCGGCGATCTCGTCGACCGGGACGTCCCTGCCCATGAGCATGGAATAAGCCTGCTGGATCCTTCCGCGGGCCATGGTCGACTCCCTGCCGGACATCCTGAAGACAGGACAACCCGCGCGACAGAAGCCGCACTGGACGCAGACCAGTATCTCGTCGTCGATCTCGTCCCCGAAGGACATGGCGAACTCTCCGGTATCGTAGAGCTCGTCGAACGCCCAGCGCTTGAAGACGCCGTCGATCTTGGGATCGAAGCCGAGCTTGCCCGGATTCATTATCCCCTTCGGATCGAGGGCGTCCTTGATCGTCTTCATCACGTCGTGGGCGACCTCTCCTGTCTCACGTCGAACGAATGGCGCCTTGGACATGCCGACGCCGTGCTCCGCCGAGATCGTCCCGCCGTGCTTGAGCGCGATGTCCACCAGCTCCTCCGCCAATTCCTTCACGCCGTCCCATTGCTTCCTGTCTGTCGGGTCCCCGACGAACACGGCATGGAGATTGCCGTCCCCGACGTGGCCGAAGGTGGCCAATTTTACGCCATACCTCTCTGGCAGTTCCTGTATCTCCCTGATGGCCTCGGGGATGGACGCGATCGGGACCCCGATGTCCTCGAGGATAGGAATGAGCCTGTTCCTCGGCTTCCACCTTGATAGCGACGGGACCAGCACCCCCCGGCCGGCCCACATCTCGACCCTGCGTGAGGGATCGTCCGTGAACTCGACGCCCACTGCCCCGTGCTTATTGCAGATCGCCATTACCCTGTCCATCTGGTCCTTGACCGCCGATTCGTGACCGTCCAGCTCCATGATGAGATAGGTCGCAACGTCGGGAAGGTCCATGCCCTTCGCCTGGTTGACCGTCCTTATGCTCATGTTGTCCATGATCTCGCAAGTAGAGAGCTGGATGCCCGAGGTCAGGATTTCCGTCACGGCGTCCCCGTTCGCCTCGAGGGTCTCGAATGCGGCCGTCACTATCCCTGTATACTCAGGTTTCGGGGATATCTTGAGCGTGAGTTCGGTGATCACGCCGAGGGTCCCTTCGGCCATGGCGAACAGGTGCGACAGGTTGTATCCGGTCGATGACTTGGGAGCCTTCCGTCCCGTCCTCACGACACGGCCGTCCGCGAGCACGACCTCCATCCCCATGACGTAGTCCTGGGTCGTGCCGTATTTCATTGCCCTTACGCCCGAGGCGTTCAGCGACACCATGCCACCGAGCGTGCAGATGGGCGAGGACCCGGGGTCTGGCGGGAAGAAGTAGTCCGGACCGAGCGCCGCGTTCAGGTCGTTGCAGATTATCCCCGGCTCGCAGACGACGTAGCCGTTGGGCTTGTTGATCTCGACGATCCCGTTCATCTTCGAGACGTTCAGGATTATCCCGCCGTAGGCCGCCAGCGACGCTCCTGTGACGGACGTTCCCGCAGCTCGCGGGGTTACCGGGATCTCCCTTTCGTTCGCGAGCTTGAGGATCTCCACGACATGGTCCCTGTTGAGGGCGAAAACGACCGCATCTGGCTCCGCCTGGTGGACGGACATGTCCCTGGAATAGGACATCATCTCCACACGGTCCGTGAACACGTTCTCGTCGCCGACTATCTTGCGTAGGTCGTCCGCGTATTCAGGCTCGGTCAAGGCATCGCCTCCTTCGGAACTTTTGACCGCCTCTCCCTGCCGCGGACCAGTGAGGTCAAGGCATCGTTGTAGGGCGTCGATATCCCATGATCACGGCCGTACTCCACGACCTTGGCGTTCATGTAATCGATCTCGGTGCGCCTTTCGTTCAACACGTCGACGGCCATCGAGGGCATGTGGTAGCCGGTCCTGTCCAGCCATCCCATGCATCCTTCAAGGAATCCCTCGGGGAAATAGTATTCGAGTGCCTCCGAGACCACGATCCCCTCGCGCATGAGCTCCCTCGCGAGATCCCTCGTTTCCTTGTACTCCATCATCTCCTTCATCGTCTTCTGGGTCATGGAGCATAGCGCAGCAAGCCCGAGGTTGAGTATCAACTTCTCCCATTCGTGCCACTTGATCTCGGCCGTGAACTCAGTGAAGAGCCCGGCCTGGTTCAAGCTCTCAGCCACGTTCCGTCCCACTGCCTGTGTGGCTCCGTCCACCCCGCCGATGTAATTTGGCGCGTTGAAGAAGTTCATCTGGAGCCTTCCGTCACCGACGATGTTCCCGCCATAGTTGACGACGAACCGCAGGACGGTGTCGTCGCCGAAGAATTTCGCGAGCAGTTCCTCGTTCTCCAGTCCGTTCTGGAGGCTTACGAAGGTCATGTCGGGGTGCCTGATGTCAAGGACCTTGGGTAGGACGATCGGCAGAACTGGCGCCTTGACCGAGATGAACAGGACGTCGACATCCTTCCCCTCGAGGTCCGCGATGTCCGTCAGGACGTCCTCTGGCGGGAACTCGACCGTCATGTCCACGATCCCGGTCACCCGCAATCCATCGGACCTGATCGCGTTCATGTGTCCTTCGAGGATGTCGACGAGCACGACATCATGACCGGCGTTACGTAGATAGGCTGCCATTATCCCCCCGACCGGCCCGACTCCGACGACACCGAACCGCGGGGACGACATCTCAATCCTCCTCCCCGCCGTAACGCTCCCTTAGCGTCCTGTGGAGCTTCTTGCCCGAGAGGGTGCGAGGCATCTCCTCGTCCTTGATGAAGATCACCCTTTTCGGTCGTTTGTACCTGGCGACCTTGTCCCAGCAATAATCGATGATCGCCTCCTCGTCGATGTGGGCGTTCGCCTTGGGCACGACGACGGCCGTGACCCGCTCCCCCCACTTCTCGTCGGGAAGGCCGATGATGGCAACGTCGAACACGCCTGGATGGTTCCCGATCACGCCCTCAACCTCGCTCGGGTAGACGTGCTCGCCTCCCGTGATTATCATGTTGTTCTTCCTGTCCACGATCGAATAGAACCCGTCACTGTCGACGGTCGCCATGTCGCCGGCGCTGAACCAATCCCCGATGAACGAGTCGGCCGTCTTCTCGGGCATCTTGTAGTACTCGTCGAACAGCATGGGTCCGCGTGAGTACAGCTCGCCGACCTCGCCCACCTCCACCTCGTTCCCTTCGGCGTCGAGGAGCTTGACGTAGTCGGTGCCGAGGGATTCGAACCCGATCGAGCCGAGCTTACGCATCTGGTCCTCGGGCTTCAGTGTGGTCACGATTCCCGCTTCCGTGGAGCCGTAGCCCTCGTAGAGCTCGACACCCTTGAAGAAGTCCATGATGGCCAGCTTCATGTCCTTGCGGACCGGAGCGGACGAGCAGAGGAGTTTCCGTATCGATGATACGTCCCGTTTCCTCTCCTCCTCGGTCGCGTTGAGGATGATGTTGTAATGGGTCGGGATGAGGGATATGAACGTGATCCTCTCCCTCTCGATGGTCTCCAGTATCTCCGCGGCCTTGAACGACCTTGCGGGATAGACGAAGACCGAGCCGCCGATGTATGTGAATATGAACGTGAAGAAGATGGAGTTGATGTGGCACAGCGGCATGACGTTGAGACAGGTGTCGTGCTCGCTGAACCCGAAGTCGACTGCGTTGATCAGATAGAACGAGACGTGGGATTCGTGCGACCTCACAACACCCTTCGGGACTCCCGTCGTTCCCGAGGTGTAGATCAGCACCCAGGTGTCCTCCGGGTCCACTACGGCATCCGGCTCGTCCTCCGCGGAGTCGCCGATGAAATCCTCGTACTCGATGTATCCGTCGGCCTCCCCGCCAACGGAGATGAACCGTCCGGTTGAGATGTCCTTCAGGTTCCCCCGGATGGATTCGACGGTCGGAACGAACTCGACATCGGCGATCATCGCCTTGGCATCGGAGTTCTGCACGATGTACTCGATCTCCCGGGCCACCAGGCGGAAGTTGATCGGAACGATGACGAGGCCCGTCTTCGCGGTCGCAAGGAAGATCTCGCAGATCTCGATGCTGTTCTCCATCAGCACAGCGACCTTGTCCCCCTTCGCCAGTCCCATGGACATCAGGCTGTGGCAGAGCTGGTTCACCCTCACGTTCGTCTCGGGATACGTGTAGGTCCTCTTCGCATCCTTGAACGCTACGTTGTTCGGGAACTTCTTCGAGTTCACCTTGAAGAGCTGTCCCAGGTTCAGCCATGGCGCCATTTCAACCCTCCTTCATTCCTATCCTTGCATCTACCACTGTGATCCTGTCCTCGTGGGCTATTATCGGATTGAGATCGATCTCCCTGATCGCGGGCATGTCGGTCACGAGCTGTGATATCCTCTGAATTACCTCGATGACCGTATCCCTGTCCACGCCGCTCCTGCCCCTGAAGCCGGTGAGCAGCTTGGAAGCCTTCAGGCTGTCGAGCATCTCCCCTGCCTCGCTGTCCCTCACTGGAGCGACGGCGAAGGACACGTCCTCCAGGAGCTCGACGTAGACTCCGCCGATGCCGAACATGACGAGATGACCGAGCCCCTCCTCCTCCGTCGCACCGACGATGACCTCCGTGCCGCCCTCGACGTATCCCTGTACAAGGAACTCGAGGTCGTCGGCCGCGATTCTCCGGGTCATACCGTTGGCTGCCTCCCGCACTGCGTCGCCGTCCCGCAGGTCGAGGGCGACCCCGCCCTCGTCGCTCTTGTGGACCACCGACGATGACTCCGCCTTCAGCACGACGGGGAAGCCGATCTCCTCTGCGGCCCTCACAGCGTCCTCGGCACCGGTTGCCCTCCTCCAGGGAGCGACCGGTATCCCGTATGATTCGAGTATACCGTACGTGTCGGCAGACCTGAGGAACTCCCGCCCCTCGTCGAAGGCGCCGTCGATTATCTCCCTGGCCCCCTGGACGTAGATGTCATCGAAGGTCCTGATCTCGCCCCCCGTGTTGGCCCTGAGCTCATTGTAACGTGTGAGCGCGATGAGCGATCTTGCGGCGGTCTCCGGGAAACTGTAGCATGGAACCCCGCCGTCCTTGAGCGTCCCTATCGTCGTCGACCACTGGTTCTTGTCGGTCATGAGGTTGCATATGATGGGTTTCTTCGCGACTGCGTTCACCTCGGCGATCTCCTTTGCTATGGATTCGGTGTCGACGAAGAACGGCGTGACGAAGTTGATGTAGACACTGTCGATATCGTCCTCGTCCATGAGAGTGTCGATTGCGGCCCTGAAATGTCCCGCGTTCGCCGTCGCCAACACGTCTATCGGATTGTTGATGGACGCGGCTTCGTACAGGTTCTCCTTCAGGGAGGATGCGGCACCCTCGCTCAATGGAGGGATCTCCAGGCCTGCGTCGACGAGCTCGTCCGTAGCGATGATCGCAGGTCCACCGGTGTTCGTGATGAGTCCGACACGCCTCCCATCCGGAATGGGCTGCGACGCGAACGCGACCGCTGCCTGGCAGAGTTCCTCCTCGTCCCTGAACGTCAGGATCCCTGTCCTCTTGAATATCAATTCCGTTGCTATCTCCTTCCTGGCGAGACCGCCAGTGTGTGACGAGGCAGCCTTCGCCCCCTCGTCGGTCCGGCCGGCCTTCATTCCGAGGATGGGCTTCTTGGCCGCAACCTCGGCAGCGGCGTCCATGAACTCCTTGGGATTCGGGAGCCCCTCGACGTAGAGCACGATGACCCTCGTCTCCGGATCGTCCCCCCAGTACCTGATGATCTCCGGTATGGAGACGTCGCACGCGTTCCCGTTGGAGGCGTACATGCGGACACCTACTCCCAGTTCGGAGAACCTCTGGTTGATGACCTCGGCCACGCCGCCGCTCTGGGCGACGATGGAGATGTGACCAGGCGTCGGCTTCGTGAACGTGAAGTTGCAGTAGGCCCTGATCTCGGGATCGGTGTTGATGATGCCCTGGCAGTTCGGGCCGAAGACCCGGATGCCGTGCTTCCGGGCCGTCTCGACGACCTGTCTCTCGAGATCCTCGCCCTCCCCTCCGACCTCCTTGAAGCCAGCGGTGTTGACGATGACTACCTTGACCCCCTTCTTCCCGCAGTCGTCGATCGCCATCGGGACGAACTTGTTCGGTATCACGATATGGACGAGGTCTACCTCGCCAGGAACGTCCGTGATCGAATCGTAGGCCTTGATCCCTCGGACCTCGTCGGCCTTCGGATTGATGGGATAGATCGGTCCCGTGTACCCGAAGTCCTGGAGGTTCTTGATGACCCGGTTGCCTATGGAGAGCTCCTTAGTGGAGGCACCGATTACGGCGACGGAACCGGGTTTGAAGAGGTGGTCCAGCATATGTCTACCTCTCCTCCAGGCCCTCGATGAAGGCTTCGATGTTGGTGTTCGTCTGTTCGTCCGAGAGGCACCTCAGGTCGTTGAGGTCCCCGTTAATGGTCAGACTGGGTATTCCGGTCTCCTCCTCGAGCCTTTCGGACATTCCGTAGCGGTTGTTGCTGTTGTTCGGACAGGTCTTGGCGTCGTGATAGATGACGCCGTCCACCTTGAAGAAGTCCATCATCTGCCTGATGTATCGCTCCTTGGCCTTGTCGGAGCGAACGATGAAGAGCTCCGTGTAGGCCCTGGCCATGCTGTTGAACGGATCCGCTCCGTCGAACTGCGAGAATATCCAGCTGTTGCAGTAGGTCGAGGCGACGACGTTCGTCCTGAGATTCGAGAACATCATGGAATGGTCGCGCAGGCGCCCCCAGATGGGCATCCCCTCCCAGAAGAGGCGGAACCGCTCTCCCTCGACCGCTCCCACCCCGTCCTTGACGCGCTCCTCGAGCTCGGCCAGCAGGGTCGTGTAGTAATCCACGGCATCCTGGGTTCCACGAAGGACGACGGCCGGTCCCATGTGTATTGTCCCATCGAAGAACGTGAGTGGTGAAGGAACGGCGGACGCTGTGTCCAGCACCTTCTTCCAGAGGTCCGAACATTCGCGTGAGAGCCCCACGGTCCTCTTCAGCGAGTCCCCGTCGAAGGAGGTGTCGGCCGCCTTCTCCAGCGGTTCTATGAGGTCCTCCATCTGGCGCGCCACGGACCGGACGTGTGAGTCGCCCACGTCTCCGACACCCCTGTGAGTGTGAACACCGATGGAAGGCACCCCGAACTCCCTGGCATAGAAAGCGAACCAGTCCTGGACGTCCCTGCACTGGTTGGTGTTGTAGACCAGGATGTCTGGCTTCGGTACATGGTCGATCCCCTCGTACGCCATCGACAACGGGGTCACCCCCTGGAGGTAGGCACCGACGTCGCTCGTCAGGTACGAACAGATGTCCGGGGAGTATCCAACAGCATTGGCATGCGGGATCATGTCAGTGGACATCCGTGTCGCCCCCAGCATCGCCCCGTGGTTCTCGGGGAAGTGCACCCTGAATCCCATGGACCTGAGGATCTCGGCGGGACCCACGCTCGTGCACCATGCGATGGGTTTACCCGTCTTCTCGGCGTCGACGAGATCGTAGAAGTAATCTGCCATTATCTGTTTCATCTGCCCCGTCGCCATTATCTTACGTCGTTTCGGTTTGTCCTCGGTCATCCACTTGCCCCCCGATACTGATGACTGGGAAATGTTAACTTCTCGATATGACCCTGGTCCATATTAAATTTATGTAATGCCAGTATGTTACAATTCCTCACCATTTGACACCTGACCATTACGGTCGTCACCTGTACCGGATAGGGCGTTCCCGCCACCGGCAAGGTTAATAATCCTCGGATGGCTTTCGGAACGGTCGGGTGACGATGGCTGAAAGAACGTTCTTTGCCGGTATCGATGTGGGCACTTCCTACGTCAAGGCAGTGGTCATTGACCACGAGGGAGGACTGGTCGCACGATCCGTACAACGGTCCGGGGCAGACCTCGCCGGCTCGATCACAAGGACATATGAAGAGGTCATCGGATCGGCCGGGATCACTGCCGGGGACTTATCCCACACGACCTCGACCGGATTCGGCCGGGGGAACGCGGCCGTCGCCGAGGACTCCAAGACAGAGATAAGCTGCCACGCCAGGGGTGCGTATCACCATTTTCCGAGGAAGATAACGGTCATCGACATCGGAGGCCAGGACACAAAGGTCATCCACGTCTCAGAGGACGGACGCCGGTCGGGGTTCAAGATGAACCGGAAGTGCGCGGCCGGTACGGGTGCCTTCCTGGAGGAGATCGCCCACAAGATGGACATCCCGATGGAGGACATGAACGACCTCGCGTCCAGAGCGACGGACTCCGAGGCACTGAACAGTTATTGCACGGTCTTCGCATCCAGCGAGATACTCACACGGATCCGCGAGGGGGAGAAGGTCGAGGACATGGTCCGGTCCGCATTCGAATCGGTGGCCAGACGCGTCATCGAGATGGACACCCTCGAGGGCACGATCGTGGCGACCGGCGGGGTCGTGGCGCACAACGACATCATGCTCGAGATCCTTTCGAAGCACGCCGGTTCCGAGGTCCTGAGGCCGCCGGACGCCCAGATGAGCGGAGCGCTAGGCGCTGCTCTCTTCGCCAGAGATACTGTGAATGATTGAATGGGCGCTCGATGGCGCCCTTACGGGAGCCATCAACGCGCGTCACATGTGCTGTTCAAGGTCCTGCTGTATGTCAGAAACAGCGCTCGATGGCGTCCCTTCGGACAGCCATCAACGCGCGTCACTGGTCCGTCTGAAGCCCGGTCAACGGAACCTTGCCGATAGTGTTCTCGGCAAAAGGTTATTATCCACAGAGTCGAATCGAAATCCGGCATGTTCGATCTCCGCAAGGGCTACGACTTTCCGCCATTCAGGCCTCCCAACGAGGCCTCCTCGGCACTGATCCGGGTTACCCGGGGATGTCCCTGGAACCGGTGCGAGTTCTGTACCATGTACAAGGGCACACGGTTCCAGATGCGACCCCTCGAGGATGTCAAGCGGGACGTCGACACCGCCGCGGAGATCTTCCTCGGGTCGAGGACGGTGTTCATCGCGGACTCCGACAGTCTCGTGCGGAAGGACATCGTGGAGATCATGGAGTACGTCAGGGAGAAGTTCCCGGATGCCGAGCGGATCACCTCGTACGGAAGGGCCAGGACCCTTAGGGTCCTCGGTCCCGAGAGGTTGAAAAGGATCAGGGAGGCCGGGCTCACAAGGATCCACATGGGCCTGGAGTCCGGGGACAAGGAGACCCTCGAGATGATGCAAAAGGGCGTGGGTCCCGAGGAGATGATCGCTGGCGGGAAGGCCGCCCGGGAGGCGGGCCTCGACCTCTCCCTTTACGTTCTGATCGGCGCAGGAGGGCCCGACCGTCTGAGGGAGCACGCCCTCGGCTCGGCTCGTGTCTGCAATGCCATCGATCCGGACTTCATCCGGCTGAGGACACTGGTCGTCGAGCACGCCTCTTCCCTCGAGGCGAAGCTCAAGCAGGGAACCTTCAGGACGACGACCCCCCTCCAGAAGCTCGAGGAGGTGAGGACGTTCGTCGATGCTCTGGAGGTCACTGATTGCCAGTTCGCTTCCGACCACTTCGCTAACTACATCTGGATCGACCACGAATGCGTCTACGACGGTATCGCAGGCCACCTACCGGGGGACAAGGCTAGGATGCTGGCCAAGTTGGACCGCGCCATCGAGAGGATCGGCTCGACGGACGGCGACGTACAGGACGTAACGATCCTGCACGAAAGGGGTCTTGTCGGACATCTCTGAGCTCATCCGCCGCTTATCGGGATGAAGAAGAGTATCTCATCGCCGTCCTTCAGGGCCGTATCGGTCCCGTCGAGGGCGTTGATCGGCCTGTCGTTCACGAACAGAATGAAGTAGTCGGTCAGTTCCCCGTCGGGCTCGTAGAGCTCATCCCTCAATTTAGGGTACTTATCGACGAGATGATCCAACAGGTCCGAGACGGTCGAGCCCTCCAGCTCCTCCTCGATCTCCCGCGAACCCACAGCGTCCGAAAAGGGCTTGAGAAGGTTCACCTTGACCATCATCCACTAGGCATTGGAGGCCACGTATTTAGCGGTTATTCCAGAAACCACCCACACGTTACGTTTTTGTATCCCAGACCCATTGTCTGAACGCTAGCGTTAGGGGGCATCAGCATGGGTTTCGAGAAGGCATACATTCCGTACGGGGCTTACTGGAGCACGCCGTTCTGCAGGTGGCAGGGGAGCTTCCAGAACCAGCATGCGATCGTATTCGCGGCAGATGTCGCGAGGATGTTCTTCGAGAGGAGCGGGATCCCCGTCGCGGACCTGGACGGGGTGATCCTCGGCACGACCATCCCCCAGAGGAACGTCTTCTACGGTACTCCCTGGTTCGCTGGCATGATAGGGGCTGACAGAGTGACTGGACCCATGGTCGGACAGGCGTGCGCCACATCAGCCAAGGCGGTCGAGCTCGCGGCACAGGGGATCGAGACCGGGACGAACAGGGTCATGCTCGCCGCATGCGCCGACAGGTGCAGCAACGGACCCCTCCTCGTCTACCCCAACGCCGGGAGGCCGGGAGCCACACAGGACACCGAGAGCTGGGTATGGGACAACTTCGGACACGACCCGTTCGCTAAGAACGCGATGGTCGAGACCGCGGAGAACGTCGCCCGGGAGGAGGGGATCATGAAGGAGGAGCAAGACGAGGTGACCCTCATCAGATATCAGCAGTACGAGGCTTCCCTGGCCAACGACCTCGAGTTCCAGAAGCGTTACATGATCACGCCCATCGATGTAATGGACTCCCGCGGAAAGAAGGTCGTCGCTACGGTCGATGGCGACGAGGGCGTGTTCCCGACCAATGCCGAGGGCCTCGCGAAGTTGAAACCCGTCATGCAGGGCGGCACGGTCACCTTCGGGTCCCAGACCCATCCGGCCGACGGGAACACTGGCATAATGATCACGGACAAGGAGAGCGCCGCGAAGTATTCGACCAGGGACGACGTCGAGGTACAGATACTCTCTTACGGTGAGGGGCGTGCGGAGAAGGGCTACATGGCCAAGGCTATCGTGCCGGCGGCTGACCGGGCCCTCGAGGCCGCGGGTATCGGGATGTCCGACGTCGCAGCCATCAAGACCCACACACCGTTCGCCGTGAATGACATCTACTTCTGCCGGACCTACGGACTGGAGTACGACGCGATGAACAACTACGGCTGTTCCCTCATCTACGGTCATCCGCAGGGACCCACCGGGTCCCGCGGGATAATGGAGATGATCGAGGAGCTGGTCCTCCTCGACGGAGGCTACGGTCTCTTCGACGGATGCGCCGCCGGAGACACCGGCGCCGCCCTGGTCCTCAAGGTCACTATCTCATAGGGAGGTTCGGAATGAAGATGCAGAAGGTGGGCGTCATCGGCGCCGGCAACATGGGAAGCGGGATCGCGCAGAGGATCGCCCAGGAGGACATCCAGGTCGTCATGGTCGACATGGAGGACGAGTTCGTCGAGCGAGGGATGGAGAACATCCGTAAGACACTCGGCGAGGGCGTCGAGAGGCGCATATTCACCGCCGAGCGGATGGAGAAGATACTCTCAAACATCACGGGGACCACCGACAGGAAGGCCGTCGCAGACGCAGACCTGGTCATCGAGGTCATCTTCGAGGACATGGCGGTCAAGAAACAGCTCTTCAGTGAACTGGACGATATATGTTCACAAAAGACGGTGCTCGCCTCGAACACATCATCCTTCTCCATCACGGAGCTCGCCGACGCCGTGAGGCGCAAGGACAGGTTCGTAGGGCTCCACTTCTTCTACCATCCGGCCAAGAACCGGCTCCTCGAGGTCATTCCAGGTGAGTGGACAGGCGATGGTACCGTCGCCATGGCCGAGGAGTTCGCCCGTACGATCGGGAAGACGGGCATCAACGTCAAGGACGCTCCCGGGTTCGCCGTGAACAGGTTTTTCGTCCCGTGGCTCAACGAGGCCGCCCGCCTCCACGGCGAGGAGATCTCGATCCCCACGATCGACGAGACCGCGAAACGGGTCTTCGACATCGGCATGGGGCCCTTCGAACTGATGAACGTCACCGGGATACCGATCGCGTACCACTCGACAGTGAGCCTCGGGAACGCCCTCGGGGACTTTTACGGTCCCAGCGACAGGCTGGCACGCCAGTTCGAGTCCGGAGAGGAATGGGACCTGTCCGGTGAGATCGACGACCACCAGGTGGCCACTGTCGAGGAACGACTGCTCGGTACGGTATTCACTGTGGCATGCCAGCTCGTCCAGGAGGGGGTGGCCAGCATCGAGGATACCGACAGGGGAGCCAAGATCGGCCTACGATGGTCGTCAGGTCCCTTCGAGATGATGAACGCTGTCGGGATCGAGCGGGCGCACGGCATCGTCACCGATTTCGTCGGATGGTACGACGACCTCGAGATGCCCCGGAACCTGGAGACGCAGCTTTCACTCGGCCGACCGTGGGACATCAGCTACGTCGATCTTGCAGTCGATGGACGCATCGCTCATGTGACATTCAACAGGCCAGAGGCCCTCAACTCCATCAACGAGACCGTGATGAAGCAGCTGGACGAACGTTTCTTCGAGGCAGAGATCACCGACGGCGTCGAGGTCATTGTCCTCGAGGGCGCCGGCAAGGCGTTCGTGGCCGGAGCCGACATCGCCTACTTCATCGAGAAGATCGACGAGGACAGGATAGACGACATAGTCGAGTTCACGTCGTTCGGCCACAAGGTCCTGAAGAGGATCGACAGCTCCGAGAAGCTGGTCATCGCGAAGCTGGACGGCCTCGCCATGGGCGGGGGGACCGAGATAACCCTTGCCGCAGACACGATCGTGGCGACCGAACGTGGGAGCCTGGCCCTCCCCGAGACGGGAATAGGTATCTATCCCGGTCTGGGTGGAACGCAGCGAATGACAAGGTATATTGGGAAGGAGCTCGCGAAGTACCTCGTCCTTACCGGAAGGCCCCTTGACGCGGTCACGGCCAAGGACATCGGGCTGGTGGAATACGTGTTCCCCTCCTCCGAGGTCGATGAGAGGATAGAGGAACTCGTCAGGAGCGGTCCCGTGATGACCAAGGAGAGCAGGGAGGAGGTCACACTTCCGGAGAACATGAGCGCGATCAAGGACCTCTTCTCGAACGCCAACCTGCAGATGCTCCTCAAGGGGGACCCGGGCCTGGATGAGACCGGCAGCAAGCTGGCCCAGACGATATCGAGGAAGGCACCCATCGCCGTGAAGATAGCGAACACGTTGATCGACGAGGGAGCGGACATAGACCTCGATGACGGACTCCAGCTGGAGCTGGACCATCTCAACGAGATATTCAGGACAAAGGACGCTTACGAGGGGCTCTCGTCGGTACTCGAGAGACGGAGGCCTTCTTTCAGCGGGGAATAGGATGGTAGTCGTCGGACTCACCGGAGGGATCTGCGCCGGGAAGACCCTGGTGGCCTCGATGATGGGCGAGATGGGTGCCCGCGTCTACGACGCAGACGCCGCAGTCCATCAACTCCTGTTGAGGGAGGACATCATGAATGCCGTCATCGATCTCCTCGGACCCCAGATTATCGTAGAAGGCCGGCTGGACCGGAAGCTCATTGCGGACATCGTATTCGAGGACAGGGAAGCCCTGCACGGACTTGAGGCCATACTCCATCCCGCCGTCCACGTCCAGGTGATGGAGATCGTCTATCATCTTCCGGGGTACGGGATCCTTGTACTCGACGCACCCTTGCTCATCGAGGCTGAACACGAGGACATCTGCGACGTGCTCATACACGTGGCCGTTGACCCTGGTGTCCTGGCGGACAGACTGATGGAACGCGGGATGACGATGGAGGAAATGGAGCGGAGGTCCGATCGTCAGATGTCCGAGGGGGACAAGATCGCCCTCGCCTCGGCCGTGATCGACAATTCCGGGACCATATCCGAGACGAGGGAGCAGGTCGAGCGCGCCTGGCGGGACAACGTACTCCCGCTGACGCGGTGAGTTGAACGAGTTGACCGTGGTCCAAACGACCTTGCACATCATCAGATGTCAATAATAAGCGAATAATTTCTCGGTCATTTCTCCGAGTGGCCAGACCGAAAACCTTTTCGTTGCGATTTCGATAGGGAGGACCGGTGACACAATGGAAGATTGGTTCTTCACAGAGGAGCAGCGTATGTTCCGCGAGAGTCTGAGAGAATACCTCCAGCATCACTTTTCGCTCGAGGTCATTGAACATATAGAGGAGAAGAGAGAGATCCCCAAGGCGATCATCGAGGCCATGGCGGAGTTCGAACTTTTCTGTCCGATGGTCTCCGAGGATTACGGTGGGGCGGGGTTCGACCTCGTGACCGCCGGGATAGTCGGAGAGGAGCTTGCTAGGGTCGACCCGACCGGCTCGACCTGCGTTTACTACCTCGTTCCGGCATCGTGGAGCAGGATCATCGACCTCTACGGGACTGAGGAGGCGAAGCAGGAGCTGCTACCCAAGATGACCAAGGGTGAGATATTCTGCGGAATAGCCTCGACCGAGGCCGACACTGGGTCCGACCTCGGGAACATGATAACCACGATCAAGCCCGACGGCGACGGTTACGTCGTCAACGGCGCCAAGAACTACATCTCTGGCGTGCGTGAGGCCTCCACTCTCGGAGGCGGGCATGTCACCCTCGCACGACAGGACCTAGACGCCGGGGTCCGCGGATGTACGCTATTCTACCTTCCACTGACCGCGGACGGGATCGAGATATCCCAGGACCGCGAGATGGGCAGGGAGGGCATGTCGACCGGCGGGTTCCGGATCGATAACGTCAAGATACCCAAGCATTACCTCATCGGCGAGGAGAACAAGGGCTTCTACATTATCCACGAGGGATACGAGGCAGCTCGCGGGATCATCGCATGCGTGTGCGCCGGTGCGGCCCTGAAGGCGCTCGAGAACGCCGTCGCCTACATGAAGGAGCGCAAGACTTTCGGACAACCGCTGGCACGATACCAGGGGATGCAGTTCCCCCTCGCCGAGCACTGGTCGAAGATGATGATGGTCCGCGACTGGGGCTACAAGGCCCTCAGGATAATGGACCAGGAGAAGCAGGGGAAGGCGACGCGGTTCGAGTCGAGCCAGTCCATCGCGATGGCCAAGCTATGGGCTCCGTTATGGGCCTTCGACGCCATCAATTTCTCCATGCAGGTGCAGGGCGCTTACGGTTACTCCCTCGAGTGCACCGAGCAGAAGGCCCTGCGGGCCGTCAGGAGCTTCGGCTGGGCCGAGGGTACCTCGGAGGTAATGAGGCTCATCATCGCCAGGGAGGTCCTCGGCGGGACCGCCTGGAAGGGTTACTGATCGGAATGAAGATAGTGGTCTGTGTGAAGCAGGTCCCGGACACCACCGACGTGAAGGTGGACCCGGAGAAGGGGACACTAATACGCGAGGGCATCCCATCGATAATCAATCCATTCGACCAGTTCGCACTGGAGGAAGGACTGCGGATAAGGGAGCAGACCGGTGGTGAACTGACGGTAATCTCAATGGGTCCCCCGCAGGCCAAGAGCGTGATAATGCTGAGCCTTGCCATCGGTGCGGACCGTGGAGTGCTCCTTACGGACAGGGCGTTCGCAGGAGCCGATACCCTCGCCACATCCTACACACTGGCAAAGGCCGTGGAGAAGATGGGAGAGGCGGACCTTGTCGTCTGCGGACTGCAGGCCATCGACGGCGACACCGCGCAGGTGGGGCCAGGATTGGCAACCCATCTCAGGCTGCCGCAGATCACGTACGCGGAGCATATCGAGATGGTGGACGGCGTTCTTAGGGCCCGCCGGATGATCGACGACGGGACCGAGATAGTCGAGGCGAAGCCACCCGTACTGGTTACCATGACGACACCATCCGATTTCGTTCCCACCAATCCTCCCTTCACCAAGATCATGAAGGCGAAGAAGAAACCCTACGAGGAATGGGGTGCTGGCGATATAGACCTCGATTCCAGCAGACTCGGACTTGACGGCTCGCCCACCTGGGTCGAGAAGGTATATCCTCCTCCAGTGAGGGAGGCCGGGGAGATCCTGGAGGGGACCTCGGACGAGATCGTGACGCAGTTGATCGAGATCCTGAAACGGGAGCAGTTCCTGTGAGGTCGATGACATGCTAGAGGTCACGGAAGACTGCACCGGCTGCGGGATCTGCGTGAAGACCTGCCCATTCGGGGCTATCCTCGTCGTCGACGGAAAGGCCGTGGTACAGGACAATTGCACCCTATGCAGCGCATGCGTCCAGGTCTGTCCCTTCGATGCCCTGGTCCTCGAGCGGAAGGTCGAGGAGAAGGACCTTTCAGGATTCAGGGGAGTCTGGGTCTTCATCGAGGTCGAGGACAACGGGACCGTCCGCTCGGCATCCCTTGAACTACTATCAAAGGGCCACGAGCTCGCAAAGGAGCTCGACGAGGAGCTCTGCGCCATCCTCCTCGGTGACGGCGTCCACAATCTGACCGGAGAGCTCGGCAGGTATGGAGCGACCAAGGTCTACCTGGTCGAGAAACCCGAGCTCGCCGAGTACAACACAGACGCCTTCGCGACCGTGATCGTCGGACTCATAACGAAGTACGGTCCGAGCATAGTGCTCTATCCCGCCACGCACATCGGCAGGGACCTGGCCCCGCGGATCGCGGCGACCATCCAGGTCGGACTCACGGCGGACTGCACCGGGCTGTCCATTGTCGACGGAAAGCTCCTGCAGACCAGGCCAGCCTTCGGGGGCAACATAATGGCGGACATCCTTTCAGCCAACCACAGGCCCCAGATGGCGACCGTAAGGCCGAACGTCATGCCGGTGATGGACCCGATCGATGGACCCGATCCCATGATAGTCTTCGAGGACGTCACGATCGATCCCGGACTCATCCGCGTCAAGGTCATCGAGAGGACGAGGATGGACGAGCCGGGGGTGAAGAAGATCGACGAGGCCGACATCATCGTCAGCGGCGGTCGTGGTGCCGTGCAGGACGGCAAGCTCGAGATGATCGAGGAGCTGGCCGCAGTCATGGGTGCCGCCGTCGGCTGCTCCCGCGCTGTTGTGGACATGGGCGTCAAGCCGAAGTCCCATCAGGTCGGTCAGAGCGGCAAGACCGTCTCACCGAAACTGTACCTCGTTTCCGGCGTTTCCGGTGCGATCCAGCACCTCGTCGGGATGAAGTCCTCCGACATCATCATCGCTATCAACAACGATCCGAACGCACCGATATTCACCGTTGCCAAGTACGGCGTCGTCGGCGACCTGTTCGAGATACTGCCCAAGTTGACCGAGGCCATCAGGGCCGAGAAGGGTCTCTAGGTGTCACCATGGAGGAATTCCTTAGGTCGACGGAACTACTGGACTGCGACGAACCCACCGTCCGCAAGAAGGCATTCGAGTTGACGATGAGCGCCCAGAGCGAGAGGGAGCAATCGGTGGTGTTGTTCTACTTCGTGCGGGACGGGATCAAGTACCAGCTGGTGGACAAGTTCCCTGACAAGGAATACTTCAAGGCTTCCCATACCCTCGAACGAGGCCACGGCTTCTGCATACCGAAGGCGATACTGCTCGCCTCTCTGGCCCGTGCATCGGGGATCCCTTCACGACTCCATGTGGTCGATATCAGGAACTTCCAGTTGCCGAAGGACCTGAAGGAGAAGCTCGGGACCGATCTGATGCGTCATCACACCTACGTCGAGATGTACGTCGGCGAGAAGTGGGTGAAGGCGAATCCCGCATTCAACATCGAACTGTGCAACAAGTTCAATCTCGTTCCCGTGGAATTCACCGGAGAGGGCGATGCGATGTTCAGCCCGGTCGATCTGGAGGGGACACCACACATCGAGTACTTCGAGGACTACGGGCTGGTGGACGATCTCGACTATGACGCCATAAGGAAGGTGTTCGAGGACGGATATCCTCATCTTTTCTAGGCTGCTGCTTGTGAGGTCAAGGACGATTCTATCGTCCGGACCCTGGCCGTCCGGGTCATGCCAGGTAATGCTCGCACGCGTAACAGTAGTGTCTCCCGTATTCCTCGATGTAGTCAGCCTCCTCGCCGCAAGTGGGGCATGACATCCTGACAGGCTCCTCTTCAACTCCCTCCTCGGTCTCGAGGTATTCCTTGCAACCGTGACAGTAGTATCGCTGATACTGCTCGATGAAGGTGCCAGGGTTTCCGCACTTGGGACAGGCAACCTTGTCTTCCGGTTCGGGAGCCGCAGCGGCCGCTCCGGACGCTGCCGTCCCGACGGCGAAGGCCGGGTCCTCCTTCTTGATCCTCTCGACAGCCCTGGCGAGTTCCCTCTTCTCCCGTTTCTTCTTGTTCATCTTGGCCTTCACGAACAGTATGATGATCCCCCCCACCGCCAGTATACCGCAGATGACGAGCGTGTCAGGTCCCTTGTCGTCCTCGTCGACGGTCACCTTCAGATGGATCGTTACCGCCCCATCAGGATCGGCGGGCCCATAATCGGTGTTGTCGAAGACGATGTAGTAGACGCCCTCCTCGTCGGTCCTGTACTTCGCGCTTCCGCTTGCCGCGTTGGTGACCGACTTCTCCGCCGAAGCCGTCAGGCCGTTGTCGTATCTATTGTAGTTCATCTCGTCGAATAGATAGACGTCTATCGGCACGTCATCGTCCGTCCTGAAACTGAACGTGAGCTCGATGTCCTTCTCGAGCTCCGTGGATTCGAAGCCGTAGTACTCGTCCTCCTGCAGCGTTACCGTCTCGACCTTCGTGTCCTGGGCGCCAGCCTCCGGAAGACACGAAACAACGATGAATAGTCCGATAAGCAATCCAAGTGCGATGATAGGTCCCGCTCTCACTGTATCCCCTCTCACTGGGTATGCACATTTGGTATGTAATAATTTCGCTCGAGAAACCGTAGATCGCTGAAGACCTTTGGCACGACTTAAAATATGAGGTGTTCACCATTTTTCCTTTGAAAGCTGCCGCTTGTCGATGAATTAAATAAGAAGGGGTGTCAGCGCTTCCGCTGACACAATGGTGGGCCCGATCCTCTGTTGGGTCCGGGACTTCTAATCCGTTACAACGATGACCTTGAAAAGAAGGCCGAGGGTGTTACCGGAACGAAGTTCAGGTGGCCGTTGCCGGCCCGACCTGACCGATTCAGTACCTGCGCGGAGGTCTGTGCTTCTGGAAACACTCACGGCAGTAGACCGGCCTGGTTCCGTCAGGCTTGAACGGTACCTGGTCTTCCTTGCCACATTCGCTACACGTTATTGTATGCATCTCACGCTCGCCGTACATTCTCATCTTCTCCTATGTACCCATTTTCGGTCGGAATGAACCGTTGAATTGGCCGACGAACTCGGTCCAAGGCAGCGGACGCATCCCGTTGGGCGTTCATCGAGATATGTTTGAGTATATATAGGTACGTACAAAAAAAGCCAATCTCGTTCATGATGCTGCCATATTATCGGCTCAATTTCTTGCCCAGGTTCTCTGCCCTTTCCAGGTACGGGTCGAGACCCCGGTTCTCGATATCGCCCGCGTACAGACTTCCAACCGTCCGCGCATTGAGGGAGTCCCTTATGGTCTGCTTGATCGCCTTGGTGGTGTCATCGCAGAATCGGCGGTACATCGGCGGGATGATACCGTTGGTGATGATTATCACGGCTGACCTCTCCTTGGATGACCTCGGGACCGGACATCCGTAAACCGTCAGGACCTTCCCTTCTGGCTTGCCAAAGGTCCAGCAAAGCCTCTCGAGGAACGTCATCAGGATCCCCGGGGGATATCCCATGTGGAGCGGTGTCCCGAAGATCAATGCATCTGCCGCCATGACCTTGGGATACAGTTCGTTCATTCCATCTTTGATTATACAGGGTGAGAAGTCCTCGTCGGTCTCTCGATCCCTGCAGACGAGGCAGTTCTTGCAGAATTGGATGTCGAAATCGTAGAGGTTGACCTTCTCTATCTTCACCTTCCTGTCACCGGATCGAAGTCCGGCGACCGCCCTGTCAACAAGCGTGTCGGTCGACTTACCCTTCCTAGGGCTGGCTACGATTGCGAGGACCTTCATCTGGATCACTGGTCCTTCCACACAGGAGGCCTCTTCTCCAGGAACGCTGCAAGGCCCTCGTTCGCATCATCTGTCTCCATCAGCTCGTTGAGATAGATGTCCTCGATCTTACCGATGGCGGAGTCGTAGTCCCGGCTGGCCCCCTCAAGGAACGCCCTCTTGGTGAGCTGAAGCACGACTGCGCTCTTGGACGCCAGCTTCTCTGTGACGTAGGTCTCGGCGTCCTCGTCAAAGGTCTCGACCGGGAAGACCTGGTTGACGAATCCCAGCTCCTTCGCCTCGGGTGCCTTGATAGTGTCTCCGGTGAGGATCAGTTCCAATCCCTTCCGGGGGCCGAAGATCTTCGGGAAGATCGCGGCTGCGACCGGCGGCAGGACCCCGACCATGATCTCGGGCTGTCCGAACTTCGCCTTCTCGGAGGCGATTATCATGTCGCAGAACGCAACGACCTCGCAGCCACCGCCGAGGGCGGCTCCGTTCACGAGCGCGATTATCGGAGCGTCGATCCCGCGCATGTTCTTGAAGATGTCATGGAAGACCTCGATCATCTCCTGGACCTTATCCCCCTGATGGTCGGAGATGTCCACACCTGCGGAGAACGCCTTCCCTTCCGCGCTGATGATCAACGCCTTCAGGTTGCTGCTCTGGAAGTCGCCGAGGGCCATGTTGATCTCGTTCATCATGGGTATGTCCAGCACGTTCAGCGGGGGCTTATTGAAAGTTATCCGTCCTATGCCGTCCTTCTCTTCAACGATTATCGTCTCGTAATCCATTCCGATCACCTCACTCTATCCTGATAGACGCCCTTCCGAGGATGTTCCCTCCTTCGAGCGCCTCTATCGCATCGACGAACGTGTCTAGGTTGAACTCCTTGTTCGTCACCAGGAGGTCCAGGTCCACCGTCCCCTCCTCCACAGCAGTGACGACCTCGGCCATCTCCGTCATCGGGCAGGCCCAGGTCCCGTTTATCGTCATGTACTTGTCCATTATCTTCTGGTTGAGGAATCCGGCTACCGGTCTGGGTGGCCATCCGATCTGGATGACGGTCCTGTTCTTGCTCACGGTCTCCACCGCCACCGGAAAGGTGTCCGCCACGCCGGAGGTGTCAGCCACGAGGTCGACCTGGAACTTATCCTCAGCGAGATGGGAGGAGATGTGCTTCGCGAGTCCCGACAGCGCCTTGCTCCGCTCTCGGGCGTCCAGCTCCTTCATCTCGATCCCGTTGTCCGTGAAGTAATCGTTCGAATTGACGGTGTGCGTCGCCCCGAGCCTCTCCGCGAACTTCAACTTCTCGTCGAAGATGTCCACGGCAACGACGTTCTTCGCCCCGAAGTAGCGTGCGGCAAGGTTGACGGTCGGACCACCGACACCGCCCACTCCGAAGACGACGACGTTCTTGTCCTTGAGCCAGTGCTCCCCCTTCCCGGTCAGTTCCCTCAGCGAGGCCTTCTGGAATAAGTGAGTCGGTATAGACCTGCTCTTCAGCGCGTGGAACGGTGTGGATACCGCATCCGGGATTATGCACGCCTCGTCCAGGGGAACCTTGCTGTCTATCATGAAGGTATACCGTGCGGGCACCGCCATCATCTCGGCATTCCCTCCATGGACACCGTGTCCGATGAAGACCGACTGCTTGCACCTGTTCGTGAGTCCCTCGACACATTGGGGGCAGGACTCGTTCTCGCATCCCGGGAAGACCGGCGGGACGATGGCGTGGTCGCCCTCCTGGAGAGATTCGACCCCGCTACCGACCTCGGAGACGACCCCGGCGATCTCGTGGCCAAGGATGAGCGGAGGCTTGAACGGCACGAATCCCCTGTAAAGGGTCCTGTCGGTGGAGCAGAGTCCCGTCGCCTGAGGTCTCAACATGACGTCGTGCTCCCCAATGGTCGGCTCCTCGAAATCGGTCTCGATGCGCAGGTCCTCTTTACCGTACAGTACCGCTGCCTTCAATGTCTATCCCCCGTCAGTCAATGGTGCCTGGATATAAAACGATTTCCGGAAGGAATGGTCCTGTCCCAGTTCTTAGACCTCACACGTCGCTCGACCATTCGATCTCCTCCGTGGACGCGCTCGTCCCATCCGTCCTCGGGGAACGACGCGTCTCGCAATTCCTAACATTGGAGCTCCATACTCTACCGCATCCATGGTCCTGTCTGGCGTCTAAAATTACAAATAGTGAATACCCCTTATGGCAGGTCACTAGGGGGTAGAGGTGAGTAGCAATGTCACTGGAATGGTTGCCCAGAGAGGATGAGATTCGGAACCACGAACTTTTCAAGGGAGAGGATTACTTCGGGACCGAGCCGCCGTGCACGATGTACGAGAAGAAGCCCGTCAAGGACCCCGACGGCAACGTCGTCGAGGGCCTGTACTCGGCATGGATCACGCTCAACAATCCGAGGCAGTACAACTCGTACACCACTGAGATGGTAAAGGGCGTTATAGCCGGATTCCACAACGCCTCCCTCGACAGGAGCGTCGTCGCCGTGGTCTTCACCGCGGCCGGGGACAAGGCCTTCTGCACCGGAGGGAACACGAAGGAGTACGCGGAGTACTACTCGAAGAGGCCGAACGAGTACGGCGAGTACATGGAGCTGTTCAACCACATGGTCGATGCAATACTCTTCTGCAAGAAACCCGTGATCTGCCGGGTGAACGGCATGCGCGTCGCGGGTGGCCAGGAGATCGGCATGGCAGCGGACCTGGCTGTCAGTTCGGACCTTGCGGTATTCGGCCAGGCGGGGCCGAAGCACGGCTCTGCGCCCGACGGAGGCTCCAGCGATTTCCTCCCGTGGTACCTCGGGATAGAGGATGCGATGTGGAACTGCATCTCGTGCGAAATGTGGTCGGCGTACAAGATGAAGCGCCTCGGTTTCATCACCACGGCCGTGCCGGTCATCCGGGACGGCGGCAAGTGGATCAGGAACCCGCAGATAGTCACCGACAAATGGGTCGATGACGGCGAGATAGTCTACGGCGAGTTCAAGACCGGCGACGAGTTCAAGGAGGCCCGGGACTACGTAAGGAACGCCGAGGTCGATTTCACCCTCCTGGACCAGGCCGTCGATGACATCATCTGGCGGTTCACGAACCTTTTCCCGGGATGCCTGATAAAGACGATCGATTCCATAAGGGCGAAGAAGAAGTTCTTCTGGGACTACTCGAAGAACTACAACCGCCACTGGCTTGCGACCAACATGGCGGGCGAGGCCTATCTCGGCTTCCACGCGTTCAACACGAAGAAGATCACTGGGAAGGACACGATCGACTTCATCAAGTACAGGCAGCTCATAGCCGAGGGAGCGTTCCAGGACGAGGAGATGTTCGAGCAGGTCCTCGGGAAGCCGAAGGAGGAATAGGATGGGGGACCTCGAAGGCCGGAACGCTATCGTGACCGGCGGCAGCCTCGGGATCGGGGCATCGATAGCCATCAAGCTAGCGGAGGATGGCGCCAACGTAGCCATTAACTACCGTCGCCACGACGCGGAGGCAAAGGAGGTCGCCGCGAAGATCGAATCCTTCGGCCGGAAGGCCCTGGTCGTCAAGGCCGATGTCTCCAGTTCCGAGGACGCCGACAGGATGTTCAAGGAGGTCATCGACGCCTTCGGGAAGGTCGACATCCTCGTCTGCAACGCCGGGATCAACCGGGACCGGGTCATCTGGAAGATGAGCGAGGACGAGTGGGACCAGGTCATCTCCGTCAACCTCAAGGGATACTTCATCTACAACAAGCGGGCCGCCGCCCACTTCAAGGACAACCTCTACGGCAAGATCGTGAACATCTCGTCGATAAACGGCCTGCGGGGAAAGTTCGCACAGGTGAACTACTCGGCCTCGAAGGGCGGGGAGATCGCGATGTCCAAGGCCCTCGCGAAGGAGCTCGGCAAGTTCAACGTGAACGTCAACGTCGTCGCTCCGGGGATGGTCATGACCGACATGGCGAAGAAGATACCTGCGGAGTTCCTGAACAAGGCGCTGGATGAGACCGTCCTCGGGCGGATCGCGGACCCGGAGGACGTCGCCAACGTCGTGTCGTTCCTCTGCAGCGACAGGTCGAGGCACATCACCGGCGAGGTCATCAAGGTCGACGGCGGACAGTACATCTAGACAAGGGTGTTTCAATGAAGGTAGGAATAGCAGGAATCGGACACGGTAAGTTCGGAAGGCGCAGCGACGCCACGGTACAGGAACTGGCCTTCGAGGCGTTCCGTCTGGCCATGGAGGACGTCGGCGACCTCGACAGAAAGGACATCGATGCTTCCATTATCGGCTCCGTCCCGGAATATCACAAGCAGAGGTCGCTCCCGGGCGTCGTAGTCGAGTACCTCGGACTGAACTCTCAGCCCGCGTGGCTCACGGAGGCCGCCTGCGGCTCCAGTTCTGCCTCGATTCGCAGCGCATACATGGCGATCAAGTCCGGTCTCCACGACGTCGTTGCGGTCCTCGGGGTCCAGAAGATGACCGAACTGGAGACGCCGGAACTGTTGGCGCTCATGGGCCGGGTCGGCGACGTCCAGTGGGAGTCGATCTTCGGCTCGACCTTCCCCGGTTACTACGCCTTCTATGCGAACAGGCACATGTACGAGTTCGGTACGACCCACGAGCAGATGCTCAAGGTAGCCGTCAAGAACCACCACTACGGTTCGATGAATCCGAAGGCCATGTTCCAGAAGGAGATCACCATCGAGCGTGCCATGGCCGCCCCCAAGGTCGCAGATCCTTTCACAGTCTTCGATTGCTGCGCCAACGCCGACGGCGCTGTCTGCCTGATAATGGGGAACGAGGAGAAGGTAAGGCAGCTGACGGACACGCCTGTCTGGCTCGAGGGCGTCGGATCCGCCACCGCGGCGATGTCACTTCTCAGGAGGCCGGACCTTGTGAGCATCCCATCCGCGAAGGACGCGGCGGAACAGGCATACAAGCAGGCCAACGTCACACCTGACGATATACAGGTCGCCGACGTCCACGATTGCTTCACGATCGCTGAGATCCTCGCGTACGAGGACCTCGGTTTCTGCGCAAAGGGCGACGGGGGCAAGTTCATAGACGAGGAGCAGTCCTACATCGGAGGGAAGAATCCCGTCAACATCGACGGTGGACTCAAGGCCAAGGGGCATCCAGTTGGTGCGACCGGAGCCTCGCAGACCTACGAGATCGTCTCCCAGTTGAGGGGCGACGCCGGAGAGAGACAGGTCGATGGAGCCGAGATCGGACTGACCCACAACGTCGGGGGCATAGGACAGTATACCTTCGTCCACATCTACAGGAGGGACTGAGATGCCATTCAAGTGGTTTGGAAAGATCAGCTTCGTCCCTTACACCCGCGTTACCGACTTCGCCGACCATCTGAAGGACGGGAAGCTGATGGGATCGAAGTGCTGCGACTGCGGCCAGGTCACGTTCCCGCCCAGGGCCGACTGCCTGGGATGCATGAGCTCCGAGTTCGATTGGATCGAGTACTCCGGAGAGGCCGTCCTCAACACGTACACGATCATCCATGCCGCCCCGACTGGCTTCGACGACATCGTACCATACATGCTCGGTATCGTCGACCTGCCGGAAGGCGGACGCCTCATGGGATGGATGGGCGATGTCGCTCCGGAGGAGATCGAGATCGGTATGAAGTTGAAGGTCGTACCGAGGATATTCGACGAGATCCCCGAGATCAAAGTGCATTACACCCTGGAAAAAGCTTGATCCCCTGGGAAACATGGACTAGGCGTATTCACCCAATTCGGGCGACGCGCTCGCTGACCTGATCACTTGTCAGCATCCTCGGGAAACCGCTCAACCAGAATCATTGTTTTCCGAGGATAAGGTGGCCCAAAGGGTCACCGGCAATGCGGCTCACCAATCCTGTCCGATGTGACGATCGACCGATCGAAGTAGTGCTCAATCCTGTGTGAAGACCTCGGCGGCCTTACCGACGCCAGCGTCGAAGGCCTTGAGGCTCGCCTCGAGGAACTGCTCCTTTATCCTCTCCGGGAGGACATCCCTGACGGTCTCTGGAGGGAATGGAAGTGCTCCCGTCCCGACGAGGGCTCCGAGCATGACCATGTTGACGCCGCGGGGATTGCCTGTCTCCCTGGCGATCTCGAGGGCGTCGAACGCCACGACGTTCCCGCAGATCCCCTTGAGCTCCTCGGCTATTCTCTCGATGTTCGGGTACTCCTCCTGGCCGAGGGAAACGGTGAACGGGTAGATCGGGTTGGTATTGACGAGTATCACGCCGTCTGGAGAGATCTTACCTATCCCGCGCAGCGCCTCCGAGGGCTCGAAGGCGACCATGGCCTCTGCGCTCCTGTCGGGGATGAGCGGTCCGTGGACGTCGCCTATCCGGACATGGGCCTCGACCGTTCCGCCCCGCTGAGCCATTCCGTGGACCTCGCTCATGATCAGGTTCATCCCCGCCTTGTTGGCGGATGTCCCGAGGGCGGATATGGCGGTCAGGATGCCCTGTCCGCCTACTCCGATGAATATGATGTCGCTCTTCACCGTTCCACCTCCTGTATGGCGTCGAACGCGCAGACCTGGGCGCACACCCCGCATCCGTCGCAGAGGGTCTCGTCGATGGTGACGACACCGTCCACAAGGGTCAGGGCGACACACCCGAACCTCTCGACGCAGACGTGGCACTTCGTGCACTTCTCCTGGTCGACCTGGTACGGGATTATCTCCTTACCGATCTTGCGCTTGTAGATGTCCGTGAGGAGAGCGCACGCCATCCTCGGGATGACCACGGCGATGCCGTCGTGCTGCAGTGCGCGTCTGTAGACGTCTATCGTCTCCTTGAGATGATACGGGTTGACGACCTCGACGAAGTCGATGCCGAAACCCCGGACGAGGGTCGGTATGTCCATCATCGGGGCTTTCTCGCCCATGCCGTCCATCGGGGTTCCCGGATGCGGCTGATGTCCGGTCATCGCAGTTGTCCTGTTGTCAAGGATCGACAGCACGAAGTTGTGCTTGTTGTGAATGGCATTGATCAATGGAGGAATGCCCGAGTGGAAGAACGTCGAGTCGCCGATGAACGCCATCACCGGCTCGTCCAGCATCCTGGACATCCCACACGCAGTGCCTATGGACGACCCCATCGATATCTCGATGTCTGCCGCCTCCAGCGGTGGGAGCATCCCGAGCGTGTAGCAGCCGATGTCCATGGGATAGACCGCCTTTCCCTTCGATGCCACCTTTGCCGCGTAGTAGGAGGCCCTGTGGGGGCATCCGGGACAGAGGTTCGGCGGCCTCGAGGGCGCCTTGACATCGAGTGCCGGTATCTCTGCCGGACTATATTCGAGACCAAGCGCCGAGGCCAGTCCTGCCTCCACGATGTCGACATTGTACTCGAACAACCTCGAGAAATGGCCATCGTCCTTGCCGAAGATCTGGACGGAGAGCCCAGCATCGTGGGCGAACGCCTTGACCTGTGTCTCGAGGAACGGTTCGCCCTCCTCGACGGTGACGACCTTGTCGACGGAACCCATGAACTCGGTGATCATCCCCTTTGGCAGGGGATTGGTCATGCCGAGTTTCAGGACCTTGCACTGCAGACCCATGCGGTCGATGGCGTCGAGAACGTACTTGTACGCGACACCGGATGTGATGATCCCGATGTCGCCTTCACCCTCGATGAAGTTGAATTCGGCGGTCTCCGCGACCTGAAGGGCCTTCTCCATCTGCTGGAGCACCCAGGGGTGCCTCCTCCGGGCCACTGACGGAACGGTGACGAACCGGCCAGGGTCCCTCTGGAAGTCCGCTGTGTGATGGTCCTCGACCGGACCGAGGAGGACAGGCTCGCGTGCGTGGTTGATCCTCGTAGTGGTCCTGAAGAATATTGGGACCTCGAGGTCCTCGGAGACCTTGAACGCCCGGACCATCATGTCCTTTGCCTCCGCGGGGGATGACGGTTCCATCATGGGCATGTTGCCCAGTAGCGCGTAGTAACGGTTGTCCTGCTCGTTCTGGCTTGAATGCATCCCCGGGTCGTCGGCCGTGAGGACGACCATGCCGCCCACGATCCCGACCGTCGCTAGGGTCATCAGACTGTCGGACGCCACATTGACACCGACGTGCTTCATGAACGCGAACGACCGGAGACCGGCCACCGCCGCACCGGCCGACCCCTCGAGGGCCACCTTCTCGTTGGTGGAGTACTCGAAGTACATCCCGGCGTCGGCAGCGATCCTGGAGAACGTGGTCCCTATCTCAGACGAGGGAGTGCCTGGATACGTCGATGCGTAGTCCACGCCCGCCTCCACGGCACCCCTGGCTATGGCCTCGTTGCCGAGCAACAGCAAGGTGGTGCCCTCTGGGGATAGTACCTTTTCCAACTCATCACCGCGCCGTCCTATACGGCCATTCGATTTAAGGGTTTCCTCGATACCTGGACATCATCTGCCATTGCCGTAATGTGCCAATTTTTTATACCATTGTGCCAATGTCCTGGTGCGGGGACCTGGGCAATGTGGTCAGGTCTCCATGCCAGAACAGGGTGGGAACCATGACGTACGGGATCAACCTCCGTGCCATCGATGAATTGACGGATATCGTACCCGGGACCAACGTTATGATCGACGGTCCCGCGATGATCGGGAAGGGCGTCTTCGCCCGCAACATCGTCTACAAGGGTCTTCGCGAGAACCAGGGGATAGTCATTATCAGCGCCAAGGAGACGAGCAAGGACATCCACAAGTGGTTCGACGGCCACAACGTCGATCTCCAGGCCTACAGGAAGCAATGGGGGATCATCGACCTTCTGACCTATTCGCTCTATCCCCCGGACGAGAGGGAGAACGACACTGACAACGTGAAGTACATCGACGGCGCCATGAACCTGACCAAGATCATGTACACCATGGAGAACATAGTGGACAGGTTCAGGAAGGACGGTATCACCGAGATCGTGATAGTCATCGATTCACTGTCCGTCTTCCTCATGTACATACCCCTGCAGCCGCTATTCTCGTTCCTACACGTCCTCACGGGGAAGGTCAAGGAGTGGGACGGTTTCTGCGTGGCGATCATCGACAGCGACATGCACGACAACAGGACCCTCTCGACCCTCAAGCAGGTCTTCCAGGGCACGGTTGAGATGCGCTACCAGGGCGACGACACCGCCATCAGGGCTGTCGGTCTATCGCACCAGCCGAGCCCGTGGTTCAGGTTCAAACAGGGATCGCCCCAGGGGGGATGACCCCGTGAACAGGGACAGGGTCGACCGGGCCGATGATCCGATATGGAGATTTCTCGAACTACCGTCCGACGAGGTTATGCACCACCACCTCTCGGAGTTCCCCGTCGTCACAGTGGACAGCTCGCTTGACGACATTCTATCGATCATGAGGTCCCAGAGCTACGTCTGGGTGGTCAAGGACAGGAGGTCGATGGAACTGGTCGGGATCATCGAGCTCATCGAACTCCTCAGGTACTTCATACCGCCCGAGGACACCAGTTACAGGTTCGGGTCCGTGAAGCGGGCGATGCGGAGCTTCCACAAGGGAGGCACGCCGACCGCCGGGGACATCGTCGATGACGCGGTGGTCTGCAACCGGAACACCCCGGTGAGGAAGGTCCTGATGAGGATGGTCCGCCAGCAGGTCTGGAGGATCGCCGTCACGGACAAGAAGGGACGGCTGATCGGCGAGATCACGCAGAAGGGCCTTATCCGGCAGTTCTATCACTACTACAGGTACGGGTGATCCCTTGGAGGAGGTCTTTGCCTTCTTCCTGCTCTATCTTGGCGTCGCCCTCATACTATCGAAGCTGCTGTACTACCTGTTCGAGCGGGTCGGTATCCCTGGTGTGCTCGGCGAGGTCGCCACCGGGGTGCTTCTCGGCGCCTACGTCATCGGGAGGATCGGTGTTGTCGGGGACCTGATGCACGAACCCGGGTTCGCGATACCGTTCGACTCGGTCGCCCATGTCGGGATACTCTTCCTCCTTCTGATCGCCGGTCTCGAGCTCGATCCCGCCTCCCTCCGTAAGGCTGGAAGGATGTCCGCGATGACGGCCGCAGGGGGCATCGTCGTCCCATTCGCCTTTGGGATGGCCATCGGCATCGGGTTCGGATTCTCCTATCCAGAGAGTCTGGTCATTGGTGTCATCCTAACCGCCACCAGCATCGGGATAACCGTCCGGACCTTCCTGAGGATGGGGGTACTGAACACCGATGTCGGTGTCGTTACGGTCAGCGCCTCAGTGATCGACGACCTGATCGGCGTGTTCCTGATAATCATCATCGTAGGCTCGGGGGACCCATTGACGATGGTCGCATTGTTCGCCCTCTTCGCTGTCGTCGTGGCCGCGATGCGCTACGGGATACGACCCTTCATCCGGCTGGCCGAGGTCGCAAGCCAGGAGAAGGGCACCCTCGCGATCGTGATCGGTTTCGTCCTGATAATGTCCGCCCTGGCGGAATACACGCTCTCCGCCGCGATCGAGGGCGCCTTCGTCGCCGGCCTTCTCATCAGGATGGTCCCAGGAACGAGGTCGATGCGAAGGGAGATACGGATCATCGGCTACGCATTCTTCATCCCGCTCTTCTTCGTCTATGTGGGCACTCTCATCGATCCGAAGGAGTTCAAGGACCCCGAGGTACTCATCGTCGCCTTCGTCATCCTCGCCGGCGCCATCGCGGGAAAGATCATCGGCGCAGGCGCAGGCGCCCGATTGGCAGGGCTCGATGGAAGGAGGTCGTTGATGGTCGGCATCTCGTCGATCCCGAGGGTCGAGATCGCCCTCGTATCGCTTCTCATCGCGATAAGGGCGGACGTCATCAGCGAGGGGAACATTCCCACGTTTGTAGCATCCACGATGCTCCTCGTCACTGTCACGACGTTGATAACTCCGATCCTTGTCAGGAAACTGTGGCGCGACTGAATCACTTATCGATGTCCAGGAGCGCCGTCCGTTCAATGGCGTCGAGGGTCCCGTCGGTCTTCGATGGGACCTCCTCACCGGTCGTTCCCAGTACATCCATGACCTGACGGACGTCGCAGTCGACCGCGATCACCACGTTCCTGTCTCCAGGCGCGGACATCTCGAGCGCCTTCTCGATCCTCCTCTCCCCTGTGAGGTAGAGGATGGTCTCGACCTCGAGGTCCCTGCTCCTGTTCATCTTCTGCGAAAAGGCCCTCTCCGCGTGTTCGACCGCGGACTCTATGTGGACCATGCCGTGGACCATCTCTGCATTCACTATGATAGCTGTATGATCGTCACTCTCGGAGAACGAGTCGAGTCTGTCCATCCAATCCTTGGGAACGGCTCCGGTGATGAGGGCGTCGACCCGTTTCATTCCTCGATCCTCGGTGCCAGGAGGTAGGTGACGTCGCCATTGCCATCCGCGATGGAGAAGACCATCTTCATGGGGTACTCCTTGCCGAGGAAGATCTTGACGTCTCCCTTTCCGCCTATGGCCTTGACCATGCTCGAGAAGTAGTCGAGCGAGAAGAGCGAGCGCATGCTCTCGGGTGTGTTGATCTCGACCAGCTCGTCCTTGCCGAGTACGAGTTCCGCCGAGTCGCGATCGCCTGCGGCGGAGATGATGAACTGGTCCTTCTCCGCGCTGAGCGCGACGTGCTCCGAGACCGACTCGGAGGCCTTGATGCCCCGACCCAGCTCTCCGACGGAGAGGACCACGAATGCTTCGAGGTTGAGCTGCGGGACCTTGGGGTCCGACATCCCGGTAAGGTCGAGGAGGGACATCTCCTTCTTGAGGTTCCCCAGGTTCGCTACGAGCCTGTTCTTCTCCTCGTCGTGGTGCATGACGACGGTATCGTCACCCCCACCGAGCTTGAGCAGGTCCTTGAGCTTGTCCACCTCGATGGCGAAAGCCAGGCCCTTCGCGTCGTACTTCTCGAAGGCCTCTGGCTTGAGCTCCATGACAAGCATCGCGACGTGGGCCGGATCGACGGCCTTGATGGTGATGCCCTCCGGCTCGGCATTGAACTTGACCTCCTCTACGAGGGTTGAGACAACGCCTACTATCTCCTTCAGGACATCCATCTTTACGGTTATCTCGAACACATTGCGCCCCCCATTGGAATCGTATGGTCTGCATGGAGGAATCCCTATAAAGAATTACCGTTGAACCCGGTCGATACCTTACCTTCGGTGCCGTCAACCGCGCTCGCCGGCGTTGCAAGCTGCCGGCAACGCGTCTCACATATCCGGCAATGGTCACGGGCTTCCAAGGTCGTATCAGATGTTCTTGCTCTTGGTGAGTGTCTCCTCGATCTCGGGGACTGTCGCGTCGGTCTTGAATCCTGTCGGCGAGAAGTGTGTCGGCGAGGAACGGTAGCCGGCCAGTCGGAGCGCCCTGAGCAGGTCGGACATCTTCGGGATCCTTCCATGGAGCGCTTTCCCGAACTCGTCCGCGTTGTAATGGAACGGCGACATGTCGGCCTCCTCTGCTAGGACGTCGAGCAGCCTCTCGGCGTTCTCCGAGACCGGCCTCATGTTGGCGATCAGCGACTTCCGTCCCAGGGGACCGGTCCATATCGGTCCTATCATCTCGGTGGCGGGCTGCTCCTGGACCCACCGTTCACCGGTCTCCGGCACATAGCCGATGAAGTTGATTTTGGCGAGCAATGCATCGGTCCTCTTGCTCCCCGACTCGACCTGGAAGAAGGCCCTGTAGAAATGCTCGTCGGCAAAGGCGAGGCACGGCTCGGCCGCCCTGTCCCTCTCGGCGAACCTCCTCACGACGTAGGCGATAAGTCCACGGACGCCGATCTCGTGCTTGAACGGGGTCTTCTCCGTCCGGACCCCGTAGCGTCTCCAAGAGGCCTCTGGATACGTACCGCAGAGAACAGCGGTGTCCGTGGCCGATACCGAGATTATGCCGCGATGCCTCGTCGCGTTCACCGCGAAGGGAACGTACGGCACCGGGGTTCCGAAGGGATCGATGTCGATCACGTCGAACCTCTTGTCGGCGATGGCCTTGTGCGCTGGAAGCTCCGTTACAGTCGCTTCAAGACCGTTGATCTCGAGGTTCCTCCGTATGAAACCGCTGGCCAGTGGATTCACGTCGTTCAGGACCATGTCCCAATCGGCCTTCACCTCGTTCAGCAGACGGACCCCTCCGGCACCGGTTCCTGCCAATAGGTCGATCGCATCGTAACTGTCGCGTTTCAAAGCACGGAAGAACGAGACGCTCATGTCCCTGTTCACGGACATGACCGGATTGAAGAACACTGGCATCGACGAGTTGCCGGGACCGGAATCGGTCGGCGGCGGCGGGACGACAAGGCGGGTAGCTCCCTCCCTGACCTCTACCTCCTCCATCTCTCAACCCTCTAGAAGCCGGAGGATCTTGAACGGCAGGAAGTCCTTGTTCAGGTTCGTTACCTCGAGGATCCTCACATCGTCCCTGCGGCGTATGTCCTGCAGCAGTGGGTTCCTCGATTTCTTGTGAAGCGTGAGCAGGATCGGCTTGTCGGTCTCGAGCGCTTCCTTGACGACAACGGAGAACTCGGCGCACTCCACCTCCATCTTGCCGACCTCGTCGATCACTATTACGTCCTTCTCGTCGATGGCGGTCTGGATGGCGGGGATGCCTATCCTCTCTATCTCATCGATGTCCACGCCATAGTCTCCCACCATGGTCTTGGACTCGATGTCGACATGGGCCATGATCCCCTCCTCCTTGGTGGACCAGTCCATGATATTGAAGCCGACCCTCTCGCCGTTATCGATTATGGCCTCGGTCACCATGCCGCCTACCGTGACCTCCTCCTCCTCGAGAAGACCGATCAACTTCAACAGGGCCTGCGTCTTCCCCACGCGAGGCAGACCCGTGATACCAATCCTGATATTGACTACCATCTCTTCACCGGTCCCTTGGGGTATGGCATTTCACGTTTATATGGGTTTACATCGGAAAAAAACCGGACGTCCAGACGTTCCGGTCGGATCACTTCTCGTCAAGGGTCTGCAGACGCTTGATCAGGTCCTTCTCCTTCCGGCCTAGCTTCTTCGGAACCTCCATGTTGAGGTGGACGTAGAGGTCGCCCCGGCCGCCCCCGCGCATCCTCGGGAGCCCCTCGCCTCTGAGCCGGATGACGTCGTAGGGCGACGTCCCCGCAGGGACCTTCGCGTTCTTGCTGCCATCGACCGTCGGGACCTTGATGCTCCCTCCCAGGGCGAGCAGCGGGTAGTTGACATGCGTCTCGTGATGCAGGTCCGGCCCGTCCCGCTTGAAACGCTTGTCCGGCTTCACGCGCATCACGATGTACAGGTCGCCGGGAGGTCCGTTGCTCATTGATGCCTCCCCCTGACCGCCCACCCTCAGGTTCGATCCGGTGTCCACCCCCGGGGGAATGGTCACGGAGATCTTGCCCTTCTCGAGGATGCGTCCGGTCCCGGTGCATTTCCTGCACGGGTCCGTGACGATACGACCCTCGCCACCGCATCTAGGGCATGCGGTGACGGTGGAGACCACTCCGAACGGGGTCCGCTGGACCTTCTGGGCCCTTCCCGAACCGCCGCAGTCGCCGCACGTTGCCGGCTCGGAACCCGGCTCCGATCTGGAGCCGTGGCACTTCGGACAGAGCACATGATGGTCGACCTCGACCACCTTCTCGAGGCCATCCATGACGTCCTTGAGGTCGACGTCGAGCTCCATGACGATATCCCGCCCCTTGGAGCGGACCGGGCCCGTCTGGCCACCGAAGAACGATTCGAAGATCCCTCCGCCTCGTCCACCGAATATGCTTCCGAATATGTCCTCGATGTCCGCGTAATGGCTGAAGTCCTCCCAGGTGAAGGAACCTCCCGAAAAACCCTGCTGGACCGCGGAGTGGCCGTACCTGTCGTACATCTGGCGCTTCTCCTGGTCGGCCAGGACCTCGTACGCCTCGGAGACCTCCTTGAACTTGGCCTCCGCTCCCTGTGGATCCTCCTTGTTGACGTCCGGATGGAACTTCCTCGCCTTCTTCCGGTACGCCTTCTTGACGTCCTCCGGCGACGCATTCCTCTCGATGCCGAGGACCTCGTAGTAGTCCCGTTCCGTCATGCGGTCCCTTCGCCTTCGTCCTCGCCGACGTCCTCGTACTCGACGTCGACGGTGTCACCCGGACCCGGGCCCCCTGCCGGCTCCTCGGGTTCCTGCCCGGACTCTCCGCCGGGTGCTGGCTCCTGCGGAGCATGCTCCTCCTGATAGGCCTGCTGGCCTGCCTGATACATCCTCATGGAGATCGCATGCATCGCGCCGTTCACCTCCTCGGTGGCCTTCTTGATGGCTTCGAGGTCCTTTCCGGACATGACACCCTTGAGGGCCTCTATCTTGGAGTTGATGTCGAGACGCTCCTGCTCGGTTACCTTGTCCCCCATCTCCCTGAGGAGGCGCTCTGCGCTGTAGATCAGGCCCTCGGCCTCGTTCACCGTCTGGACGATCTCCTTCTGTTCCTTGTCCTGATCGGCGAAGCGCTCGGCCTCGTCCATCATCTTCTCGATCTCCGCGTCGGAGAGCTTCGTGGACGAAGTGATCGTGATCTGCTGCTGATTCCCCGTCGCCAGGTCCTTGGCGCTTACGTTCATGATCCCGTTGGCGTCGATGTCGAAGGACACATCTATCTGCGGCACACCCCTTGGCGCAGGTGGTATCCCTGCGAGGGTGAACCTGCCGAGGGACACGTTGTCCGCGACCATGGGCCTCTCTCCCTGGAGGATGTGGACCTCAACGCTGGCCTGGTTGTCCGATGCCGTGGAGAATATCCTCGACTTCTTCGTCGGGATCGTCGTGTTCCTCTCGATGAGCGTGGTGAATACCCCGCCGAGGGTCTCGATGCCGAGCGATATCGGTGTGACATCCAGGAGCAGTACGTCCTTGACCTCCCCTGTCATGACGGCTCCCTGGATGGCGGCGCCCATCGCGACGCACTCCATCGGGTCGATCCCGCGGACCACCTTGTCGCCCATTATCTTCTCGACGAACTCCTGGACCACCGGCATCCGCGTCGGTCCCCCGACGAGGATGACCCGCTCCACGGTCTCGGCCGTCAGTTCGGAGTCCGAGAGCGCCTGCTGGATCGGCTGCCTGCACTTCTCGACAACGGGCATCACCAGCTCCTCGAGCTTGGCCCTGGTCAGCTCCATGGAAAGGTGCTTCGGCCCGGCGTCGTCGCCGGAGATGAACGGGAGGTTGATCTGTGTCTTTATGGTCCCTGAGAGCTCGATCTTCGCTTTCTCCGCAGCCTCGCGGACACGCTCCATCGCCATGTTGTCCCCGGAAAGGTCTATTCCTGTGTCCGTCTTGAAGCTGGCGACGATGTGGTCGACGATGGAGATGTCCATGTCGGTCCCGCCGAGCTGGGTGTCGCCGGATGTCGACAGGACCTCGAAGACCCCGTCGCCGAAGTCCATCATCGTCACATCGAGGGTCCCTCCGCCGAAGTCGAAGACCAGGATCTTCTGGTCCTTCTCGGCCTTGTCAAGACCGTAGGCCAGCGATGCCGCGGTCGGCTCGTTCACGAGCCTGACGACCTCTAGCCCTGCGATGGTGCCCGCATCCTTCGTCGCCTGCCTCTGGTTGTCGTTGAAGTAGGCAGGGACTGTGATGACGGCCTTGTGGACCTCCTCTCCGAGGAAAGCCTCGCTGTCACGCTTGATCTTCTGCAGTATGAACGCCGAGATCTGCTGGGGTGTGAACGTCTTCTCACCCATCTGGTAGGTGAAGTCCGTGCCCATCTTCCGCTTCGCTGCAATGATCGTCTTATCGGGGTTCGTGACGGACTGGCGTCTCGCCGGTTCCCCGACGAGGAGCTGGTCGTCGTCGGTGAACGCCACCACCGACGGGAACGCCTTTCCATACGCGGTCGCCCCCTCCGCACTCGGCACTATGGTCGGCTTCCCGCCCACCATGACCGCAGCAGCGGAGTTCGTGGTCCCAAGATCGATACCCAATATCTTGCTCATCCTAACACCTCAATCGTCCTGTTCATCCGTTCCATCGGTTTGACTGTCATTCGCGCCTTCCGGCGCATCCTTTTCTTCGGGAGTCTCGTCGGACTCCTCCTCATCCTCGCCCGCGGCGACCGCTACCCTGGCATGCCTGATCACATTGGAGTTGAGAGAGAACCCCTTCTGATAGACCTTGACTATGGTGCCGTTCGGCTCGTCGGAGTCCTCGACCCTCTCCACTGCCTCGTGCAGGTACGGATCGAATTCACATCCCTGGGCCTCGAGTTCCGACACGCCCCAACGGCCGAGGACGTCGTACATCTGGGCGTAGACCATCTGGACCCCTTCCCTGAGGCTGTCATCCTCGCCCTTGGCGGTTAGGGCCCTCTCCAGGTTGTCGAGGACCTCCAGCACCTCGCATGCCATCCGTTCGCCGGCGCGCTTCTGGCCGTCGGACATGGCCTTCTCCATGAACTTGCGGTAGTTGTCGAACTCGGCCTGGAGCCTGAGGAACCTCTCCTCGGGGTCGATCTCCACGCCATCGGGGACCGCCTCTGGCTCCTCCTCGATCTCCATCTCTTCCTCTGTCTCGGGGACGTCCTCTTCGACGTCCTCCTGGGTTTCCACGTCCTCTTTCGAGGGCCCCTCACCAAGGTCGAACATCTCGCTCAGTTCCATTCCGTCGTGAATGACGGTTGTCATTATATATGCTTGTCCCCGGAGCACTCGTCGGCCCTGTCCAGGGTGACCTCGAGTATCCCGTTGACGAACGTCCTTCTCAGGCTGTCGGGTACGGAATGGCCAGGCAGCCCTATCGTCTTCTCGTAGGTCCGTCGACCGCCCGCAGCCTCGATCCTCATCTCCATTCCATCGACGGTCACATCGATGTCCCCGTCGGAAACACCGGGCATCTCGACGGTGACAACGAAGCTGCCGCCGCACTCCATCACGTCGGAGACCGGTCCCTCATCCTCGGGTGGTCCAGGCAACCGAGTGCTCGTCTCCCTGAGGTCCGCCGGCAGGAGGTCATCCGGCACGTCGCCGTATACCTCGACCCGTCTATCGCCGTCGGGTCCGACCGTCATCCTGTATCCGTAGGACCGGGACCTCACACCGCCATCGACGGCATCAAGCCCCTTCATCATCTCCAGCATCTCCTCCATCATCCCTGTCGGGTCGAATGTGAAGGGCCACCCGTCGAACGGGTCCCTCTCTCCCGGTCCTCTCCTGTCGATCATGTTCACATCACCTCCATGTTGCTCCCCTTGTTCTTCTTCCTGTCCTGGAGTACACGCTCCATGCCCTCCTTGAAATGGACCATGTACAGCGAGCACGCCTTGACCTCGTCGCAGGCGTCGTTCCCGCCCTTCTCCACGTATTCGCGCACTGCGAACATGGCGGCCTCCCTGCAGATCGCCTCGATCTCTGCGCCATTCATCCCGTCCGTGTCCTGGACGAGCCAGTCGAGGTTGACGTTGTCGGCCAGGGGCATATCCCTGGTGTGGATCTGGAAGATCTCCTTTCGGGCGTCAGCGTCCGGTTTCCCGACGAAGACAAGCCTGTCGAACCGTCCGGGTCGGAGGAGTGCCTCGTCCACCATGTCGAACCTGTTCGTGGCGGCTATCACGATGACATCGTGGAGCGACTCCAGTCCGTCCAGTTCTGTGAGGAGCTGGCTGACCACCCGCTCGGTGACCTTGCTGGTGTCAGAACCGGTCCGTCTGGGTGCGATGGCGTCGAGCTCGTCGATGAAGACCACAGCCGGTGCAGCGGTCCTCGCCTTCCGGAAGGTCTCCCGGACCGCCTTCTCGCTCTCGCCCACCCATTTGGACAGGAACTCGGGCCCCTTGACGCTGATGAAGTTCGCCTCGCTCTCCGTCGCTACGGCCTTTGCGAGCAGCGTCTTACCGGTCCCCGGCGGTCCATAGAGCAGTACGCCCTTCGGTATCTCGACACTTAGGTGGTCGAACAGGTTCCGGTAGGTGAGCGGCCACTCGACGATCTCGCGAAGGTCCTTCTTGACCTTCTCCAGTCCTCCGATGTCTGTCCATCTCACCTCGGGCGATTCCACCAGGACCTCCCTCAACGCTGAAGGCTCCAGCTCACGGAACGCATCGAGGATGTCCTGGGACCTCACCTCCATGGACTCGAGGACGTCGGGAGGGATCTCCTCGATCTCCACGTTCAGCGACGGCAGGATCCGTCTGATGGCACGCATCCCCGCCTCCCGCGAGAGTGCTGCAAGGTCCGCACCTGAGTAACCATGGGTGATCTCTGCCATCTTCTCCATGTCGACGTCATCGGCGAGGGGCATTCCCCTGGTATGGATCTGCAGGACCTCGAGACGTCCCTTCTTGTCAGGGATCCCGATCTCGACCTCCCTGTCGAACCGGCCCGGCCGCCGCAGCGCCGGATCGATGGCGTTCGGCCTGTTGGTCGCTCCGATCACCACGACCTTGCCACGTGACTTCAGTCCGTCCATCAGGGAGAGCATCTGGGCGACTATCCTTCGCTCCTGTTCCCCGGAGACCTCGTCCCTCTTCGGGGCGATGGAATCGATCTCGTCGATGAATATGATGGAAGGCGCGTTCTCATCGGCCTCGTCGAAGATCTCCCTCAGGTTCTCCTCGCTCTGGCCGTAGTACTTTGACATTATCTCCGGTCCGCTGAGGCTGAAGAAGTTGGAGTTGGTCTCACCGGCCACCGCCTTCGCGAGGAGCGTCTTTCCCGTCCCTGGCGGTCCATGCAGGAGCACACCCTTCGGTGCCTCGATCCCTAGCCTCTCGAACAGCTCGGGATGGCGCAGCGGAAGCTCGATCATCTCCCTGACCTTCTTCACCTCCTCGCCGAGTCCACCGATGTCCTCGTACGTCACCGTCGGGACGGCGAGTTCGTCCTCCTTCATGACCTGGGCGCCGATCTTCACATCGGTCGCCGCATTGATGATCACCGCATCGGCCTTGGGGGCGAACGATACGACACCGAAGGTCAGCCTTCGTCCCATGACGTTTATCTCGACTATGTCACCGCGTGTGATTATCCGCCCTTCGAGGAGGCGGCCGAGGTACTCCTCCCCGCCCATTATCTTGATCGGCTGGGTCGGGGCCAGCTGGACCTTCTTCGCGGTCTTCGCCCCGATGGTCCTAATCTCGACCTGTTCGTCCAGGCCGACCCCGGCGTTCCGGCGAAGTATCCCGTCCATCCTGATGACGTCGGTTCCGTTGTCCTCCGGAAAACCATGGACGTTCAGCGCCGCTGTTCTCTTGTTACCCTTTATCTCTATCGCGTCGCCCGAACCCAGTCCCATCGCCTCCGCGACGGACGGGTCGAGTCGTACAAGCCCTCGGCCGACGTCCCTCGACCGGGCCTCCGCGACCTTCAACTTCGTTTCCGTTGTCTCACCACCTTCTGAATTTGAACTTGAGATCCCACTCAGATCTTCCTGTAGGCGAAGTTCTCGATCATCGCATTGACGTACTTCTGGTGCTTCGCCATGTCGTCCAGGATGTCCATGATCGCCTTCTCCCTGAGGTCCAGTATCTCCGACATCTCGGGTACACCCTTGGCCCTGGAGTCCACCAGACAGTAGAGGACCTCCCTGGCCCTGTAGTCCGGCGAGGTCTTCGCGATGATCTGGTGAAGCTCCCTCTGGATCTCCTCCTTCAGCGCGACAAGCCGGTCGTACCCGTCCTCGAGCGTCGACAGCCGCGTATCGATCTCCCTGAGGAGCCCGGACAGACCGTTCGCCCGCTTCTGGAGGTCGGACTCCGACTCGATGTCCTTGAACGCCTTGACGAGGGCTGCGTCACCTCCGGTTATGTCATGGTCCATGACCTGGATACGGCTGTCGTAGTAGTCTGGCCTGACGTCGATACGTATCGAGAAACGCTTCTTGAGCATGTAATAACGGCGCGGCGGCCCTTCCGGGCTCGGCACGTCCTTGGTGTTGACGATCCCCGCCTCCTCCAGCGTCGCCAGGTGCTTCATCACGGCCTGTTGACTGACATCGATCTTCTTCGCCAGCTGGAGCGCATAGTGCGGCTCACGGGCGAGGTGTTCGAGTATGGCGCGCCTGGTGGGGTTGCTCACAACGACCAGCAAATTCTCCATTTCCTCTGACAGGTTCTCACCCCTATCTAGGTTGTTAACCTTGTGTTGTATACTACTAATTAACTAGTATAAAAGCGTTGCGCCCACCACGGCTTTGCCCGTAAAGTAGTTTTTAACCTTTAAATAACCAACATGACTTTAAAGTTACTGCCATATTAAAAGCAACCTTTATATGGTAATTCGAGATTCAAACTCAATGGATGAAGCAATATCGTTTATCATCTTTCCATCCCCTACTATTCAAAATTATATTGATTTTTTAAATGACCAATTAACTGATCATGAACCTACACAAACTATCTATAAAACTCTGTCAAATAAGGGAATCGAATTAACACCGATGCCTGAGACCTTAATCATTGGTTCAGAACAAAAGGATAGTCGGCTTGGTGGCAACCCGATAATGTATTCTCCGGACCACCCCTTCACGGATGATATTTTCCCATCTGGAAACTTCATGCGTTTTAATATTGGAAACGATAGACATGTACTTGTTTCCTTCAGTATTCATTTTAACGCTGATGAAAACTGTTATGAATTACGTTACAAGAGTATAGATAATTTACTACCTCCGGTTGGAAAAGTCGGAGACTTCTCACAAGAAGATCTTGACTTATTAATGGATAGCATTCTTGCAAATGGTATTGACTATTACCTATCACTCATTGCTCTCCTGACTGATATTTATTGCGGCGCATTGTCATTCATTCGTGATGTAGACTTAAAAAAGTCTAACATTGAAGAGCCGTAATTCTCTCTTCAAACTCGGCATGTATTGTCTTCGCAGAGTCGGTGGCTTGATAGAGTCGCATTATTTGTCCTGGGGAGTTGTGAATAAGAGCCAGGTCGCCCGTTAATGCCCCTATTTCACTCATCCGTAGTAGGTGATAGCGGACCGTATCAAGGTCGATATCAGTTTGTCTCGAAATAGCTTCCGCTGACAAACCACCTTCTTCGTCTATGATGTGCCTAAAGATCGAATATCGATCCTTGTTTAATAGCAACATCACAAGGTTTCTCGCCTCTTCATCTACTACCATACTTTCACTTCATCCTTCGGTCGGTAGAGCGTTGCTCCTTGCTACTGCGGTTCACACTTACAGTACATTCTATTTATACCCATTGTGGTAATATGTCATCGACTACACATACCACCACGATATTGCTATGGTGTCACTCCAGTAAATCTACATTTCCACTGGAATATTTAACTCTATCGATTTTTGATTTAACGCCTAAAAACGCCGTTTTTTACCGGATTTTTATTGAAATTGAAATAATTAACATTGGAGCTTTTTTCAATTATTCAATTTGGTTAAGATACTATTTCTCCTCTTCTACATGTGGTTCAAATATCGTCATGAGATACCAATCCTCAGGCGATGGTTTATTGCGAGCACACCTAATTGCTTTATTGACGTATTGAAATACTCCATCGTTTTTATCCATCCTGAGTGCGCCTTTATGGAACCGGACTACGATATATTTCGGTTTAACTTGAATCGGTCTCCTCGTAAACAGAGCCTTCTTATCTGTTACAATCTTACCTTCGAGCCTCACATCAGCAATATCCTCTTTTTCAATAATTCCAACTTCAACATCACCATTTAACACAATGATATTATCATCTTCGTGCTCCAAATGAGTGCCCCAATACATCGCATGAGGAACTTGAATACCCCCTTCCCATCTCATGACTTCCGCACATAATCTCTGATCGTCTGTCGCAATTAAATTTACAGTCAGCTTTCCTTCGGGAGTTGGTTCCATGATTTGGTCCTCCATTAACCCACAACGCGATTCAGGAAAGATATCCCCCAATAAAAACCTTTTCATTAATGAAAACGGCAATATTCTCTATATTGGGGTACAATTTCGTTACCTATTAAGATTGTATTTTTTATCCAATATCGTACATATCTTCCTGTAAACATTTCTGAATTCCTTACTATATTCCAAATGATGTCTGATGTTCTGAAGATGGAGATGAAGTCCCGCTAAAATAACCATCATTGCACTCGTTCTTCTTGCGCTATAAGCCTTGGTATAGTTGTCAGTAATCAAGGCAGTGTGCTCTGACAATGGAATTGCTCCATCATACCCTGCAATGATATCCTTACTGCCTGGGAATACGGTACTCATGAGTTCGACGACGACCTTGGAAACTTCACCGATCTCGATAGGCGTGGGAAATTGTTGAATTTCATCTCCATATTTGACCTCATTGAAAATTGAGTGATGAGAAGGAAGTAATCGCTCGATTTCCTTCTTGGAAATAACACCATATCGATAAAGAATAATTATACCGATATCAGTCATGAAGTAATGAATACTCCTTCTTCTGTCACCTTCAACTTGCTCACCGACTACTGCACCAATTGACTCCCAAAATGCGACATCAGAGTGGATCTTTTTCTTAGAATGTTTTGTTATCTGACTGACCTGATATCGTGTGATCTCACTATTCTCAAAGATGGTCTGCAGCACGAAAAGTTTACCGATATCCTCTTTTCTTAAGTCGATTGAAGTCCACCCCTTATGGGGTAGATTATAGTAGCTGTTTTTATTCAATAAGTAACGAATTCGAACCCTATGTTGTAACATATTGATAATACACATTCTGTACACGAATATTGGTAGGGAACGATTATTACCTTGAAATTTGCCATAGGTACCGCTCGATATTAACCTTGATAATTACATTTCATATTATGGGAACACGAACGGATGAACGAAGAAATCCAACACAAGCCAGACTCTTCGATTACGTTCCGAAATCCTCATTCCAAAGTTATTTATATCCTCCAGAATCAATGAATATTGAAGCCGGGCGACGCAGGAACGCCCCCGGCCATGGAGGCGATAGGTTGAGTATCACCTCAGGAAAAAAGAAGCATGTCGTAGGTAAAGAACTTTTTGGAAAGGTTAGAGGTAAATTTCGGATTCGTGACACTCCACCGAAAATACCAGAGGATCGGCCGAGAAAGAGACCAGTTGGACCAACCCAAAATTGGGTTGCATACAACAAAGCACAAGCCAATGAAATTGAATATTTCAATTCAATCTTGGCTGAGTTGGTATCAATGGTTGAAGAACCCGAACAAGTCATGGGAAGACCTCGATTGCTACTCTCAGACCAAATATACTGTGCAGTTCTAAAGGTCTATTGTCAGAAATCAAGTAGAAGATCTCAAACACTGTATCGAGAAGCGAAGGAACGAAATCATGTGCAACATGCGCCACATTACAACGCGATATCAAAGTTACTTCTCCGTGAAGACATCACACCGATACTTCATCAATTAATTCATCTATCAGCACTACCACTTGCCATCGTCGAAAAGACCGTAGCTATTGATAGTACAGGTTTCCGATGTGCATCATTCAATCGGTATCACGAAGAGAAACATGGTGTCAAGAAAGAGCACGACTGGATAAAGGCCAATGCTTGTTGTGGAGTTGGATCGAATATCGTAATTGATGTTAGTATTACTGACGGTCATAGCGGTGACAGCCCCGAGTTTGAAGGGCTTCTTCGCAGAACAGTAGCAAACGGATTTGAGATAACTGAGGTGTTAGCTGACAAGGCGTATTTATCTCGCGACAATTTCAATGTAGCCGCTGAGTTAGGTGCAGTAGCGTACATCCCATTCAAATCGAATTCTACTGGTCGGAAGATGGGATCACCATTATGGAAGAAAATGTATTTTGAACATCTCCTTCACAATGAGGAGTATATGGAACACTATTATAAACGGTCGAACGTAGAATCAACCTTTGGAGCGATTAAGCAGAAATTCGGCGAGAACCTGAAGTCGAAGAAACCCGTGTCTCAGAAAAACGAACTCCTATGTAAGATCCTTGCATATAATATCACCGTGCTAATCCATGAGATGGTTGGGGAGCGGATTATGATAGAGTTA
>JANQNK010000002.1 GCA_028279595.1 Thermoplasmatota archaeon
GACCAAGGGGCGAAGTCGATTCCTGGCGCCGAATCAAAGTACTTGGGTTGAAGTGGAATGGTCCCCTCTCTTGGCAACGATAGATCGTGAAGAAGCTTCCTCGGTCGACTTCGTCCCATATTCAAGAATCGTGTATGAGTGATAACGTTTTTATAATATTATTATTCCTCGAGTTTCCTGAGAGTCATTAATATGACTGTTGTGTAAACATTAATAATGATACCGCAATCGGGGATACCAGTCGCGACATCATATTACCGTTTAATATCCGATACTGTGATTGATTTTCGATATTCATTGTAGATGTTATCGAAGAAACGACAGAAATTTCGGTAAGCTAGTAAGCTAGGACAAATGGGATATTAGATCTCTGTTGGTCTTGGAGAGTACGTTTCTCATCACTCACAAGATGTTGTTTGTCGCGTATTTCAACCCTCGTTTGCATTTCCAACTTCCAATCATATCTCCTTTGGCGCGGTTATTCTCCCATTGGAGCGGTTGAAGGTTATTGATATTGTCTTTTCCGCCTCTGGATACAGGTTTAATATGATCAATTTCCCATCCAGTGGAGCCAAGTTGACCATATTGATCGCGCTCGATGATTGCAGCGCAACAATCTTGACGTACTTTGTTGGGATTATGAGTTAATACCTTCTCTCCTTTGTCCCATACCTGTTGTATGATTTCTTCGGAGAAATCGGTACCGTCTTTCTTACTTCCAAACTCTCGTGACATCAACTCATTACCCATTGTGTTTATTCTTCATAGAGTATAAGAATACCTTCTTGATCAGGATGCGGTGCGACAGCAATGATCTTATTTCTGTCATATCCTTGTATGTTCCATCCGAACGAGTTTTGATCATCAGATGCATTTCTAGCATTCAAATATTTCTGATGTCCGAACGCGTCCCATTATCGAACCTTTAAAGACATGATCTTGAAATACAGGGACACCCAATGGAATTTGTGACCTAATTTTTACGAGATATCTTTTAGTAGGTGATTCCTTTATGGATTATAGGGGGCCGTGTCCGATTCGGTTATCTCCTCTAAGCAGATCTCATGAATTGACCGAGGCACCCCCATCAATATATGAAATATTGTCGATAAATGCGTCTCTTCAGAGCTTGACTTGCCATCATTGAATTGTATGATATTTAAATTCGGGGTATATATAATTGGATAAGATGAATAACATATGAAATGAATAATTACCTAATCTCGACAAGGTTTATATCCATCATCCCAATTGATATCGAGAATATGAAATCGATTCAGTTATTCAGCGTATTGGTGTTTGCGGTTGCCATGTTCATTTGTGCCTATGGATCCGCGAGTGGCAGAATATGGATCGTCGATGACGATGGTGGTTTATGGTCCGATCACAATAATATTCAGGATGCTGTAGATAACGCAACTGATGGTGATATTATCCTTGTGCTCGATGGTGTGTACAATGAGACTATAGAGGTCAATAAGAGTGTCGAACTCATCGGAAATGGGACGACCACGAAAGTAGTCGGGACAGGCAATGTATTTACGCTTTCTGATGATTTTATCCTTCTTACAGGCTTCAATATCAATTCGACGAACTATACGGAAAGCAGTGGAATTAAAATCTCCGACGCAGACAATTGTACGCTCTACGATAATATTATCTCTGAGAAAACGTACGGAATTTTCCTAGAATATTCAGGGTTCAATACCATATACTCAAATATTGTATCATGGAACTTGGAATATGGGTTATTCATTCGGGAATCCGACAATAATCTGATCTATAACAATGAGGTGTATAACAACGGAATCTATGGTATGAGGATAAGAGCATCTGATTGGAACCGAATAAATAATAATTCAGTATTCATGAATGACCAACATGGCATATATGCAGATAGCTCTATAGAATGGAATTCGTTTATCAACAATTCAATCGTTTTGAACACGTTTGATGGACTATTAATAACCCTGCATTCCAGCCGAAACATCATCTCATGGAATACAGTATCAGAGAACGGGAGGCATGGTGTTGTCCTCCTGGCTGGTGCCGAAAATCACTCTGTTAACAACAACACTATTGTAGGGAACGACGGAAATGGTATCCATATCCACTTTAATGCATACAGCAACAACGTAGAGAATAATACAGTAATGAATAACAGTGGTTCAGGTCTTACCGCAAGCAATATGGCTGATGGAAGCGAGATATGGAATAACAAATTCCAATCAAATGCAATTGATGGAATCGGTCTCTTAACATCCCGCAACAATGTATCAAAGAACAATATTTCAATGAATGGACGGTATGGCATCTATGCGTCAGTAGCTAGATCAAAATTCACGAGGAACAACATATCGAACAACGTAGAATATGGATTGTTAGGTGTGAATCTTCATAACAGCAGCATTTACCTAAACGAGTTCTGGAATAATGGCTTCACTCCGCAAGCATTTGACGGCACAAACGGTGATATGAACTTCTGGGATAACGGGACAATCGGTAATTACTGGTCTGACTACCCAGGCTACGACCAGGATGGGGATGGTATTGGAGATGATTGGTACCTCATTAATGGATCCAACAAGGCTATGGACCGTTATCCCAGATGGGATGTTGCACCACCATTCGATACATGGATAGTGGATGACGATAACGGTACCTGGTCGGACTTCAACTCGATTCAGGATGCTGTGAACGTATCGTCCAAGGGGGATTTAATCCGTGTCTATGACGGGATATTTCCCGGAAGAGTACTGGTGAATCGTTCCCTTTCGATCGTAGGTAATGGAACAGCAACTATAGTAAATGGGACAACTACCGATATGAATGTAGTTGAAATTAATGTCGATAATATTAGATTATCAAACTTGAACATCACTGGTGGAGGAGACGGTATTTTGATATCGTCCAACAATAATATAATTGAAAACAATACCTGCCACGGTAATAAGATGGGAATTACATGTTCTTCAAGCTTGAACAATACCATTCAATTCAACACTCTGATAGAAAACGACGCAGACGGAATATACCTACATCAATCATCTAACAATATCATCTCAGACAATTATATATCAAATAACTCAGGTGGAATTAGCGTATTTCAAAATTCCAATATGAATATCATCTCATATAATAGAATTCTTAACCATTCTAAATTTGCTATAATTAACCACTATTATAGCAATTCAAATCGCTTTGAAAACAATTCATGTTACGACAATAACAATGGATTCATTATCCGGAAAGCATACAATATCACATTCCAGAACAATCTTTATACATACCGATATTACAGCCGATACGATTGGTCGGGTCATTATTGCAATGTGGGATTTCAGATATGGGACTCAGAGTACATAATAATCCGTAATAGTACTCTAAGAAATGGTGCAATTGAAATTATGGGAGAACATCTTGAGCACTGGAATTCACATGTCATCGACGACTCGAATACCATCAATAGAAAACCTGTCTATTATTGGAAGAACCGGACTGGAGGTAACATCCCAATCGATGCATCTCAAGTAATTCTTGCGAACTGTACAGACGTAACAATGAGTGAAATTCAAATCACAACAAACAACATAACGCATTATTTCAAGAATGTAGATTCTTGCGTCATAGCAAATCTTAACGCGATTGAATCAAATGCTTTCAATTTGGTAATATTTAACGGAACACAGATAACAATAATCAATTGTGAAATGGCAAGAAAAATCAGCGTGCATCAATCGGACCATGTTATTATTCAGAGATCTACAGTTATTGAGGAAGGTATTCTAATCTACACATCAGACTATAATAAAATAATGAATAATACTTTTATAGGAAAGATCGGAGTCCTTCTCGCATGGTCGAATGAAAATCAAATATTCAATAACTACTGTTCCGATATCATTGACAGTTCAATATGGTTACATGAATCGAGCTACAATACTATTGGATGGAACGAAATTGAATGGGCGGATTCTAACGGAATTGAGGTTGCCGTAGATTACGAAGATCCATCCGAGTCTCCAACACCCAGTAAAGGAGGGGGTAAAAATACCATTGTTTCAAATACAATTAGTTACGGAGATTGGTACGCTATCAACCTCACTAATACTACCGATAATCTAGTGTATCGAAATAACTTAATTGAAAATGGAGAATCAGAAATGGTTAATGGAATAATATTTTCACAAGCATACGATTCTGGAAACCATAATCAATGGGATAACGGCGATATAGGAAATCGATGGTCGGATTGGAATCGGAGTGATCCATATGCTATCGATGGATCAGCAGAGTCTTTCGACTACCACCCGATTTATGAATCAGAAATACCCGATAATGGTGATGATAATAGTATTATCGAAAAGTCTGGTGATTTTTCTATAATACCAGTCGCAGTTCTAGGAATCATAATAGGCTTGCTTGTTTTAATAGTTGGATATTCCATTTTCAAGTCTAAACAATAGCGTCGGATTTCAATGTTTACTGTAAGAAACGTTCCGCATTGAGTAATGGCACTGGTAAAACCGTGATGAAATTCCTCGCACCATCTTCAGAAAAAGTCTTATCAGTATCATTACCATCTCGTCAGGGTGACCATATGAGAGACAGGATCAGACGTATCTTCGAAAGGATTGAGGGCCTCGATACGATCGTCATAAAGAATCACACTACCCCTCATCTCGACAACTCGTTCTTCTATGTTACCGGACTGAAGAGTGGTCTGTTCAATCAATCTATGGCACTGATAGACCGCGAAGGCGGACTCGAGGTGATCACGACCGTTCTGGTGGAGGACACCGTCCGGGATTCGAAAATTCCGGTGACCTCGTATGAGCAGTCCGTGGACCTCGAAAGAATCGTCACAGAACGTCTCACCGATTCTCGGCGGATCGGTTTCAATTCCTCTGAGTTGATATCCGAGGACTATCTGATGTTCAACAGGCTCCTAAAGGATACTGAGCTGGTCGATGTATCTGATCAGATGAATAAAGCTCGTGCAATCAAGGACAGCACGGAGATCGAGACTATTAGGAAGGCATGCGGTATCGTATCACGAGTGGCGGACAGGATCCCTGAGTTCATCGACAGTGACACCACCGAACACGATGTCGCGTCCTTCATCCCGACCTCCATGTTGGATGGTGGTGCCGATGGTCCAGCTTTCGATACGAACTGTTCCTTCGGTCCGAACAGCGCACTTCCGCACTATCACACTGGTAACGTTCGTATCAAGCCCGGAGACTTCATCTTGACGGATTTCGGCGCCGAGGCGGACCGTTATGTGTCCGACATCACGAGGACATGGTTCTACGGAAGTGTAAACGAGGAGCAGAGACGCATCTACGATGCTGTATTGGAAGCACAACGGAATGCAATCGATATGATAGAACCGGGTATCGCTGCCTCCGATGTCCATCGAACCGTGAACAAGGTCATCGACGACGCTGGCTATCACGGTAAGTTCACTCACAGCACTGGCCATGGGATCGGTTTGAACGTTCACGACGCAGCATTGAGGGTACGTGAAGAATCCGACTTCCTCCTGGAAGAAGGGATGGTCTTCACCGTCGAACCAGGGATTTACGTCGTGGGATTCGGCGGGGTCAGGGTCGAGGACGACATCGTTGTGACAAGTGACGGGTGTGAGGAGCTGACAAATGCCGATAAAGAGCTTTCAGCAATCGATATTTGATTGGGATCAAAGAAAGGTCCTTTTCATAACGGCGATTAACGGGAGACAGGCTATCGTCACTGTTCCAAACAATAAGACAGACGCACCGTCGTTCATGAGCTGGGCATTGCGTGAATTCTGGATCTCGCCGTTCGTGGTCCCGTTATCAAGCGGATTTGCTAGACATTCTTCGCGCTCATTATTCTCGGTTGTTGCCGATCTGGGTTCATCGATTGATGTGGTCTCTACGGCAGAGGCTGGTTGTAGAGCCGATGCGATCAATATCCAAACCAGCAGTGTTATGGATAAGGCACCCATGTATCATTAAATCAACTCCATCTTCGTTTCGGGTCATTGTAGATGATGCTCGCCGGAATAACATTTATTTAGATTGGTATAAGGTTGGATATAACCCCTGAATATTAGGATAAGGTTGAATATATCTCGTAATTGATCTGGCGCTTTCCATTTTTTAGTACCCAGTGTAGATGGATCTGGATATTAATTTGTTGGGTCGGGTTCATCTAGATCATCGTCGAGATAAGCTGGAATTCCGTCGTCATCCAATCCTAAGATGTAGAGAACTCATTACTTTATTACTCAATTCACGGGCGGAATACTCGGCTCACCGACAACTGGCTGCTCGGCTGTCTCTCCCGAATCAAGCGCTTCCAGAAACATCTGAGTCGGCGTGATCCCATCCTTCCTTGATGCGTTGACGATGTTCCTGTTCCTGAGTCGCTTAATGTGATATGACATGGTGGACTGCGACAGACCGACAAGCTTTGCCAGGTGCCCCTGGGAGATTCCCGGAGACAGAAGCACCACCTTCATTATCTCGGTCTCGATACCGATTAGCTCGAACCGTGGAATGCGCTTCCCGAAGGGATAGAAACGCTTGTAGAACCCGTCGTTATTGCTACGGATGAAACCCTCGGTCTCGAGGACACGCAGATGATATCCAGTAGACCCATTCGGAAGGTGGAGCTCCTTCCTGATCATGGTGTAGTGGGCTCCAGGATTCTGCCTTATGAACTCGATTATGCGACCCCGGACCTTGTGGTCAGCGACGTCCTCACTCCGCAATCTAGTGTATATCGGAAAGACAAGGGAGAAGAGCGTGTAGAATCCGATCCCGGTCGCAGCGAAGACGCCGACGGCAATTAATGCAGCCACACCGATTATCACTGTCGTTTCCTCTGGTAGTCGCGAGTCATCACCATCCTTCCGCGGTCTATTGACGGAATCGGGGGATGCTACGTAGAGGATGATCGTCTCGGTCTCGGAATTGTGGTATCCGTCCCAGGACCTCACTGTTACTGTCAATGCGCCCAGAGGGAAGGAGGAGTGGTTCAGCGTGAAGCCCCACTCGGTTGTACCTATCACTGTGGTCCACACGTTCCCTGCGATCGATACCTCGACCATCGAGACATCCCCGTCCGTGTCCGATGCGGTACCCAGTATTATGATGGACGAGTTGACAGTCATGTTGTTAACAGGGTATTCTATCGTCACAATGGGCCTGATGTTCACAAGGACCGATCCATTGACCACCTCGCTTGAAAGATCCTGATCGTCCATCACATAGAAGGTGATGTTGTGGACCCCATGTGAGAGGGAGTCTGTCGTGAACAGGGTTGGGGTACCATTGTACAGCTCGCCATCGATGCTGGATGTCCAAACGAACTGGGTCACTGTGCTATCTCCAGAGTGACCAAGTCCATGGAATTCAACGAATTCATTATGAGCAGCAGGGTCTGGATTGATGGAAATGATCGAAGCATTGGGTGGTTTAGGTTGGGGTGAGGGGGAGTAGACGAGGGGGTACCTATCGGACGAATTCCCTCCGGCGATCGGATAGGGATCATCGACTATCCCGTCCCTGTCCGTATCGCCTGTGGAACCGTCGGACCAGTAATTACCCTCAACCCCACTGTCCCAATTGTTGCCGGAGCAGTTATCGTATCCCTGTGTGGTGTTTAGATTGTTGTCAAAGAACCTGTTGTTGTGTACAGTATTGTTCTCACATGATAATTTTCGATCCAACTCGATGATGGAAACGCCGTATCCACCATTCGAAGTGAATGTGTTGTGAGTGATCCTGTTCCAATGGGATCCGAAGTTCATCTGGATGCCATCACCATCGTTATCGGTCAGATCAGACTTGGTGATGGTTATGTTCATGGACATCGATATGTTGATCCCAGCCTCGCCGTTCGATGATACGGATCCCCTGTTCAGGGATACGTATTCCGAGTCGACGAGGAGGATCCCATCAACTCCGGAATTCGAGACCTCGGTGTCGAGAATCTGAATATCATTGCATTCCACTAGTGTGATACCGGAATTGAAGGCGTCAACGACAGTAACCTCCTGGACGGTCAGTTCTGAGAGGTAGCCGGCGATACCCCACCCATAGAACGTGCACCTGTGCACATCTACTAATGTCGATTCCTCAATAGACAGAGTTGTTCCAAAAGGGTTGGTGGAGATGAACGTGTTGTCTTTGAACTGCATCACATCAACGTTCATGATGTTCAACCAACTCCATTCAACATTGAAAATGCAGTCAGTGATGCTCACGTTCCTACAGTCGATGATATGTGGATTGCCCGCAAAAGGCGGCATGGATATACCGGAAATTGCGACATCGTTAGCTGATATCAAGAACTGGAAAACGCCATCGTTGTTGTCAAGAATGACCTCTTTGCTGCCGTTACCCTCAATCACGATCGATTGGTTTATCCATATACCTTCTGAATAGTTACCAGCGTAGACCAGGACAGTATCGCCTGGGTTGGAAGCGTTCATCGCATCCCTTATGGTGGTGTGGTCGGCCCACTGGCCCCCGTCGTCGTCGACGACTATGACCCTGGATGAACCCGGACCTGAAAGTATAATGATGAGAACGATCGAAATGAACAATGATGCGATCAGGCTCGTCCGAATCGACCTCGATACTAGGTTCATCTTTATTCACCGGTTATCGTCCTGATTTTCTTATACACTCTTGAATTATGAGTGTTTTGTTGGTTTTACAGATGACAGTCGCATTAAGATCCGCCGCATCTGATCGGTCTTCAGGACACCATATGTCTGTGGATCGTGTCATGATCACTACCCGTTCCGTTCATTAATAGGGGGGACGGGATGGTCCCCGAGGGGGTTTAGAGACCATCCCTTCGATCACTTTCATAACGGCACTATCAGTACTCCTCGAACCTCCGTACTAGGAAGAGGACCGAGACGATGATGGCTCCGATCAGGATGCCGAGGGCCGCGAAGTCCCTCACTAGTTCTCCGCTGACACCCTTCTCGCCGATCTGGCTTTCATCGAAACTAACGTCTCCGTTTCCACCGTTACCGCTACTGGTTTTATCGCCCTCACCGGGTGCACCGGTCGGGTCCTCTCCGTCTTCTCCAGGTGGCCCGTCTGGATGCTTCCATGGGTCATCGTTCGTACAGTTCCCGATGTCCCAAATGTCTGGGTACCAGTTCCAGCAGGGTCGTTCTCCAGATTCATTCTCCTCCTCGTATTCGGGAATACCGTCCGCGTTCTCGTCGATGTAGGTGTACTCGTACTCGTAAATGATAGTCCGATCATCGAACAAGATTATGTGGACGTAGATGTATTCCGGAAAGAGCCAGTTCGATCCGCGATAATCGAAGTCTATCCAGACCTCGGAACCTTCAGGATCGCCGCTGTTGCCTTTGTCCTCTTGCCTGAGCAACACGACGATCTCGACCTCGTTATCGAGCCAGACGACCACCTCTCCTTCGTGGAAGCCCTCCTTGAGCACCGTGATTGTGGCATATGAGCCCCAGAGAGAATTATTGATCCGGAATAGGAAATAGCCCGTTTCGTCCGTGATCTTCCATTTTGTGTCATTGGAGGAGGTAAATGGTCTTTCGTTCCCTCCATAGCCGACGTAGGTGCGGATATTGTGGGTAAGTATCACGTCCGCCCCTGCTATTGGATCCTTGTCAATGTAATCGTAAACGAATCCTTCGACCCTCAGGTCGGTATCATTCGATGGTACATTCCTGCCGAGGAGAACCCTGACCTCATTGTCCGAGCTGAGGAGGAGCTCGGTCTGGTAATCCTTGTATCCATCGGCCCAGACATAGAGAACCGCATAGTAACCGATTGTCCAGTTCTCTATCTCTAACCAGAAACCTCCCTTCCTATCAGAGACGGTCCAGTATGTGAGATTGCTCTTAGGAGTCGGTTGGTATCTGTCTATGTATGGGTTCAGCTCGAGAACCACGTCTGCACCAGCCACGGGGGTCATGTCAAGTCCTTCTAGGATCGTACCCTGAACAGTTACAGTATTGTTAGTCGTGTTGAGAGGTTCGAGGTAGACATAGACGTACGTGTACCAGTTGATCGAAATCCTCTCCTCGTAGGTCCTGTATCCCTCTTTCATGACGACCAGTGTCATCTCGGTACTATGATAGTCTGATCCGATTTCGAATTCGAACCTTCCATACACGTCGGTCTTGTTCTCGTAGAGATAGGTCGCTGTTGAGTTCGGGTGTAGGAAGACCTCTGCGTCCTCCACATGATCGTAGGTCCTGTTGTCGACCACGTATCCCTTGACGGTCACGTTACGGATTCCGAAGGCCAGGTCGACCTGGTTGTCGCCCTCGTCGAGCGTGACCATCTCGGCGAACGCCTCGTAGGACCCGTGAAACACACATACTTTATACCTACCGGGCCGAGCGGAGAATTCGTAATAACCCGTCTCGTCAGTGTAATCGAATGCGTAGGCTGCCGATATGGCGTTCGGAGAGTAGCTGAACGTGTAGTTGACCTCAAGGATACCTTTGTGGTAAATTAATGGATACCAGTAGTTGGAGTAAAGCATCACCAAGGCATCATCGATAGGTTCACCCTCAGCGTTCTCTACCGTGCCGAACATCCTGGTCTCATTCTCATCAGGATACAACTGGAAAGTCGTCTCGACATCCCCTGACAACGCTATCGTGAGATATCGGCTATAGTATCCAGACTTGGATATCACGAGGTTGTAGGACTCATCGTCGACCTGGATCTCGAACTCGCCGTTGGAATTGGTCTCCGTGGATATGTGTCGGTAATCGGTCCAGTAGTAGTGATAGAACGACGGATAGAGTTCGAGAAGTACTCCTTGAACAGGAGTCTCACCCTCGAGGACGACACCGGACAACGTGAAATTGTGCGTTCCGTTGGGATTCGGAAGCGTGAGCTTTAGTCTCAACTCGGCGCTTACAACGGTTCTGTTCTCCAGCTCGGCACTCACCCTGAGGTGATGGATGCCTTCGTGGACGTCATTGATCCAAAGAATCCCCGAAGAATTCGTTGTTCCCATCGTTTTATTATCTATATCGACCTCGGCTCCTTCGAGAGCGGAACGGTCGTAGTCCACCTCTATTCGGACATCGAATAGGTCGTTCTCATTCAGTTCATGCTCCGTGTAAATATCCCACGGAGAGCCTGAAGCAGTCCCCATCAGGAAGATCGCGACAAGCAACGCTATCAGATACCAAATCTTCATCTCAGCACCTCATACATAGGCTCATAAGAGTGCGTCGCGAGGAGGTTATTATAATATATTGGGACAAACTTCGATATAATTCGACCATTATAGGACGAGGTTCGATATTATCGAGTAACAGGATAATATGTCTATATCATTCGGTATACTAGAAACCTGACCTGGTCCATAAATTATCTATATTCCGATATATCTTTTCAGTAGAGGCTTTGCACTACAAGATCTTCCGGTCATCATCATGGATGGATCTCTGAGTACACCGATAACTTTACAATTATCATTACGATTAATTCAACATCGTATTGATAAAAATCACTACTTTTTTCGTTATAAAATGAGATCATTTAATTTTGATAATCTTGACTCGATGATAGTACTCAAGGAACGCTATCAAGAAGTGTACCGATGATAGAGATTTGTGTATTTCAGATGAATGTGAACGGCATGGATCGAGCTCTTGAATTCTACCGTAAGGTACTAGGTTTCGAGAAAGATGATGATACACATTATCCCCAGATCGTTGGCTTGAATTGTCTTCTTCTACCGCACTTTCCAATCTCTCTCCGATATGTGTATCAATCGAGTATAGGCTTTAGGCACGTCGGACAATCTTCCATTTAAGAGGGGCTTAAGTCAGCCCCAGCAACCTTGAAGAAGATAAAATTGGCAAAGTTGTGAGATGCCTATGTCGAGGAATCGAATATGCCACTGGTGAATTGAGAAGTATATCGAAACTTGTCCCAATAAAGTGGTGCTAATACGACACTCGTCCCAATACATACTTAAGTTGTCACTTGGAGGAACTTTAAATGAAAAGCGAGGTGTGAACATGAGAAGATTATCGATGCATTTTGCATTCCTGATCCACTGTTACGTCGCAATGTTCGGAATAGGAAGGAAGGTGAAAGCGAAGACACCATACATGATGCTCGGGTTTATGGTTGCGGGTCTTATGATCGGATCATTTAATGTAACAGCTGAGGGACCGATCCCGGACGATGATAATCCAATAGGATATCTCCACCTTGAGAATGAAGAATCAAACTTTGAAGAGAACGAAGAGGCATGGATTAATCAATTGATTTCTGATCCTGAATCAGTTGGAAGTCAGCATGTCGAAACAACATCTACTAGCCTTGAGTCTAAAGGATATTGGTTCTATGTTCGAGATAGTCCGGATGATGATGTAGATCTAGATAATGACTTGTATTTCTGTGAAACCAATTCTACATCGAATTTCACTGTTCATATCGAGTTCGAAAGAGGGGCTCCGGATGAACTTGAATTTAGATTATATAATTCTTCACCCCCAGATGTGGAAGTAATCGATGAAGTTATCCTTGGATATAATGAGGAGGGCATCTACAATTCAAGCTGGAATATCTCTGGTAAGAAAATAATCCCTGCGGGCAATCGACTTTATTTTATTTTATCATGGTACACACCAGATGCCGGACTTAACTCGTGGACAATTTTTCTCAATAATAAAAGTTATATTGAATTTCCTATCGCTATCGACTCGAATGATAATGGGATACCAGATTATCTAGAAGATGAACCTGAGCCTCCCGGAGATCCAGATCCGGACCCCGACCCGAATGATTCGGACACTGACAATCAGAGACCAACAAGAGACAAGGATGGAAATCTGCTACCAGGATTCGGAATATCTTTATCCATTCTTGCAGTCGTTGTTACCGCGTTTCTAATTTCAAAGAATAATGTCTAATATGCTATGAAACTCAGGACGATGATTAGGAATTGATTCCCGCATAATGTCCTATTACAATTCGAGTATTGAAGTTGGAAGAGTGGTAGGGAGAACTTCTTGCGATCCCTCTACGTTCAGGCTCATTTAAACTAGAATTTTCACCTAGTATAGCTCGTTGAGATATCTGTCGGTTCCAGTCCGTTTCATTTTTCTTTTCACATTCATCACTTAAATTCCCCTTATCAAGCAAACATGATCATTATAGATCCACCGACTCCCATCAATATTCATATCATTCAATTCTCCTGGGCTCCAATATGGTCCTAGGAAATTCAAGGAATGAGGGTATCATAACTAGATTGACCGGATTATTTTTTTCTACAGAATGTAAAATCTGCAGAAATTCTGTATGAATATATGAGGGGGCGTGCCTGATTCGGTATTCACCTCCGTTGCGGATCTATTGTAATACCGGGGCACCCCCAACTTTTCAAATATGGCAAATGGTATAACCTTCAAAATCATCAGCAGATTGGTTCAGGTAAGGATTCGACAATGGTATTCTGACGAAGAGGTAACACGGCGATTCCATCTGGTAACATTTTTTCTTTGTAGAGAAGTAAATTTTTGTCCCACAATTGGTGAAATTCTGATATGGCAAGGTCGATGACAAATCCTCATGGCGCGGAACTCATCACCGAAACCGTGTAATGGTCGGTTACCGATACCTCCGATGATGGTTGGCATCTACACCCGAAGGTCCCACAGTCATCGAACCTTGCCTGAAGCACATCACATTGGTAGTAGTACCGTTTTATGACCTTATTTTTACAGCTCGATATTCGCATCCCTGTCGATTACGATAATAATTTCAGGGGATGCGATCGGACCTAACTTATTCGAGGGGACCAAATAAAGTGGGGGTGACGCATCCCCCTTTTGCTGCTAATGAGAGAACGGCAAGGCGGTTGGTAATTGTCCGGATTCCAAGGTACTTTCCCGTTCTCTCAATATAATTAAGAGAAACACTGATATTAATTTATTGTGGGTAAGAAGGCGAAATCCAAACACACTGTTTGGGGGATTCGGTGGGACCATATCAGTGCCAACCAGTATTCCAACTTAGCTAGGCGATGCCCGAATCCCCCGTTGTGTCTTCTCGAGAGAGTATGTCGAGGGGTGATCTCGCGCATTCGGTGTTGCGGAAGTCCTCGAACTCTCTCGATTGGAACCACAATCGTGAAATCATATTTATTCATTATAGTAAAGACCGGACAAATCGTGGATGATTAGATAAATTTGGATGGACACTCAATTGTAATAGTAAATGAGAATATGATATTTCAGGGATTCATCCATTAAAATATTATATTATTACCGACATTATCCGTCGGTGGTCATAACATGGCGCAATCGAAGGTCCCAAAATCGGTAGACGAAGTTATCAAGGAAATCGAGTCGTTCGAAAAGGAAGTACAAAAGATCGGAAGACAAGCTTTCAAACAAGGAGAATATATACAAACGAAAATTCTGATCGAGTCCGCGACCCGAATGAACACATTGAAGAAATCATTCAACGAGCTCGGAATGGAACTAAGCGATGTGTTCTCAGACGCGGAAGCTCAACTTAAGAACCTTCCTGCAGGAAAAACTCGTACGTCGACGAAACGTATACCACGCGGAAAGAAAACTCCGGAGGACGCATATCGAGAACCGATACTCAATGCACTCTCAGAACTCGGTGGGAAAGGAACTACATCAGAGGTCCTCGACAAGGTCTACGAACAGTTGAAAGACGTCCTAAATCAATTCGATAAACAACCAGTCCCCTCAGTACCTTCACAACAGAGGTGGCGACACACTGCGCAGATCGTCCGAAACAAGATGATGAATGAAGGCTTGGTCAAGAAGAACTCGCCTCGCGGTATTTGGGAAATTTCTACCGCCGGGACGAAGACGATCACACCGAATAAGTCCTCAAAGAAATCGTCTCAATCGAAGAAGAGCTCATCGTCGAAGAAATCGACGTCCAAACCTAAATCCAAGACCTCTTCCAAGAAGCAGTCGTCTTCGAAGAAGTCCACGACTCTGGAAAAGACGGAATCGAAACCTGACGCGAAGAAGTAATCAACCGATTCAAAGCTCGAAGACACCAAGACCACGAATTTATACCCTACAATGACGAATCCGTCGACGCAGCTTGCGCTAATGATGGCCATTTCGTTAATCTGAGCCCTTTGCATGCGGTTCTCAGCCTCATTACCGCAACACTGCGCAGGTATAATCTCTATTAATTATTCAAGTTGTTTGATCGATGATATTAAAGTGCTCCTGCATCTCCTGATGAAGTTGATTAAGTTCTTGCAGATTGGAGTGCAGATCCCCTTTTATTTCAAGAAGTCTTTTTTCAACTTCATTCACGTATTTAATACGTAAATGTTTATGAGTTTTATACGCGTCAACACCAATGGCTTGAAGGTCTCGCTCAACCGAATCTAGATAATGTTGGAGGTTTTTTACTTGAGTATCTACTTTCTTCCTATCCATGTATCCCATCCCCGGGACTCCCTATAACGCGTTTTATGTTGATATAATTATTCATCGACGTTATTGATATATACATTTTAGATTTCATAACTCTCAGATGTGACAATGGGTCAGTCTACCGAATTATCAGAACATTTTCCATATTGATTATTCCATAATGAGCCCACTCTCTACCGGCATGGAAGATCCGTATAGGAAATTGATAAGTAACTCCGTATCCTTCTCCTGTCCCCCCGAACTGTCGTTTACTGTAAGAAACGTTGGTACATAATTGTAATATTACCGTTACAACCGGGGGGAAATTCCTCAACCTCATGTTCTTCGTCGGGAATTCCAAAGAATGGCGGTAATAACAATAAAGATTGTCGGGAGAATCGCGATTTCAGGGATCTTTTCGGGAGAACTCGTTTCGACTGGATCTTCGTGAGGATATCTGTCCTCAGCATTGCCGGGACCGTCTATGGAGTATGTACCCGAACCGCTCCAATCGGACCAATAATTCCCCTCGGTGATACCATCATCCCATTCATTGTGTGATGTATTGTCGTAAGCTTGGGACGATGCACCAGTATTGTTCGCGAAGTTATTATGGTGAACCTTCATTTGTGTTGACCCTGAAGAGTATATTCCATAATTGCCATTCCCGAATATCTCATTGAAGATAATGGTAATATTGTCAGAGGAGCTAATGAATAATCCGTAATCATCGTTGTTAGAGCAGGTATTGTTTGCTACATGAATTTTGACAGAGGAATTGTAATGGATACCAATGTAGTTATCAGACACGTTACAATTCTTGATTGTATGGCCATATGAACCATTCGAATAAATTCCTTGAACGTTGTCAATTATCGTGCTATTAAAGATAGCGGCACTGTTATTCGTTAAGTTAATTCCTGCGCGGCTTCCGTTCCGGATCGTGATATGGCTGATATTAACATCTGAACCGGTTATTTCGATAACATTCCCGGTATTATTCCCATCAATGATCGTCTCTTCAGAACCATTGCCAACAATCGTTATTGATACGGGAATAACCAGGTTCTCTATGAATAATCCTTCATAAACTAATATCGTGTCACCTGCAGTTGCATTATCGATTGCATCCTGAATAAATTGGTAATCTGCTCCCCCATCATCATCTACAGTGATGATTGAAGAACTATATATTCCTTCTATCCTAATTGGCCAACTATTACAGAACGAGAATGGTTGGCTTATTCCATCGTCTATGGTGGCACAGATGTAATGAGTACCATTCGTGACATTTGTTATATCCCATTCAATTGTACCAAATCTATCGTTCTCCTCATGGTAACCTATTAGATTATCACCAGATTCTCCATCCGAGTATGTGAATGTGACATTGGCTATACTATCTTTGTCGCTCGCGTAGTATGAGATAGCTATAGTTTCTGATGCCATACGATTAACTGTCAATTGGTCGATATTTGGAATGAGGATCACATACGGCATATCATTTCCACCAACCTCGATATCAAGTTCATTTACCAGAGGATATCGATCTTTAGCAGGACTATCTCCATCGATGTGATATTTTTCTTCTCCAATACCATCGTCATCAGTATCCGTACCTGTGTAATCCGACCAATAGTTGCCACTCGATCCATAATCCCAGTCATTGCTGGAACTGTTCCCACCATCGTCCAATCCTTGTGCAGTTGCGTTGATCGAAATAATGTTGTCAATGAAATTATTATGATGTATCATGCATCGAACGGTGAATCTATCCGCGGACACCCCATACCCGTGGTTACGACGCAATTCATTATCATAGATTGATATTGTACGAGCCTCATCAAGAACGATACCTTCACCTTGATTATTAATGAATAAGTTATTCTGAATGATGAACCTCTTCGAGTCCATGATATCCAATCCTATTGAATTATTGATAAAAGAACAATTCTTGACCATAAGTCCTTCCGAACTATAGCTCCGTAGACCTACTCCGATGTTGTCTGAAATGTTATTGTCAATATATGTGTCGTCAACAGCATTTCGTGAGAGAATCGCTTCGTCCCAGTTATTCCTCATGATACAATTAACGAATGAATTCTCGAGAGTGTCCCTCAAGTACAGGCTTCTTCTGCTTCCTGAAAGGTTCGAATTTATTACAAGGTTCCGAATACCTGTGTCCATAGAAAATGCATTACTTGAAGCGCTATGGATTTCACATCCTGAGATTGTATTATTATCACCGTCGTTCATTGTCAATCCAACACTACTTGGATTATCTATCGTACAGTTGAATAGTGTCGAATTATCAACTCCTATCATGTATACTGATCGCGCGGATACATTAACAAAATAGACGTTGGACGATTGAAACAGTCGGATATTCGCGGGTACTTCTACTTTCTTGGAGCTCTCAAAGATAACGTTGTTGCAGTGAGCCATCATTATGTGCGGGCTTGCATTGAATTGCGCTCCATCGTAGGAGAAATAGGAGCAATTGACAACGATTATCTGTCCTACGTCGTTTGGTATTATAAATTCACTACTATTTAATTTGAAAAAAACCTGTTTTCCATTGACTGTATTATTAAAGATAAAGTGGGTTGTGAAGTGTTCGATATCAGAACCCCAGAATTGTATGGAATCGTTCACGAGGGTACAATCAGTGACACGGGATCCCGTTGCAGAATTTATTAGGATTCCGCCACCAATTCCACTGTCGGAAACCGTACAGTTGACTATAGATGTTCTCTGACCCATAACACCGATCCCGGTCCCCGATGTAAAAGTAATATTACTATTGGTAATTGTTGTATTATCGCTTTTCGACCTGATTCCGGACAGGCAATGTTCAATCAGACAATTGTCAATGTAGGCCTCATTGGAGTCATCAAGCCTGATCGCATAATCCTCTATCTTTGAGAAAGTGCAATTGTCTACCTTCGTATCCGTGCAGTGTTCGAAGGTCAATCCCATTGGTAATTGGTCGAAACTTGATGATGATATAGTTACGTTATCTGAATATACAACCTTCAATGTCTCGGTATAATTGAAGACACAATCATTGATATTTACATTTGAGCTACCTACGATGATAATTTGAGACACATCTGATTCGATTGAATATGATGACTCATTCTTGATGAAGATGATCGGTTTACCGTTAAGGGTGCAATTGGTAATCACATGTGAGTTATAATGTTGTACCTCGTTCCCTTTAATCGAAATGAACTCATCGATAAACCTGCATCGCTCGATGCTAATTCCTATCTTATTGTATATTTCGAACCGTCCATGGAAATAATCGTTATACGTCCATTCGGAGGACTTGATCTTACAACCGATTACACTTGTACGATCACCAAAATGTCGAATGGCTTTGGAATTGTTTGAGATAACACACCTCTTAATTAAGATGTCAGGGACATCCCTAAGCCAAATCCCTTCCTCCGAATTTGAGAATATGTTGGAGCTGTATATTGACGAATATTGAGAATCACCTCTAAATTGAAACCCATTTTCATTCTGACTCAAGGTGCAATTATTGAATGTGTTATTCCATCCATCCCATACGGATATTCCAGACTCGGTATTATTGATTATTTGAGCTTCAGTGACATTGACGTTGTCACTCCCCCATACGTCAATCCCAACCCCATCATTATTGACGATAGTGCAACCGCGTACTACAACCCCGTCCGATCCCCTAAGGAATAGCGTTTCTGCTCCAATGATAGAATGACTAGATTTTGTGTTTCTAAGGGTTGAATTTTCAATTATGCAACTGTCAGTTCCCCAAACACCCCAAACATATATCGCATTGTCTGTACAATTATCTATCACGCATGAATCAATCGTAGCATTGGCTGAAGTGATCATGATTCCAATACCGCTAATATCTTTAATCTGAGAGGCCCGAATGTTGGTGTATTGACCGTTGATGCTGATACCAGCACTACAATTAGTGACAACAGAATCAGAGATCGTGTTGTGCGTGCGAGTGTTATTAATTCGAATTCCTTGTGTACTATTGAAGATACGACAGTCCTCAATTAGGTTTCCATGTGATGCAATCCTTAGGCCGCGATTAGTCTTGGAACCAGTGATCCCAAAAAATGAAATAGAACAATTACTAGCAGAAATCAGGAGACCATCACCATCGCCACCACTTCTAATAATCGATTCAGTCGTACCATTTCCAATTAGGAGAACACGTTTGTAAACATCGATCTCATCGATAGAGTCATCGGGAGAATAATTTCCCGCGAAAACGCGGATTGTATCACCGATCACTGCGTTTTGAATCCCATCTTGAATTGTCCCATACGGATTATCTTCTGCCCCGGTGGCAGACATGTTTCCCTCATTATCATCATCAACGTAAATTGTCGCACCTTGAGTATTGATCCCTATCAATACTAATGCTAGAATCGCTAATGCAAAGATGGTCCCTTTCATACTATCGATAATTTGTTGTAGTTATCAGTATAAGGTAATATTGGAACGAGTCTTTATAGAGCTCCATCAACAGTTCTTGTTACTCCAATTGGCAATGTGTCCTCAAGCGGGCCATTTATGAGGTTTCAGAAGGATGTGTGAGATGGTAATCTCTACACCGAACCCAAAGGTATCCATCAATATTAATCCCGGTAATTTCACATTTTTAATTTACCGGTAATTCGGTGCCATAATCCCTCTCGCCGCACTAACATTTCTTTGAAGAACTCGTATTCAATCGACCACTGTGTTTACGTTGATGATTTCTGTAAGAAACACTGATACGGAATTGTAATTTTACCGGTAAAATCACGCCAATTTCCCCCCCTTCTCGTAGGATCGTTTCTTACAGCAAACGTGCATTGGAATCTTACAATATCATAATATTCTTAAATTCCAAAATTGATGTATCGGAAAATAATCTTAATAGGCACTAGTAGTTATTAACAATCCACTGTTTTAGAAGTTGTTGTTTTTGTCCAATTTTCCCTTTTGCAATCTCGATATTTATATCATTGGGTAAGGTAGATAATATTGGGTGAATTGCTTTTAAATAGGTACTTCCTACGTTGATAAATACATCGGAATAGTCTTTGTTCTGCAGTATCTTGTGAAACTGACCTCTTATTTGGTCTATAAAGGTTTCAACATTTTCAAGGGACAATTTTTCATCATACGGTGAAATCACCTTCGTTGGTTCAATTAAACCATATTTCGATGAAATAATAAATATATCGAATCCATCTCTATTAGAAAATGACCAAAGATGTTTCCTTAAAATTTTAAACATGATCCCATCGTATATTTTAATTGCCTGAGCCTTTTTCAATGAGGGATGTTTTGTTTTTGAGCATGAAATAATAATCATTTTATTATTGGGGTTCCAATACTGATTCCTTGAAAGGATATTAGCGTTAATATAATCTCTAATTTGATAATATCGCTTTTTTTGAGCTGGGACATTTCCACGCTTTGGGGACGATCCTTGATATTGAAAAATCCACCCTTTATAGTCACTTCCAAATACAGAGTATCGTCTGAATAAAATATGTCGTTTTGGAGAATAGCAACCAAGCGCGAAGAGATTAATATTGGGATAGTTATCACGAATTTCTGAGAGTATTAATCTTAAATTATCCTCATTTCTCACGTTAACGTATCTTACACTATTAACTCTTTTTACAAGCATTCCCCCTATTCCGATATATGAATATCCCAATTCAATTAATTCTGAGACACAGTCGATATATTCATTCACTGATTTTCCTTGGGCGACTCCAAGTAATTTAAATGAATATGAGTTGTCTTGATATTCTTCGATTGCTTTTGTTGCACTTATAAGGGTTTGAGTACGATCCTTTATAATATCAATAATTACTCCAAAATCAATTTTCAGCTTTTCGTACTCTTGAAATAAATATGTATAATCTAAATTTGAATATCCTTCTTTCGTAAAAACTGCAGAGTCGCAAATTGTGAATATTTTCCTTTGAAATTCTAGTCCTGCCCGACATTGATTAATATCAATTTTATAAGGACATGGATTATCTTCAATGATGCTACACCGTTGTGGATTGACACATGGGAAAACTTTGAATGCTTCTTTAAAATTCTTATGAGTATTTACATGTGTCATTAATCCAATATGTTTGTTCTCTGGTATCTTAATTCCACTGATTATTCTTAAGGATGCTTGTCTATCTGCAACTAAGTAAGGAGTGAATTTTTTTACATTGAGATTTGGATTAGTCATAGGCAATCATCTGAAGGAAAATCAAATATAAATGTTTGTCCACAACCTTGAGAATTGTCACGATAACGAGAGGGTAAACAGTAACCTATTTGAATATTATCGTTCTTTCTGACTAGTCTATATATCGATAAGATATCTGGTTTTGGTCCAATTGGACTAAACACTAAATTGTAATTATCAATGGAAATATTTTCCTCGTCAGCAAATACATCGAGAATACTCTTAAATTCGTTATGAAATTGCCATGGGTGAAAGCCACTTATTTCTTTTGATGTAACAAATTGATTCGCTAATAAGTCTTTATTATTTCGGTAGACAATGTCTTTTTGATCACTCCAATTTGGAATGCTCGTTACGGGAATTAATGCTAAGGTTCGATATGGTTTATAATTTCGAAAAATTGACATCGCTCGATTTCCTTGGAAACCAAGGTATATTAACAAGATAGAATCGCGGTGCCTGACCTTTCCATGAAATGTAGGTACAGAAAATATCTTATGGGTTCCCATGACAAAATCATTTTCAGCAGAGCTATATTCTCCAACCATTGAATATGTAAAAATGGTTTTATCTAGATCTATAATATCCAATGTTATTAATGCACAATATTTAGGAATACAAGATAAATCAACGATTAAAGGATATGAGAATGAGCATTCATGAATAACTTGACGAAATTTATGATACTGATACAAGTTTAATGAAATTATTGAAAATTCGATTCCAAATGAATTCAATAATTGTTGTATTAACCTCTTATTTTGTTGGTATTTTCTAATTGTCTCCTTGTCTTTCACATCAAGTGAAGAGATATTTAGTAATGATTGCTGATAATTTGTAAAGTCAATTAACCAACATTCCCTGATTTGATATTGAGTAATAATTGTTCTTATCGAGTGATACGACCGGTCCGCAAAACTAATAGCACAAATTAAATCAACCATATCATTTTTATATTTATTACTTTCTTGAATTAACTGTCTTGATGGAGTTATTCTCATTCATCTCCCCAATCAAATTCAAAGTCATCTTTCTCAATAACAAGAAATTCTAACCAGTTTTCAAGAAGTGATTTTACAAATGAATCAGTATCATGAAGTATTGTATTGAAATGATCGGCGTTTATCTCTCTAGGATGTCGATTTTGAATGGCTAATGAGAAGTATGGGGTTAATAATCTATGGAATTTATAATTCCGATAAGGTGTTTTTTCTCTTGCATGAAGATTTCGTGGAAATAATGGTTCTTGCAACAGCTGTACTTCGAGAGCTTGTCTTAAATAATCCTCAAGTTCATCTTCGATAGGTGAACTCATAGTATTGATGCAAATTTGTGAGGTTCGTCTGATTAAGTCTTTTTCTTTAACATAGTTGAAATCATCATTTGCCATTCGTTTTTTATATCGGTTAACGCCAGCTGTTTGGATCCCTTTGAATAACTCACCTAATGCATCAATTAATCTTCTAACGTGTTCCGGATTTTCGATATCTTCATTTGATTGCATATAATGAAGAACGGACTTGATTTTCACAACATGATTTTGGGCATTACAAGGAATCGGATTGAGTTCCACTTTTTTTTGACTGATATCTGGAAAAGCATAGTACAGCGTGTCTTTGACAAGCGAAACAAAATCTCGAACGATCCCAGAGGATAAATATGCATAATTTCGAAATCCAGAATAATCCATTCCAATACTTAAGGGTTCTTCAATTGATTCATAATTTTTACTTGGAAGTAACACCTCAATGTTATTAATGTTGAATTCCTCTTCATCTAAACGTCTATTGGCTACATTTTTTAAAAACGATATGTATTTTTCTCTATCTTTAATCGTGAATCTATCTAAACTTACCGGATAATAATCGTGATATTTCCGGAGAATTTTATTATTTGTATCATGATAACACATTGACCCACTTTTAACTCCAATTTTATAATTGAGGTGGAAGTTATATTGTAACGGGGCATTTCGGCTTCTTAGTGTTGTATTAATTACTCTCTGTTGATCAGTTGATAAATTATCAAACTCATCGAGAAGAATATACACGTTTTGAAATTGTAATATGTTATGAAGTTTCTTTAACGAGTGAAGAAGTACAAGTGGACCAGTTAACGTTAAATGATCATATTGGCCGGTAGTACACAAATCCATCTCTGAATATAAAAGGTCACAGAGACTATCTAATGAATTAACATTCTCTAAATGAAAAATCTTACCGATTGAGTGTGCTATTTCGTTTGAATTGTCGAATGACAACTCGTCTTCCATAAGTTCACAAATATGAGTCATTAAAAATAAATTAAAATAATGTTGGAAAAACCTTGCCCATTTAATATCGTCCTCGAACTCTTTTTCAGTGGCATAGAAAGCTTCTGGTAAACATTTTATGTAAAATGCCAGATTCTCATCACTCTGATTAAGTATTATTGATAAATAACGAAGAAGCCATGACTTGCCTGAACCCCTATGCCCTTCGATAATCGTATTGCTTCCTGGTTCTACCATTCGAATATAGTCCGTAGGCGGAATAAAATATTTCTTGATAATATCCTCTTCACCTTTTCGAACAATTTCAGAACTAATGTATTTGAAAGGATTTTTATCTTTCGTGAAACTAGATTCTTTTCTTTCTATAGAGGAATTCGACATTGAAAAACGTTGATACATAATTTGTAAATTCTGAATGAAGTGGTTTGCATCTGAATGAACGAATTTAAATCCATACTGTTGAACTAAATCATCCGCCTCTAGCTCTGAATCATCAGAAATTAGATAATTCGTCTTTCCATTGTGTTCACTATGAATCTCCTTATAAACTATTCGAAAGTTAATGTCTTGAGCACTATAACCGATTAAAACAAGTATTTTCTCTCTAAAAAGTACCCTCAATTTGTCCTTAAATGCTTTATTATTTGATTGATTCATCCATTGCTCAAAATCATCTTTCGTTATGACAATTGAAGATGGTTCGATTGTATCACCATGAATTTTATAGATATTAATAGATGGATTAGGAGGTTGATGCATTTGGTCTTCCTTGTAATATAATTGGTACTCTGAAGAATCGGTATATGATTTTTCTAGCAAATGATCATAATTTGTTGTTATAAAGTCACACGGAGGCAACTCAGTAATCATTTTATGTAATATACTAGTATTTTCTTCTTCCACACTTTCAATTATGTGGGCAATTTTAATCTTTAATTCCTCATCAGTATAATTGTTTTTGTATAGTTCAATTATCTCTTGAGGATCCCCGCCATTTTCCAGAATTTGTCGAGGTTCTGCAAGGATAGGTTTTTTTTCCAATTCTTCGGCGAGTATATTCGCTAACTCTCTCAAATCGGGTAATCCAGCACTGGTACTTACTCCAGCACCCAGAATGATGACATAATTTTTATTAGTCATAGCCTGAAGTAATGGAGAAATGTCCATATTCGAATTAATGGCTTTTTCGACTCGTTCTTTCACCACGGCACCACTATCTTTGGTCATGAATTCACCAGGACTAAGTTTATTTTTCGTAAATTGCCAAAACGTTCATATCAGGTTCAGATTTCATTGTGCCAATTATCCGGATTCCATGTTTATATCCACGTTTAATAAAATTGTAGGCAAATACTCCAGTATCGTAATCACCATTCGGACAAACGTGTAAATGTAATGTGTCTCCCGAATTCGTTAAAGGTACACGATAATCAATCCATGAAATTCGGCCATTTTCTGATGCAGAATTTTCTACCACTCGAATAGCGTCATCCTCGTTGAAATGATCGTTAAACCATTGCCAATATTCTTTCCTCTTCTTTCGTACTGAGGCAGTCATATTTCCGGACTCATAGGTTGGAGGTTTACACCGGTGATCAGACGAAAGCAATTTATCATAAAGGAGCTCAATTTTCCCATTTTCAAACTCACAAGCGGTAGGTATTAATTTTGTCTCAGGAACATCATTTGTTTTCGATTCCGATTGACTTGGTAAATTTAAAAACACCAATGACCTTGGAACTGAAATTATACTATTTGGATCTCTCCATTGTTTCTCATCTGTGCCGTTTTCGACGATGAATAATCTTTCAGGATAGCTTGATAAATAATGTAATGATAAATTTATCAACTGACGATATGGGTTATTTACTGGTTGAAGTCGCACATTATATCCAGATTTTGCGGTTGTTCCTTCACCTACTTCTTTACCTTTCTCAGCTGAGATGCTTGGTTTAATGAATGTGAATATTCCGCTCAACAGGCTCCCGATTTCAGTTGTCGTTACAGAGCTGGAAAGATTTAATTTTTTTCGTATTTGTTTAACATTGGATTCGGATAACTGAAACTCATAAAACTCCTGATCAAAATCAGGTCTTACGATGGCATCGTAGAAATTACTGATTTGAGGCTTATCAATAAAACATGGTGCGTCAGCCATCCAACCCAGAGAGAGTATCTTATTATTGATGAGATCCTTCTTCATTTCATCAATCCCCCTATGTAACCCATATATATGTATCAATTATAAATATTCCTTAGTGCTACGAGTATATATACAATCAATATCCGAATAATATTCATCGCTATTATTCTTGGAGAGATATCTTTTTATTTTTTCTTAGTCTGCTTTGCGTAATCATTCGAGATATACAAATTTACTAGATACCCCCCCCCATATTTACTAGTAAATATGTGACAGAATCTCTTCTTGAACTAACGTTTCTTGGAAGTAACAGTTGATGGAATATAGTAAAAACGCTGATCTTGAACGTCCGTCCGTATGTGACAATTCGAAAATGTTAGTAAATACATGTAATTTCTTTGTATAGTGATTATTATTATATATTATCCACAATCATTCTGTATTTGGGAACAGGTGATGACTTTGGGTAGTACTAAGAATATGTTCGGAGAAGTGACATCCTCGGTTGATGAGTTGATGAAAAAAGCGAAAGAGAGCTCGAAACATGCCTTCAAGGTAGGAGATTACAGAGCAACAACAACTCTATCAGAAAATATCCAAAGAATGAAGCAGCTCAAGAAAAACATGGCTGAGATCCACAAGGAATTCAATAATATCGAACACTCTGTCACATCAATACAAATAATTGAAAAACCTAGGACACGTGGTTCAAACCTTCGCGGTAAAGTGACTACCGGAAAGGATTTTATTACCCCAATTCTCAAGTCCATCAATGAACTGGGCGGTTCTGTAAAGACAAGTGACGTTCTTAAGAAGGTAAAACAGAAGATGAGTTTTAAACTCAATGAATTTGACAAGCAACCTCTACCATCGAATCCCTCAATGCCACGATGGAAACAAACAGCACAATCAATCCGAGTTCAAATGGTAAATGATGGCCTTCTGAAGAAGGATTCTCCAAGAGGTGTCTGGGAGATCTCAGCGCAAGGACGTAAAGCGATCGAATCCGATCAGAAGAAATCGGTAAAACCGAAATCCAAATCTCAGCTTAAAGGTAACACAAAGGCGAATTCAAAGTAATACTCGAGGTTATTACCTCCTTGTTGAAGGTTTGTAATGAAGCTTTTTCAATCATGATTTAATGGATATCGAGTGTTGTACTAAGATGCCCCTATTGTCAGAAATCAAATATTTATAACACTTTCGATCATTAATAAATCATCACTAAATAATACGTTTTCACATTCATCGTGTCTTCATATACTCTGGTCTCTTTTCGACCATTTATATCCATTGGAATAATAACTTGGCATTCCAGTAAATAATCTCCAATCTTTAGGATCGTTGTTTGAAGAATCGTTTTCATATAATAGATGAGTTGGGGGAAGTTTTCTCCCCCCATTTGATTTCTTAGAGGAGTTATTATCCTCTATCACGTGTAATCCCGTTCTATTCTTCAGTCTCCTCCTTATCATCAACATCGGACTCATCATATTCATCATCGTCGATGTATTCCTCTCCCGGGTCTTCATCAAGATCCTCGGCACAATCAACTTCGTCGCTGGTTTCTGTCTCCTCATCATCCTCAGAGGCATCATCTTCCTCAGTGGATTCTGGGACATATACCTCGACTTTCGAGCGAATGACGACAAGTCGATCGGGATCATCATCTATGACCACGACAGATTCGTCGCCATCTTCTAAGGGCGTTTCAGCCCCATCGCTTACATTATGCAATATAGCACAACCTCAAGGGACGCCATGATCCCTGATTTTTTTCTGAATCGAGATTTAGTTGGAATACCCCATCAAGTGTGGAGACACGCTTCGTAACAGATTTCGAATTGGGCGGATCCGTTGTATAAAGATCTCGTTATTATCTCCTAGTGTCACTCCTACGCGATCACCGATTCTTAATCCGAATAGGGTGAACTGATCGGCCGTTGCTTCGATTGTGAGACATTGTTCAGATTTGACGACAATACTGTTATGACCTACACTAACAACTTGACCCACGAATTGCGTCCATCTGAGGAGATGGAAACCGGATGTTCTGTGCTTACCGATGATGCGACCCCCGAGCGGAGGTTTCTGTTCCCGTCCCATTCGGACCATTCTTGTAATTATATTTTAATTAATATATAAACTTTGTTAATTAAATTCGGATGATGCATGAGAATTTTACTTCCAAATCTATCGAAAACGTGCGTAATTCCGGGATTTAGGGGGTATTTTCCAAGAAAAGGGCGTAATAATGTATATCATTGTTTACATATCTAGTTATTTAGTTTGTAAACAATGCATACATGTTTACAAAAGTATTATATACTACATGTCCTCGACTGTATATTATTGGAAAAGACGCTATAATACCTCACTGATACTTCGAAATTATCGTATCCGACAGCTTGAGATGTAGATATTCAAATTTCCATATAGAATAATGCTATAATGCTTCGGTTACTTTAATACGTTATAACCCTTCCACAATCGTTCATATAGTACTTTTATATGGGAGAATAATCTATGGAAGAAATCGTTATCCAGAGATCAATATTCAATTCTTCCAATCCATAAGCTATATTGAAGATCTACGATACTACATCATGACTCTTATTTGAAACGATCTCAAGATTTTACTGTATTACTGAGAATTAGTTGTGTGATATGCAATTTCTGCTACTATGTCTATATTATTCGTTCAGAACACGTACCAGAGGTACCCCTCCCCCTCCCCGTGTTAGAATTACCCTCAACTATGCGTAAAGAGGCATGTCATGGGGTACCCATAGAGGTACCGATTTAAGATTGGAATTGAACTTGGGACCATGCCCTTCGAGGCACCCTCCTAGGCATCTCCCTAGGCACCTCCCTAAGCACCCTCCTAGGCACCCCCCTAGGCACCCCCCACACCCACCTTGAACATGTTAGTTGTCACCTGAATGTGCTGAACCGAGGTCCATGAAGGAAGCGCATTAATCGCTTTCTCGGAAGGCATCTAGATTCTTAGTTTAGGGATGTAGGAGAGGTACATTCGACGAAGCTCGGCGGCGTCGATGTGATGGTATATGTCAATTGCCTCTGCACGGCGGTCGCCTCTAAGCTCCTTGACATGCTCTCTCGGCATTCCGGACCGGATAAGATGCGTCGTGAACCAATGTCGGAGGCAGTGAGGGCCGAAGTGATCCTCAAATTTGTCGGAGTCGGGATTGTGGAAACCGAGCTTAATTGCCGGATTAACGATGGCTTTCCATGCCGCGTTTCGGGAGAGTCGTGATCCTGTCTGGTAACTCACGAAGAGAGCATCGGTGGTAGTCCCGAGTTTATCACGGACTCTCATCCACCGTTGGAGTGCCCTCGAAGCCTCGTCGTCGAAGAAGACTCGCCGGTTGGACCGCTTCGGGGTGGGTTTGAGCATAGCGGATCCTTCGGTCCAATTGATATCGCTGACGTCGAGCTTGAGCATCTCACCTCGTCGTATACCGGTCTTCGCGAGGAGCAGTATCATCGCCTTGTCACGGGGATCCATTACGGCACTCACGAGAGCGGAGAGCTGTTCAACTGACAGTAACTGACGTGTCGATTGCTCATGGCCGTTCTTATAGCGCTTCAAATAGCGCTTTCGGAACGGAAGAACGAGGTTATTGTCGACATACTCCTCGAACATGAGGTAATCGTAGAACGACGAGAGGACCGAGAAGTAGTTCTCAAGTGTCTTGAACTTGACCTTACGCTCCTCCATAAGGTAAGATAGGAAATCTCGGAGAGTGTCCATACTAAGGTCCAACGGAGAAATTTCGTGACGATTGAGGTATTGAATGAAAATGTTCAGACTCGTTTGATAGTGGCGGATCGATTCCATGGTCATATTCTGCAACTTGCAGTCTTCGATGTATGCCTCTAGCAGGGCATCAGGATCCATTTTCTTGCCCTTCTTCTTTGCCATCACGAACCCCTCCAACGCCATTTCTTGCCGAGACATTCAACGACACCTATCTGTTCTAGCATCTCTAGCTGGATCGAGATCGCATTAATGAAATCCGATTGTGTTGACTTTATACCAAGCTTCCGCAGGATGTCGCCTTGAGTAAGAGGTTTGGTTGACGACCTGAGTATCTCTATTAGTTCCGGATCGAATGGCCTCGGTCCCTCGAAGTCATTGTCGAGGAATGGTGCAGAGCGATAACGTTTCAACTCGGTGTCGAGAGAATCACTGAGATTGCGTAGCATACGATTCTCTTGTTCAAGTTCCTTGACCATCTCGTCCCTGATCTGAATCTGTTCAAGTAGTTCGAGCCGAGAAGGTCCTTGGTCCTCATCAACCTCGGTATTGAGTGAGTCAATCACGCGTTGAATGATGAACTTCGAGATAGACATGTTCTCGTTAGTGGCACGAGCCTTCCACTCTTCTGCTAACTCGACTGATGGTAAATACACATACAAGGCACGTTGTTTTATTGTCTCAGTCTTCCCTTTATTTGGTTTCCCCATAGGTATCGTAATTACAATATTACTAATCCTATTAGTAATTTACTAGTAAAATGGTGCGGGGGAAGGGATTTGAACCCTCGGACTCCTTCGAGAACAGATCTTGAGTCTGCCGCCTTTGGCCAGGCTGGGCTACCCCCGCAGGGATTGACCTGATAGCATCGTGGGTCTATAATACAATTACGAAATCAAGATTCTCGATGATGGGCCAGTATCGAAAGGACCTTGGGGACCGTCTGCCTCGTCCGGTCGATCCTCACACCCATTATCAGGTGCTTCGGGGAATACCTCTTGGAGACCTCGGCGCAGATCCTGTCCACGTGGCCGACGGTCAGGTCCATGCCACCGATGATGTGTACGAGCGCTGCGTCTATGTCACTCTGCGAAAGCAGGTCGATTCCGCCCTCGGATACGGGCTGGCCCGCTTCCTGCTGTTCCATCAGCGGGAACTCCGAGCAGGAGACGAGGGCCTCGCGGCCGTAACCGAGGACGGTCCGGAGGTCGGCAAGATCGAGATTTATCAAGGAAGGGAACATGAAGATCTCGAGGATCCGGGAGAGAAGGTCTCCGACGTCGTCCGAGTCCAGGACGATTATTCCCCTGTAATGGGAACTCACGGTCCCCTGGTCGAACGCGCCCTTCTGCGCTGCGAGCAATGTGAACGGCACTTCGGCGAGTTTCGCCACCTCACCGAGGCGGATGGCCTTGCCCTCCTGGTCCGACGAGAGCGCCATCACGATAAGCATATCGATGTCATCCATAACACAGACCAGTTCGTCGTCAGTAGCGCTGTCCAAACATACCCCAGTGATCCCTTTGTGGGCGTCCTCCGACTGGAGGTCGCAGTAGAGATTGAGCGATAAGGAGGTGAGACTGCACATCCTGTCCGGAGCTTCCGGACCGAGACCGAACAGCACAATCCTAGGCTTCCCAGACATGCGCATCTCCCCGTCGTGGCTGGTTTCCGTTTTAAAAAAAACGGAGCCGCTGTTCGGTGAATGGAGGCTCTTGCAGCGAAGAGGATGCAGAGGCTTGAGCGTTAGGACGTCGTATGGGGGCATAACGACGTTAAATCCGCTCTCGCGGATCCACCGAACAGCGGCTTGGCGGGCACTAAGACCCACCAGAGGTGACGCTTCATCCCATCCCATCTGGCTCGTGATTTACGGTTCTACCGAGATCCCTCCGCCCTTCATCTTTGCTACGACGGCCTTCGTCTCTTCCATCATAGAGGGAAGCTGTCGTATGTGCGCTATGCGCTGGGCGACGTAGAGCTCGAGCGATTTGTCGATGATACCCTCCCACGATCGTTGATCACCGATCGATATGAGGTGGTCCATCTCTCCCATCCGCTCCTTGGGCAGTCGGACGCGGATCGACACGACGTTCCGCCGCGGCGTCCGCATCTCCCTGAATTCCTCGAAGGCGCGTTCGAGCAGTTCTCTCCTGCTCCTGAACCCCTCCTTCCTCACAAGGAGGTCAAGCTCATCGAGGGTCTCCCGGTCGATGCGTAGACTGACCATGACTTTGTCGGCCCGGCCTGTCTCACGCATACCGGTTATATAAGATGTACAATATTTAAGCCTTTCTGCCTTTTAATTACAAATGTAGTAAAAGAAAGAACTCTGTAAAAGGGACCACCCCACCACCCCGGGCAATACAGGGTATGTAATATACGTATAAATATCTTACTGTTCAGGTGGATCTCGCCATTTCCACTGGAACCCCCGAAACCGGTATTTTGTAATACATTGGGTTCTACCTGTAATACAGATGAATACAGGCAATTTTGAACGTAAAATGATGTAAAATTCCAGCTTATACGAAGGATACTCCTGTTTACGGTTTGTATTACAAATGCATTCACTTTGCAATGCGTCCGCGGGTCAAAAGCGAGGCCACCATTTCCGCTGTAGAATCCCAGGTGTAGCGCTTGACGACGTAGTCCTTCCCCCTTTCGGCGATCGGAAGGGCGTCCATCCCGTAGACGAGCTCCTCGACCTTCCTCTCGATGGTCCTCGGATCGTTGTCGGGCATGAGGAACTCGGGAGTGACGTCCTTGAGCTCCGCCGTGCTCACGTTCTCGGTCACGAGAAGGGGTACTCCGCAGGCCAAGGTCTCTAGCACCTTCATCGGGAAGGCTAGCCTGTCCGTCGGTATCGGGACGGCGCAGAGGTCAGCGGCGTTGGTGTAGGCCGGAACGTCAGTGTACGGTACCGATCCCGTGAATATGACGTCCTTGTGCACCATCAACTCCTTCAGGATGCTCCCTCCACCGACGACGACCAGTTTGAGATCGTCATGCTTCACCTTCAATGAATGGAACGCCTCGATGAGGTTCGAGATCCCCTGCCACGGTTCGACCGCACCGATGAACACGACGATCTTCCCGTCGGGAAGTCCGAGCATCTCCCGGCAGACGTCCCGGTCGATCGGCTTGAAGCGATCGGTGTTGGTCCCGTTCGGTATGAAAACGATCCGTTCGGGCTCGTCGATCCCGTAGTAATCCGTCAGACCCTTCCGATGGACCTCGTAGAGGAGCACGATCTTCGTCGCCCGTTTCAGAAGCTTCCTGTCGATGTTGAATGTCAGCCTCTTCAGCAATCCGGAGCCCTTGTACTCGAGGGACGGGAACCCGTTGATCTCGACGTAGAGCGGGACCTTGCGTTTCTTCACCGCGAGAAGGGGTCCGAGGGCGAAGCTCCTGAAGCGGAGGTAGACGGCGTCCAGGTCCTCCATCTTGCGGATCCTGCGATATGTACGCCATTCGAACTTCAACCGCGAGAATGCGCCCTTGACGGGCATGTCGTCTATCACCAGACCCTTGGCCTTGACCTTCGGAAGGAGGTCCCTCATGAACGAGCCGGTCCCGATCAGCGCCACGAGCTCCCCGTCGAGGTACTTTGGCACCCTCTCCATGAGCTCGGCGCCGTGGATGCTGTCCCCGATACCGCCCAGGAGGGCGGAGAAGGCCATCCTTCCCATGACGCGGCATCGCGTTCCGCATTATTAATGCTTGACGCTGGTCCTGACGCCCTTACCGGACCGCGTAGCGACGGGATGATGCCCCGACCTTCTACGAACGCGTCCCTCCGCGGCGATGTGGTCCAGCTCACGGGAGAACATCCTGGCCGATCGATCCCAGCTGTAGCGGGAGGTGACGTAGCGTCTGCCCATAGCGCCTATGCCCCGTCCGTCGGACCCGTAGAGGACCCGCTCGAGCGCGCAGGCGATGGTCATTATCCCATTGTCGTCGAGGAGGAGTGCGGGGGCGACCTCCTCGAGCTCCCTCGTGCTCTCGTTCCGGGTGACGAGCGCGGGAACACCGCAGGCGAGTGATTCGAGTACCTTCATCGGGAACGCAAGCCTGTCCACTGGGATCGGAGCCACCGTCACGTCCGCCGCATTGATGTACCTCGGTATGTCCTCAGATGGGACGATCCCCCTGTACTGGACCCCCTCACTTAGCTTCAGGTCCTCGGCCATGGTCCCGCCTCCGACTATCACGAGGCTGAGGTCCGGATGCAGTTCCCTCATTATGCAGAACGCTGCGATCAGCTCGTCGATGCCCTGCCACTTTTCGATAGCACCGAAGAACAGCACGATCCTCCCATCCGGCAGGCCGAGCGCCCTGCGGCACTCCTCCCCGTCCATCGGCCTGAATCGTTCGAGGTCCGCTCCGTTCGGGATCACCCTCGGAAGGTCGGGGTCATCGATCCCGTAGCACCTCTCCAGTCCCTGACGGGCGACCCCACTGGGGAGCACCACCGAATCGGCGCCGTTTATCACCATCCTGTCGAACGGTTTGGAGATCCTCATCGCCGCATCGTTGATCCTGGTCCCGGAATATTCCAGCTCCGGGAACCCGTCCAGATGCAGGACCACCGGTACGTCCTTCAATTTCGCGTACAACATCGGACCAAACCCCAATATCCTGAACCTGAGGAAGACCGCTTCGGGCCTCCTTATCCTCAGGAGCCTTACGAACGTCCTCAGCTCGAAGAGGAGACGGGAGATCGCTCCATCGACGGACACGCTCTCGACATCGACACTGACGCCGCTCTCATCGGAAAGGGTATCCATGAAATCGCAGGAGCCCACCAGTCCCTCGAAATCTCCGTTCAGGGTGTTCGGGATCCTCCTCAGGAGCTCGGTCCCCTGAACGCTGTCGCCGATCCCTCCGTAAAGGGCGGAGATCGCTATCGTCCCCATATAATATTCCACGGTCTCGCTCTTAATAATAGGTTTTGGGACATGTATCTATTAATCGACGATCAGGACAGCGTACCCGTCAACCTGTCTATCAGAACGTCCGAGGGCATGTCCTGGATGGACAGCCGGATGACCGTGGTCCTGCCCTTCGTCTCGCCCTGGCCCACCTTCGCCTCGATGAGGCCGAGGGAGTCGAGGTCCTTCAGGTACTTCCACAGCTGGGTATGTCCCCGCGGTTCCTCCCCGTACTCCTCCGCGACCGCCTGGTACTCCTTCTCGACGTCCCCGGTGGTGGTGTAGGCGGAGTCCTTGAGCATCCTCGCCGCAGCGATCAGCAGGAATCGCTGATGCCTGTCGAGCGCGCCCACTGTCTGCTCGTCGAAGACCGGATAGATCATCGCCTTGGCGGCCCTGACCTGCTCCACCGAGACCTGCTCCGCTCCCTTCTCGTCGGTCAGGAGACCGGACTTCTCGAGGAGCTCGATGGCGTAGCGGGCGTCCCCCTTCTCGCCGGCGATGTCCGCGATGAGGTCCACCGAATCCGCCGTCACTGTACCGGGGAAGAAGGCCAGATCGACGCGCTGGTCCACGATCGTCGCGATGATGTCCCTCGGATAGCTCTCTAGACGGACCTGGTTCCCGCGCTTGAACGTGCTCAGCGCAGCGGGCTCCACCATGTTCTGGACCTGCTGTTGAGAAATCAGTATCAGAGATACCGACCCCTTGGAGTCCTTGTTCTCATCGTGGAAGCGGGTCAGGAGGTAGATGAGCTCGGAACCGGACTTCCGGAGCATGTAGTCCGCCTCGTCCAGTATCAGTATGAGGTCGACCCCCTTGTCGAGGTGCTTCTCCAGCGAATCGAGCATCTCCGACAGGGAGAAGCCCCTGTCAGGGAAGAAAGCGAAGTCGTTCAGGACGGCTAGCATCACCGCCGACGGTGAACGTCTGCGCCTGCAGTTGACGAGGACATGGCGGACGGCCCTGCCCCTGTTCTGGGCTGATTCCGTGAACTCCCTGCAGAACCAGCGTGCGAGGGCAGTCTTCCCCGAACCGATCGGCCCGGTGATGATGACGTTCTGCGGTCTGCCGTTGAGCAGCGGCACGAAAAGTGTGGTCAGACGCTGCTGGGCGTCCTTCCTCTCCACCAGCTCCTCCGGAACGTAGTCGAAGCTGAGCTTGTCGTAGTCCTGGAACACGGATCTGCTCGGAAGGAAGTCCTCGATGGGCATCTGTCCAGGGATGCTTGCGATGGCTATTAAACATTGTGGAACGGAAGTGGAAAAGAAGGAGAGGGATCCGTTCCGATCTCACGAAAATGAATTATGGTAGAACGATATCTTTTCCGCTCGTGGCCCAATGGGAATCCCAGGCCACGCTGCAATCGCAGATCACTCATGGGCGCGTGGCCTAGTCCGGATACACGGATGAGCTTTGCTCATCCTGCTCGGGAAAATGAATTATAGTAGAACGATATCATTCTCCCTCGTGGCATATTGGGAAACCTAGGCCACACTTCAATTGCAGATCGCTCATGGGCGCGTGGCCTAGTCCGGATATGGCGGCAGCCTCCTAAGCTGTAGATCGGGGGTTCGAATCCCCTCGCGCCCGCTTCCCATTCATCCAGCCTACTGGATATCCCCATGCCAGCATCCCGTTTCACAAAAGCATTTATATAGGACCACTCTATGGAGAGCCACCAATAGCAGTTACATGTAGGAGGCACAACTATGGCTGAGAAAGAGCACATGAATCTGGTCTTCATCGGCCACGTGGACCACGGAAAGTCCACGCTGGTCGGGCGGATGCTGCTGGACTCGGGAACCATCGAGCAGCACATCATCGACCAGTTAAGGAAAGAAGCTGACGAGAAGGGAAAGGCGACCTTCGAGTTCGCGTACGTGATGGACCGGCTCAAGGAGGAGAGGGAGCGCGGTCTGACGATCGACGTGGCACACAAGAGGTTCGACACGGACAAGTACTACTTCACGATCATCGACGCCCCAGGGCACCGTGATTTCGTGAAGAACATGATCACCGGGACCTCGCAGGCGGATGCGGCCGTCCTAGTCGTGGCAGCCCCCGAGGGCGTCATGGCGCAGACGAAGGAGCACATCTTCCTGGCCAGGACACTCGGCGTCAACCAGATCATCATCGCCGTGAACAAGATGGACGCGACCAAGCCCGAGTACTCGGAGCAGCGCTACAACGAGGTCAAGAACGACGTGGGAACGCTCCTCAAGACCGTTGGATACAAGGTCGACGAGGTTCCGTTCATACCTGTTTCCGCGTACGTCGGCGACAACGCCTACGAGAAGTCACCCAACCTCCCCTGGTGGAAGGGCCCGACGCTCCTCGAGGCGCTCAACGCCCTGACGATACCGGAGAAGCCCTCGAAGCTTCCGCTCCGTCTTCCCGTGCAGGACGTCTACAACATCACCGGCATCGGCGCTGTCCCCGTTGGCAGGATCGAGACCGGCATGATGAACATAGGCGACAAGGTGACCTTCATGCCCTCCGACGCCGGAGGAGAGGTGAAGTCCATCGAGATGCACCACGAGGAGGTCCCGAAGGCGCAGCCCGGCGACAACGTCGGATTCAACGTCCGCGGGATCGGCAAGAAGGACATCAGGCGCGGCGACGTCGCTGGCCCGGCCAGCAACCCGCCGACCGTTGCCCGCACCTTCACGGCGCAGATCGCGGTCATCCAGCACCCGAGCGTGATGACGGAGGGATACACACCCGTATTCCACTGCCACACCGCCCAGGTCGCATGCACGATCGAGGAGATCGAGCAGAAGATCGATCCGAAGACCGGGCAGGCCAAGACCGACGACCCGAACCCCAAGCTCCTGAAGACCGGGGACATCGCGATCGTCAAGATCAGGCCGACGCAGCCCATGGTCATCGAGAAGGCATCCGATATCCCGCCCCTCGGTCGCTTCGCGATCCGGGACATGGGCATGACCGTCGCCGCCGGCGTGGTCAAGGATATCGAGCCGCGCTGAGGTCCCTGAATGACCCAGATCGCCAGAATCACACTCGTGGGATTGCAGCCCGGCCATGTCGACAAGGTCTGCGGACAGATCAAGACGATCTCCGAGAGGACCGGCGTCGAGATGAAGGGCCCGATACCGCTTCCCACGAAGCGCATGGTGGTACCCATACGCAAGAGCCCCGACGGCGAAGGGTCGGAGACCTACGAGCGCTGGGAGATGAGGATCCACAAGAGGCTCATCGACCTAGGCGCCGACGAGAGGGCGCTCAGACAGCTTATGCGGATACAGTTACCCGACGACGTCCACATCGAGATATCGCTGCGCTGAGAGCCCGCTTCCCCCCCCACCTTTTCCCATTTTAACGTGTTCCACCCGTGGTCACGTCGATATACCCTCGGTATATCGATTAACGCGCTCGATGACGCTGAAGCGGTCATCGACGCGTGTCAAGGATCCATCCATCATTTGCTGTTTCCATCCCAAGCAAAGACAATCTACAGAGCTCTCGCTAAGGACAGTGAAATATCACGAACGAGGACGCTCTCACGTCGGGAGAGGTCTCTCCTGCTTCTGGACCATCCTGTTCTGGACGTAGATCATCCCGAACGGGAAGTCCTTCTGCGTGATCTTGACCTTCCCGTCGTGCGCCAGGAAAAGCACGGACATGAAGACCATGAGGATATCGTCCTCGTTCGTCAGTTCTGTGATCGGAATGGGGTGACCGTTGAACGCGTTGATGCGGGTCCAGACCTTGGAGATGTCCTCCACCAGGTCCTCCTTGTGGATCATCTTCCGGACGGAGCGTTCCCTCATGCGTTTCAGCTTCGCCATGTTCTTGCGGCGGCGCTCGAAGGCGGTCTTGTGCCTCTCCGCCTCCTCGGTCGCCTCGCGGAACGCGTCCACGAGCTCGACCAGCGTAACGGGCCGCTCTCCCTTGCGGAAGACCCGGGGCTGGATCGGTGGGTCCCTCTCCTTCCGGACGGTCTGCGTGAACTCGAAGTCGGACTCGCTCTCCCAGATATCGATGCCGAAGTCCCAGTCCTCCTCCTCTATCTCGGGAGGGACGGCCCTCTCGAGGGCCGACTCCGTCTGCATCTTGAGAATGTTCCACGCCATGAGCAGGATCCTTCCTCCGGATATGAGGTCTATCCTCTCCTCCTGGCGTACCTTGTTCATGTACAGCTCGCAGAAGTGCAGGAGGTCGATGTCCCAGGGATTGAACTGGTGCTCCAGCACCAGCGCGAATATCAATGAGACGGTCCTGTCGACGGGGTCCTCGATGGACATGTACCTGCCCTCCGTGGTCTCCTCCAGGATCTCCTTGTAGTGCGCTATGGGCGAACCGCCCTCGTCGTCTATCATGGCCTCGTGTATGACAAGATGGTTGATGACGTCGTCAAGCAACTGCATCACCGCCTACCGGCTCCTCCACCGGCCTCTCCTCCTTGGCGATCTCGCCCTTCTCCCCGATCTGGGAGATGTGGACGTTGCCGATGAGCTCTGAGATCCCCTTCTCGCCCATCGTAACGCCGTAAGCGTGGTCGGCATGCCCCATCGTCACCTTCCTGAGCGTGATCATTATGAACTGCGCCCTCTCGGACGTCCCAGCTACGAGCTTCGCCACCCTCTCGGCGTTGACGGCGTCGAGGAACATGTCCACCTCGTCTAGGAGGTAGAACGGCGAGGGATCGTACTTCTGGATTGCGAATATGAGTGCAAGCGCCGTCAGGCTCTTCTCCCCTCCGGACAGCTGCACGAGCTTCTTCACCCTCTTTCCAGGGGGCTTGGCGATTATCATCAGGCCGCCCTCGAACGGGTTCTTGGGGTTCTCGAGCTCCAGGTGGCCGTCGCCGCCCAGCGAGAGCTCCTTGTAGATCTTGGTGAAGTTGACATTGACCTCGTCGAAGACGGCCATCAAGCCGGCCTTCTTCTTGCTGATGAGCTCCTCGACGACCTGGATGAGGTGTGTGCGCTGGTCCTCCAGGCGCTGGAACTCGGCCTCGATCTCCTTGCGGCGCTTGTCGTAGACCTCGAAGTCCTCCACAGCGCGCATGTTGACCGCTCCGAGGGCGCGTATCCGTGCCTCACACTCGGTGATCTCCTTGCGGAGCTCGTCCACGGTCGGAAGGCTCTCTGGCAGCTCTATGTTGTAGAGCGTGGCCTCCTGCTTCGCCTCCGAGAGCTGGGTCTTGAGATTGACCGATTTCGTCCTCAGTCCAATGAGCAGATCTTCCTTGGTCTCGATCTGTGTGAGTGTGCTGTCTAACTCGTTGTCGAGGTCGACCTTACGCTTGTAGGTCCTGTCCCTCGCTTCCTGGAGGCCCTTCATCTCGCTGGCGATGCCGGACTCGACCTCGAGCAGGACGTCGAGCTCCTCTTTCAGTTTGTCGACCCTGACCTTTGCGTCCTCGCCCTCCTTGGCGGTCTCCGACATGTCGTCGTCGATGGTCGCCAGGCGCTCCGTCAGCTCGTCCGCCCTCTCCGTGTGGAGCTCGACCTTCGTATTGATGGTCGCCTCGCTGGATGCCAGCTCGCGGGCCGCGTCCGCGAGCTCGTTCATCTCGTTCTCGAGCTTCCGCATCGCGGCGACGACCTCCTCTGGGGTCGAGTCCACGAGCATCTTGTGCTCCGCCTTCCTGCGCTCGTCGATCTTGGCCAGGACCCCGTCCAGGCCCTCGACCTTCTCCCTGGCGACGGCGATCTCGGCGTCTATCGCCTTGATCTCCTCCTTGAGCTTGATGACCGCGTCCTTGAGCTTCTTCGACTCCTCGCTGGCGGTCTTGATCTCCATCTCGAGTTCCTTGGCCGCACGGATGTCCTCGTCGTCGACGTGGGAATCGTGCATGATGGACTCGTACTTGTGAAGTTCTTCCCGGACCTTCCTGAGCTTCTCGGCCAGCGACTCCATGAGCGTTGACTGCTCCCTGAGCCTCGCGGAGACGTCCTCGACCTCCGCCTGGCGTCCGGCCCCGAACTTCTGGGGCTTGTGGAGCGTCCCGCCGATCATCGCGCCGGAGGACTCGATCAATTCCCCGGACATGGTCACGAGCCTGACTCCGCCCATGAGCTTCCTCGCGGACTTGAGGTCCTTGACGACGACGGTCGAACCGAAGACCCACTCGAAGGCCTTCTGGTACTTCGCGTCGTACGACACAAGGTCTATCGCGAAGCCGATCGCAGAGCCGTCCCGTGCAGCTAGAAGGCACTTCCCCTGCGGCTTCGACGTCATCATCTTGTTCAGCGGAAGGAACGCCACCCTTCCGAGCCTGTTCTTCTTGAGGTACGATATCCCTGCCTCGGCGGCCGCGTCGTTCTCGACGACCACGGCGTTCATCCTGCTGCCCGCAGCGACGGACAGGGCGACCTCGTACTCCTCGTCGACGTCCGCCAGCTGGGAGATCGTCCCGAAGATCCCCTTGAGCTGACCCAGGTCCCGCGCTTCCATGAGCGCGTCCACGGCCCCGTGCCTGCTCTGGCGGTAGACGTCCTTCTCGGTCTTGAGCCGTGTGTACTCCCGCTCCAGCTCACGCACCTTGCCCTGGACCTGCTCCAGCTCGGTGAAGACCGTCGTCTCCTCCTTCTTGAGGGCGTAGACCTTCTTCCTCGCATCGTCGAGGTCCTCCCCGGAGCCGCCCATCCGGCCCCGGATCTCCTTGAGACGCCAGTCGGCGTCCTTGATCGTGGTGTCCATGAGGCGCATCCGCTCTTCCGAGTCGGCCAGCGTCTTCAATTTTGTGCTCTTCCTCTCGTTGAGCCGCTCGACCTCGAGGGTGGCGTGGTGCGCGTCGTCCCGCGCCTTCTCCGCCTCCTTCGACAGTCGAATGAGCTGCTTCTGGTGGTTGGCGGTCTCGGAGTCCGAATCGGCCAGGCGTCTTTGGAATGATTCGTACTCCTTTCGTTTGGCATCCAGATCCTTCTTGCGCGCTTCGTGGTCCTTCCTGACAGCGTCGGCCTCGGTGCCCATCCGTTTGAGGTCCTTTGTCAGCGTGGCGAGGTCCTTTGCGGCGGAGGCCTTCTCGACCTTCATCTCCCGGACCCTCTCCTTGGAGGTAATGATGGCGTCCTTCGCCCTTGCGATCTCGAGCCTGGCCTCGTCTATCTTCGCCTTCAACTCGCGAGCTTCATCCCCACCCTTCTCGACGATCTCCGCCTCGATCTTCTCGAACTCGGCGGTGACCTCGGCCAGGGTGGCCCGTAATTCCTCGACCCTCTTCTTTCCCTCCTCGAGCTCGGTCTCGTACTCCGTCGTTTGTTCCTGGACCGCGGCGATCTCCCTCTCGAACGTGTCGACCTTCTTGTGGGCCAGGTAGGCCTTCGAGGTCTCCAGGCGCTCGTTGTACTCCCTGTACTTGATCGCCGACTTCCTGTCCTTCTCCAGTCGCCGGAGCTCCGTGCCGATCTCGTTGAGGGTCAGCTGGATCATCCTCAGGTTCTCCTCCACATCGGTCCTCTTCCTCTCGGAGAGGTCGATGTCCTTGTCGAACCTGGTTATCCCTGCGACGTCCTCGAGAATGCGCCTCCTCTCCAGCGGGGACATGCGCGTTATCGCGTTGATGTCCCCCTGCATCACGAAGTTGTACCCGTCGGCGGATATCTTCGCGTTCGCGAGGAGGTCGTTGAACTCTGTCAAGGATGACGAACGGCCATTGACGTAGAAGTAGCTGTTGTAGTTGTCCTTGTTGCTCTGAGACAGTTTGACCATGCGTGTCAGCTTGACTTCGTCGTTGTCAATGGGTATGAGTCTGTCCTGGTTGTCAAACACCAGTGAGACCTTGCAATATTTCTCCGGCCTCCCTCCCTTTCCGCCATTGAAGATGAGATCCGTAAGCCTGCCAGCTCGAATGGATTTCGGTGACTTCGGGCCGAGGACGAACATGATCGCGTCGGCGATGTTGGACTTACCGCTGCCGTTGGGGCCGGTTATAGCGGTGAATCCCTCTAGGAAGGGCACTGTCATCTTCCTACCGAAGGACTTAAAATTCTCCAGCTGGATCTCCTTCAGATGCAAGGTCACACCTCTTTATTCGTTCGTGACGGCGCGTCCGTCATCCCATCGGCGTCTATAATGTAATGCCAATATATAAGATTTTTGCACTTTTTTACACTTTCTTTATATACTAACCGCGTTTTTTCACCAAAACCTATTGTGGTGTTTTCGACCCTTTTTTTATATAGTAATGGTAAGAACGACAACAGTTCCGCAATTGCGCCCTGAGGGTATAAAGAACATGTCGAAACGGGGTGATAGGCGGCGGATCAGACCTCTGCACCGTCGGGGATCCCGTCCCCGTCGCTGTCCCAATCCATGGGATCTATGCCATAGTCGTGCTCCTGCCATGCCGGCATCCCGTCCCCCACGTAATCGATGGTGAGGTTCACGTAGTCCGTGACGATCGCGCCGTCGGAGCCCGATGAGGTGGAAGAGAGGAGCAGCAGGACGTCGTCGTTCGAATCGAGGTATCTCGTGACGTCCCGGGATATCGTGACATTGCACCACTCCATGGAGGCGGTGTATCCGCCGCTGTAGGACGCCTCTCCGGAGCAGAAGCCGATGGTGTCCCAGGAGCCCGCAACCCGGTCGTAGAGCTTGATCGTCATCCCGCCCTTGCCTCCGGCGAACATGCTGAGAGAGAAACCCACGGAATAGTTCAGGTCATTTACGCAGGTATTGTCGTCAGGGTTCGACGGTATCACCCACCTCAGCCTGTACATCTGGTGGACGATGCCGTTGCCGCGGCTTGACGCATTTACGTCGTCCAGCTCCTTGATGTCCTTGTAGTCGCCGGAATCGATGACGCCCGTGACGCTACCTGGAGCGGGTTCGGAGGCGCTGACCGTCTCGTTCCCACCGCGGACCCTCATCCTTCCCTGGGACGGGTCGAAGTCTGCGCTGGAGTCGTTGACCAGGGGATCGAATCCCCAGTACGCCTCCCAGCCGTCGATCATCCCGTCGCCGTCGGTGTCCTTGACGTCCGGCCTGGTGCCGTTGAGGAACTCCTGGGCGTTGGTGTACCACTCGTCCTCCTCGATGGTCCCGGAGCCGTCGTAGTCGTAGCCGTCGTTGTCATTGTCGTAGGCGCCGTCCGCGGGGTCGGTGGGGTCCATCCCGTTGAAGGTCTCCCAGCCGTCCGACATCGCGTCCCCGTCGGTGTCGTTCACCGTCGGATTGGTGCCGTTGAGGAACTCCATGAGGTTGGTGAAGTACTCGTCCGGATCGACCGTGCCGTTCTCGTCGACATCGTATCCGTCGTCGTCCATGTCCTCGTCGGCATCCGAGGGGTCCGTCGGGTCCAGGCCCCAGTCGACCTCCCATCCGTCGGTCATGCCGTCGCCGTCCGTGTCATTGAACGTGGGGTCCGTGATGTAGCCATCGGTGCCAAGCTCCATCTCTTCCCCGTCCGGTATCCCGTCCCCGTCGGTGTCACCCTGGGTCGGGTCAGTGATCAGGTAGCCGTCGGTGTCACCCGTCACGTTGTTCATGTACTCGTAGACGTCCGGCAGGCCGTCGATGTCGAAGTCCATGGTGTCGTTCTGCGGTGTGAGCGGATCGAGGCCGTACAGGACCTCCCATCCGTCGGGGAGTCCGTCGTCGTCCGTGTCGTTGTCGTAGATGTCCGTCCCGTTGAGGTACTCCATCCAGTTGGTGTACTGCTCGTCCCACTCGATGGTCCCCGACCTGTCGACGTCGAATCCGTCGTTGTCGAAGTCTGCGTTCCCGTCGGTGGCGTTCAGGGGGTCGAATCCGTAGTAGACCTCCCATCCGTCGATGAGCCCGTCGAAGTCCGTGTCATCGTTGGTCGGGTCGGTGTGGTTCAGGTACTCCATGATGTTGGTGAAGTACTCGTCCCACTCGATCGTGCCGTTCCCGTTGAAATCGTAACCGTCCTCGTCGCCGTCGAGATGCGGATCGAAGACCGTGGGGTCGAGTCCGTAGTAGACCTCCCACGTGTCGTTCATCCCGTCGGCGTCGCTGTCGGGCAGCGCCGGCGATGTTCCCAGCTGGTACTCCTCGAGGTTGGAGAGCCTCTCGCGCCCGGTGATGTTCCCATCCCGGTCGACATCGTAGGTGTCGTTGTCGAAGTCCCAGTGGGAATCGTCGTAGAGGGGATCTAGTCCCCAGTGCTCCTCCCACCCGTCGAACATCCCGTCCATGTCGGTGTCGTTGACGAGAGGGTCGGTGTCAGCGAGGAACTCGTCGAGATTGGTGAAGTTGAAGTCTATGAGTCCGTCCCCGTCGATGTCGGGGCCGTCCCCGTCCAGATCGACACCCAGGTCCGACGCGTTGTTCGGGTCGAAACCGTAATGGACCTCCCAGCCGTCCGCGATGCCGTCGCCGTCTGTGTCCCAGCCGTCGAGGATACCGTCCACGGGCTCCCTGTCCCGTCCGTCCGGCGACGTCCCGTTGAGGAACTCGGCGAGTGCACCGTACGTCTCGTTCCCCTCGATCAGGCCGTTCCTGTCGGCGTCGTAGGAGTCGTTGTCGGAGTCGTCGTGGATGTCCGAGGCGTTGGCGGGGTCGAGTGCGAACTTGAACTCCCATCCGTCGGGCATGATGTCGCCGTCCGTATCGGGATTCGTCGGGTCGGTCGTCGTGGAGAGGACCTCGAAGCCGTCGAGAAGTCCGTCGGCGTCCGTGTCGGGATCGTCCGGTTCGGTCCAGGTTATTCCGTCCGTGTCCACGGGGTTGTCGAACTCGTACAGATTGGCGAGGGAGTCGTTGTCTCCGTCGAAGAACGCGTCCGAACCGTCCGTCGGGTCGAGGCCGAAGGCGAACTCGTAGCCGTCGGTCATCCCGTCCTCGTCGGTGTCGTTCGACGTCGGGTCCGTCCCCGCGTTGAACTCCTCCAGGTTCGAGAAACGCTCGTCGTCCTCGATGGCCCCGGTCAGGTTCGCGTCGAAGCTGTCCCCGTCCGGGTCGTGGTCCGCGTCGTCCGCGTTCAATGGTTCGAGGCCGTACCGTACCTCCCATCCGTCGGTCATGCCGTCGTCGTCGGTGTCCGGGTCCAGCGGGTCCGTCCTGTTGTTGTAGTCGACCTCGTGTCCGTCCAGGAGGCCGTCGTCGTCCGTATCGGGGTCGGTGGGGTCCGTCCCCCTCTTGTACTCCTGGAGGTTGGAGAGCGTGTCGTTGTCCTTGTCCCGGTCGCCGTCGTCCACCAGCGGCTCGAGGCCGAAATAGACCTCCCAGTGGTCGTACATGTCGTCGAGGTCGGTGTCTGGGTCCTTCGGGTTCGTTCCCGTCACGTACTCCCGGTAGTTGGTGAAGAGCTCGTCCTCGGAGATCTCACCGTCGCCGTCGATGTCGTAGCTGTCGCCGTCGGAATCGATGTCCCTGTCGGTGGCGTCGGTGTGGGCCAGGCCGTAGGAATATTCCCAGACGTCGGGCATATCGTCCTGGTCGGTGTCCTTGTACGGAAGGAACGGGTCCGGGTTCCGGTCCTCCTCCCGTATCGCCCTGGACTCCCTGGTGTCCTGGGGCAGGAACGGGACCGTTCCGGCGATGAGAATTATCACCAGGAGCAGGGCGAGGTACTGAACCTTCATCTATCCTATTAATCGACCCCTGGATATTTAACTGTTGGGACACTGGCCAGTGTACCGAAAACGGGTCTCATTCCTTCGTGATCTCGTCCTCGAGCTCCTTGCGGTGGTCGATGAGGACCTGCACCCGCTTGGCGAGCTCGTCGAAGGAGACGTCCTGCGCCTCCATGCCCTCAACGGCGTCCGGCGGGGGCGTTATCATGGGAGGACCCCTGGCGGGCGGCGCCTCGGGCTCCTTGGCGGGGGTTTCCTCCTCCTCGACCGGAGGTTCGTCCTCGATAGGCTCGGGCGCCCTCTTCCTGACCGCCACGAAGAACCCTGCGAGGACGATGATGACGACGACCATTATTAGGATCGCCAGTATCATCAGCATCGAGAACTCGGACGTCTCGTCCTCCGCCTTGACCACGTTCACGACGAGGGATATGGTCATACCGTGGACCCCGTGGCTGTCCACCGGGGTGATGTTGACAAGATAGGTCCCGGGCTTCTCCCACACGTTGTCGGCGACGATCCCCTGAACGGTCCAGTTGACACCCTCGCCGTAATCCACCCTGAAGGTCAGCTCCTCGTCCGGGTCGTCGGGGTCGTACGAGTGCGAGAGGTAGATGAACAGCGGCTTCTCCGCCTCGACCTCGCCCACGGTCCCCCGGTTGGTGATCCTAGCTATCGGAAGGCTGTTGTTGTGGACGATGTACGTGAAGTTGACCGGGATGGACGTGATGTTCTCGTCGTCGGTGACCTGGAAGCTGATGAGGTGCTCTCCAGGACTGAGCTTGACCCTGAACTCGTCCGACATCCCGATGGGTCCGTCGATGTCGCTGGTCCATCTGTACGAGATGATGTCCCGGCCTGCCAGGGAGGTTCCCTCGCCCGTGAAGGTCGTCCTGGTCCCGTTCCAGGTGGCGAGGTCCAGTCCGTCATTCGTCGGCTCCCAGACCTCGATGACCTTGGCAATGGGCTTGATGACCTCACCGCCGAGCGTGTAGAAGACCGAATCGAAGGACCCGAACGCCAGCGCGTCGCCGAAGGGCACTATCTGGGTGGTGCTGAAGGTCTGGTTGCTCGTCCCCCTGCCGTAATCGGTGTAGTTGACGGGCCATCCGTCGATGGCGATGCCGGTCTGGATGTCGTACGCGTACAGGGACCCGTTGAACGTTGAAATTATCACCACGTCGCCTAGGATGGTGGGCTGGTCCGACGGTGTGCCGTCGATCTCGAACTCGTCGACGAGCTCGAGCCCATCATCGAAGACCTGGATGTAGCCACGCTCGAATATGTATCCCGGGCCGCCTCCCGAGTAGCGCTCGTGGAACACGCCCGAGACGAGGATCCTCCCGTCCGCTATCGATGCTGGATTGTAGTACTCGAGATCGCTCTCGTACTCGGCGACCTCCTCGAGGCCGTAGGTGTAGAGGTATATCGTCCCGGTCGTGTTCGACGCGGGGCGTGTGACGATCGTCAGAAGGCCTCCGTCCGCGGATACGCCCATGACGTAGTGGGGAAGGTCCATCCTGCCCATGTCGGTGAGCTCGCCCTTCCTGTTGATATCGAGTATGAGTATCCCGTCAACCTTGGCATAGATCGGCTGGAGCAGGTAGTCTCCCACCGGAACGGGCTTCTGGATCGGGCGCTTGTCCACCTGGAGGACGCTCACCATGTCGCCGTCCTCGATGTCGAAGCTCCAGATCTCCCCGGTGGTGTCGATGTCATCGTAGGAGCCGAAGACGATGTAGTCCTCCACGATCGTGAACGCGTTGTGGCCTATTCCTCCGCCGACCCAGCGCTTGGACCCCTCGGCCCAGACGTCGTGCGCCCCCGATGAGGCGTTGAGGGCATGGAGGTTACCGTCCTCCGTGCCGATGAACAGTATGTCCTCGTGGAGCAGTATGGACCCGGTGGTGAGTTCCTCGAGGTGGACGGCCCAGATGATGTCCGCGCTGTCGAGCATCTCTCCCTGGACGCCGTCGAAGAGGCCCTTCGTGTCGAAGGCCATCACGGTGCCGTTCTCCAGGACCGCGTAGACCATGTCGTCCCCGACCACGCAGCCGGTGATGATCTCTCCAGTCGCCGGGATCACGTTCCGTAGTCCGTCACGTTCTCCAGTCGAGAAGAACCATCCTGGCTCGATGTTCGCAAGGTCGAATATCTCCCCGCCTGCCCCCGAGTTGGTCAGATCGCCGCCCTGGACGTTCCAGACCTCGCCCGTGGACATCGTCACGTTCACGTGGACCCTGTCCGACCATGTGCCGATGTCGTTCTCTACCCTGAACGTGATGTAATGCACTCCTGCCGAGAGGAATGCCGTGAGGTTCCTGGAGTAGCCGATGGCCCCGTCGATGTCGCTCTCCCACAGATATGATGCGATGGAGGTGCCCGATCCCGTGTCGGACGCTATGCCATGGAGGGTCACGATCCTCCCGACGACGGTCGAGTTCGGCTGGGTCCTGGTGATCTCGGCGACGGGAGCGACGTTGTCGATGGTGATGTCTATGCTGACGGTCCCCTCGTAGTCGAAGCCGTCACGGGCCGCTGCACGTATCCTCGATTCACCGTTCTCGACCCTGCCCGAACGCCAGACGTACTCCCAGGACGACCAGTTGGTGCCGTTCCCGGTGTCCACGGCGTTCCTCCAGGTTCCATTGATCTCCACCGAGATCCCGTCGGGCTCCGGCTCTCCATTGAGGTCCATGGTACCCTCGATCGTGACCATGCCCGATACGGTCTCGCTGTCGAGGGGAGAGGTGATATCGATCATGTAATCCGCGGCCGCTGTCGCCGTGAACAGCAGTAGGACGGTAAGGATGAATAAGAGCGCTACCTGTCCTGTGCGCACGAGCAACCCTCCACCACGCTTCAACGGCTCACCGTGAAGTAATAGCGAATCACACTATTAAAGGTTGTTTAGGCCCGATAAACGTCTGGCCCCCTTGCCGGCGCATGCGTTATTTATAAATAATCGGACCCATGTAGGCCCTCCGAGGCAGTGATATGGCAAGAATGCACGCCAGGAGGAAGGGAACGTCCGGATCGAACCGGCCGCTCGTGACGGAGAAGCCCGAATGGGTACAGCTCACGTCTGGCGAGGTCGAGCTCAAGGTGCTCGAGCTCAGGCGCGAGGGACTGTCCACGGCCAGGATCGGAACCGTACTGAGGGACCAGTATGCGATACCCAGCGTCAAGCTCGTGACCGGGAAGAGCATCCTTCAGATCCTCCAGGAGAACGACGCAGCGCCGAAACTGCCCGAGGACCTTATGGACCTGATCCGTACCGCCGTGAGGATATCCGAGCATCTGGAGACCAACACCAAGGACATCCACAACAAGCGGTCGATGGCACTCGTGGAGGCCAAGATCAGGCGCCTGGTCAAGTATTATCGCAGGACGGGAGTGCTTCCGGACGACTGGAAGTACACGCTGAGCAAGGCCAAGCTCCTCATAGACTGAGGTGGCCGGCGTTGCAGTCCATCCAGGATCAGATCGAATCCCTAGCGTCGACGCTGAAGGGACTGGCGTTCGTCAGGGTGATAACCCACTACGACGCAGATGGCATTTCGGCTGGTGGGGTACTGTGCAGGGCACTACACCGGGCCGGTGTCAGATTCCATTGCACCATGCTGCGCGAGCTGAAGGCCCCCGATCCCGAATGGTGGTCAGACTCCGACCTGGTCGTGATGCTCGACATGGGCTCGTCGGTCATAGAGGCGATGGCCCAGCACGGGAGATCGGCGATACTGGACCATCACACCCTGAACGGCTCGGGCGAGGCCCCTCCCAACGTCGTCCACATCAACCCGCGGATGCACGGTATCGACGGGACCACCGGCGCGTGCGGCTCGACCCTTGCGTACCTGGTCGCTGAGGCCATGGACCCGGCCAATGTCGACCTTGCCCCGTACGCCATTGGCGGCATGATCGGCGACAGGCAGTTCGTGGGAGGTTTCTCCGGGCTCAACACGGGCATCCTCGAGCGGGCCATAGCGGCCGGCGAGGTCGAGGTCGTGAAGGGACTTCCCCTTTTCGGGACGACCGTGTCGGAGGCACTCGAGCTCTCTAACGACCCGTTCTACATCGGCCTTTCGGGAGAACCCGACAATGTCGATGCATTCCTCAGGGAGATAGGCATCGATCCGTCCTCGACCGTCGAGGACGTCGAGTCCGACCCTGTCAAGGCAAGCATACTCATGAGCCGTCTCGCACTCAGACTGGTCGACCAGGGTACCGCCCTCGAGAACGTCAAGGAGACCTTCATGGACAAGTACAGGTTCCCGAAGCTCCACACGGACGGCTTCATGCTCTCTAACGTGATAAACAGCACCGGCAGACTCGGAGTGCCTGGCGTTGGCCTCTCCGTGGTCATGGGCGACCCCGCAGCCATGGAGGAGGGCAGCCGGACCAGGGCCCAGTACCGCCGCAACGTCCAGGTCGGCTTGATCGGGTTGAGGGACAGGACGACGGCGCTGGAGCGCGTCCAGTACTTCACCAACACCGTCCCGAACATGGGCGGCGCGCTCTCCGGGCTCGGCGTGAGTTACATCCTCGATCCCCATAGGGCGGCAATCGCGTTCACCGAGTCCGGCAAGGACCTCAAGATATCCGGGAGGGCGACCCGGGCGCTCGTCTCCCAGGGACTGGACCTGGCCGATGCGCTTTCTAAGGCCTCTGGGACTGTCGGCGGAGTCGGTGGTGGCCATCCCATAGCCGCCGGAGCGACGATACCGGCGGACAGGAAGGACGAGTTCCTTCAGGCTTTGGACGACGCACTGATAGCCCAGGTCGGACTTGTACCGAACTGACATCTTCACGATACCCCCCGACGAACTCTTATCTAATCGGACCAAGATTGCATTACCATGCCCTGGCGAGTCACCGTCTATGTCGATGTGGGAAACCTCGGTAAGGCGGTGGAGGCACTTAAGAGGAAGCAGGAGATAACCGATGAATGGTGGGACGTCGACTATCCGGCAATGATCGATGAGCTGGACTCCTTCCTTGCTGATACGGTCATCGACAAATGCTTCTTCTATGACGCGAGCAAGACAGGCCGACTCAACACCTTCCATCGTAGGATCATCGATTGGGGATATATTCCCAAGGTCAGAAGGCTGAAATCCTCTCACGGTCACGCTAGACAGAAGGGAGTTGACATTCAGTTGGCTGTTGATATGTTGTCGCACGCTTACGAGGACAAGTTCGATATCGCTTTCCTCTGTTCGGGCGATGGTGATTTCGTTCCACTCATTGATCGAGTCCATGATCTGGGAAAAGAGGTCCATCTTGCCGCTTTCGTCGATTCCCTATCAGGCGAGCTACAGCGTAGGTCTGACCTTCCCTATCTCTCGCTGACCCGACTTGGTGACAAGGTAATCTACAAGAAAGTACTCGTATAGGAACCTTATACGGGCGATGAGTGGTTTCCCACCAAGAGCATTCCGCTTCATCGCCCGTGGGTTTCCAACATTCAATATACGAATCTGGTGGTATTTATGCCTTTCTTCGAACCTGACTGAAAGTAAGACCTTTAAAGATCAACACCTTTCGCGGAACCTTTAAATAAGTGGGTACGTGTGCCAGGGATACCATGGCAAGATTCCCCGAAGCGGAGGAGCGTCTGCTCAACAAGAAGGTCTGCATGAAGTGCAGTGCCACCAATCCGGTCAGGGCCAAGCGCTGCAGGAAGTGCGGCTACACCGGTCTCCGCCAGAAATCCCGCATCTCCCGCGGCGGATGATCCCCGGCCATGGGCAAGTTATTTGACTGCTACCGCCATCAGGGTAGCGTATGCGCATTCTTCAGGTGGCTCCGTACTTCCACCCCCACATCGGCGGGGTAGAGTCCCACGTCCGGGACATATCCCTGGAGCTCATCCGGCGGAAGCAGGACGTCGAGGTCCTGACCGCGCGCTACGATCCCGCGCTTCCCGAGAGGGAGAACCACTGGGGCATCCCCATCCGTCGGTCCAAGACCATGTTCACGGCGTTCTCGACACCGATGTCCCCGAGGATCGGGAAGTCCTTCGAGAAGGATGTCGACATCGTCCACGTCCACAGTCCTCCTCCCTTCACCGAGTGGTTCACGATCAGGGGGGCGAGGCGGCAGCAGCTTCCCGTCATAATCACGCATCACTGCGACCTCGAGATCCCCTCGAAGGTCGGTCCGTTCGTCACCGGTGTCTACCGGCGGACCATCGGCAGGAGCGCGCTGTCGAAGGCGACGAGGATAGTCGTCACAACGGAATCCTATGGCCGGACCTCGAACTGCGTCTGGCGCTTCCATCCGGACATCATCCCGAACACCGTTGACGTCGAGCGGTTCAAGCCCGGCCTCGACGCTTCCTCGATAATCGAGCGCGAGCGTCTCAAGGGAAAGCACATGGCGATGTACGTCGGCAGGATCGTATTCCACAAGGGCCTGGAATACTTCATACAGTCCGCCCAGGACACCCCCGACAACATGGTCCACCTGATCGTCGGCACCGGCCCGAAGATGGACGAGTTGAAGGCGATGGCCCGGAGGTACGGTGTCGCCAGGAAGGTGCGTTTCGCCGGATACGTCTCCGACGAGGACCTGCCGTTGTATTATACGGCAGCCGACGTCCTCGTGCTGCCCTCCGTCTCCCGCCTCGAGGCCTTCGGGATCGTTGGACTGGAGGCGATGGCGACAGGGACCCCCGTTGTCCTCTCGAACATCCCCGGAGTGAAGGACGTCATCCAGCACGGCGAACACGGATACCTCGCCGAACCCCTCGACTCAAAGGACATCGCAAGGAAGATCAGCGCCGTCATCGAGGACCCCGAAGAGGCCGCCGAGATGGCCAAGCGAGCACGACGCCACGTCGTCAGCAATTACAGCCTCCGCAATGTCGGGAAGATGCTCATCAAACTCTACCGCGACGTCATCCGTGAGCATGAAGCAAACCAGAACTGATGACCGTTTGAGGTCCCTCGGCCTTCCACATCCGTTAACTCTCGATCGAAGAGAGGCGACCATAGTGGTGACATGAGGATGGCAGCCCGCCATCTCCCGAGTTACACCTCCTATTGAGAGGCGCGCGACCCCAACGTTACGTCGGGGATCGATGCGCCTCGAACTCATATGATAAGGAATTAACGTAATGCACCAATTCCCGGGGACCTTTTTCGACAAAATCTTTAAGACGGCCATCCGGGATTGCACTTCGTGCACCTCAGGGTATCCCTTGGCAGTGCGATCCTCCTCGGACTCAGGTCCGGAAGGATGGACGCCGAACCGACGACGATCTATCTCATGCTCGGCGAGTCGTGCGGCTCGTCATGTCTATACTGTTCCCAAGCAACGGAGGCGGAGCCATCCGACACCCTCTCGAGGGTGACCTGGCCTGCGGTCGATGTGGAGGAACTCGTCAGGGCGCTGTCGGACGAGGACCTCGAGGCCGAGCGAATTTGCATACAGTCCCTCGAATATCCGGAGCTGCTCGGGGACCTGGTCACCCTGACGACGGCGATCAGGACGGTCACCAGGATACCGGTCTCGGCGTCGGTCCCGCCCCTTTCGCGGGATGCGATCATCACATTGAAACAGGCCGGGCTATCCTCGGTGGGGATATCAGTTGACATCGCATGCAACGATCTCTTCGACGCCGTGCGTCCCGTGAGGTCCGACCTCTCGGAACATTGGAGTTCGCTCGAGGACGCCGTTGACGTCTTCGGCGGATCGGCCCTCCATGTCATCGCCGGGCTCGGCGAGACGGACCTTGAACTGCTCGAGGCGTCGTCCAGAGCCTTCAAGCTGGGCGCGGACGTCGCACTCTTCGCCTACACCCCGCTCGACGAGAGGCTTCCGTTCGAGAAGCCCTCGCTGCAGCGGTACAGGGCGCTTCAGGCGGGTGTGAACGCCCTGCGCAACGGTGGTGAACTGGAGAGCTTCGGATTCGACGGATGCGGCAGGATCGCCGGACTTCCTGACGGCGCCGACGATGCGGAGGCCTTCTGCACCTCGGGCTGTCCAGGCTGCAACCGGCCTTACTACAACGAATCCCCCGCGGGACCGATGTACAACCATCCGAAGGAACTCACGTTCGACGAGGCCTGGAAGGCGTGCGACGATGTACGGGCCTACGGCGTGATCGTCGGAGAGGAGGTGAAGGAATGACAGAATGGCGACTCCTCCCGGACAGGCATCGGAAAGCCTCGGAGAACATGGCCATCGACGAATCGGTCCTTCGTCACAGGTTCGAGACAGGCGTGAACACTCTCCGCTTCTTCGGGTGGGACCCGTCGGCGATATCCATCGGTTACTTCCAGGGCCTCGAGCAGGAGGTCGACACCGAAGCCTGCAATGAGAGGGGCATCGACGTCGTCCGTCGGATCACCGGCGGAGGTGCGGTCTATCACGACTTCGCCGGAGAGGTCACCTACAGCATCGTCATGCCGCAGGACGATCCACTGGTGAAGGGTCTTGACATCCTCGGCTCCTACGAGGTCCTCTGCGCGGGCCTGGTGGACGGGCTGGCGAGGCTCGGCATCACGGCAGAGTTCAAGCCTGTCAACGACATCATCGCGAATGGCAGGAAGATCTCCGGGAACGCACAGACCAGGCGGGCCGGGTGCATACTCCAGCACGGAACGGTCCTCGTTGACGTCGATCCCGACCTGATGTTCACTCTCCTGAGGGTCCCCGACGAGAAGATCAGGGACAAGATGATCGCGGCGGTGAAGGATAGGGTCACGTCGATAAGGCACGAGGTCGGCGATGTCGAGAGGAGGGCGGTCGTGAATGCCCTGACAGAGGGATTCGGCTCGTCGTTAGATGCGGAGTTCGTCGAGCTCGACCTGACACAGGAGGAGCTTGCTGCAGTGCCGGAGATCGAGGCCGAGAGGTTCGGCGATCCGGAATGGACCGGGAGGCGCTGAGATGGAGCACATCCTCAAGGTCGAGGGAGGGAAGATGCTCAGGGTCCGCGGGTCGGTCTCCGACGGACGGATATCCTCGGTCACGATAACGGGAGATTTCTTCCTCCATCCCGAGGACGTGATCGAATCCATCGAGTCCTCGCTTCAGGGAGCCCTCCTGGAAAGGGAGACCGTCCTCGCCGTCGTCGCCAACGAGCTGGTCGGAGCGACGCTCGTGGGCGCTACCGAGGAGGACGTCACGGACCTTGTCATGATGCTCGAGAATGAGTGACATTCCCCCTCTAGATGCCGTTTTTCGCCGCTTCAGGGCGGTTCCGTGTTACGGTCGTATAAATACTCTCTCGTGACCTCCTGAAAATTGTCACAAAATTCGCTCCAAAATGGCCTCCACGATGGTTATAACCCCTGATTGTAACATAGTTAACAAAAGTGTTTAAATAGAATAACTTAAAGAAATAATATATATGGGGATGTTGGCCAGGGAGGTCACGTACGACGTGTTGCTTACCGCCCTGCGACGGTCCTTCGGGCCGAAGATAGAGGAAGAGGCCCTTGAGAGGATCGCCGAGTATGTTCTAAACATCTTTGGATACAGCAGCTACCATCCGGACTACAGACTGAACCAGGAGGAGAGGAACATGTTCTATCTCCTCGAGGACCACGGGATCGTCATGACGCAGGAGGAGAAGTTCAACTTCCCTCGCGGCGGGACCATCAGGATAGGTTTCTGGATCCTCAGGAAGAAACACATCTTCGAACTGGCATGTCCGGACGAGCCTGTTATGTGTGAGGAACTGCCGGTGAGCGTGTACGACACCCTAGATCAGGACATCTGGCACAAGCACGGTCAGATAGCGGACGAGAGCCTGTCCTGCTGAAGCCGGAGGGGTGACCCGGCCAAGCTGGAGTTAGACCTTGAGAGAGGAATCTCTCGGCGAAGAGGATGCGGGGGCATTCCATCTTCTTTGGGACAGGATCGTGGGCAGTCCTATTTCGTTACAGTACCGTTCTAACTATCCTATACTTACTGTTATTATACTGTAATCGAAGTCGTTTTTCCTACACTGTCGGCGGAAAAACGTTTAAACGGTTCATTCCGATGTGGTGTCATGTCAGGGTCAGGGAACCCTATGAAGGAGGCATACTTCACTGCCGAGAACATTAGGGACGTTGCAGCGGAGATGCTCTCGGAGGTTCCCGCTCGAGGACGGATCGAGTTCGTTCCGGAACGTTCCGCTCTTCTTGTCATTGACATGCAGCGTTACTTCTGCGAGGAGGCGTCCCATGCATTCGTTCCCTCGTCCGCTGCCATCGTTCCAGGGATCATCGAGCTGGTCAACTCGTACCACGAGGCGGGCAGGCCCGTCGTGTTCACGCGTCACTTCAACACCAGGGCGGAAGCGGGTCTGATGCTCGAGTGGTGGGGCGACATTCTTGAGCTCCACGACCCCCTTTCGGAGATAATTTCCGAACTGGACGGAATGGGGGCGGTCATCGCGAAGAGCCGGTACGATGCATTTATAGGGACCGATCTGGAAGAGCGTTTCAGGTCCATGGACGTCGACACCGTTGTTGTCGTCGGTGTGATGACACATCTCTGCTGCGAGTCCACCGCTCGCAGTGCATTCATGAGGGACCTCAAGGTCTTCATTCCTGTGGATGGGAACGCGACCTACAACCAGGACCTCCACATGGGTTCCCTCAGGAACCTGGCCCACGGTTTCGCAACGCCCGTTCTCGTCAAGGACATCGTCGGGAGGATGACCTCATGAGGGAGGAGGTCGTCGTCGTTGGAGCCGGACCTGCCGGGATAGCAGCCGCGGTCCAGTTGAAACGCTCCGGCCACGACCCGCTCGTTATCGAGAGCGGCGTCCCAGGAGGCCTTCTCAGGACGGCATGGAGGGTCGAGAACTACCCCGGTTTCCCGAACGGGATCGCCGGGAACGAGCTTTCCGAGACGATCGCCAACGGTCTCGAGGAATGGGACGTCAGGCTCGAGAGGACGGAAGTGAATAGGATCGACCTCTCCGAGAACGGATTCACGATAAGGACGGCAGAGGACGACCTTGAGGCAGTAAGGGTCATCCTCGCAACAGGGACCGAACCATTACCTTTCGATTGCCAGGGGCTCGACGAGCTGCCAAAGGACAGGGTCCACCGCGACATCATCGGCCTTCGTGAAGTCACTGACAGCACCTTCGTCATCATCGGCGGCGGGGACGCCGCTTTCGACTACTCATTGGCACTCGCCGAGAACGGCAACAGGTGCGTCATCCTCTACAGGTCCCAGGGAGCCAGATGTCTCCCGTTGCTCCTGGATTGGGTGAACGAGCAGGTCGACGTCGAGGTCCACGGCTCCACCGAAGTGCGGCGTGTTGCGTGGATAAACGACCGCATCGCCGTCCGGACCGAGGGACTTGTTGTCACGGACATCTTCGCAGATCATCTTATCATCGCCATCGGCCGGAGGCCCCGCGACGGGATGCTATCCGATTCAGTTCGAAGCGAGATGAAGAGGCTCACCGCCGACGGTCTCTTATACGTTATCGGAGATGTCGCCAACGGTCCCTTCAGGCAGACCGCCATCGCCGCGGGGGACGGCGTGAAGGCTGCAATGGAGGTCCACGAGAGGCTGAAGGAGTGCAGCGAATGAAGGTGCTGGCATCGGCCGGGGACGAGGACGTCGCGATGGTCTACGTCGCGGAGGTCCGCGACCGGCAGATCGAGTTCGTCGAATCGGTCCAGCCACCGCTCCCGAGGGACGAGAAGTGGGTACTGATGGTCTCGACCCTTTTCGGATGTCCCGTTGGATGCCCGATCTGCGACGCAGGCGGCCACTACGGCGGCAAGCTGACAGCGGATGAGATCCTCGAACAGATCGACCATCTGGTGCAGCACAGATACCCGGACGGCAGAATACCAGCGAGCAAGTTCAAGATACAGTTCGCCCGCATGGGCGAGCCGGCGCTCAACGACGCTGTGATCGACGTTCTGAAGGCACTTCCGGGTCGATATGACGCTCCAGGGCTCATCCCTTCGGTATCTACGGTCGCTCCGAAGGGTTCCGACGCGTTCTTCGAGCGATTGATGGACGTGAAGAACGAGCTGTACCCGAACGGCAGGTTCCAGCTCCAGTTCTCGGTACATACAACCGACGAGGAGCACAGGGACCACCTCGTTCCCGTCCTGAAGTGGGGACTTGACGAGATCGGAGACTATGGCAAGCGCTTCGTTCATCCCGGGGACAGGAAGATCACGCTCAACTTCGCCCTAGCGGAAGGTTCGCCTATAGATCCGGAGGTACTGCTGGATCATCTGGACCCAGAGTTCTTCCTCATCAAGATCACTCCCGTCAATCCGACCCATAGAGCTGTCGAGAACAAGATGGACTCGTACGTCGACCCGTCCAGGGAGGAAGGGTACGATGTCGTCGAAGCCCTCGAGAACGCAGGCTACGAGGTCATATTGAGTATCGGGGAGACCGAGGAGAACAGGATCGGCTCGAACTGCGGGATGTACGTCCAGAACCACCTAAAGGCGGCCAGCGAGGTTCCGGGAGCGTACGTCTACGAACTACAGTCGTCGTAACTGTCTCCATACTGCCCTCGGTCCGCTCTTCCCGTGGAACATTTACAATTCTATTTCGGGCTCCTGCATGTCAGGATCGTCGGGAGTCTCCTTCCTCTGGAACATCTCCGAGTACATGTGGTCGTCGAAGATCTCATCGTAGACGTTCGCCTCGTCCAGGCCCGAGCCGGGCATCTGGTTCTCGAGAAGGCCCTTGATCTTGTCAGCGTGGAAGGTCCAGTAGTGGATCCTCCATTCGCGACCGTCATGGAGTGTGGTCTCCTCCCTGTCGGTCGTGAGGATGCCTGAATCCTCCATCATGTAGAACAGGTCACGGTCCTCTGGCTCGAGTATGTTGTCGATGATCCTGTTGCTGTAGCCGAAGAAGTTCATCACGTGTTCGGCGATCCGCTCCGCCTCATCGTACTCCAGCTTCCGATCTCCCATGGAGGTCTGGATCGCCTTCGTCAGTGTGTCTACCTTGACCGCTCCCATTTGATCGCCTCACCTTACCTTAATTTCTGTAAGTTCTCCTATAAGAACGTTCCTGTGTTATTCCCAGGAATTCGGATGGTTAACCACATACGAAACTGCCGAAAATCGGAGAAAAACCCAAATTTCTCATGGAAATCGATGAATTGGGGCGGAATTGGTGCATTCACGATGATGATTTCAATTCATCCCGTAGCTCCTCGAGAGTGATGTACTTCCCTGTCTTCATCCGACGAATGCGTCGTCTGTGTTGTCTAAGAAATTTGTGATATCCATCTCTTTCCATCGTGTAATCGTATGAATCTATGACATATTATGTTTATCATTGGATCATAGCAATCGAATCAAGAAATGCCACATGGTGTTGTTCTACCCTCATCCATGCTTCAACAACCCGATGACGTTTCGAATAAGAACGAAAAGGCGCTGCATGATCATTAAGCCCATGAACGCCCTGATCATTTCACCATTCTTCTCGTCATTACCATATCGAAGAGCTTGGATGTATGCTTCCCTTTCAAAACCTGGAAACAATAATTCAGGATATTTCTCCCTCGTCAACATGTAGTTGAATATCTCCCTTCCAACACGTCCATTGCCATCTGTGAATGGATGAATCGTCTCGAACCTGTAGTGGAACAGTACGGCTAGTTCGAATGGATGGATCCTTTTATCCATCTGAGTGTAATAGTCATCGATGATCTCATCGAGTTCAGATTCTATCTCGATCGCTGGTGTGAACTGATGGTCATATCCAGCTACGATGATGCCATCTCCCTTTCGGTAAGAACCCGCCGATTCAGGCATGATGTTGTCCATGATGAGCGAATGTAACCCCAGAATGAAACCATGTGAAATTTTCCCTCTGTAATTCTTTCGATAGTCAAGTACCTTGATGAAATTCTGTACCTCGTTGATCTCCCTCAATTCCTTATCATTTGGTACTATACCATGTTCGAGCAGGTCCTTGGCCTGCTGGACCGTTAGTGTGTTCCCTTCGATAGCCGTCGTCCCATGAATATAATTGATATCGAAATCCCGCTCATAGAATTCGATCTCATCAGCCGACGCATACTGCTGAAGGATATGGTAGATCTGGCGTAGATATTCAAGTCGCCATATCTCGGATCGTGAGAGATAGTCCGATCTGTAATACTCAGTGGCCATCACCGCTTTCCTTTGTGCCGCTTTTAATTCGATCTCCATGGTGTATGCTCGTTGAAGGACCTCGATCCTCTCATCCGAAGGCCGTTCGGTGCCCAAATACTTCGTTACCTTACGTTTCTTTCCCTTGAATTTGATGTCCTTTACCAAATAGTACTTGACGTCGCCGGACGAGGTCTCCTTCCCTTCTATCCGATATTTCTTTTCCACGAGAATATTAGGGGACCCCCGTTATTAATATCTATCTATGAGGGGGGTGCCCCAAAGTGAAAGATCAACTTTCAAGATGGTGTTTCGCTCTCGGAAATCGTTTCCACCTCGACCGGTGCTTCAGGCGGCGGGTCCATCGGCTCCCCTTCGGGCACTACCTCGACCTCCGTGACCTCGGTCTTCTTCCTTTTCATCAGGAACGCTCCGGCCACGGCCAGCAGGATGATCAGGGCCAACAGGCTCACGGCCAGGGTCGGGAACTCCTCATCCTCCTTCTCCTCGACCGACACGGAAATACTCTTTCCGAGGATCAATCCGTTCTCGAACGCCACCGAGAGAGTGATCGTGTAGGTCCCGTCGCGTCTGTATGTATGACTGGCCTCCTCACCCTCGGCGTACTGGCCGTCCCCCCAGGACCAGGTGTAGTTGGAGATGGTCCAATCGCCGCTGACCGTGGATGAGGCGTCCACGGTGACCTTTAGCTTACTGGCCTTGTAGGTGAAGTTGGCGCTGATACCGTGGTCGTACAGGAACGGTCCCTCGTCCTGGCGGGCGAACATGATCGGGAGCTGTCTGGCATTGACGCCGTCGTCGCCGTCATGGCCCCAGACGGTTATGGCCCTTCCGAACTCGTCGATGTCTATGCCAATGTAATCTCCGAGGTCCCTGTCGGGAGTGTTCCCGTCGTCACCGTCCAGACCTGAAGTGCGTACCGAGCCGACGTGGGCTCCCGGGTCAAGGATGACGAACTCGTACAGCGGATCCTCGTCCAGGGCATTGATGCTGATGGCAACGATGTAGTCCCAGACCGCATCGTCCAGGTTGTTGGGATTGCCACTCTCGTTGGTGTCGTACCAGGCCATGGCTATCCTGCCCTCGGAACCGGCCGCGATCCACGGGAAGACCCTGGTCCCGTTCTCGACCGTGACCTCGCTGACGTCCCAGGTCTGGCCCTTGTCCCGGGAGATCCCCAGCTTGATGTGTTCCCTGGAAGACCACATCATGTAGACGTTCCCTGCAAGGTCCACGTCCATGTCGATGAACGTGTTCTGGGCAGCTGCGTGGATCGTACCCCCCTCGACCTCGTAACCGGTGAAGCTCTCTGCGTAATTCGTTGAGACGTAGCAGTAGATGCCGTTGCTCTGCCAGTTGGCGTGATAGACCTCTCCGGTGGTCGGATCGACGACGAAGTTGTCCCTGGAACCGACGTCGGTGGATATCGGAAGGCCGCTGTTGCAGGGCTGCCAGTCGATCCCCTGGCTTGCTATCATTCGTGATTTGACCATGTGAAGCCCGCTTGCGAGCTCGTTGTAGGAGAAGTAGAGCATCTCGCCGCCGTCGCCGGGGCCAGGTCCTATCTGGAACCACTGGCGGTCCACGATCGGATAGACCGATCCAGCCGGGTTCTGGACCCAACTCTCGCCGCCATCGTTGGACCAGTCAACGGAAGCTGTGCTAAGGTAGAGATCGGTGTAATAGATCGTGCCATCCGCCTTGATCGCCGTGTACGAATCCCCGGAACGTCCGGTCCCCGTCGCCATGTCCTTGTCGTACCAGTCCCAGGTCTCTCCGTAGTCCTTCGAGATCCAGAGGTTGCCGCCCTGTCCGTTCTGGTTGCTCAGACCGGTGGGCGAGTCGACGTAGTACCACTGCTGTCCGTCTATTGACGGTCCGGCGAGGATATGGGGTTCGAATCCCTCCTCATCGGAGTCGGGTATGACCATCACATGGAACTTCTTGTCCACGACCTCGACCGCGCCCTCTACTGGAACGGACAGCAGGGCCACTGCCATCAGAAGACCGACTGCAATTACACTCGCTAACCTGGGGTCCATTGAGACTGTCAATGCTTCAGAATTGATAATCCTTGTGCTTGAATCCAGCCTGAAAACGTTCGCGGTTGCTGTGACGTGCTGGATGAAGCACACGCTCGCCGACCTTTCCGTTGGTCGACAACGCGTCTCAAGAAAGCTGTATGGGCTCATGTTCGGTGTATGATGACCGTGACGACGTCCCCGTCCTCGCAGACGTGGTCGATACCTACGGTCTGGTCCGGGAACTTGGCGCTCTTTCCCGTGACCTGGGCGTAGCGGAACTTCTTCCTGAAGTCGCGGTGAAGGTTGTCGCAGACGTCCCCGATGTCGGAACCCTCGACCAGGACGAGGGGCTCCTCCATATCAGCGACCTCACCCTGCGGTTTCATGTAGATACGTATGAAACCGAGGGTATCGTAGATGAGGTCCTTGAGCTCCTCCGTCCCCTGTCCGTGCTTGGCGGAGATCTGATGGACCGGCCATGGATGGAGAAGTTCTATCAGCTCGTCAATCCTGTCCTGCTCTGCGAGGTCGATCTTGTTGAGGACGACGAATCCCTTCGGATAGACCCGGCTGCCAACGAGGAAGTCCACGAGCTGGTCCTCGTTGATGTCCTCACGGATGACTATCTCTCCGCTGTTGTGTCCGTAGGTCCGGATCATGTCTACGACCATCTCCTCGTCCATGTTGGTCAGTTCGACGGTGGTGTTCACGACGAGTCCTCCCCGCTCCTTGATGGAAAGGGCGATGTCCGCCGGCTTCTGGTTTATCCTGATGCCCGCGCCCTTGAGCTCGTTCAGGAGGACGTCGAGGTTCGTGGTGAAGACGTCGAGAAGGAGCACGATGAGGTCGCTGGAGCGGCCTGCTGCGATGACGGCGCGGCCCATTCCCCGGCCCTTGGAAGCGCCCTTGATCAGTCCGGGCAGATCAAGGAGCTGGATGTTGGCGCCCTTGTGGTGGAGGACCCCGGGAACGACGGTCAAGGTAGTGAACGCGTAGTCTCCAACCTCGGAATTGGCTCCGGTCAATTGGTTCAGAAGTGTGGATTTTCCCGCCGATGGAAATCCAACGAGGGCGACGGTCGCGTGCCCAGATTTCTTGACAGCAAATCCTGTAGCCTTCCCCGGACCAGAACGGCGCTCGGCCTCGCCCCTCAGGCGAGCGAGCTTTGCCTTCAATTTACCGATATGATGCTGGGTGGCCTTGTTGTACTTCGTCGAGCGGATCTCCTCGTCGATCTCCCGGATCTGTTCCTCGATCGACACCATGGGATCACTGCGGGACGAGCATCCCGCCGTACATCTGGGAGACGAGCTTGAAGTTCTCGTACTCCTTGAGGTCGAACTTGATCAGGCCCTCTCCGTGGACCTTGCACTCGTCGGCGCCCTCGCAGAACGGGAACTGCATCTTCTTCATACAATCCGGGCAGAAATACAGGTCGGATATCGGCACCGTCCTGTCGGTACCGTTCTGGTAGTAGAACGTGATGTACTCGCCGTTGATCTCGACCTCGACGGTCTCGCCGTCCATGTCGAATGTGTCAAGTACCGATTCCTCTCGGACGACCTCATTTCTCTCCCCCTCTGTACCTTCCTTCTCCCGGTCGGACCAGTACGTCTCGTAGTCGCTAAGCGTCATTTTGCCACTCAAGAATGAAAATCGATTGACGCTATATCAACGTTGTGGAGTGGACTTCCCTAAAATCGTGATTTGTCGATATGGCCCCGTCTGGAAAATCCCCACAAATCGAGGGAGCCCGGCGCCCGTTGCACGACGACGTCGGACCATGCTACTAAGTATCAAACGGTCTCGGGGGTTAACTACCTTTCCATCACGTAGTTCACGAGGAGGCTCACTCCGTACCCTGTGGAGAGGTTGTCGTTGTCCGAGAATGTAGGGGCCATGTCGATGTGCACCCACGGTGTTCCGTCGACGAAGGGCTCCAGGAACTTGCCTCCGTTGATGCATCCGGCCTCCCTCTTTCCAGAGATGTTCTTGACGTCGGCGACCTTCGACTTCACCATGTCGTCGTAGACGTGCCACATCGGCAGTTCCCAGACGCGCTCTCCGCTGGTGGCGGCGGCTGCCTTGACAGTGTCCATCACCTTGTCATCGTTGCCCATGACGGCAGCCGCGTGCTTGCCGATCGCGATGATCGAGGCACCCGTCAATGTTGCGATGTCGAGTATCTCTGAAGGCTTCATGTCCACTCCGTAGGCGAGGGCGTCGGCCAGGATCAGACGCCCTTCGGCGTCGGTGTTGAGGACCTCGACCGTCTTCCCGGAATACGATCTGATTATGTCAGTGACCTTGTACGATGTCGGTCCGATGATATTCTCGACGAGCGGTGTGATCCCGATGACATTCGCCTTCAATTTCAGCGACGCGATCGTGTGCATCGCGCCGATCACCGCAGCGGCACCGGCCATGTCCATGTGCATGGACTTCATGCCGTCCGACGTCTTGATGGACAATCCACCGCCGTCGAAGGTCACTCCCTTGCCGACGAGGATGAGAGGCTTGTCCTTCGCCTTGCCTCCCTTGTACTCCATGATGACCATCCTCTGCGTCGCGGCGGAGGCCTGACCGACGGCGAGGACGAGGTTCAGTCCGAGCTTCTCCAGCTGAGCCGGTTTCAGGACCTTCACCTTCATGCTCCCATCGAGCTTGTTCATCGTCTTCTGGACCTGCTTGGCGACGTAGTCGGGAGTGGCCACGATCGGCCTCTCGTTGGAGAGGTCCATCATGATCCTGCAGCCGTGGGCGATGGCCTGACCGACCTTCTGGTCCTTGAGACCGTCCTTGAGGGAATCCTCGTTCTCGAGCATGACCATCATGCCCTTGATCGGCTTCGATTTGTCCGGCTTCTTGGTGTGCTTGTCGAACTTGTACGTTCCCCGCGAGAACCCGTCGATGATGAGACGCACCGGATGCGGAAGCTGATCGGAGACGGGCTCCGGGAGCATTATCGTCATGCTTCCGACGTTCATCCCGGAAGCCCTCTTTCCGAGCGATGTCATTGCTGAGAGGAACTCCGCAGGGCCGAGGTTCTTCCTCTCTCCGAGCCCGAGAAGGAACAGTCTCTTCGGCTTTCCATCGGTGTAGCGGACATGCGTCTCCCCCCGCTTTCCTCCGAAATCCCCTGTCTTTAATGAGACATTTACGTCGTCGACCAGGTAGTCGAACCCTTCCGACTTCCATTTCTTGGCCTCTTCCTTGAACACTGGTACAACGATGCTGTCCGATTCCTTCGGCTTTCCCTTGCTGAAAACGACTGCCCATTTCATCCAATGACCTCCCGGGACTTGGGGTATTGGTGACGGGTCTTTTATTCCTTTTGCAGGGTGCGTGAACGATTTCTCGGATCGCTCCAAAACCGTTATATATTTTCGAGAACGATTTGAATCGGTGCTGAAGGGCGGTCGCGGACCGACCCGGAACGGAGGAGCTGCGATCAATGGAAGGACCTGAATGGGTGTTGTTCGTCAACGAGAAGGAGATCCTGAGAAGCACGGACCTCGACGATGTGCTCAATGAGTCCGAGCACTATTCCGAGGATGAGGCCTACATCGAATTCGACACCGGCGGCAGACCCTGTCTCTTCTGAGGACCCATGCCGATACTTGGTGACCTCGAATGTCCATACGATCATAGCGACATCGCTCGTATCTGGGTAAGGTTCAGACATGGAGATCGTCATCTCCGCGTCCGTGGATACATCGATAGCGGAGCAACGAGGACCGTGATCCCGGGGAAGGTTGCCAGATTCCTTGGATTGAACGTCTCGGGGAACGAGAACGCCATTGGACTCATTGGTTCTGTGCAGATCGGCCACACGTCCGTTCGTATGCTCATCGGCAATGTCGAGGAGAACAATGCCCGTCTCTATACCCGGGTCAAGGTCATGGTATCCCATTCGGATGAATGTCCCGTCCTGGTCGGTCAGAGACCGTTCTTCAAGGACCATTTGATAGAATTCGATGGAAGGAATGGCCGAGCAACGGTCCGCCCGAATACGTTCTGAGTCTCACTTTCGGCAATATTCTACAAAATTGTTGAAGATGTCATGGCCGTACTGCGTGTGGGTCACTTCCGGATGGAATTGGAGTCCAAATAGACGTTTCTCGAGGTCTTCTACCGCTTGAACCTTGCAGTTCTCCGAGGAAGCGAGAAGCTTGAACCCGTCAGGGATGGTCTTGACCTCGTCGTTGTGCGATTCCCAGACGGTAATTCTCTTGTCGGGGATCCCTGCGAGGATGACTCCGTAGTCGGCGATCTCCATCTCGACCGCTCCGTATTCCGGAGGGTCTCCTGGTCCGGCTTCCCCGCCGAAATGTCTCGCCATGTACTGGTGTCCAGCGCATATCCCGAGGATGGGCCAGGGTCTCTTGTCGAGGAACTCATCGGTGTTTCCCAGTATCTCGACAACGCCCACTCGGGGAGCACCTCCGGACAGCACGAGACCGTCTACGTCTATATCGTCGATCGGGGTCGTGTTCGGTATGATCTTCGTCTCGACGCCGAGCTCTCTAAGGACGCGCCACTCCCGGTGCGTCCACTGTCCACCGTTGTCTATGACGTCGATCTTTACCATTGGGTCCGGCAAGGCATTACGTCTATAAAAGACCGTCCCGAATTCAAGACTTACTCCGGCGCTTTCCGGGCGAAGGCGATGATGAAAGGTCTGCCTTCATAGTCGAGGAAATGGCGTGTGATGTCCATGGCGATCATGTTCCCGTTGTGGTGTTTCAACAGACGGGTGGAGCGGGAATACCCCTTCTCCCTTACGGTCTCGATGAAATCGTGCCAGGTGTCCTTGCTGATATTGGGATCGATGTCGAATGCCGTCATGGTCATGAGCTCCTCGGTGCTGTAACCGAAGTCCCACGCAGCTCTGTCGTTGGCGTAGACGATCTCACCGTCGTGAGCCCTGAACCAGAACGTTGCATCCGACGCGTGGTCGAGTGCATATTGAGTGAATTTAAGGGTCCTCTCCGTCTCCTTCCTGTGGGTGATGTCTCGGAACACGATCTCGATGCCGGGACCGCTTTCGAAAACGATGGGGACGCCGACGGCCTCGACGTCGATGGACTTCCCGTCGAGCCGTTCGATTATCGTCTCGATCGGCGATACCAACGGCACACCTTCGTGGACCTTGACCAATCTCTCCTTGACTGAGTCCCAGAAAGTGTCCGGAAGGAAAGCATCGATGTCCCTGCCCACAAGCTCCTCGCACGACTCCGCTCCGAGGATCGAGCAGGCCATCGTGTTGGCTAGAACGACCTTCCCGTTCTGCTCAATCACGATGCCGTTGAACGAGTGCTCAACGAGCTCCGCCTCGATCTCGTCGATGGCAGCTATCGGTCTGATCGGAACGGGTGGTTCTTCGTCATTCTCCTTGGTCTCCGGTGCCTTCCTACGGGCCATGGTCCCACCTTATCGAATATGAACATGGGTTATTAACGATATCCTTAAGCAGAAATTGTAGAGCCAGTACCTCTGAAGGATACGTTCGCTCACCGTAGGATTATCACGATTTCCGTGGTGATAACATCGTTAAATCTTTATAAGGCCCGCTCTGTTGTCGGTATCCCATGGGATACGACCAAAAGGACCTGGAGGCCAGGTGGCAGGACTGGTGGGAAGCCGAGGAGATCTACCGGTTCGATCCAGAAAAGCTGGAGAACGTCTATTCGATAGACAACCCTCCCAGATATGCCTCCGGCGGTCTTCACATCGGTCATGCGACCCATTACACCCACATCGACTTCGCCGCTCGCTATCACAGGATGCACGGGAACAACGTCTTCTTCCCGCTGTGTTTCGACGTCAACGGCATCCCCATCGAGGAGCGCGTCGAGCGCAAGTACGGACTGACGCGGAAGGAGATCGAACGCCACGAGTTCGTCAAGATGTGCGAGGAGTTCGCCGAGAACAACATCGGCGAGATGACCCGGCAGTTCAAGATCCTGGGCGAGTCCATGGACCCGTCGATATTCTACCAGACCAACGCCGAATACTACAGGCGGTTGACGCAGATCTCGTTCATCCGACTGTTCGACAGAGGTCTGGTCTACAAGGGCGAGCGCCCCATCAACTGGTGCCCCCGATGCATGACTGCCATGGCGGACGCCGAGGTCGAGCACAGGCCGAGGAAGACGCAGCTTAACTACATCCATTTCTCACTCGACGACGGATTCCCGCTCGTCATCGCGACGACAAGACCGGAACTCCTGGCAACATGTCAGATGATCGCGATCAGCCCGGACGACGACAGGGCGGACAAGCTCGTCGGAAGGAAGGCAACGACACCGATCTACAACAGGGAGGTCGAGATCGTCGCCGACGAGAAGGTCGATCCCAACTTCGGGACCGGCGTCGTGATGATCTGTTCAATAGGCGACAGAGATGATCTGGAATGGATCAACAAGTACGACCTCAACCTCGAGATCGCCATCGACGAGTCCGGCCACATGACCGACATCGTCGGGTACGAGCTCGAGGGGATGGAAGTGCCTCGCGCGAGGATAGTCATGCTCGATAGACTTTCCTCGAGCGGCCTGATAGAGAGGGCCGAGGACATCGAACAGAACGTCGGAGCCTGCTGGAGATGCCATCATCCGATGGAGTTCATAGTCAAACCGCAGTGGTTCCTCAAGACCATGCCCTTCAAGGAACAGGTCATGGAAGCCGCGAACGACATGCGGTGGTTCCCCGAGTTCATGAAGATACGTCTCAAGGACTGGGTCGATTCCCTCCAGTGGGACTGGGTCGTTTCCAGACAGAGATACTTCGCAACACCGATCCCGCTCTGGGAGTGCGAGGAGTGCGGCGAGGTCGTCATCGCGAGGGAGGACGACTGCTACGTCGATCCGACGATTGACACGCCACCACAGGCGAAGTGCTCCTGCGGCGGGTCTCTAATTGGCTGCGAGGACGTCTTCGACACCTGGATGGATTCCTCGATAAGTCCGCTCTACAACACGTTCTGGGAACGGGACGAGAAGCTCTTCAACGCCCTCTACCCGATGTCACTGCGTCCACAGGCGCATGACATCATACGGACCTGGGCATTCTACACGATCCTTCGAGATACACTCCTGACGGGAGAGAAACCCTTCAAGGACATCATGATGGACGGGTTCATCCTCTCCGAGGATGGAACTCCCATGCACGCTTCCAAGGGGAACGTGATAGATCCGATCGGCGTCCTCGAGGAGCACGGAGCGGATGCGCTTCGTTACTACGCAGCGAACTGCGCTCTCGGCGAGGACAACGCCTTCCGCATGAAGGACGTTACCCGCGGGACACGACTCTGTCGGAAACTGTTCAACGTTAGTTCTTTCATTGGAAATTCTTTGGAAGGGCTCGAAGGCGCACCGGAGCGGCCTTCGGAGCTCAGGCCCACCGACCACTGGATCCTTTCGGAGTTCGATGCGGTCGTTTCGAAGGCGACTGCCTCCTGCGAGGAGTACAGGTTCGACGTCGCGATGCGGGAAGCCGAATACTTCCTCTGGCATCAACTCGCAGATCACTATCTCGAACTCATCAAGCATAGGGTCCGAGAGAATGATCCCGCTGCGCTTTACACACTCTACACCGTTGGACTCGGGACGGTCAAGTTGATAGCGCCGTTCCTTCCGCACATCACTGAGGAATGTTACCAGTCCTGGTACAAGGACCACGAGGGCGCGAAATCCGTTCACGTTTCTTCATGGCCTGTCGAGCTCGGCTTCGACGCCGACGCAGCGAAGAAGGGCGAGGCAGTGAGTCAGGTCGCTGCAGCGGTCAGAAGGTGGAAATCCGAGAACGGAGTCGCTCTCAACCAACCCGTTGAAACTGCAGGAATAGTCTCCGAGATCGATCTTTCCGATTGCATTTCAGACATTACAGGACCTACATCGATCCAGGACCTTCAGTTCCCTTCATCCGACGAGATCGAGACCAAACCGACCGGGGCAAAGCCAAAGTTCGACCTCATCGGACCCGAGTTCCGCGGCGATGCAGGAATGATCATCGGCGCGATCCAGTCCGAAGACCCGGTCGCGATCATCGGTGGAAGGACGATCGATGTCGGCGGGAAGGAAGTCGTTCTGAAGGACTACGCCGACATTCAGGTGAGTACGGTCTACAAGGGTGAGGCCGTGGACACAGAGGAAGAGGAGCTTGTCACAGTAATTCTCACGAAGAATGAATGACCAGGGTCTCTGGCCATCAGTAACAATACTTTAATATCATTGACAACGATGATTACGTGGTACGATGGACGAGAAGGAGAAGAAGAAGAAGAAGGTCATAAGAGACCTTGTCAAATCCTCCCCAAAATTCGTCGAAGAGGGTGGAAGGCTTCATTAGAGCCTTTCATAGTGACGCCGTAACCATTGTTCTATCGTTCCTCCGTATTCCTGGTCCATTAGGATGTCCATCTCGGACCTTTGCCTATCCCAATCAACGATATGCTCGATCCGAAGGAAATGGTATGGTTCGAGGTCATTTTCCTCTTCGTGCTCAAGCCTCCACCGATGAAGTTCCAACCGTTCATCATCCATTGAACCGGGATCGGAACGAAGACGAAGGTCATTGTTCAAAAGGAACGTTTCTGCAGAGAGAAGCGAGGTACGATGGTTTGCCTCTCTGAAGATGTGAAAGACGATCAAGGATACAGCATACGCTGTTGCGATCCTGTAACAGTCCTTGAAACTCACGACGTATCGATGTATCAACTCCAAATATCCAGGATAGTCAAGAGCATACAGACCCTGCTCGAAACGGGTTGCGCCAAGGACCTCCCTGTTGATCTCGCAGATATCATCATCGGTCAAGAACTCGATCATGAATCAAATTAGGAATTCTGGTCCATTATCGTTCGATCAGGTGGACAATGAAACTGTTCCCGCTTGTCCCGACGGCAAATTACAATTACTCAGCAGTCTATTGTAGACCATGGGTGCGTACGACGTCGCCATAATCGGCGCCGGCGTCACGGGGGCATTCGTCGCCCGTGAACTTTCTCGCTACGACCTGAAGGTAGCCGTATTAGAGGCGGGAGCCGATGTATGCGCCGGAACGAGCCGTGCCAACAGCGGTGTCATTCACGCTGGGTTCTTCAACGCTCCCAATACTCTGAAGGCTGAGACCTGTGTCGAGGGCAACCTCGCATACGAAGGGATCTGCAACGAGCTTGGAATTCCCTACGTCAAATGCGGTAAGCTGGTAACCGTCCCGAAGGGCATGCCCAACGGACGGGAAAGGCTCGAAGCCCTTCGGAGTCAGGGAAATGCCGTCGGAACTCCTGGCCTCAACATCCTGGGCTGGCGGCAGGCACAGGAGTTGGAGCCCAACATCGATTGCGAGATAGCGTTGCATTCACCAGAGAGTGCCATAGTCGCTCCTTACATGGTCACGATAGCTGCAGCGGAGGATGCTGCAGTAAATGGCGTCGAATTCTTCCTCAATTCCGAAGTGACGGAGTTCCACCCTTTCCACGGCGGATACAGGATGAACACCAAGGACGGTCATGTTATCTCAGCTAGTACTATCGTCAACTGCGCTGGTGTGTCATCTTCCCGGGTCGCTTCCGCACTCGGCCTCGAAGGGTTCACGATCTATCCGTCCAGAGGGGAGTACCTTCTTCTCGACAAATCGGTTGGCGGCCTGATCAACGGCCTGGTCTATCCTCTCGTTCCAGAGGGAGATACAACTCTGGGAGTCCATCTGACTCCAACGGTCGAGGGGCACATCCTTGTCGGTCCGACCGAGGAATACGTTAGTCTGGAATCGACCGCTACGACTCAGCCGAAGATCGACGAGATGCTCCGGGACCTGAAGACCATCCTTCCCATGCTCGGTCGTGAGCATGTCATCAAGACCTACTCCGGCCTCAGGGCGAAACTGGTTCCTGAAGGTGAGACGAACGTCTACGGAGATGTCGATTTCATAATGAAGGAGGAGCCCGAAGGGGTAATTCATCTCCTCGGGATCGAGTCTCCTGGTCTGACAGCGGCACCAGCTCTTGCCAAGCGGGTGACGCAACGGCTGACTCAGGTATTGACTGCCGGTAGGAAGTCGGAGATAATCCCTTACAGATGGAAGTACTCTTCGCATCCGACACCGGAGGAGAGGGCACAAAGGATATCAGGAGAGCCCAACTACGGACGAGTCTTCTGCCGTTGCGAACACGCAAGCCAGGCGGAGATACAGGCTGCGCTCGAGAACCCTCTGGGA
>JANQNK010000011.1 GCA_028279595.1 Thermoplasmatota archaeon
GTCGACAGGAGGAACCGAAGCCCTACGGACGTTCCTGAGTGCCCTTCCGGTCGATGCCCCGGGCGTCGTCATCGTCCAGCACATGCCGGAGAAGTTCACCGCCTCTTTCGCGAAGCGCCTTGATTCCTTATGCGCGATCCACGTCAAAGAGGCGGAGGAGAACGACTCGGTCAACCGGGGAATCGCCCTGATAGCCCCGGGAAACCGTCACACTCTGCTCAAGAGGGCGGGAGCGAGGTACTTCGTCCATATCGTTGACGGGCCTCTGGTTTCACGACATCGCCCGTCCGTGGACGTTCTCTTCCGTTCAACGGCCAGATATGCCGGGAAGAACGCCATCGGCGTGATCATGACGGGCATGGGTGACGACGGAGTCCAGGGAATGTCGGAGATGAAGGAATCCGGCTCCCATACCATTGCTCAGGACGAAGCGAGCAGCATCGTCTTCGGTATGCCGGGAAACGCCGTCAAGAGGGGCGTCGTCGATGAAGTCGTTCCGCTCTCCGGAATCGCCGATAGGGTGCTCAAGCTCACGGGGGTGCGGAGTTGACGATATCGCAACGGTTGACCGCCCTATCGAGAACCCTCGAGGTGAATTTCGATTTCCTCGCGAAGGCGTATCCGGCCCTGCTCGAGGAAGTCAAGTCGAGCAAATCGTATGCCGAGCAGACGATCAGGGGAGTCAAGGGCGAGTCCGGCGCCGCGGACGATACCGGCAACCTTCTCAGAAAGATCATAGATGGATCTCTCATGATCATCAGCGGTATCGTCGGGGATATCCGCGAAGCGTCCGAGGAAGAGCTCCGGTCCCTGGCCAAGCTGAATGAGGAAACGGAGAAGATTTCGCGGATTAAGGATCTCATCGACGAAATCATCGATCAATCCGGTGCGTTGGAGCTCTACGCCATGAACTCCATGATCCATGCGATCAAGGTCGGCAAAGGCGGCGGCGGCTTCTACCATATCGCCGATGCGATGAAGTCCCGAACGAACACTTCCCTCGCACTGGCGAACACGATGGCCGGAGTCGAAGGACGATTGGTGGATTTGCATCAGTTCTTCGTTCGAGATGCAGAAGAGCTCAACAGGATGCTCAATCGCCTCTCGGACGAATTGGATCTCTCGTTCCGGGAAAAACTCGAGAACATTCGCAGCCAGGCCGGCCTCATCGTCGAAGATCTTGCGGATATGACACGGAGGGCGGACGAAGTCCATGAGCCTCTCTATTCGTTGATGGAACGCATACAACACCAGGATATCATCCGGCAGTCCCTGGATCAGGTCCTGAGCCTCATCAAGACAGTGTCGGAAGGATCGGATCGCGACGCCTTGGCATACAACGACAAGGTGTTGAAGATTTCCCGTGTCATCATCGATGACATCATGAGCCGGATCGGAGAGAGCCGCGAGTTCCTCCTGACGGCTATCAATGAGATTGAGCGGCGCATCGCGAACCTGAATGAGAACAAAGAGGCTCTCATCAAGAAATATCTGGACGAGTCCGAGCGGCAGATCGGCGTTTTTCCCGAGTTGAATCGGCATCTCCGGACAAGCGAAACGACGGTCATCGAACTCGCGCAACAGATGGATGCCCTGCAGCGGAATCTGACGGGAAACGGTCTTTCACTTTTGGGCGAGTTCGATAGCGTATGCGAATCTTCCGCGATGTTGCAGGATTCTATCGAGGGATTTTGGAATATCACCATAGCAGCAAAAATCGAGTCGGCGAAGCAGGCCTCACTCGCCGCGATGGCCCACACCGTACGGGACATGGAGGACGTAATCACGACGATCAATAGTCACGTCGATGAGACCATGGGTATGGCCGGACAACTCAAGCGCACGGCCGAAGACGCCATGGACATGCATGACAAGTCGATGCGGCGGGTCCAACGGGTCCTGGACGATCTGAAAATCTCCCTGCGGGATACGACCGGCGAGATGTCGACGATCGTTGATCGGATGAAGAGAGATATCGCGAGTCTCGACATTTTCTCCGATGACTTCCTTGATATGATCAATGCCAGTCGGGAACGCATGGATGAAATGGAACGCATCATCGACGAGTTTTCGTCATCCAACGGAGAAATCACGGTGCGGTTGGAGCAGAATGTGGCGCTTTGGGAGAGAGAGCACGGCACCCTCGATATCGAGTCTTGGACGATCCAGGATGGTCACCTCAAAGAACTGATTAACGATTTTACGATATTCAG
>JANQNK010000019.1 GCA_028279595.1 Thermoplasmatota archaeon
GAGGTCCCCAGGTGCACGGCGTCGCCGTCATCGCCAACGAAGAGCGCCGCCGATCCGTTGTGAACGTAGGCGCCGTCGTTCGGTACGAAGGACAGGTTGGTCCTGAGCGAAGGGATGAGGGTCCCGTTCCAGGGACCTAGGAGTCCGTTGTTCGGAGCAGTGACCGTTATGTTGACCGGCTGTCCGAGGACGGGCGTCTCGCTCAGGGCGATGTCCTGGACGGCGAAGTCGGGTCCCGTATCGCCGTAAAGCACCAGGGAGAAGTTCTGACCGAGGGCGGAGTCGCGTGCGGAGATGGTTATCGTGTACCATCCAAGGTCGGGCGAATCGAAGTACACGCACTCGACGTTGTTCCTGTCGTCGTAACCGTTGCCGTCATTGTCCCAGTCGGGATCGGCGTTCAGGTCTCCGGTCACGGAGTGCCCATCGTCGAATATATTGCCCTTGTAGGACCTTCCGTCAGGTGCCTCTATCGTCAGGTCGAGGTCGTTTATCAGGGCGACGCTCGCGAGGGCGCTCGCGGGCTCGTCCGACCAGGTGAGGGTGAACCTGAGCTGGTCCGTGCCGATATTGGGCACCGAATACTGCTGTGATTGTCCCGTTGTGAGGGTCGGTCCGGTGGCGACGAAGAGGACCCGCTCGGGGTCGAGGGCCCGGGTCAGGTTCATACGCCCCCAGCCCTCGTGGACGTTCGGGATGGGATCGAGCGCGCCACCATTTCCGTACTGACCCGCCATGTCGTCCGCCGTGGCGATCAGTATCCCCTTGACGAGGGACGCCGGGACGGAGGGGGTCCGCCATTCGAGGTACTCCCTGAGAATGGCCGTTGCGCCAGATACGACAGGGGCGGCCATGCTGGTCCCACCCGAGTAGAGGTAGTCTGAATCATAGACGCCCCAGAGCGTGTCGCCAGAGACCTGGGACCTGACCGCGACTATGTTGGTCCCGGGAGCAACGATGTCCGGCTTCATCCGGCCGTCGGACGTCATCCCGCGGGAGCTGAAGGCAGCCATGCCCTCGGTATCGTCCGAGGTCGTGTCGTTCCGGATGGGGTTGGTATCGAAGTCGCCTGCCCACAGATCGTGCCAAGTGTAGTTGGAGTACCCTCCCTCGGTACGGAGGGTCTCCGACGCACCGATCGCGATGCCGTTCTTCGAGTTTCCGGGTGACAGGATGCTGTTCCTGTCGACGATCCCGTCGTCGTTGGCGTCGGTGCCGGAGTTCCCGGCGGAGATCACGATGATCATGTCGGGATTGTCGTTCACGAACTTGTCCACGGCCCTGGAGTCAGTGGTGTAATCGTTGGTCTCGTAGCCCCACGAGTCGGAATGTATCCGGGCCCCCTGGTCGTATGCGTCCTGCAGTAAAGGATAGAGCGGTGAGACGCCGATGAATCCCTCGCTGTCGTCTGCGACGGCCTGGAAGTATATCCTGGCTCCGGGTGCCATTCCGGTGATGTTCCCTCCGGAGGCGGCGCCGGATCCGGCAATGGTCCCGGCCACATGGGTGCCGTGGGCCGCGTCGTCGTCGGGTCCGTAGGTCGTGAAATCGGTGATCGCGATGACATTGTGACGGAGGTCCGGATGCATGGAGGCGTTGATCACGCCGGTATCCAGTCCCGTGTCGGCGACGGCGACTATCTGGCCGGTGCCGTTGAATCCGTAATCATCCGAGATCATGACAGGTTCAACGATGCCACGGGCGACGTCGACAAGAGGTCTGTTGTCAGGCCAATCCTCGATGTAGAGGACGCTCTGCAGCCCGGCGATAGCGAATGCGCCTTCCGCCGTGACATCGCATCGCAGGTACTCCCCGACGATGGCGCTGGTGATGCCGAGCAGTGCGATATCCGATAATGCTTCCATCGGGTCCGTCGGGACCACCCTGATGTCGCTGCCGCGGGCGAGCTGCTTCATCTCCGCCGTCAATGGAAATAGCCTGTCTATCTCGTCGTGTTCGGGTTCGGTCTCGAGGTCGACTATCCAGGCGGTCTCGGGAACCCTCTCGTAGAAGGTCGCGCCCGCTGCCTCCATCTCGGTGATCGGGATGTCGGAGGTCAGCGAGAACTGAACGATGTAAAGGCCGGGACCGAGGTAATCGATACCCTCTCCGGGAATCCCCGACCGCAGATGGACAGGGCGTGAATCGGCCCCGACGTCCGTTCGTGGAACGATCGATGGGTTCTGTTCAGAAATGATCTCCGGACCGATCGTATCGATCGGAGTGGCAGTATCCTCTTCAGGTTCGCCGTCCATGGTGGCGGGCTGCGGGGCATCACCGAGAACAGCGATCGTCGGCATGACTAGCAGCGCTAACACCAGGACTGCGATGGATTTCATCGGCAACCCTAGGAACGAGTCCGATTTATAATTTGTCACACACCTGTTACAATCGTAATGGAAAACCAATCGGCAAAGACGACGCCCCTATCCTAGTCCTAGCGAGGTGCGTTGTCCCCTGACCTCAGCGGGGACGAGCGCCTCTTTCAGACGTTGTAAATGACTTTCATCATCCTCTCCCGGCAATTGATTTTAATAGACCGAGGCCGTTCACGGAAAGGTGAAGATATTACACATGTCGGACTCCCACCTTGGGTTCCGTCAGTTCACGAGGATCGCCCCGGCAGGGGACGAGTACGCTGGTCTGAACCAGCGCGAGGTCGACACCTACAGGGCGTTCCACTGGGCAGTGGACACGGCCATCGACAGTAAGGTGGACCTGGTCGTCCACTCGGGCGACATGTTCGACTCCCCGAGGCCGACGAACAGGGCGCTTGTCGAGGCCATTTCCGGTATCAAACGACTTGGAGAGGCCGGGGTCCCGTTCGCCGTTATCGCTGGCAACCATTCCACACCCAGACTGCGCCGCACAGGCAGCGTCTTCAGGGTGCTCGAGCAGCTGACCAACGTCCACGCCGTGTACAGTTCGTATGAGAAGGTCCTCATTGGGGACGTGGCCTTCCATGGGGTACCCCACACGTTCGACGGGGACAGGAGGGACGAGTCGATGGCGTCCCTCGTCACCGACGGGGATGCGAGGTACAACATCGCCGCCATCCACTGCGCCGTCTCCGGCGTGGAGAACCATTATGCGGAGATATCCCAGATGAAGGTGGACGACACCGAGATCCCCAAGGATTTCGACTATGTCGCGCTAGGCCATCTGCACCAGCACCATGTCATTCGAAAGAACGTGGTTTATTCCGGCTCCCTCGAGAGGTTCAGCTTCGCGGAGGCAAAGGACCCGAAGGGTGCTGTGCTGGTCGACCTGGACAATGGCGATTGGGAGTTCATCGAGAGGCAGGGCCGGAGGATGGACTACGTCAAGGTCGACTGCACCCGCCGCGGGTACGAGGACATCGAGAGGGACGTCGGCAAGGCCATCGATGGTGCACCGGATGGAGCGTTGCTCAAGATCAAACTCGTGGACATCGCTCGGGACGAGTTCCGCAGCATGGACCTCAGGAAGCTCCGCTCGTCCGGCGAGCGGCTGCTGCATCTCGATATCTCGCACGAGCTGGCGGAGTCGTCGGTTGGGGCCCCGCGCGGTGAGAGGATCGGGGACCTGGCCTCGGAGTTCGAGGCCTATCTCAGGGACACGCCGGTGGAGAACGTGAACAAGGACGCGGTCCTCTCCCTGGGACTGAACATCCTGGAGGAGGTGCGGCGTTGAGGCTCGTCTCGCTCACGCTCCAGAACTTCCGGCGGTTCAGGAACGCAGAGGTCCACTTCCCCGAAGGCATCATAGGTATCATCGGCGAGAACGGCTCGGGAAAGAGCACTCTCATCGAGGCGATCGCCTTCGCCCTGTACGGTTCGCCCGCCCTGAAGCACAGGGGCGGGAAGGAGAACGTCAGGACCTCCTCGGCGTCGAGCGCGGAACCGTGCTCCGTCACCCTGAAGTTCGATTTCAATGGGCACAACTACGAGATAATGCGGGAGCTGAAGGGTGTCAACCTCCTTCAGCAGGCCAGGCTGATCGTCGACGGGATGGTGATCGCAGACTCGTCCAAGGCCGTGGACGCCAGGATCGAGGAGGACCTCAACATGAGGTACGAGCCCTTCAGGATCTCGGTCTACGCCATGCAGAAGGAGACCGACCGGCTCATCGAGAGCATCCCCAGCAAGAGGAAGGAGCTGGTCATGAGGCTCATGGGCCTGGAGGACATCGACAGGGCCATCGCGAAGGCCCGCGAGAGGACGACGGAGCTCCGCTCGACCGTGTCCGCCCGGAAGGGGGACCTCGAGAGGAAGCCGGAGATCGAGGCCCAGCGGAAGGAGAGAAGGAAGGAACTCTCGTCTGCCAGAAAGAACCTCGTTGGTCTCGAGTCGTCCATGGCGGAGGCACGCGAGACCGTGGAGAGGCTCGAGGTGGACCTCGAGAAGGTCGAGGAGCGTGAGCGCGAGGTGGCCGAGATCGAGCGCCGCAGGACGGCGGCCGCTGGGGAGCTGAAGGCTGCGAAGGACGCTCTTGCGAGGATCGGGAAGGACCTCGAGACCATCGCCGGACTTGAGGATTCGATCCCGGACCTCAAGGCGAGGACGGAGGGCCTGGCCGAGATCGAGGAACGTATGAAGGAGCTCGCCCGCCTCGACGAGGTGAGGAAGCGCGCCGAGAGGGTCAAGCGCGACATCGAGACCCGGGGAGAGGAGGTCGAGAGGATCTCGTCGCGACTCGAGGGCCGACCCGACATGGCAGGTTACGATGAACTGATCACCAAGATAGAGGATGCGATATGGACCTCCGAGAAGGAGCTCGAGACGGCCGAGGAGGAGGAGCGGAAGACTAACCGGTCTCTCGGGTCCGCAAGGACGGATGCGGAGTCCGCGAAGAAGGACATCGCGGTCGTCAGGACCCGCCTTGACGAGCTCGAGGAGAAGGGCCCGGACAGTGTCTGCCCCGAGTGCGAACGCCCGCTCGAGGACCACTACGACGTCCTCATGGGACGTTACAGGGACATAATGGCCGAGGCCGAGAACCTCCACGGAAAGGCGGGGGAGGTCGTTGCCGAGAGGGAATCCGTCCTGAGGGACATCTCAACGCGGATAGCCGGTCTGAAGGATACGATCGAGAGGGCCCGGAAGGAGCTCGAGGACAGGCGGTCCGCAAGGAAGGAGACCGAGGGCTTCATTGAAAGGCGAAAAGGTCTGGTATCGGAGATCGACGGACTCGAGGCGGAGCTCAAGGCCATCGGTGAGTCCGAGATCGATCCCGCGGAAGCAGAGGAACTCGGAAAGAGGCTGGACGCCATCCGGAAGGCGAGGGACGAGCTCGTCAGGACCGAGCAGGAGGTCTCCAGGAAGGGCGGGCTCGTGGACGAGGAGGCAGTGGAGCTCAAGAGGAAACGCTCCGCAGAGAGGGAGATCGCGTCCCTTGAGATGAAGGTCAAGGACATGGGATTCTCGCGCGAGGACATGGAGCGCGTCCGGGACGAGGTGCGCTCAGCGAGGAAGGTCCAGTCCGTACGGGAGAAGGAGTTCTACGAGAGACGAGCCGATGTGGCGCGGCTCGAGGAATCGCTCGTGTCCATCGACAGGGAGATTGAGAACCTGGTGAAGCGTGCCGAGGAGATCGCCGCGGTGCGCAGGGACATCAACCTCCACGAGACCCTGAGGGAACTGCTTCGTGGTTTCCGCACCCACATGATAGGCAAGGTCAGGGGCGACCTGATGGACCTGTCCTCGGAATGGCTATCGCGGTTCACCGACGGACGTTACTCGTCCATAGAGATCGACGGCGATTACAACGTCTCGATCGTGGAGGGACGCGAGAGGTACGATGTGAGCAGATATTCGGGCGGCGAGGTCGACGCCATCAGCCTGAGCCTGCGGATGGCCATCAGCGGTATACTCACGAGGCGCAGCGGTGCGCCTATAAACATGGTCGTTCTGGACGAGGTCTTCGGAAGCCAGGACGAGTCCAGACGGAGAGCGATACTGACATCGCTGAGCAGGATGAAAGGCGAGTTCGGCCAGATCGTCCTCATCAGTCACGTAGGTGAGATAAGGGACAGTCTGGAGCATGTGTTCTCTGTAGAGACAATGGACGACGGATCGAGCGTGGTCGTCGAGGCGTGAACGACTATTCCCCTTCCTTTGGGGGTTCTGTCGGCGGGTCCTTGGGCCTTCCCTCGGGTCCCGAAGGCTTCTTCTTGACCACCCTCTTCACGGGCCGCTTCCTCGCGGTCGGCCTCGAGGACCTGGGCGGCCCCGATCGGCGCACAGGCGCCTGCCGCCTGGGTCTCGGTTCGGCTGGCTCCTCGTAAGGCATGTCCCATGGATACTGTGAGTACGGATCGGGCCCGTAGGGATCACCGTATTGCGGATAATCGGGTGGTCCGTAGTGCTGGGGCGGAGGCGGACCATAGCCGTACCTGTCCCCGCGCGGCGGAGGGTACCTCGGATATCTCCCGTACTCGGGCTGGCCGCTCTTGGTCAGGAGGATCAGCGCTATCAGCGAGAGCAGGCTGGATAGAAGCATCGGACCGAACGAGACGATCCCGAAGACCGCCATCAGCTTCACTATCCCGGGCTTGCCTCCCATGAGGTGGAGGAACCCGCCCATGAGCGGGAACAGGGCCAGGATCATGTAGACCACGGCGGTGTAGGTGATTATCTCGCCCGAGGCGTCGAAGCCCCAGTCGTCGAGCATTCTGGCAAGTTGGTCCCTCTGCATCAGGAGCACGATCCCGTTCATGACACCCAGGAGTCCTGCTAGCAGCAGGAGGGATCCTGGCAGTGTGCTCCGCGGTTCCGGCTCGCCGTACCCATAGGGCGATCTATAGCCGGGATCCGGGCGACGTCTCTCCTCGCCGTACCATGGCGGAGGGTAAGGACTATCGTACGGAGGTTCATACATCGAACATTCATACGGTCCCATCGTTAAAAGGGTTTTCGAGTGGGAAAGGGGCGATGATCATCGGGACCGGAGCCCTGAGAACACTTTCACTTTCACCCCACCCCTCGCTCGTAGTATATAAAGAAAGACGCGTTTCTTCCACCGATGAGAAGCGTTGACCCGATAACGATGCACGATCACATAAACGGCCTCGGCCTGTGGATCGTGACGCAACTGTCCCGACCCGTGGACCATGACGAGTTCCTGGTCCGTGCGAGGAGGGCCTTCCCCGAGGTCTCCCGCGAGACCTTCGAGCGGTCGTACGATGTCTTCATGGAGACGACATACAGGACCGACATTCACGATGATACCATCCCAGTTCATGCGGTAGCGTGAGCACACCATCCCATCTGTTGGGGGGGACTTCCTCACTGACCCCCCCACTTCTATTTTTTCCCATGGTGCGATTCTTATATACTGGTGAACATTCTGCCATTGCCTTACTGGGCCCGTAGGGTAGCTTGGCCGATCCTCGTGGCTTTGGGAGCCATGGACTCCGGTTCAAATCCGGGCGGGCCCACTTCCTCTCTAGCGTCCGTTTTCGGCACTTTCAGAGACATTTCTGCCATTATCAATCACCTCGTTGTTTATATGAGATTGTTGGGGACCCAAAGACGACAAAGCATCAGTCACCTTTGCGAGCCCATTTTGAACGTCATCAAAGTTGATTCCAAGGTACCGAATCGTCGTTTCGGTATTGGAATGACCTAGAGCATAACTCACTGTAGCAACGTTCTTCGTTTCGTCGTACATTAGACGACCGAAGGTTCTACGGAGATCATGAGCGCTGAAATCGAAACCACATCGTTTCGAGATTCGTTTAATAATCAAATCAATTGAAGATCGTTTGTAACCTTTCAACTGATTCTTAGACCGATAGATTATCAATTGACCAGAATCCTCAATACCCATTCCGGGATGAGTTGCTTCAATCAATTGTTTTTGAAGGTCTCGATATTGAAAATATATTTTGAATGTTTCCTTGGTCCAAGGATTAAAAGGAATATCACGTTCTTTTCCATCACGGTATCCCTTACCGCGTACACGAATACGATTCCTGTTCATATCGATGTCGTCGATACGAAGTCGAAGAACATCAACACGACGAAGTCCTAGAAGAACCATAAGGTGAACTACCATACGTTCAGTTGGAACTTGTGATTCTCTAAGTAAGGTTTTAACTTGGGGTGTTGTCAACCATCGACCAACATGTTGATGTTTCGGAATCAGTATCTTATATTTTTGAAGTACATCATTTCCAAGGAACTTCAAATAGATCTTCAAAACGCGATGATGCCAATTCACACGGCCGTGCGCATCAAGAACAGCACCAACATCTTCAATGGTCCATGATTGTGGTAATGATAAGTTTAGTTTGTCTGAAGCTTCAAGCAATCGATGAATTACAGTTTCATATTCGTGTATTGTTGTCTCGGCAACTCCCTTTGCGCGTAGCTCTCGTTGCCACCGTTCTACATCGCTCCAACCCGACAGATTCATTGGGACCACTTCAACGGGCATCTATATTCAGCAATCCATTATCACTATATATATGTTCCTGTTTTCGTTATATTTAACGATAATAGGACAACATATTACATATTCTACTACACTGATATCGACATATGCCCCGATATCAAGGTGTAAGTATCCCAGTTAATCTGCTTGAACAAATAGACCTATTTCTCAAACTTTATCCTCAAGCGGGATATTCAAACCGCGCTGATTTCATGAGATCAGCCATTCGCCACCACCTCCTCGAACTTCAAAACCGATATAAAGATGACGATAAGTGATTCCTGACCTATTTTTTACATATTTTTAACTAATGACTACGGTATTCTACTGTATGAACAAGCGACAGCCATTAATATTCTTCAGCCATCATCATTCCGAGGCAACATTATTAACCCCAGTAGTTAATATTCTTGAATTATATGGATTCAATTGCTTTCTTGCTCATCTTCATATTAGCCCTTCAAAAAACTGGAAGCACACAATCCTAGAAAATTTGAAAAACTGTGATTTTTTTATCCCATTCCTCTCAAACGAATTCAAATCATCTCCATGGTGTGATCAAGAATCAGGGATCGCTTATGAAAAAAATAAAGTCATTATCCCGATTATTGTCACGCTCGAACCATACGGTTTTCTATATGAAATTCAAGGAATTTCCTATAAATCAAATCAAGCAAATTTACCAAACGCTATTCTTGATGCAATTGAAACCGGATCATTTTCCCTTCGTTTTCATCTCATTCAACACCTAAAATTTAGTGATTCTTTTCAACAATCTAATCTCATAATATCACGTATTCGTAAATATTCAAGATTTAGTATAACCGAATTAGAATCAATTTTGAATGCAATATTTAAAAACCAACAAGTCAACGAAGCATTCGAAACAAAAAAACTAATTAAGAAAATCATCGTTCAGAATTCACACGACATTTCCGAATATCAAAAAAACAAACTCCTAAATATTGAAAAATCAATCTAATAATCAACTCCATCTTACATTCAAACATATATTCACAGCTTTAAATAACAAGCAAATCCCGTCTAATTCAAATATTCAATTCAGGTACCTCGAGGACTCCTTTAAATTATATCACATCACTTCTTTGAAGGACGTGAATTGATCACTGCCGCAGTCAGGACAACCGTTCTGGCGATGCTGACAAAGATAACAGATTACGGTACCGCATTTTACACAACGGACGTAACTTGCATAGTAACTTGAAACGTTGCAGCTAGTACATCTTACCATCAGTTCACGAAGCGTCAATGAGAATTGGTCATATCTCGATTATGACCTTTTTTTTACGCACGTTTTTACTAGTTGAGGAAATCAGTCAATTATGAGTGAAATTTACATCGGATTCATTTGTCCCAAATGTGAATTCGGACTCCAATTCCTTTACAAACACTACGAGGAAGCTCTCCGTAGAGATGTAGTCCTAGCATGCCCTAAGTGCCTATTTGAATTCGACGTAAAACAACTCAAACAACTAAGAACCAAGTGAACAATATCTACATTGCTGTATTAAAATAATCATCTAGAAGTATTCGGAATATATCCATAGGATCCTCAAGAAAATCTTTTAACTGTTCTATATTCATATAATCTACTGAACGTATTCCAATATGATCTCCAATCTTGATCTGTACAGACACCTCACTGGTATCTTTATTATAGATGACTCTACCGATGAAGACATCTCCATGATATTGGACTTCTGCACGGTATCCAAGTTCTGTATCGCTCTCGAGTTTGGATTTCGCATCGACGTCGACGAAGAATCCTTCAGATTCTGACATTCAATCAAGACCAGGAGGCGCTATTGATATATCTAATTCCTAACCATTTCTTTACGAAGTCGATTGGTTCGCTCAAAATCACAATTATGCAAAATCCTTGATCTCGATCCTTTCCTTGCTTGATAGAAATTGAACGTGAGATCTCGAACCATTCAAGTGGCCTTCTCAAATTCATAACCAAAGTGACGCACATTGCTAGATATGCGACATTCTTAAGTAAATGTCAACATTAGTACTCCTGGGATCAACATGCCAAAGGATCAAACTAAGTTTAAAGACATGACAGGAAAACAAGCCTGGTTATTTGGAACAAGACTATATCTCGTGGGTATCGGCTCTGCGATTCTAGTAGGCGGGATCGTGCTTGGATTCATCCATGGATTTACGCCGATAACTATTGGGCTCAACGTCACAATAGGATTGATTTCAATCGGATTGGGTATTATTTCAAAGGTAGATTAAATGACAAATGAATTATCGACGGAAAGATGCCCAGAATGTTCAAACCATCTCGAAGACGGATACTTTGTAAAATCAGGTTATGCATTAGGTTGGTCAACTACACCTAAAGGATGGAAAGCGGAAGAACTTCTTTTCCACTTTTCTGCGCGACCTAAGAATAATTTCGTTAAGGCAAAACGATGCTCTACTTGTAGAATTCTCATAGTTCAATATTGATCTAATTGTGTAACAATCTCCATAAGATATATTATGGCTATTATCATTCCAACGCATATGCAATTACTAAGCTGTGGGACCATTATCGTGTTATCAATCCTGATCATCGGATGTGTTGATCCTACATCATACGATGAAACCGATCCTGGTTACATGTATCACGGAGCAAATTCTTCCGTTAATTTCACAAGTATTGGAGATACGAATTATCTTGAATACATTGACCAGTTTATCTCCGAGCTAAGTAAGAATATCACTGTAGAATTTGACTCAGACGTTAATATCGTTTGGATCCATGAATCTAATCGGACAACATATATTCAAGGAGCTCTACACTATCATAACTATACGAATCATATTGAAAGTCGGATATTCGGCTACTATGTCGGTGGTGACCGATACAAACCATACAATACAATGTCAAAATGTCAAGCGAATATTACGGAAGAATATTCTCAGGATCTATCGCTTCTTCGATACCATGTTCGTGTTATCCTGAACGGAATTAAGGAAATCTATCATCATGATACGCAAATTGAGGATGAACAGTTTTGGAAAGTATTTACAGGATAATCTCAATCAATTACATTTTGCTTAACCCAACAACGTCAATTAATCGTTATGATGAATTATCAAGAAGTTGTTATTAGTATTAACAACTTTATTTCGAATATAGTTTACAGGATATTATTTTCATCCGTTCCTCATTTTCAGTTTTAACAGCCATAGTTGCCATTATACCTGCTGTTGATGCGAGAAATGACATTAAAATTAACAATAATAATCCTAGTTTACCATCACAATCGTAGACATATGCAGAAATCATTCCAAAAATAAAAGAAACAAGTAATAATCCGCTGGTCAATAACCACATATATTGTGATAAATACCCAACCATTAACTAACACCCCAGTACTAGTCCTCACAAGCTAATATGAGAACTGTATATTTAATATTAACTAATATTAACAATAATATTTCTTAGCAATAAACGGTGATACGATCAATATTGCCCATCCAATCATTATTATAAATAAAAATAACGACCCACCAATCCATACTTCTAGTAATGCTCCAAGGATCATTACGACTAACCCGAGAATCAAAACAATTCCCGGAACTTGAAAAAGAATCGTAGTTATTGGTACTTTCTCCATCTTGTTTGCCTCTGCCATTTCACACCACCGCCTTCTCCCAATTTATTATTAGCTGAAAATTATATAAACCTGCCGGTGACATAACAACTTGCTGATCCTTCTGCTCTTTCTCTTCGCTTAAGGGATTAGCGGTCCTATACTGCCTATCGATATTTAAGTTTGTAACGTTATAAATACTTATCGCCGATGATCGTTGATTATCATTCTCAATAAGACCATCTATCACACCTATCATATCTGAGCCCCCGCATTCGATAAATCCACATCACTAGATTATCTAGTTCTGCGAATCTCTAATCGAATCTTATCATCTATCAATTTACACCATATATAATTTATGTTCACAAGTATAAATTAATATCAATAATTCAACATTCCTTTAAACAACATCTCATTTTCACATATACATTCCCGTTTTAATAATTAATCGCCATTTTCTGAAATCATTTTTTCCGTTATTTATTGTAAATTCAATTCTCGCCAAATAATTCTCAACCTCATTTCTCCAATATATTTGAGAGTTGGCCTGGGTTTTCTTAGATTTTCGATTTACGATACATCTATTTCTCTCAACCTGCCGACCTTAAATTAGATTCATAGGGGGCCCCTGCGGGGCCCCAGGTCGGCCCCCTCCCCACGGAGGCCGAGAGGGGCACGGAGAATAGGGAGAAGAATGAGAAGAAGAATTGAAACCGCCCCTCTATTCGGCCTCCTAAAGGGTAGGGACTGAACTGCGTTTTAAAGGTTACAGGAAACGGCATCAGAACAAAAATAGACGATAGTAAAGTGCGTCGTTTCACACGGTGAAACAACGCCACGTACTTGGATGCCTCTGATAGACCACTAATATCCTCGAGAGCGACGGTAAAGATAGTATGTTACGCCGAGGATCACAATCCATGCGATGCATACAGGAGGATTTAATTCCATTATCAAAATCATTACAACACCTACGTATTTACTGCATCTGAGACTACTTTATCTCCAACAATGTTTCCAGATTTCTCGACTCTTACCTTTTTCAATTTCACTCCTTGTTTCTTCACTAACTCTGAATCAAGCTCATAGTAATACTGGCCACCAATTAATTTCGCTCTCATTAAATGTCTACTTCCATAGCTCCTATACTTATCTGGAACCTCATGTTTTTGTACGTATCCACGTCGACGCAAAGTATCCCAAAAACGAACCTCATCTTCATTCACGGCGCCAACCTTCAAGGCGATCTCAAGAAGATCATCGTTGACATCCGCACTACCATCGATGATGTCCTCGATTGGGAAACTCTCGTGGATAGGATTTACGAACTTGGTCCAAAGACTACCCTTGGTGTAAGCAGAATCGAACACCGTTCCAACCTGAGAACTGACCTTGCGTTTCTTGAAGTTGTCTCCTTCTATCATTATCTCGAAACGGATCCTGTCAAGTGCTTTAGCGTATATCTTAACCTTGCCACGGTTGTTGAACATGGTACAGATGACGGAGTTAGATTGGAACCGTGGGTCTGAATGGACATTGACTGCGAAGCCTAACTTCGAGGCGAGGTCTACTCCTTGGTCATAGAAGAATTTGATTATCTCACGCATGACAGCTGTTGCGGTGTGGTCCTCGAAGATGTAGTCCTTGGCAACCTCTACGTGTTTGATGACCATCTGTTCGTGGAGCCTTTGAACGTCCATGTATTCGGGGATCTCGAGGCCTACCTTCTCAAGACCGGTGACCATCATTCGATCAACGTCATACCATTTCGGTAAAGAGGCACGATTGTCATCCATTAACTTTTGTTCTGAAACGCCGGCCAAGTCAACATCAATGAAGTTGTCAGATTTCATCACAATCCGTTTGTACCCGTCATAGTCAAGGTCCAGACCATAACCCGCTTTCTGATTGCGGATAGCATTACCCTGAATCCTTAGTTGACTGTTCTTCATCTGGTAGTATCCTTCAACGCAAGGTTTTGCCTTCGATGTTGCTGCACCCCATCCATGACGTGCATAGTGCTTCCGGAGGACATCGGGTTGGTATCGGAATTTAGGTAATCCCGATCTTGACATTTGGTAGAATAGGTCAGAGTTCTTGGTCAAATATTCACGGAGGGCCTCAACGTACTCATCAAAGATGATATCGCCCTGGCGTACTGCTCGCGAGTAGCCAAGGACAATGACATTGTCTATCAAAGGAGGCGTTGAGGACCACTCCATGTAGATGGTCCTCCGTCACATTATCTTCGTTTTCTAGGTAGCAACAACAACAGTATCAGAAGTCCTATGAACACATATAACAGGAAGTTACCTCCGAACATATTCTCCAAGGCAATGTCAACAGTTCCAGTTATCTCCTTAGAGACGCCTTCGATGTTAGTCACTTGAACATCGACCTTCTCAGTACCAACGGTATATGGTATCTTGAGGGTCATCGTGATATTAACCGCTTTACCGCCGGCGACAAGGATCTCATTGTCAATGTCCTCAGTGGTAGTGTATTGGAGGTCAGTGTCAATCTCGACGAAGAACGTGTCCTGAGCGTTCCCGCGATTATAGATCATCAAGTTCATGACTTCAACATTACCTGGTGAAGCGTCGATGCGTTTTGGAATTAAATCGATGGCGAAACTGTATGCAGGAACGAAGTCATCGGAGGTCCAATTCTGGGCTTCTATCGAGACATTGTAATACGCATCTTCAGGGTCCTTCACCTGAACTGAGTAATTGCCCCAGTAATCAGTGGTCTGTTGATAGTTTCCGTCCTGGTCGAGAATAAACACTTCAACGAATGCTTGACGATTAGTTGTTCCAGTACCGATGAGAACTGCACCGTTGTCGTAGACGTACACAGTGGCGTTAGAATCGCCATTATAACGCTCTCTGGTGTAGCCTTGAGCCGTGTTAGTGAAGAGGACGTAGTAGCTCGGAGTCAGTTGACCACCGTCTATGTTCTCTACGGGATCAAAAGCAAAGATTATCTCGTTGATAACAAACGAATCGAAGTTCGTGAGGATGATAGAGTTCTCTGATTCAGTGCCATCTGTTACAGGGGCCCGGAACTGTAATTTGTCATTGAAATCGTTATACGTCAATGCAACTTGACAAGAGTCTCCATCAGTGCCGGAACGACCGACAAAGGTCTGGTTCAGAGAACCATTCGGAGGCTCTTCCTGTGTAATGGGAGGAAAGTTCAGTTGGACAGGTATACGATCCCGTGAATACGCCCAATTCGATGTAGATGAATTGCTTGGAGGTACAGGGGCAGGACCTACCCAACATATCAACAAGAAAGTGCCGGAATAGGAACCTGGAGCTTGTGTTGATGGAATCGGTAGTTCGTCGACAGTGAACTTCTTGTTGTTACCTGCTAGGATTGGGAATGGATCTAATGCACCGTGACCAAGACTGTCAAGATAATCGAAATTGACCTCCTCGTTCATGTATTCACAAAGTTTTGCATCTTCGAAACTGATTGGTGTACCAGGACCGAGCATCGGATTCATTGTTATTTCAATCGAATCAACGTCGTATGTTCCTTCATTCTTGATACGGACAGTATCTACAGCATCATTATCCTGATCTGGAATCAGGGTTCCATAACCTAATTTCGTCTTCGCATTATTCGTTACTTTCTCTTTGTACTCCATTGTTAAAAGAAAGTCAGCACCGCTGGAATATTCTCCCTGGAAGATGTCAACGAGATTACTGTTCCCGTATGCATCATTCACTCCTTGCACTTCGACGTTACAATAGTAATCACCTTCTGGTTCAGTCGGATCAACATCCTTGATGACACCATCAAATAATAAAAATGCCAAAGGTGCTAGTGGTGTCACGGGAGTATAGGTACACGTAAACTTACCATCTGACGCGGTATCATCTTCGATAGGAACAGGAGGTGCCGTAGGCACTATCTGAAAGTTCTGATCGACATAGATGATATCAGCATCCTTGACGAAGTTCGACACCTCGAAATTGATGTGGTCAATCACAACATTGCCAACGTTTGTTACCTTCAATTGATTGATAGTGGCAGAGGGGCCCTGGACAACTGCCGTTGGAAAGTTCCAATAGGTTGCCGCATCGGAGATCTCCACTGTTATCTGAACGTTCTCTGCAACATCACCGCCAGATTCACCCTGCGGAGGAGGATCATCACCTCGAGCTAGACCAACAAGGTTGAACATTTCGGGTTTGATATGCATCGATGCTAATGGCGTGTAGTATGCTGTGATTGTGAAGATGTTTGTCAAGTATCCACGCAATGAGGTTGAAACGTTCAGTAAGAACACACGGATACGAATCGAATCTCCCTTCTCAAGCGACAAACCACCGATCAGGATTGATTGTTCCGAGGCGTAATAGCTCTTGTTGTTCAAGTTATGTGTGACCTTGAAACTGCCTTCTGTGAAGAAGGTCGCGAAATCTCCAGTCATGTCAGGGAATTCTACCAGAATAGTAGTGTATCGTCGTGATTCGTCGGTATTCTTCAGTTTGATTCGATTGTCAGACTTTACATTAACGATTTCTTCGGAACCGTTGTATGCATTACCCCAGTTCTGAGTAAATCGAAGCATGTCACTACCGTCAGAATACGTTAGAACAAGGCCTCCACCATCGGCCTTGACTAATCCAACTAGCTCGAGCAAGGGAGTGAATCCCATAAGTACGATGACCCCAACAAGAGTCAACGCTACTATCTTCCTACTTGCGAATGTTCTTTTCATTAATCTCACCTCTATCCGAGTAATCGATATTGATACAGATCGACCTGGTCCTCATCGTCACCTTGTATTGGTGTATCCCAAGTCGGATACTTCGTTATCTCAGGTTTCGTGATCTTTGCCGTTGTACAAAGACGGAAATCCGGCAATCCGAACATTTGACTCAACCAACTCAAGTCGAGCCATGTCTTCGTGACTGCACGCATCTGTGTCCATTTCGCTTCTGCATTACCGTCATAACCTTTCGCCTTTACATCAAGGTCAGAAGGATCCTCGAGTTCCTTCAATGGGATGAACAGCTCAACAGAATCATAGTAAACATCGTCTCCTTCATCGTACATATCTGGAACAGGGAAGCGAACGAAGAATATCATCGACCAAGACTGATGAGCGACAGTGTTGAAATCGCCAAGAGCACTCGCTTGTTCAACATGAATGTAAAATGGAAGAACAGTGTTCATACGGTCCCCAATATCTTCAAGGACGAACTCTCCACCATTCGTTATCGGTTTTGGTGTCTTTTCTGCTTCTGAAACGAAATCGGTATTCAAGTCACCTATCACAGTTCCTGTGGTTTTCCGCTCTGCCTTGATGATCCTACCGTTAAGAATGTATTCTTCAGTCTTACCTACACGATTCCCGACCATTGCATCAAATTGATGACGGTAGATTACCGTAGGTTCAGGGGTATGATCATTGCCGATCTCTCCCCAGATCTTCCAATCTTGGACCTTAGCAGAACCTTCAGTTCTAATGTCCGATTCGACATGAACACTGAAAGGTATTCGGATTAACATACCGACTGCCCCTGCACTTTTCACCGGCCTACGGTCATCAAAAAGATTAGGGGGGCCATCTCCGCTGAGACAGCCCATCGATACGAATCCGTTGCTGACTACCAGCACAACTAAAGCCAATGCGGTTAGACGCATTTTCCGGCCTCCATTCGTATCTTACGTGTTGTCAGATGGTAGGGCTCAGAAACGTCTACGTCCTGACCCTCCTACTCCACGAGCAAGTGGTTTCCCAACGTACGATGCCAGGAAGAACACCACCATCACGCTAGCAATGATGAGTACCACAAGTATCAGTACTGCAGGGAGTACAAGCATTCCAAGGAACAATGCGCCAATCACCACGATTCCGAGTACACCACTGACAAGAGGACTCAATCCAAGCAGGAATATCAGAACAACTCCGATAATGAGTCCGAATATCAGAGTGTAAAGGAGAGATCCGCCGAGGTAATCTGCGTTCAGGTCGAAGAGATATGGGCTATCGCTATCACCATCTCCCTGAACATCAACTGAGGTGTTACCCTTGACGTAGATGGCCTCGTTCTTGATGCCATCGCCCTTGATCTCATAGAAGCGCTTGTTCTCGACAAGGATCTCACTAATACCAGAATCGTCAGTAATTCCACGGTAGGTACAGTTACTGCCCTCGGCAGATACAATGAAATCCTCGACAGGATATCCATTCTCGTCCTCTACGTACACCGATAAGGTAACGTAGTCGTTGAGTGTGTAGGATTGGTTCTCATCAGTATAGATGATAGTAGAATCACCCTTACGATAGTCGATGAGTTTCCAAAGACCCTTGTCTAATTCGAATGATGCTTCATTCGTGGTCAAGGTCTTCGTTTTGTTCGTACTTCCTACACCATCATCCCAGTCGTAATCACGAACTGTGATTGGTCTATCAGCACCTGAACTATAGATGCTGACTGTGTGAGCTTCTGCGGTCACACTCGCCACGATCGACATGCAAAGCAATAGGGCAACGAGCCCTAGTCCAACAGCGTTCATTCGCTTCATATCTTTCACGTCTCCATTTCATCCAACGATATCGGTGCTGGAACCGTCCATACTACGGCAATGAATTCCTCAATCAACATCTGAAAAAAGAGACGAACATCATCTCCGGCGACGTCCACTCTTCTTGAAACGACGTTTCCGTCCCTTCCCTCGATAACGGCGCTTCTTCCGGTACGTTGTGGTCTTGGACTTCCATCTACCTGACTTCCCGGTGCCAGCTCGGAATCTGCCCCGAGGACCGTAGGGCTGACGGAACGAACCTCTGACTCGTGTACCCTTCCGCAGTCTCTTACTGCGAGTCTTTTTATACGCCAGGGTATCACCCCTTTAGGTTAAATTTTGCCATTTTTGGCAACATTCTCAGTGTTTTCCGTTTCCGGCGCCGTTCCATTCCATTCCGTAACCGCTCCAATAACAACTGACGCAATGAGTCGAAGAATAATCGATATAATATGAAAGAAATAACAAACATAATCGCCCAATATTCGAATTTCATGCCATACCACCATATACGGAGGCGTAGGCGTCCATCTTCGCTACGAGATCATCAAGAGCATCAATTCGAGCGAATACATCTGACCTCGAGATTGTGCGAACATTCGTGACAGAACGATAGATCTCACTGAGTAGAGTCCTACGATAAGGATTCAAATCTTCTACTACCATATCAACAAGGCAGAGTGATGAAGCAAGGGCGTGAGCCCGTTCTTTCATTGCAGTAAGTTCGGGATCCATCACGCGATAACGGGACATCTCAACACGGGTTGCACGATATTTTCGAAATATTCGACGACGGTGTACAGCCGGATCCTTCATTTGTTTCATGGAGTATCGGCCTCCCGGAATGCGCCTTTCTGCTGAGTAATATTGATACCTTTGATCAGTGAAGATGACGATTTAATTACACGCTCATGGTACTGAACTTCCTTGTCAAGGTACTTGCCCATGATGTGAATCTTCGCTTGATCCACATTGGCGAATGTGATGCCACTATGATTGACATATTGAATAGGACGGACCATCGCCTTTTCGTACAGGTGAGGGCCGAACTTGATGATTCCACCATTAACGGAACGTTCTGCGATCACTACGAAATTATTGGTTTTGTCGTTGTCAGAATATACAGCAGTCTCGACGGTCATTGCAAAACGCATTATGAAATTAATGCCGACCATTATAGACATGACCTGGCCGAAGGTGTACAACATATGGATCTCGTCCATTGTAATCGGTTCGTATGGACCGTAGTAATGATGTTCCCGAATCATTCCTCGAGGAAGCATGTAATACTGAGCGAAGAGAAGTACAGCACCACAGAAAATGAATGGCATCAGTGAGACGATAACTCGTTTTACCATCTCTTTTCTAAATGCCATGATGTACTCTGCATGTTCTTTGTCGAGGCGCTCTCGAGAGTCTTCAAAGCCAGGAGTCTCACCCTCGACGATGAAGAACACCTCCTTTCAATTCGTGGACCGAGAACATATTCTGAAGGATGTCTCGACCCCATGCAGAACCTCGTAATGCGTAAGGAGACCGATGGCCCACTAGTAAGAAAACGATTCCTCGTTTCCTTCCCTGAAAAATTAGATTTGGGACCATGCTGTTCACGTCGTGACGCTCTAGACCCTCGGTCTCCTCGAGAACTACTATCGTCCCGAAACGATCTCGGTGAATCTCGTTGGAACGACGGATGAGTGAGGTGATAAGAAGCACTAATTGAAAGTGGCTATAGTCTGGGTGAGGGGTTATCCGAATCCGTGATTCTAGATTTAAAACCTTGATGATATCTTGACCGTTGAATAACGGGGAAAGCTTGTCAATTGCACGGTTGAAAGCATCAGATTGGGTCTTTGACAGACCGTTCAAATCAAATGATTCTCCACGTAATCTAGGAACGAGATAATGCGTGTATTGTGCTTCAGTACGAAGAAGAGCTTGCACTAATTCTACGTTAACCATTGATCTAGGTAGTCCAACATTAACACGACGACCACGGTATTCGTTTTCATAGTCAAATACAACAACACGATGAGGTGTCGAATTCAATAAATCTTGAACGTAACGGGTCTTTCCAGAAGCAACCTTTCCATATAAATAGTGAGCATAACCACGTTGTCCACCAACTTCAATTTGTGATAATTCATTCAATACAAACTCAGGGAGTTGATTCAACCGAAAACCCCCTGAGAGGGACGCAGTATCCGGATGAAGGGGACCACCCAAATAAAGTTTGCAAGTGCTCTGCGCCCCTCGTTGCTTGAAATATGGAAGAGTCCGGCCTTGCGAATGTCGCCCTCACAAGGTGGAAATTCCCGGCACTCTTCCAAAGAGAAAAACGATTTCAGTTTACTTAATAGTTGTGTGTATATAACCACACAGTTTGGGGGATACGCAGGGACCAATATTGGTATTCCGGATTTCAGGTGGCGGACGTATCCCCCGTTGTGGGCTTTTCGGAAGAGAACCCTTAGGGGTGACGATGCGTTTTTCCAATGGGTACAACAATCTATCTCTTCCGATAAAGGAACGACATGGATTGACGTATATATACGTTTTAGAAAAAACCGGACAATCAAGGATGATGGCCTCCTTGAGTATAGGGGAGGATATTCGAAGGATGGGACGCATCTTTCAAAATCATATCCTCCCCGACGAACAAAGAACCTTGACGTTTTGGAACTCCAAGATACAATCCACATCTCGGGCAGTAATCGTGCGATTCACAGTCCCTGAAACCACAACAAGGGCATAGAATGCAAGCCACGAAACCACCAATAAAAATGGGGAGGGGGATTACTCCCCCAGAGTTGCCCTCTCTGCCATTGTCTCCGCTGCGACTCGGACATCATCCAACGACATGACCGCCATCTCGTCGTAGGTCCGATTGTCGGTGCCCTTCCTCTTGTAGATATGAGCTACAAAGAGATCCCCTGGCTCAAGGTTTCGCATAGCATCATGCTTGGCATAGCGCATATGATTCATCTCATAAACGCTATTCACCGGTTCACCCGGACGACCTCCGATGAACCAGATCTTCGCATCGGTCTGGGGAGTAGACTTCTTCTGTCCATCCTTCTCCCACTCACCAGTGCTGATCTCCTTCGAAAGGAGACAGGCAAAGTAGAACCCTACGTTGGGTGTTCCCATGTACATCGGGATGTCCGTAGGGATATCACCTACTTCCATACCAAAGAGTTCCGCTGCCGTTCCAATCACGTTTTCCGCTGCCGCTTCCATATTTTCATTCCTCCAATTATGCTGTCTGTCCTAACTCAGAAGGACCGTGATTCATGAACTCCTCAAGCACTCTGGCATACTCCGAAATGACCGCCTCAAAATCATTAGTCACAAATCCGGGCGGGCCCATCGTTACTCATTGATCTATCATAGAAGATGGGCCCTTCCTCTCCTCGAAATAATCCTAGATCCGATTAAAGCATTTCGAGGATCCGGGTATTCCAACTGATTATTCCAAGCGGGCCCACTCGCCCTCTCGTGGAACAGGTCTTCATTAAACTAACATCATGTTCCACGATCCGGGAATAATGCGAGGCCGATCACTTCGGGCCCACTCGCCCTCTCGTGGAACAGGTCTTCAATAACCTAGCATCATATTCCACGATCCGGGAATGTTAGGGGAACAGAGAGAGCTTGAAGTTGTCGAGCACCATAACCGCATTTCCATCGATTCCCAGGTTCACCTGCCAGTTCTCAACACCTCTTGCCTGGGCATCCTCCGCTGCAGCGAAGATCCTCTCGTTATCCTTAGCCCTGGGAGGTGGAACGAACGGAGGCGCATCGTACATGAAGGCGAGCAGGAGGATGGCTCTGGAACCTTCCCCCTTCTGATCGGCGAGCTCCCCGAAGTGCTTTATCAATCTGTCGAATTGGTCGAACCTCGACGGAGGACGGGTCTTCGTCTTGGTCCTGGTTCCTACGGGGAGGTCGATCAGAGGCATCTTCACCTCGATGTAGGCGTTTCCGACCTTGAGGTCGAGCCTTGAGTCACCGAGCGCGACCTCGTGCTTGATCTCACCTCCTTCCGGAAGCATTTCGTCGAAGGCGCCCTCCCGGATGAAGTGCTCGACGTACTTGTTTATACGGTTCTGGTTGATGCCTATCCAGGATTTATTCTTTCGCTCGGGCGGATCGACGGAGATGGCCTCTACGGTAAAGTCGGTCGTCCGGCCCTTGGTCTGGGCGGGTGTCATTAGGCACGGGACGTCCTCGAAGACGATATTGCCGATCCTTCCCGTCGAGGGACAGTGACAGCGATGCTCCACACCATCGATGTCGACGAACATGATGAACCTGTTCGGTCTCGACTTGATCAGCCCCTCCACGAGTGGCTCGTTGAACTTGATCTGCATTGTCGATGGAAGAGTGCCTTCATACTTATTGTTGACCGCGAATTCAGAACTTCTTGAAGACCATGATGATTATCGGCGCCATTATTATCACGAAGACGAAGAACAGGATCGGCATGATCATGTCGCTGCCCTCGTCGGACTCCTCCTCTCGGGCGTTGTGCTGATAGAAGTTCGTAACGGAGAGCTCCGGGTCGTGGACTATCTTGTCGCCTCCGGGATACGAGAAGCCGCCAATCACGTAATAACCGGAATAGATACCGTTGTCACCGGGCCATATGATCCTCCTACCGCCCTGGATCTGGAAGTACATGTCCTCGACACTCTCGGTCCCGTTCCTGGTGACCGTTACGTTCTTGACCCACGAGAACCGGCTGTACCTGCCCCAGTCGTCGTTGGTATCCAATCTTTCATTGATCAGCTTCTTGGGCTGTTTTACGGCGAACGCATCCGTGGTCCGGTCCTCCTGGACGGTCCAAAGGCCGTCTTCGGTGCGGTACTCGAGGACTCCGACCCTGTCCTCATCCTGGATGAACTGGAGGTTGATCCACTTCAGCATTGCGTAGGACACGGCGTTCCCGAGGATGGAATGCGTCTCCAGCAATATCCCAGGGTTCTCATTGGTCGGATCGAGGTCCCATCCCTCGATCACATGGTCGACCTTCGATCTGTATCTGAGGACCCGCCCGTTCACCGTACGTTCACCGGTGGCCTCGGTATTGACGATCTCGGGAGGTTCCGCCGAACTGAGGTCGCCCTCGGTCGCTGTTATCCTGATGTTGTACTCAGGGACTGTGTATGTAGCGGACCTCATGTAGGCCTGCAGGCTGAACTTGAACTGTACCATGTCGAGAGTGTCCTCGGTCGCGTTCGGTGTGATGTAAGGGAGGTCCCGTGCCGTGATGGTGAACTCCCATGACTTCCATTTCTCGGTATTGTTCGAGGCTGCCTTGACATTGCCCGGCTGCCACGAGGTGTTGAGATCGACGGCTTTGAGAATGGGTTCGTTCTTCACCAGCGACAGCGCGCCGAAACCGGTGCCTATCCTGGTGAGATTGCAGATCCCGTCACCGTTCGTATCATTGAACTCGAACAACGAGGCGAGGCGCACCGCATAGATCGTGCGTATCGCCACCGGTTCCCCCTGGGCGTAGCTCGCGTTCTCCGTGTCGGTGACGTTCACCTTGCCCAGATAACGGTTCATGCTGACAAAGATCACCGGCGAGTTGGGATTCTCATCGGTCCCATACACGACCGCGAAAAGCGCGTCCGTTCCGAACCTGATCCCTATGTAGTCACCGCCGCCAAAGGCCTCGGTGTCCCCCGTCTCCTTGATCAATGACTCCTTGTAAACGGTCTGACCCTCCACACCGATGTTCATCATCGGCAGGAGGAGGCAGAACGCCAGAACGATCGACAACAACTTGGTCCCAACAATGAAACTATCGCGTTTCATCCAATCACTCCTTGCATCTGAATGGACGCAGCCTGGTCGTCGGTTGCATCCCGCCTGACAAGGCGTTTCAGTGTATATAAAACGAGTAGAAGGACCGTCCTCGGATAATATCGTTGAAAAAGGCTCATTTCGGGCTCTAGATACTGAAAACAGCATTCTAGATAAATATGAATCGATGTTTCAAGAACATGTTTTACAAAATCGAGAATATGACCATTGAAACGCACGATTTCGTGAGTTCTCCACCTGAAACGAGGGATAACTACATAAAGGGGTATTCCCATCCAGGAGCGGGATGGGAATGCACAAGGCAGATGTCGTCGGTTACAGTCCCGAACCGGTTTCGGTCAGGGGCTGGAAGGAGAAGGAAGCCACCGGTCTCCGTGCTAAGTTCTCAGTACGCTCCTGGCTGAAACGCTTGTTCAGGCGCAAGAACATCAAGATCGGGATATACGGACCGCCGAACGCCGGAAAGACGACCCTAGCGAACAGGATCGTCATGGATTGGGCCGGCGAGGTGATGGGATCGGTGTCCGACGTCCCGCACGAGACCAGGAAGACCAAGGTCAAGAAGAACATCGCCATCAAGCATGGCAAGAAGAGCCTGAGCCTGGACATCGTGGACACCCCCGGTGTCGCGACGAAGATAGACTTCCACGAGTTCGTCGACACCTACGGTATGAGCGAGGACGACTCGAGGCTCAGGGCCCGCGAGGCGACAGAGGGAGTGATCGAGGCCATCAAGTGGCTCGACGAGATCGACGGCATCCTGCTGGCCATGGATTCCTCGGAGGACCCGTTCACCCAGGTGAACATAACGATCCTCGGGAACCTCGAGGCCAGGAAGCTCCCGATACTCATAGTTGCCAACAAGGTTGACATCCCCGGGACGGATGCCGCCGTGATAAAGAACGCCTTCCCACAGCACCCTTCGGTGCCAGTCAGCGCGTTGACCGGGTACAACATGGAGCGCCTCTACGAGGCGATGGTGAAGCACTTCAGGTGATATCATGTCCGACGGTGTTTCTATAAATCTGATCTCCCGGGAGAAGCTAACGACGATGAACGAGGAGGAGAAGGTCGCCTTCATACTGTCCGAGGTGATGGACGGCAAGGTGCTGGTACTCGAGGAGGGACTGTCCCCCGTCGAGGAGGCGGACCTCATGAGGCGTACAATGGCGTCGATAGACCACGACACCTTCATAGGGATCGAGATACAGGGTTACTACAACGCCAACGACCTGAAGAGATCGGCGTTCAAGCGGTTCTTCGCACGACGGACCCCTCCGAGGATGACCGTCATCGGACCGGCAGCGCATCTTAGGACCATCTACAAGGACGGTTCCGTGATCCAGGCGCTGATCCTGACCGAGAAGCCGTACATCGAGGGCCAGGCCGAGGCCCCGCCGGTCGCCCAGGCGACGGAGGCGTGACCTTGGACCCGAAGGAGAAGAAACGGAACCCTCGCGATATCTCGTACATCGACGAGTGGACATGATCCTAGAAGAAGTCCTCGAGGCTCTTCTGGCTCGCCGCATCACGGTATTTCGCCATCTTCCTTATCGATGACTCGACACGGGACTCCGAGAATTCGTAACCGTTGCAGAGCAGCGCCTTCAACCTCTCCTCGTCCGGCGCGGGCCAATCCAGCTTGTAGTCGTCGGTGACCTCTGGTTCGAGGAATAGACCGAGGATCTCGTCGAGGTCAGGGATCTCGTACTCCTTGGCCTCGATCACCGACCGGACGTCGCCGTGCTCCTTGATCAGTTTCAATCCCTTCTTCGGGCCGATCCCCTTGATCCCGGGATTGAAATCCGTTCCGGCGAGGACCGCGAGGCCGACGAGCTGCTCCCTGTCGATGTCGAGCTCGTTCAGGACCACGTCGAGGTGGATGACCTCGGGGACGACGTCGACGTACCTCTGCTGCCTGGGCAGTTTCCGGCGACCGCTAATTGTCATGTTCCTGACGAGCCTGGGCGCGCCGAAGAGGAGGGAATCGAAGTCCTGGGACCCGGCACCCCAGACATCTCCCTTGGCTGCCATGTAGCTCGCCTGGGCCTCCCCCTCGGAGGGTGCCGTGAGGTACGGGATCCCCAGCGCTGACAGGAGTTCCCTGCTCGACAGTATCACGTCGTCGGTGATCCGGGTCGTCTGCATCGCCTTCGATCTGGCTCGCTCCATGTCGCCTGCCGCGAGGGCCTCCTTGTACTCCGCCTCGGCCTTGACCTTGCGCTCCTTCCGGGCGATGAGGGTCTCCATCTTCAGTGGGTGCGGAACGCCGTCGAAGACGAAGACTGGCTGGACCCCGTTCGCCAGCAGGTTCGTCGTCCTCTGAAGGATCCCGCTCAGATGGGAGACTACCCGACCCCTGCTGTCCATCAGCGGCTTCCCGTCGGGCATTCGTACGCTGGAGAGGAACTGGTAGATCGTGTTGTAGGCGTCTATTGCGATGGCCTTGCCTGCGAGGTCTGGAATGCCGCGTCTCTCGGCGACGATCAGTCCGGACAGATCGAATCCCATGGGTCTCCGGCCGATATCTGCAAAGCGGTATTTAGAATTGACAGTCGGAACCTCGACAATGTATTTTAGGGGCGAAATGGATGGAGGCACATGACGTTATCCGTCGTTCTCCTGTCGGGCGGGCTAGATTCCACCACGATCCTGGCGATGGCGCTGAAGGAGGGTGACGCCGTCGCCCTCACCTTCGACTACGGACAGAGGCACAGCCGAGAGGTCGAGAGGGCGAAACGTATCTCGGAGCATTACGGGATTCAGCAGATAGTGTTCCCTCTCTACCTGCAGGGATTCGACTCGGCCCTCATCAAGAAGGCGGACGAGATCCCCGAAGGGGTCGAGGTCCGGGAGGAGATACCGGAGACCTACGTCCCCGCGAGGAACATCCTCTTCCTGACGGTCGCCCTCGGTGTGGCCGAGTCCATCGGCGCCGACAGGATATACATCGGGGTCAATGCGGTGGACTACAGCGGATATCCCGACTGCAGACCGGAGTTCATCGAAGCGTTCCAGAGCATGGCCGAGGTCGGCACCAAGGCCGGCGTCGAGGGGCGTGCCCCGAGGGTGATGACGCCCATCCAGGACATGTCCAAGGCCGAGATAGTAAAGGTCGGAAAGGAGCTGGAGGTCCCCTGGGAGCTCACATGGTCATGCTACCGGGGCGAGGAGAAGGCCTGCGGGCGCTGCGACACATGCCTGCACCGATTGAAGGGCTTCCGGGAGGCCGGCGTCGAAGACCCAGTACCCTACGAGGAGATGGAATGAGGGTCGCGGTCCTCTTCTCTGGCGGAAAGGATTCCACCTATTCACTGCAATGGGCCGTCGATCAGGGACACGAGGTCGTATGTCTGCTGACGGTCATTTCGGAAAGAACGGACTCGTACATGTACCAGGTCCACGGGATCGGTCTCGCATCATTCATCGCGGAAGCCCTCGGATATCCCCAGATCGTCGTTGAGACGACCGGTGAGAAGGAGGAGGAGCTCCTGCCCCTCCGGGAGGCACTTGGGGAGCTGGAGATCGACGGCGTCGTTTCCGGAGCCATCAGATCGACGTACCAGAAGAACAGGATCGACCTGATCTGCGAGCAATTAGGCCTGGAATCCTTCTCCCCATTGTGGCATACCGGCATGGGAAGGATCGACGGTATGGTCGAGGACGGATACGAGATAATGATCGTCGCGGTCGCGTCGATGGGGCTCGGCCCCGAATGGCTGGGCCGGACCCTCGACATCCCGGACCTGGAGGAGCTGCAGGAGCTCGAGAGGGAGTACGGCATGAACCCTGACGGCGAGGGTGGCGAGTTCGAGACCTCAGTCCTGTACGGTCCCGGTTACTCGAAGAGGGTGACTATCGTTGAGAGCGAAGCCGTCTGGGAGCGTGACTCGGGACATCTGTCGATCAAGAAAGCGGTCCTGGAGGAGGTGAGCTGATGTCGGATTGGCGGAAGTACATGGAGAGGCGGTTGAAGCGGGACGCGAGGATCATCGGCCTGCTGGTCGTCCTGATCGGGTTCATACTGTTCATAGCCGGTGTGATCACCACACAGACGAGCGAGTACGTCGTCAAGAGGTACGAGGACCCGGGAGGCACACTGATCCGACTGGTGTCCGACGAGGACGAGAGGAACTACCAGAACGCCAAGGACTCCATCGAGACCGGAAGGGGCCTGTCTGGATTGGGGTGTTTGATCGGACTCCTGGGATTGGTCGTGGTCATCAGGCCCGGTGTATACAGATGGTTCGAACGGCGCATCTTCCGGAAGGACAGGGAACGTGAGCGAAGCCTCAGGGGTCCTGACCCTGAAGAGAAGATGAAGTGATGCGATGATCCAGCGCCCTGGAGCGTCTCGGTGAACACTCGACAAGCGTTGTCGACTCGAAGGGTGGTCGACGAGCGCATCGTCCCGACCCTCGTTAACGTTACTTTTATAACATCAACCCGATTGCGTGGGCGATGGAAAGGATCCCGACAGTGCCCAGGGCCGAGGAGCTCAAGGACAGAGCGTTCCGCAGAGCCTCGAAGATCGAGGTTAAGAAGGGCAGTGCGGTCCCGGACACCAGGAAGAAGATCAACAGCGTTATCGACTACGTCGGAGGAAGGCTGAACAAGGTCGTCAAGTCCTTCCCGACGTTCGAGAACCTCCATCCATTCTATCGTGAGCTCTTCGACCTGATGTTCGGCATCGACAACGCGCGGCAGAGCCTCGGTGCGGTGCAGTGGGCCAAGGACAACGTCCAGTCGCTCGGCCCGCAGGCAAGACAGAGGCTGAAGAAGGGCGACGACCCGGACACCGTCCGGAAGATGGTCTACGGTAGGATCTCGTCCATAGTCGACAAGGTCGCCGACGACCTGCTGTTCCTCGACGATATCAGGAACGTGATGAAGAAGACGCCCGAGCTCGACATGGAGGCGCCGACGCTTGTCATATGCGGGTATCCGAACGTCGGCAAGAGCACGCTTCTAAGGAGGCTGACCCGTGCGGAGCCCGAAGTAGCCCATTATCCGTTCACGACGAAGGAGATACACATCGGACACCTGAGGATCGGCAAGATCAGGATACAGATAATGGACACGCCCGGCCTCTTCGATCGGGCCGTCGACGAGATGAATCCCATCGAGAGGCAGGGGATAGCCGCCCTGAGACACATCGCCGACGCGGCCCTTGTCATCATGGACCCGACGGAGACATCGGGTTTCGAATGGGAGAGCCAGCTGAGCCTCCTGGACATGATCTCCGGGACCTTCGATCTCCCGAAGGTCATCGTCGAGAACAAGTCGGACCACGAGCTCTACAGGACCAGGATGGAGGGAAGCGTTCGATTCTCTGCCCTCTCGGCCACGGATGATGAGGTCGACGAACTGGTCTCCACCATCGAGGAGCTCATGAGCTCCGGTCCGAACTGGGCAGTGAAGCCCCCATCCACAGCCCGTGGAAGGGCACCTCGGGCAAGGGATAAGTAAGGGGAGCGGTATCCGCCCTCATGACCGAGACCTGCGAATTATCATGGCATGATAGTACCGATCCCGAGATAATTGATATCCTCGAGAAGAATGACAGGATCGCCGTGGTCGGGATATCCTCTAAACCCGAGAAGGCGAGCAACGAGGTCGCGAGATATCTCCTCGAGAACGGTTACGACGTCATCCCAGTGAACCCTTTCCAGGAGGAGGTCCTCGGACGGAAGTGTTACCCTGATCTTGCATCCGTACCGGGAGATGTGCATGTGGTCGACATCTTCAGGAGGCCGGACGACGTACCTCCAGTGGTCGACGAGGCCATCGGGATCGGGGCAAGGGTGGTCTGGATGCAGGAGGGTATTGTCAACAACGCTGCCGCCGACAAGGCTCTCGCTGCGGGATTGAAGGTCGTCATGGACCGCTGTATGAAGAAGGAACATCGACGCCTGGAGAAGTAGATCCCAGGGCCCACTGTCACCGAAGTATCTTCAAAAGGAAGATGGTGGGGGCCCTGCTGCCCCCAATTGCGTCTTCCTTCGGGAATGACCCGAATTGATTATGTCTAATGTTACAATGATATAAATAGATTACCGGGAAATGCGTTAAACGTGCGTTTTAACGCATATAGCTTAAGTTCAGCGATTTCGAGGAATATTGACATTTGGCTTTTCCAGGGCGTACTTGAGCCGATCCGAGGCGGAAAAGAACGCATTCTTTTTATACGGAGTTCTCGATGCGAGTGAGAGCCGCGGTAACTCAGTTGGGAGAGTGCCAGACTGAAGATCTGGATGTCGCCGGTTCGAGTCCGGCCCGCGGCACCTCCCCTTCTCAGATGTGTTTCCGAAATAGAGACCACGGTGCGCTTCCATTGGAGCTACGTTGGGAAAGCGGCAACAGCGCGGTCGGTCCGTTCAGGCCCGATGCAGAACGCATCTACTTTCACCCAACCCTCCCTTCCATTGAAATATTAAATACCCCACACTGCATTACCCAAGGTGCAGCGTTCACCGGACTATAACCGGAGCTAACGCTATCCTGATGGGGGGAACCGATGGCACTCGATCTGTCGAAGAACGCAATGACGATACTCGAAAAACGCTACCTCAAAAGGGACGTTACCGGCAAGGTAACGGAGACCCCTGAGCAGATGTTCAGGCGCGTGGCCAGGAACATCGCCAAGGCCGATGCCAACTACGGCAAGGACCAGCGGGAGGTCAACAAGACCCAGCGGAAGTTCTACAACCTGATGACCAGGTTCTACTTCCTCCCCAACTCCCCGACCCTCATGAACGCAGGGAGGGAGCTGCAGCAGCTTTCCGCGTGCTTCGTCCTCCCGGTCGACGACTCCATGGAGAGCATCTTCGAGACCCTCAGGGACTCCGCCCTCATACACAAGAGCGGCGGCGGGACCGGTTTCTCGTTCTCGCGGATCAGGCCGAAGGCGGATGTCGTGCAGTCGACCATGGGCGTCTCGAGCGGTCCGATCTCCTTCATGAAGGTGTACAACGCCGCGACCGAGGCGATCAAGCAGGGCGGCACGCGGCGCGGAGCCAACATGGGCATCCTCCAGGTCGACCACCCTGACATCATCGATTTCATAACCTGCAAGCAGGACGAGAAGGAGCTCACGAACTTCAACATCTCCGTTGCCATCACCGAGGAGTTCATGAAGGCCCTGGACGACGGGATGGCGTACAACCTGAGGAACCCGCGGACCAAGGAGATCGTCCGGTCCCTCGACGCGAGCGAGGTCTTCGAGAAGATCGTCGCCAACGCGTGGAAGTCCGGGGAGCCGGGTATCGTCTTCCTTGACAGGATCAATGCAGCGAACCCCACCCCCAAGGTGGGGATGATAGAGAGCACGAACCCGTGCGGTGAGCAGCCGCTCCTGCCCTACGAGAGCTGCAACCTCGGCTCCATCAACCTCATGGCCATGTTCATAGACGGCGAGTTCGACTGGGACCTCCTGCGTGAGGTCGTCAGGGACTCCGTACATTTCCTCGACAATGTCATCGACATGAACCAGTTCCCTCTGGAATCCATCGCCGAGAACACGAGGGCCAACCGGAAGATAGGCCTCGGGGTCATGGGATTCGCTGACATGTTGATCGCCATGGGCATACCCTACGACAGCGAGGAGGGGCTAGCGATGGGGGAGAAGGTCATGGCCTTCGTCAACGACGAGGGCTGGCAGATGTCCAAGGAACTCGCGGAGGAGCGGGGACCGTTCCCGAACTTCAAGAGGTCGCGCTTCGCCAGGAGGACGCCGGTCCGGAACGCGTCCGTTACGACCATCGCACCGACGGGGACCATCTCGATGATAGCCGACGTCTCGAGCGGTATCGAACCGCTGTTCGCGGTCGCCTTCGTCAAGAAGGTGCTCGAAGGTGAGGAGCTCGTCTACGCCCACAAGGAGTTCGAGGCAATCGCCGTCAAGGAGGGCTTCCACACCGACGACCTCATGAAGACCGTCGCGAAGGTCGGCAGGATCGGCGACCTCGACGGGATACCGGACGAGGTCAAGACACTGTTCAAGACCGCGATGGAGATCGATCCGGAATCGCACGTCAGGATGCAAGCGGCGTTCCAGAAGCACACCGACAACGCGGTATCCAAGACCATAAACTTCCCTAACTCCGCCACCGAGGACGAGGTGAGGACCGCATACCTGCTGTCATACCAACTCGGGTGCAAGGGGATCACGGTCTACAGGGACGGGTCACGGACGACCCAGGTCCTCTCGACCAAGAAGGAGAAGCCTGAGGCGCAGGTCGCCACCGGGAAGCTGAGGCCGAGGGCCCGGCCGAACACCACGGTGGGAAGGACCCTCAAGGTCCAGAGCGGCTGCGGGAACCTCTACGTCACGATAAACGAGGACGAGCACGGCCTGTGCGAGCTCTTCGCCACCATGGGCAAGTCCGGCGGATGCGCAGCAGCACAGACGGAGGCCGTCGCAAGACTGACCTCGCTGTCATTGCGCTCGGGCATCGAGACCGAGGTCGTGATAAAGCAGCTCCGTACCATCCGCTGCCCGAAACCCATCCTCGCTCCGGGTGGAATGACGTATTCATGTCCAGACGCGATCGCCCAGGCGCTCGAGCAGTACCTCGAGTCCTTCAAGGGGATACGCGTCTCGAAGGTCGACCTGCTGAAGGACAACGGGACGTCCCCGGAGTGCCCGGAGTGCGGAACGCTCCTGGTCTTCCAGGAGGGCTGCCTCATCTGCCCGAGCTGCGGCTGGAGCCAGTGTGAGTGATATCCATGGAGAACGAAGTGAAGGTGCTTGACAACGGTTTCGCTAGGCTTGTGGACTTCGTGGGCGGCGACAGGAGCGCCGCGACGTCCGCCAGGATCTCGACCATGACGAAGGGCGACGAGAAGGACGACGCCAAACTCGTCCGCTACCTCATCAAGATGAAGCACGGGACGCCCTTCGAACACTCCTACTTCACGTTCTACATCAAGTGCCCGCTGCTCGTCGCGAGGCAGTGGTTCCGCCACAGGATCTCATCGTACAACGAGATGTCAATGCGCTACGTCCTGGCAGACAGGGATTACTATGTCCCCGCGGACCTGACGGACTCGCAGAAGGAGAGGTACGTCGCCGCCGTCGAGAACTCCTTCGACACGTACGAGGAGCTCGTCCAGGACGAGCTGAGGAAGGAGCTCGCCAGGGGGGTCCTGCCGGTCTCGACCTACACCCAGTTCTACTGGACCGTCAACGCTAGGGCGCTCATGAACTTCCTGGACCTGAGGTTGGACATAGCAGCCCAGTACGAGATCAGAGAGTACGCGAAGGTGCTGCACGGCTTCTTCCTCGATAAGATGCCGTACACGGCACAGGCCTTCGAGGACCTCATCCTCGGCAATCTGGAGACTCCGAGGACCGAAAAGGACCTGTAGTCGAATTCTTATTGAGGATCGGGGAAAGACCGTCCTTCATCGATCATGGTGACAAGGGGCGGGTGGGAAGGATCGGACGCTTAAGAACGGGGCATGTTGATGGATTCACGTCCGAACCAGACGATACTGCGTTTCTCAATTATTCGGGCGAGGAGTATCGTTGGACCCCAGGCCGGACGGGGCCGGGTCTAATCCCGTTTGACCGTAAACGTATTATCGTAAGATACCGTGCATGATTGCATGAGGACCTTGCTGCTAGCCGTCTGCCTGAGCATTCTCGCATTATTCATATCCGTTTCAGCGGCCGTCGCCCAGGACACCGTGGAGTGTCCCGAGGGCACTGTCCCGACGATCGACGGGACGCTCGAACCGGGTGAATGGGACGATGCCGAGAACATCACGATGTCGTTCTCGCTCGAGGACGACTGCACGGCATTCTACAAGTATTCCGGACGTTACCTGTTCGTCGCCTTCCAGTTCGAGGAAGGACACACCACCAACATACCCGATACTCGGGTCCTCCTCGACACGAACAATGATATGGCAGACAGTCCCCAGACCGACGATTTCGAACTCTACATCAATCCCGACAACGGAGGGGCGAGGGAGCGCCGTGGCACGGGGAGCAACTGGGCGGTCGTCGACATCGACAACTGGACCGGCGAGTGGAACGACACCGATTCGGACCGTTGGTCGTCAGAGTATTCCATTTCGTTCTCGAAACTGCAGGGTAATGGTTCGTCCAGCATCCTCGGATTCGGCATAGTTGTCTACGGAAATTACGGTGAATCCTCGGGATGGCCGAACGGTGCTGACGAGGATGATCCGGGAACCTGGGGCAACATGACGTTCGGCGGGGCCGGTCCCGGTGTTCGCAGTCTCGGATTGCGGGTTCCCACGCTCATCGATGTAGAGGCGGGAAAGGATGCCACAGCCGCTTTCACGGTATCCAACACGGGGTCCGAGACGGAATTGGTCCGTCTCGAAATTGGGGGTGATGTCGTGAGGTGGGCCTCACTGGACATCGATGAGTTCACCATCGAACCCCGGGAGGAGATCATGATCAACATCACGGTCACGGTCCCAGGTGATACGGAGGAGGGTCTGTACTCGATAGATATCACGGCCGAGGCCAGGAGCGGTATCAACAGCACGGCATCGGTCAGGATTGATGTTTCCGCATCCGAAGGTGGCGGTGGTGGGAGCGATGACGACACCCCCGGGTTCGACCTGATACTTGTAACGATAGCCCTCGCTGTGGTCGTACTTCTCTACAGGAGACGATAGTCCGGGATCACTCGTGCGGACCGGGGAAGGGGAGCAGTCCCTTCTCCTCGAGTTCCTTCGAGAAACGCTCCTTCTCCAGCAGCGTCTCCCAGCGGGCGTCCATCTTCCTCTCCCAGTCCTTCAGGAAATCCTCGGGGAGATGCCGGAACCTGCCCTGCATCCTCACGTATGCCATGAAGTCGGTCTTCTGGGGTTTCTGGTTGATCGTGTAGACGCCGTGGTCGACCTCGAAGAGGGGCCAGAGATGTGTCGAGACCGCCATCTTGGCGAGCTCGATGGTCCTGCTCGGGTCGGAGCGCCAGCCGGTCGGGCAAGGTGCGTAGACCTGTATGAACTTGGGTCCATGGATCGTCTTGGCCTTCTGGAACTTGCGGATCATGTCCTCGGGATAGGCGACCGAAGCGGTGGCGACGTAGGGCGCCTTGTGGGCGACCATTATATCGACCATGTCCTTCTTCTCGTCGGCCTCCCAGAACTGGGTGCTTCCCACGGGAGTGGTGGTCGTCCAGGCTCCCACCGGCGTCGAGGAGCTCCTCTGAATGCCGGTGTTCATGTACGCCTCGTTGTCGTACATAACGTAGATCACGTTGGTGCCGCGCTCGACCATGCCGGAAAGTGCCTGGATCCCGATGTCGGCCGTTCCGCCGTCGCCGGCCCAGCCCATGACCTGGACGTCGTCCTTCCCCTGGAAGTCCAGCGCCGCGCGGATACCTGATATGGATGCACCGGTCACCTCGAAGGCTGTGTAGAGCAACGGGACCTTGAGGTTCTGGTTGGGCCAGACCCCTGGGATCACAGCCCAGCAGCATGCCGGGATGCTGACGATGGTGTCCTCGCCCATTGCCTTTAGGGCGTAGCGCATCGCGTGCGCCGCGCCGCAGCCCTGACACGCCACGTGCCCGGACCTCATGTGCTCGTCAGTGGGTATCGTGAACCTTCCCATCAGGCATCACCTCCCGGTCCGACCAGACCATGCCATGTCATCTCCTCGTCGAGCCCCTCGCGGCTCACCTTGACGAGGTTCTTGTAGACGTCCCTGATGTCCCTCGGTCGGACATCGCGCCCGCCGATGCCGACGAGGTAGTTCTTGAGAAGAGGTCGCTCCTCCTGTCCGTATAGGGCAGCGAGGATCTCGGTGTAGAACGGTCCGAAGGCCCCGTAGGTGTATGTCCTGTCGATCACTCCGATTGCCTTCACACCCTTTGCGAGAGCCCTTACATCGTCCACCGGGAACGGCCTGAACACGCGGACCCTGGCCATGCCGACCTTCTCGCCCTCGTTTCGGAGCTGGTCGACGACCTCACGGGTGGTCGAGCTGTTCGTGCCGGAGGCGACGAGGAGGTAGTCAGCGTCCTCGGTCCGGTAGTGCTCCACCAGCCCGCCGTAGGACCTTCCGAAGGTCTTCTCGAACTCCCTGTCCACCTCGACGATGCGCTCCTTGGCGGTGTCGTAGGCCTTCGCCATGAGGTATCTGAACTCGAGGAAGTTGTCGGGCATGACGAGCGATCCGAAGCCGTACGGTTCGTCCACGTCGAGCTTGTATCGCGGTTCGTATGACGGAAGGAACTCGTCGACGAGCTCCTGGTCCGGTATGTCGACGGGCTCGACCGTATGGGACAGATAGAAGGCGTCCTCGGTGAGCATCGACGGCATGAGGATGTCCGAGGACTCGCTCACCCTGTATGACATGATGGTGGTGTCGAGGACCTCCTGGTTGTTCTCGCAGTAGATCTGCATCCATCCTGTGTCCCTCTGTGCGATGGAGTCCTGATGGTCCGCCCATATGCTCCACGGGGGACCCATGGCGCGGTTGATGTTGACCATGACTATCGGGAGCCTGGCGGCAGCTGCCCACATGAGCATCTCGTGCATAAGCGCGAGTCCGTGGGCCGAGCTGGCCGTGAAGCTCCTCACTCCGGTGTTCTGTGCGGAGATGCACGCGCTCATAGCGGAGTGTTCGCTCTCGACCTTGATGAACTTGCAATCGAGCTCGCCGTCGGCGATGAAATCGGCGATGTACTCCACGACCGTGGTCTGCGGTGTGATGGGGTAAGCGGCGATGACGCCCGGCCTTGAGAGCTTGGCCCCGTAGGCGGCGGCGTGGTTACCGGTGATGACCTTCCTCATCGTCACACCTCCTTCTCCATGTCTATCGCATCCTTCGGGCACTCGTGGGCGCAGATCCCGCATCCCTTGCAGTATTCGTAGTTGATCTCGGGGAAGGAATCCTCGTCCTCGACGATCACGGAGACGTCGGGACAGAACTTCCAGCAGATGAAGCACTTGATGCACTTCTCGTTGTCTATGACCGGCTTGAAGGTCCTCCATGACCCGGTCTTGAGCTTCATCTCCTTGTCATATGTTATCGGGGTCGGGGTGAGCTTGTCGAACGGTATCGTCATTCGGCCACCTCCATCTCTACCATATCGAAGGCATCCCTGGCCGCCTGGATGTTGGGTTCGACCTTCCTCTTGACCTGGCGCTTGACGGCCTCGGCCACGGACTCGATGGAGACCACGCCGGTCTTCGCGAAGGCGCCGACCATAGATGTGTTGACTATCGGCGACTCCCTGCTGCCAAGACCGTGTTCGAGAGCGATACCGGTGCCGTCGACGACGTCGACCGTCGCGCCGAGCTTCTTCTTGTACTCTGCGGCCATGGCAGCGGGCGCGTTGATGAGTATCCTGCCGTCATCCTTGAGGCCCTCTCCCACATTGATGTACTCCAGCAGTGCGGTGTCGAGGACGATGACGTAGTCAGGCTCGTAGATCATCGATTTGACCCTTATCGGCCTGTCGTCGACCTTCGTGAACGCCGTCACGGGAGCTCCCCGCCTTTCGACGCCGAAGAACGGGAACGCCTGGACGTCCTTTCCCTCTATGAAGGCCGCTTCGGCCAGCAGACGGGATGCGATGACCGCACCTTGACCTCCCCTTCCGTGGAACCGTATCTCTATCACATCAAACCCCGTTGACCTATTCGCCCCTGATATTTTTACCTTTCTGCCATTGTCTGGTCGGTTGAGGATTCTCAAGTTACTTGTGGGACATTTTCCCGAAATCACGACGAGAATGAACGTCTCCGGGAGCTTCCTGGCCGATCTATCATGTGTGCTGGTCGAAGGCGAAGGTCGTCAGTGTGAACCTTTAAATTGTGTGTCAGGGCTGACCGTTCTTGGTGGAGCGAAGATGAGGACAGCACTTTACGACAGACACGTCGGGCTCGGAGCGAAGATGACCGATTTCGGGGGCTGGGAGATGCCGCTCTGGTACAGCAGCATCATCGACGAGCACATGGCGGTCCGCAGGGACGCTGGCCTCTTCGACGTCTCCCACATGGGGGACCTGGTCATCTCGGGACCGGATGCGGTGGCGTTCATCGACACGGTCCAGACAAATCACTTCGGCAAGGTCGAGGTGGGCGGAATGAAGTACTGCCACATCCTCAACGAGGACGGCAACATCATCGACGACACGATAATTACGAGGATAACGGAGGAGGAGTACCTGATGGTGCCCAACGCGGGGACCACGCCGAAGGTCCTCTCGTGGCTGAGGGAGCATTCCGAAGGCTTCGACGTCTCCATCGAGGACAGGTCGGAGATGTTCTGCGTGGCATTGCAGGGTCCTAAGGCAGCCGAGGTCTTTGAAGCGGCGGCCGGTGCGGCAGGTGACATGGAGTTCTTCACCATGCGCCGGATGGCCATAGACGATGTCGACTGCATGGTCGAGGCATCCGGGTACACCGGAGAGCAGGGCTACGAGATCATGGGGCCGCCGGAGGGCGCGGAGGCCGTCTGGGACGCGTTGATGGAAGCCGGAGCAGGCCACGGGATGAGACCGTGCGGGCTCGGCGCCAGGGACACCCTGAGGCTGGAGAAGTGCTTCCTGCTGTCCGGTCAGGACTTCGATTCCGACAGGACGCCCCTGGAGACGACCTACGACTTCGTACTCAAGTGGGACCATGACTTCATCGGGAAGGACGCGCTCCTGGCACAGCGGGAGTCGGACGATTTCGATCGTTGGACGGCGTTCATGATCGAGGGCAAGGGGGTCCCGCGTCATGGCGACAGGATCCTCAAGAACGGAGATCCGGTCGGGGTCGTCTCGAGCGGTGGGATGTCACCGATGCTCAAGGTCGGGATCGCTCTTGGTTACGTACCGAAAGACCTGACCGGGACGGGTACCAAGGTGGACATCGAGACACGAACAAGGACACTTGACGCGGTGGTCGTCGAGAAACCTTTCATTAAGTGATTCGTAACTAGATGGTTTTCTACCGTCCGTGAAGGCCCTGGCCGTCGACGACCATGGGAGCTACTTGTCTATAGCACCTTTACCTTGTCGCCGACGTAGATGTCGTCCTCTATGCGGACACCGCCGATCCCGGGGATGTATACACCGGGTTCGATCGTGAATGTGTTGCCCTTCCTGACGACGTCCTTCTTCGGGCTGGCTATCCGCACCCAGGGTCTCTCGTGGACCTCCAGGCCGAAGCCGTGTCCGGTGGAGTGGACGAAATATCGGTCGTAGTCCGGCTTGAGCGTCTCCCTGATGGCCGCCTCTATCTCGCAGAACGGAACGCCGACGCCGACCGTCTCGATGCCTGTCAGCTGGGCCTTCTCGACCGCCGCGTAGATCTTCTTCATCTTCGCCGAGGCATTGGGCATGAGCAGGGTCCTGGATATATCGGAGCAGTATCCGTTGATGAACACTCCGAAATCGATGATGACCGCGTCGGACTTCCCGATCCTCCTATTCGTGACGTCGTGATGGGAATATGCCGAGTTCTGCTTCCCGGAGGCCACGATGGTGGTGAAGGACAGAGCCGTACCGCCAGCGGACCTCAATGCATGGTCCAGGTCGACCGCGGCCTGGTTCTCGGTCTTTCCGGGGACGATTATCTCGGGGAGCTCCTCGCCCACCTTCTTGGTTATCCTCACGGCCTTCCTGATCTGGGCCATCTCGTACTCGTCCTTGACCTCGCGCATCTCCTCGACCTTGTCGCTGACCTTGACCTTGACGCCCTTGATGCGATCCTTGGCGTCCATCAGGGCCGTCGTGATGTCATAGTGATCAACCACCTTCTTCAGGACCTCTACCGCGGACGCCCCGTCCTTGGGGATCCCATCGTATGGGCCGAATATCTTCAATGTGTCACAGACAGCCTGTTCCCTGGCCCTGAACTCCTCGAGGGTGGACGTTATGCCGATCGTTCGCCTCGGCGTCACGACCAGGTACGTGAGCATGGCAAAGGTCGGTACGTGGGAGCAGGACAGGTAACGGATGTTACCGGGTGTCTTGAATATGAACGCGTCCGCTTCCTTCTCCCGCATGTGTGCCCTGACCTGGCGTAACCTATTCCTGTAATCGATCATTTGCGATCACCTCTTCGTGACTATTCCACTAGGTCTACCTCAGTGGTCGCCCCGGTATCGTGCCTGCCATACATAAGCTCATCGTACAGCCTGCCCCGTATGAGGTAGGTGTAGATCGCCGTCAGATAGAAGAGCGCGGCGAGCACGCAGAGCACGAGCAGGAACTGGATGAGGCCGATGAACACGTAGATCGGCTGGATCGGTATGAAGAACCCGGCGAAGAGCCCGGCGAGGGTGACCGCGGTCGCCTCGACGAAGGACCTCCCGGACGTCTCGATCGTCGTTCTGATGCCGTCCAGCGTTTCCCCCTCTTCGCGGAGACGTTCGGTCGTGTGGATAGAGAAATCCACCCCTGCACCCACGACTATGGACCCAAGCATGGCTGTAATGATCGTCAATGGCGTGTTGAAGAGATACAACGTCAACGGCAATAGACCTACCACTATCGAGAGCGGAATTACGGTGATGACGGAGTACCGGACGGACCGGAATATGACCATGAGGACTATGAGGACGAATACGAGGGACAGGATCATGCTCGTGATCGCGTTCACGAAGATCAGGTCGTTGACGGTGATGCCGATGGCGGCGACACCGGTCAGCTTCGATGTGCTGAGCCCGGCGGGCACCTCCTTCACTGCGGCGTTGACGCCCTCCACCTTGGACCTCGACTTCTGGACGCTCTCGATGGGCATGTCGATGAAGATGAGCATCTTCGAGTAGTCCGAGTTGATGAAGAACTCCCTCAGTTCCGGGGAGAGGCTGTCGTAGACCATCTCGATCCAGAACAGGCGGAGGTTGTAAGGCTGCTTGTTCTCGGGGGATTGCTCGATGAGGTCCCAGTAGGTCATGTTCAGGTACTCGTCCTGCTGGTTGATGTTCGCCAGGCCTGCGACGGAGAGCAAGGCGGGTATGACGTCGTAATCGTCCTGTGCATCCAGAAGGTTCCTGAGGCGGAGGGTCTTGAAGATATCGACGATGCTGATGGCCCATGTGTCCTTGACCTCGTTTATCCTGTTCTCGAGGTGCTCGGCGCTCCTCAGTACGTCGTAGTCCTTCATGCTGTACTCGTAATCGTCGCCGATCGCCGGGGCGCCGCGGACGATGACCATCCCGATCTCGCCGCCCTTGAATATCTCGGCGTAGTCCTTGTAGGTCACCAGGGACTCCTGGTCCTCCGGTGCGAACGATAGGAAGTCGACGTCGGAGCCGACGCCGCCGCTGAGCATAATGGACAACGACAGTAGAAGGAGGACGATCCCTCCGGCTAGGATCTTCTTGGTGTGCTTGATGGGTATGGGGGAGATGACCTTGAACTTGTCACCAAGGGTGTCGCCCCTCTTGTGGTAGTCGAGGAGAAGGACGAGGGGGGGCACGAGGAGCATCGCCATCATGTAGTTGACGATGATCCCGAGGGTGAGGGTCAGTCCGACGGTCTGCATCGGTAGGATGTTCGTGACCATGAGGGATGCGAAACCGCCCGCGGTGGTTATCGCGGAAAGGAAGACGGCCTTGCCGGTCGTCCGCACGGCGACCTTTATCCTCTCCTGTTTGTCCTCTATCTGGGACTCCTCCGCGTAACGGTTGGCGATGTAGAGCCCGTAGGCCACACCCAAGGCTATCAGGATCGGACCTACCGCTATCACCTGCGGTGTGATAGGTAGCTTGGTGATGGCTATGATCGAGAACGTGAGCGCGATGGACACGGAGACCGGTACCAGCGCGATGAACAGGATCTTGAGGGTCCTGTGGAAGACGAACAGGGCGACGAGGATGAAAAGGGTCGCTATGATGAGGGCGTTGATCCCCTCACGGACGGAGCGGTCCTGGACGTCCTTGGTGACCGGAATGGTACCCGTGTCCCTGACCTTGAGCTTCATGTTGGCCGGAACGCGGCCGTTGTAGTCCGCCACCTCGTTCTGGTAGGAGTCCCTGACCCTTACCGTGATCTCGTCGAAATCGAGGTCCGAGACGAGCCCGATGAGGCAGATCGCGGAGTCCCAGACACCGTCGCCGTTGGTGTCGAGGACGATGTGGTTGAGGATGCGCTCCTCGACCTGGTTGACCCAGTCATTGACGTCATCCTGGTCCTCTGGAATCTCGTACGAGCCGGACTGGTTTGCCATGATGTCTATCCAGGTGTCGGCCCAGCCGGTATTGGTCCCGGTGGCCTTCTCGACCTGGTGCTGGAAGGCGTAGAGCGCCTGGGGGGTGCTGCCGTTGAGCTCGCGGATGATGCTGGCGATCGACAGGACGTATATGACATCATCCTCGGCCCCGCGGTCGCTCTCGACCGTGTTCAGTCCGCGTTCTATGACGGTCATCTCCTGGAGGATGCCCACGTCGGTGATGTTGGTGCCTATATTCCTGTCGAAGGCGTTCATGGTCTCGAAGTAGAGCACGAACAGGTCGATGGTCCAGTTCTCCCTCACCTCGTTCAGGATGTTCGACGTCTCCTCACCTTCTGGTAGGTACACGTCGAAAGCGGCGTTCATGTTGAGATTCAGATAACCAAGCATGTTGGGGGGATCCTCGTTCTCGTTCAGCTTCTTGTCCACCGCATCCCACTTGACCAGCGGAACGATGAGGATCGATGTGAGGATGAGTGTGACCATGAGCGTGGTCTTGGGGTGCTCGATCATCTTGTCGAACAGGTTGTAGAATCCCTCCCGGCTGAACACGATGTCGATGTAACGACCACCGGTCTCGTCCACCTTCTTCATTGCGGCGGACGCACGGTCCTTTGCGGAACCTGCAGCCTCGGTAGAGCGGTCCACGGACTCGGCGGCCTTTGTCAGGCGCTTGTCGAGCGATCTGTCGATCGAGTCCTTGAGGCCCTTCAATCGAGAGAGGGCCTTCCCTGAACCTGGCTCTTCAGCCATCCAATCTCCTCATCCGGGGCTATTCCAAGGTATGATATAGGTTTTTCGCATCAGGCGTGGTATTCCGCCCACCTCTCGGCCGTGTACCACATCGGATGCTCCACCCTGTCGTACCTCTCGCAGGCGCCAGCTATGTTCCCGTTGCAGGTCCCGTCGAGGTATCCCCGGCAGAAACTGCATCGCTCGGAACTCACCGCGCTCCGCTTCATCTTCACCATCATCTCACCTTTTCGACTCATCCTTCGCAAGAGTACAGGCTGTCGAACAGTATGTTGTTGAACGTTACCAATGCCTGGTTCTCCGTGACAATGCCGACCATGTCAGCTCCGGTCCCCGAGGTGTCCAGACCACCGACGTAGACCTGTCGGCCGTCGATAATAAGCAGTCCCGCGTTCGGGACGTTCTGGATGCTCGCTTCCAGGAAGTCCACCGCCTCCTGCGGGACTAGTTCTGGCGGCAGGATCGCCTTGACATCGAGACCTGCCTTCTTCGACTCCACAAGGAGGTCCGTGATCTTCTCGACGATCGACTGGGGAACGACCGTCGCCACGACCTTCACCTCGTGTTCCGCCGTCTTGATCATCTCCTCGATCCGCTTGAAGGCCTCCAGTCCACGGACTACGGTGATCTCGGACATCTTGACAGGGATGTTGTTGTAGACCGGTTTCAGGGCACCGACGGCCGTCTTGTAGGCCTTCGAGACCGCCTTCCGCCTGAGGTCGAGGACCTTCTCCGGGTCCACGGGTGCGAACATGCGAGGCGCTTCCGAGACCTTCTTGACCCATCCCTTGGACATCAGTCGGTCGAAGATCCCGTAGACCTTCGTCCTCGAAAAACTGAGGTATTGACTGATGTCTCCGACCGTGGAAACGCCCTTGGTCAGGAGGAGCCTGTAGACGTCGGCCTCCTCCCGTTCCAGTCCCATGTCCTCGAGGGCATGGAGCACCTCTTCGGTCCCCGTCTCCTCGGTCTCGCCGTCCGGTTCCTTGGGCTCGTCAGGGTTCACCAGTCCGTCCTTACGGCCTGAGGGTATATAAACGTTCTCTAAAAAAGAAACAGTAATAACAATGGGGTGCATTTATACTGACTGGACAAAACGTCTGCAATCGACGAAATTATGCCGAAAAATCGAAAAAACGAGATTCAAATGTATCAAAATCACATGAAGGATTTTGACATTATATCTATCGGCATGTGGGCCCGCTGAGACCCGGGCGCTTAAGACCTCATTGATCTAGAATTCTAACGCACGGGTAAGGCGGGGCTACGATTGTCAGAGTGCAAGAATTAGAGTGGGCTTGCCGAGACCGGACGCTTAAGACCTCATTGATCTCCCGTTATAACGTCCGGGCTAGATGGCCCGTAGGGTCATCGAGATTCGACCTAGATGAAGCTCCGCTTCATCAGGGTTTGTGAATGGTCGACATATCGAATACAGCATTCACAAACACTCTGTTGAAGAGCGACTTCTTATCAAGGCGGGCCCGTCGCTAATTAATTAATTAGGAGTGGGCCCGCCGAGATTCGACCTGGATGAAGCGGAGCTTCATCAGGGTTCGTGAATGATCGAGAATTCAATTACTTCATTCACAAACACTCTGTTGGAGAGCGAGTTCTTATCAACGCGGGCCCATCGCTAACTCATTGATTCTGAGTGGGCCCGCGGAGATTCGAACTCCGGTATCCAGCTGTCCGTTTCATCGGAGGGAAGCGGCTCCCCTCTCTACGAACCCCGAGCTGGGAGGATGGACCAAGCTACCCTACGGGCCCTTGTAATCAGTGGATACCTTTTCGATATATAAACTCGATGTCATGGTCCCATCCTCCAGCTCCCACAAGCGCGATATTGTGTTTTGATGTGGCGGAGAAATTGCGACGATTGGTGGAACGAATATCAAGTGACGAGATCGGTCGACTGCCTGATGAATTTATGTCTAGAGGTCGGCCACGCGTCGACGGAGTACCGGTCGAATGGTTTGGAAATCAGATCAGGAGTTCCCCATCCTTGATCACGGTCTCCCTGTCGCCATCCTCGTAGAGGAGGACGACCGTGGGCTCCTTGACAAGGCCGTCAAGATGTGTCAGCGCCTTGGCGTCCTCGTCGTAGTTGGAGCCGAGGGCGAAGTGGCAGGTCCGGAACACCTTCTCGTCCTCGAGCATGTTCCCGACGATCTCGGCTGCAGGGTTGAGACCGATGCCGAACTCTCCGATGCTGTACGTGTTCTTCGAATACGACTCGGCGTCGGATGCCGAGATCTTGCCATCTTCCACGAACTGGAAAGGGAGCTTGGATGAGCGTTTCAGCGCAGCGTCCAGCAGCGTGGCTTCGAAGCCGCCGGCGATGTCGTAGGCGTAGCCATCCTTGACGTGTACGACGATGGGCTCCTCGGGAATGACCTCGCCTTCGGGTAGGGACATGACTCCGTCGAAGGCTATCACGCCCTCCGACGTCCCGAGCTCTGGTGAAACGAACGTCTCACCTGCCGGAAGGTTCCCTCCAGTGCCGGGATCCCTGAAGTCACCATCGTCGGACTTGCCCTTCCTTCCGTTCAGTCCCACGGACAGGTCGGTGCCTCCCGGCGCGGTGATGTGGGCGGACACTCCTTTGTCTATCCGGCCCTTCAGTGTGGAGCTCCTTCGACGAAGCTCGTCGTAATCGATGGGGACGGTCTTGACGAACATCTCCGTCGTTACGCCTGGTGACCAGAACGACCTGGATATCTTCTCTCCGAGAAGGTAGGTGAAGATGTGGTCATATGTCTTCTCACCGGTCATGTACGGGGTCTTGAGTGCCTCCCTGTCCTTGCCGATCTTCTCGTGACTGATCGAGAGGATGATGTCTGGCTCGGTCTTGAGAGCGGCGATCACGGCCGGCTCCGCGAAATCCAGCTGACCCTTCACCTTCTGGTAGACGAGGATCGGGGCACCGTCCAGGTCCATGCTCGCATCGAAGAGAGCCTCGGAAATGGCCTTTACGTTCTCCCTGGGATTGGTGACGATGAGTACAGATTCATCCTCCTTGAGCCCCATGACCTCGGACATGGCCACGTCTGCGGCCTTCCTTAGTTCGCCGTCAGCGCCGAACATCATATCACACTCACACGAAGAACGGCAGGAACACGAGCGCGACAATGCTCATCAGTTTGATCAGGATGTTCAGGCTCGGCCCGGCAGTGTCCTTGAGGGGGTCGCCGACCGTGTCACCGACAACGGCGGCCTTGTGGGCATCGGAGCCCTTTCCACCCAGGTTCCCGGCCTCGACGTACTTCTTGGCGTTGTCCCAGGCGCCCCCCGCGTTGGACATGAATATTGCAAGGAGCAGGCCCGATACGAGGGATCCTGCCAGGAATCCTCCGAGCGCCTCGAGGCTCCAGTAACCGATGGCAAGCGGCATGACGATGACGATTATCGTTGGCAGGACCATCTCGCGGAGCGAGGACTTCGTCGCGATGGCGACGCAGCGCTCGGTGTCCGGCTTCGCCTTGCCCTCCATCAGGCCCGGGATCTCCCGGAACTGGCGCCTGACCTCGTCCACGATGGACATGGCGGCCTTTCCGACGGAGTTCATGGCCATGGCGGAGAAGATGAACGGCATCAGTGCGCCGAGGAACAGACCGACGGTCACGTTCGCCTCGGCGAGGTCGATGTGATCTATCCCGGATACGGACTGGAAGGTGGAATACAGGGCGAGGGCCGCGAGAGCAGCCGAGCCGATCGCGAAACCCTTGCCTATCGCGGCGGTTGTGTTGCCGACCGCGTCGAGCTCCTCGGTCCGCTGGCGAGCGACCTTTCCGCGTCCTGCCATCTCCGCGATCCCTTGTGCATTGTCCGCCACTGGCCCGTAGGTGTCGATGGCCAGTGTGACCCCAAGAGTAGAGAGCATGCCCATGGCCGCGAGAGCGATGCCGTAGAGGCCAGCGACCTCGAAGGAGATCAGGATGGCGATGCAGATCACGACCACCGGAATGGCCGTGCTGAGCAGTCCCACGGCAAAACCGGAGATGATGACTGTACCGGCCCCTGTCGTGGCCGACTTGGCGATATGCTTCGTCGGCGATCTCTCCTCCGATGTGAAGTAATCGGTGGAGAATCCGATGGCCATTCCGGCCAGGAGACCGGCCATGAGAGCGATGTAGAGCTCGCTGACGAACTCGCCTATGTACATGGTGATCACTGGGATGGAGAGGAGCCCCATCATGATGGCGCCGACGACGGTCCCGCTGAGAAGGGCGGTCCTCGGGCTCTTACCGCCCTTTAGACCGTAGACTGCGAGTATTCCGACGATCGATGATAGGATCCCGACCGATGTCAAGAGCAGGGGAAGGATCATCGCCTGGTCGCCGGTGATGGAGACGTCCCCCATGAGCCTGACAAGCATGTCGTCGTCCTCGGGAGTGAAGGGCTGTCTGGCCTTGACCACGGCCATTGCAGCGCCTAGCGCCATGGCGGCGATGATGGCATCGACGTAGGATTCGAAGAGGTCGGCTCCCATACCGGCCACGTCGCCCACGTTGTCGCCGACGTTGTCAGCGATGCCAGCCGGGTTCCGGGGATCGTCCTCGGGTATGCCGGCCTCGATCTTGCCGACGAGGTCGGCGCCGACATCGGCTGCTTTCGTGTAGATGCCTCCACCGAGGCGGGCGAAAAGGGCGATGGAACTCGCTCCGAAGCCGAAGGCATAGAGCGCCTCGATATGGGATTCGCCTACCAGAAGGAACATCGTCGCGACGCCCAGCAGACCGAGACCCGATACGGTCAGGCCCATTATGGCCCCGCTCGAGAAGGCGGTCTGAAGGCCGTGCATCAGGGACCTCTCGGCGGCGTATGTGGTCTTCCCATTCGCCATGGTCGCCACGCGCATGCCGATGTTCCCGGCGAGGGCCGAGAGGAGCGCGCCCATGCCGAAGGCGATCCACGAATACTGTTCGATCTTCCCGTAGTGCGTCTCGCCGATCATCAGGATCATCATTATGACGACCACGAAGATTATCAGCACCTCGTATTCCTTGTTCAGAAACGTCACTGCGCCCTTCTGGATCTCCTTGCTGATCTCCTGGATCTTCTTGGGTCCGGAAGACCTGCCGGCCAGCCAGATGGCTATGGTAACAGCACCTATTATGGCCAGAAGTCCAGTCATTATGGCGAGGTAGATCAGGTTCACGTCCATTTTGTCACCTCAAAGTGCCGGGGGCGGGGTTCGAACCCGCGACCTTCGGATGCCTCAGGCGGAATCCCTATGAGTCCGACGCTCCGCCAGGCTGAGCCACCCCGGCACGCCCGATACATCGACGTTCAACATATAAGATTAGCGGTTGAACATGATTTTTTATACTAGCCTGGACGTCCTGTGGACAGATGCCCGAGCTCCGCTGGAAGAACATGAAGATCGCCCACGGAAAGCCCCCGATGGGATGCGTCCAATGCGAGAAGGGAGCGAAGATGGTACTGCTCGCGACCGGCCTCTGCGACGTCGGTTGTTGGTACTGTCCCTTGTCGGCGAGGAAGCTCGGGAACGACGTCGCTTTCGCCAACGAACTCCAGGTCGAACCCGAAGACAAGGACTCCATCATCAGGGAGGCAAGGATGGTCGACGCTCTGGGGACCGGCATCACAGGAGGAGACCCTGCTGTGGTGCTCGACAGGACCGTCGATTACATCTCGACCCTGAAGTCAGGGTTCGGGGACTCCCATCACGTTCATCTATACACGGGAACTCCGCTCGGTCCGGCTCAGCTCGACAAGCTGAGCGAAGCGGGATTGGACGAGGTCAGGTTCCATCCCAAACCCGCAGGCTGGAAGGACCTGCCCGAACCTCACAGAAGGGCTGCATCCGATGCGATGGACCGGGGTATCGTCACCGGCTTCGAGATACCGGCCATTCCCGGGACTAAGAAGGACATCCTTGCGTTGGTGGACACTCTCGAGGCCATGGAGGTAGCGTTCATCAACCTCAATGAACTGGAGTACTCGGAGACGAACTGGGACGCCATGCAGGAGAGGGAGCACACTTGGCGGACCGACACCTCGAACGCCATCAGGGGCAGCGAGAAGGTCGCGGTCCAGGTCGTCACCTTCGCACACGACGCAGACCTCAACATGACCGTCCATTTCTGCAGTTCCGCCTACAAGGACGGCGTTCAGCTCAGGAACCGGCTCAGAAGGAGGGCGAAGAACGTCGCCTGCGCAAGGGACGTTATCACAACCGACGGCACGATCATGAAGGGGATCGTCGAGACCAACGACCCCGAGAAGGTCATGAAGAACATCGTGGAACTGTTCGAGGTGCCGAAGGAAATGGTCGGAGTGAACGAGGGAAGGGTCGAGATCGCGCCCTGGATACTCGAGGAGATAGCCTCCAGGATCGAGGAGAAGGCGTTCATCATCGAGGTCTACCCGACCGAGGACAGGCTCGAGGTCGAAAGGGCCCCATTGAACTGAATCAATCAATACTGGGGGGCTAGTTCGTCATCTCAAAGCAAAGGTGGCCTCTAACGTGCTTATTTTCACGTTTAAAGCAGGTCCCAGCGGCCTTTCAGGTTCTCGGCGACCTCGTCGAGCATCTTTTCGTTCTCTTCGTGGACCAGTTCACCGGGGAACCTCGGATGTCCCTCGTAGGCGCCTTCATCGAAGGGCACCGTCAGGTCGATTCCGGTAGCACCCGACCATATCTGAAGCCATCCCGGGACGGCATGGTCCCCGTACCCCGAGATCGGCAGGTCGACCAGGGGGGCATCGACCCCCTTTGCCATCTCCCGAATGGCTCCGCCCATCCATCGGAACCCCGTCATGGACATGCCGAGCGCGGTCAGCTGGTCCCTGTAATGGGGGTCAGCACCGCCGTTCCTGATCATCATGTCCGGATCGAACTGCTCGACGATGGGCCGAACGGCCCGTTCGAAGGCCATCTCATAGTCCTGGTCCCTCGAGAAGGGGAACATCGGTATGTTCACCGTGAATCCTGTACCATCGCCGTCGCCGGTCTCGTGGGCGAAGCCCCTTCCGGGATACAGCGTCCTTGGATGCTGGTGCAGGGAGAGGAAGAGCACGTCCATCGAACGGTAGAAGATGTCCATGGTACCGTTGCCCTGGTGGGCGTCTGTGTCGATGATCATGACCTTCCTGGCCCCAGATCCGAGAGCGTGGTCCGCAGCGACTGCAACGTCGTTGTAGATGCAGAAGCCCTCCCCGTAATCGACGCCGGCGTGATGGAATCCGCCCGTGCACAGAACGACGTCCTCACCGCCCAATGCGAGGTCGACCGCCTTCACCGCGCCACCGACGACTGCCTTGGCCGCATCGGGCGTCCCCGGTGCCACCCACGTGTCCATCGACAGGTGGCCCGACCTCTTCTCGAGACGCAGGACCTTCTCGATGTAGTCAGGGGAATGGACGGCAAGCAGCAGATCGTCAGAGGCCGGTTCCGAGGCCACGACGTCGATCGATCCATCGTCGATATGAGGCTGCAGGTACTCCCTGAGGTCGCTCACGTTCGCCGCCCTGAACGGGTGCTTCCCGAAATCGTAATTGGCCATTCCTGGATTGTAGACGAAGGGGACCGGCATATCCGGATATCGTCATCCACGAATTAATACCTTCGATTCCGTGGTCAACGCTCACGCTTGACCGGAGAATGAAATTGAAAAAAAAGGGGGGTCGGCGGGGGGTTCCCCGCCGTTCTTTCCGTGTTCGCACCTACTGCTTCAGGCGCAGGGTCGCGGCACACTTCTCGCACTTGATCTCCAGCGGGCGCTTCGGATCCTTCACGTCGATTATGTTGCCGCACTTCGGACACTTCACCTTCACCGGCTTGGCTCCTGCTGGCGGGGCTGCTGCAGCTCCGGCCGCCGCTCCTGCTGCTGCCGCGGGGGCCGCTCCGGGTGCCGGAGGCGCTCCGGGCTTCGGAGGTTCGCCGGGCTTCCCGGGAGCCGCTGGCGGGGCGCCAGGTGTTCCGGGTGCCGGGGGCGCGCCGGGCTTCGCCGCGTCCTTCGCGGGCTCCTTGGCGGCCTCCTTCGGTTGGTCCTTCTTACGCCTGCCGCCGAAGAGCAGCATGCCGATCAGTATACCGAGTATCAGACCGCCCGCGAGCGATCCGCCGACGTACATCATCAGGTCTCCCGATGCGAGCTCGTCCGTCTTCTCGTCGAAGGTGTAGTCCTTCTTCACGTTGATCTCGATCGGCTGGGCGCCGGTGGTCTGGATCCGGATGCTCTGCTTGCCGTCCCCGACATTGTCCCAATCGAAGGTCAGGTCCTCGAACCTGTCCGCACCGAGCTCCTCGATCGTGAAGGTGTCCTTGACGGTGCTGCCGATGAGGAACTTGACCTCCAGGTCCGCTATCGGACCGGAGCCGTTGTTCCACACACGGACCTCGACGACCACATCGTCACCCTTCTCGACCGAACTCGGGCTCGTGTCGAGCTTGATGTCGTGCTTCGAGATGCGGATGTCGGCCGCGAGGACCGTGACCACGAAGGTCTCGGTCTGGGAAGTTCCGCCCTCGGAGGAGGACACGCGGATCTGGAAGGAGAGTGTACCCTCCCTCGCATCCTCGTCGGCCGTCAGCTCCATCTCGACGACCTCCTCACCATCAGGATCGATCTGGAACGTTGCCGGATCTCCCTTGTTCGCGAAGTCGACGTCCAGGTCAGCGGACATTCCCAGCGTCTGCAGCTTGAAGGTGTCCTCGAAGTTACCCTCGTTGTGGATGGTTATCGGCACCTCGACGAGGTCCTGCTTGTCGAGTCCGGTCGGATCTATCTCGGCGGTGGTGATGTCGATGGTCAACTCGAACCCTGCCACCTTCTCCACCTCGAGGGTCACGTTCTGCCAGACCCTCGCCTGGGTGTCGCCCGGACCGCCGCCCTTTGACTCTATGGCGATCATGTAGGAGTACTTGCCCTCCTCCGCGTCGACAGGTATCGTACCGACGTCGAACTCGAGGAACACCGTGCCGGGCGTTCCCGTCTCCATGTCCTCGATGGTCAGCGAGGTCCCGGTTCCGGAGATATCCTCGTACTTGAGGCTCACCCAGCTCGTGTCACCGGGTATCAGGTTCGAGTCCTCGAGGTCGGGTGTCTCGAACACGCGGATCTCGATGTTGTCCGGGTCGTCGCCGGTGTTCTCCACGTCGAACTGTAGTGTCACGTTGTGGTCGTCCTGCTCGGGGCTCACCTTTGCGGAGGATGTCGAGAACGCCACCGAGATGGAGTACGACTTCTCCTCGACCTCGGTTCTGTAGTCGATGTCGATCCTCTCGTTGGAGTCGATGCTGGACGTTATCTGGATCTTCTCCGCGAACTCGTCGATCTCCTTGTCCTGGATGTCGTCCTTGTCCCCGGTGATGATGTAGTCGACGAGCTCCTCGCCTCCCACCTTGATGGGCACGTTGATCGACTTGCCCTTCTTCTCGACGCCCTGGGAGTCGATCCACAAGAGGTTTCCGTACTTCAGGTTCTCATCATCGGTCAGCCTTACCTTGGCGATGTCCACCTTGTTCCCGTAGTTCGATATCTTGAACGTGTAGGTGGTGTTACCACCAGGTTCCACGGTCGTGTCGTCATCGAGGCGCTCCTCCTCGAGGTCCGCCTTGGTGTCGATGCCGACGGTCACTGTGAACATTTCCTCCTGGGTGTCGTCCTCTTGAGACTCGACGGTCACCTCGATGTCATAGTCGCCTGCCGGTACACGCCAGAGCTCGTTCTTCGTGTCGTCGATGTCCATCAGGATGTTGACGGTCAGCTTGGCCTGGTCGTCGATCATTCCGCTGACATCGAAGCTGTGGCTGATATCGAGGAAGCTGTTGTTGGTGTTGTAGCTCACGGAGTACTTGTCCTCGGAGATACCGGTGTTCCTCACGGTGATGTCGAAGTCTACGTCCTCATCCTCCTTGGGATCGGTGATCGTCTGCTTGAGCTGCGCCGGAAGGTCCAGCTCGAACCTGTAGACGTCGATGACCGTGGCGGTTATCTTGTCGTCAGCGTCTCCGAACGGGAACGTCGAGCCGTCCTCAGCGACGAGAGAGAACTCGAAGGTGATCTCGTTGTCGTCGTCGGCGTCGAACTCGTCGAGGACCTCGTCGATGTCAGGGGTTATCTGCAGCTTCACGGTGACCTCGGTGTCATGGTTTATGTTGATGTCCTGGAGGCTGGAACCGGATTCCGCACCTCTCGCGAACACATACCAGTCGTTCGTCGGGGTCACCTTCGATGCGGAGATGTCGAACGTGTCGTCGCCGTTGCCCTTGTTGATCACGTTGATCTCGAACTCGGTCATCTCCTCGACCTTCACATCCTTCTCGTTCTGGTCGATGTTCAGGTCCAGGTTGTAGAACTGCTCGACCGTGAAGTCGAAGTTGATGGTCTCGACGACGGTGGTGTTCCCGTTCGACAGGACGTCGACGATGAGCCTTGGCGTACCGGCCTCGATGTCCTTTGGCTGGCCCGTCCTGCTCATCGTGATCGTCACGTCGACCTGACCCGTCCTGTTGGATATCTTCGCTCCGGAGTATCCGGTGGTGGCGAACGATACCTTGCCCGGGAACGGGTTGGAGACCACGTCGACGGTGTATGCATCGTCCCTCGTTCCAGTGTTCTTTATTCGGAAGTTGAAATCGATCTCGTCCGTGCCCTCGTCGGGGTCGGGGTTCCAGTTGATGTTCACGTCGAGCGGCTGGAGCTCGAAGTCGATGGAGAACTCCTCTATGTTGAAGTTCAGGATGAAGGTCCGGACGACGTCGTTGTCGCCACGGGATGTCACTTCGATCTCGACCTCGTAGGAGCCGGTCTGGATGTCGTTGTCGTTCGCCGGCAGTGTCACCCTCACGTCGATCTCCTCCGACTCGCCCGGCTGGACCTTCTGGCCGCCGTAGTCGATGGATACCTGCATCTTCTGAGGGCTCGAGAGCTTGAGGATGGTGTATGTATCCTCCCTCGTACCTTCGTTCTGTATCTCGAAGGCCAGTTCCGCCTCGTCGGCCGAGTTGGCATCGACGTCTATGTTGTCCTGTGTCTCGACGATCTCGAAGTCGAAGACGGCCTTGAACTCGACGGTCAGGTTGATGTAGTCCTCCTTGTCCTCGTCCTCGAGCGAGTATCCCTTGATCTGTATCCTGTCGCTCGCGAGGGTGTCATCGCCGTACAGGTCCTCGATGGTGTCCCTGTTCGGTATCCTCACGGTCACGTTGACCGTGTGGGTGACACTCGCGTTCTCGAGGATGATGTCGATCTCATCGACGTTCTGCGTGTTCTTGTAGCTGAAGTAGGTGTAGGATGCGAGCTTACCATCGGACACGAGCAGGTGGACGGTGTCCTCGCCGTTGCCCTTGTTCTCCACGTTGATCTGGAAGGTCAGGTTCTTCTCGAACCGGCCCGTCTTGGTATCGGCGGGTGACTGTAGGTCCAGGTCGTACAGTGTGTTCACCTTGACGGTGAAGTTGAAGTCCTCGGAGAGATCGGAGTCGCCCTGCGACCTGACGCGGAGCACCATGATGTACTCGAGGGACTCTGCGTCGTCCGGTACGTCGATGTCGATCTCGAAGGTCTGGAACGTTCCCTCGTTGACGGTGATCTGGTTCGCCATGCCGATGGTCCATTCGTCGCCGCCCTCGTTCAGAACGATCTGCAGGCCGTAGGTGTCATCGTCGTTCCCCTCGTTCTCGAGGGTGATCTCGAATGTGACGTTGTCGCCCGCGTCGACCTCCTTCCTCTCGTCGCCGGTCACCCGGAACTTGTAGAACTGGTCGACGTCGATGTTGAGCTCGATCGAGTCGGTCTTCGTCTCGTCGCCTATCGACTGTACGGTCATGTTGATGTAGTGGGGTCCTGTCTCGATGTTCTCGCCGGATATCTTCTCCGGGACCGGAATTGTCAGGTAGACAAGGACAAGCTGTTCTGGATCGAGCGGCCCGATCTCCGTCAGGATGGTCCTGTTAATGTCGTCGTCGTCGAGATCGAACACGTCGGTGGAATTGCCCTCGAAGGACCATCCCGCCATCTCGTCAGTGAGCTCGAACGAGTAGGTGTCCTCGGCGTCCCCGGTGTTCTTGACACGAACGGTGAAGGTCACCGAGGTTCCCGGGTCTCCGACGATGGATGTGGTGAACGAATTGATCTCGACATCGAAGGTCTCGTCAATGACGATGGTCAGGTTCATCACCCTGTGGCCGTCATCGTGCGAGACGTTCAGCTCGACGTAGTAGGTTCCGGGGTCCTCATCCTCGGGAACCTCGACCCAGACGTATGCGAAGTCCTCCTCCTCGGGATCGAGGGTCATCGAGGACAGGGTCTGACCGCCTCCGTCTGCCTGGCTTCTGATGGACGCCCAATCCTGTTCCGTCCCCTGCTTAGCCAGGGAGAACACGTCGTTGCCGTTGCCTTCGTTCGATACCTTCACGACGAAGTCGAACTTGTCGCCCGGTTCGACATCCTGGGAAGGCCCGCTCGTGAAGAGCTCGACCTCGTGGAACTGGTCGACGTTCACTTCGATCACATCTGATGCGATGTCATTTCCCTTTCCATCGGATTCGAACTCGATGTCGATGAAGTAATCGCCTTCCGCTGCGTCATCCATGTCGTTCGGCAATGTGATGTTGATGCCGAGGATCTCGTTCTCCTCGGGATCGAGCCTGACGCGGGAATCGTTCGCATCGAAGAAGCTGACGTCCCAGTTGGTCGGTATGTCGCCGAACGTCACGTTGAACGTGTCGGTGTGCGTTCCCTTGTTCGTGATCACTATGGAATAGTTGATCATCTCACCCGGAAGGCCGGACTTCGGATTGATCTGGCCGATCTGGACCTCGTACTGGGGCTTGATCGACACGGTGAACATGACCGTATCGGTGACTGTAGGCTCCTTCTGACACGTCACCTTGAGGCCGATCTCGAAGTAGCCGTCGTTCTGGATCGTCGGGTTGATGTCCTCCCACTCGGGGAGCGTGATGTTCAGGAAGGCGATCTTGTCGTCTCCCGCCTTGATGTTCGGGGAGACCGGTTCGTGCGTGGCCCACGACCTGCCCTGTCCGGTCTTGTTGACCCAGAACCTGCTGTCGCCGGTCCCGATGTTGCTGATCTGGAGCTCGAAGTAGACCGTCTGCTCGGGCTCTACCTCGTCCCACACGTCGGAGCTTGTCAGGAAGAGCTCGTAGACCGGCTCGATCACGATGGTGAAGGTTATCTCCTTCACGATGTCGTCGGTGTCATCGTAGGCGGTCCCGTTCTCGGATGTGGCCTGGTATGTGATGTTGAACGCTCCCAGGTCGATGTCCTCCTTCTCGGGGAGGTCCACCCTTATCGTCGACCTGTTGACCATGCCGGCTGTGATCGAGTGGGTGGTGTTGATCAGTGTGACAGTGGCCTCGGTCGGAAGCTCGCTGCTGACCTCCTCCATCTCGATCGAGTCAGGTCCAGTGCCCTTGTTCTCCACATTGATGTAGAAGTAGACCGTGTTCTCGGGCTTGGAGCTGACCTGCTCGACAGGGGTCGTGAGTCCGATGTCGTAGAGCTGGTCCACGACGACGGTAACACCGGCCGTGTTATGGAACACGCTGTTTCCCGGTCCGGTCGTCGCGTTGAAGTTGATCGCATAGGTATCCTCTGCCGCATCGTCCGGGGGTGTCACTGTGAGGGTCAGGTTCACATTGGAGTTCGCATCGATCTCGGGGTTGCCCTGACTGAACTCGTAGGTCCAATCGACGGCCGGGTTCGAGATCTCGATCTTGATGTTGTCCTCTCCGTTCCCTTCGTTGTGCAGCCGTACCGTGAATGTGATCGCCTCACCTGGATCGGCGTGCTGGCTGTCGACACCAGGGATCGTCACCTTGCAGTCGAACACCTGGTTCACGTTGATGCTGACGTCGTAGGTATCGGTCGTCAGAAGGGTCGCCTTCGATATCGCCTCGACCGTTACCGCGTAGGTGTCGTCGAGCGCGTCCTCGCCGATCTCGATCTCGAGGACTATTATCGTCTCTTCGGCCTCATCGAGCACGATGGAGGACGGAGTGAAGGTGTAGAAGTCCCATCCGGTGGGTCTGACCGCATCGAACTCGACGGTCGCCCTGTCGTTCCCGATGTTCTTGACCTGAAGGTCCACGTACACGGTGCCTTCGGGGTCGAGGTCGGATGTGGTCGCATTGATCGTTCCGGTCATGATGTCGAAGTCATAGTACTGGTCGACAGTGACCGTGAAGACCAAGGGGGCGGAATAACTGCTGTCGCCCATCTGGGCCCGAACCGTCCACTGGTAGTCGCCTGCGGTGTACTCGACCGGTACCTTAACCGAGAACTGGATCTCGGCCGATTCGTCCGGGTCCAACTCGATGCTGGTCGGGCTGAAGGTTATCGAGCCCCAGCCGGTGGAATCCTCGTCGACGTATTCGAACGTAAAGGTATCCTGCCTGTTACCATCATTGGTGATGGTGAAGTTGAATCCGATCACCTTCGCCTGGTTCTGGATGTCCACTGCCTTGTTCGCCTCACCGTAGGTCCCTATCTCGACTCCGTAGTCCTGATCGACCTCGACAGCTAGGGCGAGCGGGATCGATGATACCGACTCGTCACCAGTGGATGTCGCGTTGCAATACACGTTGTGGGGTCCATAGGACGCATCCTCGTGCACGTAAACACGCAGGGTGAGGGTGTCCTGCGAGTTTCCTGCGACCGTGAGGGTGGCCGACGGATCGAAGTTGAATCCCCAATCCTCGGGTACTTGGGCGAGCATGCTGAACGTGTCCTCGCCGTTCCCGTCGTTCACCACTGTAATGGTGGCGTTGCCCCATTCGCCTGGCATGATCTTTCCAGAAGGAGCGGTACCTTCGAGATGCACGTCGAATATCTGGTCCACCTCGGTGGATAGGACGATCGAGGTATTGGTGCCCTTTCCAACCTCCGGCACGATCACGACTGTCGTGTCGATCGTGGTATCCGCGAGTGCATCGTCGTCAGGCTGGACCTTGACGTTGATCACCCTTTCGTCGCTCTCGTCCAGGGTGAACGACGACGGGTTGATCGAAAAGGTCCATGGTGAGATGTCCTCGACGATGGTGACATCGAAGTCGACCCTTACATTCCCGGAATTGTTGAATGTGAGGTTGTACTCGATCCACTCGTTGGGAAGGCCGTTCTTCGCCGCATCGTCCACCGTGATGGAATATGTGTAATCCTCGTTCACGGTGATGTTGATCTGTGCGGTCTCGGAGTCGCTGCCCTGAACCGATTCAGCGTTGAATATCAACGAATACTTCTTGGCCGTCGCGTACCGGCCGATCGTAACCTGGACAGGTACTGGCTTCGACGCTCCGGCTGCCAGCGAGTGGAGCTCGCCGAATGTGGTCGTAAGGTCTCCCGGGGTCTGGGTCAGGTTGATCTGGATCTGATCGTCACCGTTCCCGTAGTTGAAGATCCTCAGATTGAAGGAGACATCTTCCGATACGTTCCCGAACCTGCTGTCCGATCCGATGACGACGATGTCGACATCGTCCTCGAAGAGGATGTCGGTCCTGAAGTATATCGGAGCCTCCTCTGTACCATTAGTATTTGTTATGGTCACGTAAGTCTCCTCGTAATCACCGACCTCTGCGTCAGCAGGGGCTGTGATCTTCACGGAGGTGTACTTCCAACCGGAGTTGGTCACGTGCCAGCTGGATACACCGCCGACGAACTCGTTGGACCAATCCGTGGTCGGAGTGCTGAGTGAAAGACTGATATCCGTCTCATATGGAGACGAACCGTCCTTCGTCAATCGCACACCCACCTGGTATGTCACCGACTTGTTGGCTTCGACTTCCTTGTTGGCGCTGTCGACCGACGTAGCGTCGTTATCGACGTCAGCAACAGCGTTCCCGGTGGTCATCATCAGGAACACGAATCCAACAACTAACAATCCTGCGAGCACCAAGAGTGCTCGTGTTCTCCCGTTTTTCTGGGCAAACATCAATATCCCTCAGCCCTCAACTAAATACACACCGAATATAAACGTTGTGGTTAACATGTCACAACAATTTAAAGTTCTAATTAAATAATTAAAGAATTAATTATGAATAGATTGGTTAATAACCTTTATATTATTTTACTATTTTTTTATATTTCTCTTAATTTTCCACGATTTTAGGCGATTTTCGGGGTTGAAATCGGCCCGATTTCGGGCCCTTTTTCGGATGTCTGTCTACCCCCAAGGTGTTGTGGTGTTTCTGAATAAGAGACAGATGTCCGTTAATTGACGAATTCCAAGCCGCTAGAAGGAGATCTTTCCGCCCTTTTTGAGCTCTTCGAGGGTCTTGTCCTCCACTTTTTCGAGCTCCTTCTTGTCCGTGAGGGCCTTGTCGACCGCCTTCGCCTGGTCCTTTATGACCTTGCGGGCCTGCTGTCTCTCGTCGCGGTCCTCCTTCTTGAGCGAGAGCACCTTCGAGCGCATCTCGAGGGCCTTCTGATGCTGGGCATCGGCCTTCTTCTTGACCTCGATGAACTCGGCGTGCTTCTTGTTGGCCTCGATTATGAGATAGCTGACGGAATTGTAGATCTCGACGACCTGCTCGTGGAACGTCTGGGAGTCCTGGTAGTACTGGACCACGTAGGTGTGCTCCTCGTCGGCCTTCTTGAAGAGGTCGTCTATGGAGGCGTTCAGGGAATCGAGGTCCTCTATGATGCTCTCCTGGTCCACGAGGTTCTTCTGCATCTCGATGTACTGGTGCATCTTGTCCCTGATCTTGTCTATGAGGTCCTTCTCGGCGGACAGGGACATGGGTACGGTCTGCTGCTTGAGCTCCAGGGACTTGATCTCGGCGTCCAGTACCTGGACGTCCTTCGGGAGCGCCCTGTTGAGGTTCTTGTTCCTCTCCCGCTTCTCCTCGATCATGGACCTGGCCTTTGACTGGTACTCGTTCCTGCGCTTCTTGTGCTCGCGCATCTTGCGGACGAGTGCGTCCCTCTCGGCCTTCAGCTTGTCAACGCCCGCCAGTGCGTTCTTCCTCTCCTCGTTGAGGGCGTCCCTCTCCTCCCGGAGGAGCCTGGCATCGGCGTTCAGCTCGTTCCGACGGTCGATAATGGACTGGTGGACCTTCTCGGCGCTCTGTATGGCCTTGCGCCTCTGCTGACCCTTGTCGTCCTCGGCGTCCTTCTCGCGTTTCCGTCGTGGCACGGGCCGAGACAAGAACTCTATCCATAAAAACGTTTGGCTGGAGGGATCGGACATACCCGAGGAGCTGTCGTTACATATCGGACGGGTGCGCTCACGGGATTCATATGCGGGGCGCTGTGCCAGGAACTGAGGGCCCTGGCGCGCGCCCCGCACGAGTGGTACCGTGGCCTCCCCCCCGTTCGGACGGACGTTGTCGACCCAAGAGGGGACGAACCGACGGATTTCAGGCCAAAAACGTTTATATCGTAGCCCACGTTAGACGGAGGGATGAGCGCAGTAGAGGATGCGTTGGAGGCGCTGAAGAGGGGCGAGTTCGTGCTCGTCTTCGATGCGCCCGACAGGGAGGGCGAGACCGATCTGATAAAGGCGGCCATACACACGCAGCCAGAGGACATATCCAGGATGCGGAACGACGGCGGCGGCCTCATATTCATGATGGTCGGCCACGAGACCTCCGAGAAGCTGGGGCTTCCCTTCCTTTCGGACCTCTTCTATCGAGAGGGCGGGCGTTATCCGGTCCTCAAGGAACTGATACCGAACGACATCCCCTACGACACGAAATCGTCGTTCTCGGTGCCTATCAACCACAGGAAGACGTTCACGGGCATCACAGACGTAGATCGCTCCCTCACCGTACGCAGGTTCGGCGAGATGGCCGACGAGATACCAGACCTCACCCCAGCGAAGGCCCAGAGGGTCTTCGGCCAGGAGTTCCGCGCTCCGGGGCACGTGGCGATCTGCAGAGCGTCCGAGCATCCCCTCAGGGACCGGTTCGGACATACAGAACTGGGTGTCGCACTCATGATCATGGCTGGATTCACTCCCGTGGCCGTAGGCTGCGAGATGATGACCGAGGGAAAGGCCCTTCCGCCGGAGGAGGCAAGGAAGTACGGCGAGGAGAACGGGCTCATGTTCCTCGAGGGCAAGGAAGTTCTGGGGGCCTGGAGAGAATGGTCAGGGTGATGGCCACCGGGGTCTTCGACCTCCTTCACATAGGGCATCTGCATTTTCTCGAGGCAGCCAGGGAGCTCGGTGATGAACTGGTGGTCGTGGTCGCGACCGACGAGACCGTCAGGAAGCGCAAGCACGAGCCGATATTCGACGAGGAGATGCGCGCCGGACTGGTCGGATCGTTGAAACCTGTCGACAGGGCGGTCGTGGGACACTCCGGCGACCCTTACACCATCGTCGAGGAGCTGGAGCCAGACATCATAGCGCTCGGATACGACCAGGACCAGAAGGAGGACAGGATATGCTCCGATCTGGAATCCAGGGGCATCCAGTGCCGGGTCGTCCGCCTCGGCAAGTTCGACGGCGACCTCAACGGGACCAGGAAGATCATAAGGGCCGTTCTCGACAGGCGGGACGACCTCTACAACAGGAGCGGGGATGAATGAAGCGCATAGGAATTGCGGACACGACATTCGCTAGGTTCGATATGGCCAGGGCGGCCATCGACGAACTCAAGTCGACAGGGACTGGCTTCAAGATAGAGAGAACGACGGTCCCGGGTATCAAGGACCTCCCCGTTGCCGTCAAGAAGCTCATAGAGGAGAGGGATTGCGACATAGTCATGGCCCTCGGGATGCCAGGAGCCGAGGAGATCGACAAGATTTGCGCCCACGAGGCCTCGACCGGCCTGATCCAGGTGCAGTTGATGACCAATACGCACGTGATCGAGGTCTTCGTGCATGCCGACGAGGCACCTGACGATGCTGGCCTTGCTGAATTGACCGAGAATCGAACCCGTTCCCATGCCCAAAACACATATAACCTACTGTTCGATAAGGATGTCCTGCGCAACAACGCGGGCAGGGGGCTCAGACAAGGATACGAGAATGCGGGCCCTCTCGACGCGAAACGCGGGGATAAGCACTGAGGTGATGAGATGAAACTGGCGTTCGTCATATCCGAGTTCAACTATGACGTCACGATGATGATGCTGGAGCGGGCGAGGGAGCACGCTACGTTCCTGGGAGCCGAGGTCAGCCACGAGGTGACCGTTCCCGGGGTCTTCGACATGCCCCTGGCCATCAAGGCGCTCCTGGAAAGGAACGACGTCGATGCCGTCGTGACCCTGGGCGCTGTCATCGAGGGAGAGACCGAGCACGATGATATCGTGATCGGCCATGCCTCGCGCAAGATCGCCGATCTGGCTACACAGTTCGGGAAACCAGTGACCCTCGGGATCACCGGACCCGGAATGAGCAGGCTCCAGGCGGAGGCGAGGATCGAACGCGCAAAAACGGCCGTCGAGGGCGCCGTCAAGATGCTCAAGAGGCTCGACAGCATCGAGTGAGCATATCTGTAGATCCATATCCGGCAGCGAAGCTGCCATGTTTTGAATGAGATCGTTCTGGACCCAAGGGACCTAGCCTAATGCCCGGTATCCAGGTCGCCGGCGAAGATGACCTCGACCTTCTCAATGTCCCATAGGCGGTCGAGACGCTCGTGGATCTCCTCGTTGATGTTCTCCGCGAACGGGTGGTCGGCGTCGAGGCCGACGGTGACCGTTATCTCTCCATCCTTGACTCCGACACCGGTCACGAGGTTCATCTTTACGATGTCCAGACCGGTTATCGGGTTCATCACATGGGTGAGCCTCGAAAGGACCACCTCGGACGTCGTCTCGATGAGTTCCTCTGGCGGTATGAGCCCGTGCGTCTCCTCGTAGGTCCTGATCGCCTCGCGAAGCGTCTCGACGGCCAGCACCGAGCAGTGCGCCTTCACCGATGGCAATCCGCCGAGCTCGTCCGAGGCCGACTTCCAGTCTATCTCCTTCGCCTCGTCGAGGGTCTTCCCCTTGGCCATCTCCGTGATTATGGAACCGGTCGCGATGTTCGAGGCGCAACCGTACGACTCGAAGGAGATGTCCTCGATGACCAGAGTGTCCGGGTCGACCTTCAGATAGAGGGTCACCATGTCACCGCACGCTGGACTCCCTTCGGTAGCCTTCGCGTCGGCCTCGTCCAGGCAGCCCACGTTCTGGGGGTTCTTGAAGTGCTCCATCAGCTTGTCTGTATACTTCAGGACCATGGGCGTCGATTCCCAGACCCCTTTATTAATGTTGGTCCTATAAAGTTGACAAGACGTTATGTCCAGAGCCTGCGCTGTACTTAGGATACTAGTTTCGGTGGACCATGCGATCATTCTACGAATACGATGGTCGAATCGGTGCTGGCGTACAGCCCTGAGCCGTCGTCGTCTGGATCGGCGATGGACACATACACGATGAAGTCGCTTCCGCGGTCCTCGTATTCGTAATCATTGTCCGCGTTCTCGCCGTAGTCAAAACGCTCGTTATCGCTCTCCTGCTCCGGGAAGGTCCAGACTATATCGGCATCGTCCTTGTCGGTGCTGGTGTCGATGTCGCCCTTGTTCTCGTCCATGTAGTGGACCTCGAAATAGACGGTGTCCTCACCCGCGAAGGGCGGGTTCGCCGTCTGGTTTGGTCCAGCGTCCACGAGTGGTCTCGCGTTGTAGTATGTCTCCGGCAGTTCGATGTCGACCTCGTGGATGTCAGAGGATTCGATGACGGGATTGTGTATTGTGGCCTCGACGGTGAAGTTCCCTGGACTGTTGTAGTCGAGCTGGAACGGGTAATAGTAACCCCGGAAGACGTTGTCCTGCCATATCCACTCGAGGATGTCCACACCCGTATCGCTATCGAGGAGGGTCGTGCCATCGTACAGTCTGATGTCGATCATCGTCCCCGGGAGTATGTCCGAGACCGGTTCTTCCTCCTCTCCGAAGATTAGTGTTCCAAAGACGCCGTATTCAGGCACCTCTGTGTCGGTGTAGTCCCATTTTCCATAGTCCACGGTCCATCGGGCCTCGACATTGGAGAGCTCACCGGTGAATGCGAGTGCGTTGCAGAAGTAATACGTCGTCGCGCTCTTCCCTTCCGCGGTCACTACGACCTTGTAGGAGCCCGGTTCGTCCAGGAACTCATCGTACGGGATGACCTTGGAACCTTGATCGTTGCTCATGGATATCGAGCCGCGGTAGGTGGTCTCGGACGTATCCTCGTATGTGATCTTGATGTTGGCGGACCCGCTGAAGCTGGAGTCGCCCAGGCTTTCTGTGACGACGAAGACCTCGAGGCCGACGTCGGTGGCGTTCCAGGCGGTCTCCTGGGCGTTGATGCGTACCGCATCGACGCCGCTCTCGCCGTACATGAAGTATATCATGGACGCGGCGATGAGTACCACGACGATACCGACCACGAAAAGGAGCATGAAGAGCTTCGATCCCATTATCTTGCCGATGAAACCCGTCTTCTCAGCAGGGGGTGGAGCAGCCGGTGCCTCGACGGGCGCCTCCGCAGGTGCTTCCGCGGGAGCCTCTGCCGCTGGCGGGGCCTCCTGGACGGGGGCTGCAGCCTCCTCCTCTCCGGCTATGCTTATGGCTGGCTCTTGCTGTGTCTCAGAACCGGGCATCGATGGCCCGCCGATAGGGACCTCCATGGGACCACCTTCGTCAGAGATCCTCCATACGCCGATTGCTGAATACCAGCATGGCAACGGCAATGCCAGATACCATGATCAGCGGATCGTAGGCTGGCAGGTAGACACCCTTCTGTCTCACGTAAAGCGAGTACATCATGAAGACCTCGGCGTCCGGGTTGGAGAGCCTGCTCTTGTCGGAGTAGACCTTGACGTTTACTGGGGAGACCTTGTTCTTCCAGAGTGTCCAGTCCTGCGGGCTGGTCAGCTGGATCTTGAACGGGCGAACGCCCTTCTCCTCGATGGTCTGCTTCGGGACCGTCGGTATGGTCCATCCCTCGTCTGAAAGTGACTTCTGGTTGGTGATCTCGATGACGAAATCGTCCTCGTCGTTCCCCATGTTCCATATCTTCATGCTGAACGTCAGGTCGTCGCCCGGGTTGATCTCGGTGAGCGGGTTGTCCGACTCGAGGATCAGCTTGAAGTACTGGTCGATGAACACGATCATGGATGTCGAGTCGACGTCACCGACGAGACCCTCAGCACCGGTCCACGATCCACCGACCACGACATTCTGCGAGACCTTGTGACTGGTCCCGGGTGGTGCGCGAACGGTGATGGAGAACGGTTTCGAGCTCGTTCCCGCGGGGAAGGTCATACTTGACGGGGTAATTGCAGCGCCCCATCCACCTGCAGAGATGGTCAGGGCGACCGTGACCTGCGTCTGGCTTCCCGAATCGCATGAGATTGTCCCTGTATTCTTGACGATGCCATTGCCGGAACCGCCAGGAGTGACGTCAGCATTCTTGCTGGAATCGTCGAATGCCGCGGACACCACCGGTATGATGGTACCCTGTCCTTCCGCTTCCTGTGGGATCGCGATTATCGCAACGGCGGCCACGAGGACAACGAGCATGAGCGCAATGCAGATTCTTCTCATCAATCACACCTCTCTAATCAGCCCTAAATCCTGAACAGTATAAATCCTTTTTGCTCATGTTTTGACGGTCGACCGACCTGTCCGAGCCCCCGGATCGATACATGCCAGCCACCCTAACCAGGAAGCCCTATATAACCTTATTCGGACATCCGTCGATTTGGGTCCCCTAGGGGAGGTCCGACCATCGAAAAAGTTAAATCGGGGTAGCGAATGTTTGCGGCGAGGGAAGCAAAATGGCGTACAACATCGAGATCAACGGAGACGAATGCATCAGCTGCGGTGTCTGCGAGGCCACCTGCCCCGAGGTGTTCAAGATGGATGACAGCGGAAAGTCCATACCGCTCCAGCCCATCCTGGAGGACCTCGGCTGCGCTCAGGAAGCTGCGGACAGTTGCCCCACCCAGTGCATCATAATCACTGAGTGATCCCAACGGGATGCTCTGAATGAGCGACGTTCGTCGCATCAGCGCACGCTGGATACTCGATTCCAGAGGCAACCCTACCGTCGAGGTCGACATTTCGACCGATGACGGGATTTTCGTGGGTGTGGTCCCGTCGGGAGCATCCACAGGGTCCAAGGAGGCCCTCGAACTGCGCGACGGAGGCAGCGCCTTCCACGGCCGCGGGGTGTCCAAGGCCATCGACAACATCAAGGATGTCATAGCTCCGCGTATACTCGGGATGGACTGCACGGACCAACGTTCCGTAGATGATGCGCTCCTCGAACTGGACCCTTCCCCCATGAAGGATGGATTGGGGGCCAACGCCCTCCTTGCCGTGTCCCTCGCCTCCGCCCGGGCCGGAGCCGCTTCGAAGGGCATACCGCTTTACGAACACCTGCATCCTGGACCCCACAGGATGCCCGTTCCCTTCATGAACGTCATCAACGGAGGTGCGCACGCCGGCAACGACCTGGACATTCAGGAATACATGCTTGCACCCACAGGGTTCGATACTTACAGCGAGGCCGTCCAGGCCGGCTCCGAGGTCTATCACGCCCTCAAGACCATGCTCAAGGAGACCTACGGGAAGGACGCCATCAACGTCGGCGACGAAGGCGGTTTCGCTCCGCCGATCTCGCAACCGGAGTGCCCGCTCGAACTCGTCCTCGAAGCCGCCGAGGAGATGGGCTATGGTGGAAAGATATCCCTCGCTATCGACGCAGCAGCGAGCGAGTTCGCTGACGGGGAGGACTACATCATCGCGGGCAAGCGGAAGAGCTCCGGCGACATGATAGACCTTTACAAGGAGCTCACCGGGACGTTCCCCCTCATTTCCCTCGAGGACCCGTTCTCCGAGGACGACTGGGACGCATTCATCTCGCTGACGGCGGAACTCGGTTCGAAGGTCCGGATCATCGGCGATGACATCTTCGTGTCGAATCCAAGGATACTGAAGGAGGGCATCGAAAGGAAGGCCGCGAACGCCGTCCTCCTGAAGGTGAACCAGATCGGAACGGTCACAGAGGCGCTCGACGCCGTGGACATGGCCTACGGTTCAGACTTCGGGGTCATGGTATCGCACAGGTCCGGCGAGACCAGCGACGACTTCATCGGCGACCTGGCCGTTTCCATCGGCTCCGGCATGATCAAGTCCGGCGCCCCAGCGCGGGGCGAGAGGACATCGAAGTACAACCGGATGCTCCGCATCGAGGAGGTCGGAGGGATCCCGTACGGTCTTCGAGAGTGAAGATATCTCACCGAAATCGATGTTTGCCAGACAATGAGAAGCCGTTACGGGTAAAATTATATAATCGAACATATTCGAGAATACTAGATAGATATGAGACAGTTCAACGTGTTCGGTGCACTTGTCGTGGGCTTCGTAAAGGTCACGACGAAGAGCCCGATCTTCACTATTCTACTGATCTCGGCCATAACATTCATGCTGGCCATGCAGGCGGCGAGGATGAACGAGCAGATCTCGTCCGACCTCGACATCTACCTCCCGCAGGGAAGGGAGGAGAGCAGGATAATGAAGGAGATCGCCAAGGAGTGGGCGACGAACGTCGAGATCATCTTCATCGAGACCGACAATGCGTTCTATCCGGAGATCTACAACACGAAGGAATACAATATCACTGCCAAACGCGTTCTCGACGAGATATCGTTCGTGGAAGGGGACGAGTTCTGGGGCGGACTCAACTGGGACCGAACTGACAGAGGAAAGAAGGACGACATCGCATACTCGTTGAGCATCTCCATCATGATAAAGGAAATAAATTCAACGGGCCCGAGGATGGCGAACGTCCTCGAGGAGCAGATGGCGGACGAGGTCGCCGACCTCCTCGGCGTCGACGCGGTGAATATAACCCACGCGGATGACGAGCAGCTCAAGAACGGAGGCCATTACTCCATCCCTGACGATCAGCAGCAGATAGACCAGATAATCTCTCAGATCCCGAAGAACGTCCTCGATTCGTTCGTGGCGGACACCACGGATGATGGGATCTGGGACACAGCGTTCATCATGTTCGGCGTCGTCGACGACGTGGAGGACGAGGAGCTCCTGGACCGGGTCGACAGCATGATAGACGCGAGGCCCACCCGTTACACGAAGATGTCCCACACGGGGATCATCCCGATCATGATCGAGGTCACCGACGAGGCCATGGAACAGATCATGATGACAATGCCCTTCGCACTCCTTTTCACCATCGGCGTCATCATCTTCTTCCACAGGAGTACCAAGATCCTTCTGATAGCAGGTCTACCCCTGCTCTACACGCTCATCTGGACGTTCGGTATAATCGTCCTCATGGACGTCATGGTGTCGCCCATCATAGTGGCAGCTATACCCATGTTGATAGGACTCTCCGTCGACTACGGGCTCCACCTTGCCAACCGTATCGCCGAATTCCAAAGGGAGGAGCACGAGGAGGTCCACAAGGCCATCTCCGACTCCCTTAGGACGACAGGGAAGGCCATTTTCCTGTCGGCAGCGACCACGATAATCGGATTCGCTGCGTTATTCACATCGGATCTTCAGCCCATAGCCATGATGGGTGTCGCTCTCGTCGTCGGCATCACCAGCGCGTTCCTGCTGACGATAATCATGATCCCCAACCTGGTCATCCTGACGAAGTACAGGAAGAAACCCCTCGGGGGATGGAAGAAGTTCTCGACATACCCCGTGAGGTTCCGTTGGCCAGTCGTCATCGCGGTGCTGCTCGTGACCATGATCTCGTGGACCCAGATCGAGACCATGACGGAGGTGTCCGGTGAAAGGCCCAAGGAAAGGGACACCGGTCTGGAGTCCATCACGACCATCAGGAAGTTCTCCAACCTCTGGTCCTCGGGGCAGTCGGCACTCCTGCTTATCGAGGGGGATTCGCCAGGCCAACTGAACAACACCCCGTTACTGGACAGTATAGAGAAATTGGAGAACGGTCAGTCCGACCAGCCCATAAGGGACCCCAATGATAACGGGATCAATGACATCTATCTGAAGAACGATCCCGATGTTCGTGTCTCAGCACTAAGTATCGTTGACGTTTTCAAATCAGTCTCGTTGAACATCTCATGGCAGACCACCTCGGGCCTGATCAACGAATCCCTGATCCCCGAGCCTCTACAACCCATATGGGAGCAGATCTCCAGCATCATCGGCAACAATACCGACGATTTCTACTGGTCGGTCACATACTGGGAGTTCATCCACTGGCTCCCCGAGGAGGGGGACTCGCGAGAACGCGCGATCCGCTACTTCTACAGATCGCTCACGGAGGAGCTCAGGGCGATGCTCATGAGCGAGAACTACGACAAGACCCTGATGATCGTCAACTTCCCATACCTCGGGGTGGGGATCTCGGAACAGATCATCGATTCGATCAATGACAGGGTGAGCTACCACAACAGGAACAGCTTCAAACGGGGCCATTCCTCGAAGGCCACCGGGATCACGGCCCTCGTCATCATCGGGAACCAGGCCGTGATGGAGAGCCAGATCGAGACGATACGGCTTTCATTGATCTTCGTCTTCATCGCACTAACGATAATCTTCTTCTCTCCGAGGGTGGCGGCATTCACCATGGTGCCTATCCTCATCGTGGTAGCGTGGCAGCCGATAACCATGGCTTCCGTGGCATCCTTTACCGGAGGTGCCAGCTTGAACATGATGACTGCCATGATCGGTTCCATCATAATCGGAACGGGGATCGATTACGCCGTCCACATCTCCGAACGTATCAGGGAGGAGGGTGAGACGATCCAGGGCGTCATGAGGGCGACCGAGCACACCGGCCAGACCATCGCCGAGGCAACGTTCACCACGGTCGCGGGACTCTCCGGCGGACTGATGGTCACATGGTTCAGGGGTTTCTTCTTCATCGTCATCGCGCTGCTTCTCTATGCTATGTTCGCGGGACTGGTCCTTCTTCCAGCGGTCTATGCCATCTGGATCAAGCACCAGGAGAAGAAGTACCGCAGGTTCCTTGACCCAGGCGTCGACCCGAACGCGGTCGTCGAACCGATAGACGTCGAGGTTGTCGAGGCAGAGGTCCTAGAGTACTAGGTCCACTTCTTCCAGGTGGTCTGCCATGTATTGCCAATTCTGAGGAACGGCCTCGCCGATTCCGCCACGCCGAGCATCCTCATCTCCCTCCACGACGACGGGGTATATTCGGATGATACGATCCTGTCGGCGGTCATCGGTCCGATGCCGGGCACCTGCATCAGCTCCTCGGCGGTCGCCTCGAGAGGGTCGATCGGACCCGTGAGCTCCTCGTGGGCGACGATCAATTTCGGGTCCTTACGGAGCAGGTTGTCATCCTCACCGAAGGCGGCATCAAGCTTCCTCATCGTCCATCCGTAGATCCGCATAAGTGCGTCGGCCCTGTACAGCATGCCAGCCCTATGCGGGGATGGACCTTCCTTCGGCAGGTCCCTGTGGCCCACAGGTCTGTATGGAGAATAGTAGACTCGTCGGAGATCGAGGTTCCTGTACTCCCATTCGGCGGTCTTCAGCGCTTCCGAGTCCGTCTCGCCCAGCCCGACGATCATCTGCGTCGTCTGTCCGGAGCGCAGGGAATCGACGATGTCGCGTATCCAGAACTGACGGCCGATGATGTCGTTGCCCATGTCTTTGGTGCTGGCCAGGCTGGAGAGTCACTCGGAGCTGACGGTCTCGATGTTGATGCTCATCCTGTCCGCATAATGAGAGGCGACCTTCACGAGGTCGCGGGAGACCCCGGGAAGGACCTTGAAATGAAGGTAGTTGTTGAAACCGCGCTCCCTGAGGAGGCGGGCGGTCCTCAACATGCCGAGTGTGACCTCGTCCGGGTCCTCGGTCACTCCGGAGGACAGGAAGATCCCCTTTTCCGGATCGGCGCGGAGCAGCGAGTCGGCAAGGCTTTCTGGGGTATGTTCGCATCCTTTCCCTCGAACGATACTGTACTTGCAATCATGAATGCACTTCGAATCGAACATGACCTTCCTGACGGAAAGGTTCGGAGCGTCCACCTCGACCGCCGAGATGTCCACCGTCTCACCCGCACGTGGCGTAGCCGCAAGCCATGCACATGCAGCACCCTTCGATGTGCGTCATCATCGAGAGGCAGTAGGGGCATTGTACCAGGGACCTCATCATCTCACCTCTTCCACATCCGGGGTCCCACTCATATACCCGAATCGAGGGGGTGGATGAAAGTGTCTGCTCGATAAACCGAAGATCCTGAGACGCGTTGATGACCGTCCATTCCGTCATCGAGCGTGTAGGCCAGGCCCCTTTCGATCATTCAAACCGCCCTCCGACGGATTATTATATCGTCAGGAGATTCTGCACGCGTGAGGATAGGACAGTTCTGCATAAGGTACCCCCCCGCGATGGGGGGCGCCGAGACGCACGTCCACGAGATCTCCAGCAGGTTCCGGAAGCGGGGCCACGAGGTCAAGGTGTTCACCACCGACCTCGACACCGAGTTCCCGTTCAAGAAGCTGGAGGACTCCCGCGATCCGGACTGGGTGGTGCGCAGGAAAGCCTACAATCCATTCCCGTTCCATTACGTCGTCGCTCCGGGTATGGTGAAGGACGTGGGTGCGGACCTCGACATCGTCCACGCTCATTCATACGGCTATTTCCAGACCAATCTGTCGTCATTCGTCGCGGGCATGAAGGATGTCCCGCTCGTCATCAGTCCCCACTACCACCCGCCGTGGACCATGATCGGGGGTTCGGGAAGGATGGCCGCGAGGAAGGTGTTCGATCGATACGCCGCTCCGTTCCTGCTTTCGAGAGCGGATGTGATCGTGAACGTCTCCCACGCCGAAAGGAGACAGATGGATGGCATCGTTCCGAAGGGTGTGAAGCGTGTCGTCATCCCGAACGGGATCGACCTTACAGCCTTCTCCCCGATCCCGGACGGGAAGGCGTTCCGGGAGACCTACGGGATCGAGGGGCCGATGCTCCTCTATACGGGAAGACTTGCCCAGAACAAGCGCCTGGAACATGTCATCGAGACCCTGCCGACGATCCTGAAGGAGTTCCCGGACCTGACCTTCGTCGCCGTCGGAACCGACAACGGGATGCTCGAGCCGTGGACGAAGCTGGCCAAAACGACCGGCGTCCTGGACAGGGTCAAGTTCATCGACTTCGTACCCTACGACGTCCTCGTAGACTCGTACGGCGCGGCGGACGTCTACGTCCTGCCCTCGGATTACGAGGCCTTCGGGATCGTCCTTCTCGAGGCGATGGCGGCGAAATGCCCGACGGTGGTCAGTAAGGTCGGCGGAGTGACCGACGTCGTCGATGACGGCAGGACCGGTTACCTGTACGAGTACGCGAACGTCGAGATGCTCGCCGAGAAGGTGCTCGCCCTCCTCGCCGACGGCGATCTCAGAAGGGAGATGGGCGAGAACGGACGGTGCAGGGTGGAGGAGAACTTCACATGGGACAGGGTCGTCGACATGCTCCTCGAGCTCTACGGAAAATTGGTCTAGCGCTACGGACCCTCATGATCCCCCGGCCCGAGTGTGACGGATTATCAGGAACATGCCCGATTCCTCGCAAAAACTATATAATCAGTCAGATTTAGTATCGTTCACCTCAAGGTGGCGAAAATGGAGGGCTCACAGACACCGGATGCTTTGAAAGAACTAGGGAACACCCTCTTCAAGAAGAGGAAGTACGTCGAGGCCCTGAGGGCATACGACGAGGCCCTGGCCATCGACACGGACTACATGCCGGTCATCTACAACAAGGCCATGACACTGCTCAAGCTCGACCTTGCGGACGAGGCCATGATAACCGTAAAGAAGGGACTCTCGCTCGAACCCAAGAACGACCGGCTCATCAACCTTCGGAAGAAGGCCGAGAAGGCCATCGGGAAGAACAAGACCCCCGAATACTACAAGGACAGGGGGAACGAGTTCTTCAAGGTCAAGAGGTACGAGGAGGCGATCTCGGCCTACGACAAGTCCATACAGATAAAGGCCGACTTCGTCCCCGCCCTGGTGAACAAGGCCAAGGCCCTCGAGAAGCTCGAACGCCTGGACGAGGCCTACGAGCTCATCAAGCATTCTGCGACCCTGGCACCGACCGATCAACACATCATCAAGGCGAAGAAGGTCATCGAGGCGAACCTCGGGAAGAGGGACCTCAAGACAAGGGAGCCCGAGGACGAGGTGGCTGTGGGGATGAAGCACCTCGCCGACAACCTGTTCATGAGGGAGCAGCTGCTCCAGGCCATCGCCAAGTACGATGTCGCACTTGGCCGCACCCCGGATTACACGTCCGCGTGGTTCAACAAGGGTCAGACCCTCAGGAAGCTAAAGAACTACATCGAGGCGCAAGAGTGCTTCGAGAAGGCAAGGGAGCTGGCCCCGGACAATCCGATCATAGGCCAGGCCCTCGAGTCGGTCTCCACGGAGATCGGTGAGGCGAAGAGCATCGAGGCGAGCATGATGGAGAGCGAGAAGGTCTACGAGGACGCTCTCTCGAAGATAGACCAGATGCTCGAGAGGACCAAGGACATCGACAAGGACTACGACAAGATCATGGGGATGGTCCACGAGGCAGAAGGGGTCATCGAGTCTGGCTCAAAGTACGCTGACATGGACAAGCCCAGGAAGATGGTCAAGGCCGCCCTGAAGATGCTGGCCGACGATAACTACCCGAAGGCCGAGGCCTTCGCCAAGGGCGCGAAGAAGAAGGCCGCGAAGCTCTCGAAGGAGGGCAAGGAGAAGTACGAGCTCGCTACGAAGGAGATCGAGTACGTCGAGAAGACCGTCAGGGAGATGCTCGACGCTGGCGTCGGCATCCCGCAGGTGAGGTCCCTTCAGGACCAGGCGGAGGAGGAGGTGTTCAGGAAGAACTTCGACACCGCCCTCGAGCTTGCGAAGAAGGCACACAAGATGGCGCTGGACGAGGCGGAGAAGGCGCTCGTCATCCTGAAGACGACCGACAAGGAGTACTCGCAGGCCTCCCAGAGGATGGCGGAGGCCGAGAAGGCGATCGAGGACGCGTCCGGGCTCGGCATAGGCGAGGACGTCAAGGAGATGTACGACCACGCCAAGAAGGCCTTCGACGAGGGCGACTACATCAGCGCCGAGGTCTACGCGAAGATGGCCATAGAGCGGACCGTCGAGGTCGTGGAGGATGTCAGGTCCGGGTACGAGGGCGTCGAGGCCGAGATGCGCAAGGTCGAGGACCTCATGGAGGAGGTCGCCGACGCGGGCGTCGACCTATCACAGTCACGGACTGCCCTGGACAGGGCCCAGTCCTTCCTTGATTCAGGCGACCTGGATGAGGCGAGCAAGTATGCTCGACTCGCATACACGGCAACCATGAAGATAGTCGAGGAGACCCTCAACGACATAAAGATCGAAGGCGGTGCATACAAGGACACCATCGCCGTCATCAAGGCCACCGAGAAGACGCTCAAGGCAGCCAACGAGGTCGGGGACGTCTCCGAGCTGGAGGAGGCCCTGCAGGAGGCCTACGCCCAGCTGGACGACGACAACTACTTCAAGGCGATGAACATCGCCACCGAGATCATGGACGCAGCCGAGGGATACACTGAGGAACGGCGCGAGCTCAAGGAGGACGCCCAGAGGAGGATGGCTGCCGTCGTCACCGCCCTTGACAGGTTCAAGGGCCAGGGGGTCGACATGTCGGGATCCGAAGCGGTCCTGGACACAGCCCGCTCGAATATCGACTCCAAGATGTACGAAGAGGCCATCGAGCTCATCGAGGAGGCGAACGATACCGCGAAGCGGGCCGCTGAGAAGTCCCTCAGGTCGTCGATGAAGTAGGATCGGCCCATCCGTCCCTCACAATATTGTTATATCCACGGAACCGTTCGTGTCCCAATGCTGTACGGACAGATCGTCGATGCCTACGTCGAGGTCCAGGAGACCACCAAGCGCCTCGAGATGACGGCCCGTCTGGCACAGCTGTTCTCGGAGACCCCGACGGACCAGCTTCGGATGGTCGTCTACCTGACCCAGGGGAGGGTCCACCCGCCATTCCTCGGCGGCGAGCTAGGACTGGCCGAGAAGCTGGTGGTGAAGGCCATCGCCCTCGGGACGGGGCATTCGGTCGACGAGGTCCAGGAATTGATGTACGACACCGGAGACCTCGGTACAGCATGCGAATCCTTCCTCGAGAGGAAGGTCCAGATGGCCCTCTTCACCGAGGAGCTCACCGTCGAGAAGGTCCATGGGAACTTCGTCAAGGTGGTCGAGGCGACAGGGTCCTCGTCCCAGGACCTCAAGATGAAGCTCGTGGCCGACCTCCTGCACAGCGCCTCGCCAGTCGAGGGACGATACATCGTGCGGACCATCCTCGGCAGGTTGAGACTGGGCGTCGGGGACATGACGATCATCGATGCGCTGGGCTCAGCCTACGAGGTAGAGAGGGAGCCGCTGGAGAGGGCGTACAACCTCCATCCGGACCTCGGAGAGATCGCCGTTGCGATAGCCGAACAGGGCGCGGACGGGCTCGATGGGTTCTCAATAACAGCGGGGATACCGGTACACTGCATGCTCGCCGAACGCCTCCCTTCGATCGGGGACATCCTCGAGAGGACCGGAGGCACCGCCGCCCTGGAATACAAGTACGACGGACTCCGGGTGCAGGCACACATATTGCTCGACGGGTCGGTGGAGCTCTTCTCAAGACAGCTGGAGCGGATCACGGACCAGTATCCGGACGTCGTCGCCGCTCTGAAGGAGGCGGAACCAGCGGCCGGCACGATCGTGGAAGGTGAATGTGTACCCATAGTTCCCGAGACCGGGGAGATGCTGCCGTTCCAGGTCGTTTCCCGCCGCCGTGGACGCAAGCATGGGCTAGAGAAGGCCATGACCGACATTCCTGTCTCAATAGTGCTGTTCGACTGTCTCCTCGCGGGGGGGGAGGACGTCACGCTGAAGCCATACCCGGAACGCCGGAAGGTCCTGGAGGGCGTCCTGAAGACTGTCGACGGCGTGCAGTTCGCCGAGTACCTGATCACGTCAGACCCCGACGAGGGCGAGCGGTTCTTCTCGGAATCGATAGAGAGGGGCAGCGAGGGAATAGTGGCGAAATCCGTGGCCGAGGATTCGATATACAGGGCGGGCTCCCGGGGATTCCTGTGGATCAAGTACAAGCGCGATTACAGGATGGAACTGACGGACACACTCGACCTGGTACCGGTCGGCGCGTACCGGGGACGGGGGAAGCGCTCGGGAGTCTACGGTGCGCTGTTGATGGCGTCCTACGACAGGCAGGGCGACTCCTTCGAGACCGTCTGCAAGTTGGGCACCGGATTCGACGACGACACCCTGGCCGAGATGGTCGGGATGCTCGATGGGATCAAGCTGGAGGGCAAACACCCCCGGGTCTCTTCACGATTGGATGCAGACATCTGGCTTGAGCCCAAGCTCGTCATGGAGGTTGCCGGAGCCGAGATCACCCACAGCCCGGTACACACATGCGCCCTCGACAGGTTGAAGGAGGGTGCCGGACTGGCCGTGAGGTTCCCGAGGTTCCTGGGAAACTGGCGCGACGACAAGTCCCCGGAGGACGCAACCTCCACGGACGAGGTCGTCTCGATGTACGAGCGCCAGGTCAAGACGTCTTGACCATGCATTCCTGGATTAACGACCGTTCTTTGGATATTGATTCGGTGAGACGCGTCGAAGGCTCCCGCCAGGGCGCCTTCGAGCGCGTTCTTCGAGGCTTCGAAAGAAAGAGGACCGATCATTGACAAGTGGTCAGTCCGTGACCATATCCTCTATGGCCATCACCAGATCGATCACCTCGTCCACGGACATCTCATCGACCCGGCATCCGGGAACGGGAAGGAGCGCGTCGACCACGTCCTTCTCGAGACCGAAGGTCTTCGCTACCGTGGTCGAGAGGCGTTTCCTACGCTGCGAGAATACCGCTGCCAGGAATCTGTCAAGGAATACCTCGTCGGGGTGCTCCTCGAGCTCTCGAGGCGTAATGCCGACGAGTGCGGAATCTACCTTGGGGACCGGTTTGAAGGCGTTCCGGGGAACGACCTCCAGGAGTGTGCACTCGGCGCGGACAGCGGCATTTATGGTCAGTCTGGATATCCCGCGCCCGTACTCCGCGCAGAGCCTCTCGGCGAACTCCCTCTGGTACATGATGACACCGGAATCGAACTCCATTTCCAGCAATCGGAACGTTATCTCCGATGAGATGTAGTAGGGTATGTTGGCGACGACCTTGTCGAAATCGGGGAGCTCGACATTGCGTGCGTCGCCGATGATGACATCGACGGAAGGGAATTCCCTGCCGATCGCACCTGCGAGCTTCTCATCGAGTTCCACCGCGACGACCTTCCGAGCGGTCTCCGCAAGGACACGGGTCAGGACTCCGGTGCCCGGACCTATCTCGAGAACCGTATCTTCACTGCCGATATCGGCGAACTCGACCTGGCGCAGGGCAATTTCCCCGTCGACGAGGAAATGCTGGCCCAGCCTCAAGGTTCATCCCTTCTCCGAACGTTGTAGAGCATCGAGAGGACCATCGCCAGCAACAACGGCGCATAGACCGGGAGGCCGCCCGAGGAGTCGGAATTGGCCTTCTTGTTGACCACCAGCTCGCCCGTGCCCCTGTTCGGATTTCCCGGGATCTCGTCGCCGCCGTAGGTGAAATTGACTATGAACTCGTACGTATCACCTTCGGGCGGAGCGAGCACAAACTTGACCCATGCCGTCTCCAGCGGTTGGAGGTCCCCCCTCCAGATGGACTCGGTATCGTGGTATATGTCCGGTCCTCCGTCGATGGAGTAATACAGATGTACGTTCACGCTCTGGGTCGTGTAGTTGCCGACGTTCTGGATACCGCCGTACACGGTGATGTTGTAGCCTTCGATGAACGCACTCCTGTCGGTGTTCACCTCTGATACGAGCAGATCTGTCCGCCGGATGAATCCAACGAGGTCGATGTCGTCGTCCCGGGCGTCGTTGAGGGTGCTGTTGACATCGGTGAACGATTCGATGGTGACCGCTATCGGGTACTCCTTGCCGGTGTCACTCCATCCGGAACTGACGTTCGCGGATGCGTTCGGGATCCTTACCCACAGGGAAAGGGTCAGGTTCTCACCGGGGTCCAGACTGGCGATGGTCGATCTGAGGTCGTCCGAGGCCTGCTCCCAGGAGATGTTCCAGTCGCCGGGACCCGTGGCGTTGACCCAGTAATCGTCGGACGAGGCGCCGATGTTGGTGAACGTGATGTCGTAGTCCCTCCGGTACGTGTGTTCCGCATTGTCCCTGAATATCGTCCTGTTCGTGGTGCACTGATCGTCAACGATCGTCAACCTGTAGGTCCATCCGGCAACACAGACGATGTTGCTGGAGTTGTAGAGCTGTGGAATGGTCACGTCGGCGTAGCCAACGTACCCGATCCCGCCGACGATCAGGTCGTCCACGATCGAGACGGTGCTGCTGGAGATCCAGTGCCAGTCCAGACCGTTCCATCTGGCGATCCCGATGATGCCGTCGGTCTGCATCTGTATGAGGCCGATCTCGTACTGGGTGAAATAGATCCTGACCGTCATGTTCGGGTTGGCCGTGGTGTCGTTCACTCCTACGTCAAGGTAGTGGAATGTGGTGTAGTTCCGGTTCGGATCGGGATCGATCGGGTTCGTGGGATACCTCATCACAGAGCCCCAGATCGGGGATGTCTGGTCGGTCGTGACCGTTGCGCCCCATGTCGTCTGCAACCCGGCATCGACCACCGTGGTGCCGACGTCGAGAGCACGCACGAACGGGTCGGAACTCCCGTTCGGTGAGCGGAATATCGAGGAATCGCGCAGTCTGGTGTTGTTGACGTGGTCCCTCGCACGCCAGAGGATGCTGTGCCATCCGGTGCCGTTCAGGACAGCGCTCGACAGGTTGTAGAGTCCCTCAGAGCCCTCGAACCAAGTCGTCCAGGCACCGCCGTCAACCGAGACGTCGACCCTGTGCAGGGTCGTGAGGTCGTCGTCGACGTCGGTCTGAAGATCGACCTCCCATGGAGAGCCGTATGAGATGAGCGGATCGTTGTCGAGTAGGATGTCACCGTCGGCGTAGTTCTGGAGGATGATGGTCGGCGATGTGTCGTCGAGCTGGTAGGTCTGCGTGAAACTGTCGGTGTTCCCTACGAGGTCGTGGAGGTAGATGCTCAATTCTCCATCGACCCCCTGGGTGCTGGATGAGTCGAACATGTAACTGTCGTTCCACTTCGTCGCAGAGACATTGAGGGGCTGTGTGGCAGCCGGTGATCCGGCGAGATTTGCCTCCTGGGTGAAGACGAGCATGGACAGTCCGATATTGTCCACGGCCGTCCCGTAGAAGTCGGCCGCCTCGGTCCCGGGCATATCGTCACCGAAGTACAGGATGTTCATGCTGTCGACGTAGAGGTACGATGAGTTCTCTGACATCCAGGTGTCGAGGTCCGGCGCCTCGTTGTCGAGCATCGTGTTGACTACAGCCGAATTCCAGTTGCCGACGTTGTCATAGACGAATATCGTGATCGCTCCGGATGACTCGCCCATGTCGATGGTGTAGGGGAGGTCCCACTCGGAGTCGGAATAGTCGGAGTCGGAAGGCGTGTCGCCGAACGCGTTCGAGCCGACCGCCTGGTCCCGGCCGCTTCCGGCCTCGTCATCCTGTACGAGGAACGTGAAGGTGTCGCTCATCACCTGATCGTTGCTGTAGATGAGCGTGCCATTGAAATGGATATGGCTCGAGGCCTCGGTGACGTTGATCGAGACCACATTGGGCGCGGTCGCGTCGAACATGATCGAGTAGGTGTCGCTGGCAGGGTTCCCGACGTTGTCCTCGATGGTGACCGTGATGTTGATCTGGCAGGACCCATCGTCGTCGAGGTTCGTGACTATCTCGTATCCGTCGACGCCGCAGGCGATCCCGAGCTGGTCGTAGAGGTCGACGCTGGCGTCCCAGTCCAGTGTCCCCGTTCCTATGCCTGCTCCCGCGTCGGAGTTCGTCCAGGTGACGTTGAGACCCGCCCCCAGACCCGAGGGCTCCCACCACCTGAAGAGGGGACCGAGATGGTCCGGGAGGTCCGCGATCGCGAGGTTGTTCACGAACGGTGAGTCGTCATCGATCCTGACGGTGAGGTTGTAGTAGGCCGAGTTGTTCTGGGCGTCGTCAACGGTGAACTGGATCGTCCCGTTGTATACCTCGGCAGAGTCGATCGTGTAGAGCATGTCCCACTGCCGGTCGGAGTAATCGTTGTCCGTGGGCGTATTCCCGAAGGCCGTTGCGCCGGAGCAGTCCTTTCCCAGGGCGCCCTGCTTGTTGTCCCTGAGAAGGACTGTGAAGTCGTCGCTCATGGCCTGGTCGCTGCTGTAGTGCAGCGTCTTGGACGCGTTATCGAAGAATATGTTGTCGGAGGACTCGCTGACGCCGGTGACCCAGAGTGCGAAGTCCTCGTAACCTGTGGTGCCTACGGTGGAGGTCCAGTCGTTCGAGCCGTCGAGGTCCGTTATGACAGTGAAGTCCTCACCGTAATCGAGCTGTATCTTCGTGTACGGCCCCGAGGGGACCGTGGTATTGTATATCGTGAACCGTGCGGTGTAGTATCCGTCGTTGGGGGTGTTGTCTCCTGCCCCACCGTTGTCCCGGAGGGTCAATGAGTAGTTTCCTCCGCTCTCGTCTATGACGAAATACGTGACCGTTCCCCCGACCGATGTACCGTCCGAGGCGTTGATGTAGACCGTCTCACCGTCGTTGTAGTCGGGCGCGACAGGCCCCTCGCCCGAGAACTTGTGGAACTCGATCGTGTCCACGGCGCCCTGCGTCGTCGGGACGACCAAGAACAAAGCTACAACCATGAAAAGCATTGAACCGTACCCTATCCACCGCATCTTTCACACCCACCGTGCTGTTCCCCCTTGAATTGTCATTACGATATATAAATGCTTAACACGGTTACCACCGGGAACGATTATGGTGTATCAACCCCGAAAACACCGCCTATCGGGGCGTTTTTACCGGTCCATCGATCGCGATCCATTCCACGCCAGTACTTCGAAATGTGATATCTTTATAAGGATATGGGATGATTCGGATTCGGTGACGGTATGGAAGGACCTCCGAAGGATGACGTAAAGGATGCTCCAAAGGAACCGCCGAGGGAACCTCCAAGGGACGAGGCCAAGGACCCGCCGCGGGATGACAGACCTCCACGAGAGGAGGAGTACAAGGATACCGATAGATACAGGCACGACAGGGACAGCGAGTCCTGGGGCCGCGATGACGGTTACAGAAGGGACAAGTACGACCGACCTCCCCAGAGAAGAGCGGAACCGATGGACCTGGGGGAGATCTTCACTTTCGACATGATCTCGAAGATGGTCGTCGCCGGTATCGTTCTGTTCTTCATCGGAGCTATAATCGCCTCAGCCTCTGTCAACACGGATTTCGGAGCCAGCACGAGCAAGCGCGAGGATGCCATGAACATGTTCAAGGCGGGGATAATCATCATGGAGATAGGGATGCTCTCTGCCGCGACCGCGCTCCTTGCTGGAGGGCTCCTCAACAAGGAGTTCGACCAGGGAATCCGGGAGAAGATGATCTGGGTATCGGCTATCTTGATGATCGGGACCATACTGCTGGTCCTGTTCGGCCCGATGTCGATAATCGGTGTCTTCTTCTAGTGCTGGATGGATGAAGAGTGAGAAGCCTATTGGTCAGCGGAAGCTCTGAATGGTATACCGATCGCTGAATAATATCGGTTGATATCCCTCGAATCGAACACTAGTACCTTCCAACGGTAGCATCCACGGTGTATTCGTAGATGATCCCGCCAGCGATCCTTACATGGAGGTCGACGTTCCCGTCCAATTCGACGACGACGGACCAGTTTCCGCTCTCGCTCGCTATCGTTCCCAGGACGGTCTTGTCGGTGTCCGGATCGATGTCCTCAGAGGCCTGGGTCGACGATGTCCGGTCCCTCAGCAGGAGGAACCCGTCACCATTGGACCCGCTCTCGATGTCGAAGTGGTAGACAAGCACATCCCAAGAGCCATACCGCGGATGGCCGTCCTCGTCCACGAGGAAACTGTCGTCGACATCGACGACGGGCGAACCCGATGTTGAATGATAATCGGAATCGAAGAGGTCCCGGGCGCGATAGAAGTAGGTGTCTCCGGTGAATCCTGTCCCGAAGGATGATAGCGTCATCGTGACCAGTGGAGCGTTCAAGGGGTCGGAGAGTTCCAGCCATCGGATCCATTTCGCCTTCGAATCGTAGTAGTAATCAAGATGGTAGCCGTCGGGGTTCTCTGCTTGGATCTTGAATACCACCGACTTAGAGCCGAACTTCGAATCCTCGAAACGGTCGGTGACGCGGGCCTCCCAGCCATCATGGCCCATGAAATCGAACTGCCATTCCTTCCCCTTCTTCAGGGGGAACTGGAAGACGAACTGCTCCTCCCCGTTCTCGTAGACCGCCATGCCGTCCTTGGTCACGCGGCCGAGCATTGGATCGAGGTTCAGGACGGCATGGAGCTGTGCGTCATCCTCGTTGGCCGCTCCCAGCAGGTAATTGTTGTCGGAGTCCTCGCCGGAGACGACTATACGCGTGATCACCTCGTCGAAGTCAGGTCCGTTGAACGTGTAGAGCCAGTATCTGCCGACCTCCCAGGTCGGTCTACCAACGCTATCGTCGTCATCGTCGCTCGAACCGCCGAAGTCGCTGCAGCCTGCAAGAACCATCGCGAGGACGAGAACGAGCACGGTCGACTTGAACAAGGCAGCCATCGTCACTGCTATGGCGCAGTGAGATAATACTTTTTCGCTCCCCTTCCACGATCATCCGGTCGAGAGGAGCTCGCTCAGGTCCAGGATGTCGATGAATCCCCGCTTTTCAGCGTAGTACATGATCTGGCCCGATACGGCATCGACGACGACCGTCATAGTCCGCTCCGAGTTCATCGCGAAGACGGTATATTCAGTGACCTCGCCACTTGCTCCAGAGAGGGGCATAGGATAGACCGCTAGGATGCCCTGGCCCACGGTCGCGTTCTCGAAGGAGAAGTCATCGGACCCGCTCTCGAAGAGCTCGGGGTGGACATGCTGGTATCCGTCGTAGTCGCCCAGCAGGTACATCCTGTGGACACATGTTTCGAAGGCGAAAACAGGTGGGACGTCATCGAGGGACTGGCTGAGTTCCACGTCCTCGTCTATGGCACCTTCGCTGTCATCAGTGACGCCGTCCTGGTTGCTTACCTCGATGTTGTAGAACTCGTCGGAGCCCCCCTCGCCGAAGGTCATATTCCATACCTTATCCTTTCCAGTATGATTGTAAAGTGACAGGACATTGTACGCATCGGGATGGTTCGTCATATACTCTCTGAAATCGGAGTCCTGTGCCCAGGCGTCGTCGTAGGCGTCCTCGACCTGCCATATGTTCCCGCCGTGCTCTCTGAACCCATGATCGCCCTCCTTGTCGGGATCGACCAATGGCGCCATCATGCTGTAGGACGCCACAGCGGTCCAGTTGTCAGGATCGTGCTTGTCCCATACATCTGTGTTCAATGATGTAATGAAATCACTCTCATCATCCGGAAGGTCCGTGGTCCCGACGGTGAAATCAGTCATCTTCTTGGTGTTCTCCGTGGTGGTGCTGGTCCCGTCGTCGCTCTGTGTGGTGTGTTTGAAGTACGTTCTGACAGGATACGGATTCTCGTCCGCAAGCCAGTACTTGATGATCGGTGGGTCGTCCACGTCCTCGCCGTCGATGCTGACGATATTGATATCGAACTCGATGCACGGGATGTATCCGATCTCCTCGACCTTGACGGCCTTGATGTCGACGGCTAGCCAATCGATCTCGACGGACCCGACGGTGATGTCGCCGTGGCTGGCGACGTCCAGGGTCTCGCCCTCGCCGATGTCGGACACATGGAGTGTGTTGTCCTCGGCCTGGACATGGGGGTATCCGACCATCTTGCCAGTGATGTGCTTCTCCTCCTGGATTATATCGCCAGCGGTAATGTCCCCGTCGGTGACATGAAGCTCCATCTTGATCGCCCGGTCCAGCGGAGCATAGATCCATGTGAAGGTCTTTCCATTGATCGAACCCGTGATGGGCTGGTCTCCGTTGTTCTCTGTCTCGGCATAGGAACCGTCGTCCAGTTGCATCTCGAAGAGGGTGCGACGCTCGTAAACGGTATGGTTCTTGAGGAATCCGTCCTCGACGGGATCGGACTCCCCGTCGACGAATGCATCCACCGTTCCGCTGTAGGTAAGGTAGATGACCTTGACGGTATCGTCGATCTGTACGATATCGCTCTGTTCGATCGTGAATAGCCCATCATTGTTCTGGATGGTCACATCGCCCTTGAGCGTGTAGCTGGCCCTGTCGCCGATCATCTCCGGTTCCGGTGTGACGAGCAGCGGTTTCACGGTGATGATGATCTCGGCGGTGTCATCCGCACCCATCTCGTCCTTGACGGTGACCGTGATGGTCCGGTCCTGGGTGCTGGCAGTGTGTTTGATCTTGAAGTATCCCCTGAGCCAGGAGTGACCGTCCCCGCCGCCGCGCTCCTCCTTGCCGAGCTTCACGAACTCCTCATCAGGGTAGTCCCAGTCGTAGATCTTGATCCTGCCGTCGGGATCCGTACTGTTCCGTGCGGAGATCAGGATGACCTGGCCGTCGGTGGGGTCCGTGACGCTGCAATCTATGACCGCCTCAGGAGACTCGTTGCCCATCGGTACAAATAGGAGCGCTCCTACGACGATCGCAGCGATAAGCAATACGACCATCGATTTCCCGTTCTTCGTGTGGAGGTAGGCGATCAATCCACCGTTCCCGCCGGAGCCTGCCTTCGCTGGCTGAGTACCGGTCGGTGTTCCCGCTGCCGCTCCCGCTGTAGGTCCGGCCGCTGCCGGTGGCGGGGCCGCCGCCTTGCCAACGGGCGCCGTCTCCTTCGCTGGCTCGGGTTTCGCGGGCTCCGGGGCCTTGGTCTCGGCCTTCTGCGCAATGCCGTTGTCGTTGTTCGAGAGGTCTATGGTGACCTCCTCGTCATGGAGGTCTATGACCTCCTCGTCACCGGCCGAGATCTTCAGGGGCGGGGCCATGCGCCCACTTACGGACTGGGCCTATTTAATGATTGTGAAAAATCGTTCCTGATTTACCATGTACCCAGTGCGCTGAAAGTCGCGAAAACATGCCTTTCGATGCCATTTGGAGAGATCGCCCTAATCCTCGTCCTCGGCTATCGATATCCTCACTCCCGCGGTCGGTGATGGCGGGGGCGGTGGTGGAGGGGGTCTGAGAACGGGCGGACCCTCGTATACCTCGACCTCCTCGACGACTACGTCCTCATCGGCGAGCTCGACGACCTCGGCATAGGTCATCCTCTTGCGCGCCCGCAGGTTGTAGTCCTCTGCGTCCCCGTCGAGGGCGTTGATCATGTGGTACATCGATTCCAGGGCTTCCTCGGTCTTTCGCTTCTTCTTCTGGATCATCGTCTTGCGGTAGCGGACGGCGTGAGGCTCGGCCCGGTTCAGGCGATCCCATTTCCTCGTCAGGGCCCTGGCCTTCTCGTGGTGCTCCCTGATCTCGGGCGGCTTCTCGAGGAGCCAGATCGCCTTGCTGAGACGGTCCCGCTCACCCCTCAGGTTCCTGAGCTTCGCGCCGAGGAGCTTGGTCGGTTCGGTATCGTACTTCTTCGAGACCTTCACGATGGCCTTGTCCAGGCCAGCCACCTTGCCGACCAGCTCCCTGTGGACAGGCAGGTCCTCCTTGTTCATCGGGGGCGGCGGGACACCCGGAGCCTCGGGGCCGCCGAGGAAGGGATACCCGCCCCGGTAGTAACCGATCATGAAGAAGAGGCCCGAGAAACCGAGAAGGCTCAGGGCCATGTTCGCCGCCGTAAGGGGCTTTCCGGGCGCGAGGGCCAGGAAGATGTAGATGACTCCCGATAGCATCAGCGAGAAGATGCAGGCCAGCATTATCCGCATGGGCCACTCGTCGTATGCGTCGACCTCGTTCTTTCCCGGGAACAGGGCCTGTACCACCGTGAACCCGGGGAGGAAGAATATCAGGACGATCGTCGGGATGACGAGGAGCTCCTCCATGCCTCATCGACCTCCGCCGAACAGCGATGGAAGGTAGATGAGATAGGTCCCGTCCTTCTGGATCACTATGGGGCTCTTCCTGAGAAGGCTCTCGAGGTCGATCTCGTAGACGCCGGATTCGACGATCCTGATCACCTCCGGGGTCTTCTTGGGAGTCTTGACCTTCCTTCTAGGGACCTTGCGCTCGAAGGACTCGTCGCCCCTCCGCTTCAGCTCGTCCACGGCCGTGTACCCCGACCTGATCTCCTCGGGTCGGACGGCGACCCATCCCTCACCCGATGGGAGGTCGTCCGATTCCGGAGCCGGTTCGAGGACGGAATTGTCGGTCAGGACCTTCTTCACGAGCTCGCGCATCTCCTCCTCGCTGGAACGCCTCATCTGGGAGAGGTCGCCATCCGAGAGGGGTGCCTGGGTGAAGAAGAACTTCGTGCCTCCGCATGAGGGACAGCCCTTGAGGATCTCCCTGCTCCCTTCGGGGAACACGGACCCGCACTGGAGACACTGATGTGGCATATCTGGAAATCCCCTTCAACTACATTAATTTATCATCCGTTCGGTCGCTCGGGGCGGCGGTCAGTGGGTTATCTCGAATGAACTGAAACCGCCCGACGGCTCCCGCCACTCGACGTTGAACAGTATGACCTGGGCCCTCGGGATGGATGTCCGGCAGTACGTGACGATCTCCTTGATCGTGGTCTCCTCTCCCTCGAAGAGTGCCTCGACATGACCATCTGGCATGTTCCTGACCCATCCTGTGAGGCCGAGGCGTTTCGCCTCCCTCTCGGTGTGCATCCTGAAGTACACTCCCTGCACGGTGCCGTGGAACTTGACGAGAGCAGCCCGGTCCGCCATATCGATCCCCGTTCCGGATGGGTCCCGGATTATTTAAGGCTGATTCGGGAGACAGATTTTTATCCCGGACGCACATTGCCGGACGATGCAGGACATCTTGAAGAAGGTTAGGTCGGGCGAGATCGACATCGAGGAGGCCGAGGCCGCGCTCAAGCGGAGGATCCTCAGGGTGGGCGACTGCGGGAGACTGGACATCGAGAGGGACGGTCGGACCGGAATACCCGAGGTGGTCATCGCCGAGGGGAAGGACCCAAAACACACCGAGGAACTGGTCAGGAGCCTCTACGAGGAGACAGGGTTCGCCATGGTCACCAGGCTCGACCCGAAGGAGGCCCAGGACCTCATGGAGAGCGTCCCGATCGAGTACCACGACGACGCGCGGATAGGCGTCATCGGCAGCAGGGAGCCCTGCAGCGGAACGGTCGGTGTCCTGACGGCAGGGACCTCGGACATTCCCGTGGCGGAGGAGGTCAAGGTAGTGGCGGAGTCGCTTGGATGCTCGACGATGACCGCCTACGACGTCGGCGTCGCAGGTATACACCGGGTGACGGAGGCCCTCGAGGAGATGTCGGGGAAGGTCGACGTACTCGTCGTCGCGGCCGGCAGGGAGGGGGCACTCGCGTCGGTGGTCGCGGGACTGATGGACGTCCCGGTGATCGGTGTCCCCGTGTCGACGGGGTACGGTGCCGGCGGATCGGGGGAGTCCGCGCTCCTTTCGATGCTCCAGTCCTGTTCGCCGATAGTGACGGTGAACATCGATGCCGGAGTGATCGCGGGAATGATGGCGTACAAGATCGCCAGGCTCGCCGGGGACGGCAGTTCGACATAACGATAAAATACCTGTAAGAGATGGAACAGGGAGGGCTAGGATGGAACTCTACCGATCGATAGAACGGATACGCGAAACGAAGCCGTTGGTGCATCACCTGACCAACTGGGTGACGATCTACGACTGCGCACAGATAACGAGGTCGGTCGGAGCGCTGCCGGTAATGGCGCACTCGAGACAGGACGCTGTCGAGATGGTCGGGATCGCGTCCGCACTCGTCCTCAACATAGGCACCCTGGACGACGAACTCGTCGACACGATGGTGCTAGTGGCAGAACGCGCGAAGGAACTGGGCACTCCCGTCGTCATGGACCCCGTCGGGGCGGGCGCGACCACTCCGAGGACGGAGGCTGCAAGACGTCTCCTCGACACCGGAGCGATAACCGTCATCAAGGGGAATGCTGGCGAGATCACGACCCTCGCAGGAGGGATCGCCGAGGTCCGCGGCGTGGAGTCGATGGCGGCCGAGGGCGCCGACTCCGCCGCAAAGATGCTCGCGAAGGAGGGGCACGTCGTCGCGATGACCGGTGCGGTGGACCACGTCACAGATGGCGAAAGGACGGCTCTCATCTCCAACGGCCACTCGCTGATGGGCGAGGTCGTTGGCACTGGATGCATGTCCGCCAGCGTGATCGGGGCGTTCATCGCTGTCGACCCCGACCCGTTCGAGGGAACGGTCAATGCTCTGGCATCATACGGTATCTCAGGGGAGAAAGGGGCAGAGGGTTCGCCGGCCCCGCTCGATTTCAAATCGAGGCTGATCGACGGGATGGCCTCGCTATCAAGGTCCGACATCGACATGATGAAGGTGGAGCGATGATCGGTGGCTACTACTTCATCACCGACCACGGACTATCCGAAAAGGGAATAATCAACGATGTCGAGGAGGCGATCGGCGGAGGCGCCCGGGTCGTCCAGTATCGCAACAAGTCGGGGACCTCGAGGACCCTGTACGAGGAGGCGTTGGCCCTCAGAAAGTTCTGCGCCGACTCCGACGTGCCGTTCATCGTCAATGACAGACTGGACATCGCAATGGCGGTCGAGGCGGACGGTATCCACATCGGTCCCAAGGACATACCGATGTTCGCGATCAGGGACTCATACGATGGGATCATCGGCAGGACCTGCTCCACGGTCGACGACGCGAAGCGTTACGCGGCCGAGGGAGCCGACTACCTGGGCGTGAGCCCGATATACTCCACGACGACGAAGGACGACGCCGGGACGGCGGTCGGACCCGGGTTCATAACCGAGGTCCGGGGATCTGTCGACCTACCGTTGATCGCGATCGGGGGGATCACACTTGAGGACGTGCACGAGGTCATGTGGGCGGGCGCCGACGGCCTTTGCGCGATCTCCGCCACGGCGGGTAAGGATGTCAGATCGAAGGTCGCAGCCTTCGCAGAGGCGATAGGGAGGAAGAAGGAATGACCCAGCTGGATGCCGCGAGGAGAGGAGAGATCACCGACGAGATGGCATACACTGCCAGGGAGGAGGGCGTTGAGCCGGAGTTCATCCGGAGGTCCATCGCCGAAGGCCGTATGGTCATCCCGGCCAACGTGAGGCACGACTGGATCAAGCCCGTGGCCATCGGCCCGGGGATCACCACGAAGATCAACTCGAACATAGGTACTTCCGTCTACGAGGTGGACATCGACAGGGAACTGGAGAAGCTCAGGGTATCGAGGAAGCATGGCGCCGACGCGCTCATGGACCTCAGCACAGCAGGTGACCTGAACGAGATAAGACGGGTCCTCCTGAAGGAATGGGACCTGACCTTCGGAACGGTCCCGATATATCAGGCCATGGCCGACGCCGAGGAGGTCCACGATGTGACCGGAGAGACCATGTTGAAGGCCGTCGAGGACCATGCGAAACAGGGCGTAGATTTCGTTACGGTACACTGCGGCGTAACGAGGGATGTCACCCCCCTCGTCAAGAAGCGGGAGATCGCCGTCGTTTCACGTGGCGGGGCTTTCCTTCTCTCCTGGATGATGGCCCACGACGAGGAGAACCCGCTCTACACCGGGTTCGACAGCATACTGGACATCGCCCACGAGTACGACGTCACCCTGAGCCTTGGGGACGGCTTACGGCCTGGAGGCATCCCTGACAACACGGACGAGGCGCAGGTCCACGAGCTCCGGACCCTGGGAGAGCTCACCCTCCGGGCCCGGGAGGCCGGGGTCCAGGTCATGATAGAGGGCCCGGGACACATACCGCTCAACCGGGTGGAGGAGAACGTCAGGCTCCAGAAGGAGGTCTGCCACGGAGCGCCGTTCTACGTCCTCGGACCTCTTGTCACCGACATCAGTCCAGGTTACGATCACATTACCGCATCCATCGGTGCGGCGATAGCGGGGGCGGCCGGAGCCGACTTCCTCTGCTACGTCACACCGGCGGAGCACCTCAAACTGCCCGACGTCGACGACGTCGCCGAGGGCGTCGTGGCCCTGAAGATAGCAGCTCACGCCGCTGACCTGGCCAAGGGCGTTCCGGGGGCGTTCGAGAAGGACCTCGCGATGACGAGGGCCCGGTGCAAGCTCGACTGGGAGACCCAGATGAGCCTGGCCATCGACCCCGACAAGGCGAGAAGGTACCGGGCGGAGAGCAAGATCGATTCGGAGGAGTGCACGATGTGCGGACCCTTCTGCTCGATCAAGATGTTCGGTGGTTCCGAATGAGGATATCCGAGATAGGCGAGTTCGGCCTCATCGAGAGGCTCGTGAGGCCGCCCAAGAGGGAGTCGCTCATCGTCGGTATCGGCGACGACGCAGCGGTGATGGGCATGACCGGGAATGCCGTGCTGACCACGGACATGCTCGTGGAAGGGGACCACTTCCGGACGGAGTGGTCGACGCCCAGGCAGATCGGGAGGAAGGCCATGGCGTCCAACGTCTCGGACATCGCCGCGATGGGCGGGACCCCGGAGTTCGCGTTCATTTCAATAGCTCTGAGAGAAGGGATCGAGGTCGAGTTCATGGACGACCTCTATGCGGGCATGCATGACGTCGCCGACGAGTACGGCATCGACATTGCGGGCGGTGACACGACGCATGGCAGCGTAATGGTCATCAACATCGTGATCGTAGGAAGCATCGAGACGCCGGTCCTCCGGTCGGGAGCATCGCCCGGGGAACTGATCTGCGTCACAGGACCGCTTGGCGGTTCGAAGGCGGGTCTGGAACTGCTCCTGGCAGGCAAGGACGGTCCGACAGGGGCGGTCGCCAAACATCTCGACCCTGGCTGCAGGATGGACATTTCATCGGATATCGCCGCGGTCGCGAACTCGATGATCGACGTCTCCGACGGACTGGCGTCCGAGGTCAATCACATCTGCGACATGAGCAGCGTCGGAGCCGAGGTCATCGCTGAATGGATACCTCTATCCGCATCGACACGCGAGGCCGGGGAGGTTCTCGACCAGGACCCGGTCGGCTGGGCCCTGAACGGAGGAGAGGACTTCGAACTGGTCTTCACGATCCATCCTGACAGGCTCAAGGAAGTGGAGGACAGGTGCACCGTCGTCGGACGGACGCTCCCATCCGATGAGGGAAGGACCCTCGTCGTCGACGGGAACAGATTACCGTTGACCGGCGGCTACGACCACTTCAACGAGTGATCATTTCTCCCCGAGAACTGGGCGCACCATTTCCAGGACGGCCTCGGGGTCGTCGACCGAGATATAGAATGTCTGTACCTTGACGGGGAACCCGTGCATGTAGGCCCTGACCGGTCCCTTGGTCTGGATGGCGACGATGCTCTTCCTTGAGGTTATCGCGGCTATGGTCTTCCTCGGAGCGAAATGGACGCCGTACCTGAGGTATATCGGCATCTTCCCGACGAACATCTCGGCCGACTCCAGCTTTTCGAGGGGAATGTCCACCCGCAGGAGGAGGCCGAGCCTGACCCTCAGGTGACCGCCTTCCGAGGATATTCCGCCCCATATCGGCGAAAGCCCGGAGACGACGGTCTCCATGGCCAGTAATCCCGCTAACAGAAGTATCCATTCGACCCCGATCTCTCCGGAAAGGAACAACGCCAGGGTCACCATTGCGGTCGTGAAGACGAGAAGTACGGTCAGTGCATAGAACAATCCCTTCGGATAGCTCACCGGGTCTCCCATTTCTCCAGCTCCAGGACGAGGGAGAGCGTCGATCCGCGCTGGATCTCCTCCCTGAGACGGTTCTCCCGCTCTAGGACGTCGAGGGCCCTGTTGGCCATCTCGACCGCCTTCTCCTTCGGTACTACGATGACGCCGGTCTCGTCGCCGATCACCCAGTCACCGGGCTTGACGGTCGCGCCGCCGCACTTGATCGTGGTGCCTATCTCGCCGTGTCCCTTCGGATCTCCGGCAACGGGGTTAAGGTTGCGCGCGAACACCGGGAACTCCATGTCGAGTATGTCCGGGATGTCCCGGGCCGCGCCATCGATGACGACGCCCTCGATGCCCTTCTGCTTCGAGCTCCAGGATGCCAGTTCGCCCCAGATCGCCACTGAGCCGCCCTGGGCGTCTATCACTATGACGTCGCCCGGTCCGGCGTGATCGATGGCCTCCACGGGCTTGGCCCAGTCCCCGTCTATCGTCCTGACGGTGACCGCCCGGCCGACCATCTTCGTCCCCCTCTTCACGTGAGGGAGGATCCCGACCATCCCTCCTGACTTCTGCATCGCGTCGGCGATGTTCGGCGTGGATACCTTCCTGAAGGCGTCGATGACGCTCGATTGATCGTAACGCTTGAAGAGTTCGGTCGGAACGGCGGTCCCTCCGAGAGAGTCGATGACGGCCTTCGTGGCTCCCGTGACGTCCTTGGACTTCGTTATGGCGCCGCCGACGATCACTATGTCCGCCCCGGCCTTGGCCGCCTCTGCCGCGCTCTCCGAGTTCAGCCCGCCCGCTACCGCGATGGTCGACCTCGATACGTCCCTCAACGCCTTCAGACCCTCGTACGGCGACATGCCCTTCATCTGCTGGTCGATGCCGACGTGGTACGACAGGCCCTCGACGCCCAAGGATTCCAGCTGCTTGACACGGGTGGGGATGTCCTCGACCCCGATGAGGTCGACGAAGATGCGGACGCCGAACCTGTCGGCGGTCTTCAGTGATTCGGATATGGTTGCGTCGTCCGCGGTCCCGAGAATGACGACCGCGTTCGCTCCCGCGCGGGCCGCGATCTCGACGTCGAGGAAGCCGACGTCAACGGTCTTCATGTCGGCTACGATGTATGTCTCCGGGAACTCCTGCCTCAGACGGCGTATCGACATCATGCCCTCGCTCTTGATCAGCGGTGTACCGGCCTCGAGCCAAACGGGACCTCCCTCTACGGCCTCCTTGGCTATCTGGACGGCCCTGTCGAGCTGTATGAGATCTAGCGCGACCTGAAGCACTGGCTTGCTATCTTCTTCAGTCATTCGATGCCTCCGGATCGTCGTTGCAGGAACCTGGACAGGGGTCCATGACACCCTCGCGGTGGTACTTCTTGAAGTTCTCCAGCCACTTAGGGTTCTCACGGGTCCTCATGAAATCAACGAAGCTCGCCAGGAGCTCCATTGTCTCGGGCCTGGCCACGTGCTCGATCTTGCACGCCTCGTCGTCGGCGGTCTCGGGGTCCATCCCGAGTATCTCGAAGAACTCCTGAAGGACCTCGTGGCGCTTGAGCAATGTCTCGGCGACCTCCATGCCCCTGTCGGTGAGGGTCATCCCGCTGTTGGGCTCGTAGTTGACGAAGCCGTCCGCCGACAGACGCCGCGCCATCTGGGTGGTGGCTGCCTGGGTGACCTCCATGCGAACGGCCACGTCGGATACCTTGGCGTAGCCCTTCTCCTTAACGACAGCGTGTATGGCCTCGAGGTATTCCTCGTACCGGGTCCCTACCATCGGTCCGTCCATTCCCCTCGCGGTTAAAACCTTTTTGTATAACATGGTTCAGGACATCGGGTGTGGTAATCCATTTATTCCGAATTGCGTTATGTATCGACAATGGGTATCAAGCGGGTGGACCGCAAGGTCCGTGATCTCATGAGGAGACGGTATTATGCCTTCGATATCCTGGTGATCGGTGTCCTATTGGGACCGATACTAGTTATTGGCGGAATGATCGCAGGTGTGCCTGGAGTGTGCCTTACATATATCGTCCTGTTACCACTATTTGTCATCTTTTTCTCGATCATCATGATGCCCGATGAACAGATTGAATTGCGGGCCAGAAGGAAAGGGTGGTGCATTGAGAGCCTATCGTTGGTTCCTGATAGGGAGTTCAATCTCCTCCTGATCTCACTTTCAGGATTGTTTCTGACACTCGTTTACCTTTCAAAGGCCTTCGGTGGACCCGCAAGCGACTGGTTCTGGAGTCCGGCACGAATGTTATTCTGTTCGCTTATGGCATTACCTCTGGTCCTTTGGAGTGTCATCAGACATATCGATAAGGATGAACTGTATCTCAGCAGATGCATTGGCCTCCCTCTGGAAGAACTTGAGGAGTCAGCGCAAAAGATCTTGAAAGATCATGATATCGAATTCGAGGTTCTCCCACCCTATTCGTTCGACAATCTTGTCAAGTACAGACTCTCGAATCTCCTGGAAATCAGGTATCGTGTGGGAAAGCAGATCATCTATATTGGCCCATTGATGAGTTACAATCGGAAGGACGCATATAAATTGGCAGAGACATTCGACAACGATCTCATCTCAGGATTAAATAGGAAGAAATGATATGGGTGACCGGGACCCGCCATGAAGCTCGGAATATCGATGGACGTATACAGGAAGACCTGCGACCCGGTCGAAGCCGTCAACAGACTGGCGGACATCGGGTTCGAGCGGCTTGATTTCAATCTATCCGACTACGTCTCCAGGGAGTCCCCGCTCGCGGGGGACGGATGGCTTGAATGGCTGGACGGCATCGCGGATGCTGTCAGGGATAGGAGAATGAAGGTTAGCCAGGTCCACGCACCCATCTACCGGGCCCTGGGCGAGCACGACAGGGACGACCATCTCGACCTCATGACCGAGAGGATGTTCCATGCCTGCGAGATGATGCGGATACCCTACGCCGTATTCCATCCGAGGTTCCGTCGAGAGGGTGTGCTCCTCAAGAACGCCGTCGAGACCAGGAAGTGGAACGTCGACTGGCTCAGGGTATGGGCCGACAGGGCGGGGGAGTCGAACGTCTCCATAGCCATCGAGAACCTCTTCGACTTCTGGGACGGTCCGGCCTACTGCACCAACTCGCGAACGATAGTCGATCTGATAGAGGGGATCGATCGCGACAACGTCTTCGTCTGCCTGGATACGGGACACGCATGGATCTCGGGGAACGAACCCTCCGAGTTCGCCAGGGAACTGGGACCGAGATTGAAGGTCCTTCACATACACGACAACCTCGGGAAGGGCGACCAGCACGTGGCTCCCTTCGTCGGCACCATCGACTGGCCCAATTTCGTGAGGACACTGAAGGCGATCGAATACGCTGGCGTCTTCTCCCTCGAGATACATCATTACGCTCAGAGGATGCCGCCGGCGATGATAGACGATGCCGTTCGCTTGGCCCACAGGATAGGAACACACCTGGTCGAGATGTGACGCGCGACCGGATCACTTGTTGATCGGCCTCAGGACGTAAACTGCGAATCCGAGATATTCCCGGCCGTACTCGAGGTACAGGTCCTGGTTCTTCCTCATCCAATCGATGACCTGCTGTCTGTCGGGATGATCCGGATTGTGGTCGAGCCAATGGTTGAGACCGCGCCAGTTGTTCGATTCGTAATTATCCCAGCCCTGCTCGCTAGAGCGTATCATGTACTCCAGGTCGAACCCTTCCTCGCGTGCGATCCTAAGTATCCCCATCTCGTTCGTGAAGCCCGGATTCTCGTTCAGGTACTCCTCGGGAACTGGTTCCTTCCTCCAGTACGGCTCACCAACGATGAGCTTGCCTCCGGGTTTGAGGGCGTCAATCATGCCTTGGAGGGTGTTCCGGAACCCGCCCCATATGAAGGATGCGCCGATACACATGGCATGATCGTAGGAGTTGGGTTCGAACTCGAACTCCTTTCCATCACCCTTCACTATCTCGATGCGGTCGGAGAGACCCTCCCTTTCGAGGATCTCGCGGGCGCGGCGGACGGATTGGTCCCGGACGTCGACCCCGGTCCCTGTGACCCCGTATGCCTTCGACCAAACGGCAAGGAACTTGCCACAGCCGCAGCCGAAATCGATCAATCTGTCGTCCTCGTCAAGCGCGAGGACCTCGCCCAGCTTGATCACCTGATCTATGGTAAGTGGATTGATTATCTCCATGAACGGTTCGCAAAGGTCATATATCTTCATCTCTTCCATGGTATCACTCGGGTAACATCGGACAATGTCTCATAAGCGTTTTGGATTTTATGGGGGGAGGGACCAGGGATTCCACAAGTCGGATACGATATGGAATCTCTGGGCTAGTCGATTCCCGCGGTAAGGGAATCGACGTCTGCAAGAGTCTTCGAGCACTACCACCTGGGTACAGACTCGAATTGACGAGAAGGTGGTGGTGCGGGGGAAGGGCTCGACTTCAATGATGCTTCGCATCATTTCGGTTCGGAAACATATTGAATGATGTTGGGAATCAGTTTCCGAACACCCTACGCTAGGGCTAGGGTTCTTATCCACCCGACGCACCATTCCTCCAAGTACTCATTAATTAAAACGGAATGGTGCGGGGGAAGGGATTCGAACCCCCGAACCACTAAAGGACGGGATCTTAAGTCCCGCGCCGTTGGCCAGGCTTGGCTACCCCCGCACTCACGTTGATATGAGGTACGTGATATTAACGATTGCGGAACGACATGTAAGGCCAACAGCGAACGTCATTACAGTATTCGTTCAAACTAGAAATGGAGAATTCATCGACGGGAGAAGCGGATCGATCTTTCCTGACGACGCTCAGGGGACCGATCATCGTGATCTGGCCTGAAGTGTCGCCTGGGTCCCGGGTGGCCTCACCCGAGCGAAACTTATTATAACGACTAAATTATAAAAAGAGTGGGTGCAAGAATGTACGATGAGGACATACCGATGGACGTCGGAGTGCCGCCAGAACCGGACGATGACATGGTGCGGCCGATGAGGAGGCAGCGGAATCCCTACTACCGTCCGCATCCGATGAGGCCGAGGTCGGCACCAGGACTGTCGAGGTCAGGTATCGCCGCGCTCGTCGCGATCGGGATCATGATCTTCTTCGTCGGAATGATAATCAGTAACCTCTGGCTCTTCCACGAGGAACCGGACGAGAGCGATTACGGTTACTACGAGGATGATCAGTACGAGAACGACGTCCAGGCCTACAGGATCGCAGTGAGGAACACGCTGGCCTTCGGACGGCTCGTCGCGGGTACGGGGCTCGTCCTCGCAGGCGGTGCATTGTTCCTTGGTGGGGTCAATGGCAAGGATATTCCCATCAAGATACGAAGGACGATGATAAACGGCGGTTCCCTGATGGTCGCCGCGGCCATTATCTCGATGATGATGTTCACGCCTTTCTAGGGACTCACCAGGAGCGCGGAAGCTCTATCCAGAAACGACTCCCCACCCCGGGTTCCGACTCCACTCCGACGTTGCCGTCCATTCTCGACACTGCGGCTGATACAATGGCCAGACCGATCCCCGTGCCGGGGAATGCCCTGCCTCCGTTGAGGCGCTCGAACGGTTCGAAGACCCTGGGAGCGTGGTCGGCGCTTATCCCGATGCCGTTGTCCTCCACCCAGATCCTGACGTGACCGTCGATCCTCTCTGCGCGGACGCTGACCTTCGGGTTCTTCTCGGGATCCACGAACTTGAGCGCGTTCGAAAGAAGGTTCGACATGACCATGACGAGGGTCGGATGGCTGCCCCTGACGATGGGCATCACCGGATCGATGGTGACCACG
>JANQNK010000017.1 GCA_028279595.1 Thermoplasmatota archaeon
GTGTGGTTCGAGTCCTTGAGATACCTCATATACCTCTCTTCGGGCGTTCTCCCGGCGGGTACTTTATCGGCCATCTCGCTCTCCCTGACCGTCCTGATGGCGGCGTGCCTGTTGGCGAAGTAGTGGAAGAAGCGTCGATTCCGGAACGTCAGCTGCAGCGCCATGATCCCGGCGATGAAGAAGCATAGAATTATCGGGAACAGCCAGTACTGGGCGTTGGTCAGTGCCGCGACTATCAGTATGAAGGTCACGATGAGGCTGAAGAGGTTGAACACGATGGCGTATCTCGACCTCTGTACGGCCCATGGAGCGACCTCGTTAACCTCGTCGGCCAGGTCGAATATGGCGCTGATGGGGTTCTCGAGGGATCGGAAGTCCCTTCCCCGGAGCCTCATGGGTCATTCTTCCGGCTTCATCGTATATAAAGACATAGGGAACAATCTTCCAGAAAAGAGGTCTTCGGGGGGTTATATATCCTCGGCACGGTAGCAAACTGAGAAGACAAAGAGATCTTCGGAGATGATGATCATGAACGGAAAGTTCGAGAAGACCGTGACGCCCCTTCTGGTGGGCGTTCTTGTGCTGATAAGCGCTCTTAGCCTGACTACGATATATTATGAAGGGGTATCAGATGACGACGACAACGGCGGCATCGGCCCCAAGCTGACCTTCAGGAACAGCGCTGTGTACGGAAAGATGATCCTGGCCAACGAGATGCCCGAGGATATCGAGGCAGAGATGGACGAGGACGGCGACGGCGAGACCGATATCGACGGCGGCTCCATCCAGGACTTCGAACCCGAGGACATTGAAGCGCTGGTCGACGAGAACGACGACGGCGACGCCGACTTCGACAACGTCGGAGAGGACGGCACCCCTCTGTCCGAGTACATCGACGACGACAGCGGCGTGGAGATCCTCGACTATCAGCCGGACGACATCGCCGCGATCCTCGAGGAGGCCGAGAACACCACCGAGGACTCCGCCGACGGAGCCGTCGAGGCGCCCGAGGAGCTCGAGGAGGCCACGGACTACGACGAGGACGACGTCGACTACGACGACGATGCCCTCGATCATGAAGAGCTCGATTCATACTACGTGCTCTGGGGCGAGGACCCTGACGACGCATTCGATACCGGCGACGCGGATCCGGACGAGGAGGTCTTGAGCACCGACAACAACTCCGACGGAAACGTCGACTACAGGAAGAACACCTTCTGGAGCCATATCGAGGTCGATTCCAACAAGGACGGCAACCCCGAGCTCGAGATGGCGCTCCTCATCGTGAGCCGGTCCTGGGACAACGATTCCGACGGGAACCCCGAGCTCAAGAGGACCCTTACCATAGGATTCCTCGCATACGATAACAATTCGAACGGCGTCATAGACTACGAGGCGATCCTCGTCATCGGCGTATCCGACGGGGACGAGGACAGCGACGGCGTGGTGGACAGGCACAGGGACTGGGTCTGGGGCCGCGTCCGGAAGGACACCGACGACGACGGGGACAAGGAGCAGGTGAGGAACTTCGTCTCGGTGAACAGCTGGCACGACGAGGACAACGACGGGAACAGGGAGGTCCAGAAGCGCAGGGCCGGCGGCCATGAGAAGCTGGACACCGACAACGACGGCGATGTCGACACCAACAGGATGATCCTCTTCGCCGCCGACAGGGTGGACAACTCCTCCGACGGCAACCCGGAGTGGATCAAGCGGGCCGTCTGGATGATCAACCTGGAGGGCGAGGGCGACATGACCGACGACAACGCCACACCGGCCCACAACTGGGTCGTGATCATCGGCCACCAGTACTACGATAACGATTCCGACGGCAACCCCGAGTACACGGCGTCCTTCCTCGGCGGGTACGAGTCCTGGGACAACGACTCCGACGGCGACCTCAACTACGAGGGCGTCATCGTCATCGGGTCCCTGAACTTCGATACCGATTCCGACGGGATCGCGAACCACAACGCCACCTGGATCTGGCATTACCAGCATACCGACG
>JANQNK010000018.1 GCA_028279595.1 Thermoplasmatota archaeon
TAAAACCGACGGCGATGAGCTTGATCTGCATCGTTGTGAATCCGGGATATAAGAGGGTCATGAAGATACCCATGCCGAGGAGCGCGAATGCGGACTTGAAGGCGAGCGAGAACCATGCCGCCATACCACCAAGGGTTCCCATCATGGGGCCCATGCTCCGGTCGGTGAAGAAGTAGACGCCCCCGGTCTTCGGCATCGCCGTCGCCAGTTCCGACTTGGAGAGCAAGGTCGGAATTATCAGAAGGCTTGCGAGGATGTAAGCGAGGATCATCGCCGGCCCTGCCTTGGCATAGGCGATAGCGGGCAGGATGAAGAGTCCGGAGCTGATCATCGCGCCTGAGGAGACGCAGAAGACCTCAAGCAGGCCCAGTTCCTTCTTCAGTTCCATCCGTTTTGACACCCTCCGTTCGCTCTTTCCTACAGGTGAACCAAATGCAGTACTACCGTTCACCGCATGGCCACCTTACTTACCGAATGCGTTCATGTATATTAATGAATTTGGCCAGAATATCCACATTTTTTTCCGATTTTGGAATGATTCGGCGGATCACGGGTCGAGAATTGACATTTCCACCTTTGAGGGACCTCAGACGGTGTCCAGGCCGTTGTGGATCAGCACGATGCACTGATCGGTGTGGAGGCTCACGGGGCCGAGGGATATCCTCTCGGCTCCTGCTGAATCCATCGATGCCATCTGTTCCTCTGTCAGCCCCCGATGGTCGCCGAGGACGTAGGTCCCGCCCTCCGGGCGGAACGGACCGCCATCCTCGGATAAAAGGAAGAACGGCTTGGGGAGGTTGTCTAGGACCTCCAGACCGGACCGCTTGACCTGGATGCCCGGTGTGCTCACGGTCCATGACCCACCGGGATCCGTGCGAAGGGCCTTCTGGAGCAGGGACGCGGTCGTCCTCTCATCGGGATTGAGGTGCTTGAGCTCGGACCCGATGAACCGTATGGTCTTCGGTGGGTCCGGCGGTCCCAGGCAGACAACGTAGAGCTCGACGTCCGCCCTTATCCCATGGCTGGTAAGGAATGCGGATGTGACCGACCTCGCGATGACGTCGGCCCTGCCAGAGGTGCCTGGTATGTCCTTCAGCGAGAATTCTCCGTCCGTCCGCATGACGTTGCTGATAGCGAGGAACGTTCTCACACGATCACTCCGGTCACATCTCGTCGGGCAGTTTGAGCTGCTTCATCAGGGCCCGACGCATCTTCCGGTTGGACGTGAAGCCCTTCATCGTCTTCTTCATGGTCTTGTAGTAGTTCAGGAGCTCCCGGACGTCCTTGGGGCTTGTCCCGGAGCCTGCGGCGATCCTGTTGATGCGGGAGGACTTGATGATGCGCGGGTCCTCCTGCTCCTCCTCGGTCATCGAGTCCATGATGACCCGGTACTTCTTGAGCTGGGCCTGGGTGGTCTCGACAGCGCCGTCGGGCATCTTGGCCCCGCCGCTGAGCCCCATCGGGAGCATGTTCATGAGCTTGCTCAGGGGACCCATCTTCCCGAGCATCTCCATCTGCTTGTACATGTCCTTGAGGGAGAACTTGCCGGAGAGGAGCTTCTTCGCGACCTCCTCGGCATCGTCCTCGTCGAGGGCCTCCTGCGCTTTCTCCATGAGGGCCTTGACGTCGCCCATTCCGACGAGGCGTGAGATGAACCGGGGGGGATCGAAGTGTTCGAGGTCCTCGATGTGCTCGCCGACGCCGATGAAGACGATCGGGGCGTCGGTGATCGCTACCGCGGAGAGGGCGCCGCCGCCCTTCGCTGACCCGTCGAGCTTGGTGATGACGACCCCTGTTACCTTCACGGCATCGTCGAACGCGCTCGCCTGGGGACCGGCTTGCTGGCCGATGGTCGCGTCCATCACCAGGAACCGGTGGTCGGCCTTCAGCACCTTGGATATGTTCTTGATCTCGTCGATGAGGTCGTCCTCGAGGGAGTGCCGGCCTGCGGTGTCAACGATGATGACCTCTGCGTCCTTGAGGTCCTTGAGGCCGTCCTTGACTATCTTGACGGCGTCCTTCTGCTTGGGATCGCCGTATACCGGGATATTAAGCGGCCCAGCCAGCTGGGTGAGCTGATCGTACGCCGCTGGCCTGTGGACGTCGGCCGCGATGAGACCGACCTTCATGCCCTTCTTCTGGAAGTATCGGCCGATCTTGCTCACGGTGGTGGTCTTACCCTGTCCGTAGAGTCCGACCATCATGATCTTCATCGGCTTGAGCGGGATGTCGTGGTGCTCGCCGACAAGGTTGACCAGTTCCTCGTAGATGATACGTATGACGTGTTCCCTGGAGGATGTTCCCGCTGGCGGTCGCTCGGCCAGTGCCCGCTCCTCCACCTTCTTGCTGAGCTGGAAGGCGAGCTTCACCTCGACGTCGGCCTGGAGGAGCGCTCGCTGGAGGTCCCGCACGACATCCTGGATCAGGTCCTTGTCGATGTGCGGTGCGTTTGCGATCTTCCTGAGCGTGTTCCTCAGGGACGAACTTAGCGAGTCCAACACCATACGGGTCGGACGGTCATTCCTCATGGGGGGTAATATAATTATTGGAGTCCGGTGGGCCGTATTTTAGAGCTTAAGGGTATCCGACCCCCTGAGTCAGCCTCGAATCCGATCCTCGGCTCGCGGTCGTCCGATCGATAATGGCCCAGAAGTAATGTTCCTGCCCAAAACTCCCGAAATCGTCGCATTCATTTTATATGAAAAGGGACATCCTCACCCATGGACCTCAGTTCGGACCAGCAGAAGCTGCTCCACCTGGTTGCCATATACACCAGGACCAAGTCGGGGAAGCAGAGGTGGATGAAGGAGCTCCCGCTACATGTGGCCATCTTCCATGCCATTCGCAGGGGGGCATTCAACACCTACGACTTCGCTCCCAGCCTCATCACGTCCCACGGGGTGCGGCTCTATGCGAACATGAGCCAGGAGGCCCTCCACGACATGAAGGTCCTCAGAGAGAAGGAATTGATCGAGAAGCTGAAGCTCAGCACGCACCTCTACGAGGATATCGGCGCCTACAGGATCACGAGGGCCGGGATCGAGCTCGCCAAGACCATCGGCCCAAAGAGGAGGAAGGAGGTCAATGACGCCCTTGCCTGCTCAGCGTGCTCGCGGCCAGTGATGTTCAGGATCGTAAAGGATGTCGAGGAGGGGAACGTCAAGATACGGGCGTTCCGGGGCTGCAGCCACTGCAACAAGGACAGGGGCGACAACATCGGCTCCGCGGACGGCGATCCGAGCGAGTTCTTCACCATCCATCCTGTTGACTTCAAGACACTGCCATACCTTCCGGAGGCGACCAGATGAGCGAGGCTTACCTCAATCTCATGGGCTCTCCGTACATCATGCTCACAGAATGGGTCCCGCTGGCGGTCAATAACGTCGCCCAGCTGATGGAGAAGCTCGAGGCCCTCGAGGGGAAATCATGCATAGTCACCGACCAGGTCGACAAGGACCCGGAATCGACGATCTTCGAGATGAACCCGTCGAGGTTCAAGGTTTCCGTCATCAGGTACAAGGTAACCGACTATATCGAGCTCATCGCCAACATCGACGATTTCACGGCTCCCAGCTCCGATGTCGTCTGCGAGGACGGATCGAAGGAGATGGGCATACACGTCGACGCATCAGGCAGGATATCCTACGGGATCAGACTCGCCGAGTCCAAGGGCGAGGTCGAGCGCCACAGCCTCGACTCCGTATCGAGGATCATCTCGAACCTCAACACCGACACGTCCAAGCTCATGGATGTGATGCTCAGCAACTATCAGCGACGCCTGCTCGAGCTCATCTACTACAACGAAAGCATACACAGGGACAAGTTCACGACCATACTGGCATCCGGCATCGACCCCGGGATCGGACTCGACGAACTCCTCTCGAATCCCGCGTACCATGGTGAGTTACGGCAGATAGTGAACGTTATCGACGAAGGCAGGTCAGGGGAGATAAACGAGGAGGAGTACCTCATCCTGGGGACCAACGGCGGCATAGTCGTCTCGGCAGATCCGAGGAAGTATGAGAAGGTCATGTACTTCTACTCCCTTCTGAAGGGGATCGAGGCCACGCAGAACAATACCTTCGCAAGGATAGGGATCGCGTGGGACGAGATCAACGGACTCCAGAAGAAGTTCCGGACCAAGGGGATGACCCACCGGGACAGGGAGGAGATCGCAGAGCTCATGGGCAATATATCCCTGCTGGAGGCGATCCTGACCTACATCAAGAAGTCCCTCGCTGGCATCGACGAGGAGATGCCGGTCCTCCTGCCGAACATGAGCGAGGACGAAAGGGCCCTCATGGACATGCTCGAGATCGACGATGTCCTGAGCGAGATCAGATTGAGGATAGACGACGCGTATTTCGTGCTGGAGGACCTCGAGAAGGAGGTGAACGGCCTCAGCACCATGGCATCGACGCTCCACGAGGGAGAGCTGAGGAAGGTCTTCGGGGCCCTCAGGGAGAACACGGCCCACAGCGTCGCCATCGGCCGCGCCCTGGAGATGCTGGAAGCGTTGATATTCGGCGTCTACTTCATCGAGGTAATGAACTTCATAATCATCTATTCGAACGGCGAGGACTGGCTGAAGGTGGAATCATGGATCCCTGGCGTCAGCCGGGGGGCCTTCCTGATCGTCTTCACAGGAGTCGTAACGATATATTTGGCATGGAAATTGATAAATTACATGCACAACAGGACCTTCGAGAAGATAAAGAAAAGGATCTCGTGAACGGATCAATCGTTCTGCCTGCGTGATCTCCATCCGTTGTACCAGGCAGCCCGCTCGAGGGCCGTCATCGCCCGGGACGCGGTGGGGACGACGGGGATGCCGACCTCCTGCAGGGCCGAGGAGACCATTCTGGTCACAGGGCCGCCGGAGGCGACGATGACGGTCGTCTTCGGCACCCGTTCCTTGAAATAATCGAGGATCCCGTCGATCGTTGAATGGAGAGGCGCATCCTGGATGACGAAGAAGGGTACGACTATGTCGACGTTGTCGTCCTCGTAAAGGGCGTCCAGGGCCTTTGTGAAATGGTCCGCCGTGGCGCTGCCAGTAAGGTCCACTGGATTGTCCACTACCATGAAGTCCGGAAGGTCCATCCTGAGCGAAGCGGCCGAACCCTCGGATAGCGTCGCCATCTCCAGATGCCTTGAGGAGTATATCTGATCGGCCGCTATGACGCAGGGGCCGACCCCGTTGGTCACCATGACCACCCTGCCGCCCTCGGGTACGGGTTGCATGGAAAGGACCTTGACCGTGTCTATGAGGTCCTCGACGTCGTCTGCCAGTATGCCGCCCGCCTGGCCGAGGACACCTTTGAAGACGTTGTAATCGCCTGCAAGTGCGCCGGTGTGGCTCTTCGCCGCGGTGGCCCCGGCCTCGGTCATGCCGGCCTTGACCGCAACGAAGGGCTTGGTAGGGGTTATCGTCCTCAGGGCCTCGAAGAACTCCTCTCCGCGTTCAAGGCCCTCGATGTACGCGGCGATTACGTTCGTCGTGTCGTCCGACCTAAGGTACTCCAGGAAGTCCACCTCGTCGATGTCCGCCTTGTTCCCGTACGAGACGAACCTGCTGACGCCGACCCCCTCCTCCTCCAGGCCTTCCAGTATCGTGCACCCGTAGGTGCCGGACTGTGTCATGAAGGCGACAGGGCCTGGCTCTGGACGTAGCATGACCTCCCTCGGTTGGAAGAACGTGTCCAGGCCATTGTGGGGGTTGTATATACCGATGCAGTTCGGACCGATGATCCGCATCCCGCAGGACCGCGCCTTCTCGACTATCGAGTTCTGGACCACCTCTCCGGCGCCTCCGAGTTCGGAGAAGCCCCCGGACACGATGACCGCCGCACCAGCACCCGCGTCGCATGCCATGGTCACGGCGTTGAAGGCCTTTCCGGCAGGAAGCACGACGACGGCCAGATCGACGTCGTCAATCCCGTCGAGCGAGGGCATGGACCGAACACCCAGTATCTCCTCGGCTTTGGGATTGACGGCATAGACATTCCCCGAGTACGACGACTCCACGATCGAGCGGAGAACCTCGTGCCCGATCTTTCCGGGCGTGGTGGACGCGCCGATCACGGCAACCCCCCGCGGCTCGAAGAATGCCTCCATGTTCCGCCATACGCAGACAACTGTATAAAACGATTTTGCGGTGCGCTTACAAAACCGTTAAAACCCCTCCGACAATGCGTAGGCAATGGTCTCGTACGGGGGTCTGCGGTTCTTGGAAGGCCGCTGGTCCGAGGGATTCCTGGTGGTCGACAGGGAAGGGAACGCAACGGTCTCGCCCACTCCGAAGGGGGAGGTGGTCCCATCCATCCTGTTGCCGCCGATCATCGACCCTCACGTCCATACTGGGGACACGTTCCTCAGGGACGAGTTCGCCGGAATGGAGGTCGGCCTCCACGAAGCGGTCGGTCCAGGCGGGTTCAAGCACAGAGCCCTACGCGATTCCCATACCAGGGAGATAGTCCACAGCATAATCGAGTTCATAGAGGAGGCGTCCCGGGCCGGCGTGAGGTACGCAGTAGACTTCCGGGAAGGAGGCGTGTCGGGCATTGAACGCCTGAGGCGCGCAGCCGTCCGATGTGAAGCGGCAGGCATGCTCACAAGGGTAGTGCCACTCGGAAGGCCTTCGAACGGCGATCTCAACGACGTTCTCGAATGGACGGAAGGGCTCGGACTGAGCGCAGTCCGCGACGTCGATTGGGACGTGGCGCAGGGGTGGGCAGACGCGGTCCACTCAGCAGGAAAGGTCCTGGGGCTACACGTCTCCGAGCAGGAGAGGGAGGACATCGACAGGGTCCTGTCCCTCGAACCCCAACTCCTCGTCCACTGTATCGAATGCACACCGGACGACCTCGTCAAGATCGCCAAGAAAGACATTCCCGTCGTCGTATGCCCGAGGTCGAACGCCCGGTTCGGACTCGACCTGGACATGGCGAAAATGATGAGTGCAGGGGTCAAGGTCATGGTAGGGACCGACAACGGCATGGTCGCGCACCCGTCGCCCCTGTCTGAGGCCGCATTCCTCGTCGAGGAGCACGGGCTGGAGCTCGATGAGGCGCTAGGTCTCATCGAGAATGCGGAATCCTTAAATCCGACCACGGGGATTGGCCTGGGAACGGGCCCGGACGACGTCACCGTGGTTCGGGGACGTGCTCCGGAGGACGCCCTTCTGGGCGATGTCATCGGGGTCTCGTCGGATGGCCAGTTCAAGGAGATGGGAGAGGATATCTGATGCGGATCGAGGAGCTGATGAGCAAGGACGTCATCACTGTGACCATACCTTCGGACAGGAGGGCGGCGCTGCGTCTCATGGTGCAGCACAGCATTTCTGGACTTCCGGTGGTACACAAGGACGGAAAGCTCGCCGGGATCATCACCAGGAAGGACATATTCAGGAAGGTGGAGGAGGAGCAGCTGACCATCCTCATGACCCACGACCCGGTCACCATCGACCCCGGTGAATCCCCGGAGACCGCGGCGGAATTGATGATCGAGAACGGGATCAGGAGGCTCCCGGTCGTCGACGGAGAGGAGCTCGTCGGCATCATAACGCCCACTGACCTCATGCGGAGCATCGAGATCTACGGATCAGGGTCGGTGCAGGAGTTCATGGGGAGCGCATGCGTGCCGGTCTACGAGGAGACCCCGCTACCTGTCCTCGCGAGCATCATCTATTCATCGCAGGTCTATTCACTGCCAGTCCTGGATTCCGAAGGCAGGCTGGTCGGCATCGTCACCGACGGCGACATGTTCAAGCAGGGCATCGTCGACGAGACCGTGGTAAAATCGGACCTAGGGATCGGCGTCGACGAGGACCAGTGGACGTGGGAAGGGCTCAGGAACGTGATGAAGCTCTACTACATCAGGTCCAAGATCAATCTGCCATCGATACCGGTCAAGGATATCATGGTCAGGGACACCTACAAGGTGTTCAAGGAGACCCCGATCCAGAAGGCGGCGAAGATTATCCACATGCACGGGATCGGACAGATCCCCGTCATCGACGCCAACGACAGGCTCGGCGGAATGCTGTTCGCCAAGGACCTGTTGAAGTGGTTCCAGAGGAATAGTGAGGATAATGAGTGCTAGTCCCGACAAGGTCATGGCCCTGGCCCGGAGGAGGGGTATCCTGTGGCCGTCCTTCGAGGTGCACGGAAAGGTAGCTGGATTCTACGATTACGGCCCCGCGGGGACGGCCATCAAGAGGAACGTGCTCGAGGTCTGGCGGAGGACCTTCGTTGTGGAAGGGGGTCTGCTCGAGATAGACACCCCGTCCGTGACGCCCTACGATGTGTTCGAGGCGTCCGGCCACGTCGAGGAGTTCACCGACCTGATGGCCAAGTGCGGCTCGTGCGGCTCGTTCCAGAAGGTCGAGGGACTGCTGGACGGGATACATCCCAACCCCGGCACCCTCACGGAAGCCGACGTCGGACCTGTACTCGCCGACGTCAAGTGCCCCGATTGCGGAAACATCGACTGGTCCTCCTCGGAGTTCAACCTCATGTTCTCGACGGCCATAGGCCCCGAGGGAGGCAGGAAGGGCTTCCTGAGGCCCGAGACCGCCCAGGGGATCTTCGTCAACTTCTCCATCCTGTACAGGCTGGCCCGCGAGCGGATGCCGTTCGGGGTGGCCCAGGTCGGCCGGGGTTTCAGGAACGAGATCTCACCGAGGCAGGGGCCGATACGACTCCGCGAGTTCAACATGGCCGAGATCGAGTTCTTCGTGGATCCGGACGAGGCAGCGTACCCTCCGCTCTCCGAACACCTCGAAGTCGTCTTCAACCTCGTACCGGCCGGAGCGAACCCGGTCGAGATGACCGCGGGTGATGCGATCAAAAAGGGGCTCGTCTGCAGCGAGTACCTCATGTACTTCATGGCCAGGACCGCGACGTTCCTTGAGACCGTCGGGATAGACCGCGGCCGCCTGCGGTTCCGGCAGCACGAGGAGAACGAGATGGCCCATTACGCCGAGGATTGCTGGGACGCCGAGATCGAGACATCCTACGGGTGGATCGAGGTCGTGGGCATCGCGGACCGTTCCGCGTACGACCTTCAGGCCCATATCGACCACACCGGAAAGGAGCTCAAGGCGATGCGCCGGCTCGAGGAACCCGTCGAGATGCGGGTCCGGAAGGTGGTTCCGGTGATGAAGCAGCTCGGACGGACGTTCCGGTCGGACGCTGGCATCGTCGCCGAAGCGCTCGGGACCGTGGACCCCGATGCGGCGACTGGAAAGCTGGTGATCGAGGTCGATGGCAGGACGTTCGAGGTGCCTCCGGAATGCTACGAGGTATCCGACACCGTCGAGACGGTCAACGTGGAGCGCTTCGTTCCCAGGGTCATCGAGCCCTCCTTCGGCATTGACAGGATTATCTATTCAGCCCTGGAGCACGCCTACAGGGAGGAGGACAGGGATGGAGAGCCCTTCACCGTTCTGTCCCTCTCCCCGGAGGTCGCTCCCTGGAAGTTCGGGGTCTTCCCTCTTGTATCGGACGACGGCATCGTCGCGATCGCTACCTCGATAGATGCGGAGCTCAGGACGGCCGGCGTGGATACCATCTACGACGCAGCCGGGTCCATCGGTCGGAGGTACGCCCGGATGGACGAGATCGGCACTCCGTTCTGTATAACGGTCGACCACGATTCGCTGGACGACTCTAGCGTGACAATAAGGTCGAGGGACGACAGGACCCAGGTCAGGGTCCCGGTGGAAGGTCTGATGCAGTTCTGCCTAAACCTTATTAAGGGAGAAGGACCCTGAAAGGACGGTGTCTACGATGGAGGTCGAACAGCACAAACATTGTATCATCTGCGGACGAGCGGTCCCTTTCAAGCAGCAGTACTGCTCGAAGAGGTGCAAGGGCCAGCATCAGGCGGCCATCAAGAAGCAGAAGATGTGGATGAACATCCTGTGGGCGCTGATGATCTTCCTCGTGATAATCCTCATCATGGGCGGTGGATGAGCGGATGAGGGTCTGCGTCGGAGGGACCTTCGAACACCTCCACGTCGGCCACAGGGCGCTGCTCACGAGGGCCATGGACCTTGCCGATGAATTGCTTATTGGTGTTACATCGGAGCAGTACGCGCTCACGACGAAGGGGCGCCGGATACCGTTCCTTCCCCGGATCAAGACGGTGGACATCTACGTCAGGACCTCCGGGTTCACGGGACCTTTGACCATCATGCCGCTGGAGGATCCCTACGGTCCGGCGGCCAGTGGCGAGATGGACGCCATAGTGGTGTCCGAGGATACCGAGCCGACCGCGCACGAGATCAACCAGGTCAGGAAGGAGGCGGGGCTGGATCCCCTCGATATAGTCGTGGTGCCGATCGTGCTGGGCGAGGACGGGGACCCCGTCAGCAGCACGAGGGTCCGCGAGGGAGCCATCGATCCCGAAGGACGCAGGCCCTGACCCGGGAACAGTCTTTTATCGGATGCCAGCGATGCAAGGCCAGATGGACGAACGGCCCAGGTATGCGATGGTGTTCGAGGAGCTCGAGGCCGATTACGAATTCCTCCAGCCAGAGACCGAGGAGACCGAGTTCTACAAGGACGAGATCTATTCGAAGCAGATCCCTAACCTCGACGGACCGGTCGCATCGAAGAGGGTCGAGTTCGGGTCTCCTGGAGAGGCCTTCGAGAACGTCTCGGCATTCGCAAGGGAGGTGGGTGCCGACCTCGTGGGTTCCACGGCGGTCATGGAGCGGTTCGTGTTCGAGGGCACGGACATCGGCCATCCATGGGTCATTGTCCTTGGAATGGAGATGGACTTCGACCTGATCCAGACCGCTCCAGAAAGGGAGTCGGGCATCGAGGTCCTCCACGTCTACTGGAAGCTCGGCGAGGTCGCCAACCGCGTGGCTGAGCACATCCGCTCGCTCGGATACCGGGCTACGGCACACCATCCCCGTGCGTTCTCGGACGCTCACCCTACCATACTACACACGCTCTCGGCCTACGAGGCCGGCCTCGGCGAGGTCGGCCGTCTCGGCGTCCTCATCACCGAGGAGTTCGGTCCAAGGGTGCGGCTTGCCACGATAACGACGGACCTCGAGCTGCCTCAAGGCGAGAGGAAGGACATCGGGATCCTGAAGTTCTGCCACGGGTGCCACATCTGCGAGGAGGCGTGCGAGGACGGGGCTATCCCTGCCGAGAGGTCCATCGTCCGCGAGCACGTCAAGTACACGATAGACTACAAGAAGTGCCTTCCAAACTTCGCCAAGTACGACGGGTGCAACATCTGTGTGGCGGTCTGCCCCTTCAACAGGAAGCCGGAGACGTTGAAGCTCTTCATCGAGGCCGTCAGGCCCGTCGAGAGGGATGGCAAGGGCCCGAATATCCCCATGTGTCCGCCAACGCCTGGCAGGTGATCCGGGAACAAAGAACTGGACCAATAATTACTAGTAATCCGAACCGCACTGTTCAGCGGGGACGATATCTGGGGGTACATGACATTACGCTTCGCGCCCGTTCCGGTGCCATGGGCCTTGTGCTCGCAGTCTTCTTGATAGCAATTGCTTTCTTCCTGACCACCGGATCCCAGGGAGCGACCATCGTCGTCGATGATGACGGCGGACCCTGGAGCGACCACTCCACCATCGGATCGGCAGTGGAGGCCTCGTCAGACGGCGACACCCTGATCATCCATTCGGGGACCTACGATGAGCAGGTCATCGTCGACAGGGCGCTCGGGTTGGTCGGTAACGGATCGGGTCTCAGCATCGTCAACGGGTTGGGGGGTTCAGCCACCTTGATGGTGGTGTCCGAGGACGTATTCCTGAAGAACCTGACCATCATGAACGCCACGGGATCCACCTGGGCGTCTGGTATACTGGTCAGGGCGGACAGGGCATTGATCGATAATTGCACTGTGACCGACAGCGTCATCGGGGTCCGCCTCGAGGAAGCAAGTGATTGCAGCGTCGTAAACGTAATGATGGCGAGGGTCCAGAGAGGGGCCGACCTGGTGAGGTCCCCGAACAACAGGATCGAGGGTGTCGTCATCGGCGAACCGAAGGTCTGGTTCGACAACGATCCGGTGGAAAGGGATACCGACCTTTCTGAGGTGATCAATTTCGCCGCATCGTCGGACCAGCATTACGGATGGCAGGACGACACGGTGCCTGACCATGACGGCGATACGGTCGACGACTGGATGGAACATGGAGCGCTCCCCGACTTCGATTTCATCATGTCAACGATGGGTGATTGGATAAGCGACAAGAGGGCTGGCGGTAATTGGCAGGACACGGACTACTGCTGGGAAATGATAACGAAGTACAACGCGGACCACCAGCTCCTTCCCTACTTCTGGACCCTGGGCAACCACGACATCACGAACTACGAATACATGGTGGATGGCAATCCCGTCCGGAAGGAGAGGATGGGGAGGAACATCTCTGGCCTCAACGAGAACAACTTCGCCTTCATGTACAACAACGTCCTGTTCTTAAACGTCGCCCAGACGACCTATCACCAGACCCTCTCGGGCTTCCAGAAGGCATGGATCGAGTACCTCATCCACCGCTACGAGGACCACACGACGGTCATCCTGTCCCACCAGGCGATCTACGAGACCACGAGCCGCGGGGAGGCGAAATGGACGTCATGGAAGACAGGCTACAGGAGCTACATGGGAATCGAGTGGTGGCAGGACCTCTTCGACGACAATCCACAGATCATCATGTTCATCCACGGCCACAACGAGATAGCGACCAACACGACGGCCTTCGACCTCCATCCCGAAAGCTGGGACGACGACTGCACGTTCGTCATGGTGCCGGCCAACGGACATGGCAAGAACTATCCCGACCAGCTCCGATGGAGCTCCACCTTCGAGATCTCCGACGAGACCCTCGAGGTAAGGATGTGGGACTCGGTGGACCACAGCTACGTGAACGACAGCACAGTGGCGGTGCCGTTCTCCCGAACAGGAATGTCCAACAACGTGTCGGATGCCGGGATGGAATGGTTCAGCATCCCGAAGAGGGTGATGGACGGTCAATCATGGACCTGGAGCAATCACTTCGTCTCCGAGGGTTACAGGATCGACCTCGTCGGTAGCAACGTCACCGAACAGCTGGACAACTCCGATCTCACCGGGTTCCTGGCAGGAACGCCGCTCTGGCTCGCGGTCCAGGGAGACAAGCAGGCGTCGAACATAGCCACCGGCGCGACCGACGGATTCATCCGTATGGCAGGCGGGAAGGAGATATCCATCGCCACGTCGGCGTGCAATCCGACCGGACAGATCGAAGGGAAGGTCCCCTACAATACCGCGATCGCTGTCCCGGGTGGGACCTACAATCTGACCTGCCGGATCAGGACCACCAACGGAAGCGGGACCGTTGACCTGAAGGTCACCATTCCCAGGTATCTCGACCTGAGCAGCAAGGTTTGGTCCAAGCAGGTCGTATCATCGAACGCTCCGGTCAACTCGACGTACCGCAACTGTTCGGCCGTGTTCACGATTCCAAACGATGAGGATTGCTGGTTCATCAAGCCGTTCGTTCGATTCGACTCCGGGGCGACCTATGAGATGGACAGCTGGAGCCTCAAGATGGTGGGCAACGGCGATTCCACGGATGACATCAGTGTAACCGTGAACGGAGAGACCCATTCGGTAGGCGGGTCCCTTGGAACACTCGAGCACACTGGGTTCCAGCTCGACAACACGACCATCGACAACACACTGGATTTCAACTGTTCCATCGATGGCAACAGGGTCGGCATCGTCCGGATGATCTACCAGGGACCTGTCCTATGGAGCGACGATGTGACATTCGGTATCGTCGACGAGGACCAGTCGCGGGTCCTCATGGAGGACAGAGCCCCATACAACAATCGAACGACGGTCATGGGTTTCGAGGGGGCAGGGGTCGGACCCGAGGGTTTCGAGACCGTGGTGGTCAAGGGCAAGTTCAGCCACCTTCATGACGATAACGATAGTTCGATAGACGGGGAATACAGCCTCCAGCAGATGGACATGACCAGGGGAATTCGCTTCTACAGGTCCGACGCCTGCACCGTAGCGAACGCGACCATCTCGAATTTCACCACAGGCGTTCAGATCGTATCCTCCAACGGCCTTGCGATCGCAAGATCGTTTATCGGGGGGAACCAGGTCGGAATCAGGACGTCTGGACGGACGGGTTCGACCGATTTACATTTCTGCGACCTTGCGGACAATTCCATATCGGCCATGAACCTGAACGGGAACGATGTCAATGCCACATCGAACTACTGGGGAGAGACCCTGTATGCCGACATCGCTGACCTGATCTTCGACGGGCATGATCGCACTGGCCTTGGGAACGTCGGGTTCACACCGTGGTCCAACACCTCTTTCAAGAACCTAACCCTGGATGACGAACCGCCTGTCACCACAGACGACCACGTGGCAGGGTGGACCAACGAAGGATACACCATCAATCTCACCGCCACCGACGACCTATCTGGTGTCCATCGCACATACTACCGGATCGACAACTCGAGCTGGTCGATCGGGGACTCCATAGTGATAGAGGCACTCGCCGACCATTCATTTGACGGGGTACATCTCGTGGAATACTACAGCATCGACCTGCTCGGCAATTGGGAGGAGGTCAAGGGTTTCGTCCTGAGGGTGGATACAGGCCCGCCCGAGCTCAAGGTACGTTTCGATCCATCGAAAAGGCGTCTCGTGAAGGAGGTCTCCGACGACCTGGACCCGGAACCCGTGAGGAAGGTTATGAGATCAGGGTACTATCGGAAGTTCACCATGGAGGACAGGGCCGGGAACGAAGCCAGGGTCAGGATCATCATTACCAGGTCGTACAAGGGTGATTGGACGATAGAGAAGTGCAGCTTCTACAAGTACCGGATCGGTGACGGTCCATGGACCAGGTTCACCTCGGGCGAGCGCTGTGCCGTGAGATACCTCACGATCGGGCGGACGATCTACGAGATAGAGCACATCGCGGCGAACCTATCATGGCGGGTGGATTCATACTACAACAGGGCCGCCGGTGAGACGAGGCTGACCATCATCGACGGAGGGCGCTCGACCGAGTTCAGGACGGGGATCAAGGTCGCGGTGGTCACCTACTGCGAGGGGGCCTGCGACTACAGCGTCCCATAAACCATTAATACCACAGTTATATTCAGACCGGATGGTCAGACAGAGCCGTAAGGACTATGTCGCGCCCGAGATAGAGGCGTCCGTCCAGGAGCACTGGGACTCCAACGACATCTACCGGAAGGTAAAGGACCATTTCTCGTCCGGCGAGGACCTCTACTTCATCGACGGACCGCCGTACACCAGCGGCGCGATCCACATGGGAACTGCATGGAACAAGGCACTGAAGGACCTGGAGATCCGGTTCCACAGGATGAACGGCCGGAACGTGAGGGACCAGGCCGGATACGACATGCACGGCCTTCCGATCGAGGTCAAGGTCGAGAAGGAGCTCGGGATCAAGAACAAGAAGGACATCGAGACGATGGGCATCGACATGTTCGTCGACAAGTGCCTGGAGTTCGCACTCCGGTTCAGGGACAGGATGACCGAGCAGTTCAAGGCGATGGGCGTATGGCTCGACTGGGACGACCCGTACATGACGATCACGAACGATTACATCCAGTCCGCGTGGTGGACCCTGAAGACCGCTGCCGAGAAGGACCTGTTGACGCAGTCGGAGCGCGTCATCTCCTGGTGTCCGCAGTGCGGAACGGCCCTGGCGGAGGCCGAGATCGAGTACTGGGACGAGGAGGACGAGTCCATATTCGTCAAGTTCCCCCTCGAGGACGGTTCCGGACACATCGTCATCTGGACGACCACGCCCTGGACCATCCCCGCGAACCTCGCGATCGCGGTCAATCCCGACTTCACCTATGTGAAGGCGGTGGTGTCGAAGGACGGGAAGGAGGAGATGTGGATAATCCACGGGGACTGCCTCGAGAACGTCGCGGAGGTGGCCGGCTATACGGTCGTGGACGCGTCAGAGACCATCGACGGCCAGGACCTCGAAGGGCTTAGATACATCCATCCGCTGGAGCCGGACGTTACCGGCCTCCAGGCCGACATGGGCTTCTGGAAGCACAAGGTGGTCCTCGCTGACTACGTGACGGCGGAGATGACCGGATGCGTGCACACCGCACCGGGGCACGGCCCCGACGACTTCGACACCGGTTTCAGATACGACCTGCCGCCGTTCTGCCCGATAGACGAGGCAGCGGTGTTCACGGAGGCCGGCGGCAAGTACGCCGGAATATTCACTAAGGACGCCGACAAGGGGATCGTCGAGGACCTCGACAATGCCGGCATCCTGCTCCATACCGAGACGATCACACACAGGTACGGACACTGCTGGCGGTCCAAGGACCCGATCTCCTACCGCGCGACCACGCAGTGGTTCCTGAAGGTCACCGAGATGCGCGAGAAGATGCTCTCGGAGGTCCTCGATGTCGACTGGACCCCTGAATGGGCGGGCAAGAACCGGCAGTACGACTGGGTGTCCAACACCAGGGACTGGTGCATCTCGAGGCAGAGGTACTGGGGCATCCCGATACCGGTCTGGCGCTGCGCCGACTGCGGGACCGACCGGATCGTCGGGTCCGCCTCCGAGCTGGAGGGCGCTGACGGATACGAGGATGGTATGAACCTCCACCGACCCTGGATCGACGGGGTCACCTTCACATGCGACTGCGGAGGGACCCAGAGCCGGGTGCCGGACGTCCTCGACGTCTGGTTCGACTCGGCGGTCTGCTCGTGGGCGCAGCTCGGCTATCCTCAGAGGACCGAGGACTTCGAACGCTGGTGGCCATGCGATTTCATCACAGAGGCTCACGATCAGACAAGGGGCTGGTTCTACTCGCAGCTCGGAGCCAGCGTCATCGCCTTCGATAAGGTCCCCTACAGGAGCGTGCTGATGCACGGCTGGGCCCACGACGAGGAGGGCCGGCCGATGTCGAAATCCCTCGGGAATGCCACGGACCCACTCGATGTGAAAGCGGTCTACGGTGCGGACGCGCTCAGGTACTACCTGATGAAGGCGTCCGCACCCTGGGAGGACCTTCCGTACTCGGAGGACGGGGTCAGGATCGCGCACCGTACGCTGAACATCCTCTGGAACGTCCAGCACTTCGCCACGACCTACATGGCGCTCGACGACTTCGATCCGTCCTCGTTCCCGCTCGAGAGGGTGAGGGACCTCGGACGGACCGAGGACCTGTGGATACTGTCACGACTGAACAGCCTGATCGGCGTCTTCACCGAGAACACCCTGGGGCATCTTCATCACAAATCGACCAGAGCGCTCGACGAGTTCATCCTGGAGGACCTTTCCCGATGGTACGTCCGCCTCGTCCGTGACAGGACATGGATAGAGGGCGATGCCCCGGAGAAGCTCGCTGCCTACGCCGTGATGCACGAGGTCCTTACGAAGGTGGCGATCCTATCCGCTCCTGTCATTCCGTACATGTCGGACCTCATATACCGGGACCTGACGGATGGCGTATCCGTCCACATGGAGGACTGGCCCGCACCCGATGGGACTTGGATCTCCGAGGAGCTAGAAAGCGCCATGGTAACTGCGCGAAAGGCCGTGGAGGCCGTATATTCCGCGAGACAGAGGGCCAACAGGAAGATCCGATGGCCCGTTGCATCGATCACCATTGGACCGGCCGACGGGAAGGCTCACGCGGCCATTTCATCGACGTCCGAACTCGTCAGGGAACAGGCGAACGCGAAGGAGCTCATTCTGCTCGACCCAGGCGCGATGTGGGATGCGATGACCTCGAGGTTCGAACCGGACTTCGGGAGGATCGGGCCTGTCTACAAGCAGGACGGGAACATGGTCGGAGAGGCCATCAGGAACGCAACGAGTGAGCCCATCACGGTCACCGTCGATGGCGAGGAGGTCGCCGTTCCGCAGGAGATGTACTCGATAGCACTTGACCTCCCTGAGGGATTCACCTCGGAGGACTTCGACGGATCGACCGTCTATGTCGATGCCAACATGACCGACGAGCTCATGGACGAGGCTTATTCGAGGGAGTTGCTCCGGAGAATCCAGGAGATGCGCAAGGAGATGGACCTGCATGTCGAGGCATCCATCGTCGTTCACATCTCGGGCGACGAGCGGTTCGTCGAGGTCTCGTCGACCCACGGGGACTACCTCAGGGGAGAGGCCCGTGCGTCGGACATCGTCGCGGATGACGGCGGTTCCCACGTCAAGGAGTGGGAAGTGGACGGAAGGACCTTCAAGCTCGGCATCGACAGCGAGTGAGCCTGATCTCCGGAACACTGGCATCAGATAGGTTAAAATACGTGAACCCGGTGTTACCTTTTTAGGGTAATATCATGAGGAATGTGATCTCGGTCCACGACTTCTCGGTAGAGGAGATCAACGACGTGCTCGACAGGGCGGAAGGCATGGTCTCCATCGCCAAGGGCGAGGCGGACTCGGACCTCCTTAAGGGGAAGGTCCTGGCGTGCATCTTCTTCGAGCCATCCACCCGGACCAGGCTGTCATTCGAAACGGCCATGAACCGGCTCGGGGGCGGCGTCATCGGGTTCGCGGGCACTGAAGCCACATCCGTCGTCAAGGGGGAGACCCTGGCCGACACGATAAGGATGGTAAGCGGATACGCCGACGCCGTGGTGGTCAGGCACCCGCGGGAGGGTGCGGCCCGGCTCGCGACCGAGTTCTCCGATGTTCCCATACTCAACGCCGGCGACGGTGCGGGACAGCACCCGACCCAGACACTGCTCGATCTCTTCACGATAAGGACGGAGAAGGGGAGACTCGAGGGGCTCAATATCAGCCTCGTCGGCGACCTCCGCTACGGACGGACGGCTCACTCCCTAGCCCTGGCACTGGCCAAGCTGGGGAACACGATCAACCTAGTATCCCCGGAGGGTCTGGAGATGCCGGACGAGGTGGTCGGCTACCTGAAGGACGCCGGGATGTTCGGCACGGCCTGCCATTCGCCCGAAGAGGTCATCTCGAACACAGACGTCCTCTACGTCACCAGGATACAGAAGGAACGATTCCCTGACCCGATCGAATACGAGAGGGTGGCTGGGATCTACAGGGTCGATCCAGCGCTCGTCTCGCAGGGGCCGGAGGACCTGATCGTCATGCATCCCCTCCCGAGGGTCAACGAGATAACACCGGAGGTGGATGCACTCCCCCAAGCGAAGTACTTCGTCCAGGCCTTCAACGGGGTTCCGGTGCGAATGGCACTTCTCTCGATGGTCATCGGAGGTGACTGAATTGCCAGACCGATACATGAAGGTCCAGAGGATCGAGCACGGGACCGTGATCGACCACATCCTGGCCGGTTCAGCCTTCGATGTCCTGAGCGTTCTCGGACTGTCCAACGACAGGAGCATGTCGATACTCATCAATACCCAGTCGAAGAAGGGAGGCAAGAAGGACATCCTCAAGATCGAGGACGTGGAGCTCTCGGAGCAACAGGCGAACCGCGTCGCCCTCGTCTCACCCCAGGCGACGATCAACATCATCGTCGACGGCGAGGTGGTCAAGAAGTTCCAGGCGGAGGCCCCTAAGGTCGTCAGGGGGATCCTCACCTGCTCCAATCCAAATTGCATCTCGAACCAGAACGAGCCCGTCGTCTCGGAGTTCAAACTGGGATCGGATAAGACGCACAGGTACGTCTGCACCTACTGCGAGAGGGACCTCGTGGACGTCGCGAAGAGGGTCTGTTCCTGAACCTGCTTTAACCGAAATTTATTTATAGAAGTGCTAGTGTACAAACGATTGGTGAAACAATGTTGACAGGACAGCCAATCCTGGTACTGAAAGAGGGCACCACCCGCGAATCGGGGAGAGGAGCCCAGTCGAAGAACATAGCTGCGGCCAGGGCCATCGCTGATGCGGTGCGCTCCACGCTCGGACCGAAGGGCATGGACAAGATGCTCGTCGACTCCATGGGCGACGTCGTCATCACGAACGATGGCGTTACGATCCTCAAGGAGATCGACGTCGAGCACCCCGCGGCTAAGATGCTGATAGAGGTCGCAAAGACCCAGGACGAGGAGTGCGGGGACGGGACGACCACCGCGGTCATCCTGACCGGCGAGCTGCTCAGGCAGGCGGAACTGCTCATAGAGCAGGACGTTCACCCGACCACGATCACTCAGGGTTTCAGACTTGCCGCTGACAGGGCCATCGAGGTCATGGACAGCGTGGCAAGGGACGTCACCCTCGGGGACAGGAGGATGCTCCGGAAGATCGCGGAGACCTCCATGACCGGGAAGGCGGCCGGACCGCTCAAGAACCACCTCGGCCAGATAGCCGTGGACGGGGTCCTCGCAATAGCCGAGGAGAGGCCCAGCGGCGTCCAGGTGGACCTCGACAACATCAAGGTCGAAAAGAAGCAGGGCGGCAACATCAAGGACTCGGCCCTTATCGAGGGAATAATCCTCGACAAGGAGCGCGTCCACTCCGGTATGCCATCGTTCATCAAGGGCGCCAAGATCGCCCTGATCAACTCGGCGCTGGAGATCAAGAAGACCGAGGTCGACGCGAAGATCCAGATAAACGACCCGTCCATGATGAACGCCTTCCTCGCTGAGGAGGAGCGCATGCTCAAGGACATGGTCGACAAGGTCAAGAAGGCCAAGGCGAACGTCGTGATCTGCCAGAAGGGCATCGACGACGTCGCGCAGCACTTCCTTGCGAAGAACGGCGTCTTCGCCATCAGGCGCGCGAAGAAGTCGGACATGGAAAAGCTGTCCCGCGCCACCGGCGCCCGCATCGTCACGAACCTCGAGGACCTCACTGCCGAGGACCTCGGAAAGGCGAAGCTCGTCGAGGAGCGCAAGGTCGCAGGCGACGACATGACCTTCGTGACCGGCTGCAGGAACCCGAAGGCAGTGTCCATCCTCATCAGGGGTGGCACCGAGCACGTCATCGACGAGATAGACCGCGCCCTGAACGACGGCCTCCACGTTGTGGCGGTCGCCCTTGAGGACGGAAAGGTCATCGCAGGCGGCGGTTCCACCGCCATGGAGATCGTGGAGAACCTGAGGGACTACGCGGCATCCGTCGGCGGCAGGGAGCAGATGGCCATCGAGGCCTTCGCCTCCGCCCTCGAGATCGTCCCCAGGACGCTCGCGGAGAACGCCGGCATCGACGCCATCGACACCCTGATCAAGATCAGGACCGCCCACAAGGACGGGAAGGTCAGCGCCGGCCTGAACGTCTACAACGGCCGGATCGAGGACATGGTGAAGAACAATGTCGTCGAGCCACTGCGCGTCGGGACCCAGGCCATCACGTCGGCCACCGAGTCGTCCGTGATGATCCTGAGGATCGACGACGTCATCGCCTCCAGGGGAGGCGGCGGCATGCCCGGAGGCGCTCCGGGCGGAATGCCTGGCGGAATGCCTCCAGGCTACGGCGGAGAGGACTTCTAGATAGAGGTCCTCCCCCCCCTTCCTTTTTTATTTTCCATTCCGTCCAGCGTCAGCCTTGCTCCCAATGACCATCGGCAATTATGGCCAGCATGTCCCATCCCGCATTGTTACGCCGTTTATCAACAATCTTATAATGTTAGAAGGGCATACAGGAGGCCAAGGGGAGGCAATGAAGAGGATCAAAGTAATCAATGAACCCTCAGACCTGGTGCCCATTCTGCGGGCGCTCGACACGGAGGTCAGGTTCAACATCTTCATGGAGCTCATCGACGGCTGGCTCACCATGGACGAGATCGAGGAGAAGTACGGCGACGAGGGAATCGAGTCCATCACGTACTTCGAGAAGGTCCGCCTCGTCGAGACCACCTGGCAGCCCCCCGCGTCGAAGGGATCGGGTCCCGTCAAGGCCTTTCGCTCCTACTACACCTCATTCCATCTCAACGTCTCGCTCCAGATCAACGAGCTCGCCGAGATCCTCTCGGTCGTGATGATGCCGGACAAGGAGTACAGGAAGTCCGAGAAGAAGATCGTGGGGATCATCGGCGACGATGGGGCATACGTGGGTGACGTCCAGAAGGAACTGGACACGACACTTCTCAGGCTGAGGGCCCTTGTCAAGAGGTCGGCGAAGCTGGAGTACAGGGGCCAGAGGATCGAGCAGATCAAGCAGCCCAAGTGATCTCCGGCCACGATGGCACCCTATAACAGTAAACTGTGTAGGTATTTCGAGAGAGGATATCAGGGGACCAACCAGGCGACGTAGGCGATCATCAGGTCGCCAATGATGAAAGCCGCCACGAAGCCCATCAGGAGCGGGATCATGAACGGGATCTTCGGGGCCACCCAGATCCGGTCGACGCCGGCCTTCCGGAGCGAGCTGAGGTTCTCGTCCGCCGATGAACGGGACGGGAACAGGACCATGACCCGCTGCATGTTGACGACCTTCTCCATCGGCCAAACGTGGTTCCTGGCCACGTCAGAGGTGTCCATGCGGTATCCGAAGAACATCTCGGGGAATCCCAGGTCCCCCCGGGTAATGTTGAACACCGCTATCCCGACGGGAATTACGAGAAAGAGGAGCATCGCATCCATGAGCACCGTGATCGGGAACGGAAGGACGTCCGGTGTGGAGAGGAGGGACGTCCAGACATCAGGATGGAACGGGACGAGTAGCACGAGGGCGATCATCGCCTTGGCATCGCCGCCTCCGAACAGCAATCCCACTACGTACATCCCGTACACGAGCAGTATCAGTCCGGGGATGAGGAACATGACGGGATCCCCGCCGAGAGCGTAGAGGGCTCCGGCGGAGACGAGCGAGATGACTCCCGCTGCGATCCACAAGGGAGTGGCGAGCAGACCCTTCTCCAGGTCGGTGCTCTCACCGCCCTCGAAGAAGACCGGGAGGAGAAGGAAGAGGACCATCGGGATCGTCAGGAGTTCGACATACATGTCCTGTACAACGAGGTCCAGGGCGAGGATGGCCAGTGCCGACGGCATCACTCCGGCCCAGAGCGCGTTGGGGACCTTCCGGGTCCTGATGTCCGTGACCGATGCCATCATGAGGAACACGATGCCGATGACGAACCGGGCGACGTCCAGGGGTTCCACGTTCCCGTTATCGTCGGGAACCGTAAAACGTTTGCCCATGGTCGAGGGGAGGAAAAAAAGTACGTCACATGCCTGAAACAGGGTCGGAAAATGAAAAAACGCCATTTCCAGGGGATTCCGACAAACTGGTTTTTAAGCGAAATATGAGAGAAAAATATAAATATCAGTATCTGAAAGCCACCAAACTATATATATATACTACTAAGATACGAACCTGCGTATGCAATCGATGGGAGGAAGCAAAATGAAGGGATTGAGATTCCTGATTATAACAGGACTGATGCTGGCCATTTTCGCGATGGTCGGTACGCTAGCGGTCGGACAGTTCATCGACATGGAGGTCGTTGACGTATCGGTATGGCCGAGCCAAGAGCAAGGGATATACGGCGGTATGGTACCAACGTTCTATGCGAATGTCACGAACAATGGGACTGAGACAGGCCTCGACGTTGAGATCTACATGTTCGCTACGGGTCCGGGAGGCTCGGACCAGATGGCCGGTTCACCGCACACGGTTGGCGAGTTCCATCCGGGCGTAACGCTCCAGTTCCAGTCGCCGTGGCAGATCGGGGACATCTCCGAACAGGACGGATCGCAGACCTTCATCCTCAACTGCAGCGTCGAGGTCGATGGCGAGACGGAGGCCGATGACAACGAGGATGAGATCAACGTCGACGTCCAGCCGAACGCGGCGGACATCGTCATCGAGATCGGCACTGATTACAAGCCGTTCAACTGGTTCATCGACCACGACAGGACGGGGAACCACACCGTCATCACCGATACCTACGTCTGGGTCTCGGCAACGATATACAATGTAGGTACGAAGAACGCGAACGGGGTCACGATCTATTTCGCATTCGACGGTAAGCCGATAGGGTCAACATCGAGGTCCGTCAGTGCGACATCGAGCAAACCGAGCACACCCACGAATGCTTCGGTCAAATGGAAGACCCCTGCGGACACCGTGACGGACGGTCAATTACATGTATATGTCGTTGAGGACCGGGACATCAGTCCGGGTGACAACGACGCCTACCACGATGTCGACGTCATCGATCCAACACCCAGCGATCTGGCCGATTTCGCGGTGACCATCCTCAAGCCAGAGACGAGTGACGACGTTTACAGTTATGCTGCCATCGAGGTGAAGGTGGCCATAGCGAACGAAGGGTACAGGTCGACCGGCGTCTCCGGGGTCGATGTGGAGTTCTGGGCCGGTGTCCAGGGCGCCCTGACCATCCAGGATACCAAGAGCATCGAGCTCTCGGCCCAGCAGAGGCCCGAGACCAACGTCTACAACCTCAAGTTCATCTGGAGGGTAGAGGTGGATCCCGACGTGAGGGCAGAGATCGAGATCATAGTCGACCCCGACGATGAGTTCTCCGAAGGCAACGAGGGGAACAACGATGCCAGCAGGAACTGGATGGTCGAGGAAGCAAGACCAGAGGACCATCCCCAGCTGAGGCTGCAGAGCGTGCAGTTCATAGCTCCCAACGGATCCTACATGGACGATCAGAACCTCAGGGTCTTCCCAGGGTTCCCGATCACCTTCCACATGAACATAAGGAACTACGGGGTCATGCCGGTCTCCGAGGTCCCCGTCTACGTATGGTACGGTGACGATGAGGACGATTGGGAGAACGGCACGTACGTCGGCGCACCGGAGATCAAGTACCAGTCCGGCAAGGGTGGATCGAGCTACTCCACCAAGCCGCTGGTGTTCACATGGACGACATCGGAGTCCCTCAGCGACGGCGACTACTGGTTCATCTTCTACATCGATCCGTACAACAACACGGACCATTTCAACGAGACTGACGAGCACGGCGACCCGAACAGGGACGACAATCTCGTGTCCTACGACTTCAAGTACAAGGAGAAGAACCTCGCTGACCTCACCTACGGGGACATCAGGATGGAGTACGTGAAGGACCCGGTCATATTCGATGAGGAGATCACGAACAACACCGCATACTACGGCGGCAGGGGATTCGGACCGATCGAGATCTTCGTCGAGATCGAGAACCTGGGCGACGTCACCGAGACCTTCGTCGTCCAGTGGAACGATTCGTTCTTCAACTACGATGTCTACGCCAATGCCCCCGACAACGCTGACAGCGATGCCAGGAACAACAAGACCGATATCGAGTCGGTAGGAGCCTCCGACAGCATCTGGGTGAAGTTCACCTGGCACGAGTGGATGCGCGTCGGTGAGGCCGGAGTTCACACATTCAACCTCTCGATAACCGCAGCTAACGCCGAGAAGAACAGCACCAACAACCACCTCTCGTTCGAGGTCCTTGTCGTGAACAAGGGCCTGGCGGACCTGGTCGTTGTGACCGACGGAGACAGTCCTTACGAAATAGCACCAGACTTCATTACCGACAATACGATAAACGCAACCATCATAGTACCAATAAAGAATATTGGCCCGCGCAGTACTCGTGATGAATTCAAGTTCACCCTCAAATGGGAGAATAAAGCCGGAACCATCGGAGATCGCATAACGGATATCGCGGGAAGGAACGAATGGACAATTGATGTACTACTCGCAGAAAATGAACAGACGACGAAAACAATTACATGGCCATGGTATCTGAATCTTACGGGAAGCGGAAAGTATAACATCGTATGCAATGTCGACACAGATGAAGATATTCGAGAAGAGGATGAAGACAATAATGAGGAAATTGTCTTATGGACAATAAAAGTCGACAGGGCGGACATCGAGGTTACCGAAGACGACATCGACATCAGCATGCACGCCTTCCCGATAACGGTCGGGACCGAGACGACCGAATACCTGGTCATGGGGAGCGCATCCGACATAGATGTGACGGTCCACAATGAGGGTACAGCCGATGTGACCGAGGACATCATCGTCGAAGCGACCTTCATCAGGCAGAGGGACGGAGAGGAGTCGGACCCCGTCACAGCCACTATCGTTGACGGCATCGAGGCAGAAGGTGGAATGGAGACAGTGACCCTGACCTGGACCCCTGCCGTGAGCTCGGCCGAGTATATCACCGAGCTCTGGACGATGTACCTTGTCGTACCAGACGATCTCGAATTTAATCCTTACGGTGAGACGAGGCTCGACAACCAGGCGCCCCAGTACGACATCACCGTGATCCAGAGCCTGGCCGATCCAGCGGTGTTCGAGGAGGACATCGTGACGGACGATCCTGCATACTTCAATGTACCGCAGCCCATCAATGTCAGCGTCATGAACTCCGGGCCTGCGAACGTCGCGGGTGTGACGGTCAGCATCGAAGCCGGGACCTCGCTCGACAACGAGACAACCGTGGACATCGCTTCCGGCCAGACGGTCCTGTTCCAGTGGATATGGACCCCGAAGAAGATCGGTACTGCAGATATCACCGTGAGGGTGGAGATGCCGGACGAGACCGATGAGATCAGCGACGAGAACAACTTCGCGCGTACATCGGTCGAAGTGATAGAGGTCAGTTCTCCGGAACTTTCGATCTCCGATTCGACGATCGCCATCAATCCGGGTGAGCCCCAGACGGGCAAGGAGGCCGATATCAACGTGATCGTCTCCAACAACGGCGGTGAGAGCGCATCGAGCATCCAGGTACAGCTGTTCGTTGACGGCAGCGAGGAGGCAACCGGTATCATCGACAGTATCGGCTCGAAGGGATACGACACCATCACCTTCACGTGGAAGGCCGGCAAGGTCGGCACCCACAACCTGACGGTGATCGTAGACCCGAACGAGCAGATCGACGATCCGGTGAGGTCCAACAACGAGGCGAACCTCGAGTTCGAGGTCGTTAGTGCTTCAAAGCCTCCGTCTGAGGACGATGCGGACCCGACGATATACATCATCGCCGCGGTCGCCATCGGTATCGGCTCGGCAGGAGCGATCCTGTTCCTCATGAGGAAGAAGGCATAGTCCTTCTTCCCCCCCCCCTTTTATTCCATTTAAAAGGGAATGCGGAAAGGAGAAACGCTTATATATACGTTCCAGCCATCGGCTTGACTATATAAAATATATAAAGGTGGTTTGAATGAGGAGCATACCAGAGATCAAGATCCAGAACATCGTCGCTTCGACGAGACTGGCGGACAAGCTCGACCTGGACGCGATCGGTCTCCTGCTCGAGGGTGCCGAGTACGAGCCCGAACAGTTCCCAGGCCTGATCTACAGGATGAAGGACCCGAAGGCGGCCATCCTGCTCTTCAGGAGCGGAAAGGCGAACTGCGCCGGCGGAAGGGACCTGGAGAGTGTACAGCGCTGCATCGGCCAGGTACAGGAACAGCTTACCAACGCTGGTATCGAGGTCTACCCGAAGGACGATGTCGAGATTAACATCCAGAACATCGTTGCGGTCACCGACCTTGGTCGGAACCTCAACCTCAATTCCATCGCGATCACCCTCGGCCTCGAGAAGGTCGAGTACGAGCCCGAGCAGTTCCCGGGCCTCGTCTTCCGGATGGACGACCCGAAGGTCGCTCTGCTGATCTTCGATAGCGGAAAGGTCGTCTGCGCCGGAGCGAAGAAGGTCGAGGAGCTGGAAGAGGCCATCAGGAAGCTCATCGAGGAGCTGACCAACGCCGGCTACCTTCCGTGAGACGGGTTCACAGACCGTATCACAGGGCTGTAACGAGCTATATGGATAGCAGCGCGTATGTCGGGGTCGACGCCCTTCTTGGTCGTGCCGCCCTCGTCCACTATCTGCACGGGGACCTCTTCATCCAGAAGGATATCGATGGCCTGGTCCCTCTCGGCCGGAGAGCCGTTGCCGATACGCGCGGAGATGGGACCCTTGTGCCACCGTCGGATGTCCCGGACGACCGTCCTGAGGGCGTCGGTACGTGTCAGATGATAGGTATGGATGAGATATCCGTCCGCCAGAACCGCGACGCCGGGATACAAGCCCGGATCGATCCCGACGATGACGTTCTTGATGCCCCCGCGCAGGTGTCCTATAGCACCGTCGATGGCAGACTGGATCTCGGATATCGGGGCAGTGGCATCGCGGGGATACCTGGCAACGTGGACCGTGGGAACCCATGCGACCGGCCTCTCGCCCTCGGCCACGATGACGACGCCGATGCTGATGGGTATCTCCGATCCCGGGTCAAGGGATATGAACGGAAGTTCGCGGGCCCTCAGGGCGGCTATGAGGTCGTGATAGACCGTGAAGTCCTCGGTCATGATACCAATGGCCTTCATCCGTCACCTGGATGGTCCGCTGGGATAATAATGTTAATGATGGCGGGGCGGTTCCAATCGTAGGTTTTAAGTAAGCGGGCTCGATGGGGACCCATGGACGACCTGTACATCAGCAGCGTCGACGAGGTCAGCGTCAATGACGTCGAGATGGACGGAGCGGTCAACGTGAAGATCCAATGGCTTGTCTCCAAGGAGATGGGACCGAACTTCGCGCTACGCAGGTTCATCCTCGGCCCGGGCGGACAGACGCCGTACCATTCCCACGGATGGGAGCACGAGGTCTTCGTCCTCAAGGGACATGGGACCCTCGTCACGGGCGAGGAGAGGGACGAGACGCCCATCAGCTACGGAAGCGTCTCGTACGTACCAGGATGCTCGATGCACCAGTTCAGGAACTCCGGCGAGGGCGACCTCGAGTTCCTTTGCATCGTACCGGTCGAGGAGAACGATTGCTGAGGAGGGAAACGTATGGATATCAACCTCATCGAGAAGGACAAGAAGTCGATGGAGATAGAGATCGTAGGAGAGGACGCAACGCTCCTCAACCCGCTCCTCGAGGCACTGCTGGCAGATCCCAAGGTCGAGTTCGCGACCTACAGGAAGGAGCACCCGATCATGGGGAACCACAACCTCACCATCAGGGTCAAGGACGGCAAGCCCCAGACAGCGCTCAAGAGGGCTGCAAAGACTGTCGAGAAGGAGTTCCAGGAGGCCCAGGAGCTCCTCGAGAAGATGCTCAATGCATGAGTCGGAGTTCGGGATCGGGTCGTTCCTGACATTGACGCCGGGCATCGGAGGACGGCTCAGGGTCGAATATTCGGATTTCTACGTCAGCGAGATAGCCGGCCTCAGAGGATCTGCGGGCGGAAATTACCTGGTAGCAAGGATCAGGGCCGAGAACTGGGAGACTAACAGGCTCGTCACCGCGATGGCGAGGGACCTTGGGATATCCAGTCACAGGATCTCCTTCGCAGGGACCAAGGACAAGCGTGCGATCACCGAGCGCTTCTTCTCGTTCAAGGACATGGACTCGCTCGAGCTGACCCTCCCGCGCGTCGAGGTGCTTTCCCAGGAGAAGTGGTCGAACTCCGTCAGGATGGGGGACCTCGTCGGGAACAGGTTCGAAATAAAGGTCAGCGAATACGACGAGAAGGTCCTGGAGAGTGCGGTCGAGACCGGTGAGACCCTCGATAGGACCGGTTTCCCCAACTACTTCGGCGTCCAGCGCTTCGGCGCGCTCCGCGGGAACACCCACATCATAGGCAGAAGGATCATCGAGGGTGACCTGAAGGGCGCGATCGACGTCTTCCTCGGAAGTCCCGTCGAGGCCGAGGACCCGGCGGTGCGCGAGGCGAGATCGTCATACGACTCGGGCAATGCACCTGAAGATGTCGCCACCCTCTTTCCGAGGGGGATGATGCTGGAGAGGAACGTCCTCGAGAGCCTGTCCAAGCATCCGGACGACATGGTCCGCGCCGTCAGGACCTTCCCGCGGAACCTCCAGCTGATGTTCGTCCATGCCTACCAGTCATACATCTTCAACCTCTACCTCGACAGACGCCTGTCGGACGGTATCATCGGACCGCAGACCGGCGACCTTGTGGCCGAAAGGGACACCAACGGGATTGCACGAATAGCCCGCCCGCACGAGGTTTCCGACCGGAACCTGGCCAAGATAGGAAAGAGATGTGAAAGTGGCAAGGCGGTCGTCCTCGGACCGGTTCCGGGAACGGCAACAGAACTACCCGACGGCATCTCATCGGACATCCTCTCGGGGATAATGTCGGACGAGGGAATGGGACCCGCCGATTTCAACATACCCGAGATACCCTACCTATCGACGACGGGCACTCTCAGACCACTGTTAGCCCCGCTGATGGAGTACGAATACAGAAAGGACGCCGTCTTCGCCTTCAGATTGCCCCCTGGGACCTATGCTACGTCGGCAATGAGGGAGTTCATGAAGGTGAGAGAAGCGCTCAGGTACTGAATCATTCTATCTCGAACTTGGTCTTCACGTCCGTGACCCTCTGCTTCCTCTCCTCTATCAGCTTGAGGATCTCGTCGCTGTGCTCGAGCAGTGGCTGGATCCTGCTCATGAGGAGCTCCTCCCTCGAGAACTCGGTGAGGTTCCTGAGGCCCATCTTGACATGATCGGACCCGCCCTCGGCCACGGCCGCCATGTGGCCCGGGTAGAGCCCGTCCACGTCGAGTTTCGAAAGGAGCTCGATCGATGCCACCAGCTGGTCGTAGTTCCCGGTGGGGAGGTCCCATCGGCCCACGCCTCCGTTGGTGAAGACCGTATCTCCCGAAAGAAGTATCCTGTGCTCGATATCGTAGAGGGATATCCCACCCACGGTGTGTCCGGGTGTGTGCAGTACCATGAAGTTGTAGAACCCAGTGGAGAGCTCCTGGCCCTCATCGAGCAGTGTTACGTCGACGCGCTCCTGGTCGTCATCGAAGTTCCGGGCTCCCGTGCTGACGGAATCCCCGATCCTGACCGCGTTCGCGTCCTCCCTGTGGACGTAGACCTCGGCACCGGACCTCTTCGCAAGCTCGGCGGCGCCTCCGGTGTGATCGTAGTGTCTGTGAGTGAGGATGATGCTGCCGATGTCCGTGATAGGAACGATCTCCTCGATGTCCTCCACGTTCCTGCGGAGATGGTACCGGGTACCCGTATCGACAAGTATTGGATCGTCATCCTCGACGAGGAAGATGTTGGAATCGTATCCCATTCCGCCGAGGACGTGGATCTTGGCCATCGGTAAGCACCGTGCCGGGATCACTCCTCGTCAGAGGACTCCTCTTCGGGTTCCTCGGCCGGTCCGTCCTCGGGCTCCTCTTCCGAGGCCTCCTCGGCGGTCTCTTCCGGGGTCTGCTCCTCGGACGGCTCCTCCGGGGTCTCCTCTCCAGCCTCCTCGGCTCCCTCTTCCATCTCGGCCTGCGGCTCGTACTCCTCGATGATGAGGACCTTCGAGAGACCGAGGCGGTCGAGCAGTTCCCTCTGGACGCTGAACTTGGCGAACTGCCAGTGTGAATCGTACTTCGCGGTCGCCGGCACCGTCAGACTGACCTGGTCGTCGCCGATGTCAACGCCGAACTGGTCGCTCATCTGGTAGTAGATGTCGATTATCCCGGTGACCTGGTCGGCGACCTCCTCGGCCACCCTGACGACGGTGAACTTGTAGTGTAGGCTCTCTCCTGCGCGCGGATGGTTGAAATCGATCCACGCACGGCTTCCGGAGCGTCTTATGATGCGGCCCTCGCGGTCCTTCATCTTGACGACGCCCTCCTCCTCCATGTCGACGCCCATGCGCCTGAGCTTCGGTATCGGGTAGATCTCGATGAGCTTCGGGTCCCTCTCTCCGTAGGCCTTCTCCGGCGGTATCTCCACCTCGGTCTCGACACCTTCCTTGGCTCCCTTGATGGCCTCCATGAGACCCGGGAGTATCCCCTCGGACCCCACTATGAGCGGCATCGGTCCGGGCCGGGCTTCCAGCCCAAGCTCCTCGGCGCGCTCTGCGCTAGTGGTCTCCAGGACCTCGCCTTCGACCTCGACCTCGTAGTCTATCCAAACGATCTGATCGTCATCCATTCAGGCTCCCCCTATTTCCTCTTGATCCCCAGCATTTTCATCAGCTGGTTGTACTTCACCGTAATATAGCTTTCGCCTTCATCCCGTTCGGCCATGTAATCCCATAGTATCGGTACGACGACAAGCACGAGTATCGATATCGAGAGGCCGGTGACACTCGTCTGGGGGGCTTCGCCCTCCAGCGTGTCCGTCGCCCAGAGCTTGATGAGTCCGAACCATGGGATCTCGCCACGTGCGACCCCCTCGATCCAATCGACCTTTATGGGCTGTCGGCAGATGGGGTACTGCTCGTTCTGATCGGCAACGGGATTATCGCTGTTATCGAAGTTGTTGTCCCCCTTCGTGATGAATCCCGAATGCTTTGCCATTGCGGGAGAGTAGTGGCCGAGACCGTACTCCTCGAGCTCGTCCGTGATCTCGGAGAGGGCGTAGATGTCAAGGGATGGGATATCGAAGGTCCAGGCATCGGGATCGGACTTGTTCACGTCTATCCAGAGCATCGCCCTGTGTATGACTGGTGTGACATCGTTCCGACCATATGGACGGTACACGATCACATCACCGTAGTCGGAGTAGGTCTCGTACCCCTCCTTCTCGCCCTCCACGAAGCTCTTGACATCGCTTCGAGAATCGACGCTCTTCACGACGACGATGTCGCCCGTGTCGATCACTCCGAATGAGCTGTCGTCCGAGTGCATCATGCTCCCTGATTCGACAACCACGACGGGAGGCCAGGTTCCGGCGTAGATCCAGAGTCCGCCGAGGATGAAGACCATGATGAGTCCCGCGACTGCGAGGTCCCTGAGTATCTTGAAGGTCTCCGAATCCTTCGAGAGGTACTTCTCCCTGAAGGTCGGCTCCTCCTCGACCTCTGTCTTCCTCTTCTTCCTGACCACCTTGCCCATTACGCGCCGGATTCGGCGTACAATATTTAAGTGTTGGGCTACGCACCAGGCCTTCGGGATGGTAGCCAGGCATCGACGGATGCGTCGACCATGAAAGATAGGGTGGATTGATGGGTCAGATCACGGGGGGTCGGATCTAGAGAACATCGACGGATCATCGGGTGATAACCAGCGTCCTGCGGTATTGACCACGCTCCCCTTATGAGGCCCCATGTCCATAGTTACTTAGTGATGGCCGTGAAGGACGGTTCCAAGACCCCCCGTAAGAGACCCCAGCCGCCCCATCAGGGAAGCGACCTCTACTTCGAGAACGAGACGCAGCGCCTCATACTCGAACTGATGGACCAGGAGGACGGCGAGGTCTTCGTTCCATTCCTCGAGTCGAACCTACAGCAGAAGGCGGGGGATTTCGCCTGCGACCTCTGCAAGCTCCAGTCGGCCGGACTTCTCGAGCAGGACCCGAGCGTCGGTCCTGATACCCTCATGTATCCATTCGTCCTCCCGTATTCCCTCACTCCGCTCGGCAGAGCGGTCATGAGGACACTGGAGGTGCTCCGATGACCCCGATACAGCTCCTAACGAAGGAGCAGATCAAGATACTGAGGGCACTCGCCGAGAGGTCATCGGGTTCCGCGTCCCTGCCCGCCCTCGAGGTGGCGCTCCAGATGGGTCCCGACGGGCTCGTGCCGGAGCTCGATAGGCTCGAGAGCGAGGGGCTCATCCGTCACGACCCGAAGGTCGATCCGAGGAACACGCACTTCGCATTCCTTCTGACGTATTTCCTCACGGAACAGGGAAGGAGCCAACTCAGGATGGCCCTCCGGAACGTCGATAAACACAACACCTGATCGCGCATTTTCAGCGGGATCTTGGTAATAACCACGACGGCCTTATAAACGTTGAACGCCTAGTGGTACATAGAGCGTGAACCGATGGACGAGGATGGGATCGTCTCAGGTGGGGAATCGGGACCCGAACTCCAGAGAAGGGTCATGGAGATACTTGCCGAGCGCGAGGACGGCGACCTTGTGCTGCCGCTGCTCGAGATCGTACTCCAGAGACCGAGGGAGGAACTGGTCCGGAACATCGAGATGCTGGAGCAGGGAGGCTACGTCACCTCAGGACGCGAGGAGAGGGGGCGCCAGTCGAGGACAATCATGCACCTGGCATTGACCGAGAGGGGCGTCGAGCTCCTTCACCAGGACATCGAGGAGAGGGCGCCGACCGGACCCCAGGCTTGAGACGAAAAGGTTACGAGGCAGGACGACTGCACAGGGTATTAATACGGAATCGGCCGTCTGTGGACCATGGCGGAACCGGTTCCGAACACCTTCCTAAGGGAGGGACGCATCTACACCGTCAACCTCGGCAAGGGCAGCGTCTACGGGGAGAAGGTCCTGAGACGGAGGTCCATGGAATATCGCGAATGGTCCCCGGCGAGGAGCAAGCTCGCGGAATACCTAGCGTCCGGTGGCAGGTTCCCCCTCAGGGCCGGCAACGATCTGTTGTACCTGGGGGCCGGGAGCGGAACGACGGCCTCTCACATCTCGGACATCCTCGCCGATGGCAGTGTACCGTGCGTCGAGTCGGCGCCGATCCCTTTCTTCAGACTGCGCGAGGTCGCCTCCTCGAGGAGTAACATGTCAGCGATCCTTTCCGATGCCAGGCACCCCGAGCGCTACGCCCCCATGGTCGGGAGCGCCGATGTCATTTACCAGGACATAGCCCAGAAGGACCAGGTCGATATCTTCGTCAGGAACATGGAGCTTTTCAACGCGGAATGGGGTGTCATCATGCTCAAGGTGAGGAGCATATCACACCTGCCGCCCTCGGAGGTCGTCCCTGGAGAGCTGAGGAAGCTCGAAGCCTATTCCGTCAATGAGACCGACGTTTCCAGAAGACACCCTGACCACCGGGCGTACCTCGTCAGGCGCTAGACTGCCCGACGGGAGTTTCAAGCACAAGTTAATAAACCGGATGAGACGATATCCGTCCGAATGGAGGAACCCCTCAATCTCGTCAAGCTAACGGAGCTCATGCAGATCGAGCGCCGTTCCAGGGCCCCGATCTCCAGACGGACCGACATCTACTCGGAGGTCGAGGCGGCCATCGGTTCCGGTGACATCCCGATCGAGGATACCACCAGGGCCAGACAGATCGTCAGGGATATACTTTTCCTTCGAAAACGGAAGATCATGCTGCTCGCGGTGGACGTGTTCAACGGCGGCCAGCCCGAGCTCAAGGGACTGACGAAGGATGAGAAGGAACTCCTCTCAAAGGCCGTCGCCCTCCTCAGGGAGAACGACCCCTTCAACGGGTCCCCGTCCGAACCGAAGGCGACGGCACCTCCGCCGGTGGAGGAAAGACCTGCGGATCCAGCGCCGGTGCCTGTGGCCGAGCCGGCCCAGGAAGCTCCGGCCGAACCCGTTCCTGAACAAGCGCCTGTCGAGGCCCCGGACCCGGGCCATGTCATCCTCCGCGCTCTTGAGAAGATCGATTTCGTCAGCCTCGAGAGGACCTACATGGTGGATACCGACGACGTCTTCACCGTGGACTCCGGGACGGCCGACATCCTGACGAGGGCCGGGAAGGCCGTCCGGGTCGCCTCGGGGGACGCGGAATGAGCTGGGGGCTAGCAGAGGCGGCAGCCTTGCTGCGCGCACAGGATAATATCACGATAATCTCACACATCGACGCCGACGGTGTGGCCGCATCCGCGGTGGCCGCAGCTGCCCTCGAAAGGGAAGGGATCCTGCACGAGGTGGTCTTCGTCAAACAGATGGAGGAGGCTGTCATCGAAGGCCTCCCCGACGGTTTCTACTGGTTCGTCGATCTAGGCTCGGGCAGCCTCGAGCTCCTCGACGGGTTAAAGTACCTCATCACGGACCATCACGCGCCCTCGGGGGAATGGCCCCCCGTGGACCGCTCGGACAGAGGCGACCTGATGGCATACGCCAGACCGGACGACATCGCTATGCTCAACCCACATCTCCTCGGTCTCGACGGCGCTGTCGATATCAGTGGTGCAGGTGTGGCCTATCTGCTTGCGAAGGAGCTGTCATCGGACAACATCGACCTTGCTCATATCGGGGTTATCGGCGCCGTCGGCGACCTCCAGGACACCAGGGAGAACATGCTCACTGGAACAAACAGGACCCTCATTGACGATGCCGTGAAGGCCGGGACCCTCGAGGTCAGGCGCGACGTCCATATCTACGGAAGGGAGACCAGGCCCCTGCAGAGGTTCCTGGCCTTCAGTGACGATCCCGCTATACCGGTGGCGAGGAACGACGAGGCGGCCGCCCTTGAGATCGTCCGGTCCGCGGGGGTCCGGCCTCGTGATGACGGCCGATGGCGGTGCTGGGTGGACCTGACCTCGGAGGAGAAGGAAAGGCTCCTCTCGGCGGTCATCAAGCACATGATGGTCAACGGATCGTCGAGCGACGACGTGAGGCGTCTGATGGGCGAGGTCTACTTGATCACCGGTGAGACCGAGGGAACGCCGATGCGGGACGCCAAGGAGTACGCCACCCTGCTCAACGCATGCGGGCGTTACGACAGGGCAATGGTCGGGCACCGTTTGCTCCGGGGGGACGGGGACGCAAGGGCCGAGGCGATGGACCTCCTGAAGGGGCACAAGCGTGCGCTCGTCGACGCCATGAACGCCATGAGGGGGAAGGTCGTCCAGCGGGAGAGATGTCAGTTCTTCGACGCGGGGAACATGGTCAGCGAGACGATAGTCGGTACAGTGGCGGGAATGCTACTCACCAGACCTGACGTCGATCCGACGAAACCCCTTTTCGGGTTCGCCGCGGCGGTACCCGCCTCGGGCGATGAGGACGTCCTCAAGGTCTCCGCGAGGATGGACCGCAGCCTGAAGGGGATCATCGACCTGAACTTGGTCGTCAGCACGGCGTCCGAGGCTGTCGGGGGTTTCGGCGGAGGCCACGACATCGCTGCAGGCGGTGCCATACCGGCAGACGCGATCGAGTCCTTCCTGGAGGAGGCCGAGAAGATGCTGGCCACGACTCGTGCGGACGATGGGGATCCGGACTGAAGGACCGGGATCCGGCTCCTGAACATTGAATTTTCGACCTGTATAAGGGTTATATATCCGGGAAATCGTTACTGCGGGGAAGAGGTATGCGGATAATCTGGCACGGGCATTCCTGTTTCGAGGTCAAGGACGAGGTTTCCCTCGTCATCGACCCCCACGACGGGAAGTCCATAGGGATCCGGCCGCCGAAGGCCCTTGCGGACGTCGTACTGGTCACACACGATCACTTCGACCATAATGCGGTCAGGGTGGTCCAGGGACCCAAGACGAAGGTGGTCGAGGACCCCGGTCGGGCCACCAGGTTCGGGATCAAGATACTTGGCATGCCCGCATACCACGACCACGTCGAGGGGGCGAGGCGCGGCGGCATCACGATATTCAAGTTCGTCGTGGACGGCATTACATTCTGCCATCTCGGAGACATAGGCGAGATGCTCAGCCCCGAGAGGATCCGGGACCTCGGGAAGGTCGATATCCTGTTCATACCCGCGGGCGGACGCTTCACACTCGAGCCGGAGCAGGCGTGGCAGCTCACGAGGGCGATATCGCCGAGGGTGGTCGTACCGATGCACTACCGGTTGGGCGGCATCAGCCTGCCCCTGAAGCCCGTGAGCGCGTTCACCGACCTGGCGGACAATGTCATGGATGTCGGGAACGAGATCGACATAATAGAGGAGGAACTTCCGGACGACCTCGAGACCTGGGTCTTCGGACTCTAGTCAATTTCACGACTCCAGCTCGATGCATAGCAACCTGGGAGAGCGATAGGATGGATGAGGAGACGATCCGCAGCACTGTTGCCGGAATGCTCGATCGGGCAGTCAAGGCGCTGCCTCCGGACGTGAGGTCCGCATTGGCCGAATGCGAGACCGACGGGGACGGGATAGATGCCGTCCAGGTCCGTACGATCATGGAGAACATCAGAATGGGTGAGGAGAAGGGTATACCCATGTGCGAGGACACCGGCGTTCCCGTGTTCTGGCTCCGGTACGGGAAGGTCCCGATATCGCTCCAGGACGTTGTTTCGGCCATCAAGGAGGGTCTCGTAGAGGCTGCCGATAGGGCTCCCCTCAGACCGAATTCCGTGCACCCGTTGACGCGTCTCAACCATGGCGACAACTTCGGCCATGGTCTTCCGTTGATCCATATCACCCCGATAGAGTCGGAGCAGATCGAGATATGGACACTGACCAAGGGCCACGGTTCTGAGAACATGAGCGCCCTCGGAATGCTCGCTCCGGCAGCCGGTGTCAAGGGGATCAAGGAGTTCGTGCTCGAGACGGTCGTCAATGCCGGTGGGAACCCGTGTCCACCCCTCGTCTTGGGAGTCGGTATCGGAGGAACTGCCGACACCGCGATGGCCCTGGCGAAGAAGGCACTCCTGAGACCGATAGACACCTTCAATCAGGACCCGTCCATGGCGCAGCTGGAGGCGGACCTTCGTGCCGGCCTTCGCGACATCGGCGTCGGACCCATGGGGCTTGGTGGATCACCCACCGTGATCGGGGTCAACGTCGAGCACGCCAACTGCCATCCAGCATCCCTACCGGTGGGCGTGAACGTGCAGTGCTGGGCCGACCGATGGGCGAAGGCGACCTTCAGGATGGACGGTACCGTCGAGGTGCTGGGGGGAGATATATGACCGATGAAGTGAAGAGGTTGACGACCCCCCTGAGCGAGGAGGAAGCAAGGGACCTGAGGATCGGGGACCTTGTCTCCTTCACAGGGGTGGTATACACTCTGAGGGACCAGGGACACCTCCGGGCCATGGAGCAGGAGGTCCCGGTCGACCTTAAGGGTGCGCTCGTGTTCCACTGCGGACCGCTAGTCAAGGAGACGTCCGATGGATGGGAGGTCCTTGCAGCCGGACCGACCACCTCGATAAGGATGGAAGGTCTTGAACGCGAGTTCATCGAGAGGTTCAGGCCCGGAGCCCTTATGGGCAAGGGAGGGATGGGCCAGAGGACGTCCGAGGCGCTGCAGGAGTTCGGCGCTGTATATCTCGCCTGGACAGGCGGCGCCGCTGTGCTCGCCGCAGAGGCCATAAGATCTGCCGAGGTATATTGGTTGGATCTGGGGACCCCCGAGGCTCTCTGGGTGTTCCACGTCGAGGACCTAGGCCCGGTCGTGGTCGCGATGGATTCACACGGCGGGAACCTGTACAAAGAGGTCAGGGACAAGGTTGAACGTGACATGCCCGCCATCAGGGCCGGTCTCGGGATCTGAGGAACCCTGCCATCGACTCCAGGGCCCGTCCCCTGTGGCTCAATTCGTTCTTTTCAGCTGGTGTCATCTCAGCGAAGGTCCGGTCGTGACCGTCGGGAATGAAGATGGGATCGTATCCGAATCCACCGGTGCCCCGCCTCTCCGTGGCGACCGTCCCGGTGACCTCTCCCTTGAATACGTGGGACGTTCCGTCATAGTAAAGGATGCAGGCCTCGAAATGGGCCCTCCTGTCGGTCCCCACGAGCTTCAGGACCCCGTCCAGGCCGATCGAGCCGTGTATGTGCTTGGAGTAAACGCCCGGGAACCCCGGGATCGGATCGATGAAGAACCCGGAGTCCTCTATTACGAACTCGTCCAGTTCACGCGAGAGAACGGAGGCGCCGTATAGGACCACATCCTCGAGTGAATCCGCCTGGACCTCTGGATACTCCCTGTCGGACATCGACAGTTGCAGACCGAGAGGCTCAAGGAATGTGCGGAACTCCTCGAACTTTCCCTCGTTGGTGGTGATGAACGGGATCATGACTGGACCTTCCCGACCAGGGCCTGGTCCACGTCCGGGACGAGCCCGGAGACGTCCATTCCCTCCTCGACGGCCAGGATGAGAGCCACCACCTCGGCCTCGATGGCCAGCTCCCGCTTCATCCGGTTTATGCGCCCCATGACCGTCCTTCGGTCCGATCCGATGTGCTGGGCTATCCTGTCCGCGATATCGATGAGGAGCGTCATTCGGTTTCGACCTCCAGGATCTTCCATTCGGTCCACCCCGGGCCGCTGGCCATGCCGCCCTTCCTCCGTGAGTAGTAATGACCTCCCACCGGGAGTCCTGCCACCGGACCCGACCAGACAACGAAATCGGAGATCCCCTTGCTGATGAACCACCTCATCTCCTGGGCCACGCCCTCGAGGTCGGCGGACCTGAACCAGAGGACGACGTTCTCGGTGAGACCGAGCGCCTCGATCGCGAGGTCACGCCAGTACCTGCCCCCGTGCCTGATGACGACCGAGCTCGCTCCGGCAACGAGGAGGTCGATGATGTCATCGGTGTCGACGGGACCGGAATCGACCCACAGGTCGCGGCGGCCGCTGTTCGAAAGCGCTTCTATGGAATCGAGGGAATGCTTTCCCCGGGAGTGTCCGGGCATGTCGACGACATAGGTCCTGCCGGCCAGGGTCTCAACGCTGCCCGAAAGGCCAGCGATCCCGTCGTCGCCGAGGCTCACGATGGGGAACTCACTCATTGTAAGGCCTCCTGCTGTCCTTCAGGTATCTCTCCTTGACCTCATCGAGGAGCTCCCGGCCGTAGGTGACCGCAAGATAGAACCCTATCGGAATGGCGGTCAGGATCAGAACGCCCTCGATCAACATCATGCCAAGGGTGATCCCCTGCGGGAGCCCTATGAAGAGGATCGCTCCGAAGTAATCGATCATGAAGTGGAGCATTATCGACGCATGGAGGCCCTTCTCGATGTAGAGGTATGCGAACAGAAGGCCGCTGAAGAAGGCAGACGGGAACTTGAAGGCGTCCCATCCGTAGATGACGTGGGCGAGTCCGAATATGAGCGACGACAGGACGATCAGGACCATGGTCGGCTGGTCGAAGGTCTTCGTCCCACCGATGAGTGTCCGCAATCCCCTGTACCGTCCGCTCGAACTCCCGATGATGAAGAGAGGGAGGCCGATGAGGAGCACCCTGGTGACGAGCTCCTCGTAGACGGAGGCGTTCGCCAGCAGGAAGAGGAGCTGCCAGTTCTCGAAGTCCCAGTCCCCAGGGCCTGCCGGGAATACTCCCGTGAGTATGACGATGATGTTGTACAGTATGACCAGTGAGATGTCGATGAGGAACAGGTAGATCAGGACCATGGGCGTGCTCCTCGGATGGATGCGCTTCATGTTCGCCAGCTGCCTGAGCTCCCTCATGAACGGACGCCACTCCGTCATTGTCAGCATCGTGGAGACAATGATCATCATGCAGATGAAGAAGAAGTATCCCACGAGCACGTAACCGGAGAGCGAGAGCAGACCGAAGGCTACCGGAGTGAACACCGCGAGTACGTAGCTCTCGTCGACCAGCGGTCCGGGCACGGTGGCCATCGCACCTGCAAGGGCGACCATGTGCCCCACGAAATAGTAGATCACGAAGGCGATCACCCAGAAGGCCAGACCGAACCTCAATACATCGGTGAAGAACGTCTGGAAGAAGCTCGGTCTCTGCTCACCCCGCCAGTACTGTTCTTGTCCTAGAGGAGCCCGTGCAGGATAGGGTCGGTCATTCCGGCGGTCCCTCTGGGGCGGCGGTCCTGTGTCCCAGTATGGATCGTAGGGTCTCGGTTCCTGTGAACGCTGGGGCGGCCTCCTGGCGGGGTCCTCTCCGTACCGGATGAACCTGCCGACGTCGTCGCTCTCCATCATCTCGTACTGGCGCGACCTTATCGACTTACGGCACGTCGGGCATTGGATATTCGCCTTCGTTCCGTCGTCCTCGACCGCGGTCCCGCAGCCCAGGCACATCGTACGCATCGGAACTGGATTCCGCCCATGATATTTAAACCCGAAGCCGGCAGGACCCCCGGCACCAGATCTCCCGAGGCGCGTTGGCGGCCGACCGAGGTCGGCGGCGAGCGCGCCATTCGACCCATCACCATTAATCCCGAGACGCGTCGATGGCCGATGTTCGTCGCCATCGAGCGCGCAACCCGATTGGGACCGACTTCACAGAATACCTATATATGGTGGTGGCCGATTGGCGACCGGTGAGCGCATGACAGTCACGATCACTGGTAAGGGACTGACCGTCGAGAAGGTCGTCGCCGTGGCCCGCCATGGCGAGAAGGTCGAGCTCCATCCGGACGCCATCGAGAGGATGAAGGTATGCCGCGCGATGGTCGAACGGAAGATAGAGGACCGCGAGGTCATGTACGGCATCAACACCGGGATCGGCGAGTTCTCAGAGATAATCCTCGACGACGAGCAGATCAAGCGCTTCCAGAAGTACCTTATCTACAACCATGCCGCAGGGATAGGCGAGCCAGCTCCTATCGAGCACGTCCGCGCTGCGATGCTCGGGCGCGTTAACGTTCTGGCCAACGGACATTCGGGGAACAGGCCCGTCATGGCCGAGACCTACGTTGCCATGTTGAACGCTGGCGTGACACCGATGGTCTGCGAGAAGGGGAGCGTAGGAGCATGCGGCGACCTCGCACCACTGAGCCAGATGGCACTCGTCATGATGGGCGAAGGAGAGGCCTTCTACGATGGCAAGCGGATGTCCGGGAAGGACGCGATGGCCTCCGCTGGGATCGAGACGGTGACCTTCATGGCCCGCGACGGGCTTTCCATGATCAATGGCAGCAACCTCCTGACCGGAATAAACGCGCTGACCATTCACGATACCGAGAAATGGCTCAAGCAGGCCGAGATCGCGGCCGCTATGACCCTCGAGGCACTGATAGCGAACCTCAAGCCTTACACGAGCAGGCTCCACGAACTCAGGGGATTTCCGGGAGCGGTCACTTCCGCGAACAACATCAACGCCTGCCTTCGGCACGGCGACGTCATCACCGGAAAGATGAAGGTCCGCGTCCAGGACGCATACAGCATGCGCTCGACGCCACAGGTAATCGGAGCAGCAAGGGACGCCCTGAAGTGGGCCAAGCAGCAGGTTGAGATCGAACTGAACGGGATAGGGGACAATCCGGTGTTCGTTCCAGAAGAGAACCTCCAGATCAGCGGCGCGAACTTCCAGGGGACGCCGGTCAGTCTTCCCATGGACATGGTCGGTACGGCCATCACCATGGTCTCCGTGCTTTCAGAGAGGCGTCTCAACCGCCTCCTGAACCCGGCCCTTAGTGTAGGGCTCCCCGCATTCCTCACTCACGACCCGGGTTTCTATTCAGGACTCATGCTGAGCCAGTACACCGCCGGAATGCTGATCGTCGAGCAGAGGATACTCTCTAACCCGAGCAGCATCCAGTCCATTCCGGCCGCAGCGGACCAGGAGGACTTCGTCTCCATGGGCATGAACGGCGCCCTGAAGAACAGACAGATCCTGGATAACGCCTACGGGATCCTCGGGATAGAGTTCATAGCAGCGGCGCAGGCCCTCGACATCCGGGACTTCAAGCTCGGCAACGGCACCGAGGCGGCACGAAAGGCGATCCGCGAGGTCGTCGATCACCTCGACGAGGACAGGCCCCTCTATCCGGACCACAACACCATGGCGGAACTCGTGAAGAACTGCAGGATCCTCGATGCGGTCGAGGACGAGATCGGCGAACTCACAACTTACTGAGATTCCAGTTACAAAGTAATTACATTCCCATAATGCGGATGCAAAATACAGATTGTCCAGTAACTGTCATTTACCTGTAAATAATTACGAGTTCACAAATTAATTAATTGTGAAGTGTTTAACAATTGATATTTATAGGTTTCCCGCCGAGTATTGTTCGGAGGAGGTGGTCGGATCTGCAATAAGTGGAAACGCAAGTACACCGAAGGAGTCCTGATAGCCCTCTTCCTATCGGGGATCGCGACGGCATTGGTCCTGGTCGTTCTTAACGACGCGTTCCTCGAAGGGGACACGGACCGGATCGCTCAGAATTCCGGCGGAGAGATAGCATCTAACTATCAGGAGCAGTCCCAGGAGCTGGACTCCGGGGCCGATCGAACGGGTGAGGAAGGACGAAGCTCATCCTATCAAAGTGGATCATGGCGTGAGAACGGTACGAGCGGACAGTCGACAGGACCTGTCGCGTCCACCGAGACGAATGCGAGCATGGTCTCCGTGTATCTGATCTCACTGCTGTTCGTGATGGCGCTTGCGCCTCCAGCGATAATCATGGTCAAGCACATTTTCTGACGAAGGAACTAACCGCCTGAAACGACGATGATGACAGTGTACTCCTGGCCCACATCCAGTTCTTCGTCGTCGGGCACAGGTGTACCGTTCGCCAATAGAAGAACAGCTGAGGTCGTCATTCCCAGGCTCTTGATGAGATCGACGCCAGTATTCCCGTCTACCTCGATATCCTCGACTGGTTTGTCGCCGATCCTGACCTTTACAACAGTCATCGTTCCCAGGAATGACCGTCGATAGATAAATGTATTGACCCAGCGGGACCGTGACATTCAAGAAGGAAGACCCAGCGGGATCCTCGAGCTTAAGAAATCCTGGATTCCTGGATTAACTCGAGGAGACGCTGGGTCCACGACTATAAATGTATTATAAGTAAAGTGGACCCAGCGGGATTTGGGCCTTATTCCGGTGCCAGCATATCGGTCCTGTGCCCTTTCTCGGTTGCGTGAGCAATATCTTTGGTTCCCGTGTAGACCTCGTACTTGTCCATGCCCGATTGCATGTCGTCGAACTTGATACCTAGGTACTTGATGGTCTGATCCACCGATTCGTGTCCAAGGAGCTCCTTGATGGTCTCCAGTTCCACTCCGGCTTTCCAGAGTGTGCGGCCATACGTCCTTCGGAGAGTGTGATGGGAGAAGTGAACCCCCATCCGTTCCCGGATATTCACGATAGCATCGTGCATCCAGGACTCCTTGTATTGACGGATGACCTTTCCACGACGATAGCACATGAGCCACCCTTCGTCCTCTACCTCTCCGTAGAGGTCGAGGGCTTCTTGTCTCAATGCTTCGCGGTAGCGAATCGCTTCTAGGTAGATCGGGTAGGTTTGGCTGTGCTGTGGGAGAAAGCGCACCTTCCCCCCCATACGACCTTTCCCCTCTACTCTGATGGTGCTGCCGAATATGTGATCGACCTTGGACCGCATGACTTCGCACCGGCGGAGTCCTTGGTTGATCTCCAGTTGAACCATCAGACATTCGAGGGGGGTTTCGCAGTGGTTCGCAATTTGTTGCCCCGTCTCTGTCGGTAGCCAATCGACGTTTGTTCGTGTTTCGGGCGGCCATCTTAACTTCAGCTTTTTGACAACGTAATTGCCGTGTGCTTCGAGCCATATATTCCACATGGCAACGTTGTACTTGCGCGTCTTCGCTGAAAGTGGTTCGCCAGTCTTTTTGTTGGTCGTCCAACACACGTTGATTACGTAGTTGGCTTCCGACACACCGATCTTCCTTGGATTGTACGGTTTTCCGGCACTGTCTAAGTGTTTTTTTGCGTCTTTGGATAACCGCACAACCTCTCGAATTGTCCTCTTCGCTAGGTTCTGGTTCGCGGCGTCTACACGGAAAGCCTCCACCAGTTCTCGGTGATGTCTTTCCTTCGTAGGCATTGCTACTAACCTCTGTAATAGGCTGAGTGAAGATAAATCTTTCACTTACATTCAACATTGTAAGCCCCTCTGCCAGGGCTATTTGCATCCTCGTTTGGTCCCGTATCATCCTTTCCCAATCGCCTCTCTCTGACGTTGGTAATCGCCAGTCATTCGATCCTCTTCCCTCTTCGCAGTTCCATGACATATCTATGCCCTTCTCATGTTTAACGTTAAAAACGTTAAAGTATTAATACCTATCGTCTATGACGTTAAACACGATTTATTTTTGCTAATTGGTATTACTGTGAAAAGTCTCCTTTATATAACTATCGGTGATGTAAAACCTCGTATCGATCTGTTTGTCCCGGTCGATCTGACCATTATCGTAATCGTCGGTAGAATACCCCGAACATACAGAGAAGCATCATTGGAATGAGCAACCCGAACTCTGGCACTTTCTCAGGTGCGCTTGTTTCAACGGTTTCGTCAGTCGGGTTTTCATCAACTCCCCCACCGATTCCATCAATTGTGTAATTGCCCGATCCATTCCAATTTGACCAATAATTACCGAAGGAACCATCCGACCATTGATTTTTTCCAGAGTCGTCGTATGCATGAGAATCCGATCTATAACCTGCGATATTATTGTGGTGAACAGTAATATTTTCCGTATTGATAGATAAACTAATTGCCCAGTGGTCTTGCCCGTAATCCCAGATTTCATTATATTGTATAGTATTGTTATTGGATGTACTAGACATGTGAATTCCTAAATGAGTCATGTTATTGATCGAGTTGTTATCAATCATCACATATTGAACATTACTGCAGGCTATCCCATTCCCACGGCCATCCGACAAGTTATTCATTAAAATACGTGAATTTGTAAGTTGTGCTATTCGGATTGCATTTCCATCATTAATTGTACAATTATTCTGAAGTATTGTAGCGTTTGATCCCGAATTAATAGAGATGCCAATTCCATATGGAGATTCGAATAGCTTCCTCCCACTCCGAGAAACATTATTCCATTTGATGATCAAATTATTTGAGAATACAAATTCCATACCATATCTACCATTCCATGTGAGATTATTGTTTGAGACAATCGTGTCATTCGCTCGTACAGAGTCGATCCCCCATTGATCGTTCCAACTGATATGATTCCTACTGATATTATTTCTCGGAGAATATTTGATTTCAATCCCGTGGTCGGTGTTGTATGAGATGTTATTACTGATGATACCAGTGTCATTCGAAGTATCGATGTAAAGTCCGACTCCATCATTGTCCGATATCCAATTATCCTCTATGGTTACATTATCTGATTGAGAAACATTGACACCATTATCTCCATCCTTGATATGCAAACCAGATAGATTAACCCAACTTGCGGAGATGGTTACAACTGTATCTGAGCCACTACCGGATATCGTTGTGTTTATTGAACTGTTACCAATCACAGAAATTGATTTATCTATAGTTATATCCTCGGAGTAGGTACCCGCAAATACCCGAATTTTATCACCGGAGCTTGATGAATTAATTGCCTCTTGGATACTACTCGCGTTTCTCCATGATCCATTGTCATCGTCAACAATCCATGTCCCTCCCATGACCGTGGTTGAAAACATAAGACATCCGGCCAACAGAATGACACCAAACAAGGCAACACGAAGCATGTCGATCCCATGTCTTCAAGCGACTACGTTATTATAAGGATTTCCTGACCGTCTTTTTACAAATGTCTTTATGTTACAACAATATTCGATTATTGGGTGTCTAAGTGGATGACGCAGTTAAGAACCGAATTGAGATACGAAAACAGGTCCTTGAAGCAATGTACAATGGAATTGCCCCTCAACTTGGAACCTCACTAAGACCAGTAGACCTTGAAAAAATTATCAGTGCTGCTGGTGTTCCCATATCTGGGTCTGAGACGAATTTTTTAATCAATTATTATATTGATGAAGGATACCTTAAAACTAATATTAATGAGGATGTGGTATTGACGGCAAAAGGAATAGATGAATGTGAACGGGGATTCCCGAATCTCGACCCATTCCAAGAGCCTAGCCTCGATGACATAACTCTTATCTTTTCATCTACTGAAGAATCCGAGATACTGAATAAACTTAGGGATATTGAACAATGGAGAGAAATACTTGATCGCTTGGAGAACCAAGTCTGTATTATTAAATCGAAACTTGAAAAGATAGTTGTCGATATCGAAGACGAAGATTTACAGGGTCTCGTTAGGGAAGCAATAAGGTCGAATCGTTTACCACACACGTTACATATTATCTATAGAATATTGCGCCATCCAGATACACCAGAAATAATTAAGAGCGCATTGACTGACTCAGACATTCAATCCCTACCACCACCTTTAACACAATTAGAATAATCCTTTTATGGCGAGAAACCTTTAGCGGTGCGGGGGCGCAGGCTTCAAAACCGTAAGGTCTTCAAAGGTCATTACCGCGTCTCCAACTCAGGGGGATCAATATGAGAGTTCAAAGGTTAGTCGTATATGCTATCCTAATATTGACGCTAATGATATGGGTTGAGGGGGGTGCCAAAGCTTCGGGACAAATAAATCGTGTTAGTACTCCAAGCACGGTCTATATCGACGAATCTTTTTCTGTCACGGCCTGGGTTTACAATACGGAGTCTTGGGGTCAAGAATTTTACATCTCAGTCGTAATTCATGATGGTGACGGTAATTACATAGAAAGAGATGGATACATGGCTGAAATGACATTAAGTCGTCATTACTTTTACGTCAATGGTGGAGAGACCTATAAAGAAAAAGTCTCATGCCGAGTGTTCGATGACGATGAAAATATACCAGATCGTGGAGATATGTTGGTCCGTGTCTTTCAAAAAGGGTCCAATTTTGCTGACGACTTTGAACGTCGTGACGTTCGTATCAAAGAAAGACCATTTGATTGGCTCTTTGCTGGTTGTTGCGTAGCAATAGTGATCGCAGTGATATTTGCATTTGTTTACCATAGGAAATCTACTAAGGAGAAAGAAAAGCAAAGAGAAATCGCCCACCAGCAATCAATTTCTAAATTGGATCAATCCCAAGCATATGGTACATCAATAAAACCGAAACGGAGTCAGATAAAAGGTCCACCAAACATTGGAGATATGTTGAACGACCAGTTAGGTCAATGTGTCGATTGTAAAACTATAGATCCATTTAAATCCATTATGCTCAACGGTGCTGGAGAGTGTACTGTCTGTCACACACGGTACTATGTAAAATGGGATATTCGAACGCATGAGTTACAATCGGTAGTCGCAGTTAAGCAGGGGGAAAATTGGAAGGTCGGTAAAGAAGCTCGTAGAAAACACTCGTTAGATTACTGGAAAACATATCTTGGTCATGATACATCGAAGGAGGAAGCCTCGACTGAGGAGGAACCACGACAAAGCCAACCAAATGAAGAGGCAACACCTATAATTCTTAACTACCAACTCGGTAAATGTGTTCTTTGCGGTGCGAGTGAATCATTTACTCCTGCGGTTGGAAAACATACAGCATCTTGTACGTTGTGTGGAACAAGATATATCGTGCGGTACCAAGACCGAGATGTACGGGATATCACTGTTATTAAGAAAGGAGATGAGTTGAAAACCTCTAAAGAATATCGGCCGAGAAAGAGACTATCTGAATGGAAGGATTTGATTGAAAATACTTGGGGAGAAGATGAGGGTACGAGCTGAACTATTCGCGATAGTACTCATAGTAGTTGCCATTGGTCAATTAAGTGGAAACGCTAGTGGTGATTTCGAGGTTGTCAGTGAACCGAATCCACCTGCACAAATGAATGTTAGTGAATATATATCATTCCAGGTTACTGTGAAAAACATATCTGAACGTAACGTTTCTGCGTTGTGGTACATGCTCGATGTTTCCATTGACCGTGATGTTGGCGACTCGCGTTTTCCGACAACACTCGATGGTCATTCCTTTTCAACAAGGTACTATCCATCGGCTCGCACAGATGATGCAATTATTAAAACCATCGCACCCAATGAAACATACACATTTACTATACAATGGCTATCAGGACAATTATATTTCGGAAGCCCAGGTGATGCAGATATACTCTCCGGATTGTCTGGGCGATTTGAGATATACATCAGATTCCAAGAGCTACGATGGAATGACGAATACGAGTACTACGAACTCGTACCCGGTGATGAAACCCTTTGGTCGGCAGTAGATTTGGGTCCATATTACATTCAGGTTGGAACCCCTGTTGACGAACCGGAGGATAAAGAAACCTCTACACCATTATTCACCGGGATCGGGTGCGGTGCCATACTCGTTATCGCTTTGTTCTTAAGTTTAAAATATGCAGGTAAACAAAAAGGAACAAAGAAAAGGTACCTAGGGAACAAAAACAAGAAGGAAGTCCACGACTCACATAATGTTACCCCACGATGCCAGATTGAAAAAATGAAAGAGGACCATAAGATATGGTTCAACTCTCATTACGATGCTATCATGAAAGGTTATGATAATTGTCACTGGTGTATCGGGGACTCGGAACATTAGAAATGATGAGTGTTTGGTATTGAGAACCTACTGTTCAATCGACTATAATCGTAAGCGATGTTCTAAGGCCGTCAGAATGCGATTTAAATGCGTTCCTGTGGCACTATACTGAACTGACTTTACCCGCGATTTGAGTAAATGTTCCCCCGGAATTTTCTACGACGGCCAATTGAAATTGTAACGACACTCACCAATCCAATGATTTCCACCGTTGAGAGGAATGGGGTTCCATCGTCACTATCTTCCTTGACACGAACGGTCAATGTTACAATTACTTCCTTTGGATCTGTCGAATTAATCCGCCACGATTCTTCTGAAAATACCCTCAATCCAATGTCATAGGTTCGTGACTTCGAAGGAGCGGTAAAGTTAACTTCATAATACCTCGTTCTACCCCTTTTAATTGTGAACTTCGGGACAGTGGGTATTATCCATCCATCGTCCCTCAGCTCAGGATGATTTGTGACCTGAAATGGAAAATCATCCAGACCATTCCCAGTGTTAGAAATTTCAAATTCGATCTTAACTTTCTTTCCACCTTCAACACTTTCCTGCGCTTCGGCACTAAAGGTGAGATCGAAATATTGATCAACTTCAAGAATAAAGGACGAATTTGAGACCCTCCCCGTCGTATTATCGTTGGCTTTCCATGTGCCGTCAATCCAAACCTCGCGTGTTACACTACTAAATGTACCGATGGGAGCATTGACTGTTAGTTCGAACGGTTTATCCGATGATCCTGCAGGGAAAGTCATACTTGTAGGCGATACCGAAGCAGTCCAATTACCCGCTTGTACCGTCAAATTGACCGTGACCTGGGTTTTATTTCCGCTATCACACGATATTACACCAGTGTTTAATGTTAAACCATTCGTTGGATTCCCTGGTTCGACATTTGCTAGTCTGATGGCATTATCAAATGATGCACTTATTTCCGGATTCTGTCCAGATGCATGAATACTGAAGCAAAAGATCAAGCCGATGGATAATCCGAAAACTAGCAATCCGAGTGGAATTCTATTTATCATTTGATCTCATCTCTCAATCCCTCTGACGCTACTTATACCCTTTGTCGGACCATGAAATACGTTGCACCATGGATGATTTCTTCACTGTGGTAGTTATTAACTTATCTACCACTCTAAACCTAATAATTTCCACAGCCGAAATTTACGAAATTCCAACGGTCCTGTGAGTGAACGAGGATATGAGTAGGTAATCGATGGCGCTAGTTTTCCGGGTGGGGAGTAGTGGAAAGATCGTGGTAGGACACGCGGGCCGGATACAACCCCTTTACGGCCCGATCCTTTCGCATTGATTGGAGGACGCTGGCCACCGCCGGGGGCTTCGACGGGGAAGCCGGGGGGAAGAGACCCCTGCCAGTCTTTAGGAACTAAGCGTGTCCGTTTATCTTTAGCATTTTCACATTTCTAAATCCCGAATCCAAAGGTGCTGTAAACCGCATCAAAGAGGGGGTTTTACGACCCTCGAAAATAGCCCATATCAAAAACACGACGGGATCGCCGGTTCTTTATATACCCTTGACGGATAATAAATGATATGCGTCATTGTCCATTTTCACCCTCTCATTTTCGTAAAGTAAACTCCGTAAACCTCACCCACCGCACCCGGTTGACTGTGCATCCTTAGTGAATCCTTATGTACCGTTCAATCACTCCCATTGATGTATGCGAAAGGGACCAACCAAGCATAAGAAACCCTCCAAACTTCGCATCGCCATCATTGTAACACTTATTGTATTCTGTGCTATCGTAGTACGGTCGTCCTTATTACGAGACAACAGTGATGATAGCAATTTACGATCTCAAGCTAACGATAAAACGGAAACTGCCATCGGAATAGTTTGTGGAGCCACTTTCTTTCTATTTTTCCTCATAGTCCTTGTCTCTGACCTTATTCGCCTTCGAAGTCCTCCTTTTCAGTAGTAACAAAGTGGAACATATACTATCCTTCAAACCTCATGCCCTTGATGTTGTTCTATGCCTTCGATCACCTCTAAGTCGTTCATAATTTCGTCGTGTAATGTGCTACCATCTTTGTCTGTCTCGTATAGTAGTTTTAGCATCAATAGGTCGTTTACCTTTCTCATAAGTGGAGTGTCCTTCGGTGGATCTTCGCTTTGAATTGCTTCGATGATTTGTCTAACCTCTTTGTCTACCTTTGTTATGTGCTGTTGTCTTTTCTTTTCAAATGGTCGATTATTGTCGTGGGCTTGGGCAATTAATTGTGTGTAGTGTATGTAAGCATGGGTTTGTTCCATCTTGTCTTCTTTCCAATGGAGCGGTATCCGATGGTGCTGAGTTTTTTTACACCCGCGATAAATCCTCAATGTATCGATGGAGACATCAAGTTCTCTTGCGATCTCGTTATATCGCTTTCCGTCGAGACGCATTGACGTAAAGGTGTGAATGAAATCGAGGACACCTGTAAGTGGTGGTCTCCCGGCCATATTCTCAGCTCCCCTCCTTTGTCAGTGCCTCGGCAAATGTTTTGAGGGTGGCTTCGTAGTTCTCGCCCTGGCGCTCAAGTGCTGTTTGGATCTTCTCTATCGACTCTCTAAGGTCATCGCTTATCTTCGAGTGGGCCCGTAGGAATTCCTTTCTCTTGACCTCGGATCGCTCCTCTTCAATCTCCCAATATTCTGTGAGTGGTACTACGTCGGTGTTACCGTCGTATGGACATTTTGCGTTACCATCCTGGTCATGCGTAATTCTTTTTGCCAAGAGTACGTTATCCCCTCTCGCGTCCTTTCGTGTCATTTCCTCTGATGGTATCGTTGAACTACATTCGTAGCAATGCCAAAAAGTCGAGGGATCGACATCGGATTGTATCAGGTCAAAGAACTTCCCACTTTTCTCTATGTTCATGCGTCTATACTGTTTTTTCGATTTGTCATATAATCTGCTGGAATTATTTTCCAGGAACGTATAGTGTGAGGTAACTACGAGGTCCCCTTCGGTGTATAGAATTCCATTCAGACTTAGGCGCTTATCTTTCGCTACAAGTGAAGCGTCGTACCTTTTCTTGTCTTCGCGATCCTGCGATGTTTCTTTACTCTTTGTAGGTTGAGGCATAGAACATCACTCCCAAGCGTGCTTAGATACTGACCATCTCTTTTGTCTTCCAGCGTCAGATTGGGCGTTCCTAAGGTCGGAGTACATCTGTGAGTAGGTCCGGGGGTTAACGTCATCCTCAGTAGACATCCGTTTTGGCTTGGACCTTACGCGTTCCCATGGTACGTTACCCGTGCGGGCAATAATGTCCCGTTCCGTTTGCTGTTTGATAGCGAGTAGGTCGTTGTCTGCATTCATCGTTATGAATTCAATCCTTTCTAATCTCTCAGAGAGTGCGCGGTTCTGTGCCTCAAGTTCAATAATCCGTTGCTCGGTTGTGCGTTCCTGTTTAGCTTCGCCGTCTTCGGGGATTAGTCCTAATGGCTTCCCAACGGTGCGCACCCATGTCGATAACGAGTTCCGCGATATGTTTAGAATGTCCTCAGCGTAAGCCCTCTTTGTGAGTTCTCCACTTACAACGTGCTTAACGTAACCGTCAGCGATCTCGATGTCTCCCCATTCTTTGCCGGTCTTTTTTGATTTTATCGTTATGTGTTCACACTCCTTTGTGTATTTCGAGTTTTTTAAAAATACATATTTGCGTTTTCGATGTCCTCCGCTGTTATGGTGGGTGAGTAGGTCACACGTGATGCTTCCGCATAGTCGATCATTGGCTTTGCCTCTGGTGGAATGTGTAAGAATTCTTTCTTAGGCTTTTCAATTTGTCCGTATGTTTCAAACACCGACGGATCGTGATTTCTCATTCTATAACCTCGCTCTCGACCGAACGTTTCGATTCTTGCTTCGAGATCGCCGGGATCAACGGCGTAATTATCAGCCTCTTTCAGTCGGCTTACTCCTTCAGATACTACAACGTCCATCCAATCTTCGATACTACACTCCATATACTCATCAGAATTGATTCGACCCCAAAAGCGTGGAGCAAGTTCGTTCTCAACGTATTTTTCGATGGCAGATTCGATTATCTTACGGTCACGCACTTTACCATCACGTTCTTTCGTCGCACAGGTAAGGTCGAGTTTTAATTGCTCTATGTGGGCAGTTTTCTCTGCTATGATCCGTTCGCTTGTCCGTAATCGCTGTTGTGCCTCCGATAGGTCTCTCTCTTCGGCTTGTATATCATTTTCAATTCGTGCTACCTGGTCATTGACTCTCCATATCTCTTCTTTATAGAGATCATCCCGATGGAACATTTTTATAAAATATTCCTTTTTTCCGAGACTATGTTTATTAGCAATCAAATCGAACAATGCTTTTTCATTTGTAGGAATAGTAAGAGATAGTTGAGCAGTCCCGTTCATATTTTCTGGTAGTGTATCCCTTGTCATTTATTCACCTTAGAATTCTCTCTCTCTCTCTCTCTCTCTCTCTCTCTCTTTCTTAATAGTAAGTAAGAAAAGTAAGTAGCAAGTAAGATGGAATGATAATTGTGAAATCGAGAAGCACAGCTATCTATAATGCTGTGCGGGGCTACGAGATGGAGATGCCCACTTGTCGAGAAAGATCCGGCATTCTCGCCGGTGTCTGGCTTAGGGAAATGGACCCAGCGGGATTTGAACCCGCGGCCTCTTCCTGTTCCGGTTCGATCAATGTGTCGATCTTGCGAAGGAAGCGATCTTCCGAGCTGATCTATGGGCCCATAATTACCCTTGAACGCCTGTTCAGTTGGTCGTCGAGATGACCTTGATCCCCTGCGACGTTATGTCGAAGAGGATGTACTCGAGCGGGATCTTGGACGTCCTCAGCTTGACGAGGTCCATGACCCTCTCCCTCTTGTTCGTGAACGGGTTCTCGCGACGCATGAGCTTGATGGCGCCGTAGACGGAGTACATGACCACGTCATGCGTCCTCTCGCTGAGCGCCTCGTCGGCGACGACCATCGAGGTCGCTCCGATCTCGGAGAGCTTGTAGACAAGGAGGTCCATCTGCGCCCGGAGCACCTCGGCCTTCATGCCGACGGCCAGGGAGCCGATGTTGTCCAGGACGACGATGTCCGTCTCAGCGGGTATCCTGTTGTAGAAGGGCATGAACGTAGTGATCTCCATCGGACTGCCGTACTTGGCGGAGTCCTTGGCTGCCTTGACCTGCCTCTCGAGGACGTTGAGTATCTTCAGCTGACCCGTCTTCTCGTACTCGTTGAGGTCCCATCCGAAGCACTCCGCCTGCTTCTTGATGTCCTCGGGCGACTCCTCGGTCGCAAGGTAGGTACAGGTGAGACCCTTCTTGCACGCCGCGACAACGAAGTGCAGCGCCATGATGGTCTTCCCGCTACCGGGAGAACCTGTGATCAGTATCGTCTTCTCCTTCGGGTATCCGTTGATCAGATCGTCGAGGCCGGGTATTCCCGTCGAAAGCCTATCATCCATGGTATCCCTCCGACTAGATGTGGAATGACCTGGTTGGTATTTAAGATTCACCCTCTATCCGTGGGTTTCAGGGCAAATTGGGTCCAGTCGTGTGGGGGGATTTGCGCAGCACATCCAGGGGATGTGCGAGGTTCTCGAAAAATCCAACTCATTCCAACTTCTTATTCGAGAACAACCCCGTTCGGTAAGCGGTTCGGTATCCACCTCTCGGCTATGCAAACAGATCGTTGAAAAGCGCCGAGAGGGGGGCCCGCAGGAAAGGACCTGATGTATCCTGATCTCTTTCCGAGGGGCCCGAGGGCTCGTGACAATCATTGAATTCCTAGAAAAGCGAGCCCTCACACTCGTTAAGCTAGAAGGAATTGAAATGAAAGCGCCGAGAGGGGGATTTGAACCCCCGAGGCGCAAAGCACCACAAGCTTTCCAGGCTTGCGCCGTTCCGGGCTAGGCTATCTCGGCACTGACACGTGGAGGTCTGAGGGTGGATATATGCCTTTCTACTTTGCCGGAGGCTGTCGCCTGCCTGGTGCGCGCCCCTTCGGGGCGGGGGTCCTCCCCCGATGCGTCCTGGGTTCGTCGGTCTCCTTGACCTTCTTGGAGCGCTCCTTCGTCTCCTTCCAGGTCTTCGGTGTGTCGATATCGTCCCCGGGGGCCTCGCCGGCCCTGGTGATGAACTTCAGGACGAGGAATACGATGATGACGAGCATCGCGATTATGATCGCGATCAGCGCGGGACTGGGCTCCTCGTCGTCGTCCTCATCGTCGATGTCGCCAGCGTCCAGTTGGATGGAAGCGAAATTATCCGCGGTTGAACCGACCGGGTCGTCGTTCAGTGCCTCGGCGTTGGCGGTTATCAGGAACTCGGAGTGGCCCTCGTCGAGGACGTCCCTCGCGTCCCAGGTGACCTCCGCGGTCTCGGTCGAGTTGGGGGCGATATCGCCGATGTCTACCGTGTCTATGACGATGACGTTGAAGCCAGCCTTGTACGTGAATGTGACGGTGACGTTCTCGGCCACGTGTTCACCATCGTTCACGACGACGGCCGATAACTTGACCTTGCCGCGACCCTTCGTGGTGATCTCGGTGAGATTGATATCTGGCCGGTAATAAGGGAGGTAGATGTCTACGGATGAATCCTCTTCCAGGGTCACATTTGTCAATGTGGCCTCGAACCCGTCCTTCGCCGCGGACAGCTGGTAAGGGCCGTAAGTCTCGATGGTCCCGTTGATCTGCTGGTAGGCGACCATTCCGGTGTCGAGGAATCCCGCGACATGGGTCGTTGCCGCGGTCTCGTTCCCCTTCGAATCGGTTATGGTAACCATCGCATACGGTACTCCATCGTCGTATGGATCGGTGACGCTAATGCGGATGACCCACCACTGCCGCGCCTCGATCTCAGTCTCGTTGAAATAGCAGTCAATGAACTGGACCTCGGACCTCGATGCCTCCAGGCCGATGCTGCAGTTTGTGAATTCAGAGTCTGTCACGTTGCCTTCGAGCATGTAACCGTAGATACCGCCCTTCATGTCCTGGAACAGGGTGTTCTCGATGTTGAGATCGGTATTGTATCCGATCATCCCACCGTCGGAATCCGAGAACTGGCTGTCGACGATGTTGACGAAACCGCCTCCGGCCACCAGCACGCTGCCGGTCACAGGAGGACCACCGCAGCCGGCTTCGCAGTTCTCCTCCTTCACGTTGGTCGCGGTCAGTTCGATCGTAAGGTTGGTTCCGGATGTTGAGATGCCCTCGCCGGCCCCGTCGATGTGGATCCCAGACAGGTTGGCGGAGGTCGAGAAGATGTTCCCGACGATGAAGGTCGTGTTAAGGAACGATACGTCCATCATCCATGTGTCCCAGGAGTACGACAGGAAGGCGTAATCGCAGGACTCGAACACCGTGGTCTCGACATCAAGGTTGTCGCCGCCGGACCGGAATCCATATTCGAGGTCCATGAAGGTGGAATCGTTGATGTGGAGGTCCCCGCTCGTCAGTATGCCGTAGGAGGCATTGGTGAAGGTGCTGTTCTGCACGACGACGGCCTTCGACGATGTGATCACCGACCACCATCGACCGCCCTCGAGCCAGGAATCGGTGAATGTCACAGGTCCGTAGCCGACGAGCAGTGCGGGTCCCGTGAAGTTCACGGCCGGTCGTAGAGTGGTGTTCATCAACCTCAAGGTGGCGGTGTCGTTGATCATGACCGGCGTCTGGAGGACGAATGACCTGTCCTTCCAGGTCACATCTCCCTCGATGATGTCCGGGCCGTCGTACATCTCCGCGGCCACCGCGGACGTCCCGATGAAGGCAAGTGCCAACACTACGGACAGAATTACCCATGTCAGTCTCATGTCAGTGCCATCCATGGACGCGTATTTATCCCTTTTCCCAAGTCCCTCCAGACGCTGAAGGACAAACATAAAAATAGTATGAGTGCGATTGAAATCCGGTGATGGGATGGCCATATATTGCGAGGACTGCAAGAGCTACGCGAACCAGGTGTGCGAGAAGTGCGGTCAGACCTTCGGTGTTCTGGAGTGCGAGATATACGGGTGCGGAGGAAAGATGGTCTGCTCGAAATGCGGTTCCCACAACCTGAACCCCGCCAAGAGGCCCGAGCACGACCCGAACGACCCGAGGTGGAAGCATGCGCAGGTACCCAAATGCACCTGCGGATACGAGGTCGACAAGACCTGGGTCTACTGTCCGATGTGCGGGAACAAGCTCGAGAAGTAGCGCCGTTTCTTGACATTCCTCCCGAACATCCTTGTTGTACGCAGACCTATGTAGAACGAAATCGAAAGCCAGAGGGCCAGCGAAAGGAAGGGCAGATAGGTCGGGATCCCATGGACCCATTGATGGGCCGCCGTGTTCCCGGTCACCGCGGCGATCCCCACCGATGCGAGGAGGGGGTTGGCCATGTCTATCCAGTTGGCGAACTCGTTGAAGTCGCTCATCGGGTCCGCGACCGTGTCGGTGGTGACCTCGTAACCCGCGGCCACACCGAGTGACTGCGGGATGAGCACCCATATGAGCGGTATGAAGAAGATCCACAGGGCGATACCGCGAAGCAGGACCTGGGATGATGAGTATCGGAAGGATAGCCCTCCGAGGAGGAGGACGAACACCAGCGCCACGAGCGGAGTGATGAAGATGAACGCGGCCATCTGGATGGCGTTGGGGAGGCCGACGTTCAGGCCGATCACACCTACCCCGAAGGCGTTGAGGTATGCGGTCACGGCATACAGGGGTACGAAGACCGCGAGGGTCCTTCCGACGTAGACCGCCTCCCTGGAGACGGGGTGTACGAGCATCGTCTGGAACGTCCCGTCGGACCTCTCCTTCGAGAACATGTCGAACGAGACCACCACTCCGATGAGGCTGGAGAAGAACGCGGTGATCGCCGAGAGCATGAAAAGGTCCATGGACGGGTCCGTGTTGTCCCAACGGTCCTGGAAGCCCGTGGACACACCGTATCCCCCGGCGATCGTACCGAAAGCGTATATCAGGATGATGATGTAGAACCTGACCTGGCGTATCTCGGTCCTTATCTGCTGTCTGAAAACGGTCCGCCATCCACGGATGTCGATGCCCCTCCTGCCTTGGGATGTCGATGGTCTCCTCACGCCCTTGGCGGGCCTTCTCGTGCTGGAACCCGTGCTTCTGCGCCGGGAGGGTTCAGTCCCCACCTGCGGCCACCTTCCCTTCAACGAGGTTCCGAACGCTCTCGACGACCTCCTCGGTCGGAGTGCCAGGGCCGAAGAGCGCCTTGACTCCCATGTCGAGGAGCTCCACCTCGTGGACCTCGGGGATGATTCCGCCGCCGACGACTATGATATCGGTAGCCTTCTCGGCCTCGAGCTTCTCAAGGACGTCCCTGAAATGGGTCATGTGAGCTCCCGAGAGGATGCTGAGCCCGATAACGTCGACATCCTCCTGGATCGCCGTTGCGACGATCTCGTCCGGGGTCCGCTTCAGACCCAGGTAGATGACCTCCATTCCGGCGTCCCTCAGGGCCCGGGCCACCACCTTGGCGCCCCTGTCGTGCCCGTCGAGTCCGGGTTTCGCTACCAGTACCCTGATCTTCCTCTCCACTTGGCTCACCGGTCGAAATAGCGATTCGCCGTATTTAAATCTGTTCCGCTTCGCAATCACGTTTATATATCGAAGGGGCGATGGGCGGAGCGGTGTGACAATGGCAATATCACAGAAGGTCCAGGACCAGATCGTCCAGTATCAGCAGCTCGAGGGGCAGATAGAGGCCCTGTTCATGCAGAAGAGCCAGGTATCGTCGCAGATGGCCGAGGTAAAGGCTGCCATGGACGCCCTCGAGGGTGCGGGAGACGACGCGACGGTCTACGAGGCCGCCGGGAACATCCTCGTGAAGAGGGAGGGCAAGGTAGAGGTTAAGGCGGACCTCGAATCGAAGCTCGAGCTCCTCGACGTCAAGTTGAAGGCAGTGGAGAAGCAGGAGGAGTCCCTCAGGACGAAGTACACAGCACTCCAGAAGGAGATCTCCGACGCTATATCGACCATGCAAGCGGGATGACATGGCAGTGGTCTGTGACGCCTGCGGCCGGAAGGCCGTCATACACGTCGAGTACAGCGGACGGCACCTGTGCGACGAGCATTTCAACGATTTCTATCTGAAACGGGTAAAACGCGAGCTGCGAAGCCAGCGCAGGATTTCCAACAGGGTCGCGGTCGGGGTTTCCGGGGGAAAGGACAGCATGGCCCTCCTCGACGTGCTCCACCATCTGCTATCACCGGCAGGTATCGAGGTAATCGCCCTGAGCATCGACGAGGGGATCGCGGGTTACAGGGACAGGAGCCTGGGGACGGTCCGTGAATTTGCAGAGCGGCGCGAGATCGAGCTTACCGTCCTATCGTTCGAGAATGAGTTCGGGACCACGATGGATTCGATCGCCGAAGGAGACCACGAGCGCGGGGCCTGCTCCTATTGCGGAGTGTTCAGGCGAAGTCTTCTGAACAGGGGCGCAATCGACCTGGAGGCCGACGTGCTTGCCACAGGGCACACCGTCGACGACATGGCCCAGACCGGGCTCATGAACTTCCTGAGGGGCGACGTCGACCGGATCGTCCGGACAGGACCCCACAGATGGGTCCACGAGGGACTGGTCCCGAGGATACTCCCGTTGCGGCGGATTCCCGAGAAGGAGAACATGCTCTACTGCCACATCAACGATATACCGCATGCTCACGGGGAATGTCCGTACGCGACCGATGCTCACCGCCAATTCCATCGGGACATCATAGCCAGAGCCGAGTCCGATACTCCGGGCACCAGGCATGCCGTCGTGAATTCGATGGACAGGATCGTCAGCCTGTTCTCGGACGGCCATGAGCCGGAACCCCTTGGGAGGTGTTCACGATGCGGGGACGCTACCAGTGGGGATGTCTGCATGAAGTGCAGGTATCTCGATGAGATACGGGGATGAATCGGTTATCATCTTGGCGCTAATTCCCCGGACCGTTCAAAAGGTGAAGAAATACCCCGAAATCTAGCCTTCTGGCGCGGTGTAGAACTCTTATATATCTGGATATTCTATAAGGTGTAGAGCAGGAGTTGCTAACATGGGAAGGGTCATGTTTGTTATGTTCGTGATGTTAGGCCTTGTGATGACGGCAGGGCTGGCCGCGGCAGGGGACTTCGAGATGCTGGACATAGGCTTCAGCCCGACCGAGTCCAAGGGCGTCTACGAGGGTCAGACCCTCAGGATCTGGGTGAATGTCACCAACAACGGTCCTGATGTCAACAGCAGCGACATCGATTATTACATGGACTCGGACCTGAAGGGCGCAGGCGGGACCGGCTCCATGAATCCCGGTGAGACAAGGCAGCTTTTCTACGATTATCACACGGCGAAGGGCGATACGGGTGACCGCAACTTCGAGGCGGTCCTGACCATCGAGGACGACAACACGGACAACAACGCAGCCGATGACAACTACTTCATCAGGAAGGCAAGCCCGGACCTGATGGTCGAAGGTATCGAGTTCGATCGTTCCCTGATAGTCGACAACTACGTGACGATGACCGCCACCATCGGCAACAAGAACGGCACCGAGAACGCCAACAACGTGCAGGTCAGGATCAGCGAGGATGGATCGCCGATAACGACGGGACAGATATCACAGGTCGCATCGGGAACGACGCAGACCATCGAGTTCACGTTCCTGCTCGATAGCACGGGAACGTTCGATTACTCCGTCGAGTCGGACTACACCGACGAGATCAGCGAGATGGACGAGACGAACAACGATTTCGAGAAGTCGTTCGACGTAACCAACCCCACGGGATCGGACAAGCCTGACTTCGACCCGGAGGTCACATCCTGGCCATCCAACTACGCCCAGGGACAGGTCATCGACATTTCCGCGACCATCTGGAACAACGGGACGTACGGATATTCGAACACCACGATACCCGTGATCCTGTCGATAGACGGCACGGAGGTCGACCGGGTCACGGCAAGCATGCCCGCGAACTACTACGACGAGGTGGACCTATCGTGGCAGATCACGAACGACCCCGGTGATTACTATCTGAACGTCACCGTCGACCCCGATAGCGAGGCCGACGAGTTTGACGAGGACAACAACGTCGCCAGCCTGGAGATAACCGTCGAACCACCGCTGCCGAAGGACCATCCCGACTTCTCGGTGATCGTCGACGACATCGACTTCACCGTGGGAGGCCATGCGGTCAACGAGTCCGGCTCGGTGATCGAGGACACCGACGTGGATATACGCGTGACGATCACGAACATCGGGAACATGTCCGCAGAGGACGTTCCAATACTCATCCTCGTGGACGGCGAGGAGATAGTCAACAACACGTTCGATATCAAGGGTCAGTGGGACCCGCCCGCAACCAAGACGGTCCAGACACTGTGGGCTGCGGTTCGTGGTAACCACACCATCGGCGTCAGGATCAACAACGGCTCGGTGGTCAACGAGACCGACGAGGAGGGGAACCTGAGGACCGAGAACAACTACGCCGAGAGGGACATCAGGGTCGTGGAGGGACCGCTTCCCGACTTCTACATCGATCCGGCATCGATCATGCTAACGGCCGACGACGACCCGATCACCGAGGTCGAGGAGAACACCACGGTCAAATTGACCTTCGACATCGCCAACCTGGGAGACATCACGGGGAATACGACCGTGACCGTCTTCGACAGCAGCGTTCCGGAGCCACAGCCGGTCGTGGGTACCATCATCGATAAGTTCACGAGACAGATGGTGGCGGACGACAACGAGACCTTGACGGTGGAGTGGAACATCACGGGAACGGGCGTCCATTACATCAGGATGATCGCGCTGAACGAGTCCGGCGGCGACAGCGACTTCTCCAACAACGACGGCCAGGTACAGGTCGACGTGATAGGCGTTCCGCTGCCCGACCTCATCATAAGCGAGATACTCCTCAACGAGACGGCACCTCTGCGGAACGAAAGCGTGCAGATCACGTTCTCGATCAAGAACAACGGCACCGACGAGGTCACCGACGACTTCCTCATCGAGATATCGATCATCGGGGACACCGAGACGCTCCTCGGGACCGTGGAGTACTTCCAGAACATCCCGATGAACACAACGGTGACGTCGGGCTTCGAGTGGGACCTCAACTACTTCGGCACCGGGGTGTACAAGATCAGGGTCAATCTCGACCCGCACAGCTCGGGCGAGCCAGGCTTCGGCAAGGTCGCCGAGTACAACGAAGGCAACAACGACGTCCTCGTGAACATCACCGTCAGGGCGGTCCTGGCGCCGGACGTTGGCCTCAAGCCCGAGACCGTCACCCTCTCGTCTGCATGGGACCGGACCGAGGGTCTGGAGGTCGAGGACGAACAGCCCACCTTCAGCGTCGATTATGCCATCATATCAGGTCAGGAACTGACCGTCACGATCAGGGTGCACAACCTGGGCAACCAGGCAATGGACCACCTAAGGGTCAACTTCTCGCTGCACTCGCTCGAGGAGGTGCGTCCGTGGGTCAACAAGACGACGGTGATCGCCGACGGTTCAGCAATGGACCCGGTGATCCAGGTCGACGACACCAGGGACGTCACTTTCACCATCGAGAGCGTTCCGACAGTGTCGGCCATCGAGATCTGGCAGATCAAGGCCTCCGTCGAGACGACCGGCCAGTCAGACGCTGACGAGAAGAAGGTGAACCTCGGCAACAACTACTTCCAGACCGATGTCTATATGATACCGGACCTCGCGGACCCGGCCGTCAATTCGATGTCCATCAGCCCGCTCGATCCGACGGCCTTCCAGCCTGTTGCATTCACAGTCGAGGTGGCGAACCTCGGCCCGCGTGCGGCATCCACAAGCCTCAAGCTCATCGTCGACGACAGCGCGGTGAACATCAACGAGAGCGCTGGCCCCTCGGATGACAAGACGAAGATCCACGCATATCTTGAGGCCGGAGAGACGAGGACGATCTACTTCAACTACAGCTTCGGATCCGAGAAGCTTTTCACGCTCAAGGCGAGGATCGAGACGGCCAGCGACCAGGTCGACGAGGAAAACGACATCGTCCAGTTCGACCAGTACGTCAGGGCCCTCTCCGGCGTGGAGTTCGAACTCGTGTCCATCGACCTTCCCGAAACCTCCGAGTCCGGCAAACCGCTCACGATCAGCGTATCCATACGGAACACCGGTGCAAGCAGTGCCAACGACGTGACCATAAGGTTCGATGACGGCATCGAGACCTTCTCCGAGAAGGTCTTCTCGATCGGCTCCTCGGACACCACCATCGTGGACACCATCTGGAAGCCGACGAGCCCGGGCATCTACTTCATCAACGTGATGATCAATCCGGGACAGACGATCGTCGAGAGCAACTACGACAACAACGAGATAGAACAGAGCATCGAGGTCACCGAGGCCGAGCCGGAGGAGAAGAAGGACAGCGAGGACGTCCCGGTCTTCATAATCGTCGCCGTTGTCGGAGCAAGCATCGCCGCCGGGTTCGGCATCTTCTTCCTGCTGCGAAGGTAGAAGAGGAAATGTTCCACGGGAGGTCCAGTAGATCCCTGTACGCCAGTGTCCACTGTCCAATCAGATCCACCAGGGTTGGTATTCTTGGCACAGGTCGCCGATAGACCAGCGCTCATCTGACCATTGTACCCGAGACGCGTCGTCGACGGACCGCAACGTCGGCGAGCGTGTTTACTGTACCGTTGGGATCACGGCCGAACTCCCGATACGCGTCGCTGATAGAGCGGGACATCAGCGAGCGCGTCTTTTGTGCGGCCAGGAACACGTCACGAAGAGGACACTTTCACCCCACTCTCCCCGCCCCCGGTTTATACGCTCTGAATGGTTCCCTCCACTCCAGAGAGCGGGGGCGCT
>JANQNK010000013.1 GCA_028279595.1 Thermoplasmatota archaeon
GCGTCCGGTCCATCGAGGGCGACTTCGGCTCGGGCAACGACACGCTCATCATCGACACCGGTGTCTACGCGGACGCGACGATCTACGGCGGGGCGGGAAACGACAAGATGGGCTACTCCGGGTCCGGGGACGTGGTCTTCCATGGCGACGGCAACGATGACGAGCTGACCGTGACCGGGGGAGCGATGTCCGCTCCCTCCAGTGCGACCCTCAACGGTGGAGCCGGCAACGACACGCTCATCTCCGAATCATTGAGCGCCTCTCTCGGCGTCACACTGAACGGCGGCAACGGGAACGACACCCTCAAGGGAGGGAACGGACCCGACACGCTCAACGGTAACGACGGCGATGACACGCTGGAGGGCCGCGGCGGAAGGGACTCGTCGTACGGCGGTGCTGGCGATGATATCTGCGCAGAGCTCCTCCCGAACCTTGTGAAGGGAGAGACGTACGACGGTGGCTCTGGAAACTACGACAGGTTGGACATCCTGGACGGGTTCACCCCCGACGATCTGAGGGTGAACCCCTATGGCACCGATTCCGCCAGGATCAGCTCCTACGTCGGTTCGACCGAGAAGGCCTACACCACAGTCAAGAACATCAATGCCATGGTATTCGAGGGCGGCGGAGGCGCAGACAGGTTCACCTTCACGGGTCATCTCGAACAATCGGGTCTCAGGAGCGTGACCGTCGAGATGGGTACTGACTCATCAGCAGACCACGTGGAGTTGATACTCGACGACGAGGACAACTGGGTCCAGGTATCGGACTCCGGCGGAGGCCCGACCCCGGTCACTATGACCGCGAACTGGGTAGGCCAGTACGCCGTGAGCGTTCTGGACGGCGACTCGGCCGACGGGGACACGATGGCCATCAGGGCCATGGGCGGCGACGACATCCTCTGTTCCGCGACGGTCTCGAACAACCCGTTCAGCAGGCTCCAGCTGTACGGCGGAGACGACGACGACAAGATCGTCGGTACGCCTGGCCTCGACCACCTGGACGGCGGCGACGGCGATGACAGGATGACCGGCTTGGGCGGTCTTGACACCTTCGCCGACTCGAGTGGATACGACATCCTGTTCGAGTACAGCCCCGACGACTTCGGGCTCCACGGGAACCTGTTCATCATGGGCGACGCATCGGTGACCGGGACGGGTGAGGATCGCGTACTGTCCAACTTCACGAGTGCGACGGCCGAGGACATCACCGGAATATTCGAGGAGGCCCAGCTCAAGGGCAGCGGCGACGTCAACGTCTTCGCGATCGGTTCCGAGTCCGGGACGGTGACCGTGAACGGCACATCGATGTCCACCACCCAGTGGGACGGCATAGTCAACATCAACAGCATGGGCGGCGACGACGAGTACATCGTCGAACTTGCCGGCCTGAACGAGGCCACAGTCCAGCTCATCGAGGCCGACCTCTACAACGGCGACGAGTTGATAGAGGAGGCCGGCGGGAACGACACCCTCTACTTCAAGGGCGGTCCCGGAGCCGATACCGGCACGGTGGACGTGTCCGGGGACTGGAGCGTCCTCAGGATGCAGAAGCCCGGCGAGTCGGCGAGCGAGGTCTGGTCGACGACGACCATCGAGACCAACAACGTCCACATGCTGGGCGGCGACGACACGCTCACACTCTACAATACTGATGTAAACACGATAATCAGCGGCGGCGATGGGGACGACCTCTTCATCGTCATGACAGGCGACTTCGACGCCGAGGTCATCGGCGGCCCGGACTACGACACCATCGACGGCCCGGACCAGGACAACATGTGGGTCATGACCGGGGACAGCGAGGGTACGCTCAATACCTACCTGGAGTTCTCCGAGATCGAACTTCTGAACGGGAACACATACCACGATACCATCGTGGGGACGGACACTGACGACTCCTTCGCCCTCACCGGGGACAACGAGGGAACCATGAACGGTGTCCTGGACTTCACGTCCATGGAACACGTCGACGGCGGCGTCGGGTCCGACGAGCTCGTCGGACACTATCGGGAGAACGTATTCAACATACTCGGCTGGAACGAGGGCGACCTGAACGTGGTCCTCACGTTGGAGTCGGTGGAGAACCTCACTGGTAACGACGATAACGACGTCTTCGTGTTCTCGGACCAGCAGGGCATCGACGGCATCATCGACGGTGAGCCGGACGTCGACACGCTCGACTACTCGGCATACACGACCGACCTGGACGTCAGGCTCGAGGACAACGAGGCCACCGGCACCGGCGGCGTGTTCGACATCGAGAACGTCATCGGCGGTTCCGGCGACGATTACATAGTCGGCAACGAGTGGGACAACGAACTGATCGGAAACGACGGCAACGATGAGATCCACGGTCGCGCGGGCAATGACGTCATATTCGGGAACACCGGCGAGGACCTCCTGGCGGGCGGTGACGACGACGACTGGCTCGAGGGCAACGAGGACGACGACGTGATCTTCGGCGACAACGCCGAGTTCAACTTCGACGATGACGACGTCCTTGTGGAGGCCGTGTCGGTCGAGACCGACAGCGGCGGTGACGACTACCTCCTGGGCCATGTCGGCGACGACATCCTTGTCGGCGGTCCGGGCGACGATGACATCTTCGGCAACGAGGGCGACGACATCGGCCTCGGCGACAATGGTATCATACGGTTCCTCCTTGGCGAACCTGACGAGATCGAGGCCATCGATCCCGAGAACGGCGGCGACGACTACCTCAGCGGAGAGCTCGGCGACGACATCCTGATGGGCGGTCCGGCCGACGACTCCCTCGAGGGCGACGACGGCGAGGACATACTCTTCGGCGACGACGGAAAGGTCGAGAAGGCGCATGGTGTGGTGACCGATATCGAGTCCATGCCATTGGAGGTCGGGGACGAGAGCGGCGACGATTACATGGCTGGCTCGATGGATAATGACATCCTCGTGGGAGGTCCAGGCAACGATACCCTGACGGGCGGGGACGGTGACGACATCGGCCTCGGCGACTGCGGAAGGATCCACCTGCCCGGCGGCGAGCTGGAGGAGGTCGAGACCCTCTTCCCCGAGGAGGGCGGCGACGATTATCTGACTGGCGAAGATGGAGAGGACATACTGCTGGGCGGTCCCGGCGACGATACGATCTCCGGCGACGTCGGCGAGGACATCCTCCTCGGAGACGGAGGCTGGGTGTACGTCGAGAACGGCGTTCCACAGTTCATCGAGACATCACCTGAAGATACGGAATGCGACGATCTCATGGAGGGCGGTGAGGGCGACGACGTCCTGATGGGCGGTCTGGCCGATGACGAGATCCATGGAGGGAGCGGCAACGACGTGATCGTCGGCGACGGTGGATCTGTGGAATTCGTGACGGGAACGGCCATGAGGGCGCAGATCGAGTCCACCGGTGACGACGACGAGGACACGGGCGGAGACGATACCATCTACGGCAACGACGGTGACGATATCATCATAGGCGGGACGAACGATGATACGGTCTTCGGCAACACAGGTGTCGACATCCTTATCGGGGACGGCGGACGGCTGACATACGAGAATGGCATCATCGTGCTCATCGAGACCACCTCCCCCGACTCCGGGGGCGACGATTCCCTCAATGGAGATTCCGGTGACGACATCATCATGGGCGGACCGGAGGACGATACGATCTACGGAGGCGACGGCGACGACGTGTGCATCGGCGACGGCGGACAACTAGTGTTCGTCGACGGCGTGCTCGTGAGACTGGAGGGCGTTTCACCCGGGGAAGGCGGCGACGATATCATCTATGCCGGCGACGGCGAGGACACTGTCTATGGCGGCTACGGTAACGACACCCTGGACACCGGCGACGACGACTCCGATGACATGGTCTTCGGCGACAGCGGAGGCATGACCTTCGGCGGTACCGGAGAGCAGGAGGACGATTCATCCATCCTGAGCTTCAACTTCGGAGCGGATGCGGGCAGCGGCTGCTGGGACGACGACGATGACGACGACTGGTGGTGGCAGTCCTCGCAGACGGATGTGACCGGAGTGGCCGGTGCGGGCGACGCTCGCGCCGGGAACTGGAACAACCTGAAGGGCAAGGGCCACTCGATCTTCGGTAACGAGCCCGGAGAGTTCATCCGGGACGACGACGGGGACACAGTCCCCGGAGTGACCGTCGAATGGGGGCGGAACATCGACTCCTACTGCTCGAAGAGCCTTTCATCCGACACGCACAGCGAGATATGTCCCGAGGACGACCAGGACAAGCGTCTCTTCGAGGGATACCTGTACACGAGCAAGGGTTACACGCTCGGTGTCGACATCTCGGGACTGGGTTGGCTCTACGAGGAGTACGATGTCTACGTCTATCTCGACGCCGACAACGGCAAGTCGAAGTACGGAAGGTCCGTCCGGACCATAACCGACGGTTCCACGACATATTACCTGGACGACCCGGACCATCACAACTTTGATGGAACGTATTCGCAGGTCACATCCACGAACAGCGGCTCTCCGCAGCGGGGGAACTACGTGGTGTTCGACGGCCTATCCTCTGACACAGTGTCGATCAGGATCGCCAGCCATACATGGACCTCGTACAACAGACCGGCGATAACTGCGATACAGATCGTGGGCGACCACCATCCGGTGGACGTCATCGGATCCTCCGATGACGACCTCGGCGGAGACGACACGATATCGACAGGAGGCGGCAACGACATCGTGATCGGCGGCGGCGGTGATGACGACATCAACACATCGGGCGACTCCCGATACGGCGGGAACGATGACGACATCGTGATCGGCGACGGAGGGCGGTTGACCTTCGCTCTCGGCGAGCTAAGGGCGGTGGAGACCACCTCGCCCGAGACCGAGGACCGCGGAACCGACAACGACACGATCGTGACCGGCAACGGAGCCGACCTGGTCTTCGGAGGCAATGGCGGGGACGATATCGATGCTGGCTCGCCTGATCAATACGATCACGGCGACCTGAAGGTCCTGAGCGTCAACTTCAACGGCGGCGTGGACAACGGTTACGTCGATGGGGTGGCCGGTGCCGTAGCCGTCGGCAACTGGAACAACGTCAATGCCGGATCCTGCGCCCATTCCCACTGCGATGACGATGACGACGACGATGATGACTGGTGGTGGTGGTGCGATACAGAGTACGACGACGACCTTGTGTTCGACGACGGCACCGACGCCACGGACGTCACCGTCGAATGGGGATACAACCTCGATTCATGGAACTCTAAGAAATTGAGCAGGGACAGTCACAGCGAGATCGAACCGGACACTCAGAACGAGAGGCTGTTCGAGGGTTATCTGTACACTTCCAAGAGCAAGACCCTGGGCGTCGACATCACCGGTCTGGAGGACCACTTCGACTCGTTCGATGTCTACGTGTACCTCGATGCCGACGACAAGAGGTCGCGGTCCGACAGCTCGATCCGGAGGATATCCGACGGCTCGACCGACTTCTACCTGGACGATCCCGACGGGAACGAGTTCAAGGGCGAGTTCGTGGAGGTCACTGCGACCGATCCGAGCGACGCGGCGACCGGGAACTACGTCGTCTTCAGGGACGTGTCCGGGGATTCGTTCGAGATAAGGATCGACGACTACACAGGCTGTTACAGCAGTTCGCAGAACTATCCGGCGATAACTGCCCTGCAGATAGTCGGAGGTGACGACAAGGACGATGTCGTAATCACCGGAGATCTGGACAAGGACATGGTCCTGGGCGACAACGGAGCGGCCCTCATTCACGAGGGCGACATCTATGAACTTTACACCACCGATGGAATGAACGGTGTCGAACCGTTCCAGGGTGATACGATATCCACCGGACCCGATGCAGACATCGCCGTCGGAGGAAACGGCAGCGATACGATCGACGGAGGTTCCGGCGACGACCTGATCCTGGGGGACAACGTACACCTGCTCTTCTTCGAAGGACGTCTCATCGACACCTGTACAGACCGTCACTGCTGCGGACACGATGACGATGACTGCGACGACGACGATGATGACGACGATGACGATGATGATGACGATGATGACGACCAGGACGATGGTGACTGGCAGTGCCATTCTTGCTGGTGGTGGTGCTGGAGACATCATCATCATTCCGAACCGTACCGTGTCCTCGGCATCCGGCTCGGTGATGACGAGATCGGCGGGAACGACAGCCTCGAGGGAGGCCGGGACAACGATCTCATCTACGGTCAGTACGGGAACGACACCTACGTCTTCGATGGACTCGGACTGGGCCACGATCGTCTTGTCGAGGCCGGCGACTGCAATGATCCCCCGAACGATCCACTGGACACGCTGGACTTCAGCATGTTCGGAGCCTCGGTCTGGATAGACCTCGACAGGTCCTGCGAGCAGACCGTGAACGGCGGGAGGACCTACACCGATAGGAACCTGTCCTTGGCGCTCTTCTATCCGAGCGGGTTCGAGGGAGTCATCGGGAGCAAGTACGACGACGAGATCGAGGGGAACCATCGCGACAACACCCTCATGGGCATGGACGGCGACGACGAGATCGACGGCGAGTCGGGCGACGACACCATCGGCGGCGGTGACGGCAACGACGAGCTCGAGGGCGATTGTGGCGATGACACCATCGACGGTGGCGACGGGCACGACGACATCGAAGGGGACTCGGGCCACGACTCCATCAGCGGAGGTGACGGGAACGACTGCATCGACGGCGGATCCGGCGACGACTCGATCGAAGGCGGCGACGGCCATGACGACATCGACGGCGGGTCCGGCGACGACGACCTCATAGGCGGCGACGGCAACGACGACATCTACGGCGCTTCCGGCGACGATCACATCGAGGGAGGCGCTGGCCACGACGACCTCTGCGGAGGTTCCGGCGACGATACGATGGAGGGCGGCGACGACAACGACGACATGTGGGGCGGCTCGGGCGACGATACCATGGAGGGCGGAGCCGGCGACGACGACATGGACGGCGACTCCGGCGACGACTCGATGTACGGTGACGAGGGCGACGACGACATGTACGGCGACTCCGGACACGACCACATGGAGGGCGGCGATGGCGACGACGATATGTGGGGCGGTTCCGGCAACGACACGATGTTCGGCGACGATGGAGATGACGTCCTCTACGGCAACAGCGGATCGGACGATATCGACGGCGGCGAGGGTAATGATTACGTGTGTCTCGGAGGCAGTAAACCGTGGTGGTGGTGCAACTGGGACGACGACGATGATGACGACGACGATGACGACGACTGATGATTCAATTGTTCTCCGCAACGATCTCAGGTTCGACGACCTCTATCTCGGCAGCGGCCGCTTCCGTTTCGAGGACCGCACGATAGTCGTCCGTCAGGTTGATCCCTTCACCGCGGGATGCGTTCACCACGTTCTTGCGCTTCAACCTCTTGATGTGGTGGGAGACAGTCGAGGGTGACAGTCCTATCTTCGTGGCCAGGTCCTTCTGGGCGATGCCCGGCTCCGCCTGGACGAAGGCAACGATCCGCTGCTCCGTCTCGTCGAGCACGAACTCCGGTATCCTGTACCCGTGGGGGTAGAATCGCTTGTAGAAGCCGTCAGAACGAGCCCTCAGGAAACCTGAGGCTTCGAGGACACGTAAATGATAACCGGCAGAGCCGTTCGGCATCTCCAGGTCCTTCTTGATCATGCTGAAGTGGGCTCCGGGATTGTGCCTGATGTACTCGATTATCCGTCCTCTGGTCTTCTGGTCGGCGACCGTCTCCTCCTTCAATTTGGTGTAAAGTGGGAAGAGGAGCCCGAACAGGGAGTAGAATCCGATACCTGTGGCTGCGAAAGCAACGAAACCCCCTGCGACGATTCCGGCAACGATCAGTTGCTCTTCTTCGGAAAGGAATGGTTCGGCGGGGTCCTTCGGAGCCGGATCGATGCTGTTGTCCACGATAATCGTGATGTTCTCGTAGAATGAGAAATGATGTTCATCCCTAACCCTGACAGTAATGTTGTGGACGCCGTTTGTGAGGTTCCACGTGTCGTAGGCAAGGCTCCATATCTCGGTTCCATTGGTCCCAAGCCATTGCTCGCCATCTATGCGGATCTGGACGATGATCAGTTCACCATCCTCGTCCTCGGCCGTACCATTGAACCAGATCCACCCGCTCACGGTAGTTCCGTCGATCGGCCCGGCTATCGACACCTCTGGTCTGACGTTGATCAGGATGGTTATGGTACTGGATACACCAATGGTACCATTATCATCCTCGATATCGAGGGTGATGTTATGTTCGCCGACCGAAAGGCCATCGGTCGAGAAGTTCGCATCAACCCCCGAATGAAGGATACCGTCGCGATCGGATGTCCATGTGTGGGTAATGACACCATCATCCCTGGTCGTCGCATTGAAATGGACCTCTTCGTCCACGATAGCCTTTCGGGGGGAGTCGACACGCAGTATCCTCGGTACCTCGTTCCTAATGCGAATCCAATCCAGAACGGGAGCATCATCTGCTGAATCTCCCCCATCAATTAGATACGGTGCATCCCCGAATCCGTCATGGTTTGTGTCATTTCCGACATAATCGGACCATTCGTTCCCGACATTACCATAGGACCAATGGTTCCGACCGGTATTGTCGAATCCCTGCGACGAATGATCCCCGTTGTCGATGAACCGGTTGCGGAAGATCCAGTTATCTACACTCGGGCCATAGGCGGATACGGAAATACCGTATTCACCGTTGGAGTGTACTAGGTTATTTGTGATATTGTTTAACGAGTTTCTTCCTAGCACTATACCCGATAGATCGTTATTGTGCACATTGCTGTTCATCAGAATGTTCCCATGTCCCACAGCGAACTGGATACCGGTCTCTCCGAATTCGGAGACCTCGATGTTATCGAAGATGTTGTTATGGGACTCCCATGCTTCGATACCTTGCATCGTTCCATTGGTCAACGTGCAATCGGTGAACTCATTGTTCGAACTGAATGATAGGTTGATTCCAATGTAATGGCTGTCATGGACCGTGACGTTGTGGATCACGTTCCGGTCCGACGAACCCAGGAACAGGGAGTTCATTCCGTTCTTAATGGTAGTATCCGCGATCACGTTCCTGTCGGAGAGGGTCAGACCGATCGAGCCATTGACAGAGAGATTCTGGATTTCGTTGTCATCGCCTAAGACATCGATTCCGCCAGATACCGTGAGGTTGCTGAGCCGGCATTCGGTACCCTGGACCGTCAATCGATATGTCATAATATCCATCTGGGAGACTGTAACAAAATCAGCGTTGATCATGAATTCGTCGGTCGGGCTGCTCGAATTCAGCAGCGAAACGTCTGTCCCATTGCCTTCGATATCTACCTGAGTGAAAACTGAGACCGATTCACTGTAATTACCCTTGTAGACCCTGATCGTATCTCCATCCGAGGACGCATTCAAAGCATCCTGGATCGTGTTGAACTGCGCCCACCACCCCGGATCGTCGTCCACCACGATCTCAACGGACGAGGCCCCCGGCAGCGAGTACAGGATCGTTAAGGAGATGACGACCGAGGCCGCCAGGAACCCCGTCCTCCAGCTGGAGCGTGAACGTGAAACCGTGTCGTCTACCATTCCTGGTCACTCCTCCTGTACGTCGTTCAATCGGTCCGGGTATTTAAGTAAAGATTGGTAAGAGTATCGATGTAAGGGAAAAAATAGGGCGGGAGGGCGCGACCAGGTGAATCGGAGCCGCCCTCCCAGGGTCCCCCGGAGTGAGGGTCGTGTTCCCGGGGGATATCGATGTGTCCGCATGTGTCAGTATCTTCTGACCGCGATGAATATCGCCGTTGCCATTACGGCGATGGCGAGGACCCCGAACACGATCGGAGGGAATCCCTCCGTCGACCCACCCTCCGAGGTGGTGTTGGTCGTTCCCGATCCGTTCGGGGGGTCCGTTCCGGGAGCCGTACCGTTGTCGTCATCAAGGTAGTCGGGGATCCCGTCATCGTCGATATCATTGGCGATGGGCAGTTCCGTGAAGCTCTCGTTGTTGAGGTGGACCGTCCATTCGTTCTGTCCGACATCCGCCCACCACGCGACCTCGAAGCTGAGGCCGTTGCCGGCGGGGATCACCGTCATCTCGGGGATGTGGAATGCGGCGACGTAGATCCCTTCCTCGCTGTAGTTTAGTGGTACCGAGTCGATCTCCTCCCAGGTGTCGTCCGACCGATTGTAGAGATTGAAGTAAATCTCGTCAGGAGCTCCCTGCGAGAACTCGATGTGGACCGTCCAGTTCATCGGAGATTCCTCCTCGGCGAAATACAGGTCGGCGTCGAGGTCCGTGTCGTCGTTCGGACCGTGCCTTACCCAGAAGTTCAGGGTCTCCATGGAGTTTCCAGGCCCCAGTTTGCTCGCATTGTGCATCATGACGGATTCCGGGTCGGTCTCGTTCACGTTGAGCCAACACACGTACTCCGTCGTCGTCGAATCGCTGTTCTCCTCGTCCATGTGGAAATATACCACAGGCGAATCGTCCGTCGGTATCGCGCCTTCGCCTGACACCGCGGGCGGCATCATCGTTCCGATCGCTATCGCAAGGACCATCATCATCGTCCATCTCATTCCATCATCTCCTGTTCCTCTTCGTCATCCTGTTAAGTATGAACCGGTAAACTCCGTACATTCCCCTCACTGTACGGTCCCCTCCGTGATCCTGTAGACGTATACCCCGCTATGGTCGATATCGGCCCGGACGCCGTTGCACATCCCCTTCTCGACGTAGTATCTCTTGACGCGTCTGGCGATGTATGGTTCCGACGCCCGGAAGTGCCTGTATGTCCCACGTCTCCTCCGGACCTTGTGTACGTCGAACAGGGCCATCTCCGGGTCCGATGTGAGGCCGATGTACCATTCCGAGTAGTTGCCGCCATGGTGGCCGACGTATGTCGAGATCCGCTGCTTCAGCGATTTCTCGGGCATGGGAACCTTGCTGATGTCGAACGTCTCCTCGATGTTATCCCCTCTGCAGGTGCGAAGCCCCGCGGACCCCGTGATAGGTCATAGTTGCGGAGGAGCCCGCGGAATTCTCTTCGCATGATATTTACCCGCCGGGGTCGGTATTAGTAAAATTTGGGACGACCGTCGAAATAAGAGGGTCGAAATTAGGACGTGTTTCGAATTAAGGTAAAACCTGACCGGCTTTCGATAATTTCTTGTCGATGGCCCCTGCTATGATACATTTCTTATACCGTCTGGCCGTTCTCTGGCCGGTGATCGGATGAATAGAATGCCCATTGTCATATTGCTCGCTTGTGTTGTGATCGCTTTCGCCATCGGAGCGGTCTCGGGAGCCGACCACATCGTCGACGACGATGCCGGATCCTGGAGAACGCATTCCACAATTCAGGACGCGATCAACGATTCCGCCGAATTCGATACCGTTCACGTCTACGCCGGGACCTACCAAGAGAACGTCATCGTCAACCAGACCATCGATCTCATCGGCAATGGGACCGATACGATCATAAACGGTTCATTCGCCGGGGATACTGTATACATCGATTCCGACAGGGTGAACATGTCATACTTCCACGTCACCGGCGGCTCGTCCCGGGGGATATACATGGACGGCGACTACCTCTGGGTCCACAACCTGACCGTCAACGACTCGGTCTCGTCCGGAATATATATGAAACGTTTCTGGAGCACTGTGGACAATTGCACCGTCTCCGACACCAGGTACGGGCTGGAGATCATCTGGACCCAGTGGCATACAGTCAAGGAGAGCCACTTCGAGAACAATGAACGTTCCGGGCTCAATCTCGGCAATGCATTCGATATGGAGCTCTATAACAACACTTTCCTCAACTGCGGCCTTCGGGTGAGCGGCTCAAGCGAGAATGCCTACACGAGCCATATCATCGAGGACTGCTCTGTGGACGGAAGACCGATCCTCTACATGTCCGAGGCCGAGAACGTCACGGTACCGGCTGGGGCGGGCCAGGTCATCGTCACCGGAAGTGCCAATGTGACGGTGGAGGACCAGTACCTCCACAATTCATCATATGGGCTCATTATCGGCTATTCGAAGCACATGACCGTCCGCGATTGCACTCTGGACGACCAGTACATATCCGCGTGGATCGAGAAGGTCGACAACAGCGTATTCGAGGATGTTCGCATCAACCGGATCGATGACAACGGTCTCTACTTCACACAGTGCGAGCGGATAACGGTGGAGGACTGCAACGCCACCAACACCTGGGGGGAGCGTCCTCTGTACATATCCACTGATTCCTGGAACTTCCATGTCGTGAACTTCTCTGCCACCGACTTCTGGGCCGGGATGGTCGTCTACGGTGACGGCACGGTCATCGAGAACTCGACCCTATGGCTCAACTCCTATGGTATCTACATCGGCGATGACAACATAACCATCAGGAACAACAACGTCTACAACTGCCAGTTCGGGATCTACGGGAGCCTGGTCGAATGGATCAACATCACGAATAACAGTGTTCACGGATGCTCGAACCACGGCATATGGTTCCAGAGCGTGGAGAACGCCACGATAACGTACAATGAGATCTTCGACAACTCGGGATATGGTATCCGACTCTCGTCAGCCGGGATCTGGAACAACCACATCCACCACAACAATTTCGCGGACAACGGCGGCGCCCACGTCGATACGGAAGGGACGCACGACACTTATGATGACGGCGTCTCGGAGGGCAACTACTGGGACGACTGGGACGGGAACGGCACGTATGAGGTGGATGGAGGGAACGGGGAGGACAGATACCCACTCTCAGATCCAGTCAACACCACCGCTCCCGAGAAGATACCAGGTATTCATCTGCTTCTCGGAGTCTCCTCGGTGATGGTCGTCGCGGCCGTATTCCGCAGGCGCTGGAAACCTTGATCAGCGAACACTGGCCGTTCCCAATCTATTAATATCGCCCGGCTCATTCAGACTGGGGTAATATGATGAGTCTATCCAGGGTATCCCTTGTGTTATGTCTGATAGCAGTATTCGCCATGGTGTTCGTCCCTCATTCGGAGGGACAGGTCCTCGTCGTGGACGATGACTGGGCGGGTGCTGACCACTCGACCATCCAGGACGCCATCAACGCGTCCTCCTCAGGAGGGATGGTACGGGTCCATGCTGGATGGTACAACGAGTCACTGAACATCAGCAAGCCCCTTTCACTCGTCGGGAACGGAACGGAAGGGAAGAACTCCACCCGGATGGACATACCATCGAGGTTCTACCCCGACGACGTGGACGATATCGAATTCACCGGCTTCAACGTCACCTCCGGTGGAGAGATCTTCTATACGATCAATTGTGATGACATGGTCATCCACAACAATTCGTTCAGGGGGTATCAGACCGCCATCTGGATCATCGCGGGCGACAACGCAAATGTCACCCACAATCATTTCCGGGACTTCAGAAACGGCGTCGTCCTGACATCCTCCACCGGAGGGGTGGTCTCCAACAACACATACTCGGGCCAGACCTCCAGCAGCACCATGTACGCTGTTTACTTATCGAACGACGGGGCCCTGATCGAGAACAACACCATCAACGGGACCGGGAAGGCGATTTTCCTCGATAATGCGGACGGAGCCATCGTAAGGAACAACAATGTCGGGAACACCCACCATGCCTGCCTCGAGATCTTCCAATCGGACAACGTCCTGGTCATGGACAACTCCTTCCATGGGCAGTCGTACGGGATAAAGTGGGATTCGGGTCAGAACATCAACTTCACCGGGAACGACATGTTCGGCGTCGGATTCTACCTCCAGACAGCACTGTCCCCGATACACGGGCTGGTCTTCAACAACAACACCGCGAATGGGAGGCCGGTCGTCCATATAATGAGCTCCAACGACGTTGACATGACCGGCGAGTACGGCCAGGTGATCATGGTCAACACCGACACTGCTAGGTTCTACGATATCGAGTTCGCCGACGTGGACATGGGCATCTACACCTCAGGGAGCGATGACGTGACGATAGAGAACTGCAGTTTCTACAATCACAAGAGGGCCATCGACATGTGGCACGGCGACGGTGTCAGGATCCTCAACTGCACGACGGTCTATCCATCAGAGATCGGTATCGGACTGGCGCAGTGCCTGGATGTCGTGATAGACAACCACACGTCGACGGACGGGTTCCGGGGGGTCGTGATGGACAACTGGAACACCGAGGTCGTGGTTTCCAACAGTACCTTTGACGGTGCCGACACCGCGCTGTACGGATACGGGGAGAACCTCACGTTCGAGAACCTCGAGATAACGGGCGCCAGCGACGAGGGGCTCTATCTGGCCTACAGCCGGAACGTCACCGTCGAGAACTGCAGCTTCATCTTCGAGGCCAGCGACGGCATCTTCCTTTCGGAAACGGACGGAGTCCTCATCAACAACTCGTACTTCGAGGCGATGGACCGGGGGATCCAGATATGGGACGCTGGTTCACCCACCTTCTCCGGCAACTACTCGGTCATGACGAACTCGACGTTCCACGACTGCTGGATCGGCATATACCTATACGGCCCGGACAACTGCACGATCGCCAACAACACCTTCGATTCCTGCTCGGTGCGGGGCGTCTACCTCGACAGCGACACCGAGCAGAACAAGGTCTACTGGAACCGGTTCGAGTTCGGGGGCAGCTCCGACGGGCAGGCATACGACGAGGGCGGCAACAACTCCTGGGACAACGGGACCGTTGGCAATTTCTGGACCGATTACGAAGGGGAGGACGCGGACGAGGACGGCATAGGCGACACGCCGCACGACATATACGGACCGGCAGGCGCCCAGGACAGATATCCCATCTTCGAGGAGCGGACCTCGGTAGTGCTGATTGTCGACGACGACTGGGCCGGAGCCGACCACGACAACATCCAGGACGCTGTCAATGCTACCTATCCGGGAGACACCATCCTCGTGCATGCCGGTTGGTACAACGAATCCGTGAAGATAGAGTTCCCCATGACGATCGTCGGGAACGGGACGAACGAGACCTACATCAATGGCAGTACGGCCTTCGACCTCGACTCATACGGAATTACCCTCCGCGGTATGAACATCAGCGCATCGACCTACTGCGTCCGCGGATACGACGCCCACGATACCATCCTCGAGAACTGCTCGATCAACACCACGGCAACGGGGACCTTCTGGTCTGACTGTGATGACATCCGCATTCGCAACTGCACATACGCCGTCGGCTCTGCCTCGCAGGCAGTGTATATCCTCGGTGGAAGCGGTGCCGTCATCACGAACAACCGGTTCATCGACCAGAGCTGGGGAATATGGGTGTCCGGGAACAACCTCTCGGTCATCAACAACACGTTCATAGATTGCTACACACCGGTGTACATGTCCGCAACGAACGGCGGCAACTTCTCCTACAACTACGTGGAAGGGTGCACCATCGGACCGACGGTGAGCAACTCCGACGGGGACGAGATATGCGGTAACGAGATCCGGGACACGTTCATCGACGGTATCGACGTGATCACATCGACGAACATCAAGCTCCATGGCAACGAACTTTACGGGAGCGGGATCGACATCAACGGACTCGCGGAGAACAACTTCAACACCCACGAGATCCTCAGGAACACCGTTAACGGCCTGCCGGCCATCTATGTCGTGAACGAAATGTCAGTCACCATCGAGGGGGACTTCGGGCAGATCATGGTGGTAAGCTGCGATGACATCCTCGTCAACGGTACGGAGACGGGCAACACCTCCGTGGGTGTCCTGATCCTGTACAGCTCCAATGTCACACTGGAGTCCTGCTACGTTCACAACTGCTACATGGGCATCATCGCCAGATACTCCTCCGACCTCATCCTGATGAACCAGACGCTCAGGTTCAACTCGAACGCCATCCGCCTCGACGGTGTATCCCGGCTTCACATCGAGGGGCTCTTCTCCGAGTACGACAGCAGCACCCTCTCCGTGGATTCCCTCCTCGGTCTCGACAACCTCACGGTAATCGATTCGGTCCTGAAGGACTCGGCCAACGGGCTGAACCCGCGGTACGGCCGAGACGCCCATATCGAGAACGTGACCTTCCATGGGGCCATCGGCGTATACCCGCAGTCGATGAGGAACGTCACCGTCGTGGACTGCGAGTTCGACAACTACAACTACGGAGTCTACACACAGGCCTCCGAGGACGTGGTGGTCGAGGACTGCGAGATCGTCGCCGGCATCACTGGCGTTTACATCTCCTCCTCCGACTGGATAACCATCCGCGGGTGCAACATATCCGAGGGTTCCAACGGCATCTACCCGAGCGGATCGACGAACTGCACGTTCGAGGACAACAACATATTCGACACGAGCCAGAGGGGCATCTGGATATGGTATTCCGAGAACTGCACGATCAGGAACAATACCGTCATGGACACCAACTACGGCGTTCTGATCAGCGTCACCGCGAACGACAACCTCGCCTATCTGAACCATTTCATGGACTGCAACATCGGGAACGCGTTCGACGATGGTACCGACAACGAATGGGACAACGGCATCATCGGGAACTACTGGGACGATTACCAGGGGGTCGACGACAACTGGGACGGCATCGGCGACACACCCCACAACGTCAGCGGCCAGGCGAACGCTACCGACAGATATCCGATCTTCATACACATCATCCTGCCCGAGATACGGGCACCGGCCGTGTCACCACAGTCAGGGTACGTCGGCACGACGTTCAACTTCACCTTCACATATGCGAGCAACGAGAGCCTCGCCGCGGAGGACGCCATGGTATTCATCGACGACATCCCCTACGATATGGTACCTGCGAGCGAAGGGAACTGGACCACTGGCTGGGAGTTCTACTACGAGATCGCCCTTGACCGGGACACCCACTGGTACAACTTCACGGTGAACGACGGATCCGACTGGAACTCGACGGGCAACACCTCCGGTCCTGAGGTCCCCAACCGGGAGCCCGTCCTCTCCGATGCCACCATGTCCCCCTCCGAGGGGAACGAATCCACCCTGTTCGTGTTCAACGTCACCTACACTGACGGGGACAACGACTGGCCCGAGTACATGGACGTGGAGTTCAACGGGACCGTGTATTCGATGTCCAGGAGCGACTCGGGCGATACGGACTTCACCGACGGTGCAGTCTTCACCTACTCGACCTATCTGTCGGTCGGAAACTGGACATATGCTTTCTGGGCATCCGACTGGTACGATAGCACGTGGACAGAGCCAGTGGCGTTCATCGTGAACGAGTCCGACGTCCCGATCGTGCCGATCGCATACATCGATTCCGTCTCACCCGATCCGGCGAGGTCGACGGACCTCGTGATGATGGAGGGGCATGGGTCGGGAGGCGTGATCCTCGGCTACAACTGGTCATCCGACGTGGACGGGTTCCTCGCGAACGCTTCCGTTCACAACGCCTCCCTGTCCGGCGGATGGCACAACATCTCGTTCAAGGTCATCAACGACGACGACCTATGGAGCGATCCCGTCGTCGAGATGATCAGGGTGAACAACGCCCCGGGGACATTGAACGGATCGGTGAACATCACGGTTGCCCATGAACCGACGGACTTCCTCTTCACGGTCGAGTTCTTCGACGACGATCCCGGGGACCACGCCGCCGCTATCGTCGAACTGCTGCTCGGTACCGAGACCTATCGGATGGGACCGATCCCGAACTCGTCGAACGAATACCGTTACAACCTCACACTCGACTACGGGACCTATCCGTTCTGGTTCAGGGTGGACGACGGACTGGAATCCTTCACCGGCGACACCCTGTGGGTAAGGGTCAACAAGGCGCCGGAGCTCACTGTACCGACGGTCGATCCGGACGGCGGGAACGAGACCACGCTCTTCACCTTCAATGTGACCTACACGGACCCGGAGAACGATCCCCCGACCGAGGTGCGCATCTCTATCGGAAACCAGACCTTCTACATGACGGCTGCGGACCCAGGGGACGGCAATTACACGGACGGCGCTGTGTACACGTACACCACACTTCTCGAGGCGGGTAACCACACCTACATCTTCACGGCGAGCGACGGGATCGATACGGGATTCACAGCGGGCTCGGAGCCGATCAGGGTGAACGAGAGCGACGCACCCGTCCTGCCGATCGCCCACATCGACTCCATAACACCGAACCCGGCGGACGCCTCCGACGTCGTGGATTTCGTCGGTCACGGGAGCGGCGGCCAGATTCTGGAGTATCGGTGGCTTTCCGACGTGGACGGATTGATCGGGACGTCCGGCGTATTCAACACGTCCGCCCTGTCCGTGGCGTCCCACAACATTACGTTCAGGGTGAGGAACGAGCACGGATGGAGCGACATCGTGAACCGAACGCTGGTGATCGGGACGAGCGTTCCCCTTGCGGACCTGGACATCACGTCCATCACGTTCTTCCCGCCCAGCCCGACGGTAGGTTCCACCGTGGCGGTCAACATCACCATCAGGAACCGGGGAAGCGTCGATGCCAACATCACCCTCGGACTCTACCGGTACCGTGGGTCGAAGTCGTTCACCTCCCCCGACGAACTGAATCACATCGAGTCCTTCTCGATCATCGTCCTCGGGAACACATCGAGGTCGATATCCTACGATTGGAAGGCGGTCCTCGGCAACTGGTCGCTGGTGGCCTGGGCCGACCCGGACGGTCTTGTGGACGAGCTCCTCGAGAACAACAATCACGAGGAGAACGAGATATCGGTCACTGACGCTCCAGAGAAGGACGAGGACGAGGACGCGGTGAACATCCTGTTGCTGGGACTGGTGGTCGTGCTGATCGTCCTGCTCTTCCTGTTCATCCTGAGGCGCAGGTCCGGTGGCAATGGTCGCCCTACCGAGGACGAGGTCTCCGGCGTCGGAGTCGATGATCACGAGGATGGACCTTCTCCTGTAGATGAGGGCTCCGAGGACATTCCAGAAGGACCCGATGATGCCGGCGAGGGACCGAGCGAGCCGGCCGATGACATTTCTGACGGACCAGAGGCCCCTGGGTCCGAGGATATCGTGACATCCAACGACGACGCCATAAAGGCCGAATCGGGCGGAGGGGAGTTGAACCTTCGATAGGCGAACTACTAAATACCGACCTGCGGATTACGAGCACGGTGTTTGCCATGAGGAAGGGATACCTATTCGCATGTTTGTTAGCGTTCGCTCTGTCTTTGATCGTGCTGGCCCCGGCCGAGGGTGCCGATATCTACGTCGACGATGACGATTCCGGCGGTCAGTGGTCCGACTACACGGACATCCAGGACGCCATCGATAACGCCGGCAGCGGCGATATGATATACGTCTACAACGGAACGTATTACGAGAACATCGACATCCTCGAGAACGTCACATTGGTAGGCAACGGTACCGACGACACGGTGATCGACGGTGGGGACAATGGCGACATCGTGCGGATCACCGAGGACGGCGTCACGATATCCGGGTTCACGATACAGAACGCGTTCGCAGGTCAGGAGGGCATCGACATCGCTGCCAGCAATGTGGTGGTCGACAACTGCACCCTCCTTGACTGCGCGTACCGCGGAATATATTCAATAAGTCGGTCCAACCTGGCCGTGATGAACGTCAATGTCACGATCGGGGGCGCAGGGATCACCTTCGCCTATGTGAATTCAGGAAGCATCCAGTGGACGGAGGTCAACGCCGACTCCACTGGCATCGGGATCGATACCTCCAGGTATCTCGGATTACGGAACATCACCTTCTGGGACTGCGGTTTCATCTGGGTCGGTGGAAGTGCTATCTACTACACCACGAACACCGTCGACAACTGCACAATCAACGGGGCACCTGTGTTACTGTACACCTCCCATGACAACGAGACCATCACCGGGGACTACGGGCAGCTCATCGTGGGAGACTGCTACGACTTCACCATAGAGGAGATGGATATCGGCGGTGGCAACAATGGGATCACCATCGGCGCCAGCGAGCGGGTCGTGGTCAGGAACGTATCCATCTCCGAGGTCGGATACGGGATCTCCTTGAGAGCCGGGGAGGACATAACGGTCCGGGATTCTGATATCACGGAATACAGCATCCGGGGGATCGATTTCGTGAGCATGGACCATGTGGACATCATCCAGGTCGATATCCACACCACCTTGAACGGGTACGGTCTATACATCGCCTCGGGCAACACCTGGATAAATGCGACGGAGTGCGATTTCGTCACCGAGAGGCGGGGCATCAACAATCGCGGTGACGGTGCTGTCTTCACCAACAACACATTGGACACCGGATGGGACTCCATCTGGATGTCGAGCACGGACGACTGCGTCATCACTGGCAATGTCCTCGAATCCGATGCCAATGGACTGTATTTCTCCGCTTGCGATGGGAACCTGATAGCGAACAACACGTTCAAGGAGTGCGGGCAATACGGATTGTACCTTCAGGGCGCCGAGAACAACACCGTCATCTACAATGTGATCTACAACAGTACCAATGAGGGGATCATAGTGAACAGTGCAAGCTGGAACAACTACATCCACCACAACAACCTCTACGACAACGGCGGCGGCCTCTCCCAGGGCAGGGACGACTCATCCGGAACCAACTACTGGGACGACGATATCTCAGAGGGAAACTACTGGGACGACTGGGGCGGAACGGGAACCTACGCTCTCAACGGGGGCGCCGGGGCGGAGGACAACTATCCCCTGGACGATCCTGCGAAGAACTCCGCACCAGAGAAGGTGCCCGAGTTACATCTGATGGTCTCACTGTCACTCCTTTCTGCATTCCTTCTGATAGTGACGAGGAAAAGGCGACAATGATCTTGTCGGGAGGATTATTATATCACCAGGCGATAACAACGTCGAGAGAGGTGGATCCGGTTTGAAGAACTACCATATCCTGATGGCCGTTGGACTGATAATGGCAATTGGTGGCGGAGCCATCGCTGCGGCCTTCGTCATGACCGCCTTCCCGGACCCGTCCGAAAAGGCTGAATGGGAGGGCAACTTCTCTTACGCTGGAGGGATCGAGAATGTCACACTTGACAGGGGGGACTACGATGTCTGGATCTCCGACAGGGGTGATGACGTCCGCATCAGGATACTCGATGATGGCCGGGTCATCTTCGACGAGAGCTCGGACGATACTTCAGATTCGATCAACATCAATGGTAAGGACTACTACAAGCTGGGAACCTTCGAAGTGGACGGCGGGAACTACGAGGTTAGTGCAGATGGCAACGTGGATGTGTACATCACCCCTCCGATCGATATCTTCAGTGAAATGGGTATGATGTGCGCAGGAGGCGCCATCATGATCCTGGGCATCGTGCTGTTGATCATCGGCGTCATCATGTCGCTCGTGAAACCCTCGGAAAAAGGTCCATACCAACAGCCCTATCACCCGCCGCCGGATGGTCGTGGCACGTACAGGCGCCCATCCAATGGTTACCGCGACCCTTTTGACGACGATTATCGGCCGCCCACTGGTGATTATCCCACCCAGCAGGAGTACAGGAGGGAAAGGCGCCCTCCTCCACGAAGGGCCAGAAGGTAGCCAGGCATTCCACTCGTTCGCATCAAATCATCAATGCCGCCATGGTGTAAACCAACAAACGCTTATACCTGACAAGAGAGATTTGGTCTCGATGAAGATCGGTGTCTACGGGAGCTCCTCCCCCCCTTACCCGGATGGGACGGAGGAGAAGGCAAACAAGATCGGACGGGAGATCGCCCGGCTGGGCCACACGGTGGTGACGGGCGGTTGCGGAGGTCTGCCTTACGAGGCAGTGATGGGGGCGGCCAGCGAGGGAGGATGGACGATCGCGTTCTCTCCAGCGGTGGACCACGATGCGCATTCGAGCCTGTTCCACTACCCAGTACAGCATTTCTCGGAGATGGTGTTCATACCCAGCGACTACGTTCACAAGGACGACAGGATGGTCTGCAAGAAGTACAGGAACGTCGCAGCGGTCGCTGCGGTCGATGTAGCGGTAATAATCGGCGGCCACACCGGAACCCTGAACGAGTTCACGATCGCATACGACCTCGGCCTTGACATAGGCATCCTCGAGGGGTCGGGCGGGATCACCGAACACACCATCAAGACCTACCTCAAGGACATGCACGAGGAGGCAGGATCACGGGTCTTCTTCGACCCGGACCCAGCGTCACTCGTCTACCGGATCCAGGGCTGGCGCGGTTGATTTAGGATAAAGATAGATATATCCAGGCGCCGTTGCACAACCGACCGACGGTTCCGTTGGTCTGAAGAGATATCACGGAGGTTGATCCAAATGAAGGTGTATCTGTGCGACAAGGGCGGGTGCTGTCCCGCAGTGGAGTTCGATGGCGACAATGTTAGGATCGGCGAGGATGAGAACACCGCCGTTCTGACAAAGGAACAGTGGAACATAATGGTCCGCAAGATCAAGGCCGGCGAGCTTTGATCGGACAGCAGACCGGAGTGCCATCAAAGGACCATCCGCACTGCCGGTCGATCCACGGATACGGCCGCCCTCCGGCGGCCTATCGTATTTTATTTAACTTCGAAGAGCGATAGCAATGTCGGAAGGGGGAGCATCATGAAATGGAAGAAGGTCTCGCCCGAACTCGTCGAGGCTCTGGAATCAGCCATGTTCGGATTCAATGCCGAGAAGAGGAAGATGTTCGGTTCGCCGGTCTGGTTCGTGAACGGGAACATGCTGACTGGAGCTCATCAGGACACGATCTTCGTTCGGGCACCGCGGGACGACAGGGAGGTCGAGCTTTCAGAGGGTGCAACGCCCTTCGAGCCGATGCAGGGTCGAGTGATGAAGGATTACGTCGTCGTTCCGGAGACAGCCTATTCGGACAGCAATGAGCTCGGGCGATGGCTCTCTAGGTCATTCGAGTTCACGTCCACCCTCCCCGAGAAGGAAAAGAAGAAGAAGTGAGGGCAGGGCGGATATTCGATCTGGAAGCCGGAATACCTCGGTTTCTCCGGGTAAATGACGTGCCAGGCGTTAGAATTGTCACCGACGGCATTAATATAGAGGTAGGTCAATTCCCCTAATCCCCAACTCTCAGTGAATGGGTGTACAGGAGGCTGTTTAGCATGGTCCAAACATTCCACGTGGTGGGCTTGACCTTCCACATCGTCGACGTTTTCGCCCAGAGGCGGTACGCTGGCAACCAGCTCGCCGTCTTCAGGGGCGCACATCTCCTCTCCGACGCCGAGATGCAGGCGATAGCCAACGAGATGCACTTCAGCGAGACCACCTTCATTGTCAACGAGGAGGAGGTAGACGGCGGCTACGACATCCGGATTTTCACCCCGAACGAGGAGGTCCCGTTCGCCGGCCATCCGGCCATAGGCACTGCCTTCGTCATCCAGCAGGAGATCATCAAGAAACCGGTCGACGAGATCAAGCTCAACCTAGAGATCGGTCAGGTCCCCGTTTCGATCAAGTACAAGGGGGACGTCCCGGACCTTCTGTGGCTTACTCCCAAGACCGCCAAGTTCGGAACTGTCATAGACCCGGGCATGATATCCGCCGGCATGAACCTCAGGAGCGGAGACATCGACCCCTACTATCCGATCGAGGAGGTCTCCACCGGTCTTCCTTTCCTCATCGTCCCGATCAAGACCCTCGAGGCATTGAAGAGGGTCAAGATATCCAAGGCAGTGCTCCAGGAACTGATGAGGAACATGAAGGCGAAGTGCATCCTCGCGTTCACGACGGAGACCTACGACGACGAGAACGACCTCAGCGTCCGCGTCTTCGCCGACGCCCTCGGCATTCCCGAGGACCCCGCGACAGGCAGCGGGAACGGCTGCCTGGGCGCCTATCTCATCAAGCACAAGGTCCTGGGCGAGGGGTCCATCGATGTCAAGGTCGAACAGGGCCGCGAGATGAACAGGCCTTCACTGATCCTTCTGAAGGCCGGTTACCTCGACGACGAGATCCACGTAGAGGTCGGCGGCAACGCTACACTGGTCGCTTCCGGAGAACTGATCTAGAGTCCCAATCCATCGAAGTCCTCGATGTCATCTTCTATATCGTCACCGTATGGCATCTCGGCGAGTTTGATCTCATCGTCGTTCAGTGCCGAGACCTCTACCGGCATCGTCGAAGTCCCCTTCTCCTTCAATGCACGCGCGATCCGCACCCTGATACCGTGGGCCTTCTTGATGGCAACAGCGTATTTCCCCTCCATGAAAGCCTTCTTGGCAACGTTGATCCTCTTTTCTACATCTTCTGAATGTTCGCCGGGTATGATCCCGCGGTTCTCCTCGATGTAGTCGATGCTGTCCCGGGCCTCAAGGAATTCGTTCCAGACCACCCGGAGGTCCGACATCCCCGTCTGGGCTGCCTTCTCCGCCTCTGGATACTTCTCCTCCTTGAACAGGATCTTCGCCTTCATGATGGGACGGCGGTCGAAGACGACGCCCTTCCTACGCATGGTGATCATTGCTGTGGTCAAACGGTAGACAGACCGTTCTGCCTGCTTCCAACGGGTACGGTGTCTGGTATAACCTTCGTAGACCGTGATGAACAGGATGGCCAACAGCAGTGAAGAAACACTCAGTATGAACGCTGATGGCAGGTCGATCCAGTCTCCTTTATCCTCTGACGGTGGCGGTGGGTCATATACACTGATATTGATTCGATCGATCGTCTTGACCGAAGTGACATCATCAGTTATCCCCACGATAGAAATGTTGAAATCACTCGAATATGGAAAGGTGACCTCAGCATAATAGGTCATCCCGCGCCAATGGTCAAGACCATGGTAATTGTCCATGTCGTAATCCACTCCATCTATCCGTACGAAAAGCTGGTCAGGCGGAGATCCATACCGATGGGAATAGTTGATGGACACTGTAAAGACCGTACCTGTCGACCCGTTGATCGGAGATATCGAGGGTTTGCGAAGGATCGGATAATCAGCCTTAACGACGGCAAAATTATCCAGGGATGATACTTTCGTGATGTTGCCATCGGATGCCCAAACGTTGTAAGTGTAGGTGCCGGGATCGAACCTGTGAAGGAATCCATAGGACTTGCCATCCCAGGTGTCCTCATCATTTCGGTCGACCTCCTCCAGAGGAAATGGTCCCAGCGTGACATTGATCCCCGAGGAGGATCCATTGAATTGGATGGTGATGTTTTCAGGTCGGCCGTTATCCTCGTCGGAGTAATTACAGATGAATACCGTCGGTGTCGAATTGTCAGAGAACACTGGATAGTGATGGACCAATATGGACGGTTTGCTGGACCTAGTGAATTCACCGACCAGGCTGGAATTCAAAGTTCCGTCGGAAACATCGATCCGGTAATAATGTGTCCCCCACGTGAAGTTCCAGGGGAACCAAAATCTAATATCGCCATCGTCGATCGATCCTCGGCTATTGCTAACGATGTCCCATAAACTGGTCTCATCGGAGTCATTGAGCCCAAATCGTATACCATCTATTTCGAGGGTAAGAGATTGTAGTGGGTCCTTATCACGGTCATTTATGTCAATATCCACCCAATAACTGGTCTCATGATAATGCGGTGGGTCTACATCGAAACGAACGATCCGTGGTGCAGAGTTTACGACAGTAATGTTACCGATTTCGGAGAACACGGTGAACGTTCCGTCGGAAGCCTTGACCTGGAACTCGTGTTCCCCTTCCTTCAGGTACAACCAATCATAGTAAGTGATCCCTGATGACGGGGTTCCCGATGACCTCGTCCGCATTGAATATGTCCTATTATCTACGAATAGGGTCAAATTCCCTTCAAAGTCATTGTTCGGATATTTATCGATATCATGCGAGTATACGACTTGGAATCGATATCGCTCCGAAGAATCACCCGATGCTGGAGTGATGGTCAAATTCGAGAGAGAGGGACGATGTTCGTAGACATTGATCGTATATGTATACCCGGGATAGCTCCAATCCGTGCCGTCGAACAATTTGAAGTGATAACTGTGAAGTCCATTCTCCAGCGGCACCGATACGTTGTACCACACTCCCTGTTCCCAGTTCGGGGAGCTTTCCGATCGGTTCATAGTGTAATTCGCATCGTCGATGATCAACCGAACATCTACAGCCGGATCACCTTCGTAATCCCTGTACCTTACCTCGAACACCCAGTACGGAAGGTCCTCGTCGACGTCGTAGGTCGCTAGTTCTGGTCTTGTATTCGAGACAGTGAAATTGACATTTTCCGTACTCACGAATGTATGGTCATCCCGGAACTCGAATCGGTACCAATGGTCCCCACGGTCAAGGGTGATATTGAAAGAATACCTATCGTAATCGCCAAGAGTGCCGTTCGGTGTCATCTGATGGACATCGTTGTCAATGACCACGTTGTGTTTACTGGGTTCATCTTCGTTTTCATCCTGATAATACGCCGTGAAATGGACCCTTTTGTTAGAACGGATAGGCAGCTGATTGTGAATGTCCCCATGGATCTCAGGTGGAGAGTTCAGAACAAGGGTAACGAGTCCAGTCGCTGATGGATTGATGTTCTTCTGATATTCCTTTGATCCATTCATTATATGGACCCGTGTCACGTTGGAGATCGCTCCGTAATGACGGATGAACAGATATGGCAGAGTGAGGGAATATACACGTCCGATGTCGTCCGTTCTGTTGTCCCAACCACCGAAGGCCTGGGTCTCGTAGAAGACACCCTCGCTATTTTCCACCTCCACATCCGCTTTGGGCACCGGTTCGTTCACCATTAGGACCTCGAGATCGATGGTGTTCTTTATTGATATCCAGGAATCACCTGTGACTTCCGTATCATGGTACGTCCAATTGGGGTGCTCAGGGTTGAATAGGACAATATGCGATGATCCCTCCGCTCTGTATGAGATGTTCTGGCAAGTTTCATCGGCTGACAGATTGGTGACCGTTATATTCGAATATTCATCAAGCCATAGAGCGGTACCCATACCCTCGAACTTGATATTGTCTGCTATCACATTCGATCCATTCCATAGGAATATCCCAGCAACGTGGTCCTCCATATCTCTCGATCTAACTGTCAACCAGTTAATTCCAATATCGCTGGAGTCACGGATATCGAAGCATCTACCTCCGGACCCGACCGATCCCGATACAGTTATGGATTCACTCTTGTAGATGTAGAATCCGTTTCCCGTGTTATTGATAATATCAATATCGATGATTGAGTTCAAGACCTCGTACAATGATATACCAATGCCTGTACAGTTATCAACTGAACCGTTGACCGATAGATCATGTACGGAATCGATCTCAATGCCGTTCCCCGATGCTTTTTCAATGACAACATTGATCTCAGCAATGACAGCGTCATACATGAGGAATCCACGATCACGACTGCCTTTGATCGAACAGTTGATCAAGAAATTATGTCCAGAATCGACAATGATACCATCGTAAGTTCCATTGATAATGGTCTCACGATCGACCGATCTGTCGATAGTGGCGACCTGTGCATCGAAGAGTGAGATGGCGACGTCCGTGGTGTTCGTTAGAATCAGCCCTTTCATGATCGAGTTGACACAGCCCTGCTGTCTGATACCATAATAATGGCCATCAAAATCGGAATCATATATGCCCAGGCGTGAACAATTACGGGCAAATATACCGATTTCGTTATCACTGAAGGTACAGTTCCTGATGGTGACATCATTAACAGCTAGCACCCTCACACCATCGTCAGCCCGCGTGAATTCCAATTCCATTAGTGTCACGCGGTCCGAGAGGACCCTGCCCATGTCGTATGCCATCTGACCGTCGATGATGACATTTCCAGTCACACCTCCTTCAATTGTGATACCTTCGGTATCCACTTCGAACGGATCATAATACGTACCATTATGAACCTGGATAACATCGCCGTCGGTCGCGTTGTCGATAGCGTCCTGGATCGTCAAATACGTCTCGGAACCGTCGTGGTCAACGGTCAGGATCGCTCCTTCCGTGGATTGGAACAAGGCTATGCACAACACCGAGATCAACGCTAACCTTAGGACGGTCCCTGCGATCGACATTGGCTCCGAACTAGGGTTTCGACTGAATGGACTTAATATTTGTGGTGGATGGGAAACGTTCTGGGTAGGCTGGCCTACTCCTCGACGTCCTTTTCCTCGGACTCCTCGTCCTGATCGTCCTCCGAGTCCTCTTCGGACCCATCTTCCTTCGAGGCATCTTCGGTCAGCTCGTCCGGTCCGTCATCGACCTCGTCCGACTCCTTCGCTGGAATATCATCTGAACCGATGTCATCCTCGTCAGGGACCTTCTCCTTCTTGACGGTCCTCTTCCTTGTGGAAGTGACGACCTTCTTCGTCGGTGGCGTCAGAGTGAACGCCAGAAGCGCGCCGATGAGACAGAGAACACCCGCCGGAAGGAATGCCATCGCGAATCCCGCCTCCGTGGAGGAGGCATATCCGCCGAGGATCGGTCCTACTATCCCGCCAACTCCGTACGAGGAGAAGACGAAACCGTAGTTCTTGCCGACGTTCTCGTTGCCGAAGAAGTCCGCGGTTATCGTGGGGAACAGCGTGAAGTTGCCGCCGAAGTTGAACCCGATGGCCATGGCGATCACCGTGAAGGTCCACGGGTTCGACCCGGCGTACAGGAACACTATCATGAGGATGCCCTGGGTCAGGGACATGAGGAAGATGCTCTTCTGTCTCCCGAGTTTGTCGGAGATAGCTCCCCAGGCGATCCGTCCAAGACCGTTGGTGATTGCGAAGAGAGCCATCGCGGTCGCCGCGATCTTCGCGGCCTCGGCCTTCTCGAAGTCAGCGTCCTGGAGGGCGTCGATGCCGTAGATCGCGATGTTTCCGATGACCATGAGGCCCGCGAGCGCGCCGAACGCGAAGAGTGTCCAGATGGTCCAGAACTGCCTTGTCCTCAGCATCTCGCCGGACTCGAACTCCACGCCTCCGGTGGCTGCCTTGGTCTTCGCCGTCTGTTTCGGAGGCTTCCATCCCCTCGGCCTATAGCCTTCGGGCGGATTGACCATAACGAGGGATGACAGCACGACGAGTATCAGGAAGATAGCGCCGTAGAGCTGGAACACCGCGAGGGTCCCGAGGTCCGCGATGAGCGTTCCCAGATAGCCGTTCCCGAGCTGGACCCAGAGGAAGGCGCCGAAGCCGAAGCCAGCCACCCCAAGACCTGTGATCAGCCCCTTCTTGTCAGGGAACCACTTGATGCAGACGGCGATCGGGACGACGTATCCCAGACCTATACCGGCGCCACCGATCAATCCAATGAGGAAGAACTGCGCCATGAAGGTCTGACCCGCTGCTCCTGCACCGATGTAGCCGACTCCAAGGAGCAGTCCGCCGAGCATCGCGGTGAACCGGGGACCTATCTTGGGCATGACGATCTTGCCCGCGACTATTGTCATGAAAGCGAAGGCCGCCAGGCCCGTCGCGAAGACGATCTGGGTCTGGGTCTTGTCGAAACCGAACTCTCCAGTTATACCTTCGTTTACAAGGAAGTGAGCCGATCCGTCCGAAACGTTGTGGACCCCACTCGTTATCAGTATCTCGACGTGCCAGTTGCCGTTGGCCGTGAGGTTGACGTCATGTTCGGTCGATCCGCGAGCATAATCGATCGTGTAGGTGTACTTCGTCGCACCGTCCTTGGCGTCGTAGATCGTATCCCCCTTGTCAACGACCTCCTCGATCGGAGCCCCGTCCTCGTCAGTGATGTAAGTGATTATGATGATGTCGAGGTCCGCATCCACCGATCGACCGTCCACATCGACGATGCTGATGGTCATCTCCTGCGGATCGGCGTCGACGACGGGATCGTCGTAGACACCACCCAGTTCGACGGTGTATCCCGTCCCGTTGATCATGACGACGTCGTCGGTCTCGAAACCCTCCTGCTCGAGCGGTAAGGTAAGACCAGGCGTGAAAACGGACCACGCATAGATCGCACCGAGGGCGAGCTGAATGAGTATCGCACAGACGACCACTATCCACCTGTTCATGGTTGGCTTGGCCATGGCATCCATCTCCTTCGGACCGTCCCCCCTGAGGGGACGTTCGCCTATCAGGGTGTTATATATAAGGTGTTCGCCCGAAGGTGCGATTGAAATGACTGTTTTCACAACGAAATCGCCCGGAATTTGTTGAATTGTAACACACAGGGCGCGTACTCTATCCTATTCATGTAATACTGTATCGGCTGGAAAGATTCAGAGTATCACGATCTTGTCGTAGGCGACCCTGTTCGATTCGAACGCTCTCTCAACCATCTTCCTGTCAGCGACGAAGAAACGGAGGGCGGTCCCGCAGTCGGAACTGAGATGCCTTGGTGTCGGGATCAGTTTACAATCACATCCAGCCTTCTTCGCGACCTTCTCCGCCCTCAGCGCGAGGCTGGTGGAATAGAACAGGGCGACGCACTGCCTGTCGGGGATCAGACCATCCCCCTAAGGGCGTCGATGACCGTATCGATCTCGTCATCGGTGTTGAAGTATCCCATGGCGAGCCTGACCGTTCCCTCCGGGAACGTTCCCAGGCTTCTGTGTGCTGACGGTGAACAATGGAGACCTACCCGGCACATGATCCCGTGGTCCTCGTCGAGCGCCAGGCCGACCGACGAAGGCGATCTGTCCTCTATGTTGATGGACAGTGTCGAGGTCTGTCTAGCCGCCTCCATCGCTCCGTAGATGACGATGTCGTCGGCGCCCCCGAGTCCGTTGATAAGACGTCTAGTTAGTTCGATGTCCTTTTCGCGGATACTCTCGACGGTCTCGTTGAGGACGAAGTCCACTCCGGCGGCAAGCCCGGCAAGTCCGACCGTGTTCATCGTGCCAGACTCGTACTTGTCGGGGAGGAAGTCCGGCTGGACCTCATGCTCAGATCGGCTCCCGGTGCCGCCCGATCTTACGGGTCGGAGGTCGGAGATGTCCACACGCTCGCTGATCACGAGCCCTCCGGTCCCCTGCGGGCCGTACAGTCCCTTGTGGCCCGTGAATGCGAGGAGGTCGATCCCGTCGCTCTCGATATCGATGGGATAGCATCCTCCGGTCTGGGCCGCGTCCACGAGGAACAGGGCGCCTCCGTTGTGGGCTATCCTGCCGATCTGGTCGGTCGGGATGAGGCTCCCTACGACGTTCGAGGCCTGGTTCATGACGACGAGTCTCGTGTTTGGCTTCATGGCGTGTGAGACGTCGATCGGGTCCACGAATCCCTCGCGGTCCGCCGGAACGATGCTCAATTCCACACCCTCTCTCTGAAGGTCCCTCAACGGCCTCATGACGGAGTTGTGCTCCATCGCGCCTGTGATGACATGGTCCCCCTTCCGGACGGTCCCGCGGATCGCGAGGTTGAGGGCATCCGTCGCATTGAGGCCGAACACTACCCTCATGGGGTCCTTCGCTCCGAAAAGGGTGGCGACCTTCTCCCTCGCCTCGAGGACGACCCTTCCGGCCTCGACGGATAGCCTGTGGCCCGATCTACCCGGATTTGCACCAATGTTGTCCATGAAGTCCGTCATGGCTCTGGCAACGGTCCCGGGCTTGGGCCATGATGTGGCCGCATTGTCGAGGTATATCATATCCAGCCCTCGGTAGGGTCAGGACGTTAATTACTCTTTCGTGAGAGTTATCACGAAATCGCAACGGTCCTCAGAGGTCTCCTCCGCGTCCCAGCCCTTCTGCTTCGCCAGCCGGAGTATGTTTGCCCTCGACGTTCCGCAGTCGCTAAGGACCACGAACTCGCCCTTCTTGAGCTTCTTCATCTCCTTCTCGACCTTGTAAAGGGGCTGAGGGCAGGAGAGCCCTCTGACATCTAATTCGTCGACCATATCGATCACCTCAGTACTTCTCCCTCATGGTCAGTCCGATGATCACACACACTATCAGGCCCAGTCCCACGACGTTCGGACCCCACACGTTGACCCCGCCCAGGAAGGCCGGAGCGCTGACCGTTTGGAAGTTGTGGGCGAAAGCACCTGCAGCGATCATCCCGATGACGAAGGTCGCAGCGTCGCTGTCGCCTTCTCCGGAAAGGATCACCTGGCGTCCGGGGCATCCGCCGGCGAGGACGAACGCGAGCCCTGCTAGGAGCATCCCAGAGAAGTTCCACAGCCCTTCACTGTGCGCAAGCGGTTGGTCCTCCCATCCCGGGTTCCACTGATCATATACGAAGTAGTTCGTGAGGAAGGCCGATACGACCAGTGCAATGACCCCGATCAAGAGGTAGTAGTCCCGGATCAGTATCGTGTCCCTCATCCCGCCGATCGTGCAGAACCTCGTCCTCTGGGCGAAGAAACCGACCATCAGACCGGCAGCGAGCGAGACGCCGAGGGCGGCGTGCGCGGCTCCCGGCCCTGCAGCAGATTCCCTGATGACCCTCGCATCCCCTGCCGTTGGATAGTACACCATCATGATCAGGAAACTGAGCATGACCAGCGGAAGCATCAGCCCGACGTGTGGATACTGTTTCTGAGATCGGCCCATGTTGAAGCCCATCCTGATGAAGATGGCTCCGACCAACACGCCGGAGAACAGGCCGAGTATTCCGAGGATGGCGTTCCAGTCCCCTCCCGCAAGGCGGAGGAACGCGCGCCACGGGCAGCCAAGGAAGACAAGGGCGCCCATCATGGCGAAGAACCCTAGAACGAACCGGATCATCGGTGCTGACCCTCCTCGGGAGCGCCACTCTCCGAAGATCATTGACGCCACCAGGGATCCCAGAATGATACCGATTATTTCAGGTCTCATGTATTGCACTGGAGCGGCGTTGTGAAGTCCAAGGGCACCTGCGATGTCCCGCTCGAAACAGGCGATGCAGAAGCCCATGTTACCGGGATTCCCCTCCTTCTGGAGGAACGTCGCGATCACGCCGATGAAGGCACCGGTGAAGATTATCCCGAGGTACGAGCTGAAGAACCAGTTCAGCCGTCCCTTCACCTCCACGAGTGGATTCGCCTTTGGTGGGGGAGCCTTCCTGGATACCTTCTTCCTGGGTGCACTCGAGGGCTTTCCCTTCGGAACCTTCTCCACAGGCTCCTCGTCGTCAATAATCGATTCCTCTTCATTATCGATTATTTCCTTATCTTTATCATCTATTACCATTTTAGCACCATTCGTTAGCAGATGATTCCGTAAAGGGCGTTTCGCTTATAATTCTTTCGCGAAAAACCGGTTTCAAGGCCGATCGAGCCACGGACCCGATTGTTATCGTTACGTTAGTCGCAGAATCTTTATATCTCCAGAAGTCTTGTTTGCGTGCGGGAGGACCCGTATCCGTACGGAGATCCCGAGAGCGGAACGGAGTGATCGAGTTGGATCCGAAGATCCCGGCAGCGGCCATCGTCGTCATCATGCTCATGGGTGCCCTGTACTTCGTCGGAGACGAGGATGACAGCAAGACCAAGAGAACGACCATCCCTGACGAGTATCCTGAATATCCATTCCAGGACATCCGCGAGTTCACCATCCAGGACCCTTCAGGGAATGTGACGCTAGGCGAGCTCCCGTGGGCAGTCTTCAACAGGAGCCACGGCGGGAACTGCTGCGAGCACTATCTCGCCACCACCGAGTACGGGTGGATCACGAACCTCGGAGGCGAGTATCCGACCTGGAGCGAGGACGGCGGGATCACATGGCAGGATTACAGACCGATCACCGAACCGTTCGACGGTCTCGGCGAGGGTGCTATCATCCAGGCCCCCAACGGGGACATCCTCTCGATGAGCTGGTTCCCTTACTCAGGAGACCGTTTCATTTCCTTCTTCTACGACTACGCCCAGGAGGAGTGGTCCTATCTCGAGAACCACTGGGGATACGCACCATTCTACGACAGGCCATGGATAGTGGCGGTCCAGGGACCGATCAGCTTCCTCGGTGGGACCTATCCCTGGGCGAGCGTCGTGGTCTCGAACTTCTGGCAGGACGCCGTCATCAGCATCGACGGATTGACCTATGTCCAGCTGGCAGAACCCGACTCCGCAACCGGTGTCGTCGAGTTCGACCTTGACTACGAACCAGGACCGGAATACGATTATCAGGCTCCCCATCGGGAGATCCGTGGACATCCACTGCCCGACGGCGGTCTCCTGCTGCCGAGATACTTCGGCGACGACAACGCCCTGCTCCAGACCGACCTGACCTGGACAAGGCACAGGCCCGTCGAGGGTGATCCGATACCGGCCGAGCATCTGGTCATCGACAGCACGGGGACCCTTCACTCGTGCGAGGTGGTCAGCGGCATCATGACCTGGCACATGAGCATCGACGGGGGCCGGACATGGTCAGAGCAGGACATCGCACTGCCCGAGGGCGGCAGCCTCGAGGAGTGGGAGTTCCAGGCGGACGGCGCCAACGACGTCGCCTTCGCTTATATGAGGGCCGAGGTCAACGGGACCGACGTGGACTACCTTTGGCACATAATCGATTACTCCGAGAACCAGGAGCCCGATTGGATGACCCTGATAGGCCAGGGCGACCTCGATGCCACCTCCGGTGCCGGGAACGACGTCCGGTTCGATTTCGCGAGCCTGGCGATACTCCCCGACGGGAGCGCGGTCGTCTCCTACATGGACACGACCGACAGGAACCCGCTCTTCGGCCTCGAGATCGCGAGACCCGAGATCGTCTGATAATGGAAAGGAATTCCTTCGGAACCAGGGTTTGGAAAAACTTTATATCGACCAAATAACACTGGTCGTACGGGACGATACGGACCACGCACCGCATCGATGGACCGCGGAGTGAAGAAGATGCGATATCGGAAATGGACCATAACTGTCGTTATACTGGTACTGTTCATGTCGAACACCCTCTGTTTCGAGTCGGATGATGACGGAGATGGCGGAGTTGCCGATACCAACGGCGGGGATACCATCGATCCGAATAACAACGGAACGACGGGACCTCCCGATCCCAACGGGACCATCCCGGACCAGAACCAGACCTTCCCGAATCATGATGTCAGATGGTACTCGGTACTTGATCCAGTCACAAGCGAGGAGATGTATCGGTCGGCATGGGCCATCTACAACGTCTCCCACGGCGGAAACATGAACGAGCATTACCTCGCAACGACGAGGGAGGGGTGGATAACGAACCTCGGCGGCGAGATACCGTTCTGGACTACGGACAACGGTCTCACCTGGGACAGTTACCAGCCTCCCACGGTGATGTCCCAGAGCGGTGAGGGCTCGATCACATACACTCCGGACGGGGACATCGTCTCCATGACATGGGACCCCTGGACCGGAGACCGGTTCATTGCATATCACTACGACTCCGCCTCCGGAGACTGGACATCTTTCGACAACAGGATGCACATGGCGTTCTACGACCGCCCGTGGCAGGTGACGGTTCCGGGACCGATTGACATCCCAGGTGGACCATTCCCGTGGGCGACGATAGTCATGTCCAACTACTGGGATGACATGGTGATCAGCGTGGACGGTCTCGTCTACAGTCAGCTCAACGAGCCATCTGCTGCCAGCAATGTCGAGTGGGACCTGGACTTCACCGACGTGGGCCGCGAGTTCGACTTCATGACCCCCCACAGGAAGATGCTCGCAACTCCCCTTCCGGGTGGTGGAATGCTGATACCCCGTGCATTCGGCGACAGCGACGCCATCCTCACGAACGACCTCACCTGGGAGGCTCGTGCTCCGATCGAGGGCCAGCCAATCCCTGCAGAACACCTGGTCATCGATTCGTCGGGTGCGCTGCACAGCGTGGACGTCCAGGGTAGTGTGTTGATCTACTACCTGAGCCTGGATGGAGGCAGGACCTGGAATTCGGAACAGTTCTCGTGGGAGGACAAACAGATAGAGGATTGGGATTTCCAGGCCGACGGCCATCACGGTCTCGCTGTGATAAACATCATTGCGGGCGCGGGCGGTGAGCCGAACGAACACCTGATCTACCACATTCGGGACTACCGCGATAGCCAGAAGGCGGATTCCCTGACCTATGTCGGCCTGGGAGATGTCGATACGATCGCGGCGGTATCAGGCGGTGACGACAGGTTCGATTTCGCCAGCCTGGCGATCCAGCCGGATGGTTCCGTTGTACTTGCATTCTGCGACAGCACGCACATCGATCCTATGATCGCAATAGAACTGCAGGCACCTTACGATTGAATATGGAAGTATCGAGGGTCCACTATCCCCCTTGTTCCTTCATTAGCCTCGGTTGCAGTCAATCTTATAACAATCGGTGGGATTCCAGGTGTGAGGGAAATGGAATGACCGAATACCACACCAGACATCCCGAGAAGACCATCGAGGACGAGGCCGAGATCCTCGAGGTCATCGATTCGCAGCGATTGCTCACCATGGCGATGTCCTCCGACGATGAGCCGTACCTTGTCACGGTCAACTACGCATTCGATCCAGATACCCGAGAGTTCTACTTCCACTGTGCCACATCGGGCAAGAAGATAGATATCATCAGGGCGAACCCCTCCGTCTGGTGCCAGATCACCGAGGACAGGGGATATGTCCAGACCGAGTGCGAGCACCACTTCCGGACGGTCCATTTCCCTGGAGAGGCGACGGTCATCGAGGACATCGACGAGATCAGACGAACGATATCGATGCTCATCCATCAGCAGGAGGACGAACCCGATCCCGTCAGGGAGCGCCTCCTGGCCAAGGTCAAGCCTGGAAAGCTCTACATGGTCAGGATAAAGGCCGGCGAGTTCTCCGGAAAGAAGAACGGCTAGGCCTCGTGTTCGGCGCTCAACTTCGCGATCTCGATTATCACATCGACCGCCTTCTCCATCGAACTTACCGGAATGAACTCCTTCACGCCGTGGAAGTTGATGCCTCCGGAGAATATATTCGGTGTCGGGAGTCCCATGTAGCACAGCCTCGAGCCGTCGGTCCCTCCCCTGATGTTGTGGACGTTCGGCTCGATCCCGACGTTCGTGCAGGCCTGCTTCGCGATCTCCATCACATGGGGATGCTGATCGAGAACGGATTTCATGTTCTTGTACGAATCCTTGATCTCGAGCTTGACCGAGACCTTCGGATAGGTCTCCTGGACCTTGGACCGGATGGCCTTCAGCACGAGTGCTTTCTCGGCCATTCCCTCGTCGGTGAAGTCGCGGATCAGTACCTTGAGGTTGCTGACGTCCACCGACCCGTCGAAATGGTGCGGGTGGAGGTATCCGTCATAGCCGTCCGTGGTCTCGGGAGCGACGTCCTCGGGAAGGAGCGTGACGAGGTACCCCATTGCCCGCATCGAGTTGACCATCTTGTCCCGGGCGTAACCGGGATGGACGTTGTATCCTGTAAGTGTAAATATCCCGGTCGCGGCGTTGAAGTTCTCCTCCTCGACCTGGCCGATCTCCCCGCCGTCGATGGTGTAGGCGAAATCGGCACCGAACTTCTCGACATCGAAGAAAGCGGTCCCTTTCGCGACCTCCTCGTCCGGAGTGAATCCGATCCTTATCTTGCCGTGCGGAGTGCCGTCCTCGATCATCCTCTCGACAGCGGTCATTATCTCGGCGACCCCGGACTTGTCGTCCGCACCAAGTAGTGACGAACCGTTCGACGTGATGATGTCGTGACCGATGTAGTTCTTCAGTTCCGGGTTCTCCTCCGGTGAGATGACCACGTCGCCCTCCGGAAGCTCGATGTTCCCGCCGTCGTAGTTCTCATGGATGATCGGCGTCGCCTTCCCCTCAGCCTCCGGCGATGTGTCCATATGTGCGATCAATCCCAGCACGGGAGCGTTCTCCATCCCCACCGTGGCCGGCACCGTGGCCATCACGTAGGCGTGCTCATCGACCTCCGCATCGTCCAGTCCCATCGCCTTGAGTTCGTCGGCCAGCAGCCTGGCCAGGTCGAACTGCTTCTCCGTCGACGGGACCTGCTCGACATCCTCCTTCGACTGGGTATCTATCTGAACGTATCTCAGGAACTTTTCCGTGACAGATTCTGCCATATCATATCCCCCTTCACCCTGGAATCGAGGTCAAGGATTAATAGGTTGTCCCGTGAATCCGATCCCTGGCGTTGATAAGGATTATATCTCGATAACGGATATCCTTGACCATGAGGGACCGATCCAACATGCAAGGGAGGAATCCAGACCCTCCACCACCCGATGATCTAGAAAAGACGATTTTCAAGGAAAAGGCCAGGTTGTTTAGAACCAACGTGTATGGTATGATATCCTCGGTCTGGTTCTTCATGTCCCTGATCGTCCTCTCGGGCATCTATATCCCTACATCAGGAAATGCCCTGCGGATCCTTGCCATCCTGGTCCTCATCTCATTACTTCTGACTTTCTCACCGACCCGGTACCCCCATCTCGGGAAGTTCGCCTTGTTGTCCATCGTTGCGATAACGATCTCGATCCTGGTGTTGCTGGCGACCATCCCGAATAAGAACGATATGAGGGATTACACTAACTTGGCTTTCCATCTGTGCTCGGCACTCATCTTCTATATCGTGTTGCTTGTCATGGTACGGAGGAAGGTCCGTACCATATCCAGGATCGATGGCCTACGGCGGATCAAGCGGATACACAGGCGTGGTGGGAACCGATCGGACGTAAATCCAACGCTGGAGAATCACTAAATACCCTCGATACGATATTGATATGATGGAAGACGGGGGGAAGTGGCGTTTCTGGATCGATCGCGGCGGTACTTTCACTGATGTCGTTGCTGTGGGGCCCAAGGGCAAGGTCGTGGTCAGGAAACTTCTCTCCGAGGACCCTGAAAGGTACGAGGATGCCGCGATCCAGGGTATCCGCGAGGTTCTCGATGTCGGTCCCGGCAAGGCGGTCCCGGGAAAGGTCATCGACTCGATCAGGATGGGCACGACGGTAGGCACCAACGCGCTCCTGGAAAGGCGCGGGGAACCCACCGTTCTTGTCATAACGAAGGGATTCGGCGATGCCCTCAGGATCGGATATCAGGACAGGCCGAGGCTGTTCGACCTCAATATCGTCAAGCCCGAGCCGATATACGAGCGGGTCGTCGAGGCCATGGAACGGGTCGACGCCAGGGGTGGCATGCTCATCCCCCTTGACAAGGATCCCCTCAGGAGGGACCTCGAAGCGGCGTACAAGGAGGGTTACCGGTCCGTCGCGATCGCCTTCATGCACGGTTACAGGTACACCGACCACGAGGAGGATGCCGCCTGGATCGCCGCCGACGTGGGATTCACCCAGGTATCGGTCTCGAACGAGGTCAGTCCCTCCATGAGGCTGGTCAGCAGGGCCGGGACGGCCGTCGCCGACGCTTACACATCTCCGCTGCTCAGGCGGTACGTCGATGGTGTTCGGTCCGGTCTGGCTTCCCGGTCCATCGATCTCAAGTTCATGCAGTCCAACGGCGGGCTGACGGACGCGACGTCCTTCAGGGGCAAGGACAGCCTGCTCTCCGGACCGGCAGGAGGAGTGGTCGGTGCGGTCTCTGCCGCCTCACGGACTGGACTGAAGGATATCATCAGTTTCGACATGGGAGGTACCTCCACCGACGTCGCCCATTACTCCGGTGAGCTGGAAAGGACGACAGAGGTCGAGGTCGGCGGTGTTGTCCTCCGTGTCCCTATGATGAGAATCAACACCGTGGCCGCGGGCGGCGGTTCCATATTACATTTCGACGGTATGCGCTTCAGGGTCGGTCCGGATTCCGCAGGTGCCGATCCCGGACCGGCATGCTACAGGAAGGATGGACCGTTGACGGTCACCGACGCCAATGTCATGCTGGGCAGGATACAGCCGCACCATTTCCCGCGGGTGTTCGGGTCCGGTGCCGATCAGCCGATCGACGTCGGGGTGGTGAGGGAACGGTTCGCCGGACTCGCCGATGACGTCTCTCGTGCTGCCGGCAGGGACGTATCCCCCGAGGAGGTCGCCGAGGGATTCCTCGAGGTGGCCGTCCAGAACATGGCGAGGGCGATCCTCAAGATATCGGTCCAGAGGGGTCATGACATCGAGGGACATTCCCTAATCTGCTTCGGCGGTGCGGGTGGTCAGCACGCCTGCCGCGTCGCCGACGCGATCGGCGTCTCCCGGGTCGTGGTCCATCCCCTCGCTGGTGTACTGTCCGCCTACGGCATCGGGCTTGCCGACGTGAGGGACATACGCGAGTCTCCGATCGAAGCAAAGCTCGACGGAGCAACGGTCAAACGATGCATATCCGAGCTCGACAGGCTTTCAGCGGAGGGTGCCAGAACACTGCGCGAGCAGGGGATGTCAGAAAGGGAAGTAAAGGTCCTCCGACGGGTCAATGTCAGGTACGTCGGTACCGACACGCCACTCGCCGTGAAGGCGGAGACCGTGGAAGGTATCAGGGTCGGATTCGTCTCCAAACACAGGTCGCTCTTCGGATTCGTGATGGACAGACCCTTGGTCGTATCCTCCGTGGTCGCGGAGACCATCGGCTCCACGGATCCTCCCGAGGTCAAAAGATGGACCCGTACCGGACTGGATGCGCTCCCTGAGCACGTCCGGATGCACGTGAACGGTTCCACCGTCGAGGTGCCTCTCTACCTGAGGGAAGGTCTCTCTCCAGGCTACAACATCAGCGGTCCCGCGATCGTGGTCGAGGAGACCGGGACCAACATTATCGAACCCGGATGGACCGCATCCATCGATGAGATGGGCAACCTCGTACTGGAAAGGGCTGGAGCTGTTATCAGCGAAGCGTCCCCCACCGACCTTTCATTTCCGGACCCCGTCCGCCTGGAGGTCTTCAACAATCTCTTCATGTCCGTCGCGGAGCAGATGGGCGAGACCCTGAGGAGGACGGCATACTCCGTGAACATCAAGGAGCGTCTGGACTTCTCCTGCGCAGTCTTCGACGATCAGGGCAGGCTGGTCGCGAACGCTCCGCACATTCCCGTCCACCTAGGTTCGATGGGCGAATGCGTCAGGTCCCTCGTGGACAAGGTCGGGACGCCTGGACGTGGAGAGGTGTATCTCGTCAATTCACCGTACGGAGGCGGCACCCATCTGCCTGATATCACGATCATATCACCTGTGTACCTCGCCGGTTCCGATACTCCGAGCTTCTACGTCGCATCACGTGGCCATCACGCCGACGTGGGCGGCATCACCCCGGGTTCGATGCCTCCAGGCGGCAGGACCCTGGACGAGGAGGGCGTCCACACCGACGGTCTTCTGGTAGTAAGGGACGGAGCGTTCCTCGAGGACGCCCTGAGGGCGTGGCTCGGCTCCGGACCCCATCCCGCGAGGTCTCCCGACACGAACATCGCCGACATCCAGGCCCAGATCGCAGCGGTCGAGCGGGGCTCGGCAGCGTTGAGGGCTTTGGTGGAGAGATACTCTCAGGAGACCGTCACCGCATACATGTCATTCGTCAGGGACAACGCGGCGGAATCCGTCAGGAGGACCCTCGCGACGCTCCCCGGCGGGACCGCGACCATTGAGATGGACGACGGGAGCGATATCGTCGTGAACGTGTCCGTGAACCGTCAGATACGGACGGCAAGGATCGATTTCACTGGTACCTCGCCCCGGCGCGAGGACAACTTCAACGCGCCTCTTCCTGTGACCACCGCTTGCGTGCTGTATGTCCTCAGGACGCTGGTCGACGACGAGATCCCACTCAATGCAGGCTGCCTCGAACCGATCGAGCTCATCGTCCCTGAGGGCTCGATGCTCAATCCCGCACCTCCGGCAGCGGTCGCGGCCGGGAACGTCGAGACCTCCCAGCACATCGTCGATGCCCTCCTCAGGGCGGTCGGTGCCCAGGCCGGGTCGCACGGCACCATGAACAACCTGGCCTTCGGAAACGACGAGCACCAGTACTACGAGACCATCTGCGGCGGGACGGGCGCAGGACCCTCCTTCGATGGCGCGGACGCGGTCCACTCCCACATGACCAACACGAGGATAACGGACCCCGAGGTGATCGAGTGGCGTCACCCGGTCATGGTAGAGGAGTTCTCTGTCAGGGAGGACAGCGGCGGCATGGGCAAGTTCAAGGGTGGGAACGGTGCTGTCCGGCGGATCAGAGCCCTTGAGCCGATGACGGCAACGATAGTCTCAAGCCACCGAGAGGTCGCGCCGGACGGACTCGAGGGCGGACCGGATGGTTCGAGGGGTCTGAACTACATACTGCGTGAGAACGGGAAGACTGTGGCCCTCAAGGGATGTGACATGGCCGAGATGGAGCCCGGTGACACCCTCGTGATCGAGACGCCCGGCGGCGGCGGATTCGGAAAGCCCTGATGTTGGCTAAACCGTTATCAACGTGATTGTCATACACGACCTGTCAGGGGGCATACATCTGACGGTTCAAGGTATCCACGAGCACGATGTTGTGATAGTAGGTGCGGGACTCGCCGGACTCAGGGCGGCTGTCGAGGCCACCCGGGCCGGAAAGGACGTTGCCGTGATCTCCAAGGTCCATCCTCTGCGCTCCCACTCCGTCGCGGCCCAGGGCGGTATCAACGCGGCCCTGGGCAACGCTCCCGACGCCGGGGACGATCGCTGGGAGGACCATGCGTTCGACACCGTCAAGGGGTCGGACTATCTTGCAGACCAGGACGCGGTCGACATACTGACCAGCAGGGCTCCAGAAGCGGTATACGAGATGGAGCACATGGGCACCGTCTTCTCCAGGTTCGAGGACGGGAGGATCGCCCAGCGCCCCTTCGGCGGCGCCGGTTTCCCGCGGACCTGCTACGCGGCTGACCGGACTGGCCACAACCTTCTCCACACGCTGTTCGAGCAGGCGATGGGGACCAATGGGACGTTCTACGACGAGTTCTTCGTGACGTCACTGGTGGTCGAGGAAGGCAGGTGCGTCGGTTGCGTGGCCATGGACATCGCCACAGGTGGGCTCCAAGGTTTCTCTGCCGGAGCGGTGCTGCTTGCGACGGGCGGATACGGCCGTATCTTCAACCGGTCAACGAACGCTCTCATCAACCAGGGTGACGGTGCAGCGCTGGCCCTCGGGGCCGGAGCGCCGCTGAAGGACATGGAGTTCGTCCAGTTCCACCCGACGACCCTGTATGGAACGAACATCCTGATCACCGAGGGGGCCAGGGGAGAGGGCGGCCAGCTCTTCAACAGCGAGGGCGAGCGGTTCATGGTCAAATACGCACCGAAGGCAAAGGACCTCGCTCCCAGGGACATCGTCGCCAGGTCGATACAGACCGAGGTCGACGAGGGCCGGGGATTCGAGGGGGAGTACGTCCACCTCGACCTGACCCATCTTGGGGCAGAGAGGATAAAGGAACGCCTGCCGGGCATCAGACAGATATCCATGGACTTCGCAGGCGTCGATCCGGTTGAAGCCCCGATGCCTGTCCAGCCGGGACAGCACTATTCCATGGGCGGGATCTCGGTGGACAACGAGTGTGCGACGCCCATTCCAGGATTGTACGCGGCCGGCGAGGCCGCCTGCGTGAGCGTGCACGGAGCGAACAGGCTCGGAGGCAACTCCCTCCTCGAGGCCGTGGTCTTCGGAAAGGTGGCCGGAACGACCCTCGGAAGGGACGGAGGCCCAGGGCTGGCACCTGACGCGGTCGGGGCTGCCGTCTCATCGGAGTCCGAGAGGATCGCGTCCTTCCTCGGTCGTGATACCGACACGAGCATGTCAGGGATCCGCGAGGAGCTGAAGAGGACGATGTTCGACGGTTTCGGTGTGTACAGGACCGCCGAGCCGATGGATGCCGGTCTCAAGAAGGTGCGGGAATTGCGGGTACAGTGTTCTTCCGCCTCCATCACGGCAAAGGCCGGTCCGTTCAACCAGGCGCTCATCCGGGGGCTCGAGCTCGAGTTCATGCTGCTAGTCGCCGAGGCGGTCGCGATGGGTGCGGTCGAGAGGAGGGAGAGCCGCGGTTCCCACTCGCGGAAGGACTTCCCTGACCGCGATGACGAGAAATTCCTCCATCATACCATGGTCAGGATGGCAGACGGCGGACTCCAACTGTATACTGAACAGGTCCGGCTTGGCCGGTTCGAGGTAAAGGAGCGTGTGTACTGATGAGGCTCATCGTCAAGAGGTTCGACCCGGAGACCGGTATCGAGAGCTTCAACATCTTCGAGGTCGAGCAGAGGCCTGGCATGACCGTGCTCGACGCCCTCTTCGTCGTCCAGGACACGATGGACGACACGCTTTCGTTCAGGTATTCCTGCCGCGGAGCGGTATGCGGCTCCTGCGCGATGCTCATCGACAAGGTACCGAGGCTCGCGTGCCGGACCCAGATAGCAGACCTGCTCAGCGGTGAGGACGGACCGGAATTGAAGCACTATCCGGCACTCGATCCGATCGTTCCGCTGAACAGGGCCGAGGAGATACTCATCGAGCCTCTGCCGCATCTTCCCGTCATCAAGGACCTCGTTGTTGACATGGAGGACTTCTATCGGAAGTACCGTTCGCTGCAGCCATTGTTCAGGCCGGAGGGCGAAGGGCCAGAGAAGGAGAGGCTCATGGACCCGTCGGACGTCACGAAGCTCGAGATGTTCACTAACTGCATCCTGTGCGCATCATGCTACGGTTCATGTCCGGTGGATGCCGAGGACCCCGAATACCTCGGGCCCGCGGCACTGGCGAAACTGTACCGATACCACATCGATCCCCGCGAGGGGGACGACATCTCGCGATTGCTGCTCGCACACTCTCCCGAGGGATGGTGGGCCTGCGACTTCCACGGCAACTGCCGGACCGTGTGTCCCAAGGGAGTTCCGCCGATCTTCGCTATTGGAAAGGCGAAGAAGGAGCTGGAATCTTCGGGATTCAGGGACCCGTCCGGAGGGCGCTGACATGAAGACGAAGGCCGAGAGGGCATATGACATCGGATACAGGTACGAGGCTGAGTACAGCTCCTGCTCCCAGTGCGTCCTCGCGGCAGTGAACGACGTCATCGGCGGTATCGACGACGAGGTCTTCAGGGCGAGCCACAGCCTCTCGGGGGGCGCAGCCTTCAGTACAAAGGGGACCTGCGGTTCCCTTTCCGGCGGTATCATGGCCATCGGTACCCGCTACGGGCGAAAGCGAGATGAGTTCGAGACCGTCAGGGATGTCCCGGCCCACGACCTGTCCAAGAGGTTGTACGACCGTTTCATCGAGGAGTACGGGAGCCCGATATGCAGTTGCGTCCACGAACGTATCTTCGGCCGCACGTTCGACTTCTGGGACGACGAGGAGACCCAACTGTTCCTTGACATGGGCGGGCATGAAGACAAGTGTCCAGCAGTGGTGGCGAACGTGGCCAAATGGACCGTCGAGATACTCGAGGAGACCGATACCACTTAAGTAGAGCCAAGCCATCATCCGTCCGGACGCTACTGGATGAGCGCGTTCTTGCAGGTGATCCGAACTGATGGACTTCCCCCTGGGCGAATCGGCCGCACTGACGACGGCCATACTCTGGACCGCATGCTCCATCTTCTTCGCCTCGGCAGGAAGGAGGATAGGTGCACTGAGCCTGAACGCATGGCGCATTCTCATGGCCGTTTGTTTCCTGGGGACCGCACACATCCTTCTCTTCGGAACGATCGTTCCCGCCGCCAATCAGGAACAGTACGGCTGGATGGCTCTGAGCGGGATCATCGGACTGGCGATAGGGGATTTCGGTTATTTCGGATGCCTCGTCTGCATGGGTCCGCGGCGCGGTGTCCTGTTGATGTCGATGCATCCCATCTTCACGGCCATACTCGCCTGGATATGGCTTCACGAGTACCTATCCCAGTGGACCGTCATCGGGATAGCCATGGTCCTAACTGGTGTGATCATAGCCATCCTGGAGCAAGGCCACGTCCACGACGAGCCGATCACGCGTGAAAGGTTGATGCTCGGAGGCTTCTTCGGTCTGGTAGGTTCAGCGGGCCAGGGCATCGGGATCGTTGTTGCGAAGTACGGGATGGTCGAGGCGGCAAGTCCGGGCGCGGACTCCCTGGACCCACTCTCTGCGACCCTGATCAGGATGGTCGCCGCTTGCATATTCGTCTGGCTGGCAGTGTTGGTGACGAAGAACCTGGCCTCCGTGCTCAAGGCACGCAAGGACATCTATGCCATGAAGCGTACCTTCGCCGGAGCCCTTAGTGGACCATTCCTCGGCGTCTGGATGTCGATGATCGCTGTTACGTACGCCCTCGCCGGGGTCGCAGCCACACTGATGTCCCTCATGCCGATACTGATAATACCCGTGGTTTACGTCCTCTACAAGGAGAAGACCTCGATGCGTGGTATAATGGGAGCCGTTATCGCCTTCATCGGAGTGGCCGTCCTTTTCCTGATGTGAAGTTCACTTTCATTCCTCTCTCGGGATAACATAGTTAAATCATAAACGAATGAAATATCGGAGGTGCAGAGAATGCCAAGAATCACGCATTTTGAGATAAGCGCAGACGACCCCGAGGGCCTGACGAAGTTCTACGAGGAGACCTTCGGGTGGAAGTTCGAGAAGTGGGACGGCCCCATGCCCTACTGGATGATCCGGACGGGGGAGGGAGCTGGCATCGACGGTGGCCTGTCGCAAAGACAGCCAGAGACCATGGACATCAACACCATGGACGTTGACGACCTCGACGCCTACGTGGATATGGTCCAATCGAACGGCGGGAAGATAATAATGCCCAAGATGGCCATCCCCGGGATCGGATGGTGGGCCATCTTCGAGGACACCGAGGGCAATAAGCTCGGCATGATGCAGGAAGATCCGAACGCCCAGTGAGCGTATACACTATCTGTTGGTCAGTGACTAGCATCAATCCCTACTGGACAGTTCGTCGGCGACGCCGATGGCGTTCTGAAGGCAGGACAGAAGATCGTTGAGTGCGTTCCTCGTTTCACCGAGGGAGCCCTCCACTCGGAAGACCATGCAGTCATCGACCATGGAACCCTCGACATATCCCTGGTTGTCCACCTGAAGGGCTTTGAAGATCGGTCCAAGGTCCCTTCCACCGCCGGGAACGGTCAGCTGACAGAGGATCCTCATCTGGAATGAAATAAGGCTAAGGGTGATAAGACCTTCCATTTACTGCACGTTCTGACTCAACCTTTATATGGCCGAGCCTTATTGCAATGACCGCGACGATAGGTCCAGGATAGGCGGGAAATTAGGCGTGTCCTTGCGCTTCGGCGCACCCGAAACCGTCTATATGCGGGGCTGACGTCGGGAGGCGGCGGTCCGATCGGGGCTGGAGCCTTGGTCTGACTATGAGGCATCGGCCATTGGGATCGGTGCAGGTCCTCGGGCCCATCCGGAGGGATGGGTCGTGTGCCTTCATCGTGGGGAACGGGCCAGGCCCGGAAGGGAGCAGTCCAACCATGAGCTTCCGATGCTCGGTGGGTCCCGGTGCCGAGGATGGCCAGGGACCTTACTCCATCTCTTGTCGGCCCGTCCACTCCCGGCTTCCTGGACCCGTCAAACATTAAAGGTGATCACGCATGGCAAGTGGGGGCAAGAAGAAGAAGACCAAGTTGGACATGGAGACCAGGTGGATCTGGGAGAAGGTCACGCCGAAGCAGCGGACCGAGATAATGGATTTCTCCGAGGGCTACAAGTCATTCCTCGACAGGGCGAAGACCGAGAGGCTGGCGGTCGAGACCATCATCGAACGGGCCGAGGCGAAGGGCTTCGTTCACGTCTCCGATGTCGAGAACCCGGAGCAGGGAACCAGGTTCTACATGGTAAATCGCGACAAGTGCGTCGCGCTCATAGTCCTTGGCAAGGGATCCATCGAGGAGGGAGCGAACATCGTCGCGTCCCACATCGACGCTCCGCGCCTCGACCTCAAGGGAAAGCCCCTCTACGAGGACGGCGAGACCCAGCTCGCCCTGCTCAAGACACATTACTACGGCGGAATCAAGAAGTACCAGTGGGTATCCAGGCCGCTGGCCATTCACGGCATCGTCGTCAAGGAGAACGGCACATCGGTCGAGGTCCACATGGGCGACGAGGACGGGGATCCGGTCTTCACCATTCCTGACCTGCTCCCACACCTGTGGGGAAAGACCCAGGCCAAGAAATCGATGTCCGAGGGGATCAAGGGCGAGAACCTGAACGTCCTCGTCGGAGGGATCCCCCTGAAGAAGGAGAAGAAGGACAAGGTCAAGATGGCCATCCTGTCGATGCTCCACAAGAAGTACGGCATCCTGGAGGAGGACTTCATCTCGGCGGAGCTTGAGATAGTCCCCGCCGGCAAGGCGCTCGACGTCGGGTTCGACAGGGCCTTCGTCGGAGCCTACGGACAGGACGACCGCGCCTGCGCCTACCCTCAGATGGAGGCTACCATCGGCATCAAGAAGCCGACCAGGACCTGCATCTCGCTATTCGTCGACAAGGAGGAGATCGGTTCCGACACGAACACTGGCATCAAGTCCAGGTTCATCGAGTCGGTCTTCGGTGCAATTGCCGAACTGACCGCCGAGGACACGAACAAGATCGTCAGGAACGCTCTCGAGAACACCCGCGCGATCTCGTCCGACGTGAACGCCGGCGTGAACCCGATGTTCAAGGAAGTGCATGAACCGATGAACGCCGCCCACATCGGATGCGGCATCGTCCTGACGAAGTTCACGGGGTCCGGCGGAAAGTACAGGTCGAACGACGCCCACGCGGAGTTCGTCGCTCTCATCAGGAAGACGTTCAACCAGAAGAAGGTCTACTGGCAGGCTGCGGAACTCGGAAAGGTCGACGAGGGCGGAGGCGGAACGATCGCCATGTTCCTCGCCATGCACAACATGGACGTCATCGACGCGGGCGTACCGCTGCTCGCGATGCATTCACCGTTCGAGATATCCAGCAAGGGCGACATCTGGTCCGCCTACAAGGCGTACGGAGCGTTCTTCGGGACGAAGTAGATCGACGACCTTGGGAATTCCCCGCTTTCGTCCGTTCTGAAAGCTCCCGACCCACCCATAGTTACCTATGTTGTAGTGTTACGTCCTGTTCGGTCGGGCGATCGGTCACTCGACCTTGTCCGGCCATTCGCCTGTCTCGAGGTACTCCTCGATCCCTGCCGCAGCAACCCTTCCGTCGCCCATTGCGAGGATGACCGTCGCGGCACCGCGGACGATGTCGCCTCCGGAGAAGACGCCCTTCTTCGAGGTCCGTCCCTTGTCGTCGACGATTATGTTGTTCCAACGATTCAGTTCAAGTCCGGGAGTGGACTTCGTCAGCAGAGGATTCGCCGATGTTCCGACGGACACGACCACGGCGTCCACGTCGAGGGTGAACTCGCTTCCCTCGATGGGCACAGGCCTCCTCCGACCTGAGTCGTCCGGCTCGCCGAGCTCCATCTGGATGCACTCCATCGCGCGGACCCAGCCGTTCTCGTCACCCAGGTATCGGATCGGGTTCGTGAGGTTGTGGAACTCCACGCCCTCCTCCTCGGCGTGGTGGATCTCCTCGTCCCTGGCGGGCATCTCCACACGGGAGCGCCGGTACACGAGGTAGGCGTTCTCAGCGCCAAGTCTCTTGGCCGTCCTCACTGAGTCCATCGCTACGTTGCCGCCGCCGATGACGGCGACGTTCCTTCCCCGGTAGATCGGCGTATCGTAGGTCGGGAACTCGTAACCCTTCATCAGGTTGTTCCTCGTCAGGTACTCGTTCGCAGAGAAGATGCCGTTCAGCGACTCCCCCTCGATGTTCATGAAGCGCGGGAGTCCCGCACCCACTCCGAGGTAGACCGCGTCGAATCCCCGCTCGTCGAGCATCTCGTCGACGGTGAATATCCTGCCGATGACGTGATTGTAGTGGAACTGCACTCCCATCTGCTTGAGGTTGTCGACCTCGTAGAAGACGAGCTCCTTCGGAAGGCGGAACTCGGGGATACCGTAGATCAGCACACCTCCGGGTTTCTGCAAGGCCTCGTACACGTGGACCTCGTGACCGCTCCTGGCGAGGTCTGCGGCCACCGTCAGTCCGGAGGGTCCGGCTCCTACGATAGCCACCTTCCTCCCGGTGGGTTCGGCGGTCTCGACAGGGAGTTTCTCACTGGAATACCGCTCCAGGTCGGCCACGAAACGCTCCAGGTGGCCGATGCCGACCGACTCCCGCTTGGCCTTTACATGCGTGCACTTCCCCTCGCACTGGATCTCCTGCGGGCAGACACGTCCGGTGACCGCCGGGAGCGCGTTGTCCTCCTTTACGATCCTCAGCGCCTCGAGGAAATCGCCCTCGACGATGGCGCTCAGGAACTCCGGGATCTTGATCCTGACGGGGCAGCCCTGGACGCATCCCGGCACAGGACATAGAAGACAGCGTTTCGCCTCCTCCTGCGCGGTCTCGATCGAGTAACCGAGGTTGACCTCCTCGAAGTTCCTCGACCTGACGATCGCGTCCTGTTCTGTCATGGCATGCCTGGACGAGGCTATGGCCGCCTTCATCTCGTCGGGCGTCAGCCTCTTTCCGGCGTACTTGTAGATATCCTCCATGATCACACCCCCCCGCAGTGGTCTATGTCGCATTTCTTGTGCTGATAGGCGAGCGTCTGATGCGGAACGTACTGGGCGCTCCGTTTGAAGAGCTGCTCCCAGTCCACGTCGGCACCGTCGAACTCGGGTCCATCGACGCAGGCGAACTTGGTCTCGCCCCCGACGTCGCAGCGGCACACGCCGCACATGCCCGTGGCGTCGACCATAAGTGGGTTCAGGTAGACCTTGGACGGTATGCCGAGCTCCTTGGCCATCCTCGCATTCCGCATCATCATGAACGTGCAGCCCATGATGTAGGCCCTGTCGAAATGCCGTCCGCCGTCGACGAGGTCCTTCATGACGGTCTGGGCCTTGCCCTTCGTTCCATGGGACCCGTCGGATGTCGCCGTGTAGATCTCGTCGGAGTCCCTTGCGAGCACCTCCTCGTTGTAGAGGAGGTACTTGGCGCGTGCCTCGATGATGGTGACCACGGTGTTGCCTGCCTCCTTGAGAGCCTTGACGATCGGGTAGATCGCACCGACGCCGTAGCAACCGCCGCAGACGACCACTGTGCCGTAGTTGTCGATCTCCGACTCGCGGCCCAGGGGCGCCATCATGTCGATCTCGTCACCCGCGACCTTTCGCGCGAGCTTCATCGTCGAGACGCCGACCTCGAGGAAGTAGATCGTAACAGTTCCCGCATCCTCGTCCCAGTCGGCGATGCTGAGCGGTATCCGCTCGCTCTGTTCGTCAGGGATGACGATGGCGAAATGACCCGGTTTGCACTTCTTTGCGACGTCCGGTGCATCGATGACCATCTTGTGGACGTTCGGGACCTCCTCCTCGATCGTGATGATCCTGTTCATTCGTCCCACCCCCATGAAGCGGCGACCTCAAGGAAGTCCTCCACATCCTCCGCGATCTCGCGTCCGCGATATCTCGTGGCGGAGCAGGGCCACGGTCCGACCGGATTGACGGCGTCGTCAACCCGAACCGCTCGGTCACCCTCTGGCAGCGGCTCTCCGGGCGGGAGGTGGGTCCCGGGTTCGAGGGGCAGACCGACCGCCTCCGTGATATCGGCAACAGCCTCGAAATCGAACCCATCCAGTCCCAGCGCCCTGCCCATGTCGATGAAGACCTTCCAGTCCGGCTTTGCCATGTTCGGGAGTCGCGCGTCGCTCGTTATCGAACCGACGCGGCCGTCGAGCGAGATCACGGTGCCCTCCGTCTCCGAGAACATCGACGACGGAAGTATGACGTCCGCCCTCTCAGAGACCTGCGAGCCGAACGGACCCTGGTAGACGACGAACTCGACGCCCTCCGGAATCTCCGGAACTGGGTGTGTGAGGTACAGGGCCTTGATCCCCTCTCCGAGAGGGTTCCTTCCTGACGAGTACTTGCCGGAATCCTGCTCGATGCACTGTCCGGGCGTGAGGCAGCGGGAAGCCCCGGCCTCGAGGACGCCCTGGACGTTGCCTCCGTCCCAGAGGGGCAGGAGTACCGTGCCGTTGACAGCCTCGAACAGCTCCAGTGCGAGTTTCGCAACCTGGGTCCCCTCCGCAGCGTCCCGGAAGGCACCCGGCCCGACCAGTATGGCGGTCTTGTCGGCATCCTTCAGGGCGCTGGCGATCCTCCCTGCGGCGTCGCGGTCCGGGGTATGGGGTTGCTGTCCAGGGGCCTTGACCTCCTCGAGCAGAATATCCATGAATGGACCGTACGCATCGGGTTCGATCACATCGGCATGCCTGTATCCCTTCCTGGGATCGATCTTGACATTGAACACGCTTGCGCCGTCCTTCCAGGCAGCGTGAACGTGTACCTGGGTGACGGCCGCCGTCAGGCTTAGGTCCGTGCCGACGATCAGTACGGCATCGCAGTCCCGTATGTCGGTCATCGTCCCGATGCCGGCGACGCGGTCCATCGCACCGCCCCATGCCTTCTGCATCGGGCCGGCCATGTTGGACGCTATCGCGATGTTGTCGCTTCCCAGCCCGCGCATGATTCGCTGCGCCAGGAACGCCTCCTCGACGGTCAGCGACGGGCTCACGATCATGCCGATCTCCTCGGGAGCGAACCCCTTCAGTCCCTCGACCGCCGTCTCGAGCGCTGTCTCCCACTTCACGGGTCTCAGGACCCCATCGGTCGTCACGCGCGGATATTCCAGCCTGTCCTTCGAGTTTGTTAATGGAACTGTGCAGTAGCGTCCCTTGAGGCAGGCCTGGGCCACGTTCTCGCCCTCCTCCGACGGCTCCGTGATCGTCATCCTGCCCCACTTGAAGCCGACGTCCATGGCGCATCCCGCCGGGCACATTACACATGTGCTCTTCCCGGTTACCTCGGGGATGCTGACCCACCTGGTCATCTTCGAGGAGATCGAGCCTGTGGGACACACGTCCTCGCAGGCGCCGCAGAAGACGCACGAGCTGTCGACCAGCGGACCCTGGAACGCGGTGCCGATCGTGGCGTCATGGCTCCGTTCGGTGAACGCGATGGCGGAGACACCCCTGATCTCGGCGCATACCCTGACGCACCTGCCGCAGAGTATGCAGAGGTTGTAATCCCTGTGGATGAACGGGTCCCTGCGGTACAGGGGTACGTCCTTGTACTCCGTCTCCACCCAGATGTCGTCCACCCCGAGCGCCTTCACCACGTCGAAGAGGTCGCACTCGTTCCTGTTGGGACAGAACCGGCAGCCTGTAACGCGTCCAGCCTTGGTCGGGTCCGGATGCAGGTCGAGGCACTCCTCCCTGTCGGCGCAGATGATGCACGCGCTCGGGTGCTCGGATAGTATAAGCTGGAGGATCCTCCTCCTCAGGTCGTCCAGGTCCTCCTCGGTCGTCTCGATGACCATGTCATCCTGGACTGGGGTTGCACACGCAGGGACGAACGCCCTGAAGCCCTCCACCTTGACCAGGCAGAGGCGGCAACCGCCGAAGGCCGAGAGGTCCGGGTGGTTGCAGAGCGTCGGTATGTAGATGTCGTTCCGCCTTGCGATGTCGAGGATGGTCTCACCCTCGATGATGTCGTAATCCTTGCCGTCTATCCTCGCGGTCATTCGACCACCTCCTTCCTTCCGGGAGAGGTCTTCTTGACCGCGTCCTTCGGACAGATCGAATGGCACATGCCGCACTTCACGCACTGGTGCTGGTCGATGACGTGCGCTTCCTTCGGAGCGCCTGCAATGCAGCTGACCGGGCAGTTCTTGGCGCAGAGGGTACAACCGATGCACTCGTCCGGTTCGATCGTGTATGTGACCAGTGGCTTGCACACCGCCGCCGGACATCGTCCATCAGAGATGTGCGCCTCGTACTCCTCCCTGAAGTACTTGATCGTGGAGAGGACTGGATTGGGAGCGGTCCCTCCCAGCTGACAGAGCGACCCCATCCTCACGGTGCTGCCGATCTCCTCGAGGACCTCTATGTCCCCGGGATCGCCGTTCCCGTCGCAGATCCTCTCGAGAATGTCCTTCATCTTCTTGGTGCCGATGCGGCACGGAGGACATTTCCCGCACGACTCGTACTGTGTGAAACTAATGAAGTAGCGGGCGACGTCGACCATGCACGTCTCCTCGTCCATGACGACCATCCCGCCGGAGCCCATTATGGCCCCCGCCTGCTGGAGTGATTCGAAGTCCACGGGCAGATCGAGCATTGATTCCGGGATGCAGCCCCCGGACGGCCCCCCGGTCTGGACGGCCTTCAGCTTCCCTCCGTCGGGGACGCCGCCGCCTATGCCTTCGACGATCTCCCTTATCGTGGTCCCCATCGGGACCTCGACGAGCCCTGGATACTTCACCTTCCCGGTGAGCGCGAAGACGGCCGTGCCCTTGGTCCCTTCCGATCCGATGGACGCGAAGTGCTCCGCGCCGAGCCTCATGATCGCGGGGACGCTGGCGAGCGACTTCACGTTGTTGATGACCGTCGGTTTTCCCCAGAGCCCTTCCTGGGCGGGATACGGAGGCCTGGGACGGGGCATTCCCCGCTTCCCCTCGATCGAGGCCAGCAGGGCGGTCTCCTCCCCGCAGACGAACGCCCCTGCTCCCTCCTTGATGTGGATGCTGAGGCTGAAACCGCTGCCCATGATGTCCTCTCCGAGGAATCCGACCTCCTCCAGCTTCGCGATGGCGATCCTGAGCCTCTTGATCGCGAGGGGGTATTCGGCCCTCGCATAGATGTAGGCCTCGTCGGCCCCGATGGCGTAGGAGGCTGTCGTGAGTCCCTCGAGCAGTCGGTAGGGATCTCCCTCGAGGATGCTCCTGTCCATGAACGCCCCCGGGTCGCCCTCGTCGGCGTTGCACACCATGTAGCTCTTGTCGGTCCTGTTCTGCCTGCACATCTGCCATTTCCTTCCGCTAGGGAATCCGGCACCGCCGCGCCCCCTCAATCCGGACTCGAGGACGGTCTCGATGACCTCATCGGGGGTCATCGCCAGGGCCTTCTTCAGTCCCTCGAAGCCGCCCTGGGAGATGTAGTGTTCGAGCTCGACAGGGTCGATTATCCCGTTGTTCTCGGTGATTATCCTCTTCTGGGTCGCGGTGACCGGATGGTCCCAGATGCTGGGGACGTCGCCAAATGCGTCGCCTATCGAACCGAGCAGGGCCTCGGTGGGATATCTCTTGTGAGTTATGATCGAGTCAAGGAGCCCGCCCATGGTCCTGCCTTCCACCGGTCCGTAGGCCACCGGGGGATTGCCGTGGACCTGGATGGACACCAGCGGCTCGAAGCAGCATGTGCCTATGCATCCGACCTCCGAGAGCCTCAGGTCCGCACCGTTCTCGGCCATCCATCGCTCCGTCTCGCGCTTCACCTCGCCGATGCCCGCGGCGATCCCGCAGGACGCGGTCCCCAGATAGACCACCCCATCGGTCGACTGGAGGTCGTCCCAGACCTTATCGGCCTCGGCCTTGAGCACGTCGAAATCCGTCATTCCGACACCCCCTTCGAGACCGTCCTGTCGACGATCTCCTTGGCAGTGCCGGGAGCCATCTTCCCGTGGATCTCGTCATCGACGACGATCACCGGTGCGACAGCGCAGCATCCCATGCATGCCACCCTCTCGAGGGTGAACTTACCGTCGGGTGTGGTCCCGCCGGCCTTGACCCCGAGGTCATCCTCGATGATGTCCATTATGGCCGCGCCTCCCTTGACGTGGCACGCGGTTCCCAGACAAACCTTGACCTCGTGCTCCCCGGGCTTCGAGAACCTGAACTGTGAATAGAACGTGGCAACACCATACGCTTCGTTCCGGGAAATCCCGAGGACGTCCTCGATGGTCACGAGTGATTCTGGCGAGATGTACCCCTGTGCTTCCTGGACCGCCTGGAGAGCGGGTATTATCGCGCCCTTCCGGTCCTTGAACGATTCGATTATCTTCCTGATGTCAGTTACCATCCTTCAAACCCCTCCCAGCAGCTCCTCTTCGCTTGCGAGTAGAACGATTTTATAGATAAGGATTGTGGGTCTCGCACGCCCCATCCGACCGGTCATCGGCGGCTGTCACCGTCCCCTCGTTGTATCGGTAGAGCCATCGCTGTTCGTTAGCATTATGATAACAGATGCCCGTCAGATCTCGAACTCTTCCTGGGGCATCTCCTTCTTCTGCTCACCCGCCTCGTAGTCCTTCACGGTCTTCTCCGAGTCCTCGTCGAGCTCCTTGATCTCGAAGTCCTCGTCGTGCTGGACGTGGAGTTCCTCCACCTTGTCGTCGAAGATGACGCCCTCGGGTTCGAAATCGACGGTATCGTCGGATTCGGTCTTGAACTCCATCTCCTCGTCAGGTTCGAACTCCATCTCCTCCTCGGTCTCGAACTCCATCTCTTCCTCGGGTTCGAACTCGGTCTCCTCGTCATCAGCCTTGAACTCCATCTCCTTTTCTGGTTCGAATTCCATTTCGGCACCCTCCGGCTCGAACTCCGTATCCCCCGACTCGAAATCGACCTGGTCGGGGATGATCTCCATCTTCTCGCCCTCCTTTTCCCTCGTCTTCTTGACGACCCTCTCAAGGGCCACCGCCGACTGCTTGTAACGAGCATCCTGCTCGGTGATCGTGTGGTGATACTCCGCGGGCCTCTTGTCCGTGGTACCCATGTATATCGAGAAATCGAAGGCGTCCGGATCGAGGCATCCCTCGGCCACGGCCGCGACGATGAGCCCGAAGAAGAAGATAGCGATCAGGAGGAACGGTATACCGAAGGCGATCGGCGGAAAGAAGGACAATACGGTCGGGATGAGGATGGCGCCCGAGGCCAACCGGAACATATGATTGCTCTTGTCGAACTCGTTTATCGCCGTGTAACTCAATCCCATGATAGCCATTATCAGGATGATGAAGAGGAGGAGTATCAGAAGGCTCCGCGCATAGAATGGGAGGAAGTAGAAGAGGGCTAGGGGGACGGTGATCGCGATCAATGCCCCGATCATCATCATGAAGACCGCACCTAGGAACAGGGCCGACCCCTTCCTGCTCACCTGCAGCGAGGTCTCGATGCGTCTGCCCATACCACCTATCTTGATGTACAAGGGTTCGATGCGCCTCCATATCGGATCGAGGAGCATCTCTATCTTCAACCATACGAAATTGAACCTGATTCGGATGGGGGCGAGCTTTGCCCACACTCTCGAGAGAGCCTCCCAGATGGTCAACACGACCTTGGCGAAGAGAACGGCGGTCTTCGTCATGCCATCGGAAGCTCCCATCACGACCCACCCCGAGTTTCATGGGGATTGCCCTCAGTATATAAAACGATTGCCCAATGGTCATCTGATGGACGGTTTTCCGGTAATGGGAATGACCGCTCCACCGCCGATGAATTATCTGTTTCTCAAGGAAGGTAGGATCAGTGAACGCCCGGAATTTTAATCAGAAAAAACCGACGGATCCGTCGACTCACTTTATTCCGCTTTTTTTCCAGAACCTGCTAGCCCGGAAACCGGAAAATCGTCCTGCCAAAATGAAATTTTTTTCCCGCAGGCCGCAGGAAAACAACAGGCACTGGCTATCAGAAAAACAGTTGAGTTTCTCAGTTTTCATCCCGTGGATATATCCTGTGATGACCGAAATAAAAACCTCGAAAATCCGATGATTATCACCTTCGGTTTTTTGGTGTTTTCCCAGTTATCTTTAAATATCATCCAGACAATCTGCCGTAGGGTGGTCGGAATCGTCGACAAACGGCGGATGGCGGTAGAACGGATAACCTATTCGAGGGATCTCATACAGGGATTCCAGAAGAAGGGTGTTGTGTTACCGTCATCGCTCAAGCTCCTCAAGGAGGCTGACGAGGAGCTGTCGTCGCGGCATTTTGAGAAGGCTATCGAATTGGCGAAGAGTTCGCAGGATGACGCCAAGGCGATCTATCGGGACCACCTCCGTTCCGAGGACCTCAAGAAGAAGATCAAGAACATCCGGAAGAGCGCTCCGACCGATGTATCGGACACGATCGATGCCTCCATGGACGAGTACGGCAAGCACCTTAAGGCGGGCAAGTACAAGGAGTTCAACAGGGAGGCCGAGGACCTCATCCGTCAGCTCAAGTCCGGAGCGGACGCGGGCGTCAAGAAGCGCCCCGCGATCAAGAGGAAGAAGAGCGTGACCCGCGAGGATGCGGCTTCCTACCTGCAGGCCATCGCGCTCGAGACCCTCGAAGCGCAGAAGTCCGGACTTCCGACATCGGACATCGAGGAGATGCTCCGGGATTCACGGGACCTGATCGAGGGCGGTTTCTTCCGAGAATCGATGAACACGGGCAAGGAGGCCATGGCCCGGATCGACGAGCTCCGCAAGCAGCACGAGGAGTACGTCCATCAGGTGGCCGCAGCGACCGAGGCGATACAGTCGCTCAAGGCCCAGGGACTGAAGACCGGAAGCCTCGAGAAGCTGCTTGCCAAGGCGAGGAAGGCCCTTGACGGAGTGAACTACCCCCAGATGACCGAGCACCTCAACCGGCTCTACGAGAAGATGGAGGACTCGAAGGACCATCACGGGGAGTCGCTCGAGATCATCGCATCCACCGAGACGCTCATCAAGGAGGCGGGACAGGCGGGCGCATCGCTCGGCTTCGCCACCTCCCTGCTGGAGGAGGCCAAACAGCTGGCCGACAAGGGCGACTACGCCCAGGCAAAGAAGATCGGCAAGGAGGCCCACGACGAGGCCGTCAAGTCGATACAGATATCACTGGAGAAGATCAAGCGTGAGGAGGCGGACGTAAATCAGATCAAGACCCTCATGGACGAGGCCCGCGAGGCGATCGCCGAGACCACGCAGTACGTACCCATCCCCGCCGCGGGCGAGATGCTCGAGAAGGCGGAGGACCTTCTGAAGGACCACGACTCCATAGACGAGGCGAGAAGGCTCGCCACGGACGCGAAGGCGATGGCCCTGGAGACGAAGAAGCAGTACATCGAGACCACCGAGAAGGTCCAGGAGGCGAACAAGATCCTGTCGAGGCTTCGGGAGGCGGGTCTGCGACCCCAGTCGCAACAGGACATGCTCGTGCAGGCCCTGGGCGCCATAGACGAGAACAATTACCTCGAGGCACTCAGGCTCTCGAAGAAGGTCCTGAAGGACCTCAGCGCGATGGACAACGAGCGGATGAACGCCGAGGAGTCCCTGAAGAAGGCCCGCGGAATGGTCAACGACGTCGTGGGTATCCTCGAGACCGAGGAGATCGACGAGATGAACTCGACCCTCGACAGGGCCGACTCATCCGCTGCCAACGGTTCGTTCAAGGAGGCCTCCACCGCGGCCGGAAAGGTCATCGAGAAGCTCGAGGACATGGTCTCGACCAATCGGGACGAGTTCATCAAGGCCAAGGAGAAGCTCTCCGAGGTGAAGATGGCGGTTCAGCTCCTCAAGAAGGAGGGCGTCGTAACCGACCAGCTCACCGAGATACTTGCCTCTGCCGAGGACGAGCTCCGCGGCAAGGAGTTCAAGAAGGCAATGGATGCCCTCGGGATACTAGACGAGCTCATCTCGGCCCTGAGGGACGCCTATGACAGGTCCAAGACGATGCTCACGGCCGTGCAGATGGTCCTTGACGGGATGAAGGAACGCGGCCTCGATGTCACAAGGTTCGAGGAGACCTACAAGCAGGCCAAGGAACTCTTCGACAAGGGAGATTACGAGTCTGCCTTCGGGATCGCCGAAGGAATACAGAAGGAGAGCATGCCCGACCTCGCGAGCTATGAGACGATCGAGGACGCAAGCGCCTACATCGCAGAGATCAGGCGCAACATGCACATGATCCGGGAGGGTCTTCCCGAGGTCGTCGACGTCGAGGAGAAGCTCGGGATCTCTGGGATCTTCAAGGAGTACTACAGGCGCCTGCTCTACAGTGTGATAGACGGCGCGCTGCGCGACGTCGAGAGGGCTGACGGACTCATCGCCGAGGGCAAGACCGGCGAGGCGAAGGACCTCGCTGAAAAGGCCATGAAGATGTCGGAGAACGTCGGCGCCCGCTACCGCGACGCGCTCGAGTTCCTCTATCAGGCGAAGACGATCATAAACGAGGTCGAGGGCCCGGAGCTCTCGAAGCTCGAATCCATATACAAGCAGGCGAAGGCCGCGATGGAACAGGCCGACTACGACAGGACCATGCGCCTGTCCGAGGACGTCGTGAAGAGAGCCGAACCGCTCATCGAGAAGTTCGGGTCCTCCGTCAAGCCGCTTGACGGTTCCGATGTGGCCATCAAGCCGCTGGACGCGGACGGGGACATCCCCGTCGCAACACCGGTCCCGGAAGAGTCCCCTGACGAGGACGCGAGGGCAACGGTCGACTCGTCCTGGGCAATACTCAGGGAGTTCGAGAAGATCGGACTGGACATCAGGGAGGAGAAGGAGCTCATGCAGGCCGCCGAGGACGCTGTCCAGGCAGGTCAATACATCGAGGCCATGAACCTCTCTGAGCAGGCCAAGCTATCGGTCGTCCTGAAGGGCGAGACCCTGCTCAGCTCCGAGGCCGAGGCGGATCCCGAGGCCACGGTCGCCCGAGACACGCTCGACAAGTGTCAGGTGCTGGTCGAACACATGGCCGAGAACGAGATCACCCACAAGTCGGTCGACCTGCTGATGTCACGTGGCGAGGAGGCCTTCGACGAGGGCCGGTTCTCCGCCGCCATCACTTTCGCCGAGGAGGCCATCAACAAGGCCGACCGGGTCATCGAGGACTGGCAGAAGGCCGAGTTCCTCCTCAAGATCGCGGACGAGGAGTCCTCGAAGTCCGACAAGGACGTATCAACCCTCATGCAGAGCGCGGTCACGGAGTTCGAGTCACGGAACTTCAGGTACGCCATGCGGCTGACCGAGCGGATATTCGACATGCTCGGCACACCGTCGGAAAGGTACGAGTTCTCGCCCACCCCCGTTCCCGGAACGGGATCGCCAAGGCCGGCTCCCGCCGAGGCCGAGACGGAGGTCGCTCCTGCGCCCGCGCCCGAACCGGAACCTGTGCCGGCACCGGAACCCGAACCGGTCGCCGAGGAGCCCGCAGAGGACTTCGAGAAGGACTGGGACTCCTTCGAGAGCGAGGGCGGGACCGAGTGGATGGACGGAGAACCGGCCGAGGAGCCCGCACCGGAGCCGGAGCCAGTTCCGGAGCCCGAACCGGAACCGCTGCCAGTGGCCAAGACGGCACCCGTCGGAGAGGACGGCGTCAGCAAGGAGGAGTGGATGGAGGAACAGAAGGACGTCACCGACACCCTCATGCGGCTCAAGCAGATGTACCTGAACAAGTGAGCCCGATCCCTACCTTAAAACGAATTCTTAGCGAGGTCCAGTGAGTTTTACGCGTCCGCCTCAGTCCTCGGAATGGTCGTTCTTGCTGTCGGGCGCACCGATACCGTCCCTGACCTTCACGACGATCCCCTTCCCGAACCGCGGAAGCTCCTCCCCGGTCAGAATGGTCCGTCCGACGGCCATAACCTCGTCGTTGCAATTGACGACGATGGTCTCCTCCATCACACCAAGTCCCGGGTCGGCGTCGATGACGAACTGGGCGAACACGTTCCTTCCGAGCCGATTGTTCTCCGCGGAATCGTCGTTTACTATGACCCGCATCGTCGGAGCCTCCGTACCGGCCTGGATACGCCGTGCACCCGCGACCTTCAGGCTGAAGAACCCGTCGTTCCGCATCGACAGCACGTGGTCGCCGTCGGCGTGAACGGTCCTGATCCTTCCCGTCTTGCTGGACGTGACTATCGACAGCCTGCCTGCGAGGACGAGGTCCGCGATCACGGGTCCGAACTGATATGCGGCTACGGTCCTCACGCGCCTCTCGTCAGGGTCCTCGATGGGGTCCCCCCTCTCTATCGTCACCGACCTGTCCACGGCCTTCCGCCAGAGGGACATCTCTCCGGACGTGTGCACCAGGCCAGCCGGATAGATCTGGTCCAGCGAATCCGGTATGAACCCGATCGGGTGATGGAAGATGACACGGTCCCTCTCCTGCTGGTTGTCGAAGGGACTCCCCTCCTTGAGCTGGACCACTGACCAGTCGCCCTTCAGGACGACCCTCTCCTTGAGCCGTTTCCGGTACCTGACGAAGGCGGGCCTCTGGACATCCACCAGGTTCGTGACGAACTCGCTGGTCCTCGATAGCGGTTCGAACCTCTCCATCTTGTCAGACCATTCGAGCAGATGCCTGTAGGCGGCGTAGAGGTCCGGATGGCACGACGTCCTCATGGCCACGAACTCCCAGAGACTGCCCTCCGCGATCGCCTGGTGGATGGCCTTGATCTCCTGGAACGACGTCCAGAGGTTGTGTCGCGCAAGGGCCTCCTGCCTCACATCGGGCTTCTGCTGCATAAGTTCCTTGGGGGTGTACCTGCTGCAGGTCTCGCACGAGCAGGGGAAGGCTGACAGTTCCTTGAGATGCCTTGTCCCCCACGGGAACATTATCCTGTCGTCGATGGCGTACTTCGCATACGCCGATGAATCGAAGAGGTCCATTCCCATGAGTGTCGCGAGCCCGAACACCATGGGATGTCCGGCGCCGAACAGATGTGTCGGCCTCTCCGGAGGGAGGTTGAGCACCGAGGACATCACGACGTCCACGAGCTCGACGTACCTGTAGTCCTCCATCAGCGGGACGACCCCGCCGATCGGATGGACCTGGAGGTCCATGTCGCGGTAGGCCCTAGCACACCTGGCCCTCTGGTCGGGGAAGATGGATCCCTGGACGGGCGCTGCGATGGCACGCCCCTTGCGCCCCTTCGCCGCCTCGCCGGCCCTCTTGACGGTCTCGTCGACCATCGAAATGACTTCCTTCCTCTCCGTGTCGGGCTCGGTGAAGAGGTCGAGGATCGTCGAGATGTCCGAACCGATCTTCGCCTGGAACCTCATTATATCCTTGGGCTTCACATCGACATGGCCGTAGACGTGGGCCTGGAACGTCCCGGAATCTGTCATGATCGGGCCGTCGAAGTTGAGGACCGTGTGGAGCCCGTGCTTCTCGAACGCCTTCCTGTGACGCGCCGATCTGAGGATTATGTAAGCGTTGGTGATGAGGCCGTCGGCTCCCATCTTCTTGAAGTCCTCTGGCTTGATGATGAGCTTCAGCGGGTTGACCACGGGCAGCAGCGTCGGCGTGTTGAGCACGCCGTGCTCGGTGTGGAATGTGCCAAGCCTGGCCAGGCCGTCCCGCTTCTTTATCTCGAACATCGGACGTGGATTGACCTGCCTGTATAAATAAGGGAACGGCGGGGACCTGCCCGATACCCATCCCGGAGCCATCCTCCCCAAGCCGACCGAATGATATGCGAACGGTCCACGGACCCGCTCGATCCAGGGACGGTCAAAGGATCGACGCGTCTCGCTGGCGTCGATGTGATGGGTCGGGTTGTATTTTCACTCCGCTCCCCGGAAAGGTTAAAATGGACGGTCGGCCTATCACCGACCGATGTCAGGCGTCACCGTTGCGAAGTACATAATCGAGGCGGCGCTCTTCTCGGCAGGCAAGTCCATAACGGTCGAGGAGCTGAGCGAAGCCACAGGACTGGACAGGCGGACCGTTCGCAAGGCCGCCAAGGAGCTCATCGATGAGTATTCCGGCAGGGACACCTCCCTGGTGGTGACGAAGACCGCCACCGGGTTCGCCCTCGAGGTCAGGGCGAAGTACGCCAGGTACACGATGAAGCTGGCCGAACAGGAGATCCCGAGGATGGCCCTGAAGACCCTCGCCATCATAGCGTTCCACCAGCCGATCAAGCAGAGCAAGCTCAAGATGATGATAGGCGGCCGAGCCTACGAGGACGTCAAGGTCCTCCGGGAGATGGGATTGATAACCGTCAAACCGGACGGGCGGTCCTTCAGGCTCGAGACGTCAGGAAGATTCCCCGATTACTTCGGGATCGACCCCGATCCCGCCGAGATCAAGAAACACCTCGCCGACCTCGTCGGTGTCACCCTACAGGTCGTTCCCGAGGGGGACGATGAGGAGGATGAGGCCGCGGAGGCCGAGGAAGAGGCCGCAGAAGCCGAGGACGGAACGGCCGGGGCTGCTGACGAGAAGGCCGCCGAACAGGAGGTCCAGGACGGAGAACCAGCGGAACCGGTGGTCGACGGGCCTGTTGACGAGCCCGAGGCCATTGTAGAGGGACCGGAAGACGAACCCGGGGATGAGCCAGACGATGAGGGGCCCGATGACCTACCCGATGAGGAACCGGCGGACGACCTTGACGACGAGGACGCCAAGTACGGATCTGACGGGCTGAAGGCGGTCCAGGACGCCCTCCACGACGACGGGGGGATGTGATATGCCCGGGACCTACAGGGAATCCGGCGTCGACGTGGAGCTCGAGTTCCAGGCGATATCCGGCCTCCTGAGGTCCCTCGAGGACGTCACACCTAGGCACGGCATCATATCAAGCCATTTCACGGGAATGATCGAGTTCGGGGACTACGCTCTATCACTCTGCACGGACGGCGTCGGCACGAAGGTCATACTCGCCAGGGACGTCGGGAAGCTCGACACCATCGGGATCGACTGCATCGCCATGAACGTCAATGACATGATATGCGCCGGCGTCAGACCGCTGGCCTTCGTCGATTACCTGGCCATGGAGCGGCCATCCCCCGAGGAGACCGAGCAGATCGGCAAGGGTCTCGCCAGGGGGGCTGAACTATCCGATATCAGTGTCATCGGCGGGGAGACCGCCTCGCTCCCCGAGATCGTGAAGGGCTTCGACCTGGCCGGTACCTGTCTTGGCTACGCCCGGAAGGACAGGCTCATCACGGGAGAGAAGGTCTCCGTCGGCGACCTCATCCTAGGCATCGAATCCACGGGGCCGCACTCCAACGGATACACCCTCATCAGAAAGGTCCTCGGTTCCCGCTACGGCGAGGAGTTCGGGGATTCGACCGTGGGCGAGACGCTCCTCGAGCCCACCGGGATATATGTCAAGGCGATCTTGGACCTCGTGGAGAAGGTCGATGTCCACGGGATCGCCCACATCACGGGCGGTGGCTACAGGAACGTGACCCGCCTCAACCCGGGCCTCGGATACAGGTTCAGCACCCCCATCGACCCTCAGCCCATCTTCGGACTGATAAAGGACGCGGGCAACATATCGACCAGCGAGATGTACCGCACGTTCAACATGGGGATGGGGATGGCGGTCGTGGTCTCGCCCGAACATGGGAAGAAGGCCCTGAACATCCTCACCGACCATCACAGGGCCCAGGTCGTCGGAGAGGTGATCGAGGGCGAGGGGATCAGGGTGGAGCCAGAGCTTCTGACGCTTCCGAAGTACATGTGATTACGATGGCACTCCACATAGTGGGGATCGGACTGGTCCCGCAGGACATAACCGTCCGCGGAATCGAGACGGCGAAGGCATGCACTAGGGTCTTTCTGGACGGCTACACATCGGTCCAGGTCGAGGACGGCCTGGTCTCCCTGCTGAAGGAGGACATCGAGACACTTGACAGGGACACGATCGAGTCCGACCAGCTCATCGAGATGGCCAGGGATGAGGAGGTCTGCCTTCTCGTACCCGGCGACGGGATGACCGCGACAACCCACCTCACCCTGGTGATGGACTGCGAGGAGAAGGGTGTCGACGTGGACGTCGTACCGGGAATATCCATCGCCACCGTCGTACCGGGCATGCTCGGCCTCCAGTGGTACAAGTTCGGCAGATCGACGACCGTTCCCTTCCCGCAGGAGGGATACGCTCCGGACAGTCCCTACCAGGCCATCAGGTCCAATCTGGAGACAGGCCTCCATACACTTGTACTCCTCGATATAAGGCCAGATGGGTTGATGACAGCTTCCGAGGGGCTCCAGCAACTTTTGGACATGGCAGCCAAGGCGGGCGGTACATTCGGGCCGGGAACCATCGTCGCGGCAGTATCGAGGGCCGGTGCGTTGGACCAGATCGCCGTCGCCGGCAGTCTGGAGAACGTGATCGCCGCAGAATTGGGAGACCCGCCACACACCGTCGTGATACCAGGCGACCTCCATTTCATGGAGGAGGACGCCCTGAAGCGATTCTGGATAGACTGAACTCTAGAAGGTTCGTAACTTTTCGATTAACAAGCGATCAGCTGAACTTGGGCTGTCTCACCAGGGTCCAGACATGGTACTCGTCATGCATCCGGACGCCCGTGCCATCATCCTCGAAGCCTATGCCTCGTGACTCTATCCTGATGGTCCAGGTCCCATCCTCAGGTTCGTCGATGAAGATCTGTTCCGTGTCCGAAAGGGATTCGTTGTGGCGCCTGTGGGCGGCCACCTTCGAATCTGGTCCCGTCACCCATATCTCGAGGTGCCTGTCAAGGTTCTTGAGCGCGTGCATGGTCGTGTTGACCTGGTTGTCATCGCCGATCGTGTTCTTGACAAGTGCCTGTATCGCTTCCCATCCGCTCTCGCTCGGGTTCAGCATGGTCAGGTTGTAGGATACGACCATTCTCGTGGTGCCTTCCTTGACCCTGAAGGATTTCTCGTCCTCCTTGTCGGTGAGGCCTGTCGGGTCGCCCTCGAGCAATGCGTTGAATATATCGGTAGGTGTGAAGTCGTACTTCCAGAAGTATGAATGGACCTCTACGTCCTCGTAGCCGATCTGCTTCTTCTCCTCTCCCTCTACGAACCTCTTCCAGAGCTGTACGTCCAGACAGCCCATCGAGGGGAGCAACAGCATCATCACGCAGATGAACGGGACAATGGCACGGCGGCTCATCGGTACAGTGCTAAGCCTTCAGGGTAAAAAAACGTTCTGGTGTCCATTGCCCCTGCGGAAGACCTCTCTGGACCAAGGAACGGTCCACGTCTTTCCTAGAAAACGCGCTCGACGACGCTTCATGCTGTCGTCGACGCGTCCCACTGGATCAGGCGTTCATTGTCATCGTCTCCGCAAACGTTTAATCCGGAGATGTCATCACCTGGAGTAGATGCTGGACCTCATCGCCATCGCCCTGACCATCGGATTCATCGCCTACTGCGGCCTGTCGTTCATACAGTTCAGGTACCAGAGGTATCTGGATCGGCACGGTGCGCGGAGGTTCCCGAAGACGAAGCGTTCTGTCAGCGTCGTCATGCCCATCCTCTCCGACGACCCGGAACTCGAGAAGTACATCGTGAGCGCGTGCGAGCAGGACTACCCCAACTACGACGTCCTGCTGGTGTCGAACGTCGAGGGAGAGCCAGGAGCGAGCGTCGGGATCGATGTGGCCTCCAGGTATGACCACGTCCGGCATGTCTTCGTCGGAGCACACGATCCGGCCGAGCGGGTCGGCAAGAACCATGCGCTCCTCGGCTCCCTCGACCATATCGAGGGCGAGGTGGTCCTCTTCAGCGATGCGGACCTCGAGTTCGAAAGGGACTGGGTCCAGAGGATGGTGTCGCCCATCGGGAGGAAGCACAACGGCAGGGTCATCCGTGCGGTAGGTGCTCCGGTGATAGTGCTCGGCAGGAACCGCCTCGGCCGGTTCTTCACCCTCTCCTCGAACCTGGTGATGTACCTGGCGGCGTTCGCAAGGCAGAGCCAGACATTCCCTGCTTACCTTTCCGGGCATTCGATGGCCATAGAGAGGGAATTGGTCGTGAAGGAGGTCGCGCCTTACTGGACGGACACCTACAACGACGACCTCATCCTGGCCTACGTCCTCCGCGAGCGGGATCACGCCCTGTATTACAATCCCGGGGTGATACTCCGACCCCAGGAGAACATGGCCTCGTGGAGCAGGCTGCACAAGAAGATAGTCCGGTGGGGGATCACGGTACGCAGGTTCCAGCACCCTGCGATGAGGAACGAACTGACACGCGGAGGGTTCCTGAACGGCCAGGTCGCCATAGGCCTTCCACTTTCAGTGGTCCTGTTCCTCCTCGGCTATCCTTGCTTGGCCTTGATCGTTCTGGGGGCATTCTACGTTCAAGCCGTTGTGTTCAGATACATCATAGCCCGTTCCGCCGGCGAAAGGTTCGGCGCATTGATCCTGGCCACACCGATAAGCTACACGATATTCATGACGGTCTTCGGTCATTACTACTTCTGGGGACGTCGGTTCACATGGGGCGGACACGACTACTACATCAAGGAGAGCTTCCGGATGGACGGAAGGACCGATTAGTGCATCACACTGATGCGTGTGTGTCTTTCCACACAGGCGATTTGAAGCCGTTTTCGGCACATTTCAAGAATAAACGCGGAAATCCGTGATTGCAAATAACCACAGTGGCTTTATATACCATAAATGAAAAAATAGGATACAAGGGAAACCGAGTGGTGGTCGGTGAATGCAGTCAAAGAGCCCGAATGGAGGTCGGACGGACGCTCGCAAACCCCCCAGCGGGGACAGGTCCCGGATACTGGAACTTATGGCCCAGAACGGCGACTCCATGGTGATGCCAGTCATGGAGTTCCGGCTCGGAAAGCCTTGAAGCGAGTTCGCGTGCGAAATCTGTGGCCTAGTGAGGGACGGCTACATCTCCCAGGAAGGGACCGTTATCACGGGGGACGTGATGCATCCGATGGTCCCGCAGTACAGGCTGACTGCGAAGGCGAGGGACGGTCTATCCCGACCGTAGGTGAACGGAGTGGCGACGAGGAAGCAATTCGCGAAGGAGCATATCGCGATCATGGAGATCCTGGCAAATGAGCCGAACGGCTGTATCTACCTGCCGAGGCTCGAGGCCAAGCTCCGAAAACCGGTGACGGACTTCACCGAGATACTCATCGCCCTCGAGGATGCGGGCATGATCACCCATGACCCGCCGATAGACCTACCGAGTCTGTCGTTCACCATCCTGTTCGAATACCAGATCACCGCGAAAGGACGAGAGGCCTTCAACGAGGCGAAGAACAACGGCTCCGATTGACGCGATCTCCACTCCGATGACCACCGCCATCCTCTCAAGAAGCTCGCGTCAGTCGGGGCAAACATTCTCGAACGGTCTTATGAACTCCAGAATGTCAGACAGGTCGTCGGAGAAGACCGTCCTGTCCGCGCCATCCGAGACCGATTTCTCCCTCGGATTGAACGCGATAGAGAGGTCGCTCATGTCGAACATCGGGATGTCCACAGGGCTGTCGCCGATCGATATTATCCTCTCGACCTCTCCGATCCTTCCAAGGATGACCCTGAGCGGTGCCCCCTTGTTCAGCAGCGGGACCCTGAGGACGCCCCGCCCCGTCAGTTGTCCATCCTCGGTCGTCTCGAGCCCGTTGGCCACCGAATGGTCGATAGAGAGCTCCTCTGCCAGGCGGTTCGCCAGCAGGTCGAGCCCGCCGGATACGATCACGATGATGTAACCGCAGCCCTGAAGGTAGGATACCACGGTCTCGGCGCCCTTCATCAGTGGGATGTTCTCGACGATGTGCTCGATCTCGTCAACGGTCTCTATCCCGCGTTCGGACCACAACCTGATGTCCGACGCCATGAACTCGTGGTCGTCTATGCGCCCGCTCTTGTAGGCCAGATAACCCTTCTCGTTGTCGGTGTCGAGGGCCCGGTGAACGGTGGCCCATGAACTCACGCCCTGTACCAGAACGCCATCCATGTCGAAAACGGCCACCTTCTCTCCCATGTGGCAGTAAGCCTGTATCCTGTTAAATACATTTTCCGCTGAACGGTCATTCCTCGATGACCTCGACGTCTAGAACCTCCACGTCCATGACGTCGCCTGGAGGGGGCGGGAGCACCTGCCCTGGCGGAGGCGGCAACCCCATGTCTGGAGGTGACGGAGGCACCGTCATATCGGTCGGTGGAGGCGGCAAGTCCATCTCCCGGATACTCTCCCTCCTTCCCTTCCCTCCGACAAGGCTCAATACCAGCAGGACAGCCAGACCGATGAATATGAACGCAGCTGCGCAGACAAGGTCATTATCCTCGCCCTTGTCCTCGTCCACGGCCGACCTCACGTTGAACGTCAACATCCCGACATCGCTCCCCCCGGAGGCGTCGGTGACGTGTATGTAAAGGATGTACGTACCGGGTTCCAGGTGTCGTGTGTCGATGGAGATCGAGACAGTTCCCGTAGACCATGAGAGATCGGTGCTATCCATCTCTAAGACGTGGGTGCCACTTGCGTCCCTCAGGTCCGCCGAGACCGAGACGATGTCCTCGAGACCGTCCAGATCGTCCACGGTGACCTCGATCATAACTGTCCCTCCCTTTCTGACGTCATCGGGGTCCGTTCCTACAGTTACTGTCGGGCTGTGGTTCACATCTGGCTTCGTGTTGTTCACCGTGACGTAGAGAGATGTGGAGTTTGTGGCACCGCTATCGTCCTCCACTGTCGCGGTGATAATGATGGTATCGTACAGGATCAGCGATGAGTTCCAGTCGACATGCCAAGTGGAAAGACCGCTGGTTTCGAGGTCCACATCATCCACGGTGACGGTCACGGTGACCAGTTCCAGGTCACCGCCTGCATATCCCCATATCGGGACCATGCCGGAGACAGTATCGCCAAGGTTCGGTGACTCGATCCCGATCCACGGGGGTTCCGGGATGTAGTTGTCCACGGTGACGACGATACCGTCGCTCCCGGTATCACCCTCCTCATCCTCCACCTGGACCTCTATGGTGACCTCCTCGTTGTCGTTCTTGGACGTATCCCATTCGTAGGACCATCCGGAGGTCCCGTCGCATAGCTTCCAGGACCCGCCGTCGATCCTGATCCTCACCCTGTCGATGTCGTCGTTCCCGTCCGCGTCGTGGGCGGTCCCGTTGATCCAGACGGTTCCGTTGACCGTAGAACCGTTCTCCGGGCTGTCGATGATGATCGTTGGCGCTGTGTTCTCTCCAGGTTCAGGATGTACGATCTTCACCCTTCCGTCGGAGAACGCATGGGCCTGAGAGCCGTTGGCATCGTCGACGACGGCGTAGATGTAGTATCTCCCTTCCGGGACATCGGTCGTGTCCCAGTCCCATTCCGAGAGGTCGGCCCTTATCCAGTTGCTCGTGATATTGACCCCGCCTCCGACCTGGTGGTCCTCGTCGTACTGGAGCCTGATGTATACGGTGTCGCCGTCCTCGTCATCGGCCGTCCACGTGATGGTGAACTCCTCGTTCGCGGTATTGTTCTTCTTCGGATCAGGATCGTGTATCTTGATCGTCGGCCTGTGGTTCTTCGGCTCCGACCCACCGGGGTGGTCCACCGTCAGCACTCCCGGACTCCAGGCTTCTGCGGTGAAAGCCCCGTCGGTCAGCAGGATGTAAACGTAGTAGTCCCCGTTCGGAACGCTTCCAAGGTCCCATTCGTACGACCCATCATCGCCGACCCCGGTCTTGACGATCTCGAGGTCCGAACCCGATGTTGATACGTCGAAGTAGATGTCCACGATAGCTTCTGAGGACGCATTCCCGGTGGTCCATTCGATCGTATACTCTTCGTCGGCCTCGGCACCCCCCTGCGGAGGCGATGTGATCCCTATGGAGGGAGCCTGATCGACCGTCAAGGGCCCCTCGCTCCACGATGACGCCGAATCCTTTCCGTCAGAGACCTCGATCAGTATCCAGTAATCGCCCTCATCCACTCCCGAAACGTTCCAGTGATAGGATGTGACGTTCACCAGACCTTCTGTGACAAGCGTCAGGTTCACCTTGTCCGTCGAGATGAAGATCGAGAACTCGAGGAGGTCCCCGTCAGGGTCCTGTGCGCTCCATGTGATGTTGTAAATATCATGTGTTACGTCCGAATCGCCGTCGGGCTCAAGGATTTCGATCGACGGCGGCCTGTTGTTGTCGACGATGATCGTTCGGCTGATGACCTGATGGCTGGCGTTGACCGCCGTGACATTCGCGATGACGACGTAATGGCCGTCAGGGACACCCGACACGTTCCATGTGTACCTGAACTCGTTCGATAGTACCGTTATCGCCGTCGCGTTCGCCGTGTCGTTGACCTGTCCATATGACAGGTTCACACTGAGATCGTCCCCGTCGAGGTCGGTCGCGTACCAGATGAACTCGATCTCGTCCTTCACTGTCACATTTGTCCTGGGGTCGATGAACAGAATCCTCGGTGGATGGTTGGGACCGGCCGGACCGTCGGAATGCCACGGATCGTATTCGGTGAGGTCGTCCACGGGGTCCCCGCTCCCGGAGCCATGGCCGGACGGTCCATCGGAGGCCCCCCAGTAGTTCCATCTTGCGTCGGTATAGCCGTTGAACGAGTTAGAGACACCCTCCTCGTTGTTCTGGAACGTGTTGTTCCTGAGGATCATGCTCAGTCCCTGGTTCTGTCCGTTGTAGTGGGTTATCTTCTGGTTGCCGATGTAGGTGTTGTTCTCCACCCTCGGGACGTCGCCGTTGAATATCGCACCGAAACCGCTGTTGGCTACCAGGTTATGGTATACAGAAATGTTGGAGTGGTCGGTCTCCGTCATCGCACCGGCACGACATCCGACGTAGATATTATCGTGGATCTCCGCGTCCAGCTCCTGGAAGACGAATCCTGTTGCCGACTCGTAGCAGACGTTGTCCCTGACCGTTGCGTCCTCGTTTGCCACGTAGGAACTGACGACGACGGCCCCACCCGTCCAGACGTCGCCGATCATGTGGTTCTCGACGAATTCGATGGAGTAGTTGTACAGGCGGACACCCAAAGCGTCGATCTCGACGAAGAGGTTGTTCACCAGCTCCATGGTTATCGGGGACCCCTCGTCGTTCCTGCCGGATATCCCCCAACCTTCCGAGGTGTTGAAGGTACAGTTCCTTATCATATCGACGTTGGGCGAATCGAGGAGCCGGATGTAGAGCGAATCCTCGGCCCCGTTGGTGAACCGGCAGTCCTCGATGACGACATGGGATTGTACGTTCTGGATGCTTATCGCGGGCAGGGTCGAGCCCGTCGGGACGATCTCCCATCCGCCAATGATGTACGGGTCGCTCTCCGAACCTGACCCGCCTGTGACACCGTTCGCGGGGTTGAGGAGGTCCGCGTCCGAATTGATCTGGATCGGCGAGTGGGTCGTGTATGTCAATGCTACGAGGACGATATCGAAGGTGTCCGGGGCTTCCGTTGTTAGAAGACCGTCGGAGACGCGGACCCTCGGGCTGTAGGTCCCTCCATCCAGGCGGTGAGCGTCCCAGAGATGGAACCACTGGGTCCACCCGCTGTACCTTTCGATCTCGATCGGCTCGATCCACCCGGAGTCGTATCCGGGTCCTGTGATCCTCATCTCGACCGTGATGGTGTCCCCGTCGGGGTCCCAGGCCCAGCCGGAGAACAGGATGCTGTTCTGGACGGTCCCGCGGTAGTCGTCGAGCGTTACCTCAGGGGCGAAGTTCAACAGTCTGCCTTCGCTATCAATGGGAGCGGTCGCCCACGGTTCGTGAAGGATGTCCCCGTGGATGTTGTCTCCGGACCCTGGGCCGTCCCCTCCCGGGCCGTCATCGGAGTCCCAGTAATTGTAGACGGCGTTCACCCTGTGGGACCCTGTGTTGCTTATAGCCACATCGTTGTCCCTGAAGTTGTTGTAGTTGATGTGGGCCGAGCCCGTGCTGACCAGTATCGCTGTCGCGGCGTCCTCGAACGTGTTGTTGGCTATCACACCTCGTACCGTGCTCAGGGAGAGCCTTGAATTCATGACCGAGTTGTTCCTGAACGAGATGTCCGTCCTCAGTAGCGATACAGGGGATCGATCGAGGCCGCTGCGGTGGATGCCTATGTCGGAATTCGTGACCCCTACCGACGATCGCAGCATCTGCACGTCGCTGATCGTTCCGTTGACGTACGTGAGACCAATGGTACAATCGTCGAAGGAGTTCGATGTTACGGTGGCGTTGGTGCTTGTGAGCTCCACCTCGACGCCATCGAATTCCACTTCGTTCAGCGAGAGCACGCAGTGGCTGGCGAAGAGTCCCGTGGAATTCGCGTGGAACGTGGAGTTCTCGATCGTCACGTTCCCCTGGTGGATCACAACGCCTTCGCCGGCCGTGAAGGTGCAGTCGCTGACGGTCCCGTTCGACCGATCGAAGAATATCGCGTAGGTGTCGTTCGACGTGTCGAAATCGATGTCCACGATGGTGGGGTCCGACATGCCCGACCAGATCAGGGACCTCTGGACCATGGCCCATTGGGTCTCGCTGTTCGGTGCTTCGATGGTAAGGTTCTCGAGGTGGGGCGAACCGAGGAACGCCAGCACGTTCGCCTCCATTTCGCTGATGGTCATGTCGGCCATGGTGATCGGATCCGAGGAGAGCGCGATCGCGGACCCGTTCTCGATGTTTCCGGAGGCGGTGAACTCACCGCCGTTCTTGACCCCGATGAAGTATCCGTGAAGGTCGAAAGAGATGTCATCGAATGTCAGGTTCCCGCCGTCCCTGACTATCCATGGGCCGGTTGCGTTCAATTCCCCCTGATACGTCTCCTGGCCGGTCACGATGTGGGGCGTGAAAGGGTTTTCTGGCGTGGCCGGGTCGTTGGGCGAGTTCGAGTACGGCTCGTAGTCGACGTTCGGGCCGATGATGCGGTCGCCGTCCTCGTTCGGAACTCCTCCCCAGTAGTTGTTGTCAGCATCTATCCTGCTGTCGTCATCGACGTTCCAGATCGCGAAGAGGGGATTGTCGTACATATCGTTGCCGCTCATCAGGACGTGAGCGCCTCCGGTGTTCCTCTCGTACGTATAGATGCCCATCGGGTTGAACCGCATGACGTTGTTCTCGAGGGTGAGTTCCGACCCCTCCGTGATGGCAGCGACCATGACGTTGTTGGCCATCATGTTGTTGCTGGCCTCGGTCACCGCGGAGTGTCGTGAGTAGAACACGTAGGAGTTGTTGATGATGGTGTTCCTGTAGAACTCCGATGCCGAACCGGTGGTGTACAAGACCACGATACATCCCTCGATGTGGTTGTCGTAGATCCTGGCGGACAGGCCGGTGAAGAGGCCTACGGCCCCCCAGCAGTCGATGATGACGTTGTCGTGTATCCTGGCGGTGCTCTCGGATCCGGGTCCAGGCAGCAGAAAGGCCTCTCCGCACTGTTCGATGTGGTTGTCGTAGGCCTCCACGTCGTTCGTCGTCACTTCGTCCGTAGCGAGAGCGGCACCGACCTGGAAGAAGGTGTTGCGCCGCACGATGGCGGTGCCCTCCTCCACGACGACGGTCTTGCCGTTCCACTTGAAGTAGTTGTCCTCGATTGTGGCCGTGGTCTCGTGCACCACGATCGACCTGTCCCCTCTCGTCAACGTGTTGTTGCGGAAGGTCACACCCTCGCATCCGTCGGCAATGATGTGGAACCACGGATGGTCCACCCTGTTGTCCTCGAAGACGAAGCCGTCGCATGCCGTGAACACGAACGCGTTCGAGGTCATGGCGTCGTAAGTGACGTTGTTCCCCCTGATCGTGGGAGCGCACCCTATAATGTCGAACCCGGAGTTGTCGAGGTCGGTGAAGTTGTTGTTGATGAAATCGACGTTGGAAGAGAGGACGGTCACGTCGTCATATCGCCTCATGATCGAATTCTGCATGTCCACCGCTGCGGTGGCGGATATCGTGAGGTCGAAGTAGTAGTCCATGTCATCCGGTGAGATCACGCTCGCGTCGATTGCCGTCGCGTTGTCATCGTCGAGGTCGTAGACATTGAAGGTCCCCGTGACGTTGATGGCGAAGAGGTCCTGGGCGTCCGACTGGATCAGCAGTGTGACGTTGTTGAAGGTCAATGAATTCTGAATGATGAGGTTCCCATGGAGCGTTATCGTGCAGCTAGTGTACGAACGGATATCTGTGACGGTCCAGTCCCCTTCGACGTGACCTCCCTCGGGGGGCGGATCGTTTATGGCGCTGACGTGCTGGACCGTGAGCATCAGAACTGTGATCGATAGGATGGCGAAGACCGCTATCCATCTTCCAATACTGAATCTCATTCAATGCCCCTCATCATTCCAGCACCTCCACTTCGTACACCTCGACGTCTATCGGCTCCTCCGGTGGAGGTGGAACCCAACCAGGGGGGGGAGGAGGTACATCGGTCGGCGGGGGTGGAGGTGGCGGCGGCAGTGGCTGGCCGGGCGGCGGTGGGAGCTGCTGTCCCGTAACGACGTTGCTCTGCAGCACCTGTGCCCGGACAGGTTCCTCACCCTTCCTGGAGCTCGTGCTCAGCAGGACAAGCAGGGCGACTCCGATGCCGATGAAGACAGCTGCGCAGACGAGATCGTTGCTGTCGTCCTTGTCATCACTGTCCGCAGCGACGACCTTGAACGACCACGTGTCGTAATCTCCCGCGTCCTGAGAATCGACTATGAATATGAACAGGATATAGTTGCCCGTCTCCATGGAGCTCGTATCGATCGAGAAGTAGACCGTCCCAGTTACCCAGTTGAGCTCGGTGTCGGTGATCTCGAGGACCGTGTTTCCCTCGTTGTCCCTGAGGTCCCCGAACACGGTCACGATGTCATCCCTGCCATCGGGATCGTCCACCGCCGCCACGATCGTAACGGTTCGACCCTTTCTGACGGACGTCGGACCGGATTCTACGTTGATGGTCGGGTCCTCGTTGACCACGGGAGGGATGTTATCGACGGTGATGTTCATCGTTGAGGTATTCGTCCTTCCATCCTCGTCCTCGACCGTCGCCACTATGGTAACGCTTTCGTAGAGGATGTGGGACGAGTCCCATTCCCCTTCCCAGAACGAAAGGCCCGTGACGTCCACGTCGGTACCGTCGATCTCGAGGATGATCCTTTCCAGGTCGAGGTCGCCGCCGGCAGAGCCCCAGATCTCGATGGTGCCGGAGACAGTCTCTCCCTCGTCGTGGGATATTATGGATATCCACGGCGGCCCCGGGATGAAATTGTCGACCGTCAACGTGATCTGATCGGTGCCCGTATCCCCCTCCGCGTCCTCGACCTCCACCCTGATGGTGACGTCCCCGTTGTCGGCATTGGATGCGTTCCACTCGTAGGACCAGTCAGAGGTACCGTCGCACGTCCTCCAGGACCCGCTTCCTATCCGTATCCGAACCCTTTCGATGTCGTCATTGCCGTCGGCGTCGTGGGCCGTTCCGTTGATCCATACGGTGCCGTTCACTGTCGCTCCGTCCTCAGGGGTAACTATTGTAATGGTGGGGGCGGTGTTCTCTCCGGGTTCGGGGTGGACTATCGTTACCCGTCCGCTCGAGAAATCGTGCGCCTGCGAGCCATTGGAGTCATCCACGACCGCATAGACATAGTACTTCCCTTCGGGGACATCGGTCGTATCCCAGTCCCACTCCGACAGAGACGCTAGAACCCAGTCCGAGGTGATGTTCACACCACCGCCGACCTGGTCGTCCTCGTCGTACTGGAGCCTGATGTAGACCTCGTCACCGTCCTCGTCGCTCGCGGTCCATGTGATCGTGAACTCCTCGTTCGCCGTGTTGTTCTTGCCCGCTTCCGGAGCGTGCACGGTAATCTTCGGTTTGTGGTTCACCGGCGTCGTGCTCGGGTGGTCGACGGTGAGCATTCCAGAGCTCCAACCGGTGGCGTTGAACTCGCCGTCCGTCAGGACGATGAAGACGTAGTATTCGCCATCCTGGACAGCGTCCAGGCCCCAGTCGTACGATCCCGTGTCGTTGAGGCCAGTCTTGACGATCTCCAGGTTCTCTCCATTGGTGTCAACGTCGTAGTAGATGTCGATGATGGCGCTATCCGTGGCGTTCATCGTCGTCCATTCGATCGAGTACTCGTCCTCGGCCTCCGCTCCCCCCTCTGGTGGGGTCGTGACCTCGATCGAGGGCGCATGGTCCACGGTCACAGGGCCGTCCGAGTAAGCTGATGCCATACCCCCACGGGAATCCTCCGCTGTAGCGTACACGTAATAATCGCCCTCGTCCAACATAGAGATGTCCCAATCGAACGTACCGACGGGATCCATGTCATCAGCCAGAATACTCGTACCGCCAGGGTCATTGTCAACGTCCCAGTAAAGGTCGACAGTGATGTCGTCGCCGTCAGGATCTGTTGCGTTCCATATTATCGTGAAAACGTTGTCGGACGTGTCATTGGCACCGTCCGGTTCCGCGATAACAATGACCGGGTCCTCGTTGAACACAACAGGTTCGGTGAGCCAGGGATCGAACAGGACGTCCTCGCTAACGGCATCTCCGTCGCCGTCACCTTCGCCGGACGGGCCGTTCTCGGCACCCCACCAGTTCCAGCGGGCGTCTATGGTGATCAGGTCGTCGCCATTCTCCACGCCGTCCCTGTTGCCGAAGATGTTGTTGTCCCTCATGGTCATGTTGGAACGGTCTCCCCACACACCCCATCCATTTATGTGATCTACGAGGAGGTTCCTCTCGATCGTGGAATTCCCCCAGTTGAACCATATCCCGGCGGAACCGTAGGCGAACACGTTGTCCGAGATGTTGAAATAATAGGGGATGTCGCCGCTCATCGATCCGCCGAAGAGTTGCCCGCCGATCATCACGTTGTCCTCGAAGGTCAGGTTGATGTCGGTCACGAAGAGAGTGCCCGCGGTGAAGAAACAGCCTGAAACACGCGACGGTACCTCCGGCCCCCCTTCCAGGTTGGCGGGATACCCCTCGGTCCAGAAGACGGAGTCTGTGATGTTGACCAGGCTGTCCCTCGAATAGATATCATCCCCCTCAGAACCGAGATACATCGACCTGTCCATGTCGACCAGGCTGTCGTCCGCTATCCGGATCGCGTAACTGTTCTCGACGAAGCGGCAGTCCTCGACAACGACGTTCCTCGAGTTGACGATGGAGATCCCACCGTTCGAACCGTTGCCATAGATGTTGCAGAGCGAGATGACGACATGGGCCGTGGTGTCGCTGATGTCTAGGGCCGTGGAGTCCATCGAGGATATGTTCCACCTCTCGATCATGTACGGGTCCTCCGCAGTACCGGATCCGGACCTTACGCCGTTCTCCGAAGTGAGGTCAGAGTTCCCTTCGATAACGATCGGATCATGGTCCTCGATATACGGAGCGACGACCGTCACCTTGGTCAACGCGATGGGCGAATGATCGTTCCCGTCATAGCATCTGATCGAGAGGTCGTATTCCCCTTCCATTGCCATCGTGTCGAAGGCGTGGGAATACCCGCCTCTGTCGAGAACGTCGCGCCATGAGCCGTTCGCCTCGATCCATCCGGAGGAATAGGTCTCATTCTCAAGCATGACCTCCACGCTTCGGACGATGTCCCCCTCCGGGTCCTCCGTCCTTCCCGATGCGCGGAGGAAGAATCCAGCATCGGTCGGTATTATCACGGTCGGGAGTTTGGGAGCGATGTTCTGGTAATGGCCGCTGTGGTCGCTCTCGACGAGGAGCCATGGCTCGAACGCCACGTACTCCGACACGTCGTCGCCGTCGCCCGAACCCTCTCCCCCGGGTCCCGATGCCGAGTTCCACCAATTGAACGTCGCATTGACAAGGGTGGACGAATCATCGTTGTAGACCCCGTACTCGGTATTGTCCTCGAAATTGTTGAACTTGAGCTTCGGTTGGGCCTGATCCTGGGCGTATACGCCGTACTGGTTGCGGGTGAAATCGTTGTTCACGACGATCGGTGCGCTGTCGTGGACGTACAGGCCGCGCACGTTCTGATCGAAGGTGTTGTTCTCCATCCTTATGGCATTTCCGACGAGCATGAGTCCAGTTCCACTCGATATCGTGTTTCCTTTGACGATCGCTCTGGAAGCGTCGAGATATACCCCGTTGTTGGTGACCTCGTTCCCCAGGATCGTAACGTCCTCGATCTCCAGATAGAGGCCGTGGGTGCCGCCGTCTATTGTGTTGTTAGTGATCGTGATGTCGTGGGGCGTCCCCTCGCCCTCGATCTGCCCGTAGGCGAGCTCTATGCCGATATCGTTGTTCTGGAGATCGCACCCATCGATGTCAATGGACATGTTCCCGTATTTCCACCAGTCGTCATCGTTGGCGATCCCTGCCATGGAACAGAGCGATATGGTCAGGCCCTTCAACGTCAGATGGCCCTCTCTGGCCCCGACCCCGATGTCATTGTTGGTGATCGCAGTGTCGGTGATCCTGGCCTTGCTGTACATAGCATATATGCCGAACCAACCGCCGGTGTTCAGTGTCCCTCCCTGGATCGTCGCGGTGTCCCTGAAGAGATAGATCCCTGCTCGTCGGATCACGAACTTGATGTGCTCGATGGTACCGCTGGTGTCGAACGTCGTGTTATCATTTGTCACCGTGATGTTCCCGATGTATGGGGACGCCCTGTACACGGAGACCGCGGCCGCCATGTTGTCGAATGAAGTGCCCTCGATCATCGCATGGTCCGTCGCCAGGGCAAGGGTCAGACCGTTGTCCATGCTTCCCCCGGACGTATTGAGATATGAACCGATCTTTCCTGCGATCCAGTGTCCGGCGAGGTCGATGTCAGCACCGTCCAGTTCGAACTCCCCTCCCCAACGAACGAAGTAGCTCGTGTTGAGCGTCCTGTCCGAATCGATCGATATGCTCATTCCATCGTTCACGATGATAACAGGGGAGGATATGGCCGGGGTCTCTGGATCGTTGGGCGAACCCTGATATCCTCCACCAATGTTGCCATCGAGCAGATCGCCGTCGATCCCGGGCACCCCGCCGTAATAATTACCGCTGACCTCACCCGGGTAGTTATGGTAAGAGGACATGATGCCGTAATATGCATTGTTGACGATGTCATTGTCGAGCACCTCGGCAAGTTGAACCCTCTCCCTGTCGGGGTCTATCGTGAATATGCTCCTGAAGGTGAGGCCCCCGAGGTTGTACTTGATCGTGTTGTTCCGGTATGTCCGGTTGCCGTAGGCCACATCGTCGATGCCCACCGGATTGAATGCGATCGTATTGTTCTCGATGGTATAGTCGGCGTCGTGGGCCAGGTTCAATCCCTTGACGATGTTCCTCTCGAAGCGGTTCCCGCGAATGACCGACCAGGACCGCCCCCCGTCCAGGGGTTCGTGCATGAGGGCCACGAACATACCGATGTCGTTGTCCCTCACCAAGTTGTCCTCGAAAGTGCAGTTGACGGCCTTGTCGAAGGACTTCCCGAGGGTGCAATGGACCCCATAACTGCAGTCCTTGATGACGTTCCCTCGGAACACGCCGGAAGCCGTTCTGAGGTAGATGCCGTTGGCCGCCCCGGAGATGGTGTTGTTCTCAAGCAGGGCGGGATACTTCCACTGACCGGACCACCACATACCACCCGAGCCGTCAAGGTTGAATCCGTATGCGCCCGTGTCCCGAAGGAGGTTGCCGATGGCAGTGATACGATTGGTCTCTCCGGAGACCATCACGCCCCTCGCCTCGATGTCGATTATCCGGTTGTCCCGCAGGAGGAATTCAGCGGCGGAGGCGTGAACTCCGTGGTGCGTGTGGTCGATGTCATTGTCCTCGATGGTGATGTTCTCGGCGCTCGTTAGGGAGATCCCCTGGGCCAGCCCGGTGGTGTTGTGGAGGTGGCAGTCGCGGATGATAGCGTATGACCTCGTGTCCGAGATCGAGATGCAGGTGGAATCGTCCCCCCAGATGTCCCATCTCTCAATGATGTAGGGGTCCGCCTCCGTCCCCGAGCCGGATCGCACGCCGTTGGCCGCGGTCCATTCCGCGTCGCTGTTGATGTCGATCGGATCATGGGGTTCGCGTTCTCCAGCGCCTCCTGCGGAGGTTCCGATCCCGAACGCGTTGTCGTTGGTGTCACTGGCCTCTCCGGAGTCAGAGTCAGTGATCGTGATCCTGATGAAGCAGTCGCCGCTGACCTCGTCCGGAACGGCCCACTGGTAGATGCCTGAATTCGGAAGTCCAGAGTCGATGGACGTCCACGGGCCATCATCTCCGTCCGTCGAGTACTCGAGCTCGATCTCAATCCCGGTGGAGGTCGAGGGGACCTCAGAGAGCCACTTGATGAACCAGGCGCTCTCTCCCAGGAACATCTCGCCTCCGTCCGGAAAGGTGAGCTCGACATCGAGGTCCGATGCTGCTGTCGACTCGCGCCAGACGCGTATGCTTCCAGGATAATCGGGTCCGCTGTCCGTCCCGAACCCGGCGACGATGTCGTTGAATCCGTTGTTGTCGAAATCGCCGATACCGACGCGCCATCCCTCGCCGTTACCGGTCATGGTGGTCGTATCGGCCTTAACCCAGCTGTTCGCTCCGGTGTAGAGGTGAAGCTCCACCACTCCGGGGTCGGAATTGATCATCCCGACCATGTCATCGTACTTGTCTCCGTTCATATCGCCCATCGCTATTGACGAGTATGTGTATTGAGGAAGCCCGGCGGACACGTTTGTCCAGTTCCCCGTTCCATCCCCAGCGTAAGCACGGGTCTCGGATCCCGCCGACATCACGATGTCGGTGAATCCATCGTTGTTGAAATCACCGTAGTTGATCCCCCTGCCGAAACCGACGCTCGATCGCGGAAGCCCGGTGCTCGAGTTGGTCCAGGAGCCGTTCCCGTCGCCGACGTAGACCCAATCGCCTCCGCTCCATGTCGCGATTATATCGAGGTTGCCGTCCATGTTGATATCGCAGAACATTCCATCCACCCGGGAGCTCCCGTCAGGGAGGTCGGCGGACTGATCGAGCCACGTCCCCAGGCCGCTCCCCGCGAACGGCCTCGTGTCCATTCCCCAGAACCCGGTCTCGAGAATGTCCATGTCGCCGTCCGAGTTGTAGTCCCCGAACTCTATGTTCCACGCATCCCTCGCCGTGTTCAATCCCGTCGATGAATCCGTATAGGTGGCAGCAGTGAACTTTGAATAGGCATTGACATCGTCCGCGCCGTGGCTTCCAGCACCGATGTCCCAGTCACCGTCGTTGTCGAAGTCCGCGAAGGCGAATCCGCCGTAACTCGAATGGTCGATCGAGGCCAGCCCTTCGGCCGTGGTAGCCTCCGACCAGGATGTCCCTGTCCACTTCCAGACGTGCATGTTCTTCGCCGCATTTCCCTTCCTCGGACCAAGCGCCAGGAGGTCCTGGTCCCCATCCTCGTCGATGTCGAAGAAGACGAGTTTCGTCGTCCAGATGTCCTGGGTCGGAAGACCTGTGGATGACTGTGTATAGGTGGGTACTGTCTGCGCATCGGCATCCGCTACCACAATACAGAAAAGGAGTGCCAGTGCGAATATCGCTAACGCTGGGCGTAAACCCGCCATGTTCTGTCAATGGCATCGTGAATAATAGGTTTTTCGGCAGGATGGATAGAGATATAACGTACGTGGGCCATTCTTCAACGAGGGGATGATCGGATCAAGAAGCGCGATGGTCTACTGGTCCTGCTGATCGTTCAGATCATAGCAGCCCTAGTCATCATGTACTATATCCTTACAAATGAGATCGGCTTCACTCAATGGTTCCGTCTTCTGATCTACGTATCGATCTTCTACGCCTTCGTAGGAATTGCTTTGGACTCATTATCGGCGTCTTGCCCCAAATGCGGGGAATATGGCAACTTCACCGATGTTCGGGCGAACATCGTAAGGACGACCGAGGAAGAGGTGGACTCGTATACCAGGACCTATCCATCTTCGATCCTGGTAAGGCGGTCTGTCGGCATCCGGACGGTTGAATGCAATGTGTGCGATGAGAGATACTTCATCAGATACCAGTTCATCAAGAAGCTCAGATGGATCCGTTGAGGAATGCCTTTGATGCGATATCCAATTGATATCTTCTAGTTAGTTTCAAATAACACCTCATCGATTGCTCAACGAAGAGGAGGCGCTATCATGGACTGGGGAATGAAGAACAGGATGTCGAAGATCATCAAGCCGGATGGCAAGACGGTCATGCTGGCGGTCGACCACGGCTACTTCATGGGTCCGACCACCGGACTCGAGAACATAGCCGAGACCGTCGGACCGCTTCTGCCGCACGCGGACGTGCTCATGCCCACAAGGGGCGCTCTCAGGCATTACATCCCGGCTGACACGGACGTTCCCATCGTACTACGTGTTTCGGGCGGGACCAGCATCCTCAATCCAGATGTGCTCCACGAGGGCATCGTCTGTTCCATCGACGATGCTGTCAGACTGAACGTCGCTGGCATCGCGTTCTCCATACTCGTCGGTTCATCCTTCGAGAGGGATACGATACTGGGATTCACCGAGATGGTCGACGAGGCCAACGGCCTCGGGATCCCAACGCTCGCTGTGACAGCAGTGGGTCGTGACATGGTCCGAGACGCCCGTTACATGAGCCTCGCATCGCGAATGGCCGCGGAACTGGGTGCGTCCGTCGTCAAGACCTACTACGTCGATGGATTCGAGAAGGTCGTCGACACCTGCCCTGTCCCTGTCGTGATTGCTGGCGGGAAGAAGACGCCGGAGGACGAGGCGCTCGAGACAGCGTACAACGCGATGCAGGCCGGAGCCGTGGGGGTCGACATGGGCAGGAACATCTTCCAGTCCGAGGACCCCGTGGCCATGATCCAGGCGGTCAATTCCGTCGTCCACGACGACCATACCCCGAAGGAGGCCTTCGAGCTCTTTACCAAGCTGAAGGGCTGAGCCTGGACGATCTCACTCAATACGTTCACCAGGGGGATACTTGATCCCCATTCTCAGCGGAGGGAGACAGCATGAAGGTAGCGATGTACTACAACAACCACGACGTCCGCCTCGAGGAACAGGAGATACCAACGATTGGCGACGACGAGGTCCTCATGCAGGTCATGGCCTGCGGTATCTGCGGAAGCGACGTCATGGAATGGTACCGCGTCCAGAAGGCTCCTAGAGTGCTTGGCCATGAGGTCGCCGGGATCGTCTCCGACGTCGGAAAGGACGTCAAGAACTGGGAGCCAGGAGAGAGGATCGTCGCAACCCATCACGTCCCCTGCAATTCATGCAGATACTGTCTTGAAGGCCATCACTCCGTTTGCGACTCGCTCCGGACGACTAACTTCCATCCCGGAGGATTCTCCGAATACCTTAGACTCCCTGGAATAAACGTCGACAGGGGACTCCTCAGACTCCCGGACGAGCTCTCCTTCGACCAGGGGACATTCGTCGAGCCCATCGGATGCGCGGTACGGGGACAACGCTTCGCCGGCGTAGCTCCCGGAAAGAGCGTCCTCATCATCGGTTCCGGTATCTCCGGACTTCTTCATCTCAAGCTCGCCAAGGCCCAGGGCTGCGGACCGATCTTCGCCACCGACATCCATCCCTACAGAACGGATTTCGCGAAGAGGGTCGGAGCCGACGAGACCTTCCTGGCCTGCCCCCCCGAGGTCGACCCGGGGACGACTGACCTGGATTCATGCTCGTTCGAGAGCATCAACATCCCGGAGATGGTGAAGGAGGCCAATGACGGATGCCCGATCGACGTCGTTATTGTCTGTGCCGGAGCCCCCCAGGCGATGGCACAGGCCCTCGAGTCCGTAGACAGGGGAGGCACGGTACTCTTCTTCGCCCCTACCCGCCCCGACATCAGGACCGAGATCGACGTCTGGGACCTCTGGAAGAACGAGATCACACTCACAACCTCTTACGCCGCCTCGGAACGAGACCTTCTCGCCGGTATCGCCCTCCTCAACTCGGGCGAGATCGACGTCACCGACATGATAACGCACAAATTCCCGCTCGCCGAAACGCAGAAGGGCTTCGAGCTCATGGACGCCGGCGGAGAATCGATGAAGGTGATCATCGAACCTTGGGCAGAATGACTTCGGTAGTGAATAATTCCCAAAACATACCGTTCAAAGGAGTGTGAACTGTTAACCATCTTGGGAAATATATAACTAAACTATTCGAAAGGAAGGCAATTATGACTATGGCCAGTGGATTATCTGAACTCTCATTAATATTATATACTTACTAATTATAACTAAGAACGCCAAGGGGAGGTTCATCCGACCCGTCCGGGTCGAGGGGACCAAATTCCTTCCATTGGGACCAAGCGAAAAGCACTTCGGATCAATGGAAATTCTGTCGGCAAATTGAGTTCATTTCTACAACCCAATTCCGGGCGATTTCAAATAACCACGTTAACCTTTTATAGCATAATTTCAAGAGAAGATTGGGGAGCAAAACGGGGGGACCAGATGAAACATGAAGTACTCAACGAATTAATGGAAAATCCCGCGAGACCGCTCAGCGAGATCGCCCGCAAGCTCGGCAAGTCGAGAGCCTACGTCGGCAAGGTCCGTCAGAAGATGGAGCAGGATGGGACGATCCTCGGATACTCTACCGCGGTTAACCCAAAGGCAATTGGAGCGCAGTGTTTTCATCTAAGGATAACGGCTCCCGACCTCGAGGCTGAGAAATTGAAGCGGTTAGCTATTGGATTTCAGAGAGTTCATCAGTGTCTTCAGTTCAGCTCACTCGACCATGTGCTTCATGGGGAGTTCGATTTTCTAGCAACGGTGATGACGACAGATGCGGAGTGTCTTTGTCGGTTCAAGAAGATGCTGTTGGAGAACGGGGTCGAGGGGTTTGAGTTTGTACCGGTTTCGAAGTCGTTGATCAAGTTTGGACATATTAACTCACACTAATTAATCTAGTCATTGGTATAATCATTTTATTACCCATTTAGTTGACAACATTTTATAGTGAATTCAATGATTTCAAATTTGGTGTGCCAATGAAAAAAGAAATTGTATTGATAATAGGATGTCTTCTGATTGCGCAATTAGTACCACTAATTACGAATGATACCAATCGGAATATTGAGAGCCAAGATGCCCAGAACACGGGTCAATCAATTGATAATGATATCATTGAGAATATCAACACGTTACTAATGGATGAGAATGAAATCTTAAATTCGGATACTGATGTAGAAATTGACGGATTTGGTAATTCGCATAAAGCATTCCATCTGAATGATGGAGAGAATTATCAGATTTATTACTCCAATAATATTTACAATGGCTATGAGTGGAATCCCGCTGTTCAGATTACAACAAGTACAAGTGACTCAATGTATCCTCAGGTATGTTGGGACGATAACAGTGGTGTGGTATTCATTATTTGGGTTGAATTCGAAGGGACAGGCACATATCAATATTCTGTCAGCGATATTAATCAACTTACAAGCACCCCATCAGACGATTGGTTTTTACCAATACAATACAATCATCTCGGATCTATAAGTGGGACATGGAATGCAATCTATCACGATCCCCAGTTACAGATTATCCTAAACCAAGGTTTACCTGACGAGAAATTAATCTATGACAGTGTCTCTTTGGATACAATAATTCAACGGCATATGATACATCTTAACTATAATTTCGACACACGTTACGGTATTGCTGATGTTCCAAATGATTTATTAATCGATTCGTATTCGAATGGAATTGAAGGATATTATGTTGTACAGCTAAACACATATCCATTTGAACGAGTAATAAATGAAATTGATAAAAGTGGTTGTACGCTGCATTATTATGTTCCTCAATTATCATTCATAATAAGTGGAACCAACAATGAGATTGAAAATTTAAAAATGTCAGAATATATCCGGTGGGTGGGATATTATCATCCAATGTTCCGAATTGACTCACAATTATTATTAAGCTCAAGCATTGAAAGGATTTCAATAAATCTCTTCCGACATGAAGATATTGGAACTGTATCTGAGGAAATTAGTGATCTCGGAGGAACAATAATCTCACAAAGCATTATTGGAGATATGGGAAGAATCATTTCTTACCTACATTCAGATATGTTCATTGATCTATCATTCATAAATGGAATTCATTGGATATCTTCAGCTCCTGAAACCACAACTTCATTCAACGATGATGGCACTCCTGCAGTCCAAGTCGGGATTCAAGACACAAATCAACATCGTGAAATTTTTGATAAGGTTACTGGAAAAAAACAGTTAATTGCAGTAATTGATGATGGGTTGGATACAGATCATGAAACTTTCTTCGATAGTACATGTCAATTGAATTACGATAATGGAAATGGTCAAACAAATGATCATGACCATATATATGCTTACAATACCGAATATGGGGATAGTGACTCAGAAATTGGTGATCACGGTACAAAATGCGCTGGTGTCGCACTAGGTAACTCACCTGGGATTGATACATGGGATAAGTATGATGGTCACGCTTTTGGCGCAAGAACAACCTTTTGGGATATATATGTAAGTGGTCAAGGATATGGTCATGACCGGTATAGCGATTATTATCCCCTTTTTACTAAGGTTCATGATAATTATCCACAGAAATGCCATATCGCATCCCATTCTGTAGGTGGTTATGACGATGGTGAAAGCTACAGAATTCCAGCAGAGGACTTGGATAGAGTAATGTGGGAGAATCAGGATTTTCTCATAGTTCAAGCCGCTGCGAATGCTGGCGCCCATGGAGAAGGATCATTATGTGAGGAGGCAATTAGTAAAAACGCCCTTGTCATGGGGGCTAGCAACAATAATTATCTTAATACAGTAAGAGGAGATAGTAGTCGGGGATATACTGCAGACGGTCGAGTTAATCCAACCGCGATATGTCCAGGTGAGTCCGTTATTACTGCGTGGTCTGGAAATCACAACGATCGATATACAGATAACAATGATGGTCGAGAATATTTTAAACGTACAAGCGCTGCAACTCCAGCAGCCGCAGGTTCTATTGCATTAATTCGACAATATCTTACTGAAGGCAGATGGTTTGAGGATAATGGAAATAAAAACGACAACTATAAAATCCAGAATCCTTCAGCGGCGTTGTTAAAAGGTTGCTTCCTTGCAAGCGCGGTGAGAATGGATGGGGCAGGATCCCAAAGAACTAGTAATACATATCCAAATCAGGATCAGGGATGGGGACGTCCGAAGCTTCGATCCGTAATGAACTTCGACAATCCAACTTTATCAACACGATTATTTGATCAGACAGGTGGTCTATTAAATAATGAATTCGAAGATTTCCTATTTAATGTCATTGATGATAATCGGAAATTGGTGATATTTCTAGTTTGGTCAGATCCAGCTGGAAACTCTGGTAGTCCACAATCGAAACAACTTGTTAATAATCTGAATTTGATACTTGAAGCACCGAATGGTGACGTATATTATGGAAATAATCATAATAATCAGGGTGAATCAAGAACCTATTCCTCTGGTGGATCATCCCTTGATTCAGTAAACAATGTTGAAGCGATTCATATTCCGTCAGGAAATCTTCAAACAGGTACTTGGAAAATCAGAATTGATGGGGATTTAATCAATGAAAATGAAGGTAGGCAACCATATGCAATTGTCGCTCGTGGGAATATTGGTGATTTCCGCCAAGTTGATGTAAGTTCGGTCCGTGCATACGAATATGTTGGTTTCGATAATCATAATGGTGCAGGGTTGACGATGACATATTTTGATACTACATCGGATACAATCAAGATGATAGATATTGATAATGATGGAAATCAAGATTGTATTGCTGTTGAGATTTTCCGCGATGGTGATTGGAGATATATTCATTACTCAATAGGATGGAATTTACAACAATCTGGGGAATTTGAAAAATGGACACATTACCCAGAGGACCCATATGACTTAGGTATAAGTAATTATGACTTTCGGGATGCCGCTGTAGCAATTGGACACTTTGATCCAGGGGTTGATAATAAACTAGATATCATAGTCGCAGCGGTAGAAAATGGTTTTGACAAAATCAGAATCGCATGCGGGCGAGACATTGGTACTGATGGCGAATTTCGAGAATGGGATTGCTATCTCCAGCAAACTGATGCAATGGGTAATTCCCATGATGGGTTAGGGCTTGTACTCCATGATATTGATAATAACGATAAATTAGATGGCATTTTTATGGTATGCGATGATCCTTCCGGAAATAATAATTATCGTTATAAAATTGGTTGGGATATTGGAGGAGATGGATCCTTTAGTTCTTTTACGGGCCAAATTGGAAATTCAGTCGATGCAGATGGACATAATCAAGATGGGGGTGGATTAGCGATATGGGATATTGACGAAAATGGTCTTTATGATGTTCTATTTTATGCCTTAGATACACCAGGTGACGGTTCTGACAATATCCGATATAGAATTGCATATGACATAGATACTAATGGACATTTTGATCATTGGTCTTCGAAAAAACGGATATCTAAACCATTTGGTACACATAGCTCAGGAGGAGGTGTCGGAATTCTTGATATGGAAAATGATTACGAGAGTCACGGGCCTGAGGCATTTTTCATGTCTCTAGACAATCCTGATGGTGAAGATAATGTTCGAATCAGAATCAGTTATCAATTAACACATGATGGAAATCCAGGATGGTAGTTATGAAAGAGATAATATAGGTCCGTGAGTCGATAAGGTGTGAAGATACAATGAATCATCATATGTATGGATTCATTGTATTATCCCTTATTTATCACAAGAATATACGAAAAACAGCTGATGTTTACATGTGATTCTGTAACAGAAATTGTAGTAATCAATCGATAGAAAATCTGATATAATGGAGTACTAAACAAATCGATTTATTAACAGATTGACTCAAACCATCCTGCCTACAAACCGCCTCCGGCTGAACTGCCACAACCCGAATCCGCTTCACAGGCAACTCATCTAGCTTGATCATCATCTTGATCGTCTCGATCACATCGAACGAATGCATCGAGATCCCAGTCCCCGTCGACTCCACCTCATCCGGATCGAAGGTCACAACTTCCCCAACCTCACCTCCGAAATCAATGGCATCCACGACAATGGCTTCATCGTATCCTTCCATGTCGTAGATCGCCCTCAGCATCGACGTGCCGGAGTCAAATGCCTCGATTAGGACCTCCTCGACGCCCGTTTCCACCGACTCGTCGAGAAGCCCCTCCTTTCGAAGGATCCCGGGTAGGTCAACGGCTCCGGTCGCCTCTCCGCGGTCCGGCACTCCCATCTCATGAAGCTTCCTGATCACGTACGGGCCGATGCCGTCGTCGCCCATGAGCTCGTTGCCGACGCCTACGATGCAGATCCTCTTCATGCAATGCCTCCAATCCCATTGTTGTATATTAACCCGGTCACTGTACGGTCTCGATCATTACCGAAAACCTATTGAGCTTCACATTTGTTGGATTCAATGATGGTCGTGAGTCGAAGTGGATTGATCGGTGTGATTTTCATATCCGCGATTAGTCTGTTGATTTGCTGCATCATATTATTCATTATTGGTTATCACATCGGATGCATTACCGCCTTCATTGGTCTCTGGGTGATCTTCAATATAGTGACCTACCAGCTGGAATTGAGGAAGGCCGATCTCAGAAAGAGGAATTAATTTTTACTGAACTAAAAGAGAAGGAATGAAAAACAAAATTGCGGAGGGCTTGTCGCCCTCCGCGTTTGTGTGTGGGTTTTCGCGTCTACTTCCTGTCCCAGATCACTTTCGTGAAGTGGGTGGAGCAGGAGATGCACGGGTCGTACGCGCGTACGAGCATCTCGCACAGGAGCTCCATCTTCGCGTCGCCTACGTCCATGAACTGGGGAACGAGCTTCTCCAGGTCCAGCTGGATGTTGGCGTGGTTCTGGTTCGTCGGAATGACGCAGTTCGCCTTCGTGCAGAGGCCGTTCGAGTCGTAGGTGTAGTCGTGTATGAGGATACCTCTGGGCACCTCAACGACTCCTACGCCCTGTCCAGCCTTGACGTCTATGTCCGGGCTGTGGTACGGCGACTGCGGCTCGAGTCCGCGGGCGTCGATCTTGTCGATCAGTCCGATGGTGTCCTCGACGCTGTGGACGACCTCCACGAGCTGCGCGATGCTGTTCATGTACGGGTTGTAGCAGATCTCGGGTCCGAGGTCGAACATACCTGCGACGGTCTTCGCCAGGGGCGAAAGCTTGTCGTAGTTCAGGTTCACCCGGGCGAGCGCACCAGCGAAGTACGAGTCCATCGCGTTCTTGGCGTGCTTCGCGGTCGAGTGCGGCACGATGAACTCGTGCACGAACTCGAGGTAGTCCTGGTCGTCGATGCGTCCCGCAACGGTCGATCCGATGTCACCATCGTAGAGCGCGAACTCGTCGTCCGCAACGAGGCCGATGTATTCGGTCTCCCTGGTGAAGTCGGGTATCGCCCCTGCAAGGGACTTCACGACGCCAGCGACGGCCTTGAGGTCGTCGACCGATCCTGCTAGGTCGTCCTTCAGCTGATACAGCTCATCCATGGTCGGGATCTTCGAGAAACCTCCCGGGATGATCCTCTGCGGATGGGTCGTCCTTCCGCATATCAGATCGGACATGTCGTTCGCGAGCCTGTGCAGCCTGATGACCGTCTTGACCTCCTCGGGATGCGAGTCCACGAGTGGTATGACGGACCCTACGCCGGCGAGGTCCGGTAGGACCAGGTATCCGACGTGGAGCACGTGGCTCTGAAGGTTCTCCGCGTGGATGGCTATCCTGCGAAGCAGGGCGTCCTGTTCCGATATCTCGATGTCCATCGCGGCCTCCGTGGCCTTGACGGAGGACAGGGTGTGTCCTATCGAGCAGATCCCGCAGATCCTCGAGGTTATGTGGTGGAGCTCCTTGTAGCTCCGTCCCACGACCATCGCCTCGAAGAAACGGGGCGCCTCGGGGACCTCCCAGAGCACCTTCTCGACGTTTCCTTCTCTCACCTTCACGTGTATGTTCCCGTGTCCCTCGACACGGGTTATGTGGTGGACGTTGACGTCCAGGTTCGTTCCGTTCATTGATCTCCCTCCCATCCGAAATAGGTCTGGAAGTTCTTGATCACCTCATCGGGTGTGAGGCCGTGCGCTTCCAGGACCTCCATGTGGGCGTTCTTCTCCGGGTCGTCTATCAGACCGCGGCAACCCCAGCATTTGGTCCCCTCGTTAACGCAGCAAGAATTGCAGCCGGCACGGGTCACGGGACCCACACAGACCTCGCCCCTGTCGAAGGCGCATACGTTCTCGTTCTTCTTGCACTCGACGCAGATCGGGTAGTTCGGTATGTCGGGCGTCCTCCCGAGCAGGAGGGTCTTCACGACATGCAGGAACTCGTCCCTGTCGATCGGGCAGCCAGGCACGGCGGCCTCTATCGGGATGACAGCGCTGATCGGCCTCGCCTTGTAGGTGTCGAACCAGTCAGCCTTGTCGCCGTAGACCTCCGCCCTGTACCAGGCGGGGTCGAGGTGGTTCTTGAGGCTGTTGATACCGCCGATGGCGGCACAGGAGCCGATCGCTATGACGATCGATGCGCATTCGCGGATGTGCTTGAGCTTCTCCTCGTCCTCCGGCCTCGTGCACGAGCCCTCGACGATCGCGATGTCGTAATCGTCGGTGCGCTCCTTCATCGCCTCGCGGAAGGTGACCACTTCGACGTGACCGAGGAGCCCCAGAAGGGATTCCTCGAGGTTAACGATCTGAAGCTCGTCGCCCTCGCAGCCGGCGAAGTCGAATATTGCCACGCGTGGTTTGCTCATTCTAACGCCTCCGGTACATCCTTGATGTCAGCATAGTTGAACACAGGACCCTCCTGGCAGACGTAGATGCCATTCATCTGGCAGTGTCCGCACTTGCCGACGCCGCACTTCATCCGCCTCTCGAGGGACACGATGATCTTGTCGTCCGGAACACCCTTCTCCTTCAGGCTCTTGATGACGAACCGGTACATGATCGGCGGTCCAACGACGATGCAGTACGTGTCCTCGGCATCGATGTCGACGCCCGGTATGAGCGTCGTGATGACGCCGACGTTACCCTCCCAGGTGTCCTCCTCGGTGCAGGAGTCGACGGTCATGCGGTGGTCGATGTCGTCGCGCGCGTCCCAGTCGGCAACCTCGTTGCCGAAGAGCATCTCGCCGGGCACCTTGCATCCGTAGAGGATCTTCACATCGGCGTAGTCCGCCCTGTTGTCGAGGACGAAGTTGAAGAACGACCTCAGCGGAGCGAGTCCGAGACCGCCTGCGATGAACAGGAGGTTCTTGCCCTTGAAGAACTCGGTGTCGAAGCCGACGCCGAACGGTCCGCGTATCCCGACCTTGTCGCCGACCTCGAGAGCATGGAGCTTCGTGGTGACGTTCCCGATCTTGCGGACACACAGTTCGAAGGTCCCGCGGTGGGTGGGCGACGAAGACACCGATATCGGAGCCTCGCCGATGCCGAAGGCGGAAACCTCGACGAACTGACCGGGCTGGTGGCCCAGTTCCGAGCCGTCGTCGAGCTTGAGCTCGAGGACCATCTCGGTGGTTCCCATCGCGGTCTTGTTGACGACCGTCGCGTTCCTCGGGACGAAGGAGTACTCCTCTCCCGGGGATATCTCGGCGGGTGTCGACTCGATGGCCTGGGGTTTCGTATCAGCGACCGCCCAGAGGTCGTTGAAGACCTTGACAGGGTCCGCGATGTCGGGGAGACACTGTGACGAGCAGCGGCCGCAGCCGACACAGGCGGTGAAGCCGAAGCGCTCGTTGAGATAGTCTCCCTTCTTGTTGTAACGGTGCCTGTAGCGTGCAGCCTTCGTCCCGCGGAAGTTCTCGCCGGACGCGACCGAGGCGAAGTCCTCGATCAGGCAGCCGTCCCAGGTCCTGTAGCGCTCTCCGCCCTTCAGGTCGAGGTCGGCCTCGTCCTTGACGTCGAAGCAGTAACAGGTCGGACAGACCAGCACGCAGGAGCCGCACTTGAGGCACTTCTCGGAGTGCTCCTCCCAGAACGCCTCGTTCCCGTAGTGGGCCCGAAGCAGCGCCGGGATCGCGGCGGCATCGAAGTCCAGGGATTTACCAACGGGTGCGGAGTAGCTCGAGCAAGCAGCCTGCTCCTCCCCGTTCGCTTCCCTGAGTGCAGCGCCGTGTGTCAGGAGCAGGTTCTCGCCCTTCGAGGAACCGACCTCAACCGCGTACGAACCGCCGAGGTCCGTTAGCATGATGTCGTACCCGTCAGAGACGCTCTCCGCGCCCATCGAGGCAGCGAAGTTCCACTCCGAAGTGTTCACAGCGTTCATTCCGATGATCACCGCGGCCTCACGCTTCTTCATATAGTATGGGTCAGCGTTCGATTCCGCGAACACGGCGTCCATCTGCTGCAGTGCAGCGATATCGTACGGATGGACACCGATGATCACCATCGGCTCAACATCGACGACGCTCTGCGCAGAATCGTTCGTTCGATCGAAACGCAGGAGCGTTTCCCGCTGCGGGAAGAAGTACTTCTTCGGCGGCAGCAGGGTCACGTCGTAATCCAGGCGCAATTCGTCCGCAGTGCCGAGATCGCCGAAGGCGAAGGCATTTCCCTTCTCCTTGACCCCTACGACCTTGCTGGAACCATCCTGGATCATCCCATTCACGAAACTCGTGAAATCTCCCTTTGAGATGACTTTCATTCCACATCCTCCTCGCTCTACGATTTGGGTAAGTTCCAAAATAGGGGAAACCTATAAAATGGTTGTGCAGAGGCCGAAGGTCGATATACGATAATGGAAAGCCGGAACTACCTACCTCTCCTTTTCATTACCTTAAACGAGGTTAATTGTTGTCCCGTTGTCTATTACAGTCTAGTATTGCCAATTTCGGAGTACGCTCTTGATAACTGTCGGGACCTTCAAAAGGTCCGGGCCGAGCGATACCCGGTAGTTCGCCTTGTCGTGATAGGCGTAGGAGAGCTCCCCCACGCGGAAACCTCCGATCAGGATGGTCGCGTCCGGCAGTCCTCCGAGCTCGGAGAGGTCGTCCCTTCCGTCGGGGGTCATTGCGATCAACGGGTGCTCGAGGAGGTCGTCGAGGGTCCCCGGGACCGCCCTTTCCGAGACGTAATCGATGAAGGTCTGGACATCGTCGAACCTCTCGTGCCTTGGCACCTCGAAGACATGTCCGTCCTCCGTGTGCACGGAAAGGTCGAAATCATGGTCCCTGAGAAGCTGTGCCGCGCTGAAGGGGATCTCCCAGTCGTCCCCATGTGCGGGAGGTATCGAGACCGTAGTGTTCCCTAGGACGATACGCGGCATCGTTATCCTTACGACCACAAAGCTAATGGATTTTTCCCCTTTCGTTGACGATCGACGGGTTGAACAGGGATCTGACTGTGATGATGCTTCGCAAGTCAGAATCCGTTTGAACGGACCGGGCCGTTCAACCGCAGCCGCCGGGACCGGACGTCGATAGAAATTGACGAGAAGCGAGACGTCCGGGACAGTCGATTCCGGAGGGATCGACGTATGAAAGCAGATTTCCGCACCATCCTTCGTGGAGTCCTTGAATTGACGTGAGAAGGATGGTGCAAGCACCGGGATTTGACTGTGATGATGCTCCGCATCATCCAGGCTCGCGAATGGTCGATTCATGCTTACTTCATTCGCGACCACCCGGTCCAGTCTCGGGTTCGAAACCCGAGCACCATTCCCTGCATCGAGTGTTCATTGAGAAACGTGAATGGTGCAGGCGCCGGGATTTGAACCCGGGTTAAAGGCTTGGAAGGCCTTGGTCATGGCCAGGCTAGACTACGCCTGCACGCATTCCGCCAATCGCTATTATCTATATTAAACTCACGTCACTCGACCCGCAACGATTTCAGGAGGTCGAGGTTCATCCTGTAACCGCGCTCGCCGTCGTCGAGGGCTGGTGTTTCGAGGTAGCCAGGCACCTCAGCGAACCGGTCGTCGTTCACCAGCATCCTGAACGCCTCGACCCCGATCTCGCCCTTGCCGATGTGAGCGTGCCTGTCCTTCCGGGACCCCAGCAGCTTCTCAGTGTCGTTTAGATGGAATGCCTTCAATAGATCCAGCCCGATCGCGGAATCGAACGAGTCGAAGGTCTCGCCATAAACGTCCTCCTTCCGGATGTCGTAACCCGCGGTGAAGGTGTGGCAGGTATCATATGCGACGCCCACCCTCTCGCTGTCAGAGAGCATCTCGATGATCGTTCCGATCTGCTGGAAGGTGTAGCCGAGGACCGATCCCTGGCCCGCTGTCGTCTCTATGAGTATGTCAGCACCGGAATAGTCCACAAGGCACTCGTTCAGGGCCTCGGCGATCCTGGCAAGACCACGCTCCTCACCTGAACCGACGTGTGCGCCGGGGTGGAAGATCAGCTGGTCGCATCCGATGAACGTGGCCCTGTCCATCTCGTCCCTGAACGCGGAGACCGCGCGCTTCCATTTCCCCTGGTCCGGCTGGGCCAAGTTTATCAGGTATGAATCGTGGACCGCGATGTAGGGGAATCCGGAATCGGCGCGGACCGCCTTGAACGTCGCCGCCTCATCTTCCGTTATCGGCCGGGCGTGCCACTGGCTCGCGTTCTTGGAGAATATCTGGAGCACCTCGCAGCCGTCCTCGAGGGCGGGCGCGAAAGCGTTGTGCAGGCCTCCGGAAATGGATTCGTGGGCTCCGAGGAGCATAGCACTGGGAAAGCCTCCGACCTTATATAAGGAGCGCCTGAAGACCTGATCCGGGAATTTCATTATCTGGCCCCCTCGCCTGGCCTTATATACCGTCACCAAAAGTAATATAAAGCCATAAACCGGTGTTGGATACGGTCGCGGGACGCTATGGTGAAGGTGGGTTGAATGTCGGTGTTGGTCCTGAGAACTTTTGCACTGTTTATGAGCGTAGTATTTCTGTCCGTATTGCTGATCGGAACGACCTCCGGATGGGAGGTCATTATCGACGATCCAGAGGCGGACGACGTCCTATCCGGAATATACAACTGTACCGGAAGGGTCGAGGAGGACCTGTTCAACGATACTGGTGAGATACGGTTCGTGAACATCTCCATCGACGGCGGCGGCGAGGTCCCGGCCAAGGACGGCGGGAACGGCTTCTATGACTGGTACTTCGAATGGGACACCAGCCAGACCAGCGACGGCGACCATACCATGACAGCATATGTCTATGTTGCCCGGACCACTGGCGGAGGAGGCGGAAATGGCTCCGGAGAGGAGGAGGACGTAACCCAGGAGGACTACGTCGAGGTCGAGGTCGAGGTCGACAACAAGATACCGGTTGCCGTCATAGATTCGATCACTCCGAATGCGACCGTTGTCGGCGACGTGGTTTCCTTTGTGGGACACGGTCAACCACCTCTCGGGCGTACCATCGTCGATTATATCTGGTGGTCCTATCCGGGAGACGATGATCTGAGCAACAAGTCATCGTTCTCCACTTCTACGCTTTCTGTCGGCGTCCACACCGTTCGTTTCAAGGTCTGGGACAGCGAGGGAATGGCCTCGGTCCCGGTAACGATGGACATCGAGATCCTGGCGCCGGACGATGACGACTGGCCCACGTTCCACGGCGATTATTACCGCGCTGGAGCGGTCTCCGACGGTCCCGGTGACGGGAACATCAGGTGGAACTTCTCCACCGACAGCGGAGAGACCGAGTTCTTCGACCCGGTCATCTATCAGGACCGGGTCTACATCACCGAGAGCGTTGACACTGGAATGACCACATTCGGGGTGATCCACTGCCTCGATGTGAATGGTACCTTCAACGACGCCCAGGGCGAGGCCTTCGGCCGTGCCGATCTGCTCTGGAACTTCACACTCCCCGAATATGCCCTGGCAGCGCCCGCAGTAAGGGACGGGAAGGTCTTCGTGGGTACCCAGTGGTCGAGCACTGAACCCAACTTCTACGCCCTCAACGCCTACAATGGAATGCATATCTGGAACCATACGACCAACGGACACATATGGTCCTCACCGGCCGTGACGGCGGAGATGGTCGTATTCACCGACTTCGATGGGAAGGTCATCGCCCTCGATCCCCAGGACGGGGACCTGTTATGGAAGACAGACCTCGAGTACCCGATACTCTCATCACCACTCATCGCCGGGATGAGGATATACATCCCCTCAACGGATGGGGAGCTCCACATCCTCAATGCGGTCAATGGCGAGAAGATATCCTCGACCGATCTCGGAGCTGGACATACCACTGCCCCAGTCTTTTGCGATAGAATGGTCTACTTCACAGCTCGTGGCGACGGCTCGAACGACATGCTCGTAGCTAGGGACCGTTTCAGCATGGATGACGGCCGGCCAGGAGCATGGAAGTACACGCCGGGAGGCCGCATCTACACCACTCCCGTAGTCACGGAGGACGCGATATACATAGTGAAGGATGACGGCACCGTCATAGCCGTCGACCTCGAAGGAAGCGAACTCTGGACACTGGAGCTGAACGACTCCGTTTCCGAGTCGCCAGCACTTGGAGGTTCCACTCTCTATGTCCCGGCCGAATCGGGAAAACTGTACGCTGTCAACATCGACAACGAGTCGGTGGACTGGAGCATTGACCTTCCAGGAGAGACCACCTCACCCGCCATCAGCGGCGAATACCTGTACCTCGGCGCAGGCGGTTACGCCTATGCCATATGGGAGACGTCGATCCCCGAAGCGACCATCGAGGAGATCGAGGTCGCCATCATTCCGGAGGTGCCTCCGACCCAGTTCTGGTACCTGTTCGCGGTCGATTACGATCCATTGACGGTCTCTGACAACATCACGCTGACGTTCAACGGCAGCGCCACCGACCCCGAGGGATTGGACATCGTCGATCACGAATGGTCCTCGAGCCGGGATGGGATCCTCGGGAACAACATGACGATAGACGCAGCGCTCTTCCCAGGGACACATTCGATCAAGTTCAGGGCCAAGAACGAGGCTGATGTCTGGTCGTCGTTCGCGACGATGCAGGTCGTGGTGAACTCCAACATCAGACCCGAGGTGGAGGTCGACATCAACTATCCATACGTCGGCGAGTACACGGCCTTCGACCTGTCCGGGTCCAACGACACGGACGGAGGTATCGAGCTCTTCAGACTCGACTTCGGAGACGGTTCCGACGTTGTCTTCTGGACTGACTCAGATTCGGCGGTCAACCACAGGTACACCGACGAGGGCAATTACACGCTCACCGTCTGGGCATATGACGATTACGGACTCCTCAGCGAGGAGTACACTAGGAACGTGGCGATATCCGAGAGGGACACGACCCCGGATCCCACGAACGGCGGGGAGGACAAGGACGATACCATCGACCAGACACTCCTGTTCGTGGTCGCCGGCGCACTGATCGCGGTCCTCGTCCTCGTAGCGATCATTCTGTTCGTCGTCCTTCCTGGAAGATCGAAGAAGAAGGACAGCATGGTCGAGTTCGAGGAGGACGAGAAGCTCCGGAAGGTTGGTCCGATGATGGACATCGACGAGAAGGAGGAGAAGCTCGCGGCGATCGCTGCCAGGCTCGGAGAGGAGAAGGTCCTCGGAGCCAAGGGTACGGCTCCCCGCGGACGGAGGAAGGCGGCTCCGAAGAAGAAGCCAGCGCCAAAGGCGAAGCCCGCTCCGAAACCGAAGGCCGAGCCCGCTCCCGAGAAGGAACCTGAGCCGGAGCCAGAACCCGAACCTGAGCCCGAGCCGGAACCCGAACCTGAGCCCGAGCCTGAACCGGAACCCGAGCCGGAACCGGAGCCCGAGGAGGAAAAGGACCTCTCGGAGAAGCGCTCATCGCTCGAGGACCTGCTCTCCGACCTCGAAGGCATGCGCAAGTGATCGGGCCAACGGGCCCACGGACACCCATTTCCTGTAAAGGTTTATTTACGGTGATGTATATTATCCGCATCGGGACGGGATGCCCTTGCAGGTCTCAGTGGACGTGGTCTCCGAAACCATCCGGAGAAGGTTCACGCTCTTCATCATCATACTCGTAGGTGTCCTTGCTGTTGGCACCACCGGTTACGTGATCATCAAACTCTACTTCGAGGAGTATCATTCATCGGGGATAGAGCTCGCCGTCGACGCGATCTACTGGACCATCATCACGCTGACTACGCTCGGATCGTATCCGGCAACAGTGGCACTGACGAGTGTTGTCGGAAAGGTGTTCACCGTCGTCGTCGTCATCATGGGCATCGTGCTCATCATTGTCGCCTTCCCACTGGCCCTCAGCCCCTGGTTCGAGAGCAGGATGAAGGAGATAATGAGCACGACCCGGGTCCCGTTGCCAAAGAGCAATCATGTCATAATCATCGGCTACAGCGACGTCGGGAAGGAGGTGGTCTCGAACCTTCGGAACTACGAGATCGACTTCCTCGTGATCGAGAACAACCAGGCGAAGGTCAGGGAGATGATCTCGGACGAGGTCCCCGCGGTGATCGGTGACCCGACCAGGGAGGTCGTCCTCGAGAAGGCCCACCTCGACAGGGCGATAGCGATAATCTCCGTCGAGGACGACAGCGTGAACGCATTCGTCGCCCTCACTGCGAGCAGGCTCAGGCCCGACCTTAGGATTGTCTCGAGCATTCAGAACATCGGCAACCGCACGATCCTCAAGAGGGCCGGTACCACGCAGGCCCTCGCACCGAAGAGCACGGTCGGGGCGCTCCTCGCGAGCGAGGCCGTCGGCAGGCGGAAGGGGGAGCTCGCCCTGCCTGCCCAGGTCCTCGGAGACCTGAGCGTCGGGCACTTCCACGTCTCGGGCTCCTCCAACGTGGTCGGCAAGGGGGTCGGGGACGTAGGCTTCGATTCACTTCAATTGATGGTGGTGGGTGTATGGCGCCACGGGAACTTCGTCGTGGACCCGCACGGATGGACGCTGAAGGACGGCGATATCATACTGCTCCTCGGTACGGGGGAGCAGCTGGAGTTCGTGAAGAACATGTTCTAGGGTGTGAACGATGAGATGCATAGTCTGCGGATACGGGGTCGTCGGGCGCAATGTCGCCGAAACGCTTGACCTTTACAGCATCGACTACGTCGTCGTCGAGAGGGACAGGAACGTGAAGGCCCAGCCGGGTGTCCCGATGATCCACGGGGACGCCAAGGACGAGGACGTCCTGAACAGGGCATCGATAGACGTCTCGGACATCCTGATAGCATGCACCGGCGTTGATGCAGAGAACGCGTTCATCACCCTCGCAGCGCAGGACCTCAATCCGGAGATCCGGGTCCTCTGCAGGGCCGCGAAGCTCGAGTCCGTCGACAAGCTGTACATGGCGGGCGCCGATTATGTCGTATCGCTGGCCCAGATAGCCGCGAAGAACCTGGTGCGGCTTGCTGTACTGCCATACAAGTCGGACGTCCAGGACTATCTGACAGTTACCAAGGAGGTCGTCGTAACGACCATCGAGCTTCCCAGCGGTTCGGAGTACGTCGGCAGGACGATCCACGGGAGCCAGCTGGAGGAGATCACGGGGGTCAGGATCATCGGGTTCCAGCGATCGGGAGCCATTATCGCCAACCCGACCGGCGACGCCCCGTTCATCGAGGGGGATGTCATGTTCGTCGCGGGGTCCTCGAAGGACCTCAACACGTTCGGGCGGGTAGTGCGGGGAGAACAGCTTTCCTGAACCACTGGCCCTACGTACACATCTATAAATACGGCTGAGCCGAATGGCCAGAGCGAGGGATTGAGATAAGCGCAACTGGAACCGTACTCCATTCCTTCTACAGGGCATACGCCAACAAGCTCATCAGGGAGGTCAGGAAGGGGCCCATCCCCGAGCACATAGCGATAATCATGGACGGGAACCGCCGTTTCGCAGAGCGTATCGGCATGAACACCGCACAGGGCCACGCCTTCGGGAAATCCAGGCTCGAGAAGGTCCTCGAGTGGGCGGAGGAGATCGACGTCAAGATCCTCACGGTCTACGGTTTCTCGACCGAGAACTTCACCCGCACCGAGGAGGAGATCGACGAGCTCATGGACCTCTTCGAGCGGAGCTTCACGAGCGTCGTCGACGACGAGCGCATCAAGGAGAAGAAGGTCAGGATCACCGCGATCGGCGCTATCGACAGCCTCCCCGAACGGGTCCAGAAGGCGATCAGGAGTGCGGAGGAGGCCACGAAGGACAACGACAACTTCCGTCTCAACATCGCCATCGCCTACGGCGGACGGGAGGAGCTGATATCCGCGTTCAAGGCGATCGGGGAGCGGATCGAGAAGGGCGAGATCACGGCCGATTCGATAGACCAGGAGGTCATCGACAACCACCTGTACACGCACGGTCTCCCCGATCCAGACCTCGTGCTGAGGACATCGGGTGAGGTGCGCGTCTCGAACTTCCTCCTCTGGCAGCTGGCGTACTCCGAACTCTACTTCTCCGACGTCTACTGGCCCGATTTCAGGAGGGTCGACTTCCTTCGGGCAGTGAGGACGTACCAGAAGCGCAAGAGACGATACGGGAAGTGAACTCCCGTACGGAACCTTCTACATATCCGACTAATACCATTCTATCCTAGACATCGATATGTGCGGACTCTTCGTGCGCGAGCTCCCCGCTCCGGAACGGCCACGGGAGCGTCTTGTGACATCTGGGGCTGCTAGTCTCAGCGACAGGGAGTTACTAGCGATCATTCTCCTCTCTGGAGGGGCGGACGAATCGGTACTCTCCCTTTCTGGACGCCTGCTTTCGAACTTCGACGGACGGCTCCGAAGGTTGTTCAATGCAGACGTCCAGGAACTGCTCTCTGTCGACGGTATTGGGATGGCGAAGGCTTGTCAGCTGAAGGCGGTCGGGGAGTTGGCACGTCGGCTCGACGTGACAGAGGTAACTGATACTATCGTCTCTCCGAGGGACGCCGCCATGCGCCTGATGCCCCGGATGAGAGACCTCGACCGGGAACGCCTCGTCGTGCTGCCACTGGACGTCAAGAACCACCTGATCGACGGATCGGAGATCGTCGTCTCGGTCGGATCCCTCGACGGAAGCCCTGTGCGACCAAGGGACGTGTTCAGGATCGCTCTCCTGAAGAACGCCGCCTCGATAATCCTCGGACACAACCATCCCTCCGGTGATCCGGAGCCTAGCGGTTCCGACGTCGCCGTCAGCCGGAGGATAGCATCGGTCGGTGACGAACTCGGTATCCAGCTCCTCGACCACCTAGTAATCGGGGACGGCCGCTACGTCAGCCTCAAGGACAGAGGTCTCTTCTGACAGTCTCAAAAGGTTTTTCTACGGGCTTGGGAATTGCCGTTTCCACCGTGCTGAGGTGTCAGAGAGGCTATGAGCCCGGCTGCAGACCGGCTTACGGGGGTTCAAATCCCCCCCTCAGCTCTTATTATCCTCTCATTAACGAGGGGGGATTGTCGAACCCCGGAATGGGCGGGGTGTTTACGAATGATGTAAGCGAGTGTAAGCCATTCGTAAACCCGAACGATACATAGTATCGTTACGGTCAAATCCCCCCCTCAGCTCCAATTTTCTTAGAATTATCGAGGGGGATCCCGAACCCCTGAATGGGCGGGGTGTTCGTGATTGATGTCATTATCCTGCAGATCAATCGCGAACCCGGATGACTCGCAGCGTCATCAAGGTAAAAAACCCCCCTCAGCTCTTCTTCCTTTCCGACCAGACCCAAAATTTCTAGTAGTCCCTCCCAAATCAATTTTTCGGACCTTCAATGAACTCGAGGAACACGTCAGATAATCGAAGGAGAATAAGAAATCCCGATGCAGAACGAAGATGGAGAACTACTGGAAGGCGGAAATTGTCAAAGGATATTTACTGGGGAATGCTGATCCTTTCGATCACTGTCATCTTATTGGCAGTCATCATCTCCTTTTATGATCCCCATGAGGAAGAACATGATCCATTGAACATTTCAGTTTTTAATCGGTCGAATAGTAATATCGAATATAACCTAACAGTCAACAACTCCAAAGATGAAACAATCTTTCAAATAAACGATTCCTTAGAGAGAGGTGGTGCCGATTATTATCAGGATTTGACAAAGAAACGCGGTAAATACAATGTGACCATTCGATTAGACGACAATCGAACATATTCGAAAGAGGTTAAGGTCGGATCACCAATCACAGGGATTTTCATCATAATTTATAATGACAACATTTTAGTTGAGCAAATTGTATGATTACCTACAATTCACTCTTTACATGCTGGAAAACTATTTATCGGCCAGACATATGTAACCGCATGGAACACGTCATAGGCGTCATAGGTGCGGGCCACATGGGCAAGCGCCACGTGCGGGTATCTCACACACTGGGGGTCCTCGGACCCGTGTTCGACACGGATCCGGCAGCGAAGGCCGTCGCAGAACAGTACAACGCCGAGTTCTTCACGGATTTCAAGGCGTTCGACGACCACCTCGATGCCGTGATCATCTCGACACCGCCGCAGAGCCACTTCCCCCTGGCGATGATGGCCATCGAGAAGGGCATGTCGGTCCTCGTGGAGAAACCCATCACGATAGACCCTGCTGAAGGGGAAAGGCTCGTCGACGCGGCAAAGGATGCAGATGTATCCCTGGCCGTCGGACATGTCGAGCGATTCAATCCCGCTTACATGATGCTCAGGGAGAGGATAGAGACCCCTGATTACGTGCTAACTGACCGCCATTCTCCAAGACCGGACCGCATACTTGGTCCAGCACTGTACGACATCGGCGTCCACGACATCGACCTGTCCATCGACCTGATCGGCTCCGACCCTGTCTCGATGCACTCCACGATGTCCGAGAACGGCGAGATGGGCCTGCTGAGGTTCCAGTTCGAGGACGGAGCGTCGACTGTCCGGTTCAACAGGACCTCCATGGTCAAGGTCCGAGAGGTCACTGTCACGAAGGGCAACGACGTCCTTACCGCGGACATAATGCACCAGGGCGTCTACAGCCCCGACGGGGCGTTCGAGAAGGCCGAGAACGTCATGGAGCCGATAGAGGCCGAGATACGGGATTTCCTGGACACCATGGAGCACAGGAAGCCCACTGTCTGCGGCGACGTGGGCCTGAGGGCGGTCCGACTGGCGCATCTGGCCGAGAACCGCTCCGGGGACGGATGGATAGACCTGGACTGAGCGTTTCCGTTACCTTATAATACACGTTCAGCATTGGGTGGTACCATGGGGTTCGAAGACCTGACCGAGTTAGACAGGCGAGTGTACGAGTACGTCAAGAAGTACGACTTCGAGACATACAAGTGGTCGACCCCTGCGGCCGCCCGTGAACTGGGTGCCACGGAGCAGGAGGTCTATCAGGCCCTCTGCAACCTCGCCAAGCACGTCCGGGACAATATCTGGATACATTACAAGGACGGCGGGATCCGGATCTCGGCAGAATAGCGGGGTAGGGTAGCCAGGAAATCCCGACGGGCTCATAACCCGTAGATCAGTGGTTCAAATCCACTCCCCGCTACCATCATTTTTTCTTAATAATTCACTGCTTCTTGACGATCACCCTGCGGGTGCGTTCCAGTGCGTCCAGAGCCCTCTGTGCGTCCGTCAGTCCGGGGTCGTTGCTGAGGGCATGGACGAACATCTCGCGAGCGCCTGCCCTGTCACCCTTCGATATCAGTAGCAGTCCGAGGTTGTAATGGGCCCTCGACAGGGTCGGGTTGAGCTGCAGTGACTTCTCAAGGCAGCTGATGGCCTCCTCGGGGTTCGCCGATGCCATCATGGTTCCCCTGTCGTACCATTTGATGGCCATCCGTGTCTTGTCGGCCGTCCGGACCCCCACGACCTCCTTCCTCTTCGTTGGGAACATCTTCCGCCGATGGTAGCCGTAGGCGGCCGCTGCGATGACGAGGATACCAAGCACGAGCACCGATCCACCGACGATCGTCAACAGGTCCGGAGGTTCGTCCACCTCGTCGGTGACCGTTACCTCTCCCGTCACTGACTGCATCAGTCCATCCTCGTTCCTTACTATAAGGCGCACGACATACGTTCCCGGCCTCGAGTATTCGTGCTCGATCGTCGGGTCCTCCGTCCATCCGGAGTCGGTCCCGTCGCCGAAATCGATCATATACGTCATCCCGACCCCTTCGGACGCCGAGGCATCGAAGGTGGTCCGGGCCCCGGTGTCGATCCTGCTGTCGAAATCGAGGTCTGGGTAGAGAAGGATAGTGGTCAGACTGAACGCCGTCCCGTAGATCTTCGTGTAGACCCTGATCTCCTCGTCCTCCACCTCATCCTCGGTGTAGACGGATGCGGTCGCGAAGCCATTCAAGACCGGAACGTTGATGCTGAGGACCGGTTTATCCCTGGAGAACGAGACGCCGTGGTCCGACGGACTGGTGATTATGAAGAGGACCGTCCCGCCCAGTGCTGGCTGGCCGATCAGGTCCGTCACGGATACCGTCAGGTTGTTCGGCCTGCGGACAAGGCCGTTGATGATGGGCCCGTTGATCGGGATGAGGCCGTAGGGTACTCCCTCGCCCTCGAGGAACGAGACGATCCCGGGCTCGTCCGGCCTGAACTCGCTCTCGTAGTCCCACTCGTCCGTACTGATCGTGATGATGTGCTCGGCCTCGTGTACGGTGCTCGACTCGTTGAAGTACGCGACCGGAACGGATATCAGCGGCGTAAGCCCGTCCGCTCCCGTGACCGCCGAGCCCCTGTCGCAATTGTAGTTCTGAGGATCGCACGAGGTGAGGTTCACAACGGCTCCCTCGACCGGATCGCGGTACTCGGGATCCGTCACGACCTCTATCTGGACCATGAACGACACGTTGACCCAGGAGTCGACGAGAACCGTCATCTCCGACGATTGGGGGGCGAGGTTGACTATGTTCGCCCTGCTCCTCTCCACCCAGAACAGCGTGGAATTGGATTCGAGGGTAGCATTGTAGACCCATACGTCGCCGGATGACACGATCTTGATGCACTCGCCGAACGAGATGATGTCGGGGGAATGGAGTCTGACCGTTCCGTTGCAGTCCGTGATTATCACGGCCGGCTCGCCGGAGCCGTCGGTGGTCGACACGTTCCACACGTCGATATCCCCGGAATCGAACACCTGAAGGAGGCTGAAATCGAGGTCATTTCCCCGAAGGCCGTCGATCGTCGCGGACTCCGTGCCGTTCAGGATCAGGCCCCAGTAGGTGTGCGTGAGGTGGACGTCGGAGATGTCGATGTCCGCACCGTCGCAATAGACGCCGAGATAGGAGTTCGGGTTCGAAGCTCCAGTGACCCTTGTGCCAACGTGGTCGAGCCTGACGCCCCTCAGCACCACCGTGCTGCCCGATTTGGCGTAGAACCTCATCCTCGACGACTCCACCGATGCACTGAAGACCGTCCTGTCGTAGCCGGTGTCCGGATCGCCATCGACGTCGGTCGCCGTGAGCCTACCCCCCTCGTTCACGATGACCCCCAGGGGCTCGTCCAGAGGGGAGTTGAAGTAGACCGTCGTGTTGATCAATGTCAGATTGCCCGTCGAATTGATCCTGAGGTTCCCTGAGAGCGTGATGGTGCGGTTCTCGATGATGGTGTCATCCTCGATGGTCCAGGCTCCCTTGTCCGGGGGCTCGGTATGTCCCGCGACCGCGGGAACGAGCAGCAGTACCAGTGCGAGAACGATCAGTGCCTTGATCACTTCTTGCCTCCATTCTTCGACTTGCTCGCCGGAGGTTCCTTGGCGGGCTCCGGCTTCTTGGGCTGTTCCTTCGAGAAGAACGAGCTCTTCTTGCCCTCCTTCTCGTCACCCTTCTTGTGCTTCTCGAGCCCGATGATCAGGTCCTCCAGTGTCTCACCGCCCTTCTTCGGGGCCGCTGCTGCTGGCTTCTCCTTCTCGGGCTCCTCCGGCATCAGTTCGAACTCCTCGCTGTCATCGAAGTCGACGTCCTTCTTCGCCCTCTTGATGCGCGGTTTCCTGTCCATGAGTCCCTTCCCCAGGTCGGGCACCATGACCTTGATCGCGAGGATCACTATTATGATGATGAGAACGAACAGCGGGATGATGAACTGGGTCGCATCGGTCTTGTCACCCTCCTCCTGCTGGATGACGACCTCCGGTTCCTGGACCCTCACGTTCTCGGTCACCGGGTTCGAGATCAGTCCCGTGTTCGTCATGACCTGCAGGCTCGGCATGAACATACCGGCCTTGTACGAGTGAGTGAAGTACGTGTCCGTGGTCCATCCGGTGTTGGACCCGTCGCCGAAGTCCAGGAAGTACTGGGCTCCGTTGAGGTCGGTGTCCACGACGAAGACGACGTCGTCACCGATGTAGATGATCCCGGACGTGGAGATCACAAGGTCGAACTCGATGTCCTCGGCGACCAGGTCGAATGTCACGTTCTTGATGTCGTCGAGCTTGAGGTAGGCGATGATGGTGAGGTTCGATGCGGTCGAAGGGAGTGTGACGTTGCACCTTACGGACCCGTTCACGTCGCTGAGCCCCTCCTTCGGAGATATCTTTGCGTCCGTGCTGTTCGGGGAGATGATCTCCCAGGCGACCGCGATGCCCTCCATTTCGCCCGACTTGTCATCCTGGACGACGACCTCGAGCTGTTTCTTCAGCTTCGTTCCGATGAGTCCGGTCTGGTCCCGGCCATCGACGTACTTGATGGTCTGGAACGTCGCCATCCCGTACGTGTAGGTCTCGGTGTGGCTGACGTTCATGTTGACACCGTAGTCCTTCATGAACCATCCCGGCATCTTGAGCTCGACGCCCGTCGTGAAGAATGTCACGCCGGAAGCGGTGTAGGTGGCACTGCGGGCCAGGACCTCGTCCGTGTAACCGCTCTTTCCGGTAGTCGAGTTCGTACCATTGAAGTAGGGGGTCGCATAGATGTCACCACCGCCGCCGTCATCCCATATCCTGACCTCGCCGGTTCCCATGCCGTATCCCGTGGATTGGCTGATTATCCTGACACGGAGGTAATTGCGTACCTCGACCGAGGTGTCCTCTAGGTCCCATGTGTCGAAGGACGTGTCAGTGACGACCACAACGCCCGCGTCGAACATGGAGAGATCGAGGTCGTTGTCGGCGAATTCCAGACCGACAATGTGGGGCATGACGGCTGACGTCACGTCTATGGCCACATCGCAGCCCGTGATGGAGTTGTAGCGGAATGTCTTGACCTCCCCGCCCCTGATATCGACACCCGCCCCACTGTCCACGAGGTCGGTGTTGAGCATCTTCAGGGTCCCTCCCGAGACCAGGAGTCCGTCCTCAGCTCCCGACAGGGTGCACCTGTCGAGGTCGAGAGCGGTCTTTGTTGCATCCACCGCTGTACCGTCTGCCGACAGGTTCACGTTCCTGAGTATGAGGCTGCCTCCATCGGATACCATGCAGGCGATGAGCCCACTTGCCGCGATGTTGCGTCCGTAGACGGATGAATCCTCTGTCTCGATTCCCGTTATCCCGTCCGATAGCAGGGAAACTTGGATGAGGGACGCCGTGGAGTTCGTGATCATCATGTCCGTCTCGAGGCTCAGCAGAGTGATGTTCATGACGCCGGCCGTCGAGTTGAGGAAACCGAGGCCGACTCTGTTATCCTTCAGGATCGTCGCAGTTATGTTGATGTCCGAGAAAGAGAGCTGGATCCCCTCGCTGTTGTTGTTGAGGTCTGCGTTCGACACCTGGAGGTAGGATCCGTCCGCAGCACCCAGACCGAGGCCGCTTTCCGATACCGTCAGGTCCGACAAGGTCGCGAGCGAACCCTCGAACCAGAGGCCGGAAGAGGAATGGTCGCTGACGGTGATCGATGAACCTGTCATCTCTGTTTCATCACCCGATATCCCTGTATTCCCGCCACCGAGGTAAGCGTCGAGTATGGTCAGCGTCGACATGTACGAGTAGATCCCGATGTCACATCCGTTCAGCATGACGTCCTCTATCGTTGCTCCCGTATCGTCGGTGGATATCCCCCGGTAACCGGCGTTGGATACCGTGGAATCCCTGACGAGAACTGGCCCGCCACCTGAAATGTGGATGCCGCCGTCGTAGCGGTCTATGGTTACCTCGGCTATCGTGACGTTCACCGAATCGATGACATGGAATGCTATGTCGCCGCTGATGGGTGCCCCGATGGGTGAAGTGCTCGTATAGACCGCAGTGATGTCCTTGAGTTTGATCTCAGTCGTCCCGTCCAGCTCGATACCGGAGTCGACGTTCTCGATCCTGGTGTCAGCGACGATGGAGGAGTTGACACCCTCGAATCTGAGCAGATTCGATCCGCCAGTCCGGGAGGACCCGTTCACGGACACGAAGCTGGAGTCCTTGATGAGGAACCCATCGCCGGTGCCCTCGATAGTGGAGTCGTGCAGCATGAGCCCGTTGGCCTGTGATGCGATGAGCGCCATTCCGTTGGAGTCGAACTCGCACCTGCTGATCAGCACGTCCTCTCCGCCGTCGAGGTCGATACCGTAATCGCAGCCACTGAACGTCGCCATCTCGATGATGGTCATGTCCGGGTCGTCGAGTTCGAGGCCCACACCGCAGGATTCGAACACGGGTGCATCATTGACGGCGGTGGAGAGTCCGGACCCGCCTATCGAGACGACGCCCACGTCACAGCCGACAAGCTCTATTGAGCCAAGCTCCGTGTCCGTACATTGGCCGAGGGAGATCCCTGTCGTCGAGTCCTTGACGACACCGTGCTCGAAGATGGTTCCGCTGCTCGCCACTATGCGCATCCCAGTGACGGCGTTCTTGACCCAGGTCCTCTGGGTGGACGTCCCCTCGAACCTCAGTTTTGTAGCGTTGTAGGCATATATGCCCACGGTGGAGTCCTCCACGCGGATGGCGTCGGCGATCCTCACCGATACGGAATCGAATATCTCGATGCCGCGGCCGCATTTCCGTATCGTGCCGTTGGCGCCCACGACGATCCTGTTGGACCCGTCGATGGCTATTCCCTTGTCGGAGTACCAGATGTTCGTGTAGTTGATCTCGATGTCCGAGCAGTTGTCGATGCTGACACCGATGACGTTGTCGGAGAAATCTGTGTCGATGATGTGTAGGTCAACGGTGTTCAGGGCGTACAGCCCAGCATCCCCGCCGGTGATGTTCGAGTACTGGAACACGATGTCGGAGGAGCAGTTCACGAAAGCGACCTGTCCGACATTGCTGATGAGGGGTTCGTCGATGATGAGCGAGCTCAGCGAGATGCTCCACTGGTGGTCGTAGTAGAAGGATGTCTTCGCGCCATTCACCCTGTTCGAGCGTCCGATCGAATTGTATAGCCCGTTGTCGCCGAAGAAGAACGCATAGTTATCGTCGTGCTTATCGATGTTGTTGTCGTCGAGGTCGTTCCCGTAGGACCTGATGAACTCGATCCCCCGTTCGCACTCCTCGATCGTATTCTCGGTCAGGTCGGAGTTTGATAGACCGTCGAGGGAGATTCCGACGCTTCCGCTCGTCAGATTGTTGTAGATGAGGGTGTGCCCGGTCCCTGATGCAACGATCCCCGTTCCGAAGTAGGTGATCGTGCACATCTCGAGCGTGGAACCGGACCCGCCGACGGATACGGCGTCCTCCATGTCGTTGACGGTGACCTCCGAAAGTGTGCAGCCAGTGCCCGAGACGGACATACCCACATCCCCGTCGTCGAAGCCTGATGCGTTGAGTTCGAGCCCGGCCGTGCCCGACACCAGCAGGCCATTGGTCGTTCCGGATGTATTGATCCCGGTCAGCACGGCTCCCGACCCCCCGGTCATGCTGATGCCTGTCTCACCATCGGTCATGTCGATGCCGACGAGTGTGACGTCTGAGGTCGAATCGGTGACGATACCCATGCTTCCGAGGACGCCTCCGAGCTCCAGGTCCGCGTCCGTGATGGAGATCGAGCTGCCGTCGACCGTGTTGACGACCCTGTAGCAGCCGAGCGAATCGACGTTACGGATGATCATGTTGGTGCAGTTGTCGAGGTCGAGGCCGTCGACCAGCGATATGAGGGTCAGGTTCGTGATGTTGCCGCGTGGGATGTCGACCATGGATATCCCGGTCTCGGCAAGCGTTCCGTCTATCGTGATGTTCTCGAGCACAGGTCTCTTGTTGAGGTTCCACAGCTCGATTCCGACCCCGCAGCTGTCGATCTCGAGCTCAGCAGCCGTGACACGGACCGATCCGTCTGCATGGAGTCCAGTGCTGGAATTGATCAGCGAGAGATTGATGAACGACGTCTCGTAGGGTGCGGGGTGCTCTCCCTTCACCCATGCGAAGGCCCCTCCGTTGGCGAAGGTCGACCGCATGACGTCAAGGGACCGCAACGAACCTGTCGCGTTCAGGCCAGTGCCGGTCCCGTCGAACTCCGTCATATCGATGCTGACGGAGGAGTTCGTCAAAATCGCCCCGGTGTCCATGTCCTCGAAGACCGATCCGGTGATCGTAAGGTTGGTCGTCCGGAATCCATCGATGCCGGTGCCGCCCGACTTGAATGTCGAGTCCTCGAAGCCGATGTTCGTGGACGACGTCGAGAGGACGCCGATATCGCAAGAGTAGAAGGTGCACCTGACGATCTGAACGGAATCGATGAGATTCAGATTGATCCCGATCCTGCAGTAGGAGAAGTTCATGTCGACGAAGGTCGCATCGTCGGTCTCGACGAGCAGTCCCTTGTCCCCGATGGCGTCACCGGCGACGCCCAGGCCGGCCAGGATCGAGTTCCTGGCTATCAGCTCGCTGTTCGACCGGGCCCAGAACCTGAGGTTAGGTTCGATGTCGACGGGCAGTCCGGTGAACGTGCCGTTCCCGAGGGGCGAGATCACGGAGGCATCGTTCATCGTGCCCGCGTTGCCGTCGCCGTCGAGGATGGCGAGTGTGCCTCCACCCTTCACCTCGATGTGGTTCGCCGTCCCGTTCGAGGCGATCCACAGCTGCGTGTTGGTGAGTGTGAGGTAACCCGTTGGATCGATGGTCAGGTTCCCGAATACGATGACACTTAACGATGTCCAGTTGGTGACCGAATTGACGGTGACATCACCGTAGTAGACCACGAGAGGATACTGGAACACCACCTCGGTGGAGGCGTTGACGATGATCTGAGGGCTTCCCGTACCCAGGTTGACGCTCCCCATGGTGATGTTCGACTCAGCGGTGGAATTCGTCCAACCGAAGTAGTGGACATCGAAGGTGTGGTTGTGGACCGTCAGGTCGGAGCCGTCGTACTCCCTCGTTAGCACGAGCACCCTCTCCGACCATCCGTCGAGGTCCGTCAGGTCATCATTGCCGCCGTAGTGGTCCGTGGAGTAGACGGTATCGTTCGAGGAGTCCCAGTGGTCCATCATCTTGACGTCTGCCTCGGAGATCCCGAAGGATGTCGGCGGAGCGGTAATGACCCTGACGATCACCCAGTTGCTGACGATCAGCTCGGAATCGGACCCCACGTTCGGTCTCCAGATGGATGTATTGTATACGTTGAGCTCCGAAAGGACCTCTACCGTAACGTTACCCGGATACGTTTGCGAATCCCATATGTCCACGTCGCGGCTGGTGTACAGGAAGAGGCTCGAGCCGTCGCCCTCGGAGATGTCGCATCGCCTGATGATCTGGTCGTCGGAGCTGCGGATGTTCACGTTACGTGCATTACCCTTGATGGTGCAGTCCCTGACGCTGTTGTCGTCCGAGTTGGAGAACATGTGAATGCCATTGCCGTCGTTGTCAAGGGCCTCCAAGTCCCTGATCGTGTTCCCCGTGCTCTCCTCGAGACTGATGCCATGCTGGTCGTTGTACGAGTAGGAACCCTCGCGGATAGTGATATCCTTGCTAGTTCCCAGGTAGATGCCGTCCTGATCGTTGTACTCGGAGGTACAGTCGTACATGGTAATGTTGTTCGAGGTAAGGATCCAGATCCCGATATTGGAGTCCGCTATGTCAAGCCTGGTGAGGTCGACCCAATCGGGTCCAGCGATATGGACCCCGTGGCTCGCGTTGACGATGGATATCTCGATGATCTCCGCGTAATCCTCGGTGACCTCGAAACCGTAGGAGGAGCCAGGATCTACGGTCACACTGCCGTTGCCGGTGATCGTGACGGTCTGGTTGACCTCTACGGATTCGTTGTATGTACCATTGGCGATGAAGATCTCGTCGGCGACATATGCGCCGTAGACGGCCTCCTGGATGGAATCGTAGGGGTGGGCGGCCGTACCGTCCTGTGAAGGATCGGCGGAGTTGGTCCAATCGACATAGATCGTCTTCGCTCCAACGCTCGCTACCGCCAAGAGCGAGAACAGAAAGATGACAAAGAATACAAACACTTGCGTCCTACCCGGCCAACCCCTCACGTAACCACCGTCACCGACATTGATATGAATCTATATAAAAACTACCGTAAACAGTACTAACGAGTTAAAGAGAGGGTGATTTCGATATATCATCCTATCCGCCTTGTCACGTTCTTCGGATCGAGAGGCTTCTCTCATTGCCCATGGGATCCTGAATGGTGAGAAATTAATGGAATTAGTGAAATTTCTTCATGAATAATTATCATATTTGCCATATCGGTGAATAAAGTATATATATTTCGGAGTACATAGTAATACTATGTGCTTTGCACAATGATGTGCTTTGCATAATATGGAGGCATGAAAATGAGAGGCGCGAAATATGCGGGTTTCCTGGCGGTCCTCATGGCTATCATGATACTCGGGGCGATACCTGCCGTGGCAGTGCGATCCGAGGACACCGGGGCGAGGGAAGGCGAAGAGAAGGACGAGAGGGTCAACGACAGGGTCGAGAGCGACGACAGCAACGATGTTCGGGTGGCGCGTAGACCAATCAAGATAGTCCGGGGCAAGTTCATCGGACCCATAACGGACGAGGATGGCGCGGAGAACGGGAGGATATTCGGATTATATACCCTCTACATGACAGCGGACGGGTCGACGAAGGGTCGTTTCCTGGCGCGCTGGAAGTACAACGACATCAAGGGCAAGGCGATGGGGGTCATGAGGAACGGCGAACTCAAGGGTCGCTGGACCGAACTTCCCCAGAGGCCGACCCTGGACGCGGCGAACGACGAGCCCACCGATGCCGACGAGAACGAGGTCTGCATCCACTACGGCACCCTGATGGGCAAGTACGAGCTGATGGATGACGGCATCGTCATGCGCGGGTCCTGGGAGGACAGCGTATCCGGGGAGACTGGATACTTCAAGGCCGAGGAGTACACCCCTGACGAACCGCCCAAGGGCAGGTTCAAGGGAGTTTGGATCTCCGTCGACACCGAGAACGAGACCCCGGACGTCCGCGGCAAGCTGTACGGGATCTACATCAAGAACCCGAACAGGCCCGGCGGCAGGTTCGCTGGCCGCTGGACCCTCGGCGACGACGAGAAGGGCACCATTCACGGTCAGTACAGGGGCGGCAACTTCAAGGGAGTCTGGAGGAACGTGAACGGCAATGTCGGTGGATACCTCCATGGGACATACGGCGAAGGCACCTTCTCCGGCCGTTGGTTCCACAGGGACGGCACACCCGGCGGCTACCTGAAGGGTGAATACGGCCTCAAGAACGACGCTGACGCCTCGGTCGTGGCGACCGAGGACAGACCGGTGGTGGCGGAAGCCTGAGACCACAGGGAGGAGGGGTCGGTCCCCTTGCCCCTTCTCCAACCATTTAATATAATTCAACTCCAATCATCCCGTGGCCCTTGGGTGGGCCGGGGTGTTCCTTTGAAGATGGTGATCGCGTTGGTGGCCTCGATGCTGCTCCTGGCGCCCTGGACTGGGTTCGCAGGTTCTGTAAAGATCACTGTAAATGAGAATTCTGACGAAGCCTCGGACATCCATATTTTCACGTTATCTGATGGAAATAACGAGATCACGGTCGATTTCCCTACCGTTGAACCCTATCATTCACCCTGGGTCGGGATCTCATTCCAACGACCGTTCGGAATAGTGGATGGTAAACTAAGGTTCGTCGAAAGTATTGTTAGCATCGTCTTTTACGATATCGTCGCATTCAATGATTCGAACGATAACAAATATCTTGACGAGGGTGAGGAGATCGATGAGATCGCATGTATCCGAACGTGGAACATGACCGAGGTCGTCGAGGTGGATCCGGGATCGATGGAACCGACATGGGACGGTGCGTGGTCGTTCTCGATCTCAAGCGAGGGTGGTCAAAGCCAATCCTTCGAAGAGCTGACCATAGGAGTCATAATTATCAGGGAGACCGGGAAGGTTAGTGCCCCAGTCCCGATCTATGACGTGGTCAAGGACAACGACAACTCGACCTTCAATGTCCATGACATGAAGACAAAGACCCTGAGGAGTATCAACTACTCGATAGAGATCGACCTCTCTGTGGATCAATGGGTGCCTGGAAATGGAACCACCAGCTATACGGCTGGGATCGGATTAACTGTCGGCGACTCCCTGGAAGCGATCGGGGATCACGAAAGCCCATTTCCCGATCAGAGCCACCTCAGATCATGGCCCCACATTGCAGATGGTATTATTGCCTCTCATTTCCCGATCGAAGGACATGGGCTCAGTTCTCAATACTTCAACGGCGTTTCAAGTCAACTTGTATGGTCCGATAGACACAATGGATCGATGGTAAACGATTCCGAGGGCTACGTGAGTTGGTTACTTCCAACAGGTTACGGACCTTCGCATATCATGTCCATGGTCGACTTCCTCCCAGAAATCGGATCCGATGGGTTCATTCTGAACCTTCATGTCTATTCACTCCAGGATGTGGAGGAAGAGGACCCCGACCTCAAGCTCGGGTTCACCTTCTATCTCCCGCTCATCTTCATCACCACATTGGTCTCGGCGACGGTCGTGGTCAACTACTACAGGAGGGACATGGAATGAGGTGTTCAGCCATCCTCATGGTGTTGGTGGTCCTATTGTCCGCTATCGCTCCGGTCGCTGGCGCGCATGGTGCGTCCCAGGTCCAGAGCTCGGACAATTCGAGCGTCAAGCCACGCCTCGTGAAAGATAACAACGTCGACGGTCGGAACTCGACCTCGGTGGAGATCGGGAGCTCGACCTTCGGTATCCTGTACGGGACGGAGGGGAGTCCCGGTTTCGTCACCCTCTTCACGAGGACCTCCCGCTATCTCGGCGAGGCGGAGGTCGAGGACAGGGACGGGACATCCCTGGGGAAGCGTTCGATCAAGGCGCTGTCCTACAGCCAGCACACGATCACACAGCTGGTGGAGTACACCGATTCGAACAGGAACGGATTGTACGATGCCCAGAGCGTGAGCAATGCGGATGCTTCTGCTGTCAAGAGCGAGAGACGGGTCATGACGGCCGATCTCTCCGTGGCGTGGCATCTCGAGACGGATGAATACGAGGTCGGGGACACCACCTTCTATCTCTTCACACTTACTGCATGGAACGTTACGGTCCGCGACCGTTCGACAGGAACGGTCCAGGCGAACAAGGTCCTCGGATCG
>JANQNK010000006.1 GCA_028279595.1 Thermoplasmatota archaeon
TCAAGTCCGCATTCGCGCTCCTCGGCATGGGTATCTTCATGACCCTCTTATATCCCGGATTCACAACGATGCAGATCAAGCTCATCGCCGTCGGTTTTATCATCATCTTCACGTTGATCAACCTCCGGGAGGTCAAGCTCGCTGCCAAGCTCCAGGTGGGAATGGTCGTCCTCCTGATCGCGTTGATGGTGGTCTACGTCATCATCGGTCTGTTCTTCGTAAAAATGAACAGGTTCGACGATTTCGCACCGAAAGGGTACGGCGCCGTGCTCGCGACCACCGGGATGGTGTTCGTCTCCTTCGCCGGAACGACCAAGGTCGCAGCGATAGCCGGCGAGGTCAAGAATCCTGGGAGGAATCTGCCCCTGGGTATGTTCCTCTCCTGGTCGATCGTCTCTACCCTTTATTTCTTTGTCATCTTCGTTACGGTCGGCGTTACGAATCCCGGTGACCTCTCGAACTCCCTCACACCGATATCCCTTGGCGCCGACGTCACGATGGGCGTCGTCGGGGTCGTAATCCTGAGCATCGCGGCCATACTTGCCTTCGTCTCCACCGGCAACGCCGGGATACTTGCCGCCTCGCGGGATCCAATGGCCATGTCAAAGGATGGTCTCCTACCCAACTTCTTCGGAGAGGTCTCGGAGCGGGGAACACCCAAGTACTCCATAGTGTTCACATCCGGGTTCATGATACTCGTGGTAATGGCCCTCGACCTAGAGGACTTCGTCAAGACCGCATCGACGCTGATGCTCATACTGTTCATCCTCAACAACCTGGCGATCATCTTCATGCGTGAAGGCAACATCAGGTATTACCATCCGAGATACAAGGCGCCGTTCTATCCGTGGATCCAGTTCATCGGCATTGGCGCCTACACCATCCTGATATTCCAGATGGGGCCCGTGCCGATCATCACCGCAGGCATATTCCTGCTGTTCGGCCTCGGGTGGTACTTCTTCTACGCATACGGGAAGATCAAGAGGGAATACGCTCTCCTGCACGTCATCGAACGGTTGACAGGGATCAAACACACCAGTCCGAAACTCAATGAGGAGCTGAGGGAGTGCCTGATGGAGAGGGACAACATCTCCGAGAAGAGGTTCGAGCACAAGCTCAATAGTGCGACCACCCTCGATATGGAGTACTTCGTCTCTCCCTGGGAGCTGTCGCGGATCGTCGCCTCGAAGCTGTCAACGAACCTCGATATCCCCGAGGACGAGCTCTACAACCGTCTCGTTCGGAAAGGTATGGATTCGAATATCTTCGTCAATCCGGGATTCGCTGTCATCTCGCTCCAGATAAAGGGAAGGAACAAGTTCGAGATGGCCTTGATCAAGGCTGAGAAGGGGACATTCTTCTCGAAGGACATGCCCCCCGCCAGAGTGGCATTTGTCGTGGTATCATCTCCGGACGAGCAGAACTTCTACTACCACTCGCTCATGTGGCTCCTGCAGATAACCGAGTCCATCGAACTGGTCGAGTCCATACCGGAGATCGAGACCGCCGAGGACCTGAGGGACCTTATGATGGAGTCCTGGAGGAACAGGACCTTCGATTTCGATATGAAGATGGACTGATCCAACCGGGGATCGGGGGATCCGACCTACTTGATCGTGGTGATATCACCGTAATAATCGGGAAGGAACTCCTGGATGTTCCTGTATTCATCCTTGTCGATCAGGAATTTCCTTATGTCCCGCTTCTTCCCAAAGAATCCCTTCGTGTCGGGCAATTCGATCGTCAACACATAGTCCCCGAGTCCTCTTTTAACGCTGATGCTGCGGATTTCCGATCTCGAATGGCTACCGTACTGATCGAACAATTGCTTGATCTGTGCTCCGTGGGTTATTCCATATACCATCTCTCGAAATGATTTTCGTTTACCGAATGTTTTGACTGATTTGATTGCCTGAGTGGCGAGACCACCCCGTCCACTCAGGTATGTAGGTACGTGCACGATTATCAATTCTCTCGGTGTGAAATACAGACGATAGTAATTGCTGTCGTTCGCCCTTCTCGCCATGTCGACCGTGCCGATGAACTTATCGTTAGGATCCAATGGACCCTGTTGTTGAAATTCCATGTCCATGATCCCGACCGCAAATTCGGATATTAGAGGATTTGAATCAGTTGTTGGTCGGTCAATTTGATCGTCCATTTTGAAATTCTGGCGACATATCCAGCAGTAATAGGTGTCTTTTTTCGGAACATGCTGGACATCACCATCACAGACTGGACATTTCATATATTCACCTTCTGTGTGGATTTCATGGTCCCCACCACTTGAGGAGTAATGGACTATGTCTATTTAATCCGTTCGAAAAATGAAAAGGAGCGGGGCCGAAGCCCCGCGATTGTCCACGCTCACTCGAGAACGTGAATGTTCTTCTTCTCGCAGATCTCCTTGAGCTGGTTCGGCCATATCGTGACCGAGACCTCTCCGAGGTGCGCCTTCTGGAGGAGGAGCATCTGCGTCCTGGACTGCCCGATACCGCCGCCGATCGACAGCGGGATCTCGTCGTTCATGATGGCCTGATGGTAGGGCATGTCGAGGTAGTGCATCAGGTCGGATGCCTCGAGCTGCTGGACCAGGGTGTCCTTCGTCACGCGTATTCCCATCGAGGTGAGCTCGTGGCGCCTCTGGGTGACGTGGTTCCAGACGAGGATGTCGCCGTTGAGGCCGTGCATGGGCCTGCCGTCGGCGGACGTCGTCGGGGTGATCCAGTCGTCGTAGTCCGCGGCGCGCATCTCGTGCGGGTAGCCGTCGTCCAGGACCCATCCGATCCCGTAGATGAAGACAGCGTCCTTCTCCTTGAGGATGGCCGTCTCCCTCTGCTTCCTCGGGAGGTCCGGGTACCTGGCGAGCAGGTCCTCGGCGTGTATGAAGAAGAGCTCCTCCGGAAGCCTTGGGATCCCGGTATCGTTGAGCTGCGGATACATCTCGCGGACCATCCTGTCGGCGCCCACGAAGACGCTCCATATCCTCTTGACGACGTCGGTCAGGAACTCGAGGTTCCTGTCCTCCGCGGTGATGACGCGCTCCCAGTCCCACTGGTCGACGTAGGAGCTGTGGTCGTGGTCGAGGAAGTAGTCCTTCCTGACCGCGCGCATGTCGGTGTTGATCCCCTCTCCGACCTCGCATTCGAACTGGGCAAGGGCCAAGCGCTTCCACTTCGTCGCTGCCTGGACTATCGATGCGTGGATCGGCTCTGGTATCCCGAGACCGGCATTGAACTCCACCGGAGTCCGTGAGCCGTCACGGTCGAGCATGTCGTTCACACCGCTGTCAACCTCGACGATCAGGGGTACCTGGACAAGGAAGAGGTTCAGCTGCTCAGCGAGTCCCTTCTCGATGTACTCCTTCACGGCGTAGACCGCCTTCTGGGTCTCCTTGACGTCCAGCACCGACGAGTAGTTGTCGGGAAGGATCTTTTCGACTTCTTCGTACGTGCTGATCCCGGGACCAGCCAGATCTGCCTTCTTATCGTTCATCTCATCATCCTCCGTTAAACGGGTGTATCGTTGGCACACCGACCCACGAATTTGTATATAAAGGTATTCGAAAACCCCTCTAATCGGCCGGCCCCAGTCCCGTTGCGGTTATCGAGAACCTGGCGCTCTCCCCTTCGGGTCTCGACCTGTGCTTCATGAGGACCGCCTCCCGGACGTTGGGGGAGACCCAGTCGAGCCGAACGATCGTCTTCGCATTGTGCCTCAGAACGTATCCGCCCACGGGTTCGAGGATGTCGGTCTCGACGTCGGTGTAGACCTGGTTCGCGATGACCACGGCGACGTTCTCCTGACGTGCGAGGCTCAGAAGACCGAGTATCTGCGAAAGGAGGTTCTTCCGGAGCGTGTCATCCGAATGATAGTCCAATCTGTAGTACACCGTCGCGGAATCGAGGATGATCAGTCCGATCTTCGCCTGGCTGCGGGCCAGCCTGACCGCCTTGTCCACGAGCTTCTTCTGCTCCGTCATCGAGAATGGATGGTAGATGATGATGTCCTTGAGCAACGATGGGTCCTCGGCCATCTGGCCGAGCCTCTCCGCCGAGATGCCCTCAGTGTCGATGTAGATGACCCTGTGCCCCTTCGCGGCTGCGCTCAATGCCAGGCTGAGACAGATGTTCGTCTTTCCAGAGCCAGCGCCGCCGTAGAACTCCGTTAAAGTGTCGGTCTCGACCCCTCCGCCGAGCAGGTCGTCGAGCGGTCCGCACCTTGTCGATAGCCTTGGTATGGTGCTCCCTTCCGACATGTCGCTCAATCCCCCTTGATGGCATGGAGTTCGCGCTCAATGACCGCGCACTCCTCGGGTTTGAGGGTCTTCGGGCTGAGCGGTACCAGGAAGATGATGTCCCGCTCGGAGATGGAGTCCTTCGTCCTACGTATCAGGTTGACCACCGGGTCGAAGCCGTGGATGTGGACCAGGTACTCGATGCCGTCGAGCATGATGACGCACCGCTCCTTCTGGTTGATCCGCGACATCAACACCTCCATGAGTTCCTCCAGGACGGAGGAGATGGTCCCATCCCCCTCCGACATGTCAGTGAGCCACATGACATCGGCATTCCCGAGGTCGTAGAAGTGCTTCAGCTGTCTCGGGTTCGTCCTCGAGATCAGCAGTCCCTGGGACTCGCCTATCGCCTGTGTGAAGAGCTTGTATGCCGGGTCCGGCTGGACCACCTCCAGGAGGTACGAGAATCCCCAGTCGAGTCCCCCCGGCACCACCTGGACTGATGGTTCCGGCTCGGGTTCGGACGGCTTCGGCTTCTTTGCCCTCTTCGGCTGCGGCCTCTCCATCTTCGCGGGTGTCAGGTAGTCCTTGAGGAGGTCCGTCGCCCTGGCGAGGTCGATGTCCTTCCCCTTCAGAGTGTGTTCGGCGTGGAGCTTCGAGAGCGCACCCTCCAGCTCCCTGATGCTGAGCCTGATGTTGGATGCTATGAACTCGATGACGTCTGCCTTCAACGGCAGTCCGCGCTCTGCGCTCTTCTTGATGAGAATGGCCGTTCGAAGCTCCAGCGAAGGATGCTGGATGTCGGCTATGAGGCCTCCCTCGAAGCGGGTCCTGAGCCTCTTCTCGAGGGTGGTCAGCTCCTTCGGGGGCCTGTCGGATGTTATGACGATCTGCTTACCCTCGGTGTGCATGTTGTTGAATATCTGGAAGAACATCTCCTGGGCCGACTCCTTTCCGGCCAGTATCTGGATGTCGTCGATCAACAGGACGTCGGCGTCGTCGTACTTCCTCATCGCTCCGGAGTTCGGCATGCCCATCGATTGGACGACGTCGCTCGTGAACTCCTCGCTCGTCACGTATATCTGCCGGAGCTCCGGTTCGTTCTTCCTTATCCTGTTGTGGATGGCCCCCAGGAGGTGGGTCTTTCCCAGTCCCGAAGGGCTGTAGATGAAGAGTGGATTGTATGTCTGGCCCGGCGCCTGGGCCACGGCGAACGCGGCCGCTCTGGTGAACCTGTTGGTCTCGTCAACGACGAATGTGTCGAACGTGAAGCGCTTGAAGTGGTTGGGCACGGTCCCCTCGCGGAGCCGCGCCTTCGAGGCCTCGCCGAGGATCACGTCGGCCGGGACCTCCGAATCACCGTCCCCCATGGACCTCATCAGGCTCCGGACCCTCGGGCTCTTCTTCTTCCGAGGCCTGGGTTTTGCCTGTCTCTGCGGTGCCGGCTTCTTCGGTGCCTGCTTCTTGGCGGGCTTCTTCCTCTTCTTCGAGGGTTTGGCTGGGGGTCTCGCCTTCGGTGGAGCCTTCTTGGGAGCGGGTCGCCTAGCGGCCTGCGGCGGGGGTGTCCTCACCTTCCTCTTCGGCGCCTGTTTCCTGGCCGGCCTTCGCGTGTCCGGCCTGCTCGCTATCCCCTCGGACGCTGCCTTCAGTCCGAAGTGGTAGACCTGTTTCTCGAGACCCGGGATGTTGACGGGATCGTAGGTCCTGTCGAGGAGGTTCTGCTTCTCCCTCTTGTAGGTCTCGGTGTCGATGTCCTCGATGATCTTCCTGTGCTCCTTCAGCACGCTGATGTCCCTCTCGAAGAGCTTGAACTCCGTCTTGATTATCTCGATGTTCTCGGTCCGGATCGCGGTCTCGAGCCTGTCGACGATGTAACCCATGCTCCTCCAGTAGTGCATGAGCGCCTCGAACCTCGACATCTCGCCCCTGTTGTCGCTCTTCCGGGCCTCCTTGCGCCTCATCATGATCTTGTTCTCTAGTCCGAGTATCTTCTTCCTGACAACGAGGGTCTTGTTGACGTGTTTCAGTATCTCCTCGATGTCGCCCTTCTCCTCGTCGAACCCTTCCGCGTCAAGCAGGTACAACCGGTCCCGAAGGTCCTTCATGATCGAGACGTTACGCTCGAAACTGTCGAACTCGGCCCTTATCTGGTCGATATCCGTGCCGCCGATGACCTCCTCGAGATCGTCGGTGTCCCATCCCTCGCGCCGCCACATGGCAATGCGCTTGTTCATCACGACCATCTCGTTCATCTTCCACAGCTCGGTGTTGACGAACGAGTCTCTGCCCTCCTTCAGCTTGCCGTCCTCCTCGTCCTCGACGATGGCGTCGAGGTCGTCCACGACATGGAGGTCGATGTTGCACGTGTTCGCGTTGGCCTCCTCCAGGATCCTCGTGAACCCGGCATCAGAGGCGTAACGCTTGTCGAAGTTGGCGATAGCCCATGTGGGCCTCCCCTCGCGGAGGATGACATCGCCCTCGTAGTACTTGTCGAAGTTGTAGAAGTAGACCGCAACGTAGCCTTCGAACGAATCGTTCCTGCATTCCTCGAGAACCGAGAATAGGCTCTGTTCCTGCGTCGTCGTCGACTTGACGATCTTACCCACCGGGAGCCTTGTCTCCGAGGCCATACCTCACCCCAATGGCGACACGTGTCATCCGGAAATCTGTGCAGCCTGCTGGTGGTAATTCCCATGTTGCTATATATATTTATACGGCAGTCAGGCCCGTTTTCGGAGCATTTCGAGCCACTCGTCCCTCGCTGCCATGGCGCAGCAGCCTGGCAGGGCGTCGGGACCGGGAGCCACGGCGCCGTCGAATCCCGCCTCATCGGCCGCCTCCAGGTAGCCCTTTCCACGGGGATGCATGCATCCGAGGACGAGCCGGCCTTCGAAGTTCTCCCGCATCCAGCTCATCAGCTCGACCGGCGGTGACCTGAGTCCGGGCAAGGGACCGTCGACCAGAGCGTTGACGATCAGCGCCTTGGCGCCGAGCTGTGCAGCCATGGAGACCGCTGTGCTCTCTCCGATGATCTCCCCGCGGTGCAGTCCCATCGTCACATGGGGTACCACCTCGATGCCTGCATCCTGAGCCCGTCTACCGGTCTCCATATAGTCCAAGGGTCTCCTGTCGAGATGGTATAACTCCTGTATCGTCCGGGCGTCGCCGATCAGATCGATCGATACTATGTCCACCCCGGCTGCGGCCAGTTCCTCTGCCGAGTCCCTCGCCAGGAAACCGGAATGGACGTTGATTATCAGGTCGGTCATATCGGAGAGTTCTCCGATCGCTGGAAGGTAAGGTCCAATGTCGAGACGTCCCTCGGCGTCGAAGCCGCCGCTTATCAGCATCCCGACCCCATCGTTCTCCCAGAGGTCCATCCCGAAGGAGAGAAGATCCGCAGGGTCCTCGATGTGCTTCATGCAATCGAGAAAGGTGCCCCTGCAGTGATCGCACATCAGAGAACATTCCCTGTCGATGGTAATCGCGGGGAACCGGGCTCCCGGCATGAACCGCAGCATCGGTCCTACTCCATGGGCGTCATGGATATGACGTTGTTCCCGCGCAGGACGACGGTGCCGAGGCGCCTTCGCTGGTCCTCGGTCCGCTCCTCCGTCTCCTCGAGGACGAGGTTCATGTACTCGTCATAACCCGTGAGGGTTCCCTCGAGGGTCCTGCCGTCCTTCAGAAGCAGGGACATCTTGCGGTTCAGGGTCTTTTCAAGGACATCTACCGGAAGCGCCATTGTATCGGCCCACCTATATCCGAGTCTCCCTTAAACCTATCGGAGGCACGCGGCCCTCGGGTCCATTTTCAGACTCCCCGGATCCGTCGTCAGGACTATCTTTAAATATCGTCATCCATCTCTCGGAGCAGTAACTGGACAGGGACGAACCATGGCTCTGAGCGAACCGAAGGTAAGGCTGACGTATCCGCAGCTCTACATGATGGTATCGCTCATAACGTACTTCCTGGCCATCTTCTCCGGGACACTAGAGGGCGAGGCAATATTCTCCGACGACAACATCGAGATCACGGAGTACACGATCCTGTGGGGCGCATTCCTCGGAGCCGCCATGCTGACGTTCTTCATGGCCTTCAGGCTGTCGTGGACGAACGCGATGTGGTTCGTCGGGGCCTACCTGCTCCAGCTCGCCGGTGTGACGCTCTATCTCATCGCGGACGAGCCCGGGACGACGGAGTTCGCCATCTCCGCGTTCGTCGTCTTCCTGTCGTTCGCCCTCCTTTCCACACTTATCTGGAAGGTCAAGGACATCAGGGACAGCCTTCAGGACGACACCAGGATAGTCATGGAATACGTCCCTCTCGGCCTGTGGGCGATCGAGGTCGTCGTCGCCGGGACCTTCCTTCTCGCCTCGTTGATCTCGTTCCAGTTCTGGGTCGAGGAAGGCGGATCGCTCGTCTACTTCCTGCTATACCAGATCATTTTCTACGGCATCGTGCTCCACTCCTTCGTGGTACCCGAGGAGCTCTTCTACACCCTTGAGAAGAGCGTTCCCGAGGAGATGAGGAAATCACTCCTCGAGAGGCGCACCTCACGTACGGTCCAGAAGACCTCCGTAAAGGCGACCCCTGTGGACAACTGCCCTCTCTGCGGCCAGGACCTGAACAAGGAGAAGAGGAAGTGCGGCACCTGCGGAGAGGTGTTCGAGTTCCGATGGTGCGGCAACAGCGAGGAGTACATCATCACATGCCCGTACTGCAACCTCCAGACCCCCTACGGCAGGGAGAAGTGCATCCACTGCGAGCGTGCCATTCAGACCTCGATAAGATGTCCATCCTGCTCCACCGAGGTGCCCCTCAGCGAGTGGCACGAGGCGTGATCCTCACTCTTTTATCCCGACGATGTAAAGCAGCGGCTCATTGCCCATCGAGGTGACGAACCCACGGACCGTTACTGTCCTGCCGTGCAAAGAAGCGAGCCTGAGGGCCGTTGTCCAATCGAGCATCGGCAGGGTAGGCACGGTCCCGTCCCTCGTCAATCTGGGAAACGCCGCCGTGTGCCATCTCTCCCCCACCTTTACCCTGCGGGCACGAACGTCGCGTACCCTGACCTCCGCCTCGAACCATCTTCCAACCGTATCAGGAGCGACCCTGTCCACCGTCCCGGGCGAGTTCATCGGCTTCGGTCCCGTAAGTACCGATCCGTACGATGAAGCCACCCTTACGACCCCGTCGAAGTCAGATCTCTTCCGTCTTGCGCGGTAGTACTGGACCGGATGGATGATCTCCCCGCAGAGGATGTCCGGGTCGCGGCAGATGCCGTAGGACCTCATCGTCTCGCACTTCGGCACGGAGTACTCCGTCCCCGATGTGACACCGGTTATATGGTCGACCTGGTACCGGGCGATCTTGTCCTGGAAATCGGGCGCCGATGCAAACAGACCCATTATCGACTCCTCGTCCATCCCTATCGTGTGAAGGAACGTGGTGAGGGCGAACCGGGCGTGGTGGGGAAGGTTAACGCCTGCGGCGGAGTCCTCCATCAGATGCACCATGCAGGGAGGTGAATCGTCCAGTACCGGGGGTCCCCCTACATCCGCGGTCCTCGTGAGCGCGGTTTCCTCCCTGAGACGTTTCACATGCTCTCCCATGAGTGTCAGCATTTCCATGTCCACCGGGATAGGAAGATCGGCCTCGAGGCGTCGGCGTACCTCTTCCATGGTCAATCTTGTCAACTCGGACCTCTCCAGAAGGACCTCGCCGTCCGCCACCGGCCGGTTCACGAGCTTCCACTCACCCCCGGGACCGCCGATCCGATCGGAGGAGAGGGCCAGGTAGTCTGCGAACCTGACCGCGTAACCTTCCGGGGTCTTGGAGTAATCGATCCCCAATTCGCCCGTGACCAGCTCGAGGACGTCCTCCTCGGCGTCGTCGAGGTCCTCCCTCATCCGGCCGGCCTCGTTCAGAGCGAAGCGCCTGATGAGCGACATGTCGTTGACCGCGGACACAAGGATCCTCGATACGATGTACACGAGGACGGACCTGAGTGCCTCGGGCTCCTCCAGGACAGTCTCTCGTTTCCATTCCCGCTTCCCGAGGGCCTCGAGGGTCCTCAGGAAGCCGTCCTGCCTCACTTCGGCATAGTCCGGTGAACGAAGGAGCACCTCGGGTGAAGGTCCATACTGACGGACGAACGACCCTGTCTCCTTGAGGAACGGGAAGCTGGAGAGCACCGAAGGTTCCATTTGAAGCCTATTTATACGCGAATTCTATTTAATATGTTGCTGGTGAGCACGATGGGAGGCACGGAGTTCGAGAGGGAGCTCAAGGGGATACTCGAGGCCCGCGACGATGTCATGGAGAAGGTCGTCCGTTCCTGTTCCGACGATGAGACCACGAACTACGCCCTGGTATCGGATATTCCGTTCATGGTCATCAGGGCAGCGGGTTCCTTCGGCGTGGACCTGGTCGCGTATAGACACGGCGTCTTTTTGCCCATCGAGGTCAAGTCGTCCGGCAAGAAGCGTCTGTGGCTCGGATCCGAGCGACACGTCCAGCAGGTGGACTCGTTCCACGAGGCGTGCCGTACCTCCGGGGTGATCCCCGTCTACGCGTTCAGGCTCAAGAAGCAGCGGGGCGACGCGTGGAGGATATTCACGGCCGAGGACGTGGACCCGACAGGGATGTCCCGATTGCTGTTCAACACACTCCCGAAGGTGACGAGGACCAAGGGTGACAGGGTGGTGCTTCCGTGGGAGGAGGGCATGCCCCTCAATGAGTTCATAGCCTACGTCCATTCACTGCTCGAGTGACGCTCACCGCATGTACTTTCGTCTGAGCTCGTTCGCAGCCCTGATGTAGGCCTGCGAACCGTTCGAGCCCATATCGTAGGTCGCGATCGGGACACCCATGCTCTGGGCCTCGGCAACGCGCCTGTCCCTTGGCACAGCCGCCCGGAGGACGGTCCTCCCGAAGTGGTCCCTGACCTCATCGGCGATCTCGATGCTCAGTGGCGTCCTCTCGTACATCGTGATGAGTATCCCCTCGACCCTCAGGTCGGGATTCAGGTTGTCGCTGACGACCTTGATTATCCCCACGAGGTCCTTTATCCCCTCGAGGGCGAAGTATTCGCACTGGAGCGGTATCAGCACCCTGTCCGCGGCGACGAGGCTGTTGACGGTCAGCAGGCCCAGCGAGGGCGGTGTGTCTATGAAGATGAAATCGTAGTAGTCCTTGATCGGCGCCAGCGCGCTCCTCAGCTGAAGCTCCCTCTCGGGATGCTCCACGAGCTCCACGTTCACCCGGGAAAGGTCGACGTTCGCGGGTATCAGATCGAGTCCCGGGAGGTCCGATGCAAGGAGGACGTCCTCGGCGGTCCCCAGGCCCAGCAGGACGTCAAGTATCGTCCCTTCGATCTCGGAACGCTCCACGCCCAGGCCGCTGGTCGAGTGCCCCTGCGAGTCCATGTCCACCAGCAGAACGGGATGCCCCATCCTTGCCAGCGTGGTCGCCATGTTCACGGATGTCGTCGTCTTGCCGACACCCCCCTTCCGGTTGGCCACTGCGATGACGACCGGATCATCCAGGTGGCGTTCTATCGGCCTCTGTTGAAGCATAATCTTGCGTCTCTTCGGTCTGCGCACGCGGCCTGTCAGCTGGACCGATTCCTGCTTGGGCTGTTCCTGTTTGCGTCTGAGCCATCCCATCCCGATCACATCACTTCTTTGACTTCCTGAGCCGTTCGATCTCCTTCAGGATCTTCTCGGCCTTGAGGTCCACTTCGCCGCCCGCCTTCGCGGGCTCTACGGACTCCGCAGCAACGACGACAGCTGCGGCGGGTTCCTTGGCGACCTGGGTCTTGACCGGTACACCGGTGCGGGCTATCGGTTTCGCCTCGACGATGGCGCTCCGCTCCAGCTGGGCCTCCAGCTCGTGCACCTTCGACTGCAGCTTCCCGACCTCACCCTCCTTGTCCGCCAGTCTCTTCTTCAGGGTCGCCGAGCTCCTGTCCTTCGCGAACTCCTCGACCCGCTTCTTGAGCTCGTTCATCTTCTTTGTGTTGTCGGCCACCCGCTTGTCGGCCTCCTCGGAGACCTTCTTGATCTTCTTGTCGCGCTCCTCGATCTGCTTCTTGAGGGTATCGAGCTCCTTGTCGAGCTTGTCATGGTCCTTGCCCTTCGCCTTCGAGGTCTCTATCTCCGTTTTCAGGGTGACGATCTCCTTGGCGAGCTTCGCCTCGGACTTCTCCTTGACCGCCACGGTCGCCTTCAGTTCGTCGATCTCCTTGACCCTGCTGTTGGCGACCTCTTGTACCTTCTCGATCTTCTCTTTCAGGCCCGCCATGTCCGTGGACGAGTCCTTGAGCTTCTCCTTCTCTGCATTGAGCGCTTTAATGTTCTCCTTGAGCTTTGCGATCTCCTCGGCGGCGCCCTGGTCCGTCTTGGTCGCCTCCTGGAGCTTCAATTCGTAGTCCTTGATGAGCTTGGCCTTCTCGGCCTCGAAATTCTCGCTGGCAGATGCTCCATCCGCCATCTTCTTCTTGAGCTCGGTCAACTCGACCTCGTGCGCCTCCTTCATCTTCGAGATCGCGGCGCTCTTGGCCTCGTCGGTGGAGTCCATCTCCTTCTTCAGGTTCTCGAACTCCATCTTCAGGACGTCGGCCTCCTCGCGCTTCCTCTTGAGCTCCTTCTCGAGGTCAGCTGCTCTGTCGCCCGCCTTGTCGGCGGACTTGACGGCTCCCTCGAGCTCCGATATCGTGGCCTGCAGCTCCTTGATCCTCTCGTCGGACGATCCGACCTCCTTGACCCTCTCGTTAAGGTCTGCCTCGAGCTTACCGATCCTTTCCTGGTAGCCCTTGACCTCGGTCTCGAACTTGGCCTCACCCTCGCTCCTTGCGGATATCTGGGCCTCGAGCATGGAGACCCGCTCCTCGTAGGCCGTCACCTTCTTCTTCAGTTCGGCCTCCGACCTCGTCCTGGCGTTGAGCTCCTCGAGCATCTTCTCGGCCTTCTCCTCGGCGGCCTTCACGCCCTCGTCCGACTCCATCGACGCCTCGCGAACGGTGGATATCTCGTTCTCCAGCGCCTTGAGCCGCTCGGCCAGCGCCTCGGCCTTCGATCTCAGCGACTCCTCTTCCTTTGTCTTCTGGTTGAGCTTCTCCGTGAGTTCCGTGACGCGGCCCTCGGAGGCCTTGATCCTGTCGTCCGACTCCATCGTGGCGCCCCGCACCGCCTGGAGCTCCTTCTCCAATCCCTTGACGCGCTCCTCGCTCGCGGCGCTCCTGGTCTTGACGGCCTCCAGGGCGTTGGTCTTCTTGTTGAGCTCCTCGGACAGCTCCGTCTCCCTTGCCTGGAGCTCCTTGATCCTCTCTGCGTGCTCTCCGGCGCCCTCGGCCTTCGCCTCGAGGTCCTTCTCCAGTACCTTGATCCTCTCCGAGAAGGCTTCGACCTCCTTCTTAAGCTCGGCCTCGGTACCGGATTTGGCGTTCAGCTTCTCGGTGAGCTCCACTGTCCTTCGTTCTGCAGCCTTGATGTTCTCCTCGGATTCCATGGCAGCGTCGCGTACAGCTTCGAGCTCCTTCTCGAGGGCCTGTACCCGAGCCTCGGAGGCGCCGCTCTTGCGCTCGAGCTCCTTCTCACCTTCACGCTTCTTGTCGAGGGCCGTCTGGAGCCTCTCGACCCGCGCTTCGGCCTCCTGGGCCCGCTTCTCGATCTCCTCGGTCCCCTGGCCGATGTTCTGCATCTCGTTGGAAAGCTGTTTGACCCTGGCGTTCGCCGATTTCAGGTCCTCACGGAGCTTCGCCTCGGTCTTGGTACCCTCGTCGGTGAGCATCGACTGCTTCTCGAGCTCCTTCTCGAGGTTCTTGATCTTCCCGCCACGCTCGCGCAGGGCCTCCATGGCCGAGACGACCTCGCCCTCGAGCTCCTGTATCCTCTCCTTGGCAGCTCCCTCGGAGCCCTCGAGGGTCGATATCCTCTTCTCGAGCTCGACGGACGACTTCCTGAACTCCTCCGCCCTGTCCTCTGCCTTCTTGACCCTGGCGTCGGCGTCCTCGGAGCCCTTCGATTTCTGTGCGAGCTCCTCCTCGAGCTGTGCTATTCGCTCGTCCGACTTCTTGGACTTGAAAAGAAGGTCGTGCTGCAGCTTCTTCTGTCCGTTTATCTCGGTCTGAAGCTGTGCGACCTTGCCTTCGTGTGATTTGATGGAGCTCTCGAGCTCGATCCTGCCGTCCTGCTCGGACTTCACCTCGATCTCCAGCTCCTTGATCCTCTTCTCCCGGGACGCCACCTTCCCGGCGGCGGACGACTCTATCTCCTCGATCTTCCCGAGCTCCTCCTCGAGACCGGCTATGCGATCCTCGAGGGAGGTCGCCTTCCTCGATGCGTCGGTCGCCAATTTCTTCTGGTCCTCGAGCTTCCTCTCCAGGTCCGCCGCCCTCTTCTCGGCGGCCGCGACCGTTCCGCTGGACTCGGTGACGAGCTTCTCCCGCTTGTCGATCTCGTTCTGCAGTCCACTGACGGCCTTCTCGAGGTCTGCAACCTTCGCCGCGGCCTCTGCGGCGCTCTTCTCGGCCTTAACTACCTTTTCGTCAGCGGTCTTCGCAGCACCGTCGCGCTCCTCCTCGAGCGCCTTGACGGCGGTCTCGTGCTCCTGAGCCTTGTCCTCGAGCTGCGCTATCCTTTCCAGGTATGATCTTGATTTCGCTTCGAGCTCCTTAGTGGTCGAGATCCGGGCCTCGAGCTCGGCCTCCAGCTTGGAAGCCTCCCCCCTGACCTTCTTGATCTCCTTCTCGAGCTTCGTATCCGCCTCGCCACGGGTGCTGAGCTCCTGCTCGACCTCCTTGACCCTCATCTCGGACTCCTTGACCGCCTTCTTCATCTCCGCGATCTTCTCGTCCCTCGATGCGATCTTCTTCTCCAGGGAGGCGATGTTCTTCGCATCCGTCCCGGCCTTGCCCTCGGCCTCGATGGCCGCGGCCCGGGTCCTCTCCACGTTCTTCTCTAGGTCCGCTATCTGCTTGTCCAGCTCGGCCGCCCTCTCGGCCTCTGCGGTACGTTCCTCGACGAGGTGTTCGAGCTCCGCTATCCGCTTCGAGTCGGTCTCTGCCCTGCCCTCCGCGTCGATGGCTGCACCGCGCGTCCTCTCGATGTCCTTCTCGAGGTCCGTCACACGGTCGACGGCGGACTCCGCCTCGCTGGTCGCTGTCTGCAGAAGGCCCTCGAGCTCAGCGATCCGCTCCCTGAGCTCCGTCCTCTTTTTGTCGTTGCGGGTCTTCGTCCTCTCGGCGTTCTTCTCGAGCTCTGCGATGCGCTCCTCGTACTCGGAGAGCTTGCCCGCTCCTGCGGACTTCTCCCGTTCAATTCCCTTCTCGAGCCTGGCGATGGTCTTCTCGTACTCCGAGCTCCGGCCGATCGCCTCGTCGCACTCGGTCCTCATTCCCTTGAGCTCTGTCTCCATCTCGGAGACCCTGGTCTCCAGGTCGACGTTCTTCTCGATGGCCTCGTCCTTCGCTGCGGACTCCTTCTCGAGCCTGCTCTCCTGCTTCCGGAGGGTCTTTTCGAGGTCGGCGATGCGGGTCTCGGTCTCGGCTCCCGCTGTGCTCGTGCTCTCCAGTTCGCCCTCCAGCTCGGCGACACGACCCTCCAGAGTGCGGACGTTGCCTCGGGCCTCCGACCGCTCCGAACGGGCCTTCTCGAGTGACGTCTCGAGCTTCGTGATGGTCTTCTCCTGCTCCGCGACCGTGCTCTCGGCGACGGAACTGTCCTTGTTGAGGGACTTGAGGTCCTTTTCGAGGCCTGCCACGGTCTCCTCGAGGGTCTTCGCCTGCTTGGTGGCCTCGCTCCTCTCGGATCGCGCCTTCTCGAGGGAGCGCTCCAGCTTGACGATCCTCTTCTCGTACTCGGTCGCCATCTCGACGGCCTCCTCGCTCCCCTTTTCGCTGGAAGCGACGGTGGCCTCGAGGTCGACGATACGCTTGTCGTACTCGTCCCTCTGCTTCTCGTGGGTCTTGACCTCCTTCTTGAGGTCCTTGACCTCTCCCTTCAGTTCCTCTATCGTGACTGCGTACTTCTCGGCCTTGGACTCGAGCCCCTCGGCCGCCTTCGCCCTCGCGTCAAGCTCGGCCTCGAGCTCCTTGGCCCTTTCCTGGACCTCCTCGAGCTCCTCGCCCTCGCGGGACCCGGCCTCCTCGACCTTGCTGAGGTCCTTCTCGAGCTGCTTGATCCTCTCCTCGTAGGTGGAGGCCTTCTCCTCGTGCTTCTTGACCCTGGAGGCCCACTCGTCCTCCAGGCTTGCGATCTTGTCCTCGTAGTCCGCCTTCTTCTCGGCGTCCTCATCGGCAGCGGAGGCACTCCTCTCGACCTCCTTTTCAAGCTCCGCGATCCTGTCCTTGTACTCCTTCTCGAGCTTCTCCAGTGCGGACTCATGCTCCTTCCTCATGGCCGCGGCGTCGACCTCACCGCCCTTCTCGAGCTCATCCTCCAGGGTCTCGATCCTCGCCTCGTAGGAGCGCTTCGCCTCGAGCAGTCCGGCCTCGATCCCTTTCCGGGACTCCAGGTCCTTCTCCAGCTCGGCGACCCTGTCCTCGAGCTCGTCTCCGCTGTCAGCTCGCGATTCGAGTTCCTTCTCGAGCCTCTTGATCTCGGACTTGAGCTCCTCCTTCTCATCCTCGAACCCGCTCTTCAGGTCCTCGATCTCCTCGGGGGAGACGCCCGGCTCCTTCATCTCGGCCTTGAGCTCATTGAATTCGTTGGTTCTCGTCTCCAGCTCGCGGAGGATGCCCTGCCGCTCGAGCTCCTTGACCCCGAGTATGCGTTCCAATTCGCGCATCCTGTCGTAGAGGTCCTCCCATCCCTCGAGATTGGATTGGAGCTTCTCCACCTCCTTCTCGGCGGACTTCTTCTCCTCCCTGAGCCCTTCCATCTCCTGCTCGATCTCCTTCTCCTTCTCGGACTGGACCTCGTTGAGCTTGTCGAGCTCCTTCTTCAGGTCCTTGATCTCATCCTCGCTCTCCTCGAGCTTCTCGGTGGACTTCGAGAGCTTCTTCTCCAGGTCCTTGATGGACTTGTCCTTGGTGGATGAATCGGACCTCGCGGCCTCGAGCTCGGCCTGCAGGTCCTCGATGGTCTCCTCCTTGGAACCGAGGTCGGTCTCCAGTGTAGAGATCTCGTCCTCGATGTGCGAAAGGAAGTCCTTGATCGTCGGTGCCTTCTTCCCGGAGTTCTCGTCGCCTGACATTAGGATCCCTCCTCCATCATCTTCTGAAGTACACGTTCCCTGGCCACCAGGTCCACCTTCTTCTCCTCGAGCCGGATCCTGATCCGCTTAGCCTCATCTATCAGGGCCGCGACCTGTGATAGAAATATCTGCTGGCGCTCCTTGAACGCCTTGATCTTGAACTTGAGGTCCGCCTCCCTCTCCTCGAGGTTCTGCATCTCCGATTCCTTGAGGGCCACATCGACCGACCGACGGCGGATGTCCGCCTCGCGCTTGTCGAGCTCCGTGGCGAACCGTGAGAGCTCCTCGGACCGTAACTGGAGGTTCATCTCCTTCTCGCCGAGCCTTCCCTCCTTGTAGTCGATGTCGGGGCCTACCTGTTCGAACGTCGGCATCGGTCCCGGAACGGGCGAAGGCATCGGTACATCGGTCGTGATGCCCTTCTCCCGAGTTCGGAGGTTGTCCTCCCAGATCGCGAGGGTCTCCTCACGCCTGTCGAGGGCGTCCTCGAGCCTGGCGATCTCGAGCTGCTTCCTGGAGACCTCCTCCACCTCGACCTCCCGGACCATCATCTCGACCTCCTTCCGGATGAGCTCCTCCCTCGCCATCTGTTCCTCCTTCTTGAGGTCCTGCTCCATCTGCCGCAGCCCCTCCTCGCGGGCCTGCAGCAGCTCCTCGCGGCGCTCTATCTCCTCGACGAGAGCATTCCTCGTCGTGAGCTTTCCCGCGACCTGCGTCTGCATCGTGTTGATCTCGGCGATCTTCGCTTTGAGCTCCACCTCGCGGATGTCTATCTCGTCACGCTTCCGCTTGAACTCTTCGTACTTCGCCTCGTCGATTATGATCTCGACCTCCTTCTTCAGGAGGTCCTCCTTTATCGCATCGAGCTCCTGCTCCTTCTTCCGCATCGCTGCGTCCCTCTCCTCGAACGCGGCACGCATCTTGTCGAGCTCGTCCCTTCCGGCAACGAGCTTCTCCTCGATATCCCTCTCGCGCTCCTCGAGGGCGTGCTCCCGGGCGGCAAGTTCCGCCGTTCCTGCTGCATCGCCGACGGGTGCCGATTCGATATCACGCCGGAGGTCCTCGATCTCTGCCTCCTTTCGTGCGAGGTCCCTCTCCCTCTCGGCGAGGTACTTCGTCTTCTTGTCGATGTCCGAGGTCGTGGTCCGTGTGACGTTGTCGGATATCTTGTCCATGTTGTTCTTAATTTCGACGACGAGGTCCTCGAACATCGCGACGAGTTCGCTCTTCGTCTTCTCCCGACCGTCCTTGCGGAGGCGCTTCTCCGTCTTCTTGAGCTCCTCCTTCTTCCGCTCGATCGCCTCCATCATCTCGGAGATCTTGGTCGGCGGGACCTCCTTCACAGAGACGACGCGGATGTTCGTTTTGCCCTTGAGCTTGAGGTTGGGCGATATCGTATCGAGAAGCGACTCACCGACGCCGGGAACATTGAGCAGTTGCTTCTTCCGTGTGATCGGACCGTTGTCCTTGACGTACTTCACTATGGCTATCGCCTTCTTCTCGCCGAGGCCCGGAAGTACGAGGAAATCCTCTACCTTCGCCTCGTTGATGTTGATCGATCCTATGACCTCTATCGGCGTAGCTCCCTTGTCTTCCATCTAGGCGACCTCCCGGTCGATCGTGTGTCCGAAGAACGGACCCTCTCCCGCAAAGTTGATCGCATGCCGAATCGGGGAAAACTTCGAAATGATTTCAAAATAAAAGACCGAGGCTTCGGTCAGGTCGACCCATGAAACCATTCCCCCTTTCCGGACCATTCAACCACCTTGCGGGCGACAAAACATTATGGATTTTCCCTTTTATTAATGTATCGATTAATACTGTATTAGGAGAAAATTCTTTTTCTAGGAAAATTTTTCCATATTTACAGATGTTTTTTCATAGCCAGTACTTTTTTTTTCTGCCGTTTTTCTCCACTGATGAACGTATTTATTATCTAAAATATCGAATTTATCAAATCATTTTTTCTGTCTTTTTTTTCTTTTTTTTTTATTATTTTTTCCCATTTTTTCTACTTTTCCCTCTCATTTTTCCATCCTTTTTTTCCGAATTTTTTCACATTTTTTTCTTTTTTTTTTGTAGTTTTTTTCCTCCTTTTTTTCTGGAAATCACTGGATCATTTCCTAACAAATTATCCTGTTTTTCAGGTTACATCATTCGAACTACTTACCGTTCCTTGAGGAAAATTCACATGCTCGAAACAGGCTAATATGATCTCAGATCGGTGTCTATCTCAGGCATCGAATTCAATTAGGATTAAATACCCATAGCAGGATTCCGCGGCATGGGCCTGTAGCTCAGCCCGGCAGAGCATCTGGCTTTTAACCAGGTGGTCGGGGGTTCAAATCCCTCCAGGCCCGTAGCGGTTCTAAACGAATTTAATTTAAGGTACGGGCCTATCGGAAACGAACCCCGGATAGAGCGGGGTTGTTCGGAAATCAACTTTCATCGTAATCCTTAAACCCCCCGTCACTATGCATCCCCATGAGCGGGTCGATGATCGAACAGATATTGCAGAATCATTCAACCGATGATGTATCCCCGGGAGAGACGATATGGCTCGATATCGACGTCAGGTCGGCGCGTGATTTCGGCGGAGCGAACGTCGTCAAGAACCTGATGAAATGGTATCCCGACGACCCCGTGCTCGATCCCGCGAAGACCTTCTTCACATTCGACTGCGTCGTTCCCGCGAACAACATCCCCTATGCTAACAATCAGCAGATCTGCCGCGATTTCGCAAGACAGCACGGCGTCGAGGTCTACGACGTGGACAGCGGTATCGGCAGTCACGTGATGATCGAGAACGGGATCGCCGTACCCGGGGCGACGATAGTCGGGACCGACAGTCATCTCAACCTTCTCGGCGCTATCGGTGCGTTCGGTCAGGGGATGGGCGATCAGGACATCGCCTTCGCCTTCAAGACGGGACGGACTTGGTTCGAGGTCCCTAGGACCATGCGGATCGACGTCTCGGGAAGGCCCGCGAAGGGATCGACGGCGAGGGACCTCACCCTCGCGATCGTGGGCGAACTCGGTTCCCGGGGTTGCCTCGGCAAGGCCGCCGATTTCGACGGGCGCGCGGTGAAGGGACTCACGATCGACGGACGCATCACGCTATCGAGCATGGCGACCGAGATGGGTGCCGTGGCAGGATTGATACCGCCCGACAGGAGCGTCATCGAGTACTGCAAGACCAGGGCGGCAGGACCGTTCAAAGCTGTCAATCCGAAGGACGGTGCGACCTACGATGAGGAGCGGAACGTCGATGTCTCGGACCTCGGTCCGATGATAGCCCGCCCCGGACGGCCGGACGATGTGGTTCCCGTGAGCGAAGTGGGGGACGTCCCCATCGATTCGGCCTTCATCGGTTCCTGTACGAACGGCAGGTACGATGATATCACGAGGATCGCGGAACTCGTGGACGGAAAGCACATCCACAGGGACGTTTTCGCGATGGTCGTTCCCGCGACGAACGACGTCTACGGCCGCCTTCTCATGAGGGGGGACATCCAGACACTTCACCAGGCCGGATTCATCGTCATGAACCCCGGCTGCGGCGGCTGTGCCTCCGGACAGGCCGGAATGACCGGCGAAGGACAGGTCCAGGTCAGCACATCGAACAGGAACTTCAAGGGTAAGCAGGGTGCTGGCGACACGTACCTTGCCTCGCCCGAGACCGTTGTCGCATCGGCCCTCGCCGGAAGGATAGTGACCCTCGAGGAGGTGGCCTGATGTCGCACACCTATGAAGGCAGGGTCTGGGTCATAACGGACAAGAACGGCAGGCTCATCGATGACGTCGATACGGACCAGATATTCCATAACAGTCATCTAGCCATCACGGAGATATCGGAGATGGGACAGCATGCCCTGGGCAACCTCGATGGTTGGAAGACCTTCGCCGGGGAGGCTGCGTCCGGTGACATCCTGATATTCGGCGAGAACTTCGGCTCCGGTTCGAGTCGGCAGCAGGCCGTCGACTGCTTCGCCGCCCTGGGAGTCTCATGCATCGTCGCCAAGTCGTTCGGTGCGATCTACAAGAGGAATGCGATCAACTCAGGCCTACCGATTCTCGAGCTGCTCGATGTCGATATGGGCGAAGTATCCACCGGAGACAGGATCGTGGTGAACATCGATGCCTGCATCATTACCAAGGACGCGGCCCCGATCGGAGCCGTGAGGCCGATGTCGAAGGTCCAGAGGGAGATTATGGACGCTGGAAACATATTCCTCTATGCGAAACACATCGGGGGAGATTGAATGAACGGAACCGAGATAATGAGAGAACTGCCCGAGATCGCCAAGATCGAGGACGAGGACCTTAGGGAGAAGACGCTGTTGACCTACCAGGCTGCGACAACCAGGGGCGGTTGGTCGTCTCTGCACGATATACCTTTCACGCTCCTAATACCAGACCTCGACCGGGACTACGTCGACCACGTCAGGAGGGTGACGTCATCGGCCAGGGCCGTAGCCGCGACCCGTGACGACCTCGACATGGACACGGTGACTGCCGGGGCGCTCCTGCACGACGTCGGAAAGCTCCTCGAGTACGAGCCCACCGACCCTGTCGTTAAGTCATCGTTCGGGCATCTCGTCAGGCACCCAGTGTCCGGAGCGGCCCTCGCGATGGAGTTCGACCTTCCCGATGAGATCGTCCACCTGATAGCCGCCCATTCGAAGGAGGGCGAGGCGGTCTCGAGGACGGCAGAGGCCATACTGATCCATCACTGTGATTTCATCGATTTCGAGATCGAGAAGACTAAACACTGACGGCGTTCCTACTTGACCCTGTAGATAGTGTCAAGCATGGTGCCGTCGCGGTATTCGACGTAGGCTATCGGTTCATCCGTAAGCTCGGGTTCGTCGATACCACCGCCCATCTCAATGGCCATCTTCCTGAGATCGCCGATGTCCAGGATCGGCAGGTCGGATCCCTTGAGGGCGTCCACGAGGTCGTCGCGGACCGGATTTATCGCGATGCCTCGTTCCGTAGCGACGATGTCGACCGAATCACCCGGAGTGGACACGGTCACGACGTCGTCGACGATGACCGGGATCCTCCCCCTGAGGAGCGGGATCACGATGAGTGACACCCGCGAACCGGCTGCAGCGTCCGAATGGCCGCCGATGCCGTGGAGCAGCAGTCCGTCCGAGTGCGTGTTGACATTGACATTGAAGTCCAGATCGACCTCAGTTGCTCCGAGGAAGCACGCATCCTGCTGGTGCGTAACACATCCCTTGTTGTGAGGGTTCCCGAACATGTAATGGGAGACCTCGACATGAGCAGGATCCTCCGAAACGGACCTGACCGCCGCGAGGTCGAACGCCTGCGCATCCAGGATGGCCTCGAGGGTGCCCTCCCTGAGCATGTCGACCACCACGCCGGTGATCCCCCCCATCGCGAAGCTGCCCACGATGCCCTTGGCCTTCATGTACTGATGTAGGTACCCGACCGCAGCGAGGGAGATGCCTCCGGCACCCGCCTGGAACGAGAAGCCGTCCTTTAGGTATCCGGAGTCCGCGAGGGCCGCCACGGCATATCGTGCGATGAGGAGCCTCGAGGGGCTCCTGGTCATCCTCGTAGTTCCCGACATGATGCCCTCGGGATCCCCGATCTGTGGCACCACGGCAACGACGTCGACGTGGGTCGATGGGATGCTCATGTGCGTGACCGGATAAGGGACGAGGTTGTCGGTGACGACGACAACCCTGTCGGCGTACTGTGCATCTATCCATGCGAACCCCATGGGTCCGAAGGCCGACGGACCGTTGACTCCGTTCGCATTGCCTAGCGGGTCGCATTCCGATGCTGCCAGGAAGGCAACGTCGATGTGAGCCTCCCCGGACTCTACCGCTCTTGTCCTTCCTCCGTGTGATCTTATGAACGTGGGTTCCGGGAACAGGCCGCTCGATGCGGCGCGCCCGAGGGGTCCGTTGAGGCTCCCGTCGATGAGGTCGATGACCCCTTTCTCGGCCATCGCGATCATGGGTTCGTGACATGGGAATATCGCCGAGGGAAGGAGCCGCATCCCCTTCAGACCGGCCTTCTCTATCTCCTCCATGACCATGTTCATGACCCAATCCCCGTTCCTGAGGTGATGGTGGAACGAGACGGTCATGTTGTCAGCGAGGTCGACCCGCTTGATCGCCTCTGCGATGGAATCGACCACCTTGTCGTCCGACGGTCTGTGGCTCCCCAACGGCGGGGTCGCCTTGTTCCCGGCAGGGCCTGTCGCGAAGACACCTGCATAGGGGGACACCGACCGTCCCCTTACCTCGGTGGGGACCGTCCTTCCGATGCTGTTCTCGGTGGTCCCGGTCATTCCTCTCCCTCCCCCGTGTCGTCTGCCTCCACCTTTCGGAGGTCCAGTACCGATCCCGGAGCGGATGCTGCCTCTATCGTCCGCTGCGCCCTCTTGACGACCGGAGGATCGACCATCGCTCCGTCGACCTTCACGGCGCCGATCCCCTTTGCCTCGGCTGCTTCGGCAGCCTCGACGATCAGCCTGGCCCTTTCGACCTCGCGTTCGTCCGGTGCGAACGCATTGTGAATGGTCTCGACCTGGTTGGGATGGATGGCTCCACGGCCCGAGAATCCCAGGCTCTTCGAGTAGCGGCAGGCCTCGATCAGTCCATCCGCGTCGTCCACCCTCGAGAAGACGGAATCCAGCGGTTCGATCCCCGCGGCCCTCGCCGCGGCGACTATCGTCGACTTGGCGAAGAGGAGGGCTGTCTCGTCGGGACCGATCATCCCGAGGTCGGACGACAGGTCCTCGACCCCGAGCGTTATAGCGACGATCCTGTCCTCGGAGAGGGCTATCTCCCCGGCCTTGGAGAGGCCGAGGGCCGACTCGATTATCGGTATTATCTTGAAATGTCCGTTGTCGATCCCCATCTCCCCTTCCATGCGATCGAAGACCGTGTCGATGAACCGTATCTGGTCCACGGATTCGCATTTCGGAAATAGAATTCCCGCGCAAGCCGGCGTAAGGACACGCATGTCCAACTCGGCGGTCTCCCTGTCCGAGTTCACCCTGATGAAGACGGCCGACCTGCCGAAATCCATCGACCTGATGGATTCGGAAACGAGGTCCCTTGCCTCGTCCTTCCGGTCGGCCGGGACCGAGTCCTCGAGGTCGAGGACTACGATGTCCGCTCCGTAGACGCCGCCGGCAGCGAGCATCTTCGGCTGTATCCCGGGGACGTACAGTCTGGAACGCATCAGCATTCGATACCACCCCTTCTCAGAGCAGTTCGGGTCCTCGCCCTGATGATCGGGTCCAGAGCACCCCTGTCAACGACCCGGACCGAACCGGATCCCACGGCATGTTCCTCGATGATCCCCCTGACGGCCGCCTCTACCCGCGATCTCGCGAGGGGCGCGCACTCGATCTCGATGACGATATCATCATCAGGACCTACAATAACGGAGACATCTCCCTTCTCTTCCGAACCCGCTGACGCATCGTTCTGGATTCCGGGCATCAGACCACCGTCAGACAATCGCCCGAGGCATATAAATATACTGTATTGGCCGGGGATCGAACCCGATGTCGGTACTTCCCGGCACCTCCAACGATGGACGCGCTCGATGACGGGCCTATCCGTCATCAACGCGTCTCGCCTATGTCGGGGCCGTCCGTCATGGGTCCGATATCGACGGTCGTCGAGGAAATGATTTTATAGCCCTGTGCAGGTTCCCCATCGTTCAGGTGATCAAATGGGACGCACGATCGCTGAGAAGATACTTTCAAGGGCCAGTGAGAGGGACGCGACAGTGGGAGATATCGTCATGGCCAAGGTGGATCGGGCAATGTCGCATGACAACGCCGGTCTGGTCTCGAAGACCTTCGGCAGGATCGGTGTGCCGCATGTGTGGGACCCGGAGAGGATCGTTATCCCGATCGATCACCGCGCACCGGCGAACTCGATCAAGACGGCCGAGGGCCACAAGCTGATCAGGACCTTCGTTAAGGAGCAGAACATCACGAACTTCTACGACATCAAGGAGGGCATCTGCCACCAGATCATGCCCGAGAAGGGACACGTGGCACCCGGTGAGCTCATCGTCGGAACGGACTCGCACACCACGACCTACGGCGCCTTCGGGGCGTTCTCGACAGGTATCGGAGCCACCGAGATGGCATGCGTCTGGGCGACGGGCGAGCTCTGGCTCCGCGTTCCCAGCACATACAAGATAACGGTCAAGGGCGAGTTCCCGGCCGGCGTCTTCGCGAAGGACCTCATACTATACATCATCGGAGACCTCCGGGCAGACGGAGCGGACTACAGGGCGGTCGAATACCATGGACCGACGATGGAGAGGATGTCGGTCTCGGAGCGAATGACCCTATGCAACATGTCGATGGAGATGGGCGCGAAGGCGGCCATCGTCCCTCCGGACCCGAAGGTCGAGGAGCTCCTAGAGGGCAAGATGGAACGGCTCTACACCCCAGTCCATCCAGACGAGGACGCGGAATATGAAAGGACCCTCGAGTACGACGTGTCGGACCTTGAACCGCAGATAGCCTGCCCGCACGCCGTGGACAACGTCAGGGCGGTCGGTCAGGTCTCGGGGACACGGATCGATCAGGCTGTCGTCGGGTCCTGCACGAACGGGAGGCTTGACGACCTCAGAATAACAGCCGACATCCTATGGGGCCAGAAGGTCCACAGGGATACGAGGCTCATCGTCATCCCGGCATCCCGCGAGGTCTATCTCGAGGCCATGAACGAGGGCCTGATCCAGACGATCATGGAGGCCGGCGGTGTGGTCATCAATCCCGGATGCGGTCCGTGCCTGGGCGCGCATCAGGGCATCATGGCGGACGGCGAGCGCTGCATCGCATCCACCAACAGGAACTTCAAGGGGCGGATGGGATCCCCCGACTCGGAGGTCTATCTCGCTTCACCCGCCACGGTGGCCCACTCAGCCATCGACGGCGTCATTGCCGACCCGAGGGAGGTGGTCAGATGAGCGGGAAGGTATGGAAGTACGAGGACGACATCAACACGGACGTCATCTTCCCCGGGAGGTACCTGCACCTTCTCGAGCCGTCGGAGATGGCCGAGCACGCGATGGAGGACCTCGATTCGGAGTTCGCCAAGGGGGTCACCAAGGGTGACGTGGTGGTCGCAGGCCGCAACTTCGGCTGTGGATCGAGCAGGGAGCAGGCAGCGACCTGCCTCCTTCATTCAGGCGTCTCGACGGTGGTGGCTCGTTCCTTTGCCAGGATATTCTACCGCAACGCGATCAACCTGGGAATGCCAATCATAGTGAGTGACACGATCCCGGACAAGGTCAGCCCCGGCGACGAGGTCGAGATCGATCTCGGAGGAGGCCGGTTCACGAACGTGACCACGGGCGAGGTGATCGAGTTCGATCCGCTTCCCGAGTTCGTTCTCGAGATCGTCAACGTCGGAGGACTGATCCCCTATACGAAGAGGAAGCTCGGACTGGAGGATGATTAAGGATGGCCAAGTACAAGATAGCATGGCTCGAGGGAGACGGCATCGGAAAGGACGTGATGGACGCGGCCTCGAGAGCGATCGACGCTCTCAGCCTGGACGCTGAGTTCGTCAAGGGAGACGTCGGATGGGAGCTCTGGCGGACGGAGGGCAATCCCCTCCCCGACAGGACGATAGACCTGTTCAACAGCACGGACTGCTGCCTCTTCGGCGCCATAACGTCGAAGCCCAAGCAGGAGGCCGAGAACGAACTCGTCCCGGAACTCCAGGGCAAGGGGCTTGTCTATTCGAGCCCCATCGTCGGGGCCCGGCAACGACTGGAACTGCACACGAACATGAGACCCTGCAAGGCCTATCCAGGGAATCCCCTCAATTACAGGGATGACATAGACATCGTCGTCTTCAGGGAGAACACCCAGGGGTTGTACGCGGGCGTCGAGTTCCACCCCGTGCCCGACGAGGTCAGGGACGTCCTCGGAAGGAACCATCCCAGGATGGCTCGTTTCGACGATACGTCAAACGACGACATGGCCATCTCGACGAGGGTATTCACCCGAGATGGGTGCCGGTCGATCGTCCGACAGGGCTTCGAATACGCGCAGAAGTACGGGAGGAAGAGCGTCACGATCGTGGAGAAGCCCAATGTCATCAGAGAGACATCGGGCATGATGATCCGCGAGGCGAGGAAGATATCCGAGGAGTACCCGGATGTCGAGCTCTGGGAGACCAACGTCGACGCCATGTGCATGTGGCTCGTCAAGAACCCCCAGGACTACTCCGTCCTCGTCGCATCCAACATGTTCGGCGACATCATCAGCGACCTTTGCGCCCAACTCGTCGGAGGCCTCGGATTCGCGGCCAGCGCGAACATCGGAGAGGATTACGCCCTATTCGAGCCTACCCACGGCAGCGCACCCAAGTATGCCGGGAAGTACATCTCCAATCCCATCGCGATGATGATCACGACCCGTCTGATGCTCCAATACCTCGGCGAGGAGGAGAAGGCGGAGACCCTCGAGAACGCCATCGCAAAGACCATTGCCGATGGAAGGGTCAGGACCTACGACATGGAGAAGCGGTCCGCTGACATGGAGGCGGACGCGGGGAAGACCATGGAGGTCGCCGACGAGGTCGTCCGGAACATGGCATGATAACCCCAGTGCGGGTCCGTCAATGACAAAGGATATATCACACGTCGCACATTGACGACCGGGACTGGTGGCAAGATGAGGTATCTTACGATAATGATACTGCTAGTGGGGATCGCCCTTCCGCAAGCGGCGGCTGCCGACGATCTCCTGGTATCGGTGGATCTGGAATTCGTGATCGGTCCATCGGACGTAAGGATCATATCCGTCTTCGAATACAATTCATCGTTCAGCCAAGGCTACCGGGAATTCATGGACCAGAATGGGGATGGCCGTGTATCCCAGGGCGAATCGGACGCGTTCCACGAGTTCCTGGACATCAATGCTACCAAAGAGGACAATTCGTCATTCACTTTCACCCTTGACGGGATCGAGGAATACTATTATCGATATCTGTATCATTTCGGGAACTCGGTAGGCCCTGTCGACTCATCTACCAATCTCACATGGAATGCTGAATTGAGATACAGCTTCGATACAACGAGCAGCAACGAGCACACGATCATATGGGCGGTTGTGAACGACACGGGGAACGGGTCATCGAACATTGACCAGGATACAGATTCGTTCAGTGTCGTCCCCGCAGATGGATGGCGGTTCAAGACGGTCAACGGACAGAACGCCACTGAACACGGGGATGGCTTCGACTTCCTTACATTCAACACTACGTTCAATCGGACCGATGGTGAAGACCTCGTGATCGTAATAGAAAGGATCGGAAATACCGGGAAGGACGACAGCACGCCAGGTTTCGAAGGCTTGATGGCAATAACGGCACTTTTCATCGTGCTCCTATTAAAGAGAACGAGACTTCGATCACGATCTTGATAAATTATGATGGCAGCCTCCATCTGGAGGCCGCCTTCTCCCACGGTAAATCGCGGCGGAGGGGATGGGCACCTCCGCCGCTGGAACGGCCGGGAGAGCCGTTCCGTACTCTGTTCATCCTGAACTGGGCTGGATAGAGCATCGGCTAGGGCTGTCATCTCGGATCAGGTGCTGGGATCCCTCCCACGTTGCTGGCGGACAGGTACTGCCCGTGGTCCTTCCATCCTCTACGGCATTACACTGACGTCCTGTCCCACTCCCCTCACCGTCAGGTCCGTGGACAGGGCCACGGCTCGGCACGGGAGGAAAATAGGTGTGGGAGGGGTGCTAACCCCTCACCTGATGAAGTCTATGCCGAACTCGTTTCCGAGCGAGGAACCGAAGTTCACTCCCGGGCCGAGGATCTGCTCGGACTTGACGCCTGTCAGGATCACCATGACCCTTATCGTCTGGTCCAGAGTGGGGTCTATCATGGCCCCCCAGATTATCCTCGCGTTCGGGTTGATCCTCTTGTTGACCTCCTCGGCAACGGTCTGGGCTTCCTCGACGGTCATGCCCGGTCCGCCCGTCACATTGACGAGTGCGCCGGTGGCATAACTGATGTCGACGTCCAGAAGCGGTGAGTTCAGGGCCTCGTTGAGCGCTGTCAGGGCCTTGTCCTCGCCGGAAGCCTCTCCAAGACCGATCATCGCGACGCCGCCGCCCTTCATGATGGTCTTCATGTCGGCGAAGTCGAGGTTGACCAGTCCCGGCTTGGTGACGATCTCGGTGATGCCCTTGATAGAGCGCATCAGGATCTCGTCCGCAACCTTGAATGCATCGTTCAGAGCGAGCCTCGGAACGAGCTCCAGGAGCCTGTCGTTCGGTATGACGATAACGGTGTCGGCCACGTTCCTCAGCTTCTCGAGGCCGTACTCGGCGTTCTCGGACCGCACGATCCCCTCGGCCTTGAACGGCCGGGTGACGATCGCGATGGTCAGGGAGCCGTCGTCCTTGGCGAGCTTCGATACGACCGGAGCGCTTCCGGTTCCCGTACCGCCGCCGAGGCCGCAGGTCACGAAGACGATGTCCGATTCGGCCACCGACTTTCGCAGCTCCTCCTCGCACTCGAGCGCGCCCTCTTCGCCGACCTGCGGCAGGGAGCCCGCACCAAGTCCGCGGGTGAGCCTCTTCCCGACGAGGATCTTGTGCGGCGAGTGCACCGTCAACAGATGCTGCGCATCGGTGTTGAGGGCATAAAGGTCCGCGCCCGCGATCCCCTCTTCCGTTATACGGTTGATCGTATTGCTTCCCGCCCCGCCGCAACCGAAGATCTTGATCCTGGTCTTCAGTTTCATCAGAACTTCCATGATCTCCCGGTCTTCCGTGGCCGTCTCGTGGACGACGGGTGGAGCCGGGGTCGTTGTCACTGCTGGCTCGGGAGCAACTCCCCTATTCCTCTTTAAGGCATCTTCGATTATAGATCTCATGGTTGATTCACCCATCCCAGTCTGTATTTCCCGTAACGCCCTATGGGTATATATACCTTACTATGTCTCATTTTCCCATCTAGCGCCTGTAAAACACACTTTCTTTTTATGCATTAAACAAACGATAGAGACCAAATCCAAATCATTGATATTATTTATAGGATAATTTACAAAGATATTATCATAATCTCGATTCATATCGTACCAAATCTCTACATATTTCAAATAATAATCTCTTTTTCACAATCATTAATCTGCTATTATTATTTTGAGAATTAATCAAAACAGGATTCACGAAATAATTCGATTTTCTCTTAAAAAATTTCTCATAATAACGGTTACACAAAAGCCTTTTATAATGAACCTCTGTTATTGTAATGCGCTTGTGTGATAACAAGCCTATCTTGAAATGCACATCGATTACAGGAGACACCTCGATGGCCGGATCGCAGAAGAAAACACACTCCGTACGTCTCGACGATGACGACATGCACGAGCTGAGCGCTCTCGCCGTATCGGAAGGCAGGAGCGTCTCTGACGTGATCCGCGAGTCCGTACATACATATCTCGAGATGAAGAGCAAGCGCAAGTTCAGCGTCGAGCTCACCCCCGATGCGTTGGAATACCTCCGTTGGATGATAGAGCGTGGATACATCAACGACATGGAATACGCGGTGAACAACGCGGTTGAACGCTACCTGACCTCGAAATCCCTGGAGATCGAGGAAAGGAAGTTGAGGCGGCAGAGACTGGACGAATGGGCCAGCGAAGAGCGTGTCCGGTTGTAGTAGGGATGGGATGCACACTACCTCCTGCCGCCTCCTCAAGTTTTATATAGTAAGGCGCGTCATCCGGCGTGTCCAAGGCTTTCCGGACATTATCAACATATACGGCACTTGTCGATAATCATCCCTTTTTTCATCGACAATTATTTATACCAGTTGGGGCTAGCACGAGCGATGGAACTCAGTGAGAGGATAGCCGGAGAGATCGTCATGTCCGAGGAGCCAGGGAAGGCTTTGAGGAAATGGCGGCAGATCTTCGATATATCCCAGAAGGAACTGACGGGACACCTCGGTCTTTCGCCGTCCGTCCTGAGCGACTACGAGTCGGGCCGCAGGGGTTCCCCGGGCGTTAAGATGGTCCAGAAGATCGTCAACGCCATGGTCGAGATCGATCAGAACCGAGGCGGCGGTACCCTCGAGAGGTACAGCGAGGACAGCATCAGCGAGGCGATACCCGACAAGAGGGAGTTCACGAAGGGGATCCTCGCCGAGGAGTTCATAGAGACCATCGAGGGCCGCGTCATCGGAGGGAAGTCCCGTATGAGGCGGATCCTCTGGGGATACTCCGTCATCGACAGCCTGAAGGCCATCACGACACTCTCGTCCTCCGACTATCTCAAGGTCTACGGTTATTCCAGCGAGCGTGCGCTGATCTTCCTCGGGGTCATGTACGGCAGGTCCCCCATGGTGGCGATCAGATCGCATCCGCTGAAGCCCGGCCTTGTCATATTCCACCAGCCGGGCTCGATAGACCCGCTCGCCGTAGAGCTTGCCGAGGTCGAGCACATCCCCCTCGCAGTTACCGATCTTCCTCTCGACGAACTGTTCGAGAGATTGCACAAGATGAACTGAGGTGAATTGATGAAAGCAGGAATCGTGACCTACGGTGCGTACGTTCCCTCCTTCCGCATAGCCGCGGAGGAGATAGCGGACACCTGGGGAGAGAACGGACCCGCGATATCGAGGGGCCTTAACGTCAAGGCCAAGTCGGTGCCCGCTCCGGACGAGGACTCCATAACCATATCTGTCGAGGCATCCCGCAACGCATTGAGGCGGCGGGCGATCGACGCTTCGAGGATAGGTTCTGTCTTCGTCGGATCGGAATCCCCGCCCTACGCAGTCAAGCCGAGCGCGACGGTGCTCGCGGCCGCGATCGGGGCGACGCCCGACATGACCGCTGCGGACCTGGAGTTCGCATGCAAGGCCGGTACGGCCGGAATGCAGGCTGCCCTCGGAATGGTCGAGGCGGGAATGGTCGACTACGGCCTCGTCGTCGGTGCGGACACATCGCAGGGCCGTCCCGGGGACCCGCTCGAGTACACCGCCTCCGCAGGCGGTGCCGCATACATACTCGGTGCGGACGATCCGATCGCCACGTTCAATGACATCTACTCCTACACGACCGACACGCCGGACTTCTGGAGGAGGGACCTCCAGCCGTATCCGAGCCACGGCGGCCGGTTCACGGGGAGCCCTGCATACTTCAAGCATATCACGGCCACAACGACCACCGTGATGGAGCGCATGGGAACCTCTCCGGAGGACTACAAGTACGCGATTTTCCACCAGCCGAACGGCAAGTTCCCTCTCAGGATCGGAAAGAAGCTCGGCTTCTCCCCGGAACAGGTGGAGACAGGTCTTCTGGTCCCCTTCATCGGGAACACCTATTCTGGTTCCATGATGCTCGGTCTGACAGCCGTTCTCGATGCCGCGTCCCCAGGCGACAGGATACTCGCGGTCTCGTACGGTTCCGGTGCGGGTTCGGACGCCTTCGACATCACCGTGACCGACTCCATTGAGAAGATGAGCGAAGCCCCGACCACGATGCAGCAGGTCGAGGGGGGGCGGATGATATCGTACGGCGTATACGCCAAGTTCAGACGGAAGATCAGGATGTGATCGCGTGAGGAAGGTTGCAGTTATCGGGATCGGCATGACGCCCTTCGGGGAGCTGTGGGACAGGTCGCTCAGGACCCTCGGGATCGAGGCCGGGCTCAACGCCATGGTGGATGCCGGAATAACGTCCGAGGAGGTCGATGCTCTCTACGTCGGCAACATGTCCTCGGGACGTTTCACGAACCAGGAGCATATATCGGCGGTCATTGCGGACCACACGGGACTATCCGCGAGGAACCTGCCTGCCATCCGTGTGGAGGCCGGCGAGGCCTCCGGTGCTGTCGCGTTCAGGGACGCTTACCTCTCTGTCGCCTCCGAGGTCTACGACATCGTCGTGGTCGGAGGGGCCGAGAAGATGACCGACGTCAGCGACGCCATGGCCCACGAGATCTTCGCCACCAGCGTCGATCAGCAGTGGGAGGTGTTCCTCGGCGCCACGGTGCCATCGCTCTACGCGATGATGGCCCGGCGTCACATGCACGAGTACGGGACGACGAAGGAGCAGCTCGCATCCGTCGCAGTGAACGCTCACAAGAACGGATCGAAGAATCCCAACGCGCAGTTCAAGAACCAGATCTCCGTGGAAGCGGCCGCGAAGGCGGGAATGGTCGCGTCCCCGTTGGGTATGCTCGACTGCGCTCCGATATCCGATGGTGCCGCAGCTCTCGTGCTCGCACCACTGGACATTGCCAAGAGGATGACCGACCACCCAGTCGTGATAGCGGGCAGCGGTGTCGCCACCGACACCATCAGCCTTCACCACAGGGAATCGCTCACCACCATGAGATCGACATCCGTTGCCGCGGACCTTGCGTACAGGCGGTCCGGAATGACACCCGAACACGTCGACATCGCGGAGGTGCACGACAACTTCACAATATCCGGGATCATGGCGGTCGAGGACCTCGGGTTCGTCGAGAAGGGACAGGGCGGTCCTGCCTTCGAGAGCGGGAAGTTCGACATCGAGGGCGACCTCCCGGTGAACACGTCCGGTGGTCTCAAGGCACAGGGACAGCCTCTCGGTGCTATCGGCATCGCGCAGGTGGTCGAGGTGACAAGGCAGCTCCGCGGGGACGCGGGCGACCGCCAGGTCGACTCGCCCCAGGTGGGTCTGACCCAGTGCGTAGGTGGAACAGGCGGTACTTCCGTCGTACATGTCATGAAGGTGATCTGATGGGCGTTGCAAGGTTTTGGCGTGAGAACAGGACCAGGTACAATCTGATCGGCAACAGGTGCCCTACGTGCGAGAAGGCCTTCTTCCCGCCGAGGGAGCTGTGCCCGACCTGTCACAGGCAGAGCATCGGCAAGATGGTGGAGATCCAGTTCTCCGGCAAGGGCAAGATATACAGTTACTCGGACGTCCACGACGCCCCGACCGACTTCTCCGACCAGAGGCCCTACATCATGGCCATCGTCGAGCTCGACGAGGGTCCAAGGATCACGGCGCAGATCGTCGACGCGATCGACGGTGTCGAGATAGGCATGCCTGTCGAGATGGTGTTCCGTAAGATACGCGAGGAGAGCCCGGAGGGCATCATCCACTACGGTTACAAGTTCAAACCGGCCCTCTAGCCGTGCAGGATGCCCTTGACGGTCACTGGTGAATAGACCGCCTTCATCTCGGAGAGGAGGTTCTCGTAGTACGCCAGGTGCTTCTTGATCACCTGGCGGCGCTCCTCGAGGGCTCTCCGCTCCTCACCCATCGCCTCCTTTATCTTGCGGGCGTTCACCTGCAACATCCTCTTCCATCGTTCGTACTCCTTCAGGGTCTCGACGATGGCGTCGCAGTTGACCTCCTCCGCAGGCATGGGTTTCTGACCGATATATGCGTATAAATAGGTTGCCCAGTGCCCTGGAACCCTGGCTGCCACTGGAGAACGCCGGTCTATCCGAGGTACCTCAATGCCTCTGCCGGGGCCACCTTCGCTGCCCTCCTCGCCGGGCTAACGGTGCTGATGAACGTGAAGATGTACGAGATCGCTGAAACTGCGAATATCGTGTCCCACGGGATCACGAACTTGGCAGCCTCGAAGTCGAGGTATATGTTGTAACCCAGAATTATCCCGAGTCCTACCCCGAGGACGATCCCCAGCAATGCTATGAACGACGATTCGATGAGGAAGCTCTTCAGTATCATGTTCCTCTTGAACCCGATTGCACGCAGCATGCCGATCTGCTGTCTCCGTTCGGTGACCGATCTTATGGTGATGATACCGAGTCCTGCGATCCCGACTACGAGCCCCAGTCCGATGAAGGCCTCGAGCAGGTAGAAGAAGTTCTTGATCATCGAGAGCTGCGCCTCCAGCTCGGCCTTGATGATGTAGGTCTGCATTCCGTTGGCGATGAACGCGCTCTCCATGTTCTTGGCGATCCTGTCCTGCTGGTCCTCCGAGAGGCCCCTCCTGAACTTGAACAGGACCAACGAGGATGCGGTGACGTTGAACTCCTCGTTCACGACCGTCGAATTGACGAAGATCCCCTGTATTAGCGACTGTTTCATGATCCCGATTATCGTCACGGTATGATTGCCGCCGAAGGGGTCCCGGATGACGACGACCGACCCGAGCTCTATCTCGACCCCCTCCATCGGAGGACCGAACTCCTCGGGGATGACCGAGTGGTCCACGATTGCCAGTGAGCCGTTGTCCTGCACCGCCCTCCATGCGTCCTGGTATTTCGGATAGTCCTTCTCGATCCATTCCTCGAGCTCGTAGTCGCTGGAGTTGAAGAAATGCTCCGTGCATCCGATGATCGAATACCAGGTCCCGTTCTCCTCGAACTCCGGGAACGGACGTGTGTGATTCCGGTATAGTGCCCGTTCCTCGAGATCATCCGGGATGCCTTTCGGGAGGCCATATGTCGCGGAGAGGGACCTCGACAGAGGGACGATGGTCCGGAAATCATCGAGGTCGAGCGTGTCGTTCATGGATATCTGGGCCTCGACATCGAACAGCGGTGTATTGGGATTCGTGTACCCTATCATGTGATAGCCGCCGCTCTGCTCCCGTGTGATCTCGTCGATGTTCCCCTCGATCTGACTGATGATCATCGCCGTCGTGGTGATGGTGAAGATGATGAGCGTGAACATCGCCAGCGTCATCCCGGTCCTGAACTTCGAGTCCATGGGATAGGAGATGGCCGTCTTGAAGACCGGAACGATGGACTTGAACCTGCCGAACACCCTGATGAGCCCCTGGAGCATCAGATGGTTGTTGTAGATGACGATGAAGAGTGCTCCCATTACCATGAATATCCCCGAGAATATCCATATCACCATGGAATCCTGCAGATCGAAGCCGAAGAGGCTGAAGAAACCGTAGGGATATGACCACACTGCCAGGATCAGGAACCCGCCGAGGGTGAAAGCCCGCTCGTCGAGCATCCACCGCCTGAGCAGAAGCGTGAACCCCAGCAGTATTATCGAGAGACCGCCGTAGGCCGGCCACGATTCCAGGTATACAGGTGATCCCGGGTCGCCGACGGCCATGTAGGTCATGACTGCGCCGAGAAGGATTATGAGGAGTTCGTACTGTCTAAGTACCTGGTCCCTGAACCTGAACACAGTCCTCTTCAGGGTTCCCAGGTCCGGGTCCAGTTCCTCGATCTCATGGCGGGTGTACCTTGGTTCGGGAATGTTCCTGATGGCCCGGATGATGTTGAGCTTGCTGACCTTCCACGAGGAGTAGACGATCGTTATGAAAGTGATCATCAGCCCCGCGCTGAAGGCGATCACTAGGCTGTCCGCCGTGAACACGAAGTACTCCATTATCGGGAATGCCTCCCCTATGAAGATGTTCGAGAAGGCCAGGATTATCAGCCATGCGACGGCGACACCGACGAACACGCCGATCAGCGCCGCGAAGACCGCCAGGAAGGCTCCCTCGAAGAGGAACTGGTACATCAGGTACTTCGCCCTGAGGCCGATGGCCCTCTGGATGCCCATCTCACCCTTCCGCTCCTCGGCGAGCATCACGAAGATGTTCACCACGAGAAGGACGCCTGCGATTATGCTGAACGCTCCCAGGATGAGGAAGAGCTCCGTCAGCTGTCTGCTTCCCTCGAGCGCCTGCTCGATGGCCTCCTGCTTTGCCTTGGAAATCGTCAGCGGTACCGGCTGGTTCTGGAGGTAGGGTTCGAGCCCCTTCGCAGCCCTATCGCTGAGCTCCATCCCCTCGACCTTGTCGCCGACATTGCTGATCTTGAGGTAATTTATCTGGTCGCCGACACCGAGCAGGTCCTGCAGGACATCCAACCGCATGAAGATGTTCAGTCCTCCGATCCCCTGGAACATCCCGAATGCGGCCCGTCCCTTGAACTCCACGACCTCGCGGACCCGCACGACCGTCGAGCTGTTGAGCCCGTAGTACAGTACAAGCTTGTCGCCCCTCTTGACGTCCAGCTCGTCTGCCACCAGCTCGTTGACGAAGACCTCGTCGTCCTCCAGGTCGTTGGAGGTCTGCCTGCCTCCCCTGGTGGGGTAGAAGCTCCCGAACGCCTTGGATTCATCGTGATCTACACCCCAAAGCTGAAGGCCGGCCTCGGACAGCTTCGTCCTCCTGTCCAATACAGAGACCGTCATCGAGATCTCGGGAGAGACGTCCTCGATCACGTTCCCCAAACCCTCGTCGTCGATGTACTGGTTGAGACCCTCGTAGACGGAGTAGTTGAAGAACGCATACGTGAAGTTCGGCGTGAACGTGAATGCGATCTCGTCGGTCTCGTCGTACGAATCGTAGGCGCTCTTGGTGAAGAGGTTCTCGAGGGTGTCTCCCACGATCAATGATCCCGATATGATCGCCGTTCCCACCATGAGCCCGCATACGATGATGACCGTGTTGACCTTCCTTCGCGTCAGGTTCCGCATCCCCATCTTCGCAAGGGTCCTGTACTTGATCGCCAGGACACCTACGAATGCGAAGAAAAGGATGACGATCAACAGGAATGAGAGAGCTCCGTCGGACATCCGATCACTTTCCCTTCCCATCGTCCGTGAAGTCGCAGACCTCGGCCCCCTTCTCCTCCTTCGTTATAAGGCCGCTGTCCATCCAGATGATCCTGTCGGCACGCTGGCCCACCTTGTCGTCGTGGGTTACGATGATGAAGGTCTGCTTGTTCTTCTTGTTGAGCTTGCATATGACGTCCATCACCTCGGTGGAGGTCTTCGTGTCAAGGTCCCCTGTAGGTTCGTCTGCAAAGACGATCTTGGGCTTGTTGACGAGGGCCCTGGCGATGGTCACCCGCTGCCTCTGACCTCCGGAGAGCTCGGCAGGCCTGTGGTCGGCCCACTTTCTCAGTCCCACGAGGTCCAGTGTCTTCAACGCCCTCTTCCGTGCCTTTGCGGGCTTGATCCCCGAGACCAGGAGTGGAAGCTCCACGTTCTCCACCGCTGTCAGTACAGGTAGGAGGTTGTAGAACTGGAATATGAACCCCATGTGTGTCGCCCTGTAATCGGTCTTCTGGTTGTCCGTCAGGCCCGTGATGTCCATACCCTCGACGTAGACCTTGCCGTCGGTCACGTCATCGAGCCCGGACAGGCAGTTGAGGAGGGTGGTCTTGCCACAACCCGACGCGCCCATCACGGCAACCATCTCTCCAGCGCGGACATTGAAGTCGATGCCCCTTAGCGCCTCGACCTTCACCTTTCCCGTATCGTATGTCTTGACCAGTGCCTTCGATTCGATCAGTCCCACATCGACACCTCCGATTGCCGGACAATCCATTTGGGGTATATAATCATGATTATGTTCACCCACGTTACTGTTCTTATTAAAGACACGAACACGCTGATGTTCCCGATCTTACAGGTATCTAGTAAGATTTATATCGTATCCATCTGATTGATATTGGATGGCGGAGGACGAGCTCGAGGATTTCTTCGGGTCCGATGAGGAGCGGCGGCGGTTCTTTTCAGACGTCAATGAACCCGCGGTCAAGAGGGAACGTTTCATCACAGGGGTCAACGTCAACGAGAAGTACTACGAACCCCACAAGCGAGCCTCAGGCACCGTGATAGAGACGAAGCAGCCGAGGTCCTCGGCGAAGACGAAGCATATAGTCCCAGGTGTCGCGCCGACCGGCGACGACAGGCCGTCAGTGACTTCGATCGAGCGCAGATCGGCGTCGGCGAAGATGACCAAGATGGCCGCCATCGTTCTGGTCGTCTGCATCTGCATGTTCCTTGTTATCCTGATAATGAGGGGCGGCCTTTTACCATGAACGGACCGGAAATGTCACTAATCCAATGACCACATTTTCACTCATCGAGTCGACCGACGGCCTTGAGCTTGCGGTCTATTCCGTGGTCGACGTCGCGGCGGTCGTCGATCTTGACATTGGTGACGATGCGGACCGATCCCTGGTCCGCAATTGCCATGTGGGCTATCTGGACCGCGTCGAGGGCGGTGTCCAGGTCGGGGGCCTCCACCGTGGTCGACATCGGCCCCACATGTATCTTGAGCCCCGTCGCCTCGAGAGCGTCTATCGCCTTCCTCACGTACTGGCCCAGGGAATGCCCCTTGTCCACGGGGAACGAACTGATGGATACGACTATCATCTGATTGCCTCCGTCCGTTGATGTCAGTGGTGATGATTAACCTTTCTCCCAGAAATGTGATATACCCGGGCATCGGTTCGGATATGATGACCGATGTGGACTCGATAATCCGGGGTTCGGTGCTTGCGACAGCGAACGGCCCGGGTCCGTTGACAGGCAAGGCGATGCGGGAGATCGGGACGATCGACGATCCGGCCATTGCCGTCGAGGACGGACATATCGTGGACATCGGTCCTGCATCGGACATAGGGTCGGAATATTCAGGCAGGGTCATCGACCTCGATGGATGCACCCTCGTACCCGGATTCGTCGACCCTCACACTCACGCTCTCTTCGCCGGAACACGGGCCGACGAGGTCGTGATGAGACAGGAGGGGTGGTCGTACCTCGAGGTCCTGAAGGCGGGAGGCGGAATCCTACGGACCATGAGGGCCGTCCGCGAGGCGACCGACGGCGAGCTCATCATGGAGACCCTTCTCAGGCTCGATCGAATGCTATCTCACGGCACCACCACTGCCGAGATCAAGACCGGATACGACCTCAGGCCTGAGGGCGAGGTCCGCCTGCTCGAGGTCATCAACAGCATCAAGCATCCGATGACCATCGTTCCCACGTTCCTTGGCGCACATGCCGTTCCACCGGAGTACGACGATCCCAGTGCCTACGTCGACTGTCTCATCGAGGTCCTGCCCGAGGCGGCCAACCTTGCCCGGTTCTGCGACGTCTTCTGCGAGGACGGCGTATTCGATGTCGAAGTCAGCCGAAGACTGCTCGAGGCCGCGATCGACGCCGGAATGGGCGTCAAGATGCACGCCGATGAGATCGAGCCAATCGGCGGTGCGGGACTCGCCGCTTCCCTCGGAGCCAGGAGTGCGGAGCATCTCCTAGCGGCTTCCGATGGGGACCTCAAGGCGATGGCTGACGCTGGCGTGGTAGCCGTTCTCCTCCCGGGAACATCCTACGTCCTCATGAAGGGCAAGTATGCCGATGCTCGGAAGATGATCGAGATGGAAATACCAGTCGCGCTCGCCACCGATATCAATCCCAATTGCTGGATGGAATCGATGCAGATGGTCATGTCTTTAGCAGCGTACCAGATGAAGATGCACCCGGACGAGTGTCTGACCGCCGCGACATTGAACGCCGCACACGCCCTCGACCTTTCGGAGAGGACCGGAAGCCTCGAGGTCGGGAAATGGGCCGATATCGTCGCGATCGACGCTCCCGATCACATGCACATTCCCTACAGGTTCGGTTCGAACCACGTTCGAGCTGTGATCAAGATGGGCGAGGTCGTCGTCGACAGGAGCCGGACGTTATGCGATTGAACCGTTCAATTCCGAACGAGGCGCTCGACGCCACCCCTATGGGGCGTCCATGCGCCTCGAGTATGACTGAAAAGAACGAACCTTGTGAGGATGACATATGAGGATCCGAAAGAGATACGGCTTGCGGGAGAAGGATTTCAAGAAGGTAACGTCGGGGTTCGTCGAGACATTCGGGATGACGCTCGACGGCAGCCGTTACGAGGAGGCCGAGACCGACGGGCCGACCATGTATCTCCTCGACGGAACGCCGATCGGATTCGAACTCGAGGGCGAGCTCTATCCCGCCATCGCGGGGATCATGAAGTTCAATGCGACCAAAAAAGCGGTCACGGTGGACATGGGTGCTGTCAGGTTCCTCGCCAACGGAGCCAACGTCATGGCCCCGGGCATCGTTGATGCAGATACCTCGATCGAGGTTGGCGACACGGTCTGGGTCCGCGAGGAGTCGCATGGACGACCCCTCAGCGTGGGGAAGGCTACTCAGAACGGACCCGATATGATCAAGGGTTCCGGGGTTGCCATCGAGACCGTCCACTTCGTCGGCGACAAGATCTGGAAACTGTTCGAATAGCCAAATGGACAGTGAAAGAGGTCGATCTAAGACAGAACGATATCGTAGCACATCTGATCGACCGCTGGAGACACCGACCGTACCTTGTGCTTTGATATCTGGAAGTTGCGTTCGAAGAGTATCGTGTTCATCGCCTCGTCGATTATCTGGGCGCTCTCCTGGGCGACCATGAGATAGAGATGTATCGTTCCCTGGTCGATGACGCCGAGGGCGTCGTCCAGGAACTCGAGCGCTCCCGTCGGATGGTTCATTACTATCCTGTCGACCTTCATTCCTCTTCGAGCGAGGGCAGGCACTGCATTGTGCGAATCACCTACTATCGTCGTGATCCTCTCGTCGAGGTCGTTGTTCTTCGCGTTCCTGCGGGCAAGCAGAACGGCGACCTCGTTGATGTCCACGGCGAACACGTCGCATCCGTTCCGGGCCATGTGGAGCGAGAAGGGTCCGACGCCGCAGAACATGTCCAGAGCGCTCTCGCAATCTGCCATCAGAGCTGTGACTCGCTCCCTCTCGGTGGCCAGCCTCGGCGAATAGTAGGCGTTCTTCACATCCACTTCCATGTCGAAGCCCGATTCGCGGACGAGCGTGACCGGTACGTCCGGACCGGCCAGGAGTGTCAGCTCGGGGGTCCGGAACGGTCCGTCGATCCCGGATGTGCAGTAGACGGTCCTGACCTTCTTGTGTCTCTTCAGGACCTCATTGGCCTCTTCCTCCCCGCAGTCCCGGACTATCGCGATCTCGCCGATGAGGTCGTACGGGATCCGCTTCTCGGCCTCTCGGATCACGAACCTTCCGATGCCCGTGTTAGCGAAGACGCCGATGTTCGATAGGATGTCGACAGCGTTGTCCGCATCCAGAACGGGGACGAGCAGCCTTTCGGCCGCCCGCCGTGCTGGAGCTGGAGCCAGGGCCCCTGCGTCGCTCAAAGCCTTCCTCGCCCTCTCGGCGGCCTTGAGCGGAACTGAAACGAAAGGCAGCTCTTCGAGCATCGTACCGAATTCGATTCGTTGGTATTAAGTGTTATCGGGACGAGTGGCAATTGACAATCAAAGATGACCCCCCGCCCCACGGCCACCCCGACGTAGAATGAAAACCAAATATTGCATAGTGTGTCGAGCAGTTTGCCACTGGCTATTCTATACTGTTAATTAGTATATCGGCGGCTCCCGGTATTCGCCGTAGGCATCGCGGAAGACGTCGGCGATGTCGCCAAGTGTTCCACCGGCCCTCGCGGCATCGAGGATGAACGGCATTACGTTCTCGTCGCCTTCTGCGGCGCCCTTGAGCTTGGCGAGGGCGTTGCGCATCTTTGCGTCGTCCCTCTCCCTCCGGAGCTTCTCCAGGCGCTCGATCTGGTGCTTCTCTCCCTCGTCGTCGACCATGAGTATCGGGATGTCGACGTCCTCCTCGGAGGATGTGTACTCGTTCACGGAGACGACGATCCGGCGTTTGTCGTCGATGGCCTTGGTCTGCTGGAACGAGGCCTCGGCGATCTCCCTCTGGAAGAAACCCGCCTCGATGGCAGGCACGACCCCGCCTAGGGTCTCGATCCTGTCGAAGTACCTGTAGGCGTCCTCCTCCATTTTATCTGTTAGCCACTCGACGTAGTACGATCCGCCGAGGGGGTCGATGGTGTCGGTCACCCCGGACTCCTGGGCGATGATCTGCTGCGTCCTGAGGGCGATGGTGACCGCGTACTCGGACGGTAGGGCAAGCGCCTCGTCGAGCGAGTTCGTGTGCAGGCTCTGCGTCCCGCCGAGGACTGCAGCGAGCGCCTGCATCGTCACCCTTACGACGTTGTTCATCGGCTGCTGGGCCGTCAGCGACACACCGGCGGTCTGCGTGTGGAACCGGAGCCATAGTGATCTTTCCTTCTTCGCACCGAAGGTCTCCTTCATCTCCCGGGCCCAGATCCTGCGAGCCGCACGGTACTTCGCTATCTCCTCGAAGAAGTCGTTGTGGGCGTTGAAGAAGTAGCTCAGGCGCGGAGCGAAGGCGTCGACGTCGAGTCCCCTGTCCATTGCGGCCTTGACGTAGGTCAGGCCGTCGGCGAGGGTGAAGGCGAGCTCCTGGACGGCCGTGGAACCTGCCTCCCTGATGTGGTATCCGGATATGGAGATCGTGTTCCACCTCGGGACGTTCTTCATCCCGTACTCTATCGTATCGACGATGAGGCGGAGCGACGGTTCCGGCGGGAAGATCCATGACTTCTGGGCGATGTACTCCTTGAGGATGTCGTTCTGTATGGTACCGCCGATGGCGGTCTGCGGCACGCCCTGGCTCTCAGCAGTGAGTATGTAGAAACCCCACACTATCGCTGCGGGACCGTTGATGGTCATGGATGTGGTTACCTTCCCCAGGTCTATCTGGTCGAAGAGGACCTTCATGTCCTCGAGGCTCGAGATGGCGACCCCGCACTTCCCGAACTCGCCCCTGGCGAGTGGATGGTCCGTGTCATAGCCGTAGAGAGTGGGATAATCGAAGGCGACGCTCAGGCCGGTCTGGCCCTGTTCGAGGAGATATCTGTAGCGCTTGTTCGTCTCGAACGCGGTGCCGAAACCGGAGAACTGTCTCATGGTCCAGAGGCGTCCGCGGTACATCGTCGGCTGCACACCGCGTGTGAAAGGATACTCCCCCGGGAAGCCGAGGCGTTCCATGTAATCCTTGTCGTCGAGGTCCAGGGGAGAGTAGATCATCTTGATCTCCCTGTCACCGAGGTTCTCGAAGTTCTCCTTCCTCTCGGGGCAGGTACCCGACAGTATCTTGTCCATCAGGCGCTTCTCCGCTTCCTCCATCCGCTTCAGATCGTCGTCCATGGGGGATCACTCCGCAACTGTCCAGACCCAGGTCCTCTTCTCGGGCGAGAAGGACCCGACAACCTTCTTCCTGTGCTTGAGCATCATGAGGACCCTGACGACGCGCTCGGAGCATTCCGCGCCCCTGTGGGCGAGGTCGCTCTCGACGTCCGCCGTGGTGCGCGGGTTCCCGTCGGACAGCAGTCCGAGGATGATATCCGCCGCCTCGTCGTCCTGAGTCATCGTCTCGTACATGGGAATGTGGTTAAAAAGGATTGCCCGATTCCCAAAAGGTTAAAAGGGTCGTTGGCGTGAAGGGGGATGATGAAGTGGGACAAGCCAACGCTCATCATGGCCGCGATGTTCGTGGCCGTGGGCCTTCTCGCACTGACCATTACCCCTGTGTTCGTCGACGAGGGCATGCAGGCCTTCGAGGACGAGGAGTCGCTCCTGAATCCGCTTTGGTACATGGCGATGATAGTCCTGCTCGCCCTCGGGATCCTCTTCCTCATCAAGATGGGATTCAAGAACGTCATCAGGGCGATCATCTTCTTCGTGTTCTTCATGGCGATATCCTACGTGATCTACCCATTCATGGCGATGTACCTCGAGGGGGACACCTCCGAGGAATGGGAGTTGATGGACTTCGGCGACGACGTGGTCGCGATCCAGGTCCTTGACGGTGGTGTTCACAGGGACGCTATTGCGGTCCAGTACTCGAACGGGACCACGGTCGTGCACAATAACTTCGGTCCATGGGGGACCCTTCCCAACCTTGATCCGGCAGGGATTGCTGGCAGGACCGCCTACATGGATAATTACAGGATCGAAGCCGCAGAGAACGTAACCTCCTGGAACATCAACCACTCCAGCATCGTCGCTGTCCTCAACGTGTCCTCGGCATCCGTCTACGACTATCGTCCAGGGACGGGATTCGTGCTCATGACGGCCGATGGAGCGTTATACAAGATCGATTCGAACCTTACCCGGGACAGGATCGTCAAGTACAGCAGACCGATCCGACACGTAGAGGCCGTCGATATGTGGGGAGACGACCGCTACGAGATCATCGTCCTTGAGGGAGATAACGTACACATACTCTACGGAGACGGATACGCCACCGATTGGGTGGTCTCCGATATCCTCGGGGAACTCGAAGCGGTGGACGCCGGAGCCGGCGAGTGGGACGGGGACGACGATACCGTCGAGCTCTTCGTCGTGGCCGATGGAAAGGTCTACAGCATCGAGATATTCACTGGATCATACGACATGAACGAAGTACTGGCCTCGCCGCAGTTCATAGCCAGCATCATCGCGATGACCCTTGCAATCGCACTCGCAGGACTCCTCTGGTTCTGGCCGGAATGGTACGTCCTGGACACCCTCGGCGTCGTGATCGCCGCGGGCATCGCTTCCCTTATCGGAATATCCTTCGCCCCTCTTCCCGCAATAGTCCTGCTTCTCGGTCTTATAGTCTACGACGCTGTCGCTGTTTATCAATCGAAGCACATGATAGCGTTGGCCGACGAAGCGGTGGAGCAGCATCTCCCTCTCCTCGTGGTGATCCCGAAGGAGAAGGGATACAGCTACATGGACCAGGGTTCCATCAGGGAGCAGATCGATAAGGGCGAGGAGCGCGAGGCGATGTTCCTCGGCCTCGGAGACCTCATCATACCGACGGTACTGGTCGTTTCATCCTACAGGTTCCTGGACCCATCGACGAGCTTCCTGGGTTTCGGAGGGAATCTCGTGGTCGCCCTCGGAACGATGGTCGGGATCCTGGGTGGATTCATCTTCCTGAGCTACCAGGTCGCGAGCGGGAAACCCCAGGCCGGACTGCCCGCCCTCAACTCGGGCGCACTCGCTGGTTTCTGCGCCTCGGCGGTCGTGGTCTACGGCTCCCTCGGCTTCCTGCTGTGAGTCCGCGCTCGATGACTACCCGAGGGGTCATCAACGCGTCTCGATATTGATCATGAATGGGGTATCACTGGTTCGTCGAACACCGTTGATGTCCGGTCCGTTGGCAAAGGATTAAATGGCACAGCATTATCTCCGGGCGGTGACACCATGGAACGGCTTTCCGGAATAATCAGGGAGCAGATCAAGAAACCGTCCCCCATAAGGCAGATCATGAAGATGGCCGCCAGGGAGAACATATTGGCCATGGGCCTTGACCCTGACGACGTGATCTCCTACGGTGGAGGCTGGGTCAACCACCCGGCGCCCCCGCGGCTCATCGAGATATACTCCGAGATCATCAACGATCCCGAGGCGTTCCATACCACCGGCGGGTACAGCCCAACACCCGGAATGCCCCCCATGAAGGACGCGCTCTGCAAGCTCGAGGGGACCCTCGCGGGCCAGGACATTGGACCGGAGAACATCATCGTCGGACAGAGCAGTACCCAGACCACACACGACCTGTTCGTATCGATCATGGACCCGGGCGACACCCTGCTGATCCCGGACCCGTCCTATGCGAACTATCCCGGTCAGCTATCGTTCGCCGTCCCCGGAGCCAAGCTCGCTCGGTTCCCGGTGTTCGACCCGGAGTCCTGGGAGTTCGCCCCGGACACAGATGCGATAATCGAATCCGTCAAGACTGCCGTTTCCGAGCTCGGACCGAAGGCAGTCCTATTCCCCGCACCTGACAATCCCACGAGCAAGGTCCTCCCGCAGGAGGTCGTCGAGGGCATCGCCGACATAACCGAGGACGCGGGCGCGTTCCTCATTTTCGACATGGCCTACAGGACACAGATGTTCGTTGACCCGCCAGCATACTATGGCTGGTCCCCGAGGGAACGCGAGAACCTGATCTACCTCCACTCGAACTCGAAATGGGGCCGGGGCCTCGGCCGCAGGCTCGCATGGCTCGTCGCGTCCAATGACGTGATCGACGCCATGGAGAGGATACAGCAGTGCACCATACTCTGTCCCGACACACTGCATCAGATGGCGATGACGTCCTATCTCGAGGAGTCCATCGAAGACGGCTCCCTCGTCAACTATCTGCGCGAGGTCAACGAGATGTATCGGACCGCCGCGAGGATGACGCTGCAGGCGATCGACGAGCACATCGGGTACCCGAGGACTGATCCCGACGGCGGCCTCTATACCGTCATGAAGGTCTCGACGGACGCCGACGAGTTCGTTCCCGAGGTGCTGAAGAACACCGGGGTCCTCTTCATCCCCGGAGGAGGATTCGGACCCGCCCTCAAGGAGGGTGTTCGGATATCCTACGGCCCCCTCGTAAGCAGTCTTGAGCGCATCGAGGAGGGAATGGAGCGGGTCGGCAAGCACCTTGCCTAGCATCACCCGATGGTGTATTAACGGAAAATCGCCTGAAACTATCGAAAACCTACTCTAAACGCATAATATTTTAATGGTGAATATTGATAAAATAACGGTTATTTTGACATATAACCGCAAAAAATATATATACACACCTAACCTTACTGAGATTCGGAAAAGTCCGATGGAGGATTGGCAAATGATAAAGAAAATATGGAAGGACGAGGAGGCAGTATCTCCCGTTATCGCCGTCATTCTGATGGTGGCGATCACTGTCGTGCTGGCTGCCGTTCTCTACGTATGGGCGCAGAGTTTCGCTGGAGATCAGTCTGGCGTGACTACCATCGCCTGGCAAGTTAGTGTGGAAGGGAACAACTACATCATCGAGATAATCGATGTGAACTCGGAGAGTCTGGATGAGGTCGGCTGGTCCGTTCTCAACACGAACAGGCTCGTGACCACGTGGGAGAACATACACAACCCGAGCGACGACATCCGTATGGAAGGAGACTTAATGGACGTCAACTTCACTCAGTCAGCTTACAATGCTGCTGACGAGCAGGCGTACAACAAGTTCTACTCCCAGGACCCGATCGTGCCGGGAGAGACCCTAAACCACACGCTCTGTGTAGTCTTCATGGATGTAAACGCTGATGGTAAGCTCAGCAGCGGTGACGTCATTTGGATCCGTTCTGAGGAGAACAATGGCTGTGCAGACGAGGACTTCCGCTTCCGTATGATCAACAACAAGGAAAGCCAAGCATACGGTGAGCTCGTCCTACCTGGCACCTGAACAAGGTCAGCCATTAAAACCAAGGGTAAATGGGCTTCGGCCCATTTACTTTAATATTTTTTTTTTGTTCTTTCTCCCAATGTGAGTCACGTCGACTACCATCGAATATCATCGGTGATCAACTCTGACCATGGGTGATGGATGGTCTTCTGAAAATGATATGTTTTTCAGACGTCTCGATCAATAACCGTACAGTGGGCCGAGGACCATCAGGCCGTCGTCACCGACGTCCAGGACGAACTTCTCCATGTCGTGCTTCACGGCACGCATCTTCTTGATCTGGAGGTACCTCCTGACGTTCTGGGTCGTCTCGACCACTCCCAGCTCGATCACGCCGTCCACGAGGAACAGCATGGTCTCCGCTCCCGCATAGGACTCCGTGAGGCCGATCCTCTCCATGATTATGGTCGTTGTGAGGTCGTTCTCCCTGAGGGTGTTGAAGAAGTGGTACATCTCACGTCTCGGGTCGTCGATGTCCACAAGGGAGTAGAGGGCTCCCAGGGAGTCGATGACCACGTACTTGAACCTCTCCTCGTTCTGCCTCTTGAAGGAGATGATGATGGAGAGGATCATCCTGAGGAAGGCGAGGTGCTTCTCCTCTCCCCTGAACTTCCTCCTCAGGCTGTTGTAATCGACGATCTTGAGGCGCTCCTCGACACCGATCCCGAGGGAGTTGAGGTTGTGATTGAGGCTCTGACCCCCCTCCTCGAGCGTAATGTAGATGCCCAGGGTGTCGTCCCTCTGGCATTGAGCGGCGATGAGCGAGTAGGCGAAGCTGGACTTCAGGGTGCCGCCCTCACCCACTATGGCGAGGGCTATGGTATGGTCGATATCCGTCTTGAATATCTTGTCGAGCCCCTTAACGGAATCCCGGAACACCTGCTCTCACCGGTGCCTCATCGTAATTTTGGTTATAAAGGTTTGTGATTGCCAAACGCACGATTCGGATGCGGGAATAGCCTCAAATACCCAAAACCGTTTCGAGTGGCATGGACCGTACCATCACTATGGCCCACGGCGCAGGCGGCGAGGTCATGATGGGCCTAGTCGAGAAGGTCATTGTCGCAGGCCTGGCAGACCTTGCGCCGGATTCCCCCGTCCCGCTGACATCTCTGGAGGACGGTGCAGTCGTCGGGGACATGGTATTCACCACCGACGCTCACACGGTGTCACCCCTTTTCTTCCCGGGAGGCGACATCGGATCGCTCTCCATTGCAGGCACCATTAACGACGTGGCTGTTATGGGTGCCGAACCGATCGCTTTGTCCCTCGCCCTCGTGCTCGAGGAGGGATTGCCGATCGAGGACCTCGAGAGGATAGTCGCCAGCGTACGTTCGACCTGCGAGGAGGCGGGGGTCGGCGTCGTCACAGGAGACACCAAGGTTATGGAGAAGGGTGCGGTGGACGGCGTTGTCACATGTACATCCGGTATCGGCAGAAGGCATCCCGCACTTGACGGGAACCTCTCCGCGGTCGGCGAGGTCCGTGAACCACCCGAATGGCCGTCCGACGCAGCAGTGGCGGCCAGAGATGTCATCATCGTCTCGGGGACGATCGGGGATCATGGTACTTCGATACTGACCACGAGGGAGACCTACGGGTTCGAGATGGACGTCCCCTCGGACGTCGCTCCACTGAACCGATTGATCGGTAACGCGCTGGGGATCGGCGGCGTGGTCGCGATGAAGGACCCGACCCGCGGAGGCGTCGCCAATGCACTCAATGAATGGTCGTCGAAATCGAACGTCGGCATAATGATGGACGAGGCAGCGCTTCCGATCAGGGACGATGTGAGTTCCGTCTGCGATCTACTGGGAATCGACCCTCTGGAGATCGGCAACGAGGGCAAGGTCCTGATAGCTGTGATCCCGGAGAAGGCAGAAGAGGTCCTGGAAGCCGTGAGGTGCTCGCCGCACGGTGCCGACGCGACGATCATCGGCCGTGCCGACCCGTCGTTCGAGGGTGTCGTCCTTGAGACCACCGTGGGCGGACGTCGATATGTCGATCCCCCGTCGGGAGACCCCGTCCCGCGTATATGCTGATCCTCCGACATCACATTCGGCCACCCCCCGCTCAACTTTTATATAACGACCGTACCCTCACCGTCCATGCTCCTGCCGGACTATTACGAGGAGGACCTGGCCGAGGTCCTGAAAGGGCTCGAACCCAACCTCGCATCGGACATGCCGGCGGGGGATTTCATAGAGATCCAACCCACTGATGGAAGGGTATGCGCGGTCGACGGCGGTTCGGCGGTGCTGTTCGACGGCGGGTCCTTCACCATCGCCGCCGCCCGGGCAGGCAGTGTCCTTTACGATGGTCCTGCATCTGTCGACGAGGAAGTGTCGAGGATCTCCATCCGTCTGTTCGGTTCGAACGAGATCGACAGTGACGGCGGGTTCATGGAACCGATATCGTCGTGGCGCGCAGGACTCGAGGAGGCGGCATCGATCGAGGCCATCGGCGACCTCGAGACCGGGGATGTACTGGCCATAGACGGTGCACTGGTGGGAGCAGGAGCCGGGTCGAGGACCGAGAGGATCCTATCCGCGGCCGCTGACCGCGGTGTCAGGGTCGTCGGGGTGTCGAAGAAGACGAGGCTCGTGCACGTAGGAAGGCCAGCTGTGATGAATGCGATGCTCTCTGCGGAGGCAGGCGGGGTAGGCCGACCATGGTACGTCCCTCTCATGGACCGTGGAGGAGTGACCACATCCATCGCGATGCTCCATTCGATATCCACGTTCGCGTTCAGGATAGACCATACGGACCCATCGGCCCTGGACGTTCTTGCAGCGGCCTCGGGAGACCCTGTCTATCCCGGCTATCCATATCCCCTCGCCAGGGCGCACAACGCCGTGGCGATCCACAAACCGACCTCCCGCGGTCTGAGGTCGCTCCTTGCAGAGATGTGCAGGGAGTTGGACGGACTGGAGGACTTCCACGATGTGCTGGACCGCAACTGGTGAATGAGGGTTTGATGATGACGATCGGAAGGATAACCGGACGGGACATGACGCAGATCCGCGTGAGGACCGCCGAGACCGACGTGGAGGTCGGGGAGATCCTGGTGGCCGACGACGGTGGCGCCAGGTTCCTGCTCAGGGTGGTGAATATAGTCTACGGCATCGAGGGCGGCAGCGACGAATGGGCAGACAGGGCGGCTGGCTCCATGATCGCCGCGGACCGGGTCGGAGGTGAGACCGTCATGCACGACGAGGACCGCCGTCTCTACAACGGTCTAGAATGCACGATCCTCGGCCGGATCGACGACGGGTTCAAGAGGGCCAAATCATTGCCAAGGCATTTCACACCAGTACGGAGGGCGGACGGGACCGACCTGGCCGTGCTGGCCGAATGCATGGGGCCATTATCCGTGGGTTCGCTGAGGTCCGGCAGCAGGGAGATAGACCTGGCCGTCGGTCTCGATCCCGGCGAGATACCGTACCACATAGGGATATTCGCCACGACCGGGATGGGCAAGAGCAACCTGATGAAGGTCCTCGCCTCCTCGATGATCGGACACGGTGGGTGCGGTATGCTCATACTGGACCCCCATGGGGAATACTACGACGGTGGCGTCTCCGGCAAGGGGCTTATCCACGACCCGAGGCGCGGGCGCATCCAGGTCTACAGCTCGCGCGACCTTTCGGGCCCCCACAGGTCGATAGCCATTAGCTCACGGGAGATCGAGATCGAGGACCTGATGAACATCTACACGTTCAGCCGGGCCCAGAGCGATGCCTTCCAGAGCGCCAGGCGGGTGTACAAGGACAGGTGGTTGGACAGCCTGATGAGAAAGGAGGTCAACGAACTCGCGAACGACCTGCTGGGCACGCAGGACGTCTCGCTACATGTCATCAAGCGGAGGCTTGCGAACCTGTTCAGGTCGAACATATTGACGGAGGATGCCACGATATCGATGACCGGCAACATCCACCGGGAGCTTTCCGAAGGCAAGGTCGTCCTGGTCGACACATCAGCGCTCGGTGAGACCGAGGAGCTCCTGGTCAGCGTCGTCCTGGCAAGGGCGGTCCTCAACAGGAACAAGGAATCGTTCCTGGATCCCGCGAAACAGGGGCGCTCCATTCCCATGCTGATATCCATCGAGGAGGCCCAGAGGGTCCTCTACCGTCCGGACGAGGGCAGGACCAGGAACATCTTCGCCGAGATCGCCCGGGAGGGCAGGAAGTTCAATACCGGACTGTGTGCGATCTCCCAGCAGCCGAAACTCATCGACCCCGAGGTGCTCTCGCAATTCAACACGCACGTCATCCTTGGTCTCTCGGACAGGAAGGACCGCGAGATCCTGCGGGACAGCGCGAAACAGGACATCGGACCCCTTGCAAACGAGATCCAGACGCTGATGGCGGGGGAGGCCGTACTGACCTCTCCAGGAAGACCGTTCCCGATACCCCTCAAGGTCCCGTTGTACGAGGATGTCATCCCGACGGACGGCGGTGCGGAGCCGAAGCGACGCACTGACGACCTGTTCTATTGATACGGCCTCGAACCGACAACCAGAACTGTCCCCGAACCCTACGCCCCCAACCCCGACGTGGATCGAAAATGAGGACTGAGATCACTGGAGAGTTCGACAGTGGTCGATTCCGGTAAAAGGATTAATAAGGGTAGTGCTGGATTCCAGTGGGTACAGGGGGTGATGGAACGACCGCTTTCAACTCCACCATTCGTCTTGAGAGGACCCGAGAGGGGGACATCGTCGACGTCACAGAGAAGGTAAGGGCCGAGATATCGAAGTCCGGGATAATGAACGGTATCTGCCTCGTCTTCGTAGCTGGCGCAACAGGTGCGATGTCCGTAATCGAGTACGAGCCCGGCCTTTTGGAGGATTTCCCCGAAGCGCTCGAGCGCCTCGTGCCCAAGGGCCACACGTACCAGCATCACCTCAGGTGGCACGACGGGAACGGCCATTCCCACGTCAGGGCCACCCTGCTGAAACCGGACATCTCTGTCCCGGTCATCGACGGAAAGGCCAAGCTGGGCCAATGGCAGCAGATCATATTCCTGGAACTCGACGTGAAGGAGCGGGAGAGGGAGCTCTACGTCCAGATCGTCGGCGAGTGAACTCGGATTCATCGGACCTAGATGATGATATACACCGCTGATAGTGATGACCCCTATGAGTGCTGATAGGTCCCCGTGAGCGGGTCACTGGCACTGCCGGTCGACCCTGGCATCCGTCCTGCCGAGGTTAACTTTATTAATACCCGGTCCAATCGGCGCCCGGTGTCCATAATATGTCAAAGGAAGAGGTCTATGGATTGCTTATGCGCGTTCCCGGGATGACCGAGGAACTGGCCGGCAAGGTGTTCGACGCTGGGTTCACCGACAAGGAGAAGCTCTACCAGGCTGCTGTCGGCGAACTCGAGGTCGTCGAGGGCATAGACTATGCCATGGCCAACAACATCCAGTCGATCGTAAGGAAGGGTGTGCTCGTAGGCGACGTCACCAAGGATGAAGAGGAGGCCGCCGAGGGCGAGGCAGAGCCCACCGAGGAGAAGAAATCCACCCCGGTCGACATGATCATGGGTATGATAGCCGGGATAATCGGAGCGATAATGGGCATCATCAAGAAGGTCATCGGGATGGTCACGGGCGGAAAGAAGGAGGCCAAACCGGCCGCCGAGACACCGACCGAGACCCCTGCCGAACCGGCAGCCCCGGAGGCACCGGCCGAGCCCGCCCCGCCTGTCGAGGAGCCCACTGCGGAAGAGCCACCGGCCGAGGCACCTCCCGCTGAGACACCAGCACCCGAACCAGTACCGGAACCAGCGCCCGAACCTGTGCAGGAGTCCGCGCCCGAACCGGCTCCAATGCCTTCACCGACGGAGGGAGATGCTCTGGAAGGCACGGTCGCCAAGATCAAAGGTGCGTTCGACGTCGACGAATCCGCGGCGATGGCCCTGATAGGAGCAGGTTTCACCGATGTCGATAAGATCAGGTCGGCAGACCTCATCCAGCTCGCCGAGATCGAGGGCATAACGCTTTCGATCGCCAAGAAGATCAAGAGTGCGTGATCGACCATGATCCCGGACCTTCCGGTTCTCGAAGAACTCTCGAGGGTAGCAAAGGCCCTCTCCCGGAACGGTTGGGCCGAGGCGAATGCCGGCAACATATCGGTCCGGGTTCCGGACCTTTCTCCAGAGGAGTTCGACGTCGGACCCTTGATCGAGAGCGACTCACGGTATCCGCTGCTGGCGGGACGCGCGGTCCTCGTGACGAGGTCCGGAAGCAGGATGCGGGACATCGCCGAGGACCCCAAGAACAACATGATCCTGGTCAAGGTCGAGTACGGTGCCTACTCCATCCTGGCAGGCGAGGGAAGACCGACGTACGAGATGCCGATCCACCTGTCCGTTCACGATATGCTCCTCACGAGCAGGCCCGAGAACAAGGCGGTCATCCATGCGCACCCCACCGACCTGCTGGCGTTCTGTCAGCTCGGGATAAACGACATCTCCGGTACGCTGTACAAGGTCCATCCCGAGGCATATTTCCACGTTCCGGACGGGATCGAGGTCGTGGACTACCTCGTGCCGGGATCGGACGAGCTGGCAGAGGCCAGCGTCGCCGCGTTGGAGAGCGCCCATATAGCGGTATGGAACAAGCATGGAGCGATATCCACCGGAGAGACCCTGTCCGACTGCCTGGATGTCATCGAGATCGTGAACAAGGCCGCCGCCATCTACCTCAGTGCAGTGACCGCGGGAGCCCACGGGCCGGCCGTCGGACTGTCCGAAGAGGAGATCGAGATCACCCTTGCTGCAAGGGACAGCTTGTCCGAATAGACAGAGCCACCGCTAACGGATCGCTCCTCTAACAATTATCTTGATCCAATCAGTATTCGCGCCACGTGTGGTTGCACTTGACGCACTTGTAGATGCGGGTCTCGGGCTCGTCCGCAGCCCTCGTCTGCCGGATCATCCAGTACGCCTCCTTGTGCTCGCATTTGGGACATTCTATCCGGGTCTTCGGCAGGGTCAAGCCATCCTCGAGGATGAGCATCTCGTTCTCCTCGACCTCGGACCTGATGACCGTTTCCTCGGTCTTTCCCTTCGAGGCCTTACCGCATTTAGGACATAAGAGCTCCCCTTCCTTGTGGACGAGGAATGAATTGCATTTCTTGCAGAATGGCATCGGACCACCGATTATGACCTCTGATATAAATACGTAACCCTAGGTCGAACGTGTTCCGTTCAGTCCCTGATACCCTCTTCCATTACCGTGAAGACAGCCTCTCCCTCGGGGAGGTTGGGTGAATCGATGAGCCGCGCTATCCGCTTTCCGCCCTTCGACTTCCTCAAGTAGATCCTGAAAGTTGCGGTGTGGCCGACGATATGGCCGCCGATCGGCTTCGTGGGATCGCCGAAGAACATGTCCGGCTTGGACTGGACCTGGTTCGTGACGGCCACGAGGGCGTTGTTGAGGTCCGAGAAACGCTGGAGTGAATGAAGATGCTTGTTTAGCTTCTGCTGGCGCTCGGCCAACGCACCCCTCCCTAGGTACTCGGCCCTGAAGTGCGCCGTAAGGGAGTCTACGATGAGCAATTTGACCGGTATCCCCTCGGCCACCTCCCTCGCCTTGTCGGCGAGGAGCATCTGGTGGTGCGAGTTGAATGCGCGTGCGACGTGTATCTTCGAAAGGGCTTCCTCGGGGTCGATACCGACGCCGTTGGCCATCTGGACGATCCTCTCTGGTCTGAAGGTGTTCTCGGTGTCGACCATGATCACATGGCCCTCCATGCCCCCGTCCTCCACGGGGAGCTGGACGTTGACCGCAAGCTGGTGGACGATCTGGGTCTTCCCTGAACCGTATTCCCCGAAGAGCTCCGTGATGGCCTTGGTCTCGAACCCTCCGCCGAGAAGTGAATCGAGCGCTTCCGAGCCCGATGTGAGCTTGCCGACGAGCTGTCTCTCCTCCATGACCTCCAGTCCTGTCTGGAAGTTGCCGATGTCCGCCTCCTTCTTGGCCGCCGCGATGATCTTCGCTCCGGCCGCCTCCCCGATGTCCGCCGCGTTCGAGAGTTCGGAAGGGCTCGTCACGGCCAGCGACATGAGGTCCTTGTATCCTGCGTCCCTCAGCTTCTGGGCTGTCGTGGGTCCGACTCCCGGCAGGTCTTCGATGCTCGTCTCGTCCATGGCGCTCGAAGGGTCAGTCCGATTATAAGCATTTCGCGGGGGGGTGGATGAAAGTTATCGGGAAAGCATATTAACCACTGGGACCATACGGGAACGGGGGGTCGGAAATGCTCTGCGAGATGTGCGGAACGGAGACGGGTTTTATCAAAACAGTGTCGATAGATGGAGCCATGCTCAGGGTCTGCGACAGATGCGCAAAGTTCGGCACCGAGGTCAAGGCGCCTGCAAGGCCGGTCAAGGCGCAGGGAGGGGTCCCTCGTCCCATCGTAAAGCGAAAGGAGCGCGACATATACGATGAGATCCAGACCGACCTCGCCGACGACTTTCCGAAGCGGATACAGCGTGCGAGGAACGCCATGGGCCTCAATCAAGAGGAACTTGGGAAGAAGATCGGAGAGAGGAAGTCGGTGATACAGAAACTCGAGCACGGCGACATGATCCCGACCAACAAGTTGATCGGCAAGCTCGAGCGTTTCCTCAACATCAAGCTCCGGGTGCCGCGGCGCGAGGAGCACAAGAGGGCTCCGGCCGAAAGACGGCCCGTGACAATCGGCGACCTCATTGACCTCGAAAAGTGAAGTTATTTAACGGATGGACCCCCTTCACCGTCGATGACGGAGGACGGTTCCGAATTCTACCGTGAGAACGACTACGCTCGTTTCGAGTGTCCCACCTGCGGTTCCGTCTACTGGGCCCTCGAGGACAAGGGGACCTGCACTGACGCTCCCTGCAGCGAGTACAGCCTGACGGGCGAGGGTCTTTTCTCTCAGTCATTCGGCATGGACGAGATGCGTCAGTGGTTCATAGATTTCTTCGCGGACAGGGGACATGCCCCTGTCGACCCATTCCCCGTTGTCGCACGGTGGCGGGACGACGTCTATCTGACCATCGCCTCGATCGCCGCGTTCCAGCCCCACGTCACCTCGGGCGCCGTCCCACCGCCGGCCAACCCGCTCGTCATATCCCAGCCATGCATCAGGCTCAACGACCTCCCCTCGGTCGGACGCACCGGCCGCCACGTCACGACCTTCGAGATGATGGCGAACCACGCTTTCAACGAGGAGGAGGAGATCTACTGGATAGACCAGACCTTGCGATACGCGCACGAGATGTTCACTTCCCTCGGAGTTCCAGCGGTGGACATCGTCTACAAGGAGAACCCATGGGTCGGAGGCGGGAACGGCGGCGAGGCTGTCGAGGTGATAATCGGCGGTCTCGAGCTGGCGACCCTGGTCTTCATGCACTACGTCGAGGACCCCGACGGCGAGGTCGAGCTGAAGGGCCAGCGCTTCTCCCCGATGCCCCGGAGGATCGTGGACACGGGCTACGGCCTCGAGAGGTTCGTGTGGGCGTCATCCGGTGCTCCAACCATCTACGACGCGATAATACCCGAACTCGTCGAGGCGCTGGTGGCAGAGGCTGGCGTTGAAAGACCGTCCGACGACCTGCTCCTCAAGTACGTCGCTCTGTATGCCCTCGAGGTGCCGAGACCAGAGATAGTCGCAAGGCTTTCGGAGCAGTTCGGCATCGAAGCGGACGAACTCGACTCCTCACTCGGTGCCATGGAGGACATATACGTCATAGCCGACCACATCCGAACCCTTGTCAGGATGCTCGGCGACGGAATAGTGCCCTCGAACGCCAAGGCTGGATATCTCGCCAGGCTCGTCCTCAGGCGGGCGGAGAGGCTCCGCATCCAGTACGGCATATCCTCACTATCGCAGCACTCACGTTCAGTGATATCTCGATACATGCCCCAGTACGGTGACTTCGCCGACAGGATCGTCGAGATCGTCGACCTCGAGGCCGAGAGGTTCGCATCGACCATGGAGAAAGGCCGCAGACTGGTGGAACGCCAGCTGAGCGGTACCGTGACCACCGACGACCTCATCCAGTACTACGACACCTACGGGATCGCCCCCGACATCGTGGCCGAGGTCGGAGCGGAGAAGGGGATAACGATCGATGAGCCAGACGACTTCCTCGCGGAAGTGGCCGAGCTCCACTCGAGGCCCGAGCCGAAGGAGAGGGCGCAGGTGCGTGACCTTCCCGCGACCACGGCAAAGTACTACGAGGCACCGTCGTTCGAGTTCGACGCCGTGGTGACCGCCGTCGATGGAGACGATGTGATCCTCGACGTAACCCAGTTCTATCCGGAGGGCGGGGGGCAGCCTGGTGACGAAGGTTATCTCGAGTCCGGTGGCGGGAGGTTCAATGTCGTGAGGACCGTACGGGAAGGCGCGGCCATCCTCCACACGACCCCCGGACATTCCCTGAAGGCCGGGGACGCTGTCCACGGCGCCATCGACCCCGAGCGTAGGATGGCCCACGCAAGACATCACACTGCGACACATCTCATCATAGGCGCATCGAGGAAGGTGCTCGGCAGGCACGTCTGGCAGGCAGGGTCCCAGCTCGACGTCGATGGTGCGAGGCTGGATGTGACCCACCACAGACCCTTGACCGAGGAGGAGGTCAGGGACATAGAGAGGACAGCGAACATCAACGTCCTCGAGGACATCGAAGTCTCGGTCTCCACGATGCACCGGAACGAGGCCGACAGGGTACATGGCCACAGGCTCTACCAGGGCGGACCTCCCGCCGGACCGGACGTCCGGATCGTCGCCCTCGACGACTTCGACGTTCAGGCCTGTGGTGGCACGCACGTGGAACGGACGGGTCAGATCGGCATGATCAGGATCACAGGGACAGAACGCATCCAGGACGGGGTGGAGAGGATTCACTTCTCGGCAGGCATGGCCGCCCTGGACGACGTCGTCCAGGAATCGGAACTGCTCCATAGCGCTGCCCGTGCCCTCAATGTCCAGGTCCCCGAACTCCCCAAGACGGCAGAACGCTTCTTCAACGAGTGGAAGGACCTCAGGAAGCGGAGCGAGGATCTGTCTGCCAGACTATCATCCGTTCTGTTCCAGCGCGAGGCGGAGACCGCCGAGAGGATAGGCGGGACACCGGTCATCGTTGCCATGATGGACGAGGACGTGGGACTCGGCCTGGCGAAATACCTCGTCGAGCTCGAGGACCCGGCCGTTGCGGTCATAGGCACCCCCACCGGGCGGGTGATCGCGGCATCCAACGTTGAGAGCGTCGACGCCAACGGGATCGTCAGGGAGGCAGCCTCCGTGATGGGCGGCGGCGGAGGGGGGAACGCCCGGATCGCACAGGGCGGAGGACCTCAGAAGGAGAAGCTGGAGGAGGCCGTGAATGCAGCGGTCGAAGCAGTGCGCAGAGCGATCGGAGGGAGCTAGTAGGCAGGCGGGCTTGACAATGACATTCATCTATCGTACCGGAGTGTTCTGAGATGGACGACGAGACCATCGAGAAGTACAGGGAGGCAGGGCGCATCGCTGCAAAGGCGCGAGACCTCGGCAGGTCGCTCGTGGTCGAGGGTGCGGGGATGCTCGACGTCGTTGACAAGATCGAGAGGAGCATCACCGACAACGGCGGCGGCCTCGCCTTCCCAGTGAACCTCTCCATCGACAACGAGGCTGCCCACTTCACACCGCGGACCGCGGATACCGGGGCTGTCTTCAAGAGGGGACAACTAGTCAAGATAGACGTCGGCGCCCACGTCGACGGGTACATCGCGGACACGGCCACCACAGTGGAGATCGGGACCCACGAGTGGTCGCACCTGGTGAAGGCGTCGGAGGAGGCCCTCAAGGCCGCCATCGAGACCATCGGAGAGGCGCCCCTGGCGATCGTCGGAAGGACCATCCAGGACACGATCCACGGGTTCGGGTACGAACCGGTGGAGAACCTGACGGGCCATTCCCTCGACCACTACGAACTCCACGCCGGGATCAGCGTTCCGAACGTCGAGCGCGGCATCGCGGGGACCGTACCACCGGGTACAGCAGTCGCCATCGAGCCGTTCGCGTCCACAGGTACCGCAAAGGTGTCGGGTAAGGTCCTCGGGAACATCTACATATTCAAGAAGGAGGTCAACCTGAAGAACCCGGATGCGACCCAGCTCCAGAGGTTCCTGATGGGAAGACCGGCGCTCCCGATAAGCGAACGCGCCTGCGCCCGAGTATCCAAGAACGTCCAGAAGTCGCTCGCCATCCTTATGCGCCGGCGGGGCGTCTACGGCTACCCCGTCCTTGCAGACGAGCCCGGTTCCATGGTGTCCCAGGCGGAGCACACGGTCCTCGTGCTGGACGGCCAGAAGATCATCACGACTAGATGACACCGTCCGCAACCCCTATCTATTGGTCATTGCATTCCTCTACCGAGTGAAGCCCCATATCATCGACAGCAAGTTCCTCGAGAACCCCAGGCCCTTCTTCGTTCAGTCGGCACTCGCGTCGTTGATCATATTCCTCACGCTGCTGATAATGGGCTTCATCAGCCCCGTGATCGTCGCTGCAATGGGCGCGACGACGTTCATTGTCTTCGCCATGCCAGAGGCCTCCACGGCGGGCGTCCGTTCGATACTCGGAGGCCACATGATCGGTCTTGCCAGCGGACTCGCGTTCGCATGGTCGCCCTATCCCGTCATCGGCGCCTCCCTGGCCGTCGGAGTGTCCATCCTCCTGATGGTCGTCATGGATGCAGAGCACCCGCCTGCCGCCGGAACGGCCCTCGGCGTCGCCCTTCTGGGATACAGCGCACCGTCCGTCGTCTTCATCATCGGGGCTGCCTCCCTGCTCGCCCTGATCCATCGGGGCCTTCGTCGTTGGATGGTCGATCTCGTGTGAGCGAATTGTGAATTCAACCTTTATTTGTTATTTATTTCAAGTTGTGCATTAATTTACATTTCAGAAATCAATCAGGTCCATGTTTTTCAGTAACTAATATTCATTTCCAGATCTAAATGAAGGTGTTCCATAGGGAAATTGTCAGGTACTGGCTCCTGAATACTCCGATACTTTGGATAGGACTTTCATTTAGATCAGCAACGGAACAGGTGAGACTTAACTTAGAGTATTAATTTATTCAATTAGCAGAAATTCTTAAGTAGGAAGCAATTTATTTATTGGAGTTGAAATGGAGGCATAGCAATGACGAAATCGAGATTGAGCTCGTCCGTTGACGATGTGATGAAGGAGATCGAATCGCTGCAGAAGGAGATACAGAAGGTGGGCAAGAAGGCGTTCCAGGAGGGCGATTACGTCCGAACGAAGCTGCTTATCGAGACATCCGCGAGGATGGATTCACTCAAGGAGAAGTTCAACGAGACCGGAAGCGACCTTTCCGACCTCTACGAGGAGGTCGCCGGTCATCTCAAGGCGATACCCGCTGGCAAGACCCGGAGGACCACCAAGAGGATCCCGCGGGGCAAGAAGACCCCCGAGGAGGACTACAAGATCCCGATCCTCAAGGCCCTGATGGACCTGGACGGTAAGGGCAAGACGTCCGACGTACTCGACAAGGTGCACCATCGAATGAAGAACACGCTGAACGAGTTCGACAAACAGCCGGTGCCGTCCGTCCCGTCGCAGCAGAGGTGGAGACACACCGCGCAGATCGTCAGGAACAAGATGGTCAAGGAGGGTCTCATCAAGAACGATTCTCCTCGAGGGGAATGGGAGATATCCGCTGCCGGCAAGAAGATGGTGGCCCCTAAGAAGTCCACTTCGAAGAAATCCACTTCGAAGAAGACCGACACGAAGAAGAAGAAGTGAAGGTCAGCGCCGCCGCTTCCGAATCACTTTCCTCGCATATCTTATTCCGGACTGGGTCGCGTCCAGGCTGGAGACGACGGCGTTCCTCGCCTTCCTCTCCCCCTCCTCGGCCCTGTCCAGGGTCCTCATGAGGTGTCTGCCACCCCAGGTCACGGTCTCACCTGGATACGAACGGTCCACATGCGTCCTGTCGAGGAGATACCATCCAACCATCATCGACGGTCCACTCACAAGCGAGAACAGGATGATGGCGAAGCTCCCGATCAGCGACGAGAGGAAGAGGCCGATGAGGACCAGCGACATGAGCCGGACCGCTAGGAAGGCTCCAGTGAGAAGAACGACCCCCGAGACGAGCAGTCCTGCGATCAGACCAAGGGGTTTGCCGATCATCACGTGACGCCGGCTCAGTCCGTGCTCCCGAAGGACCCTCAGGTCGTGAAGCCATCGTGCCAGTTTGTATCCCTTCAACCTGGCCGAGATGATAATCCATACGGAAATGACCAGCGATATCGAAGGTATCACCCTCTGTGGCCCCTCCGTGTCCTCGAGGATCCTGAGGTCCTCTGTGATGCTGATGAACATCATAATGAGGCCTGCCATGACGAGCAGGGCGCCGCGGGCCTTCGGGGAACCCATCGACATCCGAATCGATTCACGGTATTAGACGATACCCTTTTCTACCGGTAAGGGAACTTGGCGAGGATGCCAAAACCCTTCCTGGGAAAACTAGACCTCAAGTGGTGTCTAACGTGCAACGTCCCACTCCTCCATGACGAATGCTCGACGTGCGGCGGTCAGGTGAAGGAAGTCACCTACAGTCCCCCAGGCGACATAAGGCCAGCGTTCGAGCAGGACATGGTCATCATCCATCGGGCGATCGGTGAGTTCGATCCCGAGGTCGACATGCTCAAGGGCGTCGTTCTGCTCAATGCGATCTCATCGAAGTACGAGCTCGAGGAGGTCATCTCCGGAGGCCAGGTACTGGGATTCCTCCGGGAGAGGCGCTCCTTCGCCCCAAGGGCCGACTTCGCCGCCGCGATCCGTCCGAGGACGAAGGTGGTCGTAGCTGATCCCGGCGCCCGTCCCTCGCTCATGAAGAGCTCCAATCTTATGACACCGGGCGTTCTGTCGATGTCAGAGGGCATCGAGGTGGGCGACGAGGTGGTCGTCAAAGTCGACGGCGAGACGATCGCGACCGGCAAGGCGAGGATATCTTCGAGCGATATCGGGACAGTCAAGAAGGGCGTGGCCGTCAAGGTCCGCCACCGGATAGAAGGTCACACGTTCCCGGACGTCGAAAGCACCCTGGACGATGCCGTAGCTGCGAACGCCGAGGCCCTTGCGAGGATCGAACGGAAGGCGGTCAAGGGCGTCCAGCGAGCATGGGAGTCCACGGAGAAGGCGAAGATGGTATCGTTCTCCGGCGGCAAGGACAGCCTCGCGACGCTCCTGCTCGTCCTGGAGGCTGGCTACAGGCCCACGATGTTCTTCGTCGACACGGGCGTGGAACTGCCAGGCACTCTGGATTACATCGCGAACACGGCTGCCAGCCATGGCCTCGATCTGATGGTCGCCGACGCCGGCGACGCCTTCCTCGAGGGTCTCGAGCACTTCGGCCCTCCCGCCAAGGACTACAGATGGTGTTGCAAGACGAACAAGCTCGGACCGACAGCGAGGGCGATCGGGGAGCGGTTCCCCGATGGCGTACTGGCATTCATCGGCCAGAGGATGTACGAATCCCAGGCCCGTGCCAGACAGGGTTCCAGCTGGAACAATCCGTGGGTGCCCGGTCAGGCTGCCTTCTCTCCCATCCAGACGTGGACCGCTCTCCATGTCTGGCTCTACCTCAACTGGAAGGGCGCCGAGGCGAATCCCTGGTACTTCAAGGGCCTCGAGCGGATCGGCTGCTCCGTCTGCCCGGCTGCCGACGAGAACGAGGGCGCCGTTATCGCGGAGCACGTCGACATGCGATGGTGGAACGAACTCCTCGAGAAGTATGCCGAGACGGTCGGCCTGCCGCCCGAATGGGCGCATGCCCACTGGAGATGGCGCCGGCCCAGGGACTGGGGTGTCGAGGCAGACAGGATCGAGCACACGACGCGCCATTCGGAAGCCCTTGTCTTCGGCCAGGACGACAACACGACCGTCGTCGAGGGCCCACGCGAAGGCGATGAAAGGCTCCTGCCGATCCTCGATCGCTGCGACATCACCTTGATAAGGTCGGAGGACAGCATCGCCATCGGCGGCGAGGACAGGCAGAAGGCACTGGAGCTGATGATACGCGGGCGGTCCTGCGTCGGGTGCGGGATTTGCACGGTCAGGTGCCCCACTGGCGCGCTCCAACTCAGGAACACGAAGGTGGAACTGAAGGAAGAGAAGTGTGTCCGATGCCTCGAATGCCTTGGTCCTTGTCCGGTCGTCGATTTCCATCCTTTGAGGTTCAGACCGAGGATGGATTGACGTTCAATCCTTCAGTTCATCGAGGTCGACGAAATGGTCGAGCGCCTCGGGGTTCGCTAGCGCGTCCCTGTTCCTCACTTCATTCCCGTGAACCACCTTTCTAACCGCGAGTTCGACCTTCTTCCCCGAGATCGTCCGCGGGATGTCCGGGACCTGGATCACCTTCGCTGGCACATGCCGGGGCGTGGTGTTGGAACGAATCGTCGTCTTGATCCTCTTGACCAGGTCCTCATCGAGCTCAAGCCCCTCCTTCAAGATAACGAAGAGTACCACCCTGGTATCGTCCTCCCAGTCCTGGCCGATGACTATGCTGTCGACCACCTCGTCGACGGTCATCACCTGGCGGTAGATCTCGGCCGTTCCGATGCGGATGCCTCCGGGATTGAGGGTCGCGTCCGACCTCCCGACCATGACGATCCCATCGTGCTCCGTTATCGTGATGAAGTCGCCGTGTCGCCAGACGTTTGGATAGACGTCGAAGTAGGCGCTGTGGTACTTCTCATCGCCCGGGTCGTTCCAGAAGTAGATCGGCTGTGACGGGAACGAGGCGGTGCAGACCAACTCTCCATTGACCCCCCTTACGGGATTACCGTCCTCGTCGAACGCATCCACCTTCATCCCCAGGCCTCTGACCTGGAGCTCTCCCGCCCAGACCGGCAGGGTGGGATTGCCGAGACCGAAGCACGAGATGATATCCGTACCGCCCGCTATCGAGGCGAGGTTGATGTCCTCCTTGATCTCCCTGTACACGAACTGGAAGCTCTCGATGGAGAGCGGCGACCCGGTGGATGTCATGGTCCTCAACGTTCCCAGCGAGTACTCCTCTCCCGGTCTGAGCCCGGACTTCTCCACTGCGCTGAGGTACCTGGCGCTGGTCCCGAAGATTGTCATGCCCTCGTCGTCCGCAAGCTGGAACAACCGGTCTGGGCCTGGGAAGAACGGATTCCCGTCGTAGAGTAATAGCGTTGCACCTATGGAAAGGGACGACACCAACCAGTTCCACATCATCCATCCGCACGTCGTGAAGTAGAATATCCGGTCCGACGGCTTTAGGTCGGTGTGAAGCCCCAGCTCCTTCATGTGCTGGAGCAGTGTTCCTCCCGCGCCGTGCACAATGCACTTTGGCACACCGGTCGTGCCGGAGGAGTACATTATGTAGACGGGGTGGTGGAAGGGAAGCTGGGCGAAATCGATCTCCGGGACCGGTCCGTCCCCGATCAGGTCTTCGAACCCTATGGCCTTCGGGACCGCTCCCAGGTCCAGGTCGGTGCCGTTGTTCCATGAAAGGAGAGGAACGACCACGACCCTTTCGATCGAGGGTATCTGTTCCATGACGCTCCTCACTCGCTCCAGGGAGTCGAACTCCTTCCCGTTGTACAGATACCCGTCCGCAGTGAACAGGACCTTCGGTCCGATCTGGCCGAAGCGGTCGAAGACGCCCTTGATACCGAAGTCGGGGGAGCACGAGGACCATATCGCCCCTATGCTGGTGGTAGCGAGCATTGCGGCCACGGTCTCTATCATGTTCGGCATGAAACCGGCGACCCTGTCCCCCTCGACCACGCCCTCCCTCCTCAGGGCGGCCGCGGTCCTTGAGACGAGGTCGAGAAGCTCGCTGTAGGATATCGATCTGCGCTTGCTGGATTCGGCGGTGAATACGAGGGCATCGACGTTGCTGGGGTCCCGACCGTCCAGGATCCTTCCACCGAACGTCGTGGGCTTGCCGAGCGGGAACCTGAGAAGGTTCTCGGCGAAGTTGGTCCTGGAGCCCGAGAACCATCTGGACCTCATCATGTCGTCGCCGTCGGTAAGGACCTCGTCCCATCCCTTCGAACCGAGGATGGCGGTGTACTCCCAAAGGTATTGCCAGAAATCCGCACGCTCGTTCACGGACCATTCCCACATGGCACCATAGTCCTGGAGGTCCAGGCCCTTGCGGTCGTTTAGCCAGGTTCGGAAATGTGTCATGTTGGCTTTCCCGACCCGTTCGGCCGACGGCGTCCACAGAGGTCCATCCATTGGAGCAATCCCATATCAAGAATCGTCTACTGGGTTCTTATCGTTTTCCCGCTGCCGTCCGGGACCAGAATGATGTCCAGACTCCGAGAATCCCCATAAGACTAAATACTCACAATCCGATTCTCACACGGTGCGTATGATGGGATGGCACTGGATGATGCTAGCATGTATCGTTACACTGTTAACGGTAGGAGCGGCGACGGGCGACACCCTCGTGGTGGACGATGACGAAGGGGACTGGGCCGGGTTCACGACCCTGCAGAGCGCGATTTACAATGCCTCCGCAGGGGACACGATCAGGGTCTATGACGGGACATACGGCGAGAACGTCGTCGTGAACGTCAGCGTCTCGATAGTCGGGAACGTTACCCAGCAGAGCCTGGTACTCGGCGACAGGTCGAGCTGGACGATCCGCGTCGAGGCCGCGGAGACGACCATCGAGGCCCTCAGGATACGGGGCGGCTCGGCGACGTCTGGATACGCCGCCGTCATAATCGCATCCGCAGATGGCGTGACGATCGCCAATTGTTCCATTTTGGATAACGACGGGACCGGGGTCCTCGTCACGGACGTGAACAGCGTGGATATTATCGATTGCGGGATCTACGACACCGATGGACATGGCGTGCTCCTAGACGATGTCACCGACGCCACACTGAGTGGCGTGGATTTCACCGACTGCAGTCTTTTCATCACAGGGGCCGGTGAATCGAGATACGACACACACAGCATTACAGACTGTACCGTGAACGGCGGCACCCTATTCTACAGGGAGAACTCACCTTCGGTGGTGGTTCCGGCAAGCGTGGGCCAGGTCATACTTGCGAAATGCAGCGCGGTCCTGATACGGGAGCTGAACATCACTGGAAAGGGCAGTGTCGGCATCATGCTCGCCCACTGCGACTTCATACCAGATCTGATCGAGATCGACGGATGCATCCTCGACGGAATGATGTACGGCGTCTATCTGCACAAGGTATCCAACGTCACCGTCAAGAACAGCACGATCTCGGACTTCTCCGACACAGGGATAACTGTCAGCTCGGGCTCAGTCGATGTCCATATCGCGGAGAACGCCATCGATGACGGCCTTTACGGGATCCAGGCGTCCTCGGTGTACGGACTCACGGTCCTGAACTGCACGCTGGACGGTAACGTCCAGGCTGGCATCCAGCTCACGTCGGGCTGCGACGGTTCTGAACTTACAAACCTCGTGATAAGGGATTCCTGGATCGGTCTTGCAGTGTCCGACTCGGATGACGTATCGGTATCCAACGTCACCTCCGGAGGCAACGGGAGGCTCGGGGCGGAGTTCGACACCTGTGATGGCCTTGTGATCGACAGCAGTCTATTCCACAACAACAGCGCTGGGGGGTTGGAGCTGATCGATTGCGATTCGCCGCTGGTCTCCTTCTCCGGGATCTGGGACAACTCGGGCGCTGGGATCGCCCTTTCCGGGAACGGCGCGTTCATCACCAACGATACCATTGCCGGGAACTCCGGGAACGGGATCGAGATAGACGGCCAGCTCCATGAGGTCAAGTGGTGCGACGTCCTGGACAACCAGTACGGGATCTACATTCTGGAGACCGCGTCGAACCTGACGATCAGGATGAACGCCCTGGGTTCGAACGAGGGCTACGGGGTCTACTGCGACTCCGACCTCGAGAACATCACCTTCCTGAGGAACAACTTCACCGACAACAATGCTGGATTGGTCCAGGCCTACGACGTGCTGAACCACACTTGGGATGACGGCCTCCGCGGTAACTGGTGGGACGACCACGAGAGCGTCGACGAGAATGCCGACGGGGTCTGGGACGATCCCTATTCGATCGATGGACCGGGCGATGCGGAGGACCGGTACCCTCTCAGGGGCGCGGCCGATGTCCTTCACGTTGCGCTGTTCAGCGACATCGAAGGAGATGCGGTCGAAGGCCAGACCGTACGAATAATCGTCTCGATAACCGTCGAGGTAGCGAAGAAGGACGCCTCGGTCAGGATATTCCGCGAGGATGTCGTCGTGCATTCCGAGAGCATCGACCTGGTCAAGGGTAGGAACTTCGTTTACTACGAATGGGAGGCAACGGTAGGAGACCACAACTACCGTGCCGTGGCCGAGGGCAGGACGACGGACGAGGATTCGATATCACTCACTGTCATCCCGGCGGACGACAGCGAACCCGAGACCGAGGAGGGTGTGCCCGCGTGGGCACTCGCAGCAACAATGCTCTTCGTATCGGCCCTGGTGGTCTTCAATCTAAGGCGTTTCTTCCTGCCGAAGAAGGAGTGATCCGTCAGTAGAGGTAATCGGCGACCTCTTCCTCGGTGTATACGACCCCGAGCCCCAGCGCGATCCTGTTGACGAAGTTGAAATACGATGTGACGAGGTTTATGTTCAGGATGTCCTCGTCGGACCATCCGGCCTCTCTCAGCGACTCCACATCGGACGGGTCCATTTCCTCAGGGGTCCGCGTCAGCTTCTCCGCGTACTCCAGCATCCTCATCTGCGGCTCTGGAAGCCTCTCGAGCGTGTAGTCGTGACTGACCCGCCTCACCCGGGGTTGGTCATTCCAGTATTTGTTCAGCGCCTCGCCATGGTGGCTCACACAGTATGCACAGTCGTTCACGTTGGACACGACCACGGCAATGAGCTCGCGGTCCTCGCGGCTCAGGCCCATACGGTCGTACATCAGGTTCCTGTACAGGGTCATGTGGTCCCGCATGGACGATGGGTTCAGGCTGTGGACCTTCATGATGTTGGCGACCTTTCCCCTGCTCTTGGCTATCTGCTCATAGACGCCCTTGAGCTCGCCCTCGGCCGTCCTCTCGTCCACAGTCCTTATCCACGGCATCTTCAGAGCCCCCGTTACGCATCAGGGTCGTCCGATTTCAACCTTTCCATCATCTTCTCTGGGTCCAGGACCGGCAATTCGCAGGCTCCCCCCTTGCATAGGTAGGCTGCTGCCTTCCCGTCGACCCTCTGATACGGTCCGACGAACTCGGCGACGTCCACAAGGCCATCGACAGTAACGAGAGATGTCACATTGGGTAGGAAGTCGCCGTTCAATCGATCGATGAAGGACCTGGCATCGCCCTCCAGGTCACCGACGATGACGACCTCCCAGGAACCCATGTATGCGGACCAGATGCCGGAGGTCAGATGTGAATGTCCTGAAGGCATGTGGGCCGCTCGCCTCGGGATCGCCGATGTGAGCCGGGAGGCTGCCTCGTCCAGGTCAGGGTCACCGGTGAGCCTTGACAGTCGGACGAGGTTGTTGAGGGCGACCGAGTTGCCGGACGGGACGGCCCCGTCGTAGAACTCCTTCCTCCTGAATAGCAGACTCTCGCCGTCGTCCGGTGTCGAGAAGAAGGAGCCGTCCTGGTCGATGAAGTGCTCCATCATCGTCCTGTTGAGATGGACGGCGGTCGAAAGGACCTCGGGATCGTAGGTCGCCTGATAGAGCTCTATCAATCCCCAGACAAGGAACGCGTGGTCGTCGAGCTGTCCCGGTACGGACGCATCGCCGTTCCTGAACCTGTGGAGTAGCCTGCCGTCGGACGTCATCATGTTCTCCTTCAGGAACCGTACCGCCCTCCCGGCGGCCTCGGAATACCTGGGTTCGCCGAACGCCCGCGACGCCTTGGCAAGGGCCGCTATGGCAAGACCGTTCCAGTCGGTCAACACCTTGTCGTCCATCGACGGTCGGGTCCTGCCCTCCCGCGCTTCCATCAGGGTCTTGAGAGGTCCAGCGACCTCTTCCGGAGAACGTGTTGGACCATCCCGGGATAGATGGAGGATGTTGAGGCCTTTCCTGCCCTCGGGATCCCTGAAGTTGCCGCCGCCCCTCACATTGAAGGTGGATGTCAATAGGTCGGCATCCTCTCCAAGGATGTCCACGATCTCCTCCATCGTCCAAAGATAGAACTTCCCCTCCTCGCCCTCGCTGTCCGCATCCTCGGCGGAATGGAACCCTCCCAGAGGTGACGAGAGGTCCCTGAGCACGTAGTCGAGGACGTCCCTTGCGGTCGAGGCATACAGCTCATTGCCGGTAGCCAGATATGCCTCTGTGTACGCCATCGCCAGCAGCGCCTGGTCGTAGAGCATCTTCTCGAAGTGCGGGACGAGCCATCGCTCGTCCGTGGAGTATCGATGGAAACCGGATCCGACGTGGTCATAGATGCCGCCCCGCCTCATATGGTCCAGCGTGTTCTCGACCATATCGAGCGCGGAACTGTCCCCCGACGACCTCCAGTACCTCAGGAGGAACATCATGTCATGCGGGGAGGGGAACTTCGGGGCCGGCCCGAACCCTCCGTGCCTGGCGTCATATCGCCCCGCGAACTGCTCGTGGGCGAGGGCGAGCACCGAGCTGTCGACACCATGTGATGCCCTCTCGATGGAGGCCTTCCTGACCTCCCGGGCAACGTTTGCGGCCGTTTCGACCACATCGTTCCGCTGCTCCGTCCAGACGGACGCGAGTTTCGGGACGAGGTCGAGCATTCCGGCCATGCCGAACCTCGGCACCTTTGGAATGTAAGTGGCGGCGAAGAAGGGTTCGCCCTCGGGCGTCATGACGATCGTGAGCGGCCATCCCCCTTGTCCGGTCATCATCTGGCAGACCTGCATGTAGACCGAATCGACGTCCGGTCTCTCCTCCCTGTCCACCTTGATGTTCACGAAGGCCTCGTTCATCAGTCCGGCGACCTCCTCGTCCTCGAACGACTCCCTGGCCATTACATGGCACCAGTGGCACGTAGAGTATCCGATCGACAGGAAGATCGGTCTTCCCTGTTCCCTGGCAGCCTCGAAGGCCTCATCGCCCCAAGGGTACCAGTCGACGGGGTTATCGGCATGCTGCAGAAGGTACGGACTGACCTCTTTCGCCAAACGGTTGGATCCTGAAGGAACATCCATCATCGTAATCCCCGATAGGACGAGGAAGCGTCGTCTTTTAAATGGTCATCCCCGAATCAGGACGCCCTGCCCTTCTCCGCCAGCCATGAGCAGGTACCGATCTCCGTACGGCGCCGGAGGTCGCGGATGATCTTCTCCTTGTGAATATCCGCCTGCGGGTCGTCCGGGTCCTTCACGTTCATGTAGACCTCGCAGGGGAACTCGGCACAGTCGCCGCAGTGCTCGTACCCCTTGTCCGTGATACAGCAGTCATAGATCGGACAGGAATCGAACTCGACGGTCTCGAGCTTGGTCCAGAACACCTTTCCCGCGACGGCCGGACATCCCGGGCAGACGGACTCATAGCACGAGCAATCGCCGCAGTAGACACCGCATGCGGCGGCCATCTTGAGGTCCGAGTCGCAGGTCATGTTCTACGATGATGACATTCTGGTATTAATCCATTACCTACGGGGGACGACGGCCGGTTCAGCGTTCGAAGACATCGAAGCTGTAGTGGAGCTTGTTGTCGGCGTCGCGCTTCCCGACCTTGCTGTCGGTCCTCTCCCATTCCTCCCAGAAGATCTTCGGGAACCTCACGTCCCCGGCGAAGCCGCCCTGGATCCTGGTCAGGTACATCTTCTCCGCCAGTGGAAGGAACTGGTCATATATCTCCGCCCCTCCGGCTACGAAGACCTCTCCGCCGACGGACCCGCCGACGATGAGCGCATCGACGATGTCATGGACAACGGTGACACCCTCGTGCTCGTAGTCCTCGTTCTTGGAGATGACGATGTTAGCCCTGCCCTCGAGGACCCCCATGGTCTCGAAGGTCTTTCGTCCCATGATGACAGCGTGCCCCATGGTGACCTTCTTGAAGAACTCACGATCGTTCGGGAGGTCCCAGGGTAGGTCGCCGTCCCGTCCGATGACATCGTTCTGGGCAACGGCGGCGATCAGCGATATGGACATGAAGGGCTTCTCCTTCAGGGGAGGCCTCCTCTTCCGGCGCTGGACCGTGGATGGTACGTCGCCTCCAGGGTGAGGGCGTCGTCGACCTCGCTTCTTCCTTACAGGTCTCTTGCTGGCTTCCTCGACGCCGGTAATGGTGACTCCAGGGGTTCCCTGGTCCACGACCTCGATATCGATGATCTCGGCCTGAACGTTCTCGTCTCCAGAAATCGGGGCTTCCGCCTGGGAGGGCTCATCTTTACTTTCCCGTCGCCGGCCCCAGCGACCGTCCTTTCTGCTACGTTTGGACATTTGCCCATCCCGGCCGTACCCCTCGGCCAATTCTGGATACGGATAATAGAATAAGAATCTATCGGAGATTATGGGGGCCCCGATCCCGGTGAAGGCGCCCTCCTCCCGCCGAATGGCGATGACCCGACCGACCCCGGAGGCATATTTTTAATACGGTCAACACAATCACCGACGGGGGAGCGAGGATGATATCGATGAGTTCGAGAGGACCGATGTATCTGATAGCGTTCCTGCTATCGACCATACTTCTCCTTCCAGGGGCCGCTGCGGAGAGCTCCACGCCTGCGGACGTACTCCACGACAACATCTTCATCATCGTCCTGCTGATCATCGCGATCGTGGCATTCGCGATCGTCTATACCCTGCTGTCCAGGAAGCTCAAGAGGTTCAAGAAGAGGCGGACGAAGAAGCTCGGCAGGAAGGCCGCGGAGCTCGTGGTGTTCACGGTGAAGGCGGTCTACTGGATAATCGCACTCACTGTGTTGCTGAACATCGCGGGCCGGATCGACGTCCTTGCGGACAGCGACCTTTTCCCGTGGCTCCTTGACCTCCTCAACATCGGTCTGACCTTTGTCATCCTTCTGCTCGTGATGAGGATACTCCTCATCGTCGTGAACGATGTCACCAACAGGATGAAGAACTCGAAGAAGGGCGTCCTGAAGGGCGTGCCACCGACGACGTTCATACTGATACAGTTCGTCCTCCGCTACCTGATAATCTTCATCTTCGGCGTCACGATAATGCTGATATTCCTCGCGAAGCTCGGTCTCTACGATCTGATCTCGGGCAGCATCAGCGATTTCCTAGTTAGCAATTCCAACTACATCTCGTTCATCGTCGTCCTGGTCGTGATCGCGTTCGTCGCGAAGAAGTTCATACACATCTTCATCGACGACCTGAAGAAGCGTCAGGACAAGTTCTCGCCCGAGATGATGGACACAGCCGAGAAGGCGCTGACGATCGTCATCTACGGCCTGTTCGCCCTGATCATCGTATTCGCGATACTCTCGATGGCGGGCATGGCCGAGCTCGGACAGACCATCCTGGTGATGATGATCACCATGACCGGTATCGTCGTGGCGATGGTCGCTACCGGGTCCATCGGCAACATCCTGTCAGGAATGGTCCTCCAGAGCATGAAGCCTTTCGAGGTCGGCGACAGGGTGAAGATAGCGGAGTACACAGGCGACGTCGAGGAGATGACCCTGGTCTTCACACGGATCAGGACCCTGAGCAACGAGGTCGTCGACGTTCCGAACAACAACGTCCTCGCACAGGAGATATTCAACTACACGGCCGCGGAGACAGTCACGATCGACGTCACCGCTGGGATCGGATACGAGGTCCCCGTGGAACTGGTCAGGAAGCTCATGCTCGAGGGCGCGGTGGCGACGGACGAGGTGCTCAAGGAGCCAGCCCCGGTCTGCCTGGCCACGGACTTCGGCGATTACGCGATTAACTACGTCCTCAAGGCGGCGACCGACCGTCCTACCGATATCCCGATGATAAGGTCCAAGCTCATCGAGAACGTCCAGAGGTCCTTCTACGAGGCGGGCGTCGAGATCCTCTCACCCATGTACATCGTGAGAAGGGGCGAGGAACCGCCCGACGCGGTCGAGGTGCGGCGTCGGTACGAATCCCTGAGGTCGGAAGGGAAGGAGACGTGATGTTGATATGATAAAGCTCGGAGACAAGGTGACCCTGGAATACACGCTCGCGCTCACCGATGGAACGGTCCTCGAGGAGGCCGGCAAGGATGAACCCTTAACCGTGGAGGTCGGCAAGGCCGACATCATGGAGAGTGTCGAAAGGGCGCTGGTCGGCATGGAGGCAGGACAGGACAAGCTCGTCGAGGTGGCACCGGCCGACGCCTTCGGAGAGGTGAACCCCGATCTGGCCATCATGGTACCGTTCGACGACTATCCCGAGGGAATGTCACTGAAGCCCGGAGAGACGTTCATGCTCCCTCTCCCGAGCGGCGATTCCGTTCCCGCCCGTGTCACGGGCCTCGACGAGAAAGGGGTGACGATAGACCTGAACCATCCATTGGCCGGGGAGACCCTGATAGTCAAGATAAATGTCATAACGGTCGTATAGGCATCGATCAAACATGCCTGAGGTTCTCGCGCCATATCTCCAACAGCTTGGCCACGACCTCGTATTCGTGCTGATATCTTTTCGGATTCAACTTCGTTAATTGGGCCTCGAGGTAGGTCTCGATCGTCGTGTCCGGGATGTACCTGAAGAGGCCGTAACCCCAGAGTTTCGTAGGATTCCTAGGATTCGAGTAGAAGTCCCAGAACCTCAGCCGTGCCCGTTTTGGTATCTTGATCGACGTGTCCGGGTCCCCGGTGAGGATGGTGCTCCCGTAGCGCTCGTCCATCCGGTGTCCGACCACCCTCAGGAACCCGAAGATGACCCGGTCCTCCTCCGAGTCCTTGGGTCCGCGAGTCGTCATGAGGGCCAGCTTGCCGACGAGCTCGTCCTCCGCCTTGATGGACTTCCCCGGCCTCCTGTCAGAGATGACCCCCGAACCGAACTCGTTCTTGGTGAAGATCCTGCACTCGTAGCACGGGTATTTCCCAACGCGCTTCCTCTCGCCCTTCTCGAGCTGGTTGCACGGGTTGTCGTCCTGGGTGCACCAGGCGTGTTTCGCATCGTGGATGTTCCATTTCCGACCCTTCGGTCCGCAGGGTCTGGAATAATCGCTGTCCAGCCAGTTGCACTTGAACGCCAGGTTCTTGTCGGTCTTGAACCGACCCCCCGCGAGCATCCGTTCCATCTCTCCCTCGAGGTACTCCTGTCTGCATACCTTGCAGCGTGTCCAGACGGTCCCATGCTTGCAGAACCCCGACGGCATTTCCAACGTACCCCTGGCTGTCCGACCCGCATGCTGTCTGACGGAAGTTCATCAATGCGATCCCCCACATCTCCTTCCTATCATATACAGCAGGCCTGCTGCGGGCCTTGGTAACCCCCTATAGGAACCGGTAACTACTTGTTACTTTTGGCAGTCGAAAAACAGTCTGGCTTGACAATGAGTTTGCCGAATATGGGCAGGGTTCTATGGATGGACCATTGGAAGGAATGATGTGCGGACGCCGTCCTTACAGCCAGCCGAGGTGCTGTTCGGACGGACGACGCCCTTCGCTGCGGCTGTGATCTATCACCTCTTGCGGCGTCTAGCCGCACCCGGCCGTGAAGCCGGGCACCTCAAGAACTACATCGGTCCAGGGATGTTTAAGTTTTACGTCCAGGCCTTACGTTAATTCCGATAATTTTCTTCGGAATATGCGGAACGGTCACAGGCGCGACAACCATTCGTAGGACAACCACGCCTTCCATGCCGATAGCACGGCGATGAACGCAAGGCCAAGTACGAAGGCCCCAAAGTTGAAGGGAAGGAGCACACCGGCGAGCAGCGTCGCGATCGTTCCGAACATCGCTGAATAGGTCCCCTTCTTCAGGTCCCATCTCTGGATCCGGTAGGCCGTCGCCGTCATTATCAATGCGGCCACCGCGAGCAGCAGGACGACCGTCTCGCCCATCAGGACCGCGGCCATCAGGATCGCGAGCGTCCCGATTGCGACGGCGGATGCGAGTCTCATAGCCAACGTCGGGTCGAAACCACCTGTATCGCGTCCAGCCAACCTTCCTTCGATCAGCCTGTGGACGGCCTGGACGTTCCATCTGTTCCTGTCGTCCTCGAGTCGCTCCCGGTCCTCTTCCTCGATGAACTCGGAGACTATGCTGACCTTCGTACCCTTCTCGGTCTTCGAGAACTCGATGTGGAGCTCCTCGCCCTTCGCTTCAAGGGAGACCGGTGTAAGCGCTTCGATCCGCTTTTTCTTCCTCGCGGCCCTGTCGACCTTGAACTGGATATCACTGAGCGCCTTGAGGGTGGAATTGAACACCTTCGAGTATGGGTGCTCGTATGTAACGCTCTTCTTGGAGCTGTTGGCGGAGCGTCCGAAGTCCTCTTTCGGAGTCCCCTTCTCTTCCTCTCCCACGGAAGCGGATGCGTTTACGATTCAAAAAGGTTGTTCGTCATGTGGTCCATTTGTGGTTGCACATCGGACATTTCCACTTGCCCAGTAATGTCTTTTTGATTGAGCCACGCTGTCCACATGCCATGCAGACAGTAGGTCCCTTGCCAGCGTTAGGGAATCCTCGTTCCTTTACCATCCTTCGGAAGTATTCCCGTCCCTCGGGGTCCGGGATGTCATGTATGCTCGTGTACTTCATTCCCTTCCATTGATATACATCATCCGAGCCAGTCTGGGTCTTCAGCCCATTGCTGTATTTTCCTTGCCTATCGAGGAATGACATGACGAGGTCGAACTCGTCTCTCATTTGCGACGACATCTCGGTGTCAGGTACCTTAACGGTGACGTCTCCCAACGATATCTGGAGAAATCTGACTGGATAGAGGTCATCGAAGGATCGCGCTTCTTGATCATATCCGGTTGACAGGATGCGAAGGAAGTTCTCCTTCATCGACGGAGGCAACCTGTTGACCTCGTCCCTGTTGATAACCCATACGGTAAGTTTCATGGAGAATCTGCCCTCCTCAAGTCTCTTGTCGAACATGTCACGTTTCCCCCTCCTCTCTAGATCCTCTATGAAGTGGTAGTAAAGTCCCGACCATTCTTTTGGAGGTGTCCCCTTGAAACCATCGGTGGAAACCGTGTGTGACTTGCGCTCAGTGACTATTGGTTCTACCGCACTGAATACGATCTCTGCATCTCCTTTAGGTACGTCATCGATGGACTGATAGGTCTCAACATCGCCCTCTTTCGTGAGAACGATCGTCCCATCTTTCTTAATACTGACATTCGCCCTGCCCATTTTGACACCCAGTCCATCGAATGTTGTTAGAGTTTTAAGTTTATCGGTGTGACCAAGATACCGAAACCCGCACTGTAGGTAACTGCTTGATGGATTCACGATCTTGCACTGAATACACCTTAGGGTAGTAATTAAAGGGTATGTTTTTATAGAAAATTGATAATGCCCGGCTGATATTCTCACATTCTCGCCGTAATTCGGCGATTAGTGGAATATCCTCATAATTTGCGAGAAATCAAACGAGTTCATGTTCCTTTGTTGCTCAGCAGTTCGCAACTGTCCATATCAATTTCAACCACCTCTCCGAAGGCTATTTATCGGAGTGACGGTTCATTCGGTAACATGAACAAGAGGAGCCTCGAGATAACGCTCGAACGGGTCCCGCCGATACCTGAACCGGATGCGGAACTCGAACAGTACAGCACACCCGCCACGGTCGCTGCGGACCTGGTCTACACCGCTTTCATGCTGGGCGACGTCGATGACATGAACATCGTCGACCTCGGGTGCGGCACTGGTATCCTGGCGATCGGGGCCTCACTACTCGGGGCTGAGAAGGTCACAGCAATAGACATCGACCCGGAGAGCCTGGAGGTAGGCCGGGAGTCGGCGGAGGAGCTCGGAGCTGAGGTCGAGTTCATCGAAGGGGACATCTCTATCCTCGAGGAGAGGTGCGATACCATCATAATGAATCCGCCATTCGGCGCACAGACGAAGCACGCCGACAGGGCGTTCATAGAGAAGGCCATCGAGCTGTCCAATGTGATCTACTCCCTTCACAACGGAAATACGGCGGACTTCATTCGCGGTTTCGCTGCAGAGCTCGAGGCGGGTGTGACGCGCGAGTGGGACTACGAGTTCACCATCAAGAAGCAGTTCGACTTCCATTCCCACGACAGGGTGGACGTCGACGTTACGGCCTTTCGTATAGTACCCGGTCGATATCACATCGCATCCGACGATGATGAGGAAGAGGACGGATACTGATCGGTAAGGCCGTCATACAGTTCTCGAAGGGCAGATGTCATTGAGAATGCAGTTCTGACACAGCGGTCTCCTGGCGTCGCATACCTGCCGTCCGTGACGGATGATATTGATGTGGACATCGAGGTATCGCTCCTCGGGAAACATGTCGGCCAGAATCTCGTGGGCCTTCTCCCTGGAGACCTTCTCCCCGATCAACCCTAGGCGCTTCGTGACTCGATGGACGTGGGTGTCGACAGGGAATGCAGGTATCCCGAGGGAGAACTGGAGGACTATGGCCGCTGTCTTCGGACCGACGCCGTTCATGGAGATCAGATACTCGTGGGCTTCATCGGGTCCCATGTCCGAAAGGTAATCGAGGTTCAACTTCCCTGTCTCTTCCTTTATCTGACGTAGTGCGCCCACTATGTACGATGCCTTTGCCTTGGCGAGTCCGCAGACGTAGATGGCTTCTTCTATCTCGCCGATCTCTGCAGCGAGGACCTCCTCCCATGTCGGGAAGCGGTCCCGCAGCTCCATCCACGCCCTGTCCCTGTTGACATCGTTCGTGTTCTGGGAGAGTATGGTCAGAACGAGCTCCTCGAGCGGAGGCATTTGCCTTACCGTCGGGATGCCGTACTCGTCGCGGAGCCGGTCGGCCACAACGAGGGCTTCCGCTGGGATCCGTTTTGTCTCGGGGTCCACGTCCCCTATCTCAGAATTGTTGTCATGGCCCGGCGGGCTCATGTCGGCCTCTCGAGGACCTTCTTGTAGGAGGTCACGTAGCCGGCGATCCTGTTCTTGAGGCGAGACGACTGGATCGACGCGAGCTCCGCTACCATCTCCTTGTTGTGCTCGAAGTCATCCGTGAACTTGTCCGGATACCTCTCAAGGAGGTCGATCGCGACACGCTTTATGTACGTCGGTCTGATGTTGCCCATTCTGTCTCACCGTAGGTGTGCCATACCGAAAGGGTATATTATAGTTTTGCTGGAATACGAAGGGAAACATCTGCATGAATCGTGCACAAAACATGTCCAGAGGGTCGTCGAAAGGCCTAAAAGGGGTGAGGTGGAATCACTTGCATGCCCCACGAGGAATGGAAGTTCAGCGACAATGACATCTGCCCGGTTTGCGGCAAGAAGAACTTCTGTACCGAACACCAGTACATGAACAGGTCGTGGTGGGAGGAGTACCAGAAGACCTTCGTCTCGTGGCGAAAGGTGGACGAGGAGGAATAAGCTCAGTCGTCCATGTATTCTTTGACGATATCCCTGGCAGCCTCGCGTTTCTCGGCAAGGTCGGAAAGGAACGACTCGAGGAGCTCGGCCGCCTGGGCCTTGCAGGCACCGCAGAGACGGTCGCCGTCCAGGCACTCCTTCCTGACGGCCGCCAGTTCGTCGTCGCTCTCGATCAGATGGAAGTTGAACATCTCGTAGACGCTGCAGATGTCGGGTTCACCGCCCTGCTCCCTCTGTTCCTCTGCAGTGGTCCGCCCACCGGTCACTGCCGCCTTCATCTTCTTGATGGCCTCTTCCGGCGTGTCGGTCAGGAATATCGCGCTCTCCGGTATGGACGACGACATCTTGCCGCCGGTCAGGGCGGTCATGAACATGTTGTAGGACGATGACGGGGCGAAGAAACCGTACGATCCGCGGGAATGCTCGAGTTCGAGCATCCTCAGGTTCGCTTCCTCGACGGACATCTCAGGGTAAAGTGCTCTGTACGGTTTGTTGGCCTCGACCTTGCCATGCTTGAGCAGCTCGGTCTCGGCGGCGTCCAGGTCCTCCATCGGCCTGTCGCCCTTCAGGAACACACCGGTCCCCTGTTCTGTCTCCTGTACGCTGTAGTAGCGGAATGCCTTGGCGATATCCCGGCTAAGTCTGATGTGCGGGTCCTGATCGACCCCGACAGGCACGATCGTCGGCCTCGGCCCTCCATACTTGTCGAGCTGGACGTGGAGGATGTCCCCCACCTGGACGAGAGGGCTCATGATATGCGACATGTTGGTCTCGTCGGTGAACCCGTAGACCGCCTTCATCGTCGACCAGTTGACGGGCCGCGACATCTCGAAGGCGATGTCCATGACATCCTTCCTCTTCGATTGCGAATAGATGCTGGTCCGTTCCTGGGGAAGACCAAGCGCGATATAGTTCAGTATGTACTCCTCGATCGCCAAATGACGGCTCTCATCGAGAGGCACTCCCCGGGCACCCCAAGCCTCAATGTCGGCCACAGCGACGAAGACGTCGGCCCCCCACCTGTGATATGCCAGTACCTGGTCGAGCACCATCTTGTGTCCGAAGTGCATCTTCCCGGAAGGGGCGAGACCGGTCAAAACCGCGAAACCTGTCCCATCGACTATCGCCCTGTGGACTGGATCGAAGCCGCGACAACCGAAGACCACCCCCCTCCGGAACTGTATGGGTGGGTCAGGCATCGGGAACCGTTCCATGGAGAACTGCTCGATACCGAACTTCTCGATGAGCCTCCCGTAATCGTACGTCTCCGACGCCCACGGGTCGATCCTGTCCTCGGGCATGAGCCTGGAACGACGGATGGTTAGTTAAAGTTTGTCGAGTGACCATGTTCTCATGAGGACAGTTCATTATTTGTATAGGGGTACAAATCCGACAGCATGGACCACTGGGGACCGACTCAGGTGGCCTGCAACTGCGGAAAGGAGGTCTTCTCTGTCAGACGAGAGGAGAAGGGACCGATGATCCTCAAGTGCTTCGAGTGTGGCCGCGATCAGTTGTGGACGACACCAGACGATTTCAGCGGATATATCCGATGTCACAAGTGCGATGGATTGACCTTCTATGTCTACAGTCCATCGGAGGAGACAGATGAGCTTTGCTTTCAGCTGATTTGCACAGAGGACGGCACGATATCCTTTCTGAACAGGGGTTCTCCCGAGTAGGTCACGATGGTGACCACTGGTCGTAGAAGGGCGTGGGATCGGAAGCTCGTGAATGGGCATTCTTCAAACATCCTTAAATACGGAAATGGGAATGAAGTGACGTGTCCTGGGTCACGTTCATGCGGGGGAAGAAATCCACGTCCTGGCGTCTCTTCAAGTTCCTGTTCCCCATAGCCCTCGCTGCACTCTACGGACTGCTCCTCTTCCTCATGCTCAACTGGGAGACGTTCCAGGTGGTGGGCGGTGGTCTTCTCGTCTACTTCGTGCCGCCAGCCGGTAAGGAATCCGTCATTCCCGCCATGGTCGCCCTTGGCATCGATCCGATGTTCGCGGCACTCAACGTCGCCCTCGTGGACATCTTCGGGGCGATATTCCTCGCGTGGAACTTCGACCTCTTCGAGAAGATACCTGGCGTCGGCTGGGTCATCATGAAGATCGAGAAGAAGTCGCTCGAGACATTGGACAAGAACCCGTGGATGGACGAGGTCGCATTCGTCGGGCTCATCATATTCGTCATCGTACCATTCCAGGGTAGCGGCGCAGTCGGCGCATCTATCCTCGGGAACATAATCGCCATGAAGCCGGAGAAGGTGCTCCTGGCCGTCGAGATAGGAGCCATAGTGGGAACCCTCGCGATCGCTTACCTCTCTAGCGTCTTCATCGCGTTGATATTCACGAACATCCTCTATGCGTTCGTGTTAGTGGCATTGCTGGCCGTATTCTTCCTGATGATGATGAAGGTCAAGGACAGGGCCGTGAGGAAGCACGAGGAGAAGGTCAGGAACGGAACTGCCAAACCGGTGGTGAGGCAGACCCGGAGATACAATCCTGAAGAGGACAAGGGTAAGAAGCCCAAAGGTAAGGGGAAGGTGAAGAAATGAAGATTCTGGTAACAGGCGGGGCCGGGTTCATCGGCTCGCATCTCGTGGACAGGCTGGTGGCCGACGACCACGACGTCGTCGTCATGGACAACCTCAGCGGCGGCAACCTCGATATGATAAAGAACCATCTCGGCGCGATAGAGATCGTCCAGGGCGACATCACGGTCGAGGCGGACCTGGTGAACGTCATGGACGACGTGGAGGTGCTCTTCCATCTGGCAGCGGACCCCGATGTCCGGGCCGGGTTCAAGAGGTCGGCCTTCCAGATCGAACAGAACCTGGTGGGCACGTACAACCTGCTGGACGCCATCGTCGACACCGACGTAAAGATGTTCGCCTTCACCTCTACATCCACGGTCTACGGGAACGCCACCATCATTCCGACACCCGAGGAATACGGACCGCTGCTGCCGATATCGGTGTACGGGGCAACAAAGCTTGCCTGCGAGGGGCTCATTTCGGCATTCTCCGACAACTACGGCTTCGATTCCGTCCTTTACAGGTTCGCGAACGTGGTGGGACCCCGCTCCACACACGGGGTGATATTCGATTTCGTCAACAAGTTGAGAACGAACCCTTCCGAACTCGAGATACTCGGCGATGGGACCCAGAGGAAATCGTACTTCTCCGTCTCAGACTGCATCGAGGCCATGGTGCACGGCTGGAAGAACACCAGCGGATGCGAACCGTACAACATCGGATCCGTGGACGTCATCGACGTTACGACGCTGGCGAACATCGTCGTGGAGGAGATGGGACTCGAGGACGTGAAGTACAGGTACACAGGCGGGGTCGGCGGTGCCGGCTGGAAGGGCGACGTGAAGTACATGCAGCTCGCCATCGACAAGATGGCAGGGATAGGCTGGAAACCGCTCCACGACAGCTCCGAGGCGGTCAGACTGGCCGTTCGGCACATAATCGGAACTGCCTCGATCTGAAGATCCGGAATTGAGGCGCGGGAAATTACTCTTCTCTACACCGGAGGACGTCCGGATACCGTTTCGTGGATGCACTGGGCCAGGGTCGTGACCTCCCTGACGTTCACGGGGCTCCTGTCCAGCGTGTTAAGCCATTCCAGAGGGATGCCCGAGCGTCCCCAGGCGGCTCCGGCCATCGCACCCGTGACGGCAGCGAACGTATCGGTGTCTCCACCCATGCTCACGGCGTTCACGACCGCTTCGTGGAAATCCTTCGAGTGTGAAAGGGACCTGTATGCTGCATGCACCGTACGAAGCGCCATGCATTTGCTCGTGATGTCCACGTCGTTCAGACCCCTGGCCATCGCGTCGGCGACCTTGGGGTCCATCGTGACCATGCGTGCCTGTGCGTGCTCGAGGGCATCGTCCAGGTCCTCCTGAAGTATGAATGCCACGGAGAGGGTTATACCGACTGCGGAATTGATGCAGACGGGCGAAGCATGGGTTATCCTGGAAACATCCGCGGCTGTCTGGAGCATCACATCCTCGCCTGCCTGGCCGAACAGACCTATCGGCGCCGTCCTCATGACGGACCCATTGCCTTCCGCCTCCCTGCCGAGCATCCTGAGCGTCCTCTTGCCGGAATCGTGCCAGGATACGCCCTCCTTCAGCATCTGCAGGGCGATGTAGGTCGTCCTCCCGATCGTGGTCGGACCTGTCTCGAACCACGAGAGGAATTCCCTCGAGATGTCCTCCGGATCTATCCGCTTCTTCCTGCAGAGGCTCCTGGCCACGGCCAGTGTCATCTCGGTGTCATCGGTGACTAGCGGTACAAGTGGGGTCTTGACCTCGCCGAACCGTTCCCATATCTGATGGCTGGTCATTCCCTCGAACGGGGCTCCCATCATATCCCCTACGGCCGTTCCCAGAAGGGTACCGGAGAACTTGTCCAACATCTAAGATCCCGTTCCATCGAACGTACTCATAGTAATTAGTATTTGCTGTGAGAACGGGTGGTTATCTGCCATTTTACAGAGGGGGCCAGTATGGTCGAAATCACCCTGAGGAGGGGTGCTACCCCTCAATATGCGGAAACAGGTCGAAATCGAGGTGTAGAACATGGTGAATTTGGGTTATCACCATGGTGTATCTGCTTACCACCAAATTAGGTATATAAGGGTATGAGCGAGATTTCATCTCAAGTGTGAGGAGAGGTAAAATGTGGCGAGATAAGAAGTTCCGGGCGGAAAAATTCCGCATGGGCCTCAAGCGCTACATGCTTGTCGAAGGCAAGCTGATACCGATCCTCAAGGAATGATGCGGGGGAATGAAAACATGGTGGATGACTTCATCGATGGGTTCGAGGCTGCTACGGACCTTATACTCAGACGTCTGGGAGACGAGAACACGGAGGATGCAAAGCGCTACCTCCAGACCATGCTCGTTACGATCCAGGCGAAGAGGAACTGATCACGCTGATCTATCACCTCCTCTGTGGTTATAATCGCCGCGGTCCCCTTTATGGCGATTATAACCCTTCTTTTTTTTTCTTGGGGGCTTTACTCCTTCAATCTTGATTTCATTCGATGCTTTCTCGCGTTCAGGACCACCATTACCTTCAATTTCTGTATACTAGAGACATTGATCGATAGTGAATCTCATCTTTTTCCCCCTCCGACGAGGACATATTGATAAGGGGTCCCAATATTAACCATCCAGAGGACGACGAGGGAAGCGCGATGGACGAGGAGGACGAGGGCACGACGGTCGACAAGGCCACCGATGATACTGAGACACCCGGGCAAGGTCCTGGAGCGGTCCCGGAAGAGGAGGACCCCAGGCTCGCGGGGGAGACAAGGGTCGGTGACCTGTCTGCGAAGATGTTCTGGTCGCCGTCACCGGCGCGGTCGACCGCACTGATGCTCGTCCTTTCTATCATCCTTGGACTTCCACTGTTCTATCGGGGCGGGGTCCCCCTTTACAGACAGCCTCTTTTACCCGTGGCCATAGCTGGCATATTCGCCTCAGCGGTCCTGACTGCCTACATCACGCAGTGGTACTCGTCTAGGGAGGGGATAATGTATCCCAGGCGGGCGTTCCTCCTCTCGTTCGTAGGCGTCGGAGTCGCCATACCAGGCGTCCTCTTCGGACGTGTCATTCCCGGCGGAAGCGCCCTCGTCATGGTGGGCCTGGCAAGTCCTGTCTGGATCCGCCACGTTACGCTTGTCGGCACCTCCGCTCCAAGGCACGTCAGGAACCTTCCAGTATCCTTACTGCAGACACTGCTAATGGCGTGCGCCACGGTACCGTTCATCGGGATCACACCGTTCGAGGTCCTGGTCCTCGCCAATGCCTCCATCGCTTTCCTTGCCGGAGCATTCCTGTTCCTGGCAATCGTCTCGGGACCGATGAAGCGCGTATTCGGGATCACTCCCTACGAGCTCCTCGTCAGCGGACTGGAGCACTTCACGACCAGCGGCGGCCTGGAGGGCGAGTCGTTCTTCTACGACATCTCGGCAACTACTACTGTCTGGTACTCTTACATACGGATCAGGCGCGAGAGGAAGCCAGACACTCATCTGGTCACGACCACGCTCCATCCAGGCCCATTCGGGCTGTTCGGTGGGAGCGACCTCCCGACGAAGCTGAAGGCGGCGACCGGGTGGCGCAACCTCATGGTCTTCCACGGTCCCTCTGGACATGACATGAACCCCCCCAGGTCGGAGGACGTCGAGCGTTTTGGCAACGAGATCCGCGATGCTGCCAAAGGCCTGACTGTCGATGGAGGCGCGTCGGAGCCGCAGATATCCACGGCGGGGGACATCCGGTTACAATCGCAGTCGATCGGGGGAACTGCTGTGGTGTCCGCCACCAGGGCTCCCGAGCCCACCGACGACATCGACCCCGCGACAGGCCTATCTGTAATAGATACTGTAAAGAGGACCACGGGAAGGGAACGTGGCTTCTTCATCGACGCTCACAACTCCCTCGAGCCCGGGGTCGGCAGCATATTCTACGGCGATCCCAGGGCCAACGCCATGCTGGAGACCGCGAAGGGGATCGCGCTAGGTCCAGACGGCGATTTCAAGGCCGGCTATTCGGAACGGTCATCTCTCGAGATCGGAGGCGACCTCGGGGACATGGGAGTCCAGGCCCTCGTCGTCGAGACTGGCAGCGTCCGAACCGCCTACGTCCTTCTGGACGGCAACAACATCGTCATCGGTATCAGGGACAAGCTGGTCTCCGCCGCTTCGGACCTCGTGGACCTGATCGAGGTCCATACGACCGACAACCATTCCGTCAACAGGACCATCGGAGGCTACAGGCCCGTCGGCCTGGAGACGCCAGTACCGGTCCTGAGGCGGGCTGTACGGAACGCCGTGAAGGCCGCGATCGCGGACCTTGCCGACGCGAAGGCGGGCGGTGTCGAAGGGACCATCGACGAATTCCCGGTCCTCGGACACGGGACCACCGCAAAACTGACCGCGATGGTGAACGCGACAGCTGGGACGACCCGATGGGCCTTCGTATCATCGATGTTCGTGGCCGTCGTGTGGAGCCTGATACCGATCATCGCCTGGTGAATGTGCATTTCGGTCCCTCGAACCGCTGACAATTCCAGATCCTGCCTGCCATCAGGTATTAAATATCCAGACCTGGATTCCTATAATGCAGGACCGAAGGAGGACGCAGAATGAGGCCAATGATGATGCTGATAGTTTTCGCCATGTTGGTGGCTGTTGCCGGTATAGCGAATGGGGCGGACATTGTCGTCGACGACACGACCGGGGACTGGCAGGACTATGACTCGATCGCGGATGCGGTGAACGCTGCCTCGGACGGGGATGACATATACGTCTACGCAGGCTACTATTCGGAGAACGTAACGGTCAAGAAGGACGTTTCTATCATCGGGAACGGGACCTCGGTGACACAGGTATCGGGTACTGGACCGACCTTCTACGTAAGGGCCAACGGTACATCCCTTTCGGGTATGAAGATAACCAGTTCGACATGGGGACAGCCGGCGATCCACCTCAACTATGCATGGGACATCGTCGTCGAGGACATCAACATCACCTCGGCCCACCAGGGCGTGGACATCGACTATGGCGGCAACATCACCATCAAGGGCATATCGATCAACAGGACCGCTGCCAGGGGATTCGAGATATGGTACGCTGAAGGGGTCACGATAGAGGACGCCTATCTCTGGTGGACGAGCGGTTGGGGTTACTACATCCTCTACACCGACAGCATTGACATAATCGATCCCTTCTGCAGGCTTAGCTCGGCCTACAGCATATACATGGGGACATGCGACTGGGTCAATATCACGTCTCCGACCTTTCAGAACTCCGGCGTCTACGTCAGGGGTATCAACGATATGACGATCACGGATGCGACGTTCTCTCTGACGGACACCTACTCGGCGAACGCCCTCGACATCGGCGGGAACCGGATCCTGGTCGACAACGTGCAGATCACGGATTACTACAACGCGATCAACGTGGTCGGGGCGGACAACATCACGGTACAGAACAGCGTGATAACGGGAACGTCATCGAACTCGCTGGATGTCTATGACGGCAATGGATATATGGTTAAGAACGTCACCATCGATGGTGGGTTCACGGGTATCGACTTCGACCACAGCGATTACCCGCGAATAATGGATTGCACCATTACCAACTCGACGCACGGGCTGCGGGTCGCTTCCTGCTATCGGCCCCGGATCTGGAACAACACCATCCGCGACTGCGAGTACAACTTCGGATACGACGGCATCTACGATGACCATTTCAGGCCCTACCTGCCAGGAAACAACTCGGTGGACGGTCGGACGATCAAATACTATTACGGGATCGACAACCAGACATTCGTCGGGAAGGATGACGACATCGGCTACCTGATCGTTGCGTTCTGCGACAATCTGACATTCCAGCAGCTCGACCTGAACCACAACAACGAGGGCATATGGATGTACAAGAGCAAGAACATATTCTTCGAGGATTATGACATCGTCCATGTCTTCTACAAGGGGGTCAGGTCGTTCTATTGCGAGCGACTGTATTTCGACAATGGGTTCATCAGCGAGAGCAGTGACATGGGATTCCACTTCTCCAACACCGACGACATCGGGATAACCTCGTTGACTGCGAACGGCACCTACGAGCTCTTCATGACCTCCGCGGTGGACCGTCTGACAGTCAACTGGGTGAACATCACCAATACGACCAGGATGCACTGGTCAGTGGACGAGGGCCGTCTGGAGAACGTCACCTGGTACAATCAGAGCTTCCTCTACAGCGCCTACACCAGCGGATGCATCTTCAATAACATCGACCTCGAGTATGGCATGTTCAGGGTCCATCAGACCTGGAACAACAGCTTCTACAACGTCACCGTCCAATCGATACCGACCACATATACTGGGTTCTGGGCAGAGAGCGGGTCGTACGATAACCTGTTCGAGAACTTCGACGTCGGGAACGGAGATTACTACGGTATGAGACTCGACGGCAACTGCAACTGGAACACGCTGAGGAACGTCACGGTTCACGACGTGAAGTACGCCCTCCAGTTCAACAACGCCGGAAAGAACACGCTGATAGATGTCAACCTGACCGGCGACTACGCGGTCTGTTTCGATCCCGATCCATATACTCCATTGGACCGACCATGGATGCAATACGTGACCAATTCGACTGCGAACGGGCTGCCCATCCTCTGGATAGTCGACGAGGATGGCACCGAGTACTATGAAGATTACGGGTTCATCGGTGTCGCCAGGTCCAACGATGTCACCGTGTCTGGCTCGATCCTCACTCCGAACAGGTACGGTTTCGTGATGTGGAAGGGTACGAACTCGACCTTCGAAACCATCAATGCGACCGATCAGGAGCTCGCCGGATTCTATCTGATACACTCGTCCAACAACACATTCGGCCCCTTGAGGTCATATCCGGGAAGGACCCAGGACCGGGCTCTGTTCGCCAGGCTCTGCGACAACATGACCATCCACGACGCCGAGATCATGTGGTTCGATCAGCAGGGGATCCTATTGGAGAGCTGCGACAACACCACCATAATGAACTCGACATTCCAGGACGATTACGACGGACACAGTGCCACTTCAGTTGCGATAAAGGTTGACCGGGGTAACTGGAACACGGTGGAGAACTGCAATATCTCCCATTGGGATGTGGGTGTCCATCTCTTCGGAGCGTACTCTTGGGAGGACCCGTCATTCAGGAACCGCGTCAGCAACTGCTCGTTCTACGATATTCTGTCGACAAGTGACGCGACCGCGATATACCAGGAACGGGGAACCAATTACGAGATCATAGGGAACGTGATCAACGTATCGTGTGTAGGCATCTACCTGTATCAAGTCGAGGACGTCAATGTGAGCCGTAACTGGATAAAATCGGTAAAGAGCTGGACGACCTACACCTATGACTACGGGCTAAGGGTGTCAACGAGCTCCTCCGGGATCGTATACGACAACGCCTTCCAGAACACGAAGAACGTCCTGGACGATTCGGGACTGGTATGGAACGTGTCCAAGCAGGCGCTGGATTGGCCCAATTCGACGAACGTGGTCGGTGGCCCTTCGATAGGCGGCAATTATTATTCGGACTACGATGGCAGGGATGTCGATTACGATGGGATCGGTGAATGGGAATACAATGTCACTGGCTCCGCTGGATCGGTCGATCATCTACCTCTGTCGAATGACGTCTATCCATGGATACGGTCCTGTGACGAGAACGGAACGCTCAAGGACGAGTTCTACACCGGTGAGCACGTATGGATCAAGGGTCGGGCCGCCCATAATTATTCATGGGTCGTGTTCAGCATGCCGTACTATCATAGAGACTGGCCAACTGAATATTCCGCGATCTGGATCGCAGAAGTAGTGCGAGGCGATTTCCATGAAGAATCCGAAACGAAGATCACCTCGGGCAAGTCCGATATCCTGCTCACGCTCTACGGCGAACCCAGACCTCACCAACCCGACGCCCAGGACAACGGCAGCGAGGTAGGAAAGGACTATGGTGTCCTCTTCATCGACAGGACGAACACCACGACTGGCTCCGGTGTCGTTGAATCCTATCCTTCCAATGGTTCCATGATGCCGATGACCGCAACGAATGCCACGGACTATCCTGATACCCCCAACGGCACGTTCGTCCATGGGACCTTCGAGATCGCGATCGACCTCCGGCGCCTTACCTGGAACGATACGGGCACCCAGGTCGTCCTCAAGCTACCGGACACCGCACCGACTGGATACACCCTATGGAAGTACGGTCCGACCCCGACGAACTCGAGCGACCATTGGTACGAGTATCCACTCGGGGACAACGACGGTGACCGATACGTGACCTTCGATCTGACCGATGGAGCCTTGGGCGATGACGACCTCACCGACGATAATAACATCACTGCGGTCTTCGGATTGGTGCTCTCGAACCTCACCCACTTGGACGATATGATGATATCGGGGAACTATACATTCGGCGATGGGACATACTATCTCAACGACACATTCGAGGACGGTATCTTCCACGTCACCGGCTCCGATTTCATCATCGACTGCAGCAACACGACCTTCATCGGTGACGGTACCGGGACCTGCTTCTACTTCGACAATTGTACGAACGTCACACTCATCGGTGCCAGGATAGAGGATTACGACATCGGGCTCGAGATCATCAACTCCGATATAACCTGTCCCGACCTGGCGGTCTACCCGGTCTCTTGGGGCGCCGTGCTCGATCCGTCGACGGCCGTCTTCATCAATTGCACCTTCGACGAGGGATTCAGCGTGGACGCCGGCAGCAAGGTCATCGTGATGAACTATCTCCATGTCCATGTGAAGGACGCCGGGGGCGATGACGTCGAGGGTGCCGACCTCCGTGTGACGGACAACAACGAGTCCGTCTACGCGACAGAGTACTACGGCGGCCGGGACGGCAACGTCCTTACCACTGGCGACAACGACAATCAGACCGGTCCCGACGGTCACGTATGGTTCATTCCGGTGACCTACTGCGTCTATGACGGGTCCGATTCTCCGACCTACAACGATACACATGTCTATGTCCGATGGAGGCTTTGGACCGACGACACGGACGTCAACATGTCGACGTCGAAATTGGTGACGTTCCAGGCGGACACATACATCCCGGAGTACCCGATGATGACCGCCCTTCTCATGCTCACCGTCGTGGCATTTGCACCGATGCTCCTCCGGAGGCGGAGACGGAAGGATTGAGGTCCAATTATCACCGATCTACGTAAGTTCGTCGGTCGTCGAACCCCTTCCGTGAAAAACCGCATCGGAAGAGATGTCAAAAATAACGGAAGTTCCGTGAAAAAAACCCCCGGAAAATGCCCTATACATTATTACATGGCTACGACAACGTTTAAAAACCCCATGTTCGTTACCTAAGGCATCGGGTCTAGCCACCCGAATGACAAACTAAGAGAGAGGTGACTACGGATATGCAAAGAATTGTGGTTGGAGCTAGCAGAATGCTTGCTCTTGTGATAGTTGGAGTAGCTGTATTGCTTGCGATCAGCATGGTCGCGACCGGGGCTAACTACGTCGTAGATGACGACAGTGGGACCTGGCGCGATTACGCCACGGTCGGTGAGGCGATCACGGCTGCTTCGGATGGAGATACGATCGATGTGTACGAAGGGACGTACAACGAGGACCTCGCGATCGCCGAGGAGCTGACGTTCACCGGTAACGGCACCGGGACGATCATCAACGGCGACCACGACATAACCTCGGGCAGCGTCTACTTCTCGATGATCAACTTCACCAACACGTCCCCGACGGACTACACCATCGTCGTGGATGCGTCCGGTGGGAACATCGACGTTCTCGAGTGGGAGGACTGTTACTTCGTACTCGGAGGATATGCCGGAATACACCTTGGTGGTGACACCGGTACCACGAACACGATCTCGAACGTCCTCATATCAAACACAGAGTTCTGGGGTCCGGCCAGCAAGGCCGCGAACCCGTTCAAGACTGGCGGCACATTCGCCACACCCGGCCTGGGTGTTGCGATCGACGACCTCGACTTCGTCGAGAACTCCGTCGTCCGCTGTTCGATACCCATCCTTCTGGAGGACAACAACGTGAACGATGTCCTCATGGATGACAACACCTTCACTGGAACGGATGGTATCATCTACATCTACGGAGACAGCAGCCCGACCGGCGTGCTGTCGAACTTCGTGTTCACCAACAACGAGATCGATGACACGAACTCGTACGGCGTGGCCGTTGGCTACCCGAACGGGACCTTCTCCGCTTCCAACCTCGGAACGGGGAACATGGTCAACATGAACAACATCGACGTCGCTGGCGCCTACGGCATCGGCGGTCTCAGCAACTTCATGGGCGGAACACTTGACGGCTCGTCCAACTGGTGGGGCGCGACCGACGGCCCGAGCGGCTATGGCTCCGGCAGCGGTACCCCGATCACGGACGGCGTCATGTACAATCCGTATTACACCGAGATGGTCGGCAATGTGACCAACACGCTCGTGATCGACTTCACCAAGTCACGAACTGTGAACGGATTCACAGGTACCATCGACTCGATATCGATCCCAACTGGCCAGACCGGTACTATCATGAATTCGGACATCACCCTTGCCGGCGGCCTTGACATCGATGGGACGCTCATCATATCGGATTCGACGATAAGGGTCGGAGACACCATCTACGTGGATGGGATGTGGGTCTTCGAGGACAGCAAGAACACGCTGTACGCCCAGGACATCGTCATCAACGCGACGACCTACTGGAACAACTCGAACATCGTCATGGACTGTGTCAACGACGGCGATTATGCGATAAACGTCACCTCGACAGGATCGCTCTATGTGAACGACGACACGGTAATCACTGCAAACCTGACGAACCGCGAGTACAACTTCTGGGTATGGGACGGGGCGACCTTCGAGGTCCGAGACTCGACGATCAGCGAGGTCGGATATGTCGGAGGCGAGAACCCCTACAACCTATCCGTGTACATCGAGGCCGATGATGTGGTCCTCATCAACAACACCTTCGAGAACAACTGGTGGGGTCCGGTCTTCGCTTCGGGCGCCGACGACGGTGTGATATATCACAACAGGCTCTTCGGCGAGCAGTTCGACGCTCTCGATTACGGTTCCAACAATGATTGGGACTACAACAACTGGTCGACCTACGCGGGATCCGACAGCGATGGGGATCATATCGGGGATTCAGCCTTTGCCATTGGTGGACTCTCTCTCTCCACCGATGACCATCCTCTGATGGATCCGATCCACTCGTGGATATGGGTGAACGGCAGCTTCGGTTCCGAGGGTCCAGTCTGGTACGACACGATCAACGAGGGTTACCGCGCTGTACTGCCCGGAATGGGCATCTACGTGTACAACGGCACGTACGACGAACAGCTGACGATAACCAAGGACGGGATCACCCTTCAGGGCAGAAGCACCACAGACACGATAATCCAGCCGACCGCCGCGGTGGTCGCTGGAACGTATGACATCGAGATCGACGTCTCGAACGTCACCATCTTCGGCTTCCTGCTCGACTTCAACGGCGCGACCGATTCCCGCCAGGGGAACGCGATCGTGGTCAGCGACTTCGGCGGACCCGTCGCGAGGAACGTCATGATCCGCGACAACGTGATCTACTCCGGCGACACAAGCCAGGCGATCCAGACCGGCAAGGATGCGGACATAGGCGGACTCGTCATCCGTGACAACATCATCTACTGCGACTGGGACAACCTCGGCGAGGGTGTCTACATCAACCCGTGGAACGGCACCGGCAACGTGACGATCTACATGAACGAGATCTACGGCTACCTGTTCTCCGGGATCAGCATCGAGGCCAGCAACGTCAACGCGGCCTTCAACACGATCGACAGCAACACGACCGCCGGGTTCTACGGCATCAGGGTGATCGACCTCTATGCGTCGCCCACGACCAAGACCGGCATAATCATCGACAACAACACGATCTCGAACTGCGGGGACGGCATACGCCTCGGAACGACCACCGACGAGGACTCCGACATGACCGTCACCATCACCTCGAACGACATCCAGGACTGCGACGACGGTATCGACGTCCGCTACGGCATCAACGCAAACTCCGTCGCGAACTGGAACTCGATATACAACAACAACAACTACAACGTGAACAGCATGGGCATAACCGTGCTGGACGCGGACTTCAACTACTGGGGCGCCACGGACGAGCCGACGATCGCAGCGACGTTCTCGGACATGAACGATCTCGACTACAGCCCCTGGTACGATGCGACCTTCACGACCCTTTACTATGCTGATACCGCCGACCCGGTGACCACGCTCACCGTGGGGACGCCGAGCACGGGAGCCGGTCCGTACTATGTCACCGACGCGACCGACCTGAACCTCAGCGCCACCGACGGCAACGGCACCGGTGTGGACGAGATCTACTACAGGATCTGGTACAACGCCGATCCATGGAGCGGATGGCTCACCTACTCCGGCGACTTCCAGCTGAGCGGCGAGTGCACCCACCACGTGGAGTTCTACGCCGAGGACAACATCGGCAATACGGAAATGGTTCAGAACGAGACCTTCTATGTGGACCTCACCGCACCGACGACGACCGAGACCATCGGATCACCGTCGTCAGGCACATGGATCACGTCCTCGACCTCGATCAGCTATGCCGCGACCGATGCGGGATGCAATGGCGGCGTCGGACTGGACGAGATATACTACAACCACTGGTACGGCGGCACCTGGGACGGCTACGTGACCTACAGCGGTGCAATTACCCTCGCTGGCGAGGGCACCCACCACATCCTGGTCTACGCTGACGACCTGCTCGCGAACTCCGAGACCCCGACCAACTACACATACACACTCGATGACACGGCACCCGTCACCACCAACACGGTCGGGACGCCCAACTCCGGAATGTACGTGACATCTGCGACCACGTTCACACTGGGAGCGACCGACACGGGTGGTGTCGGAGTCGCTACCACAGAATACCGTGTCTACAACGGCGCCACCTGGACCGGATGGACCACCTATGCGGCTCCGTTCACACTTCCGGGGATCGATGGCACCTACTTCATCGAGTTCAACTCCACCGACCTGGTTGCGAACGCGGAATCGACCAACAACGAGACCTACATAGTGGACGACACCGACCCCGTGAGCGTCAAGTACGTGGGAACCCCGCGGAACGGCACGATGGGAATGTGGGTGAACCAGTCGACCGTGTTCAACTTCACCGCGAACGACACCGGCGCCGGCATAGACGAGATCTACTACAGGATCTGGACCGGCGGCGATCCGTGGGGCTCGTGGAACACATATTCGGGCAACTGGACATTCGGCGAGGACTGCTTCCACATAATCGAGTGGTACGCGGAGGACCTCGTGGGCAATGTTGAGGCGACACAGAACCAGACGCATTACGTCGACTCCGAGGGTCCGTGGTCCTACATATGGGTCGGAGAACCGAGCTTCAGGTTCAACGTGACGACCTCGACCGTCTTCAACCTTACCGCGTTCGACAACGGATGCAACTTCGGCGTCGGAGGCGAGATGATAATGTACAGGCTCTGGCACAACGGAAGCTGGGGGTCCGGATGGATGACCTATTCCGGAAACTTCTCGCTATCCGAGTGGGGAATGTACATAATCGAGTGGTACTCGTACGACGAGCTCGGGAACATCGACTGGGTCTTCGACTACAACAACCAGACCTACTACGTCGATGACAGCGCTCCCGGGACCACCATCGCCCTCGGAACTCCGAACTACTACGATGGAGCGGACTACTGGGTCAACGACACCACCACGATCGGCTTCACCATCGACGACGGCACCGGCGTCGGCCTCAACGCCACCTGGTACCGCATATGGTACGGAAGCGATCCGTGGAGCTCGTGGACTAACCACACCGCGGCCGGCGACTTCATGCTCGGCCTTGGCGATGGCATGTACCACATCGAGTTCTTCTCGACCGACCTGATCGGCAACAACGAGAGCTCGACGAACTTCACAGTGTACGTCGATTCCGTCGCACCATCGATCAGCATCTCCGACATCACCGAGCAGAGGTACGACTTCGGGAACGGCACCCGTGTACCGAGCATCTACCTCTACACCCCGGGAACGGCCACTGTCTACTATGGCGACGACATGACCGCGGAGCAGTTGTTCTACATAAACGGTACGGCTAGCGATGCCAATTCCGGATTCCAGGAGGTCACATACTCGACCCTCCTCGGAGACACTCCGGCGACTGACACCTCGAGCCCGTGGTCGGCCACGTACGGCGCAGAGGCTACCGACGCGGACGGAACGATCACCATCACGGCATACGACAACCTGGACCAGATGACCCAGGTGACGGTAACCGTGACGCAGGATACGACGGACCCGACGATCACCGACGGTGATTGGTCCGAGTCCTCGACCTTCCTGTGGGTGGACCTGACGAATGACACCACGGACAACAGCATCGCATACAACACGAACGGCATGACAGGCACCTACATCGGCACACTCGCCCTGGACATCAACGACGATGTTCAGCTCGACCGCGGACAGTACAGCGTCGCGGTGGGATGGATCGGCGCACCCTGGCAGTTCTTCTCGGGTGTCTCCACCACCACCAACGTGCAGTACCAGTTCAACTCGGGCGATACGTGGAACGCAACGATCTCCGTGTTCATCTACGACAAGGTGAACAACTATCAGGGACAGACCGGCGTATACGCGATCTATCGCGACACCTTCGATCCGAGGGTGCGCGTGACCTCGATATCCGAGTCGAGCATCTATCTCCACTCGCCTGACACGAGCACACTCGTGTTCGGCGACGGCATGGGTTCAGAGCAGTCCTTCACCATCAACGGCGTTGCGAGCGATCCGTTCAGCGGACTCGCGAACGTGAGCTTCAGCAGCTACGCGGGAGACAGCCCCTCCGATACTGCTGTGAGCCCATGGGCGGCCGTCTACGGTGTGGACAACGCGGACGTCGCAGGTGTGATCAACATCACCGCCTATGACAACATGGGCAACACGAAGATGATCAATGTGACGACGATCCGCGATACGGATGCACCGTCGATCTCCAGCGTGCTTATTACCGATCTGACCCTTGGGTCCACGACATACGTGGCTGACGGCGATGATATCCAGGTAACTGCCACGATCACGGATGCCAATCAGGCCTACATGACGACATCCGACATCACTGCAGACCTCTGGATGTTCGGCGGAGGGAACGGAGTGAACCCCGATTGGTACAATCCGACCACCGGCGAGGCGCACTGGAACCTATCGTCCGTGACGTGCTCTGTCTCGGATGGTCTCAACACCGTCTGGGTGAACGCCACTGACATCGTCGCCCACACAGCGACGATGGGCAGCGACGACATAACGGCCGACAACAGCAACCCGATCATCGCTGTAACGAGCATAACCGAGTGGCCCGGAAGCGCGTACCTTTACTCGCCCGACCTCGCGAACATCTACTTCGGCGACGACATGGGCTCGGAGCAGGACTTCTGGATCAACGGTACCGTGAGCGACGGTGGTTCCGGCATCAAGGCCATAACCTTCTCGTCACTGCTCGGTGAGAGCCCGGCGAACCAGACCTCGACCCCATGGGCCGTCATGTACGGCGCGGAGTCGACGGACGTCGGCGGGACCATCACCATTACAGTGATAGATAATACGGACAACACCGCGCAGGTGACCGTCACGGTGACGCAGGATGCGACGAACCCGTCCTTCGACGACGGCGACTGGTCCGATGCGAGCTCGAACCTCTACGTCGACCTGACCGATGACACGTCCGATAACATGATCTACTACAGCCAGCTCATGGCGGGTACCGATTCCGGAACGCTCACCTTCGCGGTCAGCGACAACGTCGAGCTGTACGAGCTGGTGTACGACACCGGTGTGGGCGACGATGGCGACGACCTGTTGAGCGGCGCCTCGGCAACACCTACCGTTGTCTACGGATTCGACTCCGCGGACACCTTCAGCAGCACGCTGACGATGGTCCTGACCGACGCCGTGGGCAACTCGGTAACCGATTCGACCACATGGGAGATCGTGCTCGACACGACCGCTCCGGCAACGGCTATCACTGCGATAACCGAGACCAGCCCCTACCTGTGGGCTCCGGACCTCGCGACCCTGTACTTCGGCGACGACATGGCATCTGCACAGAGCTTCGATATCGACGGGACAGCCGTGGATGCGAGCTCCGGCCTGGACACGGTCACCTACTCCACCCTGCTTGGCGACAGCCCCGGGGCGGATACGACCAGCCCATGGTCGGCCACCTATGATGCGACCTTCACCGACACCGGTGGAACGATCAGCATAACCGCCACCGACATGGTCGGCAACAACGTGGTGCTCAGCGTCACCGTGACACAGGACACCACTGCACCGAGCATCGACGACGGCGACTGGTCCGAGTCATCGCTATACCTGTGGGTCAACACGACCGACGATACCACCGACAACACGATCTACTACGGCGACGACATGACGGGCACCGAGATCGGTACCCTGACGCTCGACCTTTCCGATGCGATCGGACTCCAGAACATCACCTACATGTGGGGAGTCGGCCACGACGGCAACGAGACCCTTACCGGCACGTCCGACACGATATCCGTTGACTACGACTTCGAGTCGACCGACACGTGGACCGGGACCCTGACCATAACCTCCTGGGACATGGTTGACAACGTCGTCACCGACGTTCTCACCTGGGACATAATGAGGGATGTGACGGCACCGGTCGTCAGCAACGTCGTGATACTCGATCTGAACTACACGAACCCGAACTGGACCGCCGACGACAGGAGCGTGCAGGTGACCGCAACGGTGACCGGCGCTGACTACATGGGCGGCGGAATGATCCAGGCGAACCTGACAGGACTCGGCGGCGCGGTCGATGCCGCACCCGACAACTACTGGTTCGGCAACAACACGGCGATCTGGTATGTCGATCCGACGACCTGCGACCCGTCGAACGGGAACGTGACCATCGACGTCCATGCGTGGGACTACGTCTACAACTACCACATGGACAACGACACGATCAGGTCCGATAACACCGGCCCGCAGATCAGCAGCGTGTTGATAACCGACATCACCGACTTCGCGACCGACTTCACCAGCGACGGGCACCAGATGCTCGTCGAGGTGACCATCGTCGACGCATTCGTTGACCAGATACCCGTGACAAGCATCACGGCAGACCTGACGGATCTCGGAGGGAACGTAAGTGACAACCCGAACACCTGGTTGCCTGGCCTGGGATATGCATCGTGGGCGTTCAGCCCGTCCTTGTGCACGCCCTCCGACGGTATCGTTACCGTATGGGTCAACGTCACCGACGCCGCGAACAACACGGCGGATCAGGCGAACGACACGATCCGGTCCGACAACAGCGCACCCACGATCTCGAGCGTATACATCTATGACCAGACCAACGGCAGGGACGACTACGTGAAGGACGGCGACGACGTCCAGATAACCGCCACGATCACCGACACATGGATGTCCTTCATGGACACATCGATGATCGAGGCCAATCTCAGCGAGATCGGCTACGGATGGCACGTTGCCCCCGACTTCTACAACACCGTTACCGGCATGACCTACTGGAACATCACGAACGTCAACGTCACCGATGCGACGAGCACCGTGACCGTCGATGCACGTGACTTCATCTTCAACTTCGCGACACAGCAGAGCGACGATATCATTGGAGATGTCACTGCGCCGACCATCGAGATGGTGGTCATTACCGACACGACGCTCGGTCTGACGAACTACAGCACCGACGGCGACGACGTACAGATAACTGTATATGTGAACGACACGAACCAGGCGGACATCACCACGTCTATGATAACCGCGGACCTGACCGGCTTCAGCCTTGGAGCCGCTGTCAATCCGGACGGATATGGCACGGGATCCGGTATGGCATACTGGAACCTGACCTCCGTATCCTACCTGGCAGAGGGAACGGTGACCGTCGATGTCGACGCGGCCGATCCTGCAGGGAACGCGGGAACGCAGGCATCCGGTTCGATCATAGCGGACAACACAGCACCCACGATCGGATCGCCGTCGATCACCGACACGACGATCTCGTCGACGATGTTCGTCAAGAACGGCGACAACGCGATGATCCTCGCTTGGATAAACGACACCAACATGCTGAACATCACCGCGGACACCACCGGTCTGGACTTCTTCGGAACCCAGTGGGATACACCGACCTGGAGGAACGCGGTCACCGGCAAGACCATCTGGAACATCACCGGAACTACCTGCAACCCGTCGGATGCGGACATAACCGTCACCTGGCGCGTATACGATCAGGCGATGCACCTGACGACAGTGACCGATACGATCACTGCTGACAACACCGGACCGTCCATCGCTGCTGTATACATCTACGACCAGACCCTGGGCCGGGACGACTATGCAAAGACCGGCGACGATATCCAGGTCACCGCTTACGTGAACGACACGTGGCAGGCCTACATCACCGCCAGCGACATAACGGCGGACCTTGCGGGCCTCGGCGGCGGTCTCTTCACGAACCCCGACTACTACGACACCGTGAGCGGTCTGTGCATCTGGAACATCACGCCAGCCACCGTGACCCCGGGCATCGTGACCGTCTCGGTCGACGCCCTGGACGACGTTGGCAATGCGGGTGCCCAGCAGACGGACACCATCATCGGCGACAACACTGCCCCGACGATACAGGCTGTGACGATCACCGATACGACCCTCATGCAGACCAACTTCACCACCGACGGGAACGACATCCAGATAACCGCCTACATCAACGACACGTACCAGTTCGACATCACGACCTCGATGATCACGGCGGACCTGACCGGCTTCAGCCTGGGAGCCGCTGTCAATCCTGATGGATATGGCACCGGGTCCGGCATGGCATACTGGAACCTGACGGCCGTGACCTGCTCACCGTCCGACGGCACGATCAACGTGGACGTCGACGCGGTCGACCCGGCCGGCAACGCTGGGACCCAGTCCTCCGGCTCGATAGTCGCGGACAACACCGCGGTCACCATCGAGATGCTCGAGGCCACCGACACGACGCAATCCACGACACTCTACATTGTGAACGGCGAGAACGTCGCTGTGTTCGCATACGTGAACGAGACGAACCTCATGAACGTCACGGCCGACATGACCGGCTTCGGTGGTGGTATGTGGGACGCCCCAGACTTCCACAACACCGGAACCGGTGTCGCGTGGTGGAACATCACCGGCGTGTCCCTCAGCCCGAGCGACGGAGTGATAACCGTTACCGTCACGGCATACGACCAGGTCTACGCGATGACAGTCGACACCGACACGATCATCGCGGACAACACCGGACCGACGATCGAGGCAGTTACCATAACGAACAACAACACCGGAAGCACCCAGTTCGTCACACAGGGGATCAACGTGACCGTTACGGCGTTCATCAACGACACCAACCAGGTGTCGATAACGACGTCCGAGATCACCGCGGACCTGACGAACCTGGGCGGAGTCTTGTTCCAGAACCCCGACATGTACAACACGGGAACTGGCGTGGCGACCTGGTACGTCAACAACATCGCGACGCTGCCCTTCGAGGGTCTTGTGACCATAACCGTGGATGCCGAGGACTTCATGGGCAGCACCGGTATACAGGCGAGCGGAACGACCACGGCCGACAACGGACCGCCCAGCATCAACTGGACCGCCATCGAGGACCAGACGCTCTCGAGCATGACCTGGACCAAGGACGGCGACACCATGAGGCTGAACGTGACCGTCTTCGACGGCTCACTGTCGTTCATGACGACCGCTGACATCTGGGCCGACCTGACGGTGTGGGGCCTCGCGGCCAACACCACCGCTGACACGTTCAACAACGTGACCGGCGACGCCGAATGGGTCTTCTCGTCCGTTGCATCGACACCGGCCGACGGAGTGGTGACCACTTGGGTCTACTGCCGCGACATAGGCGGTAACTTCGCCAACGCGACCTGGGTCAACATAACTGCTGACAACACCGACCCGAGCATCTCCGGTGAGCTGATCACCGATGAGACATCCTCGAGGACCGACTTCATCACTGACGGCGACGACGTCTCCGTCTATGCGATGATATCCGACCTGAACTTCCTGAACACCACGGCCGACATGACCGGCTTCGGTGGCGGGATGTGGGACACCCCGACCTTCCGCAACGCGGGAACCGGAGTGACCTGGTGGAACATCAGCGGGATCAGCGCGACCCCGACCGACGGCATGATCTACGTGAACATAAGCGCGTACGACTCCGTCCTCAATTTGGTGGTCGTGATGGAGACGATCATGGTGGACACGACCGCACCTGTCATCGCATCGGTGTTGATCACTGACACCACAGTCCCGCACACGACCTACGTGAAGGACGGTGACGATGTACAGGTGACCGCGACGATCACCGACATGTTCCAGAGCTACATGGACACGTCGTTGATATCCGCCGACCTGACGGGCTTCGGACTTGGAGCCGCTGTCGCACCAGACTACTACGACACCATGACCGGCATGACCTACTGGAACCTGACCTCGGTCACGTGCACGCCATCCGATGGTACTATCACCGTCGCCGTGGACGCAGATGACTTCAACGACAACTCGGCCACCCAGATGAGCGACGACATCGTGGCGGACAACACACCGCCTGTCATAACCAGCGTGCTGATAACGGATACGACGATCTCGAGCACATCATGGGTCGTCGACGGACACGACGTACAGGTCACGGCCAACATACTGCCGACGGACAACCTGACGGTAACCGCCGACCTGACCGAGCTCGGAGGAGGCGCTGCAGTCGCGCCGTCGTACTACGACCTCGGCACCGGCGACGCCTACTGGAACATGACCTCTGTCACGTGCACTCCGTCCGACGGAGTGATCACGGTGACCGTGGACGCGGCCGACTTCGTGGGCCACACCGACTCCGACACCGACACCATCACCAGCGACAACACCGCACCGACGCTCTCGATAACGGTCGGATCGCCGTCCTTCGGCACACTCCCGACCTACGTGACGGATGCGACCGACTTCACTCTGACCGCTGGAGATACCGGAAGCGGTATCGCCACGACCGAGTACTACGTGGATGCGACGCCCTGGAACACCTACGTCGGTGCGTTCAACGTGCTGACAGAGGGCGCACACACGATCTACTACAGGACCACCGACAACGCGGGATGGGTGACGAGCGGCTCGCTCGACATCTTCGTGGACCTGACGGCACCGTCCGCATCGGGCGCGTGGAGCGAAACGTCGATATACCTGTTCGTTGACGTCTCCGGAACACTCTGGTTCGGCGACGCGATGGGTGGCTCGGCCATGTTCCCAGTCCTCAGCGGTACCGCTGCAGATGCGGGATCCGGCCTGGCCTCCGTGACATTCTCGACCGAGTTCGGCGACACCCCGACAAATTCGGGAACGTTGGCCGCCTGGTCGACAGGAGGTTACGGCATCGACTCGACGGACACCGACACCGACTCGCCCGCCCAGGTGACGATAACCGACAATGTCGGTCATACGACCGTTCTGGACTTCGCCTATGCGGAGGACAACACGGCCCCGATGATCGATGACGGTGACTTCGTTGCTGGCGGCGGCCATCTGTACGTCGACACCACTGACGACACCAGCGACAACACGATCTACTATGGCGACGACATGACCGGGTCCGAACTCGGTTGGCTGATAACAGCGATCTCGGACAACATCGGTCTAGCATCGATGGAATTCCAGACGGCCGTTGGACATGATGGCAATCATGTCTTCCCGACGGCGCCGGTCGGATTCTCGCCATGGGTCAACTACTCCTTCGAGAACACTGATACGTTCAGTGGAGCACTGAACCTGAGTGTGACAGATGTCGTGGGCAACAACTACTATGACGCGACGACATGGAGCATCATCCGCGACACGTCCGCACCGACGATCTGGGACGGCGACTGGAGCGAGAGTTCCAGCGACCTCTACGTGGATACGACGTCCGAGTTCACCGACAACACAATAATGTACGGTTCGAGCATGACCAGCACGGAGTACGGAACACTGACTTTCGGATTCGAGGACAACGTACAGCTTGCAGGCGCAACCTACACTGTCGCCGTCGGGAACGACGGGGACGATACGTTCTCGGGAACCAACGTGACCGAGACCGTCGTCTACGGCTTCGACTCCACCGACACCTTCACCGGATTCATTACCGTGACAGTGACGGACGCGGTGGGCAACTCCCTCGCAGTAGGCTCGGAGTGGCAGATCACACGTGACGTGACCGCACCGACGATCAACACCGGCGAGTGGGCCGGACCCGACGTGGGCATCTACATCGACTCCGGTCTGGACAAGATGTGGTTCGGTGACAGCATGACCTCCGCACTCAGGGTGTGGATAAATGGTACGGCGACCGACACTAGCGCTGTCGAGCGTGTCGAGTTCACAACGGAGCCCAACCTCGCGAGCAGCCCGTCCACGCACTGGATCAACGGCACCGGCACGGTCGACTGGTACGGCATGTACACCGTCGACCAGACATCGTCGGCCACGACAGAGGAGACAGCGACAGTGACCGTCTACGATATCGTCGGCAACTACGCAACTGCGAACTTCACGTACCAGGAGGACACTGAGGCCCCGACGTATTCAGGTGTGATGTGGGTCGAGGGCGCGAACCCCAACGCGTTCCCGCTTCCCGACTCCGACTACCTGTTCGTCGACGGCGTCGACACCCTGTGGTTCAGCGACGAGATGCCAGGCATCGAGTATGCCTCCATCTACGCGCAGGTCGAGGACAACTTCCTCATCGAGAAGGCCGCGTACTCGGACGAGCCCAACCTGGCGGACAGCCCGTCGGACGAGTTCATGTACACTAACAGCACCTTCCTGGTCGCAAGCCGCTACGGATTCAGCGACACCAGCGACGATGGGGACGGCGAGATCACCGTGACCCTGACCGACGTCGTGGGCAACTTCGTGGAGTTCACGATGGACTACGACTGGGACCCGATCGCACCGCAGATCCACGACATGTACTGGGCGGAGAGCTCCTCCTACCTGTACATCGACGGCTCGGACACCCTCTGGTTCGGTGACGGCATGTTCCCGAACGTAGACTTCGCTGACATGTTCGGAAACGTCTCCGACAACGTTATGCTCGACTACGCCGAGTACAGCGAGGAGCCGACCATCGCCCGCTCACCGGGTGACGGACAGGCCCCCGCGATCGACGAGATATTCATCTTCTCGTACGACCGCGAGGACATCTGGACCGAGTACGGCTTCGACTCCAGCAGCTCCAACGGCGACAGGCACATCAACGTGACCGTCTACGACAAGGTGGGCAACTACGCCGAGGGAGCACTCTGGTTCGAGCGCGACGTGTCGGCACCCGTGTTCGCCAACGAGACATGGATGGAGGACTCCTCCTACCTGTGGATCGACGGAGACGGCGACCTGTGGTTCGGCGACGACATGATGATGGAGGAGACCGGAACGGTCTACGGAGAGATAACCGAGAACGCGGAGCTCTTCATGATCGAGTTCAGCAGCGAGGGCAACCTCGCGAGCTCGCCGACCGCCATAATGACCATGGGCACGACGTACACCTTCATGGAGGACTACGGATTCGACGCCAGCAGCACCATCGGCGACGGCATGGTCGTCGTGACCGCCTACGACCAGGTGAACAACACGAACTTCATCGTACTCGACTACGGAACCGACTTCAGGGCACCCAACCTGAACAACACCGAGTGGGAGGAGAACAATGCGTTCATGCACATCGACGGCTCCGGCACTCTCTGGTTCAGCAACGCGATGCAGGTCAGCCAGATCGCCTACATAGAGGGCGAGATCTGGGACAACCTGGCATTCGGCATGGTGACCTTCTCGGACGAGACGGGCTCCTTCGTCGAGCATTATCTCCCGTACATGGAGGGAATGACCGGCGAGGATGAGTTCGACACGGAGTACGAGTTCAACACGACAGCGATCGACACCGACTCACCGGTGACGGTGACCCTCGCAGACGCGGTGAACAACACTGCGACCGCGACGCTCACCTACTCGCTCGACGCGACCGCCCCGATGGCGAACATAACGTCCATGATGAACTACGATGTGCTGAACGACACGCACGCCGCAGTGACGCAGGACCTCGCGGGATGGTACTGGACGATCTCCGGAGTCGGCTTCGATGCCGGCAGCGGTATCGACACCATCGAGCTGTCCATAGACGGTGGAGCAGCGGTCACCGCCACGAACGGCGGCGGCTGGGCGACCTGGTCCTACGACTCGCTCGAGCTGAACAACTCCGGCTGGCACTCCATCGAGTGGACCGTCATCGACCGCGTAGGCAACGCGCAGATGATGACCTACGAGGTGTACAGGCCAGCGGTCAACTCGTCCGGTGTATGGATGTGGCGTCTGGCAGACGGCGGCATCCTCAACCTGACGACGATCGCGCCGTACTTCCTGTGGATGCAGGTGGACCTGGTGCTTCCGACCGACTACATCTGGGTGGCGATCGAGCGGTTCTTCGAGAACCCGATCTCCAACGACCCGTGGAACCTGACGAACTTCCACTTCATGACGATCGAAGTGGATGACAACGACCTGCTGGTCGGGGCGAACCTCGAGTTCTACTACACGCAGCAACAGCTCCGGAACAACAATCTGACGGAGGACGACCTGCTCGGACTCGGCTTCTTCAACGAGACGTCCGGAGAATGGGAGCTCTATCCCGACACCGGCGTGCACGACTTCGTGCCGTACAGACGCATACCGGGACGTACCCAGATACACGAGTATCAGGGCTACCTGTGGGCCGACATGATCCCGCACTTCTCGCTGATCAGCGGCCTCGGACAGAGCTACAAGGTCGAGCTACTCGGCAACACTACCCAGACCGCTGACATCTTTGACGACGTGAACGACGAGGGTGCGGACTTCTGGGTGGAGTACACCATCGTCGTGAGCAACGAGGGAACGGAGAACGACGACTTCAGGCTGAGCGCAACAGGACCTCTCGGCTGGAAGCTCTTCCTCGACGGAGACCGCGACCCGCAGGGCTGGGACGACCACGAGACCGACACAACCATCGAGAACCTCGGATGGGGCGAGTCCATCGAGTGGACCCTCACCGCGCACATATACGACACGGACCTGAACGTAGACTCCTGGCCTCTCAGCGGTGACACCGCCGAGCCGGGTCGGACCTACTACATAGACATCGAGGTCGAGTCGCTGACCGATCCAGGAACGTCGTACGACTCGATGGTGATCGACGCTGTGATCCGCAGGCCTGACCTCGGAGTGAACCTCGTGACGTCCACCAATCCGGGCGCATGGATACTGACGAATGCCGAGATCGACCTGTACGCCTTCGTCCACAACTACGGCAACTGGACGACCTCCGCGAGCTACGACGGTTACATCGACCCATGGGTATGGGACGAGGACGAGTCAAGATGGCTCGAGGACGTCACCATCGAGGCCGCGACCACCGAGGACATAATCGTGGTCTTCGAGTACGAGTCCGACGCGACCTGGGTGCCGATCGACTACGTGGCTGTCTCGCACGAGGACATCGGTCCCGGAGACACCGTCGTGGTGGCAGCCCACACCTTCAGGGTGCCGGGCGGATTCGAGGCCGGAGACGATGTGACCATGAGGGCGAGGATCCTCTACAACGGCGACGAGTACAGGCCGGTGGACGAGTTCGACGAGGAGATCCATCCGAACATCGACGAGGCGAGCCACGAGGTCGTCGGAAGGAAGCAAGGTTCGACAGGCTTCATGCCAGGCGTCGCAGCGCTGACAATGGCCGCGATCACGATCGCAGCCGTGGTCTACCTCTACAGGAAGAGGGAAGAAGAGCTGTGAGGGTCGGTGAAGCACACCCGAACGGAAACCGAGGAGGATATCGATCCTCCTCACCCCCCCTTTTTTTCATTTCAATTTCCTTCTACAGACCACTCTGTAAGGATGTAGGTGTTCAACGCTCCCCGGTAGAAATGGTTGGTTCTAGGTGTTCTCCATCAGCCAATCAAGCCACCAGATCGGCTCCGTGGTCTCTCCTGCGACTATACCCTCCACGAGGTCGGCGACCTCATTCTCCGTACGGTCTGTGGTGTCGATCTGCTCCACACGAGAATCATTGTCGAAGGATTCGACGGCGATGATCGAGAGCGCCTCTGCCCAAACGTTCTCGTCGATCTTCTCCTCTGAATACTCACGCGTGGAAAGCCTTGCCTTCAGCTCGTCCGGCTCGCACCTCAGACAGATGACGAGGTCGCAGTGGAGCTCGTGGGACCAATGCCCCTCCATGATGACATTTCCAAGCAGGTCCTTCTCCGCTAGAGCATCCTTGAGAGCGTCGATGTCCACCTCCCAGGAGTCCCTCTCCTCATCGTAGTCAGTTCGGGCACCCGACCTCTGTGCAAGTTCATTGAGGTCAATGATGGAATAGCCCCTTGACTCCATGAGTCGTGACGTGGCTGTCTTGCCGGTCCCGGGGGTCCCTGTGAGGGCAATGACGAGCGTCATCGCTCACCGAATGGCCTGGAGTACTAATAAGAACGTGGGCTCACTGCGTTTCCATCTTCGCTCGTTTCTCGAAGAGGGCCTTCATCCGCTTCCTTCTGAAGAAGTCCTCCCTTTCCATCTCCTCGAGGTGCGACTCGATGGACCGCTCCACCGCCCGGAGCCTCGGGATGAAGACATGCTCGAGGGCGTTGACGCGCCTCTTGGTCTTCTCTATCTCCCGTCCCAGCAATCCGATGGACTGCTCGACCTCCGCGAGCGCCACGAGGTCCTCCATCAGGTTCGACATGTCCGCTGCTGCCGTCTCCGTGCTCATGTCCGACGACACGAGCGAAACAGGTCCCCGTTCGCCGACCTCGCGCTGGACGACCTGCGGGATCCTGATACCCATCACAGAGGTCGCTCTCACGTCCAGTTCGTGCCTGTCGGGCATCGAATGGAGGAGGCCGCGTATCTTCGAGTCCCCCATTGACATCCTGGCAGTGGTGACATTGCCGTACACGCCGTCCAATCCGGAAATCAGATCGGTCCGCATGCCCTTGCGACGCTCCACAAGGTCGAAGAACTGGACTATGAGGGCGTCGCGCTTCTCGCTGAGGAGTTCGTGCCCCTTCTCTGCCAGTGCGCGCTTCTTCCTCGTGACGATGAGCTCCATTCGGGTCGGCTTGACCCCTTCGATGACGGCCATCGGCTCGGAGAGAGTGTTTCTGCTTTAAATATGTAGCCACAGGGTAGGCTGAATCGATGGGTCCGTGGTCGATGGGTATGTCTACGTGGTCCGATTCCTACATTCCCCAGTATGAGGAGTCCTTACGCTTGATCTCGATGATCTTCTCGAGGGTCTCCTCCTCGTCGTAGCTGAGATCGATCTTCCTCAGCTCCTTGACGTGGTGCTCGGGTATGTCGACGTACAGGACGTCCTCTATCTTGATCTGACGTCCGCACGTCACACCATCTATGGCAATTGCGACCTCATCGCCTGCGCCGGCCTTTTGCAGAGTCTGATCGCCCGATCGGATGCTTCTGATGAGGCCCGCTGAACGCCCGTCCTCGCGCATCAGGCGCAATCCCGGTCTCAGGGTGCCTGCGAGGATCCTAACGCCCACTATGGCGGGCTTGCTCAGTCTGAAGAAACAGTCCGGCAGCAGCAGCACCTTGGCTGGATATGCTATCGCGATGCGTGAGTCCTCGTCAAGCTGTTTCGTGACGATCTCCTTCCACTCCAGGTAGTCCTCTATCAGCTTGTAGATGACGTTCCCGTCGATGATCTTGACGCCGGTGCTTTCCGCCGTCTCCACAGCGTCCTGTGTCGTACCGACGTTGAATGAGAGGATCACCTTCTCCAGGGGGTCGGGCCGGGCCGATACCTCCATGACGTCGCTCCGTGAGACAGGTCCGATGCATGTCCTGAGGATCGGGACCTCGCTCTCCCTGCACTCGAACTGGAGCGCCTCGAGGGAGCCCAGTGTGTCGGCCTTGATGGTAACACCCTCCGTTCCGGCTTCGAAGCATGACTCGAAACATAGTTCCTCGCCCTCGTTACCCTCCACGACCTTTATCGGTGATCCGGCGACGACCGCTCCCAGGTCCGGGGCCAGTACCTTGACTCCCGCGGCCGCGCTGATCTCGTCCGCCTGAAGGAACTTGTCCCTCGGGTCCCGGATCTCATCGAGCGCTTTCGGCTTCAGGATGGCCTTCACACGGGTGAATACCGGGGTTTCGATACCGCCTATGGCGATGTCGTCGCCCTTGCGGAGCATCCCCTTGTAGAGGATGACGTCGATGGTGGTCCCCAGACCCACCTCCTCCTTGACCTCGAGGACGGTACCCTCTCCTGGGCCGCTGTCCTCCTCGATGGTGTCTCCCAGGAACCTCTGCGACAGTCCGATGAGCATCATGAGCAGGTCTGGAATTCCCTCGCCGTGCTTCGCCGACATCGGAATGATGGCGAAGTTCTTGGTGAAGTCCTCGATCCTGTCGAAACGGTCGGCATTGATGTCATGCTCGTAGAGCTTCCCGATGATGTCCAGGATGCGCTGCTCTAGGGCAGTTTGAACGAAATCAGGTTGTGAATCGTGGGCAGGCAGGAACGCCCCGCCCTTTCCGCGCCACCCGGAGATACGATCGACCTTGTTGGCCGCGATCACGAACGGCGTCTTGTGGCGTTTCAGGATCTCGATCGATTCGATGGTCTGTGGCTTGATCCCCTCGACGACGTCGATCATAAGGACCGCCAGGTCTGCGAGACCGCCTCCTCGCGCACGCATGCTCGTGAACGCGCGGTGTCCTGGAGTATCGATGAAGAGGAGTCCGGGGATGCGGACCTTGTCCTCGTTGAACATCTTGCCGCAGATGTCCTTGATCGTCTCTATGGGGACCTCCGTCGCACCGATGTGTTGCGTAATAAGACCGGCCTCTCGGGCGGCGACCGACGTACCTCTGACATAGTCCAGTAGGGTCGTCTTACCATGGTCCACGTGGCCTAGGACGCTCACTATCGGCTGCCTCACGGCCGTGAGATCACCTCACTCGTATAGCCATTGCCTGTCCGAGGTGTCGTACCCGAGGATCTCGTCGTCGTCGAAGAAGAGGCCCAGTTCCCTGACGGCGAACTCGTCCGAGTCCGACGCGTGGACGACGTTCCGTCCGATCTCCATCGCCAGGTCGCCCCTGATCGTACCGGGGCTGGCCTCCTTAGGGTCGGTCGCGCCGACGATGTTCCGGACGATGCCGACCGCACCGTCCCCCTCGACGGCCATTGCCACCGACGGACCTGACGTGATGTATTCCATCAGGGGTCCGTAGAACGGCTTCTCGCGGTGCATCTCGTAGTGCGTTCCCGCGAGCTGTTCGTCGATGTGGAGCATCTTCATTCCGGCGATGGTCAGCCCCTTCGATTCGAAGCGGGCGACTATCTCGCCTATCAATCCTCTCGCGACTCCATCGGGCTTGATCATGACGAAGGTCCGGTCCATTGGGTTCACGCTCACTTCTGGAACTTCTGAGACCAGCGGGTCCTCCTCGGGACGCGCTTGAGCTCTATGAGGTTCTTGTAGCACTTCTTCGAACAGAAGTTGAACACGGAACCGTCACGCTTCACGAACATCCTGCCGGTGCCTGGCTCTATCTGCCTTCCGCAGAAGGAACAGCTGTGTGCTTCTGGCATCCTGGATCACCTCACGTTCAGCTTCTTTGCCTCGCGGGCGGTCTCCCTGAGCATCAGGATGTCACCGATGAGCACCGGGCCCGACACGTTCCGAGTGATGATGCGGCCCTTGTCGCGTCCGTCGAGGACGCGCACCTTGACCTGTCTGGCCTCTCCGGCCATCCCCGTCCTTCCAAGGATCTCGAGGACCTCTGCCGGGAATCCTTCCTCCATCCATCATCACCCTTGCTTCTTCAACTTGTCAACGAGTCCCTCGATGAGGGGCTTCGCCTTGCCCGGCTTGGTTATCGCGACCGAGGCCGTTGGTACGACCAGGCCGGCTGCCCGTCCGAGCTCGTTCTTGTTCGGGACGTAAGCGAAGGGTATGCCCTTCTCCTCGCAGAGGAACGGTATGTGCATGAGGACCTCCTCGGGCTGGATGTCGGACGCCATGACGACGAAGACGGCCTGGCCGCGCTCGATCATCTTGGTGACCTCGTTGGTCCCCTTGTGCAGCTTGCCCGTGTCGCGCGCATGCTCCACGGCCTCGTACACACTGTTCACTAGTTCCTCCGGCATTTCGAACTTCACATATGCTTTGCTCATTGTTCAACCTCCTTCAAGCCCCAACGGGGGCTTTCATCATTCACAGGTGGGCGCTCCATCACCCATATCATATTAAAGCGTTATGACTGGGGCGAAGCGTCATCAATCCGTCTGGCAGGTCGATGCTCATCCTTCCAGTATGGGCATGTACCCCGACCATGTGCCCTCGCTCTTGAGGGACTTCAGGTTCTCCTCGAGCACTTCCCTGTGCTTGTTCTCCTCGTCCACGAGACGCATGAAGAAGTCCCTTATCGTGATGTCGTCGACGCTGTCCGCGCACCTGCGGTAGAACTCCGCGGTCTTCACCTCGACGGCCATCGCCTGGGTGGTAGCCTCGATCGCGTCGACCTCGTGGACCCTCTCGATGGGGAACACGGCACTCGGGTCCATCGTGGGAATGGACTCGCTGATCTCGATGTCCGCTGCGTTCTCGCGCATCTTGGCGAAGGCGTCCTCGTGCTCCTTCTCGGCGTTCGCCAGGAAGGTCATCAAGGCCTTGCCCGCGGGATCGTCTATCTTGCTTCCGAAGGCCATGTAGAAGTCGTATCCGTAGCGCTCCAGCTCTATGGCCAGGTCGAAGGCCTCCCTCGTGTTTCCTACGATGTCTGTCATTGGGTCACCACGAGGTAGAAAGGGCAACGGTTTAAATTACCTTTCGCTAAAAAACGCGAAACTGGGGTTCGGACCGGCTCAATCCAACGTCCCGATCGCCTTGGCGATCCTCTCGGCTCCCCGTTCGAGGTCCTCCATCGAGCTCGCGAACGACAGGCGGAATCGATCGTTCGCCTGGGACCCGAAGGCGCCTCCAGGCGTCACGGCGACCTTGGCCTCCTCGAGCAGGAACTTGGCGAACTCGAAGCTGTCCATCTCGTCGTCGTATGACGGGAATGCGTAGAACGTCCCTTCCGGCCTGTAGCATTCGACTCCTGGGATGTCGTCGAGCGCCTTCGAGATGAAGTCGCCCCGCTTCCTGTAGACGTCCACCATCTCCCTGACGCTCTCGTCGCCCTTCCTGAGGGCGGATAGCAGCCCCATCTGGACGAACGATGTGGCGCAGGTGACGACGTTCTGCTGGACCTTCGCGATCTCCTTGACCCATGAGGGCGGGGCTATTGCCCATCCGACCCTCCATCCGCTCATGGCATAGGTCTTCGAGGCGCTGAACACGGTCATCGTCCTATCGGCCATTCCGGGGAGGGATGCGATGGAAAGGTGCTCACCCTCGAAGATCATCTTCTCGTAGACCTCGTCGGTGATGACCTTTAGGTCGTTGTCGATTGCCAGGTCGGCGAGCGCCTTGATCTCGTCTGCCGAGAAGACCGCACCCGTCGGGTTCGAGGGTGAGTTGATGACCAGACCTTTGGTCCTCGGTGTGATGAGCCCTGCGATCGTGTCGATATCGGGATGGAACCTCTCTCCCAAGGGATAATGGACCGGCACCGCCTCCGCGAGCCTTATCATCTGCTCGTAGGAAACCCAGCCAGGGTCGGGTATGAGGACCTCCTCGCCCCTGTCGAACAGGGAGACGATCCCCTCGTAGAGCGCGACCTTCGCCGGCGTGATGACGACGTTCTCCCGCGCACACGGGATCCCGTTGTTGCGTGAATAGTAATCGGCCACCTCGTCCCTGAGCTCGGGGAATCCCAGCGATGGTGTATAGTGTGTGCATCCCGTGTTCATGGCCTCGACGGCGTCGTCGATTATCATCTGCGGAGTGTCGAAGTCGGGCTCACCCAGGGTGAACGAGAGGATGTCCTCGCCCTGCGCCCTCATCCTGACGACCTGGTCGTTCAGCGCGACGATCCTGGACCCTGCCACTGAGCTCATTCTTACGGATGGCATACTGGCTCAATCGGGGTGCTCTTCTTAAAGATTTTGCTGATGTGGGGCCCGTCCCTTGATAGCTATCGGTGCCTTGAGGTCAGAACTTGCCCCATCTTCGCCTGCGGCCGCCAGTGATCGCCTTCCATGACCTCTTGTCGTGCCTCTTCATGAGGTCGAGGCAGATCTTCCTTCGCTCGAGGGCCCATCTGTCCCTCGGGAAGAGGTCGAGGTACTCGGTGTACAGGTTATAGGCTCCCGTGAAGTCCCTGTCCTCCTCGAGCTTCGAGATCCTGCCCTTGATGTCCTCGCCGACACGGACCCTGGCCCACTTGGCCGATGGATCGATCTCAAGCGCCTTGGAAGCGTATTCTGCAGCCTTCTCGACCTTCTTCATGTCATGGTAGAGGTCGCTAAGCGAGCCGAGGACGGTCAGGTCCTTAGGCCACCTCCTGAAGGCTCTTATGAGGGTCCTGAGCGCGCCCTTCCTGTCCCCCAGGCCGAGCATGCTGTCCGCCCGGTACACGAACAGACGCGGCTCCTCCTTCTTCACATCGGCCATCATGTCGATCGCCGACTTGAACTCCCTCCTGTCGATGAGGTCCTTTCCTATGAGGACAAGATAATGGTCGATGTCGAATTCCTTGTCGAGTCCGGCGATCATGCCGTAGAGGTCGACAGCCTCGCCCCATCTCCGTTCCGACTTCAGCCGGTTGGCGATGTCCTTGAGGTGGTAAGCGGTCTTCGAGCCCGGATACCTCTCTTCGATGTCCAGGTAGAGCTCGACGGCCCTGTCGTAGCTCCCCTCCCTTACGAATCCGTGGGCTATCTCGGAATACTCCCTCTGGACGTCGACCTCCGAGAATGTCACGGCCTCCTTCAACATCTCCATCGCCTTCTCGAGGTCGCCGCGCTCGATCTCCTTCCTGGCGAGGTCCTTGACCTTGATGGCAGCGTCAGACCTGACTCCTCCATCGGGCGACAGGTCGGAGGCGAGGTGATAGTATCTTAACGCATCCCTTGTGTTTCCGTATTCGACAGAGTTCTCGGCAGCCCTCAGGAGCGATCCGACCAGTGGTGCGCAGTCGAGGAAATCGAAGGCCTCGCTGTACTCGGCGGCCCGTTCGAAGCGTTCCCCCTCCAGTGTTGAAGCGAACTGCCTCTCTATCGCCCTGATGACCTCGTCCCTCAGTTCCTCGGGGAGTCGTTCGAGCTCCGAACATACCTTTTCATGATGACCGTTCCTCTCCATCGCCTCTATGGCTGCGGTGATCCCCCAGTGGAGCCTGTCCCTGTCGTCGGTCATCGAGGACAGCAGTCCGTAGGATGAGATGTGATCGGAGTAACGCCCATCGTCGAGCATCTCCCTGGCACGACGCTCTACCGCACCCGCGATTAGCTGAAGGGTCTGCCCCTCCGCTGTCCCGAAATCGATGAGATCGACGACGGCGTCGAGCTCGGCCGATTCGATGTTGTACGCGATCATGGACGGATGGTCCTCGCAACCGTCCATATCGGCCGGGTCCTTTCCCTGCCTGATAAGAGCTATCGACAATCCCGTCCTGGAGAGGCAGTCGTCGGTCGAGGCCAGGTCTGACCTGAAAAGCCGTTCCGCCTCCTCGTGGCTCCCCTCCATGAGGGCGGTCATTGCACGCGCCCTGAGGATATCGGAGGGGTCCATGTCGTCACTCCTTGACGACCTTGGTCTGGACGTAGTTGCTGTTCGAGACGTACTCTACCCTGATCTTCACGCGGTCGCCCTTCGCCGTTCCCGGCACGAAGATGACATATGGTCCCTGTCGGACCATGCCGTCGCCTCGGTGGCTGATGTCCTGGACCGTGACCTCGATAACGTCCCCGGCCTTGAGTTTCTGCGACTTCTCCTCGTGTTTCACACCCTTCTTGACGAGGACTGGCCTTCTGCCGCCGCATGCGTCGCAGACCAGGATGAGTGTCCTGGAATCCTTGATCAGATGTGTGTCAGGCCGACCGCACTCGGAACAGAGGACATAGGTCTCGAAGTAGGCGTTTACCTTCTTCTGCAGGTCCTCCTGGATTATCCTCGCCTTGAGGACCAGGCGTCCTGAGTCGTCGATGAATCCAGGTGCGCCAACGTCCTTCACAAGGTGGCCCAGCAGATGCTCGGGCTCCCTTGCGATCATGTCGGCAATTGTGTTGAAATTCCTGAGGATGGTCGATTTCCCCTCTATGAACGATTCCACGTCGGGAAGCTTGAAACGCTCCTCCTCCTTGGCGGGCGCCTTGAGTTCCTTCTTGGCGTCCTCGAGGAGCTTCATGTAGTCGAATTGGTCGGTCATCTCCCGTGCAATGTGCGTGTGTGTTAAAAAGGTATGGTCGGACGAGCATTACGAAATCCCTGTATGTCACGCGGTTCCGAGAATTCCAGCGGACCCCTGCCGGAACCCGCGCCGGGACATGGCCAGACATTGAAAAACGAGGTCATTTTCGCCTTCCCGCTCACCACAAGGTTTATATCAGGGGCCTATATAAGAGGTCCAGTCTGGAGGACAGGAGATGGGTAGAACTGGCAAGAGCGACAGCGTGCTTGAGCTCATCGGAACGCTCAAGAGATCGGCCCTCGAGAACGAGGCCCCTATCTGGAAGGATGTAGCCAAGAGGCTCGAGAAGCCGAAGTCCAGCTGGGCCGAGGTCAACCTGTCCCACCTCGAGAGGACCACCGCCGACGGTGACATCGTCGTGGTCCCCGGAAAGCTCCTAGGAGCCGGGTCCGTGTCGAAGAAGCTGACTGTAGCATCTGTCTCGATGTCGGAGTCGGCCGAGACCGGAATCACGGGGTCCGGCGGAAAGGTGTCGACGATAGAGCAGTTGATCGAGAAGAACCCCTCCGGAAAGGGGATCAGGATCATCGGGTGATCACATGAAGGTCATCGACGCCGAAGGTGCCGTCCTGGGCCGGCTCGCAAGTTCCCTTGCCAAGAGCCTGCTTGACGGCGAGGAGATAATCGTTGTCAACGCCGAGAAGGCGATAATCGTGGGAGACCCGGACGAGGTCATCATGAGGTACCTGACCAAGAGGCGCCTCAACCATCCGAGGAAGGGTCCGCACTTCCCGCGCATGCCCGACAGGATCGTCAAGAGGACCGTCCGCGGGATGCTCCCCTACAAGCAGCCCAGGGGCAGGGACGCGCTTCACCGCCTGAGGGTCTACATGGGCGTACCCAAGGAATACGCCAAGGAGAAGACCGAACAGGTGGACGTGTCGATGCGTCCAGCGCCGGAGAAGTTCATAACGCTCAACAGGGTCGCGATGGAACTCGGGGCCAAGGTAGGTGACTTGGAATGAAGCCTGTGGTCGTCAGTGGAAAGAGGAAGACCGCGATAGCCCGCGCAACTGTCGAGAAGGGCAACGGGACCTTCAGGGTCAACAGCATGCTTCTCGATCACTGGGGTACCGAGATGGCCCGGTTGAAGGTCCAGGAGCCCCTCCACCTCGCCGGGACGAAGGCCCAGATGGTCAACATAAGCGTCAACGTCCAGGGCGGAGGCGTCATGGGTCAGGCCTACGCGACGAGGACCGCTATCGCACGCGGGCTCGTGCAGTTCTTCGAGGACAGCACCCTCGAGGAGGTCTACCGCGACTTCGACAGGAGCCTGCTGGTCAACGACGCACGCAGGAAGGAGACGAAGAAACCGCTCGGCCGCGGAGCGAGGAAGAAGCGGCAGAAGTCCTACAGGTGATACGTTTGATAATGCCCGTCCGGTGTTTCAGCTGCGGAAAGGTGATAGGCCACTTCTACGCCGTCTACAAGCAGAAGGTCGCGATGGGCGAGGACCCCCAGAGGGCGCTCGACCAGCTGGGTATCGAACGCTACTGCTGCCGAAGGATGATAATGACGCACGTCGACCTGATCGACGACGTGCTTCCGTATCCCTGAACTCACTTCAGATAAGATGTGCTGCAGGACCTATTCCCGCAGCGACCGCTCCGTCCAACTCCTCGAACGAGAAGGCCGAATGTCCGAGCATGCACATTCCCGCCAGCTTCCTCTCTCCGATGATCTTCCTTACATGAGGTCCGATAAGGCCCGTCGAATCGGCGAACCTCCTGCTGGACCTGCAGAAGTTCTCGAGTGTGGGCTCTTCCGTCAGTGCGGAGTGCGCTTCTGCACCAGCCTCGATGATCCTTTTCCTGTCATCCGGGTTCCGAAGGACCGCAGGGGTGCTCATCGGCTCCTCGACCCATCTCAGGTAGACGACGTCGACATCGATGTCAAGGTTCTCGACCCTTCCATGGGGAGGCACGCCCTCGACCATGCGGATCTCGAAACCGCCGACCGACTGCGCCGCCACGTCGCCGAGTCCCGTGCCGTTGAGGACCTCGGCGGTATGCGCAGCGAGTATCGGGTCGACATCGCTGCCGAGGAGCTTGGCCGCGGCCATCGCAGTCGACAGTGCCATGGCTCCGCTCATGCCGAACCCCTGGCCCAGCGGCAATCCGTTCTCTATCGAGACCTTCAATCGTGTGTCCATGGAGCGTGTGAAGGCCTCCACCACGTCCGTCAGGACCTTCATCTCCGAGCGGAGGCCGTTGACGAGAATCGTATTGGAATCGGCCAATTCGACCGTGGCATGGGACCCCAGGTCGACACAGAAGCCGGCGCCCCTGGACCCACGCATCGCTACATCGTCCGCACTGTCGTGGATGCTGAAGAACCCGGTCACATGACCGGGAGCGAACGCCCTGGACCGTTCCATCCGGAAGCCCCTCAACCAATTCGCATGCGCCCGAAGTAGTCCTCCTCCTCGGGCTCGGAAGGACCTTCCCCGTCCTCACCAGTGCCTTTACGGCGAACACCCATGCCGATGGCCATCATGACGACCAGGACGATCACGGCGAGTATAAGGAACGTTGTGATATCGCCATCGTCGTCGCTCTCGGTGGGTTCCTGGCCGTTCGGACCGATATCCTCCCTCTCTATTATGGACCAGTTGATGTTCATGAATACGGTCCTGTTCGGGACGGCGTCGTTCTCCCTGGTGTTGTTGAGGTTGTCTATCACGAGGTAGAGCACGACATCCTCGGGTTCGGTTATCTTCGACCACTCGAAGGTCCCTTCGCGGCTCTCCAGCCATCCAGGGGGACTGAGGGTCGCGAACTCCTCGCCCTCTCCGTCATCGTAGTTGTCGTATTCGTCCGGAGTAAAGAGGTAGATATCGATGCCGGTGAAATTGTGCCATTCATCCGGGTCTACCGCTGACACGTTGACCCGCAGCGTGAAGGTGGCGTTGGCCGGGATCTCGATGTCCCGTCCCCTGTTGTCCCAAAGTTTTCCCTCATCGATCTCGACATCCTGTTCGTCGAAGTAGACGTCATCCGCCGAAGCGGTCCCTGCGAGCACGAACATCGCCAATATCAACATCATGAATGCCAGGGCCTTCATGAGGCCGTGAGGGTCCCGCGAACATTAATAGTTAACTGCTGAACCGAAAGGCGTCTGGCCACGCCGATCCCGTTGCATTGATGAATGTGCGTTTTTCTAATCTCCAATTGCGTATTTGATAATATCTGGCCATCGATAAGCATATAAATCCGTGAGTGCCGTATAGGGTAGGCATGTCGTCCCCCTCCGCCCGATTTATGGTGGCACTATCCCTTCTACTGTTGGCCTTCCCTCTCATATCGATGTCAGCATCGGCGTCGTCGGAATGGACTGCGATGTTCTACCTTGACGGCGACAACAACCTCGAGTTCTATTCGAAGGTCGAGATGGCGGAGATAAACGACTCCGTCGCCGATACCGTGACGCTCGTCCTGAAGGACGATGCGGACGACGGAGACACGGTCCTCTATCACGTCGAGGACGGGACCACGACCGAGCTCTCACCATCATGGCTCGACAGCGAGATGAACATGGCGGACGGCGACACATTGTACGAGTTCGTCAACTGGACCCTCGAGGAGTATCCATCAAACAGGACGTTCCTCACGATGTGGGACCACGGGGGCGCATTCACCGGATGCTGTGTGGACGACACCGATGGCGGGACGCTCACCATAGCCGAGACCCGGACCGCTCTCGATGATGCCCTCGATGAGGGTGAGCGGATCGACGTGATCGGTTACGCTCAATGTCTGATGGCCAACACCGAGGTCGCATACGAGATGAGGGATGTCGGCTCGTACATGGTCGCGTCCGAGAAGGTCGGATGGGCTTACGGTTCACAGGCCATTTCCTGGGACATGGACCTGATCATCGAGTACATGGACACGACCGACGATCCCGCAGACGTCGCGTCGTACGTGGTCGAGGAGGCCCTCGACCTCTACAGTTTCATGGTCTATCAGTCTCACACATGGTCAGCGATCAATCTCACCAACATGACCGCGCTGATGTCAGATCTGAATGACTTCATTGACGCCATGGACGAGGCGTATGACTTCCATCACTGGGAGATCATAGAGGCAAGGGAGGCCACGGAGTCCTACGAGGGACCCTACGGGAACCAGTATGACCGGATAGTGGATCTGCACCATTACGTAGGTCATATCTTCAACATCACATCCATTCCGACCGCATTGAGGGACGCAGCCCTCGCACTCATGGAGGAGCTCAATTCCACGATAATCGCGGAAGGCCATCACACTTCGACGACCGACGCCGACGAGGCCTGCGGGAACGCCCACGGACTCAGCATAAACTTCCCCGACACGGAGAACAAACTGTGGTCTTCGTACACAAGTATTACACGTGGTCCAGGGGAGTTCGTTACCGATTCCGAATGGGACGAGTGGCTGTTCACCTACTGGGACATCCTGTTCGTGGACGATGACGCATCGGGTCCCGGCGACGGGTCCATCGGGGACCCGTACCCGACGATCCAGGACGCGATCGACGCAGCCGATGCTGGCACGATCGTCAGTGTGATGGACGGCACCTATCAGGAGGACATCGTACTGGACGTCGATATATCCCTGATAGGGAACGGTAGCACGACCACCGAGCTGACCTCCGATGGAGGTACGGTCATTACCGTTACCGCCGATGGCGCCACGGTCGGTGGGTTCATGATAACAGACGCTCCGTCCGGTCATGCTGGGATCGACGTGGAGGCCGATGACGTCACCATCTCACAGGTCAATGTCACGGAGAACGACGTCGGTATCCAGATCGACAGCTCCGATGGATGTTCCGTCACGTATTCAGACGTGATCGGGAACGACGTCGGGATCGAGATATCCGGATCATGCCCCAGTACTGACATCCAGAACGTGACCATGCTCTCGAACGATCTGAACATGCACAACGACGGAACCTCCTCGATCGATGCCGAGTACAACCACTGGGGAACGGTCCATGAATCGTCACTCGTTGCGACCATAACGGACTGGTCCGACGATGACACCCTAGGTGTGGTCGACTACTCTCCGTGGTACGGTTTCAGGAACACGACCCAGTACACTCCGGACATGACCGCTCCGACGACGACGGACGACCACGTCGACGGATGGTACAACTCGAACGTCACTATAAATCTGACAGCGACCGACGACCTGTCGGGCGTCCGTGAGACCTACTACAGGATCGACGGCGGTGATTGGGAGACGGGGACCGTCGTATTGGTACATGCTCTGCCTGACGGTTCGTCGGACGGGAATGTAACGGTCGAGTATCGAAGCGTCGACCACAGCGGCAACAATGGGACGATCATCAACATTACCGTGAAGATCGACGCGACCGCACCCGAGCTCAGGATATGGTACGACACCTTTTCCGACAGGGTCCGCTTCGACGTCTACGACGAGATCGACGGAGCTCCGGAGAAGAAACGGAAGAGGTCCGGGTCCAGGTACACCTTCATACTCACCGACCATGCTGGGAATCTCGTCAAGGTCAAGTTGATCTATTCAAGGAGCACATCCAGCGGTTGGTCCCTCCACAAGATCGCATTGACCAAGGCCAAGTTCGACGGTGGATCGTGGAACGTCTTCAGGTCCGGGGAGAGGTTCGCTATGAGGGCCCTCAGTCAGGCCCGCTCATTGCAGATGTACGAGCAGGATGTGTACGGCTCCAGATGGTCTGTGGCCGCTGAATACGACAAATCCGAGAGCTCGACCGATGTCACCGTCGTCGACGGCGGAACCACCACCTCCACCGAGTCCGGGATGTGTACCTGCGACATGTTCGTCAGTGGAAGCGGGACCTCGTACCTCGTCAACTAGGTCCTCAACAATTTACGGGTAATTAAATAACGAATCACCTCGATCTATCAGTGACCGAACGGTAATTATGTCCGGTGAGATCCTAGACTTTATTATTTCGACCTCATAATTCACCCGGCCGACCTTCATTTCCGATAGAAATGGTTTTATACCCAGATGTCTATGTCCCTTCAGCGTGCCAGTGAGGGATTGGGATGAACCTGCTAAAGCGAGTATCTAGAGATGATATCGAAGAAGAGTACATCGGCGACAAGTTCGTCGATCTGACAGATGAACAGGGCATGACCGAGGAGGTCTCGTCGTCCGTCAGGACGATGATCCGGGTGGCGGAGATACACCGGTACGAGGACCTACACAAGTTCGAGGGGATCACCTATTCGGGTGACGTCCTCGTTCTGAACTATTCGTCCATGTCGAAGGACGAGCTCGGGATGAAGCGCCTTCTGAGGAGGTCGCACGAGATCGTGAAGGACGTGAACGGCGACGTCGTCATGCTTCCGAACAGCATGCTCCTGATGACACCGAGCGGAATTCGGATATCGAGACAGAAACTACAGTGAGCCGCGGAGCCTCATGATTAATCGCAGAGGGGAGCCGAAGGTCTGACTGGTTTCGTTCATTTCGCGAGCGATAGCGCCGGTTGCCCCCATCCGGCGACAACCTCCCCCTTCGGTTCCCCCATTCTTTCTTTTATTCTTAACCCGTCAGCGTAGACTAGTAACGAGGGTAAATCCTTAATATCGGAAGGGGGATTACCGGGCACATGGCAGTACTCAGAGGTAGAGGAACCGGGGTAGCCAAGGGCATGTCGATGGACAGACGGCTTGGCATCATCGCGGTCCTCGTCCTCGTATTCTCGCTCTCTGCACTCGTCTACGGGATCCTCAACATGAGGGAGGCCGGGGACACCGTCACCATCAACGGCGTCGATTACGAATGGCGCGGGCTCGAGGAGAACTTCACTGTCGTAAAACTCAACGGTCATCGGGGAGTCATGTTGTCCGATCTCATCAACGACACTGGACTCGAGGACCCTGAGTCCCATCAATATGCCATCGTGGGAGCTGATGGTTACAGGAAAACCGTCGACTGGAACGACATGCTCAACGGCGTCCTGAAGATAGACGGGAAGGAGGTCTACTTCACCACCAGGGTGAAGCAGTACTTCGTCCGCGACATCGTCGAGATAGAGGTGGTATAATGAGGGAATGGAAGTTTGGTTGGATGACGATCCTTCTGACGCTGGTCCTCGCTGTATCCATCATGTTCACCGGATGCACTGGGTCCGATGACGACGATGATGACGACGAGGAGCATGATGATGACGTGATCATCAGCATCGATGGCTACGAATACAATCTCAGCGATATGTTCGACACATTCACCAAAGTGACGATCACCGGAAGCGACCAGACCGAATACACCGGGATCTCGCTCAGCGATGTTGTGAACTCCTCAAACGTGGCCGGTCCCGAGCAGTATCAGTTCATGATCAGCGCGAACGACGGTTACGCCAAGAACGTGACCTGGGCTGACATGCTCAGGGGGGTCATGGTGGAGGATGGGACGATGACCGCGTTCCCCGACCTCCCGGGTAAATACCGGATCAGGGATGTTGTCTCGATGAATCCCGCCGACGTTGAGACTCTGGTGGTGAACGGCCGCCTCTACGTCGCGAAGCAGCCGTTCGACATCTTCGCGTTCGAACTGGTGGAAGAGACGGTCGACAACGACACTTACGAGGGAGTACGGCCGAGCGACCTTCTCAACCATTCAGGGCTACTCAATGGATCGGCCAACGATTTTACGATATACGGTTCCGACGGTTACAACAAGACCGTCAACTGGACAATGATGATGGACGGCGTCCTTGTGGAGGCCGACATGCAGATAGTGTTCCCGGAGCTCGCCACGAGCTTCTGGGTAAGCGATATAGTCACGATCGAGGTGATTTGATATGAACAGGTACAGGATGTTGATGGGTATCGTCGTCTTCGGTACCATATGGGGGCTCCTAGAATGCCTGATAGGTGGCGTTCCGAAGGGGACAGGCGCCATGGCGCACTTCCCGACCGGAGCGTTCCTTGCAGGGTTCGTGGGCGTTGGATTGATGGCCGGTACGCGGAGGATATACGGCGTACCCGGCATGCAGGTGGGCATGGCCCTTGTCGCGAGCGTATTACGGTACTTCGCGCCGATCGGGACCGTCGTCATCTGCTCCGCACTGGCGATAGCGGCCGAGGGCATCGTGTTCGAGATCATCCTCCTGGCGCCCTCGCTGAACCTTGCAAAGATGAGGAAGCCCGTGCCATTGATGTCGCTCGGCGTGATCATCGGATATTCCGTGTATGTCACGGGATACCTGTTCACGCAGATCACGACCCCGATCGCCTCGGGCGAGGCCTTCGTCATGGCCGACTTCATCAGCGTTCTACCCCTCGGTCTGGGCCGCGGTTTCTTCGCCGCGGTGGCAGCGGGGGTCGCACTGCCTATCGCGGTGCGCGTGAAGAACCTGCACTTCGACGTGGACCGGATCGCAAGGGAGCATTACTATCCGACATCGACGATCGTCACGGCGTTCTGCTGGGCGGCGTTCGTCCTGATATTCCTGTAGACGGGTGAGGTAGGATGTCAAAGGTCAAGATAGTCCGGTTCCATCCCGAGAAGTGCGACGGATGCAGGGACTGCGAGAGCGCCTGTTCACAGGTCCAGTTCAAGACGACCGTCGGAGGGAACCAGTCGGCGATCCGGATCTCGGGTTCTCCGGGTGAATACAGGATGCACGTCTGCGACCAGCGCGGCCTCTGCCTGGACATGTGCCCGGTAGGCGCGCTCGAAAGGCGCCCGAACGGCGCCGTGACACTGGACGCATCCACGTGCATCGGGTGTCAGGCATGCGTTGGATTCTGCCCGATCGGGGCTGTACGCAAGTGGGAGGGCCGCATGGAGCCCTTCAAGTGCATCTCCTGCGGCGCCTGCGTGAGGGCCTGCCCGAACGAGGCATTGTACATGGAAGAGATAGATATCGATGCGGTACGCGAGCTAGTGTACCACAACCTGGGGGCCTGAAGATGGTCGATGGACAGATCCCGATCGAGGAGTACGAGACAGGCAACACTGTGCACGAGATCGACGTCGCTACCCTTCGGGGAGAACACCGGGTGCTTGCCACCCATTCGTTCGAGAAGGGCGAGATAGTCAGAGGGTACAACCGCAGGACACTGCACGTTGACCTATCCAAGGGGACCATAGAGGAGAGGCCGGTGACCGACGACATGATCGCGAAGTTCACCGGCGGCCGCGGATTCGGCCTGAAGATCCTCTGGGACTCCATATCTCCAGGGACGAGGTGGGACAGCGAGGACAACGTTCTCGCGATCACCAACGGTCCGATGTGCGGGAACACCCAGTACCCGGGGTCCGGCAAGTCGATATGTCTCACCGTTTCACCATCTACCGATATAGTCTGCGATTCCAACGTTGGCGGTTTCTTCGGTCCTTTCCTCAAGTTCGCCGGGTTCGACGCCATGGCGATCCAGGGAAAGGCAAACGAGGACGTCGTCGTTGTGATCGACGGCATCGCCTCCGAGGTACGAATAGAGACTGCCCCCCTCGAGGAGACGAACACCCATGTCCTCTCGGAACAGCTCGCTCATATCTACGCGGCGGAGGATACCGAGAAGTCGCGTCAGAGGGTCTCATCGATCACATCGGGCCTGGGTGCCGAGCACTCCTACTGGGGCTGCCTCAACTCGTCGTTCTACGATCCCCGGAGGAAGGTGGCACGTGTCAAGCAGGCGGGTCGAGGCGGACTCGGCACCGTCCTGAGGGACAAGAGGGTCAAAGGCGTCGTCGCGGTAGTTCCTAAGTTCACGGGAGTTGAGAACAATCCCGCAGACCCGGTCACGATGGCGAAGGTCGGGACCAAGCTGCACAAGGAGATACGGGACCTCGACAGGCATCAGTGCAACATGCGCGCCGTCGGCACGGGTCATCTGGTGGAGATCATGGACGCCTACGACCTACTGCCCTGCGAGAACTACAGGTTCGGCTCCTTCCCGAAGGCCTCGAAGCTGTACTCGCCGAAGTTCTACGACCTCTTCACGAAGGTCATCCCAGACGGCTGCTGGCACGGCTGCACGATGGCGTGCTCCAAGACCGTCGACGGCTTCGAGCTCCGGACCGGCCCCTACGCCGGTCACCGCGTCACGGTGGACGGACCCGAGTACGAGACCGTCGGATGCGGCTCCAACATGGGCCTCTGGGAGCCGGAATGGGTCCTGGAGTTCAATTTCTACTGCGACACGTATGGTCTGGACACTATCTCGACCGGAACGGCGATCGCGTTCTACATGGAGATGTACGAGTACGGGATACTCAACCGGGAGAGGTGCGACGACCTGGAGCTTTGCTTCGGCAACGCCCGCGCCGTCATGGAGTTCATGCACAGGATGGCCCGCGGAGACGATGGTGAGTTCATGAGCGTCGCTCCGAAGGGCATCCGCCGAGTCAAGGATTGGATCAAGGCCAAGGGCTGGGGCGACGAACGCCTCGTCGAGGACTGCGGCATGGAGAGCAAGGGTCTGGAGTATTCGGAATACGTGACGAAGGAGTCCCTCGCAATGCAGGGAGGCTACGGCCTGACCTTGAAGGGTCCACAGCACGACGAAGCATGGCTGATATTCATGGACATGGTCAACAATGCTATACCCACGTTCCCGGACAAGGCCGAGGCTCTGCATTACTTCCCGATGTGGAGGACGTGGTTCGGATTGAACGGCTTCTGCAAACTGCCCTGGAACGACGTCGAGCCAGCGAACAATGCGGACACTGACGAGCCGTCCAAGGTCCCCGGACACGTCCAGAACTACGTCGACCTGGTCAACGCCATGACTGGATCGGAGCTGGAGAAGGACGACCTGATCATCCAGAGCGAACGCTGCTACAACTGGCAGCGGGCGATGAACGTCTGGATGGGACGCGGCCGTCGAGCGGACGACTGGATCCCCTACAGGTCCATGGGCCCCGTCACCGAGATGGAATACGTCTCCAGGGAGGAGAGGTATGACACGGCCCTCGTCGAGAAGGCAGGTATGTCGAAGGACGAGGTTGCTGGCATGACCGTCCCGGAGAAGATGGAGGCGCTCTACCAGTTCCGGCAGGACCAGTACCAGAAGCTCGCAGACGCTGTTTACTTCCGCAGGGGATGGACACACAACGGCGTCCCAACGCCCCAGAAGATGATATCACTCGGGTTCGGTGACGAGGCGGACATGCTCAGGATGCTCCAGGACCGGATCGACGCTGACACAGCAGCGGGACTCAACGACTGGGGCGGTAATTACGACGAAAGCGAAGACCCGCCGTCCGACGATCCCCTGTACTGGGAGAAATGGTGAACAAGGACGCCATTGCTAAATGAGAGTCGGACCGTATCCAATGCCCGCGCTTGAATTGAATAGGTAGTAGGTTTCAACCTGGGTAATCCTGCCCATGCTAAGGCTCGTCAACATTATGTCAAGGATGACAATATGTGGTACTGGCTCCCTTTCCCGACATTAGCGGATAGTTTTAAACGGAAAGTTGGCAATTCGGTTCCATCATGCAGAACAGCGAGATCACCGCCAGGCTGAAGGAGGCCTCTGTGGGCATTGCCGGAGCCGGCGGTCTTGGATCGAACGTTGCCATGACCCTGGCGAGGGCCGGGGTGGGCCGTCTCGTCATCGTCGACATGGACCTCGTGGAGAAGGGCAACCTGGACAGGCAGTGCTTCTTCCTCGACCAGGTGGGGATGCCCAAGGTCGAGGCACTCAAGGAGAACATCGAGCGGGCCGTGGAAGGCGTCGTGGTCGATGCACGGGAGGTCATGCTCGACGAGGGAAGCATGGACGAGCCCTTCAGGGACGTCGATATCATAGTCGAGGCGCTCGATCTGGCCGAGACGAAGGTCCGTCTGATCGAGGAGGTCCTCATCAAGCTTCCGAAGACACCGATCGTCGCCGCCTCGGGCGTTGGCGGCATCGGCGGGAGCGAGCGCGTGTCGCTCAGGGTCTCCGGGACCCTGTATCTGATCGAGGACCCCCACGGCATCCCGTGCGAGGAGGGCATCCTCACGGGGCCGAAGGTCGGACTCATGGCCCACTGGCAGGCGAACACGGTCATGGAGATCCTTCTGGGAGGTTCCTGCGAATGATAACGGTCAACGGCAATGGAAGGGACCACGTCCCCGATGAGACCGTGTCCGGCCTCCTGAAGCGCCTCAACTACATCTTTCCCTTGGTAATAGTCAAGATCAACGGAACGGTGGTCCCGCGGGATTCGTTCCCGTCGGTCAACGTCCCCGACGGGGCCACGGTCGAGGTTATCCACCTGACCAGCGGAGGATGATACATATGGACAAGCTCGAGAGTGCACTCGCGGAGAGGGCAGTGGACGGGAGGATACCATGCAAGGTGGCGCTCGCGACTGCGAACGAACACAACGTCTCTCCGAAGGTCGTCGGGGAGGCCCTCGACAGAATGGATATCAGGATCGTCAACTGCCAGCTCGGCTGCTTCGAGTGAATCGAATGTTGATCGTTTCGCTGATGGGATTGAAGAAGTGCGGAAAGACCACGACCGCCGAGGCATTGATCCGTGAGTTAAAATCCCGAGGTATGAACGTCTGCGCTGTCAAGTTCATGCCCCACTCGCAGTTCACGATCGACGTGGAGGGCAAGGACACCTTCAGACAGTTCAGTGCGGGCGCCGATATGGTGATATCTCTTTCCGAGGGCCAGGTGGCAACAGTGGAACGGGCAGAGGGACGTACGGGTCTGGATGATGCCCTCGACAAGGTCCCGGAAAGCATCGACATAGTGATCTGCGAGGGCCTCACAGCCGAGCATCCGCGTGCTTGTACCGTCGTTCTCTCAAAGAGCGTCGATGGACTCGACGAGACGTTCAGGGTGAGGGGTAGACCATCGAAGATCATCGCTTTCGCTGGTGTAATGGCCAACGATCTGGACCCTGGTGCCGAGATAGACGGAATTCCTGTGTTCAACGTGAATTCGCACGATGATACGGTGCGTTTGGCCGATGTCGTCCTCTCCTGCCGCTGAAGGGCCGATTTTGGGCATTTTAAGCCTTTTGTGGGCATTCTACAGGATTGGATAACAGGACTGGGGGGGGCAAAACGGTTAAAAAGGCCCGATGAATAACATGACACCTTCCACGTGAACGGAGGATATGGAGTCACTGAATGAGCCCGAGGAGCATGAAGAGCAGGAGGAGCCGTTTCGAGGAGTACGAGGAAGACGACCTCCCCGACGAGCCGGACGACGGACCAGTCACGGACAGGCCGAGGGAGGAACCCCCGGCAGAGGAGGAGGAAGTGGAAGGGGAGGAGGAAGAGGCCGAAGAGGAGGAGGCGTTCCCCGACTTCGACAAGGAACTCGCCGACAAGGCTACGGCCCAACAGGGCGCGAGCCTCTCCCAGACATTCATGATCTTCCTGTTCATGATGACGATCATAATCATCATAGATCCGTCGATGCGTCGCTCTGCAGGACTCACCGTGGGCGCGGTCTTCGAACCGCTCATCGGGTTCGACGGAAAGTATCCTGTGTTCACGTTGATGTGCGCTTCCATGATCATGGTGAGCTTCTCATCCGTGCTGAGGCACTTCTTCACGGACTGGTACGAGACAGCCAGGTCCCAGAAGATAATGTCTACATACCAGAAGGAGCTCCGAGAGGCGCGGATGGCAGGCAACCAGAACAAGGTGAAGAAGCTCATGGAGAAGCAGGGCGAGATCATGGCATATCAGTCCAAGATCATGCTCTCATCGATGAAGTCCATGGTCTTCACGACGATCGTCGCGATATCGATATTCACATGGCTGTTCACCTTCTTCGACAGCCTCGACTATCAGTACATCTCGCTCCCGTGGGCGGCGAGGTGGTCCATGATGGACAATCCGTACATTTTCCCAAACTGGGTACTCATATATTCCCTGATCTCGATACCCACCGGACAGCTCATCCTGCGTATATTGAAGATAATCGAGTTCCGGCCGAAGGGGTATAACGCATGATCACGGTCGGCGGACTCCCCGGGACCGGGACGACGACCGTCTGCAGGCTCCTCTCCGAGGCTCTCGGTCTCGAACACATATACGCAGGAGACATCTTCCGCAGGATGGCGGAAGAGAAGGGGATGGACCTCGTGGAATTCAACGTGTATTCCGAGACCCACCCCGAGGTCGACCGCGACCTCGATGCCAGACAGATCGAACTGGCAGGCAAGGGCGGCCTGGTCCTCGAGGGAAGGATGTCCGGCTTCATGCTTCACAGGGAAGGTATACGTTCATTCAACGTCTGGCTGACCTGCTCGATCGACGAGAAGGTCAGGCGACTCGTGGAGAGGGAGCAGGGCGATCCCGAGGAGAGGGCCAGGGAGATCGAGGCGAGGGAGGCCTCGGAGCGGAAACGGTACACCGACCTCTACGGTTTCGACCCGGCTGACAGGCAGCAGCTCCTGACGACCTTCGACCTCGTCCTCGACACCACCGAGGTTCCAGCGGAGGACGTTGCCTCACTCATCGCAAATGCGTACAGGGGGTGGTCCTCTGGATGACCCCTACACCAACGGAATAATATTGCTGGACAAGCCCATGGGGCCTTCCAGCCATCAGGCATCCGCTTGGGTCCGGGACATCTTCGGCATCGATAAGGCGGGACACGGAGGGACCCTCGACCCACGAGTGACTGGCGTGCTCGTGGTCATGCTCGGCAACGCCACCCGGGGTGCCGGTGCACTCAATTACGGGGAGAAGGAGTACATCGGCGTCATCCGGTTCCACCGGGACGTCGACATCGATACGGTATCCGAGACCGTGGAGCTCTTCACCGGCCGGATCTATCAGACGCCTCCTGTCCGGTCAGCGGTCGCGCGGAGACTGAGGCAGAGGACCATCCACGAGCTCGAGTTCATCGAGATGGATGGACGGGACGCCCTGATACGCGCCAGGTGCGAGTCGGGTACCTACATCAGAACACTTGCAAGGGACATGGGGCGTGCGATCGGCACCGGAGCGCATCTCCAGGAACTCCGCCGGACGCGGTCATGTACCTTTACCATCGATGAATGCGTGACACTCCAGGACGTCAAGGACGCCCATCACTTCTGGAAGGAGGAGGGCGACAGCACAGAGATGGACAGGATAGTGCAGCCCTTCGAGAGGCTGTTCGACCATCTGCCCGCGATCGTTGTCAAGGATTCAGCCGTTGACGCTCTATGTCACGGCGCACCGCTGATGGCCCCTGGCGTCAGGAGCGCTTCTGGAGAGATCCGCAAGGGATCGATGGTCAGTGTCAAGACCACCAAGGGCGAGGTCGTGGGCCTTGCCAAGACCGTCCTCGACGTGAAGACGATGGTCGAGGAGGAGAAGGGATTCGCAGCTAAGATGACCCGGGTCTTCATGGACCCGGGCACCTATCACAGGGTATGGAAGGTGAAGGGATGATCGGTATATCTCTCGGGACCGGATTGAGCGACGCAGTGTTGATGGGCTTCACGCCGACATCGGTCGACGTGGGCGGAAAGCAGGTGGACCTTTACGTCGGGAAGATGGAGGACGTGGATGCAGTGCTCCTGCCGAGACATGGAATGACCCACCAGAACCCTCCTCACATGATAGACCACGGAGCCAACATGAAGGCGCTGCAGCAACTTGGCGTGGCCTCGATCATCGGTCTGTCATCCGCTGGAAGTCTGAAACGGCTCATCAGGGCTCCATCGCTGGTCATTCCCGACGATTACATCGAGATGATGCCCGCGACGACGTCGCACGAGGGACCTATACATGTCATACCCGGACTCTCGGAGAGGATCCGGGACATCCTGATATCGACCTCGAACGAGCTGAACATCAGGCCGCTGTACGACCGCGGCATATACTACCAGACACAGGGTCCAAGGCTCGAGACACTCGCCGAGGTCAAATATCTCTCATCGTTCGCGGACGTCGTCGGCATGACGATGGGCAGCGAGGCAACGATATGTTGCGAACTCGGTCTTGAGTACGCCTCCCTCTGCACCGTGGACAACTATGCCCACGGCGTCGGTACGGAGGAGGAGCTCAGGACCATCGGGATCCGTGCCAAGGAGAACACCGCCAACGCATGGAAGGTCGTCGAGAAGGTCGTCTCCCGTTTGTGACCTTGCCATCCAGGCAATAGACCAATTCCTCATGTCCAGATCGGCTGCCCATTCGATCGGAAAATTATCGAGCCGGACCGGCAGTATAGAGACCGGTCCGGCCATGTGTGGTTCAAGCCTTGAGGGCGTTCAGGATGTCGTCGCCGAAGGTCTCGATCCTCGTCTGTCCTAGGCCGTAGACCTCCGACAGCTCGTCGTGGTCGTTCGGACGCCTCCTGACGATCTCGAGCAGGGTGCGGTTGCTGAAGATCCTGTACGGCCTGACGCCCTCTTTCTCGGCGAGGTCGCTCCTTATCTTCAGGAGCTTGTTCAGGACCTCCTCGCTCTCGGAGGAAGGCTTGTAGCCGTCCACGCCGAGGACCTCCTTGAGGAAGTGGGGGACCTGTCCTCCGGACATGTACCTCTCGCCCTCCTCCGTCACCTTGAGCACGGGGCGCGCCCCGTCCGTCCTCTCCACGAGCCCGAAATCGGTCAGCCTGTCTATCAGGCCGTAGATCTGGCTCCTTCTGAAGGAGCCGAGCATCCCGTAGGTCTCCAGCGTGTGCAGGTTCATGCTGAACACGTATGGCGAGACCGATCCGCGGAGTATGTCGCACACCTTCCGCCTTCCCAGGCTCATGGGGCATTCGTAGATGCTGTAAAGCACCGTTCTAGCGATCGAACCCTCCAGGTCCGATATGATGTCATGTTCCCATATTTCCATTCCATCACCTCGGGGAACACTAGGGGTCATAGTCCATGTAGGGTGGTTGGAAGTTACCGTAAGGGAGAATGGTAGTCTCTTCGAGAAATCCTTATAACATATCCACTCCTTTCGAATCCAGAGGGGATCATATCAAGAAACTTGGAACAATAATGTGCATATTCGTTCTCGTAGGGTTGGTCATGACTGCGGGATGCAGCGAGGACGATGACAGTGACGAAGGCGAATGGGAGCAGGTCGGGGTGTCCATCGCATGGGACCTGAACGTACAGGTGGACAACTATCGAATCGATATAATCCACGTCGAAGCCGAGAGCTTGGATGTCGTCACATGGTCCGTCCATGACGAGGACATGCTGGTGGTGGACTGGGACGATCCCGATGGCCGAAACGTCAGGATGCAGGACGACCTGTCGGAGATAAATCATTCCAGCGATGACTATGATATCGCAGTGACGAAGCTGTCCGGAACGTTCTACTCCCGGAACCGGACCGGTTCCGCAAGCAGGAACCAGACCTTATGCGTGGTCTTCATGGACATCAACGCAGACGGGATGATGAGCAGCGGTGACGCGATCTGGATCCGCTCGCTGGACAATGACGGATGTGCTGGAGAGAACTACAGGTTCAGATTGTTCAATGAACGTGTCGGCGATGATTACGGAGAGAGGACATTGCCGGCAACCTGATTGGGAATAATCATCACCGAACATAAACGTTTTAAGCGGCCAGGCAGTTCCCTGCCCGGTGATGTAATGCGTATAGTGTTCCTAGAGGTGGAGCCGGTGGACGAGCAGTCCGTCTACGAGATGTTCAGCGGCCATGATGTCACGGTCTATCACGAGATATTCGACATTCCCAAGTTGAGGGAGGTCTGCGCAGATGCGGAGGTCATCTCGCCCTTCATCTACTCGAAGATCGACAGGAGCGTCATCGACGCCGCACCCGACCTTAAGCTGATAACGACGAGGTCCACCGGGTTCGACCACGTCGACACGAAATATGCCGCCGAGAAGGGGATCCCGGTCTGCAACGTTCCGCAGTACGGAATGAACACCGTCGCCGAACACGCTTTCGCGCTGATCCTCGACATAATCCGCAAGCTCTCGCCCTCTTGGGACACGGTCAAGGCCGGAAAGTTCTCCTATGAAGGGTTCCGGGGGCGCGACATGAAGGGAAAGACCATCGGCGTGATCGGGACCGGCAGGATTGGTCTCCATGCGGTGAGGATCGCCAACGGCTTCGAGATGGACGTCATCGCATACGATGTCTATCACAACGAACCTGCCCGTGCGGAGTTGGGATTCGAATACGTAGAACTCGACGAGCTGATGGAGAGGTCGGATATTATCACCATACACCTGCCGTTGCTCGAATCGACCTTCCACCTCATCAACAGGGAACGGATCGACCAGGCGAAGAAGGGAGTTATCATAGTGAACACAGCGCGGGGTCCGATCGTGGACACCGATGCCATCGTGTACGGTTTCGAGAAGGGCATACTAGGTGGGGCTGGCCTCGACGTGGTCGAGGATGAGCTCTCACTCACCACGGACCATCCGCTGCTCGGTTTCGAGAACGTGGTTATCAGTCCGCACACAGCCTTCTACACTGACGAGGCCATGCTGCGGATCCTCGGGACGACGCTGGACAACGTGAACGGGTTCATCGATGGCACGCCGGTCAACCTGGTCGAGTGAGAGAGGGTGTGTGTATGGTCCTCCTGGAAGAAGCGGACCTCGATGCCTTTCCCTGTGACGACTGTGACCTGTGCGATGCTGTCTGTCCTGTATTCAGCCTTACCAGGTCGGAAGAGGACTCACCGCGCCATCGTGTCTCCACGGCTCGACAGCTCCAGAAGGGCGAGATAGAGCCCGATGGGGATGCGTTCGAGGTCATGTTCCGTTCCTCCCTGTGCGGCAGATGCGACGACGTCTGTCCGTCGGAGCTTCCGATCTCCGAGGTGATCATCGCAGCAAGGCAGATGCTCATCTACAGCGGACCGGACCGGTCCCGCGGGATGATGGACCGTCTCCTGCGTGAGGGAACACCCTTCGATCCCGAACCGGCGGTCGAGATCGAGGGGGACGGCACTGTCTACTTCGCCGATCCAGTATCCCGTTCTACGGGGGTCGCTAACTCGGTCGTGAGGGCATTGGCCCTGTCTGACACAGGTATCGGCGCCATCGGAGGAAACAGCGGGCTCTACAATCGCATTCTGGGGGATCCCGAGGGCCTTGCAGAGAACTATTCGAACTTCATCTCCGTACTCGAGGAGCGCGAGGTCTCCCGATTGGTGATGTCGAACCCCGAGGAGATGGAACATGTCATGCATCACCTGGACCTGGAGGTCGAGGTCCTGACGCTCGACGAACTGGGCGCCATAGGACCGACCGACCGGGAATACCTGATGACGCCATTCGAATCCCGGGATCGGGTGCCTATGCCCCAGGTGAGGTCGGCGGGTACCCTAGACATCGACTGCTGTCTCTGGGGAGGTATGCTTCCCCTGAACAAACACACTGCCAAGGACATCGCGTCCGTCACCGGCGACCACCTGGTCACGGGGGACCCGCTGACCTGGCAGATACTCGTCAACATGGGCAGGGATATCGTACACGTGGTCGATCTTCTTCAATAGAATTCACTTCATGCTCTCGAGCTCGTCGAGTATGGGCTGGATGTGATGGGTGTCGCCCCTCTCCTTGAAGATCTTCTTCGCCTTGTTGAAGAACGTCTTCGCCTGCTTGTCCTGCCCCATGTCCCTGTGGACGCGGCCTATGAGGAATAGCTTCTCGGCTATCCTTATCGGGGCGTTCCCCTTCTCCGCAAGCTCGAGGCTCTTGTTGAGGTACTCCAATGCATCCTCGTGATTCCCCTTGCTGGCATGGACGATCCCGTAGGCCATGTTGAGGTGTCCCATGAGAATGTGGTCCATGTCCGATCCGTGGATCCTCTCGGCCTCCTGGAGCCTCTCCAGGGCGTCGTCGTGCTTCTCCATCTCCGCAAGCGCCCTTACGGAGTTCATCAATGCGAACCCGAGGAGTTCGTGGGAACCGCTCCTGCGTCCGGATTCGACGGCCATCTCCCAGTAGTGGTGGGCCTTCTCGATGTCCCCCTTGGAGAAATGGCACTCGCCCATGAGGTCGTAGACACGACCGAGCTTGAAGACGTCCTTTCTCCCCTCGAAGAAGTCCAGGCTGACCTTCGCCAGTTCGAGGGCCTTGTCCATGTCGCCCATCGAGATGTAGATGGACCCCATGTCGATCAGAAGGTCGTGATACTCGATGTCATGGGTCCCTTCCACGGCGTACTGGATCGCGAGTTCGAGGAGCTCCTTGGCCTTGCCGTGCTCCCCCTTGTGGATGAACAGCCTGGCAATTGCGCCGTTGACCATGGCCAACAGCCCCTTGTCCTTGGACTGGTTCGCCATGTCGAGAGCGATCTGAAGGTTGTTGTTGGCGTCGTCGACGTTCCCGAGGCTGAGTTCGAGCAACCCGAGCTGTCTGAATGCATGCGAGCGGGCCACGAAGTTCGTCGTGGATGACGAGTTCAGCGCCTTGTCGTAGTACTCCCTGGCGTTCTCGTGATCGGTCTCGAGGAAGTACATGTCCCCCTGGAGAATGTATATCTTGTAGAACTGGTCGGTCGGGATATTGCCCTCGAGGTCCGTCAGTATGCTCTTGACCTCCGCGATGAGGCCGCGGTTCAGGGACTCGTTCCCGACCTTTCCGAGGATCTCGCTGGCGTCGTCGTAGTACTCGCCCTTGAGCAGATACCTTATCCCCTTCAGCGAGTCGAAGACCGTCTCCTTGCCGATGAAGTAGTCCGCTGCGTTCTTGCAGTGTTCCTTTATCTCGGCCTCGGAGAGCCTAGAGTAGGTCACCTCGCGAAGGAGGTTCTGGAGATAGATCATGCCCGACGGCAGGTCCTGGATCAGGTGGAGGTCGATGAGGCGGTCGAGCGCCTCCATTGGTGGGTCGATGTAGAGCAGAGCGTCGATCTCGTTGGGATATGTGAGGACCGACGCGTAGTTGAGCAGTTTCCTCTCCTCCTCCTCGAGGCCGGAAAGCAGTTCGTCCTGGACGAACCGGTAAAGGTCGCTGGGCTTTTTCACGTCGTCGGGGTTCCTTATCAGTTCGAGGGACAGGGGATGCCCGCCCGTGATCTTGTAAAGGATATCGATGTTCGGTCCGGAGAACCCGCGCGAGCTGAGCATCTCCTCGGTGCCCTCGAAGCTCAGTCCCGACAGCTTCAGCTCCCCCACGTGGGAACGTATGTTGACGTCCCTCCTGTCGTAGAACTCGGGGGTTGTCCTGGATACGACGACCATCTTGAGGTCCTTGCCCGAAAGGGCCTCGAACATCTGTCCGAAGAAGCCGGCAAGCTCATCGTTCGCCTTCTCGTAGTTGTCGAAGACGAAGAGCGATGGCACGTCGCCGAGGTTCTCGCCGATGAGTTCGATCGCCTCGTTGGTCTGGAACGATGACCTCGAGATCATCTTCTTGAGCTCCCTTGAAGCGTTTAGCGAGAAGAACTCGGCAAGCCTCGAAAGGATGCTCCTGATGGTGTCCCATTCCGTGACGTTGCACCACAGTACGCTGTAGTCGCTGGTGAACTCGTCGATTACCTTGGCCAATAGAGTGGACTTCCCGATCCCGGTTATCCCCGTGATGACGAGGACCTTCCTCTCGGATATGATCTTCCTCACGGACTCGAGTTCGCGGTCTCGTCCGATGAAGTTGCGTGGCTTTGGGGCATCGCTCAGCATGTGGACGCGCGTTGACATCTCCTTGTCCTCGGAGATGAACTTCTCGAGAGCCTCCATCTGAACGACATCCTTCCCGTCGTTCGCTACCACAAGGACGGTCAATGGGGAGACACCGCCTCCCAGTCTCTCTACGAGGGTGAAAATGGGGACGTCCTCGACCTCGTCGCCGGTCCTTATCTTGATCTCCACGGCTTCGAGCTTCTCCTTGATGTCCTTCGCCTCGTCGATACCCTTCATGGTGAGGAAATAGATGTTGACCCGTCTCATGTGGCCTTCGACCATTCCCGTACGGACCTGAATGAGTTCGTCGTTGACGAGTCCCTTGAGCGAACGGGGGACGTGGTTCCAACGGATGCCCACGGCGTCCGCTATGCCCTTCTGGGACAGGTCGTGGGGAAGAACTCCGAATATCTCGGTCTGCGACTCGTCTGAGACGTACCTTTCCGCAGGAAACTCGGAAAGATGGAGCAGTATCTTCTCCTTTACCGTAAGCAAGCTCTTCTCCGTCATGCTGGTACATCCATCGCGGTCCTAGGTTAGATAATTCGGATAGGACATAAAACACTTTGCCATACGTGTCTACCTGTAATGTTTAAAATTCAACGCTCACAGGGTATTCGGACCTGGATCAATCAAGGGGCCTGTACTTGACGGTCGGTGTACCGTCTGTCTTCTCATTGCCGTCGAGGGGAATGACCACGGCCTCCTGGGCCTGTTCCTCGAACGGGACCTGCTCTGCCTGTATGACGTTCTGGTCCGCTCCCGGGGGATGTACGACCGGGCCGCCGGCCTGATATTCTTCCGCCGGACGGTCCTCCCTCGGTGGTTCGTTGCCCGGTTGCGATTCCATGAATGTGGGGGAATGGCCTTGCTGCTGGGGCTGCGGGGAAACAACTGCCGGCTGCGGCTGCTGGACCGCCTGCTGGGGCGGTTGCGGTGCGACCTGCTGTTGTGGCGCCGGCGGTCGGGGCTGCTGGGTCGGTGCAGGCTGAACCGGCTGGGGTGGTTGTGGGGTCCCCCTCCTAAGTTCGAGCGCCTCCGCCTTCAATCCCTCGACCTGTATCTTCAATTCGTCGATGTTGTCGTGGAGATTGGCGATGATCTCGACGTCCCGGACGTGCCTGTCCTTGAGCCGGGCGATCTCCTCGTCACGCTCCCTGATCTGCTTGGTGATGACCTCCTGTTGGGCGCCCGCCTTGGCAGCATCGATCCCGCCTCCAGTCCTGAGCCTCTCTATCTCGGCCTCCTTGGCTGCCAGTATGTCCTTGAGCTTCGCCAGTTGAGAATGGATATCAGGACGCTTCGGCGGTCCAGCGCTCTTCTCGGTGAGCGAGCGCATCTCCTCTTCTTCAACGATCCTGATCATGTCCTGATCACCGTCAGACCTTTCCGGCGCCCCTGCAGTTGGGACATACCTCTTGGACGATGCTTCCGTCCTTCTTCCTAACGCCGATGACACCCTCTCCTCCGCAGACGGGGCAGATGGCCTGTTCCCCGATGTCCTCGGGTATGGGTATCGTCTCGGGTACCTCGGCGACCTCCGCCGGGATCGGAGCCTCCTCCTGCGGTTCTGGGGCGGCTTCCGCGCCCTTTACCGTTTCCACCGTCTGGGCCTTCTCATCCTGTTGCTTGGCACCCAGGATAGATCCTGATCCTTCGGGCTTTCCACCGAGGAGTCTACCGCGCGACTCGGGTTGTGCCGGTGCAGCCTCCTCGACCGGAGCGAAGACCGGGGTCGGTCCCGCCTGGGGCTTCTTCATCGTGTCGCTCATCTGATGGAGCTCTCCGGTAAGATCGGATATCCGCTGTTCGAGCTCCTCCTTGTAAGCTGTGGTCTTGTCGAGGATCTCCTTGTCGAGCTCGATCTTCTTGTCCCTCTCCGTGATCAGTGCTTTGAGGTCCTGTATCTCGCCCTTGAGCGTCTCCAGGATGCCAGGGTCGGTCTCTGCGGCCGGTGGGCCGTCCTTGGGAGCTGGAGCCTTGGCCTTCTCCTGCTCGAGCGCGGCCTTCGTCGCGTCGAGCTCCTCCTGGAGCTTGGTGTTCTCGTCCTTCATCGTCTTGAGCTCCTGGATCGCCTTGTTGAGCTTCTCCTTGAGGTTCTCTACGATGTCGGTGATCTGCTTCTTGAGCTTGAGTTGCTCAGACGTCTTCTCCTGCTTCGACCGCTCCATCTCGTCCTCGGTGATCATCCTGACCATTCCGACCCTCCATTCATGTTCTCCCAGTTCCACCGCACCGCGGACATGAGACCTCCTTCTCGGCGTCCCCGTCCTGCACGATCACCTTCTTTCTCCCCTTGCAGAGGTCGCAGCGTTTCGACCTTCCAGCCAGGGGAGGCGCTAGGTTCAGCACTATTGTGTCGTTAGTGCCACTTTCCTTATTTAAACTTTCCAACTGCTGCTTGGCCTTCCTGAGCTCTGCTACGATAGCGCTGGACTTCGTCTTGAGCTCATCGTATCTCGCAGTGTGCTTCTGACCATCCTTCCTGAGCTTCTCGTTCTCGACAGTCAGGTGCTTGATCCTCTCGATCGCAGCGGGGTCGGGCCCCGATTGGGTTGCCGTCGATGGCGACGCCCTCAACGACTCGACCTCCGCGAGCAGGTCCCGTCTGATCTGCTCGTACTGGGACTTGATGCCCTCGAACGAACGTATCTGCTGGTCCCTGTCGGTTATCATACGCTTGAGGATGTCGATCTCCTTCTCTTTCTCGGCGACGCTCTTCGTGATCGCCTGTATCCTCTTCTGCATCTCCCCTACCTTCTGCCTGAAGGATTCGGGTATCTCGCTCTGCGCCTTGGCCTGACGGATCCTCGTGACCGCCCATTTGAGCTCGTTCTGAAGCGTCTCCTTGGCCGCCGCGCTCTCCTCGAGGTCGGTCCTGAGCGAATTGATCTGATTGGTCAATGTATCGATGGTCCGAAGATGGATCTCCTCCTCCGCCTTGCCCTTGGCAATGAGCTGCTTGAGACTCTCGACCTGGGCTTTAAGCGGATCGGACCCTGTCAAACTATACCAGCTCCGTCACACCTAGGACACGTCTCCTCCCTGACGTGGCCGTGCCTGTCCTTGACCCCGACCTTCCCGAGGCCACCGCATACCGGACAGACCTTGCCCAATGTGTCGCTCACCGGCACCTCGGCCGGCGGAGGGGGCGGTGCGGCCGCCTTGGCCGGAGGTGCCGCCTGTGCCTCTGCCGGCGCTGCGGGAGGCGGTGGTGCCGCGGCCTTGGTCTCCAGCCTCTCGTTGAGCCTCTGTACGGCGGTCTCGAGGGCAGTGTTCCTTCCGTTAGCCTCGTCGAGCTCCTTCCTGGTCTTCTCGAGCTCGGCGTTGAGTCCGTCCCTCTCGGCCATGATCATCTTGACGTCGCCGCTCTCCGCGGCGATCTTCGCGTTCTCTGCCTCCAGGTCCGCGATCCTCTTGTTGAGGCCCTCCCGTTCGGTCTTCCAGGAGGCTTCCTTCTCGGTGAGGGTAGCCTTGACGGCCTCCATCTGCTCCGACTCTCCGGCCTTGTCGCCCTGGAGCTTGACGTATTCCTGCTTGACGGCCGCGATGGTGTCCTTGACCTCCGTGAGGTCCTTCTTCAGCTTGGCGTTCTCCTCCTTGAGCTTGACGACCTCAGCGGAACCGGCCTTCTCGAGTTCAGCGATCCTCATGTCCCGCATCTGCACCTCCTTGTTGAGGCGCTCGATCTCGCGGGTAAGGCCCTGTACCTTGTCCGTGGAACCCGAGCTCTGCTTGACGATCTTGGCGTTCTCGGCCGTGAGCCTCTCGACCTCCCGGGTCAGGGCGTCCGCCTTCTCCTTGACTGCGGCCGAATCCTTCTGGACCTTCTCGTTCTCGGCGGCGGATATCTCCGCGGCCTCCTTCATGGATGCCAGCGAGGCCTCGGCGGTCTCGATCCTCTTCGTGAGCTCCGCCCTCTCCTTCTCGACGACCCCGATCGCGGTCTTCATCTCCTCGATCTCGTCGTTCTTCGTCCTCAGGGAGGTCGTGACCTTCTCCAGCCTCTCCTTGTCAGCGGTCCTGTCCTTGTCGGCCTTCTCGAGGGCCTTCCTGGCGGCCTCGAGACCGGCCAGCGCCTTCTTCGCTTCCTCGAGCTCGGCAGCTGCCTTTCCTGCCTTCTCGAGGTCCTTCTGGAGCTGATCGTTGGTGGCCTTGAGCCCCTTCAGGGTCTCCTTGGCCGCACCGACCGTCTTCTTCATCTCCTCCCTCTCCTTGTCGAGGGAGTCCACCTGTTTCGTAAGGTCTGCGATCCGCTTCTCGGAGGCTGCGGTATCCTTCTTGGCCGCATCGGCGTCGGCGGTCATCTGTTCCACGACCACTTTTAGGCGCGATATCTCACGCGCCCTTTCCTCGATCTTCCTCTCTGATTCGGATATCCTCTCCTTCAGTTGGAGGTTCTCAGACTTCTTCTCCTCGTCGAAAAGGTCCTTCTCGTCCTCGGATATCACCTTGATCATATCTTACCCGCTCCTTTGCATCTCGGACACATCTGTTCGTTCAGTTTTCCGCGTTTGCCCCTCACCATCACGCGTCCCTTGCCCGAGCAAACCGGACAATCCTTCTTCCCCTTCTTCGAGCGCTTTCCACCCTTCTTCTTGACGGGCTTCCTGGGGGAACTATCCACCTTTGGAGGTCCCGGAGGTTGTACGTCGGGTTCCTCGGGCTCTTCTTCCTCGGCACCCTCGAGTATCCCCTTGACGTTGACCTCGTTGTGACACCATGGACAGATGGCCTTTTGAACCTTCCTGTCCACGATGAACGTACCGTGGCAGTAGGGGCACTCCACCTCGGTATCGCTCCTCGTCCTGCGTTCTGGATTGAGAGTGAACTCCACGGTCCTGGACGCATACGGCGGTATGTTCACATACGCCTCCGACGGCACCGGAATGAACCCTTCCGGGGAGAATGGTTCTATGTGCAACGTCTCGAGGGACCGTTCCGACTCGTTCCTTATCTTGATCCGATAGACCAGGCCCTCACCCTTCTCGGTCAGGACCGTCGATATCGAGGCGTCCCTGCCCGGGACGAACTCCTCGGCGGTGTACGCATCGGTGTTCATCGGATTGAGCTCGAATATCCTCGCCTCTTCGCCGAAGGGCTTGAGGCTGATGACCTCGCTCTGCGGGGTCGGGACGAATATCGAGTTGGATGTGTCCGGAATGATGTTGATCCGGTTCAGGGGCTGCCCGAGGTTGTTTCGAACGAGGACCTTGTAGAGGATCCTGTTCTCGACCCGGGCGAAGACCGTCTTGATAGTGAGCTCGCGTCCGGGCTTCGGCTTGACCATGGTCGCTGCCACGGCGCGTTCCGCCAGGGAGATGCACTCCTCGAACTGGTTCTCCTTGAGGGCGCGCTTGGCCTTCGTCAACAGGTCCTTCGCGCTGTTGACATCGATGCGTGCGTCCTGTGCCTTCAGGATCGAGCGTTCGGCGAATTCGACGGCACCCTTGGCGCTGTGCGCCATGCTCAGCTGTTCACGGACCATGTTCTCGGCCTTCTCGGAGAGTCCCCGTGCCCTTTTCGGCTTTTCCTGGTCAAGGGCCAGTCTCGCCTTAGCGAGGACCTCCTCAGCCTCCGAGGTGTCGATATCGATCCTTTCGTCCATGTTACTCCTCCCCCTCTTTTACCGATTCTATGAACGCCTTGGCATGCATGTAGGCGCCCTTTGCCGTCTCCAGCATGGAGACGATGATGTATACGGCTATAAGACCGAGTATGAGTGCGATGAGCGGATAGATGAAGGTCGGGAACGGCAGCAGGTCAGGAGTGAGGAAAAGGCCTTCGAGCATGGTGCCGATCGATCTCCCCGAGGATAGGCTCAGGAAGAATATGCCGAACATCAGGCCGCATATGGCGAGCGTGCTGATGTATGACTTCGTTCTGATCCCGGTGATGATGGTGTAGAGCGGGACTATCATCACGAGCATTATGTACGCGAGCGGAAGGGCAGCCGCGTCGATCGCCGCGCTCTCGACCGGCAGGAGGACGAACAAGGAGATCGCCGTCGTCACGACCAGACCCTTGATGAGGTGCTCGTTCCGCCGCTGTTTGAGGCTCACGCGCTTCGCGTTCGCCCTTAGCATCGCGAAACCACCGAGAAGTATGATCGGCAGTGCGATGAGGACGATCGGGTTGGGGCGTTTGCTGACCTTTATCTCCGTAGAAACGACGTTGTTCCTCCGCCGTCCCGGGTCACTCCCCTCATAGCCTTCGCTGGCCGCCTTGATCGTCAACGTGTGTCGCTCCGAACGGTTGAACCAGTCGAGCTCCGGGATCTCGATCTCGATTGCGAGGGTCCTCTCCCCCTCCATGGGAAGGTCGATCTGGACCTCGTGGATGAGGTCTCCGTCCCAGTAGACCTCGATCGGCAGGTTCGAGAGGGTGTCGATGACCGGGTCCCCCGTCTCCCTGCCGGTGGACCTAACGGTGAACGTTACGGTGAGCTCGTCCCCCTCCTGTGCGATGTCATCGATGTCCACGTCCGAGATGGATATGTCTGGCGAGAGCGTGATTATCAGGAAGTTGAGCTCCTCGGGCGTCGGCAGTGCGTCGACCCAGACGTTCACGGTGAAGTCGAGTTCGGAGAAATGGGGTATCGAGGGTGCGGAATGTATCGTCGCATAGATGATCCGGTCCTGACCGGGAGCCAGCAGGAAACTGGAGTTGTCGAGCTCGATCTCCCAACCGGAATAGAAGGTCGTGGAGTTGAGCGTGAACGTCCGCTGTACGGGGAACTCGTTCCTGATGAGGATGCCGTAGTCGATCTCGGAATCCGGGAATATGTAGACGAACGGAGGTCCGTAGGGCATGACGAACGAGGTCTCGACCTCGATGCGTACGTCGTCGTATCCCGGACCCTCGACCACCGAACCGGACACGTCTACGTAGTTGATCGGGTCGTTGAGGGAGTTGGACGGCGGCCTGATCGTAACGTAGACCGTAGTGCTCTCGTCGAAATCGAGGGTGACCGATGGTCTGTCGAGCCACACGGTCCAATCGCCGGTCTGAGAGACGTCGAGTGTGACGTTCTCTCGGCCGTTGCCGGTGTTTATTACGTAGACAGGGACGATCAGAGGTTCGTTGGGTATTACCTTCCACACGTCGCTCCCGCCCCAGATGTCCAGGTCCCGTGTCTGGAGGTCGACACCCGTGACGAGGTCGACGATGACCTTCCCCCATTCGGAGTCGGACACCTTGCTGTCGTGCTTCGATGTGAGGTTCAGGATGATGGTATCGCTGCTGTCCGCGATGAGTCCGTACGGGATGTACACCCTGATCTGGAGTATTCGGGTCTCTCCGGGATCGACGAGGTCCAGGGCCTCGGGATTGATCATGTCGGTCTCCCAATCTGAGGTCGACACGATGTCCTCGTTGTAATTGTCTATCCCGTTCCCAGTATTGTTGAATGTGAAGTTGAGGACAGTCTCCCCTCCAGGGGGCCCCCTCGCCGTCATCACAGGGCGTATCTCGACCCCTCCGACCTGGGTCAGCGATATCGTGCATGTGGAAAAGTCGCTCTTGGTCGGGTCCGCAGTGGAGTTGACCTCGACGACGATGATGTAGACCTCGTCCTCGAGCGCGTCCTCCGGTATCTGTACCCTCAGGGTGATCGTCGTTGTCAGACCTGCTAGCACCGAACCGGTGATATCCCCCGGTAACAGGGAGATCGAAAGGCTCTGATTGTTCACTGTCCTCAGGCCGAAGGAGTCCTCGCCATTGCCCGTGTTGGTCACGATGAGCTCCATATCGACAGTGTCGCCCGGTTCCGCGGTGGTAGCGTTCTCCTCGGGTTCGATGGTAACGGAATAGCCCTGAAGGACGTTTATGTACGAGAAGGCGCTATCGCTCGTGGTCCCATCACCACAGGTGGCGGTGAGGACAAGGGTCTCGTTCGTTCCGACGGGAGTTCCTGGATTGATGGTGACGTTCACGATGATATCCACATTCTCGTCGTATTCGAGGTTCACCAGCGGCTGTGAATCGACGACGAAGGTCAGATTGGTCGATCCGTCGATCGAGAACGAGTCCATGTCGTTCCCCTGGTTGCGGATGTTGAACGTGAACTGGACAGCTTCCATCGGTTCCCCGGACTGGATAACTGGATCGATCGCGGTGACCTCGACACCGTAGACCTGGGGGATCATCGCCACGAGGTCGACCACCCGGTACTTCGAGCTGTCGGCGTCGGACTCGGCCCGGACAGTGATGTGGGCCCGCCTGTTGTCCGGCCTGTCCCTCGATTCCATCGTAATCGTTATTATCTCAGATTCGCCATTATCAAGTGTAATGCCGTCCGGAGGTGCTCCATTCTCAACATTTACCAGCCAGTTTGGGGGCGCTGTTGAGTTGGTAATGTAGAACGTGTCAGTACTCTCGTAGTTCGCCACGTTGGTCACGTTGACGAGGAATACCGCGGTCTCTCCTATCCCGATCTCGACGGGAGATTCGCTGATGAGCCTGATGTCGACGTCATTGGATTCGGAGACGTCGATGGAGGCCTGGGATGACGCGTCGACGTAGATGTCATAGTCGGATGTCACCTGGATACGCAGCGTTGCGGTGGTGTCGGCGGCTATGACGTTGTTCCACTCGGATCGCGGCACGATGACGTCCACGCTGACGGAGATGGAGTCACCCATGTCGAGGTCCTCTATCTTGTCGTCGAACGTGACGTTCCAGACCCTGTACTGGGTGTCGATGCAAAGGGCCTCGACTGTGAAGTTGTCCATGGCATTCCCGGTGTTCCACACGGTGAAGTTGATGGTGATGGTCTCGCCGGGATCGCCGAAGAACGTGCCTGGAGTGTTGATAGCTACTCCGGCCACGGGAAAGACCCTGGTCGTGGCCTGGGCCGTGTCGGTGGCGCTCGACGCCTGGGATATAGCCTGGAGGGTGACGTAGTCGACGGTGTTGGCCTGTGTCCCTGCCGGGATGGAGACGATGACCTCGATATCTTCCTCGATCTGGCCGGATGATAGTGTGATGTTCGATGGCTGGACCACAGTCCAACCCCGGGAGGAGTTCGCCACGAGATCGTAGGAATCGGTTTGGCTACCAGTGTTCTCCACATCGAAGTGATGGGTGATGTTCGCGCCTGGAAATCCCCATCCGCCACCTCCATCCGGTCCCCGTACATCGACGTCGTACTGCGCCGCCCCGGGACCGCAGAGGAACAGTGCGAAGAAAACGACGCACAAGAACAACCAATGCAGCCTCATACCTTCACCTTTTCGCGATACGCCTGGACTCCAAGTTATTCAATTCTGTCTATATATAGTTTGTTTGGTGGTATTTTCCGCGTTCCGTGACAAATCGAGAATCACCAGCGTCCGGTGGTTTCCGTGGTTTATTGGTCACGTTCGTATCCCAATCACTATCTTTTTATCCGGCCGGGGCCTTCTGCGGAACGGTGATCCAATGCACGAGATAAGGGCACCCAGGGGAACGGAGCTGACATGTAGGGGATGGGCCCAGGAAGCGGCTATGAGGATGCTGATGAACAACCTCGACCCGGAGGTGGCCAGGGACCCCGAGAACCTGATCGTCTACGGGGGCATCGGAAAGGCCGCCAGGAACTGGAAGGCGTTCGAGGACATAGTGTCTACCCTGAGGACGCTGGAGGACGATGAGACCCTTCTCGTACAGAGCGGCAAACCCGTTGCCGTGTTCAGGACCAACACCTGGTCGCCGCGCGTTCTTATAGTGAATTCCATGCTCGTACCTAAATGGGCGACCTGGGAGCACTTCAACGAACTGGATTCAAAAGGACTGATGATGTACGGCCAGATGACCGCTGGCTCCTGGATATACATCGGGACACAGGGGATCCTCCAAGGGACCTACGAGACACTAGGTTCGCTGGCGACCGAGCACTTCGGAGGTTCGCTAAAGGGAAGGATAACACTAACTGCAGGCCTCGGCGAGATGGGCGGGGCTCAGCCTCTGGCCGTGACCATGAACGAGGGTGTCTGCATAGCTGTCGATGTTGACAGGAGGATGATCGACAGGCGTTTGGACACTGCATACATGGACACCTGGACCGCCGATCCCGGGGAGGCTCTCGACCTTGCAAGGGACGCCGCTTCCGAAGGGAAGGCGTTGTCCATAGGCGTGTTCGGGAACGCGGCCGAGGTACTCCCGGCCTACGTGGACCAGGGATTCGTACCGGACGTGGTGACCGACCAGACGTCGGCGCACGATCCACTCAACGGTTACGTTCCGGTTGGATATTCCGTCGATGATGCGGACGTCCTCCGGAAGGACGATCCAGACGGCTATCTGGAGCTATCGACTTCTAGCATCGCCGACCACGTCCGTGCGATGCTTGCATTCAAGGAGAAGGGTTCGATAACCTTCGATTACGGCAACAACATCAGACAGGTCGCATTTGACAAGGGTGTCGAGGATGCATTCTCGTATCCCGGTTTCGTTCCAGCCTACATCAGGCCTCTCTTCTGCCTCGGCAAGGGACCCTTCAGATGGGTTGCGCTCTCCGGTGACCCCGAGGACATCAAGGTAACCGACGAGGCCATACTTGAGCTGTTTCCGGAGGACGTCGGACTCGAGCGGTGGATCAAGAAGGCATCCGAGAAGGTCCACTTTCAGGGTCTGCCATCGAGGATCTGCTGGCTAGGATACGGTGAAAGACATCGGGCCGGCCTTGAGTTCAACAAACTTGTGAGGGAGGGGATAGTCTCGGCGCCGATCGTGATCGGACGCGACCACCTGGATTGTGGATCCGTCGCTTCCCCGAACAGGGAGACCGAGGCGATGAGGGACGGATCGGATGCAGTGGCTGACTGGCCGATCCTGAACGGACTGCTCAGCACGGCCGGCGGTGCGACCTGGGTGAGCGTCCACCATGGCGGCGGCGTCGGCATGGGATATTCCATCCATGCCGGTCTGGTGATCATTGCTGACGGCACAGATCTATCTCGTGAAAAGCTCGAGAGGGTGCTAACGAACGATCCGGGGATGGGCGTCGTCAGGCACGCTGACGCCGGCTACGAGGCCGCCCTCGACTGCGCCCGCGAGACCGGGGTGGTCCTGCCTTCCGAGGACCTCTAAGCTCGTCGCGCATCGTTCGCTGTCTCACTACCATATATACGCCAAGGGCGGCGTAGGCCATTATCGCCGCTGCCATTATGTTGGCGGAATATCCGAAGTACTGGGCGATGACGCCGCCGATTAGTGGGCCGATCATGCCCGATAGACTGATCGTCGAGTTGAGCAATCCGGTAGCCGTGGCCATCTCGTCGTTCCGTTCGTTCAGCTCCTTTAGGACACCGATGTAGAGGAACGACCAGGACGCCCCGAGGATGAGCATGCCCGGGATCAGTCCCCACCACGAATTGAATATGATGAAGAACAGGAAGGCGGTCCCAGCGGCGAACAGACCCGTCTTGACCATGGGGTGCGGTTCCTTGAGCCTGTCCACGTAGTTCATGAAGATCATCTGGGCGACGAAGTTCGGCACCCACATGTATGCGATCATGTCACGTGAGAGACCGAGGGACTGCTGGTAGAGTGGGAAGATCACCCATGCGATGGACGCTCCGGTGTGCCTGAACAGCATCGCCGCGTAGAGGTGGGAGTTCTTCTTGATCATGGCCACAGGGATCCTCGGGACCTTGAAGGTCCTCTCCGGGGCCTTCGGCAGTGAGAGGGCGACGAAGAAGGAGACCATGTACACGGCCGAGGCCGCGAGGAAGATGGTGCCCGTGGCGGTGTCCAGGGTCATGATCGTCCCCGAGATGACGAAACCGATGGTGAATCCCAGGGCGCCGAAGGAGGAGAACCTTCCAAGGGCCGCCTCCCTCTCGGCGACGTATGCGACGAGAGCGGAGTGGAACATTCCCACTGTGAACCCGCAGATGAACCTGTACATGAGCAGTTCCTCTGGGGAGTTCGCGAGACTTAGAAGTGCGAAGGACCCGGAGGAGAAGAGGAGACCGAAGATGACGATCTTCCTCCTGCCGTACATGTCGGCGGCCCGGCCGAAGATCATCGATGAGAGGAATACGGCCAAGGCATACGATGCGACGATCACACCGAGGAACATCGCGCTCGAACCGAGGTCGTCGGCATAGAGGGGAATGAACAGCCAGGTCATGGAACCGGCAGCCGCGGACAATAGCTTGATGAGTGCCGGCTTCCTCATTCGATATACCTCTGATGGATCCCTTCAGACATTCTCGTTCTTACCGGTACATCCCTCATGGCTCAGTCCCTTGAGTGGGACATCCATGTATGGCTAATAAACGTTTAGGAGGGAAACTAGTCGATCTTCTCTACCCACGGATCACCGTGATAGTACTCGATGTTCATCTCGATCCGATACAGGTTGCCAGGATCGAGAATGACCGCATCCGTGATGAGACCTATGGTTATGTTGTAGTTGCTGCTCCACTTCATGTTGGTCATGTTCTTGTCGGCCGCGAAATCTTGAGCGTCAGCAATTGATGGTGCCCAGAAGTTGAGTGTCGGATAGGCCCTGTCCCACATGAATGAGAGTGTCCCCTCCTGACCGGTGACGGTATGATCTATCTGGTCGAACGGATTGTCCACTCCGAGCGTGAACTGGTCAGGCTGGGAGAGAAGGATCTCATCGTCAGTCCAACTGAGATTTACCCATACCTGGGTCACGTTGGTATTAAGAACGATATTGTTGTACTCGTCGGTGCCGTTGTCCTCGAGGTATATCTCCGTGTTCTCGATCTCCTCGTAACCGGTGTTGTTCCAGGTCGCCTTGAACCGCTGCATGGTCACGACGACGTTCTGTGATACCGTGGTCGTGGCCTCGTCCGTGTCCTCCACGGTCAGGTTGACCTTGTAGGTCCCATTGGCGAGGAACGTATGTGTCACATCCGGTCCGGTCGCTGTACTCCCGTCGCCGAACTCCCACTCGGTCGATGCCGGAAGGATCGCACCATCGTTGTCGTACGAGCTCGATGAATCGAAGAATAGTTGCTCGCCGACCCACGCCTCGTTGGTCGGGACGCCGCCCCCGTCCTTTATCGACATGTTCGCCACTGGAGGCTCGTTGATCTTGATTGTCCCGGTGGTCGCTGTGCCTACCGCACCGTCGTCATCCCAGACGACGAGGGTTATCGTGATCTCACCGGGTTCTGTATAGACATGTGTGTCGAACCCAGTGTCAAGGACGCCGCTGTTGTCGCCGTCGCCGTACCAGAACATGTACTGGACGATCTTGCCGTCGGAATCCTCGGAATCCGTTCCCTCGATGGTAACGGTGTCACCGAGATTGAAGGTTGACTGTCCCACGTATATCTTCGCCGTAGGGTTCTTGTTCTTCTCCTCCGAATCCTCCTCCAGACACCCTGCGGAAAGGACCAGCATCACAACGATGAGAGCGATGTGCACCTTCATGACTCCAACCTCACTGCGAACATTCATCAATTCCTTATAAATAGTTTGCTTGAAGCACGTTACCGTTCCAGTACCGGTGGCTTGGGTCGAGTTCAGGATGGTTCGCCCTGTTCCAGTCTCATTCGTAACCCGGCGGATTGACGTTCTCGTTCCAGTAGTGGTGTGGATGGGTCAGCTTCTGGGCCTCGGTAAGGTCGGAGGCCATTCCCTCCTTGAAGGAACCATACCTTACGCGTATCTGCTCCTCGGCCGGTACGCTGATCGTCTTCGCCTTCTCCACGTGGGAGCCGTCGATGGTCTCCGATCCCTCGGCGACCGCTATGTCTCCAGCGCAGCGGACCAGTCCTCCGAGGTCCCGGAGTCTGAGCGTGATCGCCTTGGGGGCGTTGTCTATCCGCCTCGCCCTTGTGATCGACTCCACGATGATACCGTCGATGGCGGTCCTATCCGCGTGGGGGATCCTTCCGTCCTGGTGGACCTCCTGGGCAATGAACTGCGCGATGGAACTCCGGTTCGACGGGTTGTCCTCCATCGTTGTATCGAGCACCACCTCGTATCCCGAGCCCAGTATCCTCGACCTCAATGGGGAAAGGATCGCTGGAAGGTCGTTCACGTTGCATGCGGCGACGAGTATGAAATCGCAGGGGACGTCCTCGACCCTCACCGAGGCTCCCGAGCTCTGCGGGTTCCTTCCGGATATCGGGAAGTTCCTGTCCTGCATCGCCGTCAATATGTACCTCTGCAGTCCGCCGAGATGTGGCACCTCGTCGATGAAGAGGACGCCTTCGTGGGCCTCGTGGATCGCGCCAGCTACGACCCTGTCGTATGCCGGTGTCCCGATGTTAGGATGACCGCCGTATGGATCGTGCCTGACGTCTCCGAGCAGCTCGGTCTCGCTCGCACCTGTGGCCATGATGAAGGTCCGCCTTTCTATGGGCATCAATACCTTTCGAGGTCGTGCCATGTCCTGTTCGCGCCTCTCGCTGAGGGCCTTCTCGTCGAGGACCATGACCATGTCGCCGGCGAGTTCGTAGACAACGACCTCCTCGGTGCCGTCAGCCTTTGTCCTGGTGGTACGCACTTGCCCGGCCTTGCCGGCCATCTGCCCTATGGAGATCTCCAGGAAGCCCACGAGGTCCTGGAAAGGATTGTCCGACTTGGGCTGCCTCGCCTTCGGTGCTCCGCAGTTGTTGCAGATCATCTCGGAGGCGTCGGAGTACGATTCGCATCTGGAACAGAATATCCCGAGCTTCTCGGCCGCGTGGAGGGGTACCTCCTGGGGCTTGACGAGCTTGCCGGTACCAGCGGCAAGGCGTTCCTCCCGCTGTGCGACCTCCTCCCGGGTGAGCGTCTCGATGAAGGGTCTTTCTGGATTCGCCGGATTGTGTACGACCTGGACCTCGTGGTCCGGGTGCGGAAGGTCGAAGGAGATGGCCTGTGCTATCATCGATTTACCGATGCCAGGCGGTCCGACGAGGAGAAGGTGCCGCCTCTGGTGTGCGGCCCTCCGGGCCAGCTTGACGGCGTGGTCCTGACCGATGACCCTCGATAGGGGGTCCCGCGGGATCTCTATCTCCGAGGTGTTCTCCCACTCGAGGGTATCGGATCCTTCCATCTACTCCAGGTCCTCCTTCGTCAGTATCCTCACGGATGAGGGGACCTTGATGACGTTCCCGACCTTCACGCCGATGAGGTTCTTCACGTCCTTCTCCGCGCTGATGTCGAGAAGCCTCTGGGAGATTATTCCGTCGAAGACGACGGAGTCGACCTCCTTGTTGCTCTCCTTGAGCTTGTCAGCGAGGTCCTTGACCAGCACTTCCTTTATGACCTTGGTGTTGTTGTCGAAGAAGACCGCCTTCTGCTTCCCCGCAAGCCTCTCGAGGGTATCCTTGAACTTCTCCTGTTCCTTCGACAGGGTCGGTTCGGGCTGTGCGGGTTCCTGGGGCGGCTCCTCCACTATGGGCGGCTGTTCCTGAGGCTTGTTCTGGCCCCTGTTCTGGTTCTTTCCGCCCTTGTCCTTTCCCTTGCCGCGTCCGGAGTCCTTTCCACCCTTGCCATTCTTGCCCTGACCGTTCTCGTCACCCAATCCGAAGATCGAGATGTACTGGTCGACGGGCATCTTGTTCCTGACGGATTTCATCATCTGTTTGAGTGTCAGTTCCTCGACCTCCGTGTTCGGAGGTGCCCTGGCGATGAAGTCGACCTCGGCGCGCTGAAGAAGCTCCCGTATGATGAGCTCTCCGCCGCGGTCGCCGTCAACGAACACGGTCACGACGCGTTCCTTCGAAAGGTCGATGACGGTCTTGGGTATGTTCGTTCCCTCGACGGCTATAGCGTTCTTGATGCCGTACTTGAGTAGGTTGATCACATCGGAGCGTCCCTCGACGACGATGATGTCGTCGGACGTCTCGAGTGTGGGTCCCGCAGGGCACTTGTCGTCGCCGTAGATGACGATCTCTTCCATCTGCACGGCCTGCCTGACCGTCTGCGTGATGTCGAGACCCGCTGTCTTCGACTTTTCTAGGATCTCTCCTAGGAGGTCCTTCGCCCTGTCGACGATCTGCCTCTTCTTCTGCGCCCGGACATCATCGATCTCCTTGATGCCGATGTGGGCCTTGCACGGTCCGACGCGCTCGATCGTCTCGAGAGCGGACGCGAGTATGGCGGTCTCCACCTGGTCCAGGCTGGACGGCAGAATTATGGACCCCTCCGACTTCCCCTTCTTTGATGAGATGTCAACCTCTATCCGGCCGATGCGGCCGGTCTTCTGAAGTTCGCGCAGGTCGAGCTCCTCTCCAAGGAGCCCCTCTGTCTGTCCGAAGATCGCACCGACGACATCGGGTTTCTCCACCACGCCGTCGGTCGAAATTGTTGCTGTTATCACGTATTTTGTCGTATTCGGGTCGATGTTCATTACACCACCTTCCCAGAATCACATCGACATAACTCTGCTACACGCTCCATCCTCCCGGCCGTTGCCGGGGGGTGCGTGTCGTATGATCGTAAGACCGTGAGTGATGAATCATGTGATTCTGATGGTCAATACCGAATGCCTGTATATATACTCTCCCCTGACCGTCCTGTCATTTCCACTGGAATCAAAGGTACTGTCAAACAACAAATGAAGGCAATAAATTGTACTTCTTTTATATAACAAACTCAAATTCTGCCATTTCGATGCTACACGTCGTTCTACGATAACCCGCAATAATGAGGATATATGTTCTCGATGCGGTCCGCTTACATTCTCTTTTTATAATCCCCGGGAAATGACGTCACGATGAGCCGGACCAAGATCGTGTGCACGATAGGACCAGCGTCGGGATCCAAGGAGACGGTTACGACCATGCTAGAGTCGGGAATGAACGTGGCGAGGATCAACTTCTCGCACGGGACGGCAGAGGTGAATTCTCGATATATCGGCAACGTTCGTTCGGCCGCGAAAGGGATCGATGGTCATGTCGGGATATTGCAGGACCTGCAGGGACCGAGGTTCCGTGTGTCCGGTGTTCCACAGGATACTGTCCTGGAACCCGGAATGACCGTGACCCTGGGCGGTCCGGGCGCCGACATCCAGTTGACCTCACCGGGAGTGCTGCAGCTCCTTGACGAGGGGGACAGGGTGATGATCGACGGAGGTCTCATCGAACTCGGGCTCACCGGTATGGGAGACACGCCTACGTTCGACGTGATAACCGGAGGTCCCGTAACCCCTGGAAGGGGCGTCAACCTCCCGGACACGACCATCGACCTGCCACCTCTGACGGGCAAGGACCTCGAGGACCTCAAGACAGGTAAGGAGATGGGGGTTGACATCGTCGCCCTGTCGTTCGTTCAACGCGGGGACGATGTACGGCTCCTCCGCGACACACTCGAGGAGATGGGCTCCGAGGCATGGATAGTGGCCAAGATCGAGAGACGCCAGGCCGTCGACGACATAGACGAGATACTGAGGCTCACCGACGGCATCATGATCGCAAGGGGCGACCTCGGGGTCGAGATGCCTATGGAGGAGGTCCCACGGGTCCAGAAGCTCCTCATCGAGAGGGCCAACAGGCGGTCACGGTTCGTGATAACCGCGACCCAGATGCTGGAGACGATGATGGATAGTCCCCAACCGACAAGGGCAGAGGTCAGCGACGTCGCGAACGCGATCATCGACGGTTCGGACGCCATCATGCTCTCGGGGGAGACGGCAGTGGGCAAGTACCCGGTCGAATCCGTCAAAAGGATGGAGAGCATCGCCCGCGAGACGGAGCAGAACCTGGAGAACGACCTTACCTATCACGTCCCTGACGAGCTCGTCGTAAAGGAAGCCGTATCACACACGGCATGCGTCCTGGCGACCAACCTCGAGGCGAGGAGGATCGTGGCATTCACCGGGTCCGGATCGACGGCGAGGCGGTTATCGAAGTACAGACATCCCATCCCCGTAGATGGATTCACACCTTCCGTTGGCGCGGCCAATCGCATGTCCATCCTGTGGGGTGTGACCCCACACGTGGTTCCCGTCGTCAATGCGACTGACGGGATATTCGATGTAGTGGACTCCACGATGAAGAAAAAGGGCCTGGCAGAACCGGAGGACCTCGTCCTCGTCGTGGTGGGCCTGCCCATCGATGAACCCGGGACGACCAACATGGTCAAGGCCCATCGGATCGGTTGAGCTCAGTTCCACTCACCTTTCGTCAAACCTATATATCGCTGGATTGTTACACGAACGGGGGTAGATATGAAGTGGAACGTACGTTTGGTCAACGGCTCCTACCGGCGCAGCGATCGCGCCGTGACGGTAGAGCTGTTCGGCCGTACGGACGACGGACGTTCCGCAACGATCCTATACGACGGTTTCCGGCCATACTTCGTCCTTGTGGAACCCCCTGCTGACGTCATCGAGGAGCTGGAGTCCGATACGGACGCCGAGATGGAGAACCTGACGCTCTGGGTGGAGGGCGCTGACCGTGAATGCATGAAGGTGACGGTGAGGTTCCCGTGGACCGTTCCCGATTACCGCCGGCGTTTCTCCGACAGATGCCAGGTCATGGCGGCCGACATCCCGTTCTACCAGAGGTTCATCTACGACATGGACCTGGGATCGTGCACTGCGGTCGAGGGCACCGAGGTGACCGACGACTCCAGGAACATGTACACGACCGAACTGGTGATCCAGGCCGAATCCTTCCTCGAGGCGGAACCCTTCAAGCCTCCCCTGTCGATCCTGTCGATAGACATTGAGAACAGGATAGAGAAGGTCCTCCACGACGGACGTATCCTCGTCATCGGATGGGCCTACCGGCGCGTGGACGGAGAGCTCGAGACCGGCCGCCTCCTGTCCGAGAACGAGGGTGAGATGATCCGTAACCTCGTCGAACTGGTGGCCAAGACCGATCCCGATGTCATCACCGGATACAACATCGAGGGGTACGACCTGCCGTTCATCGCCGCCAGGGGCGGTCGGTACGGACATCCCTTGGCGATCGGGAGGGACCGGTCGGAGGCCCGCGAGGGTGGGTCCGGCGGCTACTATCAGCGCGTTAAGGGGAGGGTCGTCGCCGACGCATGGAAGGCGGTCAAACGCGAGGTCCGTCCGAAGAAGGAGACGCTCGGTTATGTTTCGCAGCTGCTGATCGGCGAGACGAAGCACGATGTCGATTCTAGGAAGATGAACCAGCTGTGGGAGACCGAACGTGACAAGGTGGTCGAATACTGCATCAACGATGCGGTGATCACATTGAAGATCCTCGAGAAGCTCAACGTCCTCGACAAGGGAATGGACCTGGCGACGGTGTCGAAGGTCCCGCTCGACGACGTTGTCAACGGGCGTACCTCGTCGCTCATCGATTCCATACTCATACGGAAGGCGGACCGCGAGAACATAGGTGTTCCAGTCACCCATCGCCGATCGTCCGATAGCAAGATCGAAGGCGGGTACGTCCACAGCATCAGGGCCGGACTGTATCACTGGGTATGCGTCCTCGACTTCAAATCGATGTATCCCAGCGTTATCATCGGCAACAACATCTGTTTCACCACGCTCAGCGACGAAGGCACGATACAGAGCCCGATAGGCGTCCGATTCCTGACGAAGGACAAAAGGGAAGGGCTCCTGCCGCGCATCCTCGAGGACCTCATGCGCCAGAGGGACCTCTTCAAGAGGCTGAGGAACGAGGCCCAGGACGAGGAGATGGAGAACTACTACAACGGCCTCCAGGACGCGGTCAAGATCCTCATGAACTCCTTCTACGGCGTGTTCGCATCGAGCTTCTACCGGTTCACAGACAAGAACATCGGCGCCTCGATCACGGCATTCTCGAGGGAGAACATCAAGCGCATCATCAAGGGCCTCGAGGACGAGGGGTACGAGGTCGTCTACTCGGACACCGACAGCATATTCGTCCTGTCCCCGGTGGCCGAACTCAACGGGTCGGTGGAGTTCGGCGAGACCATGGCGAAGAGGTACACCGAGGGTTCGATCGTACTGGAATTCGAGAAGATCCTCGACCCGCTCTTCTCGCACGGTGCCAAGAAGAGGTACGTGGGCAAGGTGGTGTGGCCGACCGAGCAGATGCTGGTCCGGGGATACGAGACGCGCCGGACCGACTCCTTCGACATGCAGACCGACGCGCTCAACGAGATCTTCAAGCTCGTCCTCGACGGTATGACGGATGAGGCCGTCCAGCGGGCAAAGGAGATCGTACTCGACATCAGGAAGGGGAATGTCGAGCCCGAGAGGCTGGTCATCTCCAGGTCATGCCAGCCCTTCGAGACCTACAAGAACCCGGAACGACTCGCATGGGTGCAGACCGCGAAGAAGATGATGGACCGCGGTTTCGAGTTCGTACCCGGAATGAAGGTGTCCTGGATCGTGACGAACGCGAAAGAGACGCCTCAGCGGGTCGAACCATTCGTTGATGACGTCGACTTCGAATACGAGCCCGACTGGAACTATTACGCACACAGGGTCGCAACCTCCCTCGCGAGGGTGACGGACGTCTTCGGTTGGGACGACAAGGCGCTCCTTGAGGGGCGACAGCAGAAGACGCTCGGCAGTTTCACGGGGGATGAGGAAGACCCGCAGGTGCATCAGGAGGATGTCATACTGGACGTCGTCCCTGAAAAGAAGGTGAAGGTTAGATCACTGGAAGATTTCCTCTAGGCTCGAATAGGGTAACGTCCTCTCTAAAGACCGTCTGCATATTCTCTGAAAGCGGGATCGGTCTCGCCGATGGTCGGCCTGAACGGTCTCGATGCGGCGACCGTTTCGGGGTCCAGGTTCACGGATACGATCCCTTCCTCGAAGTAAGGTCCTTTGGCTATGAGGTTGCCTCTCGGGTCCAGTGCCTGACATCCGCCCCAGAAGACAAGGCTCTTCTCCGTACCCACGAGGTTGGTGTAGAGTGAATAGATGGTGTTCTCTATCGACCGCGCCGGAAGGACACGCTCGAAGTAGATCCGAGTGACGGACGGCGAGGCGGACATGTCGACGATCGCGTCGACGCCCCTCATCGCGTATGCCTTGACGAGCTCGGGGAAGAACACGTCGAAGCAGATGATGATGCCGAAGGTCATACCGCCGAGTTCGAACGTCGTGAGTCCCTTCCCGGGACGGAAGTAGTACCTTTCGTCGAAAGGACCGAAGTTGACGAGATGGTGCTTGTAATAGACATCGACCTCGCCGCCAGGGGCCACGTGGACGGCGGAATTGTGGACATAGCCTCGGTCGCCCGCCCTCAGCGGAAGACCCGCGAGGATCGAGGCTCCGTGTTCTGCCGATATCTTCTTCAATCGCGCTATCGACGGGCCATCCACGGTCTCGGCCATGGTGTAGTTGTCATCGAGCAATGAATAACCGGTCACCGACATCTCTGGAAAGATGTACATATCATGGTCGCCGGCGGAAACGATCTCCTCGGTCCTGTCGAGGTTGGTCTCCTTGTCGCGGAGCGCAGGCCTGAACTGGGCGAGGGCCGCGCGGACCGTCCAATCACTTCCCGGACGTGAACTCGGTGTAACCGCAGGCGCCGCAGGACTTCCTGTCCTTGTGCTCGGCGAGGAAGATGCCGGGGCCGCATCTCGGGCACTCGGTCTTGAGGCGCTCGATGCCGTCGCCGACCTTGTAGAAATCGCCCTTCTTTATGGATGTCATTTCACTCATCCTCCTTGACTTCCCCTTCGGGGTCCTCAGCGTCCGGTTCTTCTGCCGGGGCTTCCTCTACGGCCTCGGGTTCAGGTTCTTCCGCAGGCTCCTCGGCCGGTTCCTCCTCTGCTGGAGGCTCTTCCGCAGCTGGTTCCTCGGCGGGTTTCTCCTCGGCCTTCTCCTCGGCGGGGGCCTCTTCGGCCGGTTCCTCGGCCGGAGCCTTGGGTGCCGGCGCCGCTTCGGGTGCCTTCTCCTCTGTCCCCTCGTCTGCCGTCTGAACGCTCGCCCTCTTGAGGATGTGATCCCTCTCAGTCTTGAGCATCATCTCCTCGGTCTTGTAGGCCTTCGCGTAGCCCTTGGTCTCGGATATACCGAACTCGACGTCGAGATGGTCGACTATGACAAGGCCCTTCTTGGTGCCAAGCAGCGCTGCGATCTCGCCCCGGACGACCGACCTCTTCGGCGTCCTCTCCTTGGGGTGGGCGATCCTGAATCGGACCTCGGTCCGCTTCAGAAGCGGATTCTCCTTCTGGGAGGTGATCTCTATCTCCATGATATCACACCGCCTAATGCGATGGGTATTATAAGGTTTGCTACGGACGATGAACGCTCCAAAACCCTTTTCTACCGGACCGGCCATGGGCGGAACGATGCAGAGGCCACTCGATACCCTCAGGAACAACATCGGCAAGCGCGTCATAGTCACCCTGAGGATGGGACGCGAGTACCGTGGAATGCTGGACGGCTACGATCCGCACATGAACATCGTGCTGAAGCAGTCCGAGGAGTACGTAGAGGGCGAGAAGGTGGCCACGGCGGCGGTCCAGATCATCCGGGGAGACAATGTCGTGTACATCTCACCCCCTTGACCCTCTCCCCCCATGCTGGCCAGTGCATTTGACGATTCCATGTGTTCAAATAGCCTTAAATAGCATTTTTTACATAATACGGACATCAATCGGAGGGATAACATGGCGAAGAATGTGGTAGGAACGGTCATCGAAGAGGTTTCGGGCCAGGTCGGCAACGTGCTCGCTCTGGCAAAGGAGCTGGAGGGAAAGCAGGTCGAGGTGAAGCTGAAGTTCGAGAACCTGTCCCTCAACGGCGACATCGCGCTCTCCTTCATTCCCGTGAAGAAGGAGTCGTAGAATTGAACCGTGGAATAGCCTTCTATCTGGACCTGATGGACCTCATAGCGGACGGTTCCGTTACGGTCCAATTACACAAGAACGAGAACATAGCCAAGCTTACCGTGTCCAGGGACGAGATAGTCGCCGATATCGGTAAGGCGGGCATGGCATACGATATTCTGCACCCTATGTTAGTCGTCCGCAAGGACGGCAAGGAGATAAAGGCGGAGAAACGCGGGAAGAAATGGCGCTCCAACACCATGTTGATAAAGCGCTTCCTGAAACTCTTCGAGGGGATCGAGGAGACCTTCGTCGAGAAGGGAAAGGTCCTGAGGATCAGGTTCAAGGGTACCGACGTGCTCGTCATCGGTCCCGAGGAGGGAAGCCTCGTCGCCAAGATGGCCGGGCTCAAGAACACCTCGCTGCCTCACAAGGTCCACCTGCTCCTGCTAGCCAAGGACTTCTGGCTGTCGAGACCCGATGAGAAGAAGGGGGAGCCCGACAAGGATATCCCGGCGGAGAGGCCGAAGAGGACCAAGAAGCCCGTCAAGAAGAAACGGAAGGGATTCCTGGGCAGGATATTCAACCGGTGAACCCCCGGAACGTTGAGAATTGCACCATTGCCCTATTCGGAAGTCTCCTTCCACTCGTTGAACGTCATCTCCAGGGCCTGGTTCGGGGTCAGGCCGTCAAGGTAATCCTTCACTGTCGATGACCATTCCGTCTCGAACTTGGCCACCAGTTCGGGGAACTCCTCGTCCGTGGGAAGGCGCTCACCATGGGTATCAACGAACTCTCTCTGGAACTCGTCCATGATGTCGATGGAGAACCTCTGATTGAGGAGCTCGATCTGGAGGTAGTGGTCCATGTTCATCGATATCACCATGGCCTCCTCGGGGGGGACTATCGTGAGTATGTTCTCCAGGATGTCGAAGGATATTATCCTGTAGAGTTCGGTGAACCGTTCGGTCGAGATGTCATCGGGGAGGTCCTCGAAGAGGTCCGATGACCACAGGTCGGCCATGATGCGGGACCTCATCACGTTCCGTCTCAGAGTGTCCGTGAACATGTCAACGAACTCCTCCTTGTCTGAAGTGACTGGATCAATTCCTTCTGACAGATCAATACCCCCGATCAGATGAGCGACATCTGCTTCCAGCCATCGATATCCTTCCCCTTAATTGTGTCGATGAGCTCATTGAGGAACTGGTCGGTGCGGAGGACGGTCTTCACGAGGTCGGGGTCCACGGCCATCTCTATCTCCTTGGTGCGGCCGTAGCGGCCCTTGGAGATCAATTTCGCAGTGATTATCCCGAGCATGTCGAGTTCCGAGACCATTCCCGAGATGCTCCTCTGGGTCAGGACGTTCATGTTCAGCCTTCTCGCTAGGTAATTGTATGTCCTGTAGACCTCGCCCGTGATGAGCTTCTCCCCGGACGAGAGGTCCTCCAGGGTGATCGCGAGCAGGACGAGCTTCTGCTGAAGCGGAAGGTCCGAAATGACCTCGGCAACGACGTCCTTCTCTATCTGGACCGTCGCCATGCGGACGTGGTCCTCCTCGATCTTCTCGTCGCCCTCCCTGTTGGTGATCTCGGCGGCGATCCTCAGGAGGTCGATGGCCTTCCTCGCGTCTCCGTTCTCCTCGGCGGCAAGTGCCGCGCAGAGGTTGATCACACCGCTGTCCCACGAACCGGGTCTGAGCGAGTTCTCGGCCCTGTCTGCGAGTATGTCGAAGAGCTGCGATGCCTTGTAGGGTTTGAAGGTTATCCTCTCCTCACCAAGACGCGAGCGAACCTTGGGGTTGAGGAGCTCAGTGAACCGGAGGTCGTTGGAGATCCCGATGATGGAGACCTTCGCCTCCGAAAGGTCGGTGTTCATTGTGGAAAGGTAATAGAGGACATCGTCACCGCTGTTGTAGAAGAGCTGATCGACCTCGTCGAGGAATATGATAGCGACGCCGTTCTCCTGGTCAATGCGCTGCTTGAGCTGGTCGTAGACCTTCTCCGTCGGCCAACCCGTGAAGGGAATGAGGTCCTTCCCCCAGTTCTTGATGAAGCTGTTCCCGATGTTCGCGAGTACGCCGTAGGTCGTGTTCACGATCTTGCAGTTGATGTAGATGTGGGTGACCTTCTGCTTGAGCCCGGAGTCGCGCCTGTTGATCTTGTCGATCTCCCGGCCGATGTACTTGGCGACCGCGGTCTTCCCCGTTCCGGTCTGCCCGTAGATGAACATGTTCGAGGGTGTCTCACCCCTCAGAGCGGTCGAGAGAACTGCCGCGAGCTGGTTGATCTCATGGTCCCTGTGAAGGAGCCTTTCAGGTGTGTGAGAAGCCCTTAGAACCTCCCGGTTCCGAAAGATGGACTCTCCATTGAGGTACCTGTCGAAGATCGTTTCCATTACATCCCAGCCTCACTGCGATAGCCCTCGCAGACATGTGATGTCCACGAGAAACCCCCCTGTTCATTTCCATAAAGGACGGACCCTATTTATGCCTTTTGAATGACACTGTTTAACACGCCACGGGGGTGTTGATAACTATTGAGATTGCTGTATGAATTTAATAATTCGTATAATAACTAAACAATCAATTAATATTGTTGGATGGTCGAGTTATTTCAGCATATCATTCAATAATTAGTCAAAACTTATTATCTCCGATCAGGGCTCGAATACGTTCGTTAGATTTATCTACGACGGCGGCGGTCCACTGGCAATGGAGGATGATGAGGTCGGCCGGATCCGCAAGGTCGTGGAGCGGCGTTTCCGTGTCTACGACGTCCGCTGGGACGAGTCCGGGGTGATGTTCTACATAACGCTCACACCTCCGGAACGCAAGGACTTCCAGGCCGTTCAGGAGGAACTATCGAGGATCGGCTACATTGCCGGATTGAGGAAGCTTCGGGGTGAGGACATCATCATCGTCGGGACCCGGAAGGTGCAGAAGGAGAGCAAGCCCTTCCTAAATGTCGCCCTGCTGATACTGACGATATTCACGACGATAATCGCAGGCTCGATCATGTGGATGACGGGCTACGGCGACGGCAACGAGATATGGGACGCCTTCCTGCCCGAGAACATGTTGATGGGCGGCCTTACGTTCGCCCTTCCTCTGATGTTCATCCTCGGGGTCCATGAGATGGGGCATTATCTCATGGCGAAACGGTACGGGATGAACGCCTCGCTCCCGTACTTCATTCCGGCGCCGCCGATACCGTTCGGGACCTTTGGCGCCTTCATCAGCATCAGGGACCCGATGCCCAACAGGAAGGCGTTGTTCGACATCGGGATCGCGGGTCCTCTTGCAGGGTTCATAGCCGCCGTCCCCGTTATCATCATTGGTCTACTCCTGAGCACAGGCGAGGTAAGCGACATAGAGGAATCCGGTGACATGCTGATCTACAACCTTCCTCTCCTCTATCTGATCCTGATAGAGATAGTACCGCCTCCGGGAACCCTCCTGCATCCTACGGCCTTCGCGGGATGGGTCGGCCTCCTCGTCACGGCGATGAACCTCCTTCCCGTCGGTCAGCTCGACGGAGGACATATCGCGAGGGCATTCTTCAAGGACAATGCCCGGTATGCAGCTTACGTATCCGTGGGTATTCTCATATTCCTGGGATACTTCTTCACCGGATGGATATTCTTCGCCCTTCTCATCCTGTTCCTCGGGGTCCAGCATCCGCCGCCACTGGACGACATCACCGACCTCGACGGGAAACGAAAGGCCCTCGGTGCCGTTGTTCTGATAATCCTCGGTCTGTCATTCGTCCCGATACCACTGGAGACCGTGTACTTCGAGGCGGATGATTATTCTTTCAAGATAGGCGAGTTCCAGGAGGTCGGCGTGGTCCAGGCAGGCGATGCATGGACCTTCGAGATCCCCGTCGATAATTCCGGTAACAAGAAGGACCTTTTCGATGTCAACATCACCCTGAACTCGACTACCTACACGGGTCCAGGTGAATGGACCATAGCGTCAGATCCTCTGAACTTCACATTGGACGAGAAGGAAGATCGGATATTCAACCTGTCGATATCTGCTCCCGCTGATGCACTCATCTGGGACAATGCCACCTTCAACATGACCTTCGACATGGACGATGGGCCTAAGCGAACCGTCGAGTTGATGGTGGTCGTGGGCGACGTGACGATCGCCATCGAGGACCACGAGGATGTCCTACCGAGGATCGACGATGTCTATCTCGTCATCAACTTCACGCTGATCGATTACATCGGACCGGGACCTGTTCTGCTATCGGTGAACTCGTCGAACAGTACTGGATTCCTGAGTCTCGCTGATTCGGCCCCGGTCGACCTGATCAATGGGTCCATAACAGCCGAACCGATCTCCGAAGGGGATCATTCCCTTCTCATCCGGTTCGATCTTCTCGGGTCGAATACCATCGGGTTCAGGATCGATTCTGCCGTGTCAGACTTCTTCATGGAGGTCGAAACGACGGTCGTCATGAAGAAGGGTTAAATATCCAGAAGTAATCATCTCGAACATGGTTTCAGCCGAGAAGAAGAAGATAGCCAAGAAGGCCGCCGTTTCGTACCTGGGCCTTTCAAGTTCAACCACCAATTTCCCCAAGGGAGTGAGCTTCGAGATCATCGAGGAGAAGGAGGTCCCGACCGAGGAGGACGGGTTCTTCGACGAGCTTAAGGGCGGGATCGCCAAGATCTGGCGCGAGAACGTCGGAACGATGTCCAAGGTCCCGAGGATGTCGAACATCGACTTCGCCCATTACGTCAACCAGCTCAGGGCGGAGAGGGGTGCCAAGTCCCTCGAGCTCGACTCGCCGTTGATCGAGAGATGGATGAAGATGCTCGCGGCATCCGACAAGAAGGTCGTTCTCTGCGAGATCAAGTCCACAGAGGGCAGACGGCTACTCCTCGTCAAGGCGAAATGAGACGATAATCCTTTTAACGCCCACCGGGGATTCGTTACCGTGAAGGTACTCTATCTCGGGAGGTTCCAGCCCTTCCACAACGGGCACGCCGCGGTCCTTGACCTCCTTGCTGGCGAGGACGTCATTCTCGGGATCGGGTCAGCGAACCTCGAGGTCGTATCTGAAAATCCGTTCACATACCAGGAACGAATGGAGATGGTCCTTCGGAGCGGATACCGGACATACATCATGCTACCGATCGCTGACATCAACGACTACCCGAGATGGGTCAAGCATGTCGAGACCCTCGTCCCGAAGTTCGACTCGGTCGTCACGAACAATCCGAGGGACAGGGAACTGTTCTCGAACGCGGGTTACCCTCTGCACGAGGTCCCGGTCGTCAACAGGGACGAGTTCAACGGGACCTATATACGGAAATTGATGTCCGAGGGAAGGCCATGGAAGCATCTCGTCCCGGCTGGGACCGTCAGCGTCATCGACAACATCGACCTGGCTGAGAGGTTCTCCTGAACCGGGCTAGGGGAATATGCCCCTGAGCTCTATCGCCTTGGCCATTTTGTCGAGGGAGATCATGAACGCGGAGTCGCGCATAGATACGTCCTTCTCCTTGGAGAGCTCCCATACGTCGTTGAAGCTCGAGAGCATGATGTTCTTGAGGTTCGCATTGACCTCGTCGACTCCCCAGAAGAAGGATTGGATACCCTGAACCCATTCGAAGTAGGAGACTATCACTCCACCGCTGTTCGCGAGGATGTCGGGCACGACGGTGGTACCCTTCTCGTTCAGAATGCTATCACCATTCTTGGAGATGGGACCGTTCGCGCCTTCGACGATGATGTCAGCGGATATGGAATCCGCGTTGCCGCTGTGGACCTGATTCTCAAGAGCAGCCGGTATTAGGACGTCCACGTCGAGGGCAAGGAGGGAATCGTTGTCGATGGTGTTGAAGCCCTGACATTCGGGATGATTGCAGAGGAGCGGTCTGTCCTCCGTCTCCACGAAATTCATAAGTGAGGGAATGTCAAGGCCGTCGGGATCGTAGTATCCAGCGGATACGTCAGATATTGCGACGATCTTCGATCCCTTCTCGTGGAGAAGCTGGGCAGCGACTGAACCGACATTCCCGAAACCCTGGATGGCCACCGTTGTACCCTTAGGGTCCTTTCCGAGTCGGTCGAGCACCTCGACGGTGTTGAGCATGACACCCCTACCGGTGGCCTCCCTTCTTCCGAGAGATCCTCCAAGGTCGAGCGGTTTTCCGGTGACGATGTCAAGAACTGTCTTCCCCTCGTACATACTGACGGCGTCCATGATCCATCCCATCGTTTGGGCGTCAGTGAACACATCGGGTGCGGGTATGTCTCGCCTCGGGCCGATGATAGGGAGGATCATTGCGATGTATCTCTTGGTGAGCCTCTGGAGCTCTTTGTTGGAGAGTCCGGTGGGATCACATGTTATCCCGCCCTTCGCTCCGCCGAACGGGACGTTCGCGACCGCGCACTTGAACGACATTAGGGCGGCCAGGGCTCTTACCTCGTCCAGGTCCGTAGCTGGATGATAACGGATCCCACCCTTGCACGGTCCCCTTGCGCCGGAATGTTGGACCCGGTATCCCGTGAAGACCTCGATGTCCCCGTCGTCCTTCTCGATGGGGACTCCGACCGTCAGCTCTCGCTCTGGCTGTCTGAGCATCTTGTGGACACCCTTGTCGAGGGATATCCTCTCGGCGGTCACATCGATCTGTTCGAGCACGCTGTCATAGAACGACTGAACCATACTCATCGCTCCTGTCCTTGGAATGGGTGAAAACTTTGCGAATATAAATCTTTGGGACTAACAGAGGAAGGCCGGATTCAAACACCTAGAAGAACGATAGCCAATCCGGCTGCTGCGATAGTACCGCCGGACATCGCATGGATGAACCTGTCAGCACCTGGAACCTTGACCCGCGCCAGACCGACCGTGGAAACGTAGACCATAGTGAGCATTGTGGCTATCGTAGCGATACCGAAGACGAGAGAAACAAGAACAACGCCGAAGATACTGTTCTGCATGGCAGGGAACATCAGGATCGGAATGAGCGGTTCACAAGGGCCGAAGAGGAATATCGTGAATAGCGCCCAAGGAACGATGTTGCCCTTCGTCTTCGTGTGGGCATGAAGGTGACCGCGAGTGTGCCGATGTCGATGAACGTGGCTCCTCCCATCCTTATGAACGTGCTTGTGTACGTGTTCCGTCTTCCTGAATGCTCTTTTCATACCCCAGGCGAAATAGACTAGGCCAAATGTGATCAGACCCCACGCGGCGATCTCACCCCTGATCGATTCGACACCGACAAGGCTTGTAAGCGCAATTCCTGCTGCGATCCCGATGGTGCCAATGACTATCGAACTGGTGACGTGGCCGATACCGGAAATTCCTGTGATGAACATCGTCTTGCGAAGCGACCAGTTCCTTGCCTTCGACATCATTATGAATGGTACGTAGTGGTCCGGACCGAACAGAGTGTGGAAGAAGCCCAAGAAGGCTGCTGTGAAGGTCAGCACTATCAGATCCTGAGACATGTGATGGTATCATGTATTTCTCGTTTATTATAATTTGCTAAATATAGAACAATTGGGCAAGACCGATGATGATTAATATCATTTGACGTATAAGAAATCGGGACCGATATGAGAATAAAGCGAGACAACAGAGGTTACTCGGACAAGATAGAGGTATTGATGATCGCTGTTATCGTCCTGGTCGTCAACGTTGCTTTCTTCTATGTAGGAGGATACTTCAACGAGAAGGGGTCGGTAACACTGTTTCCAGCTCCTGACCCATTGGTACGTTATGAGTCAAATATGACTTTCGAAGGAAACCAATCAGAAGGGAACAGTACATTCTACAATCTCACTCTGAACAAGACCTCAATATGTTATATTAATCTCTCTTGGGAGGACGAGGACCATGGAGGGATGTGGGAGAACGAACCAGATCGATTCTCATTAGAGGTTACAGACCCGATAAATGAAACCGAAAGGGAAGAAGAAGAGAATGAGATCGGTAAGGAGGGCCGGATCGAGATCATTTTCGATTATCAACCATATTCTATGTTTCCAGGAAATTGGTCCTTAAATGTAACATTGGAGGAGGCAGGAGATTCATGGGCGGTAGGTGTACCCTCCGTCGGAATTGAGGACAACTACTGTAATTACACATTGGAGATCAACATGGTCGATTTCAGGTGATCGGCCTGGATATTCTCAATATCGACGTGAATCAAATGATGGGATCTGTGTCTAGACCGGACCGTTTTACTCGCTCTGCTGTATAGTCCCAGCATTTCTGGAACCGTTCCAGGGTCTCCTCGTCCACGTCGACGTCCTCCCTCTTGATGAGTTCGAAATCACCGCAGATCGATTCCCAGAACTTGAACATCACTGCCTGATCATGGATCCCAGCGGGGGATCTCTTCAAACGCTCGAACTTCTCGATGAGTTGCATTACCTCCGCTGTCATCTCTTCCCCGGAATGCACATCCTCGGTCAGACGAATCCCCACTATCAATCGTTGAGAAGGTTTATACACTTTTTCCCGACAGGACCAGTTCTTAATATTAATATTATTTATGTCAATGAAAAATTTATCATGTTCAAGGCAAGATAAGAATTCGGCCCGGACGGAGCTCGATGCTTAAGAACCAATTAATCTGTTATATTAACATCGAGCGAGGCCGGGCCCACCTTCTCCTATTAACTTTTAAGAAATGGTGGGCCCGGCCGGATTCGAACCGGCGACCAACAGGTTATGAGCCTGTCGCTCCGCCAGGCTAAGCTACGGGCCCAAGCGCCGTCGATCGGGTTCGAACCGATGACCTCTCGGTTAACAGCCGAGTGCTCCACCTGCTAAGCTACGACGGCACAATCGAGCCCACTATATTGAGGTTGGTTATAAATCTTACCGTTGGAGCGGTTCGGATTCCGTTTCGAAAAACGGCGAAATCAACCTTCAAAACTACCGTAATCCATCAAAAAGAGGATAATCTTAAAATAACCGTCATCCATTCTGGAGGGAGGTGACATAATGATTGTCAAGAAGGCAGAGGTGAAGGCTATAGCTAGCGAGCGCAACTACAGGGTCTCGAAGGAGTTCTACGAGGTCCTGGACAACAAGGTGCTCGAGATGGTCGAGAACGCGATCATCCGTGCCAGCAACAATGGCCGTAAGACCCTGCAGGGTTACGATATCTGAGACCCCTGGATGCCACCGTAGCTTAGCCCGGAAGAGCGGCTGACTTGTAATCAGCAGGTCGGGGGTTCAAATCCCTCCGGTGGCTCCTTCACGGGGTCACCGGGGAGCGGTCCGCGGTTATTATGTGGATGCGTGGACCGATGGGCCCGAGCCCTGCTCCATTCGGACCAATCAGTTATAAATACGGAATCGGGGATGGATTCTCATGCACCCGTCAGGGGACATCAGGGGGGTCACCAGCGACCTCCTCCTGGGAAAGCGCATCATTCTCGGAGTCACAGGCAGCGTCGCTGCCGTCAAGTGTGTCGAGCTCGCTCACGAACTAATCAGACATGGTGCCGATGTGATCCCTGTCATGTCCCGCAGCGCGACCAGGATAATCCATCCGGATGCGCTCGGTTACGCTACTGGACACATGCCGATCGTGGAACTAACAGGTGAGATAGAACATGTGGCACTCGCCGGGGACAGGGAGGACAGTGCAGACCTATTCCTGGTCGCTCCCGCCACCGCGAATACGATATCCAAGATGGCGTACGGCATCGACGATACGGCCGTGACTACTGTGGCGACCACCGCCATCGGTTCAGGGATGAAGGTCGTGGTCGTACCGGCCATGCACGGTTCAATGCAAAGGCATCCGGGGGTTTCCGAGGCCATTGCCCGATTGAAGACCTGGGGAATACAGGTCGTCGATCCTGTCATCTCGGAAGGCAAGGCCAAGTTCCCGGCCGTGGAGACGGTTGCCGCTCATGTCATCCGTGCAGCGGGCAACGTCCCGGATCTGTCGGGGAAGCGCGGACTCGTCGTATCGGGACCGACCTACGAGATGATCGACGGGTTCAGGGCTGTCACCAACCTCTCAACCGGGAACTCAGGGCGGGCACTCGCAAGGTGGGGTTTCTACTGCGGGGCAGATGTCCAGATGTGGAGGTCGAACCCTCCAGACGTTCCCTTCATCGAGTCCAGACCCTTCAGGTCCGTCGACGACCTGCTCGACATGGTCAGATCCGCGGACTTCGACTTCGTGATCATGGTGGCCGCAGTCTCCGACTTCAAGCCGACAAGGACGGCGGGGAAGATCCCCTCGGATACGGGATTCGATCTCAGGATGGAACCAACCCCCAAGGTCATCGATGAACTGCGATCCAAGACCAAGTTCTTGGTCGGTTTCAAGGCCCTCGTCGGCGCAAGTGAATCCACTCTCCGAGATACCGGTTACGAGAAGCTGATGTCATCGGACCTCGACCTTGTCGTGGCGAACGATGTCGACCGGGTCATGCCCGATGACACCGAGTGCGTGGTCATCACCAAAGACGGCCGAGGGCATCCGTTCAGAGGTAACAAGGACGGCCTCGCGAGACTGGTCTACGAAGAGATCGCAAAGGGTATCGGCGGCACCTGAAGGACCGTCCCAGAACGTTCGCCAAAGGCTTTTTAAACGAGGGCATTATACCAGGCCCGAGGGAGCGCTATGAGGCTGGAATTCACCAAGGAACAGGAGCTGATAAGGCGTACGGTAAAGGACTTCGTGGACACGGAGATCGTTCCTAACGCATCGGAGCTCATGGAGACCGCCAGGTTCCCCCTTGACATCATGAAGAAGGCAGGCGACATATCCCTCATGGGCATGACGATACCGCAGAAGTACGGCGGATCGGGCATGGACCGCGTCAGTTACTGCCTCGCCCTCGAGGAACTTGCACGAGGGAATGCCGGTATCGGCCTTACCATCGAAGCTCACAATTCACTCGCCGTCGCTCACATCTACGAGAACGGGAACGAGGAGCAGAGGGAGAAGTATGTTCCCAAGCTCGCCCAGGGTGAGCATCTTGGCGCATGGGCGCTCACCGAACCCGGAGCAGGTTCCGACGCAGCCGCCACGAAGACCACCGCGGTCAAGGAAGGCGACGAGTACGTGATCAACGGGTCCAAGACCTTCATCACGAACGCAAGCGAGTCCGAGGTAATGGTGATCATGGCGATGACCGACGTGTCGGCAGGGGCCAAGGGGATCAGCGCGTTCATAGTGGAACGCGACACCCCGGGACTCGAGTTCGGCAAGGACGAGGACAAGCTCGGCCTTCGCAACAGCGTCACGTCCGAACTGTTCTTCACCAATATGCGCGTCCCCGAGGAGAACAGGATAGGACCCGAGGGCATGGGATTCATCGGTGCGATGATGATACTCGACCGGGGCAGGACCGCTGTCGGAGCATTATCCGTCGGTTGCGCACGGGCAGCTCTCGAGGACAGCACCAAATACTCGCTCGAGAGGGAGCAGTTCGGCAGGCCCATTGCGAAGTTCCAGGCGATCCAATGGAAGCTCGCCGAGATGGCCACGAAGATCGAGGCAGCACGTTCCCTGACACTGCACGCCGCTCAGCTCGAGGATCTTGGAAGGCCCTTTACCATGGAGGCGAGCATGGCCAAGCTATACGCTTCCGAGATAGCGATGTGGGCAACCACAGAGGGGATCCAGATCCATGGTGGATATGGTTACACGAAGGATTACTCCGCCGAGCGATACTTCAGGGACGCGAAGCTCATGCAGATCGGCGAGGGGACCTCCGAGGTCCAGAGGCTCGTCATAGCAAGGGAGCTCCTCAGGAAGATGCAGCGTTAGGCCCGCAATTCGATCTCCCTTTCTCCATTCCCCATATCATCCACAGGTGACCATGGGTGGGCGGGAAGGCAATCGGCAGGACGATGCCGGGAAAATCCAATATCACTATCCCATCCTGTCGTGCATGTACCGGTTCCAGGACTCTCTTATGTCCTCGACGGCCAAAGATACGATCCTGCCATCCCTCGAGATGTTCAGATCGCCGCCGGTAGTGCCGATCCTCCGGGCCGGGACCGAACCGAAATGGTTCACGAAGGAATCGACCTGGTCGTCTGGAATCTCAACAAGCCACCGCGTGTTGCTCTCCGAGAAGAGGACGTAATCGTTGCGCAGGTTCTCGAGCGGTGAGAGGTCGACATCGACGCCGCGGTTCCCGGCGATCGCCATCTCAGCCAGCGCCACCGCCAGTCCGCCGTCGGAAAGGTCGTGTATCGAAAGGACATCGAAGTCCTTCACAGCAGAGTTCATCTTCTCGGCGCTTGTCACGAGGTTCCCGATATCCACCCTCGGGACCTTGCCCTGGGATCCCAGGAGCCTGTAGTACTGCGATCCTCCCATCTCGATCGCCGTCGACCCGATCAGCATCAATGCGTTCCCGTCCTCCTTCAGTGACATCGATACAGCATCCCTCACGTCCTCGACTATGCCTATCCCGATGACGGTCGGGGTCGGAGGTATCGGACCTGATGGTGTCTCGTTGTAGAAGCTGACGTTTCCAGAGACGAAAGGAAGCTCGAGGGCCCTTGCGACGTCCGAGAAGCCCCGAAGCACCTCACGGAACTCGCCCATCCTCATGGGATTCTCGGGATTTCCGAAGTTGAGGCAGTCGCATAGGGTATGAGGTCGCGCACCTACCGCCACGAGGTTACGAACGGTCTCGTCGATGGTCGAGCATGCGCCCCAGTATGGATGAAGCCTGACCATCTCCGGGTTCACATCGGAAGTGACAGCAAGTCCGCGGAAGGAATGCTCGAGGGGTTTCAGGACAGCGGAATCCCCGGGCCCCTCGTGACCGGGAGCACCCTGCATCGGCGTGAGGACCGTGTTCGCCCTGACCTGGTGATCGTACTGCCTGATCACCCATTCCCTGCTGGCGATGTTGGGTGACGAGAGTAAGGAGAGGACCATCGTGCTGTAGTCGACCGGTTCGTCGACCGCATCGTGCCTCTCCGCGGGTATCGGCTGTGTGAACGGCCTCAGGTACTCGGGACCACCGGTGTAGAAACCGAGGTCGAGGTCAAGGACCGGTTCGCCGTGATATCTCACCTTGATGTGCCTTCCAGGGATCGTCTTTCCGATCGCGACGGCCGGCACGTCCCATGTGTCGAAGAGTGCGAGAAGGTCGTTTAGCTTCGATTTCGTGCATGTCATGGCCATGCGTTCCTGACTCTCGCTGATCCATATCTCCCACGGTGCCATTCCTTCGACCCGGAGATGAACGTTCTCCAGATCGACCTGTGCGCCGCATCCGGCTGCATAGGCCATCTCGCCTATACATGATGAGAGTCCACCTCCGCCGAGGTCCTTCATTCCGATGGCAAGACCCCGTTCGAGTGCGTCGAGACAGGCGTGAATGAGCGGTTCCTTGGTTATCGGATCGCCTAACTGAACGGCTCCTATGTCCTCCTCGGCCGAACTCTCGTCGAGGACCTCTGACGCGAACGTAACCCCGTGGATACCGTCCCTGCCAGTTCCTCCGCCGGCCAGGACGAATATCTCGTCCGGTCCTCCGGCCGCTGAATGGACGACATGGTCGGTCCTTGCGATCCCCACGCAACCCACGTTCACGAGACAGTTGCCGGTGAAACCCTCATGGAAGTTGACCATTCCTGAAACGGTCGGTATTCCAACGCGATTGCCGTAGTCCGCGATCCCGTCGACGACGCGTCTGAATAGATACTTCGGATGCTTGACACCCTCTGGAAGTGATTCGAACTGTGCTTCGAGCGGGCCGAAGAAGAGCGGATCGATAAGTATTATCGGTTGAGCGCCCATGCAGACGACGTCCCTCAGGATCCCACCGATCCCCGTCGCCGCCCCGCCGTAGGGCTCCACCGCTGAAGGATGATTGTGACTTTCGAAACCAACGACATAGACATGCTCATCGTCAAAACGGACGACGCCTGCGTCCTCGTTCATCATGAAATCATCCGATGGGATGTTGAAAACGTACTGTTTAAGGAAGGTCTTCGAACTCTTGTAGCACGAGTGTTCCGACCACGCCTGGCCCAGCGCCTGCAGCTCCATATCGGTGGCGGTCCTGCCCTCCGCGGCGAAGTAATCGCGGATCCGACGCATCTCGTCGAGATCGAGGGCCAGTCCCATCTCTTGAGAGAGTGCCAGGAGCTTGTCGTCGGCCAGTTTTCCCAGGTCTATCTGGGTCACAGTGGTCATGGTCCCTGCACCGAGGTCTCCATAGATAAGTCTTACTTCCACCGGGTCCTTTTGTCGAATCCGATGATCCTCAGGGCGAGCACGAGAAGGGCAGCGAAGACCACGACCATCGCTCCGACGACGACAGGTGGTATCGGGTCGAAATCATCGTCCTTATCCTCGGATCCCACCTTCACGGGTGTCGAGGATGTTATGTCATATCCCTCGAATGTCACCGTTGCGTTCCCGATCACATCCTTGGTGATGTTCCATTCGAATGTGTATGTACGCGTGCTCTCCGGGCCGAGGTCCTCGATGTCATTATCGTACAGTGTATCATTGCCCATCTGCACCAGGAGGTACAATCCCTTGGCGGTATAATCACCGTTGCATGATACTGTAACAAGTACGGTCCTTACCTCTTCAGAGGATTTGCCGACCTCGATATCGACCGCTATCGTGGGAAGGTCCATCACCTCGATCGGTACCCGGATACCCAGGTTCCCAGCATCGTCGACCGCTCTCAGGGAAAAATACGAGGTATAGGGATGTCCAGTGATCGTTATCTCGGTATCGTTCGTCCAGAACGAGTGGTTACCGTCGATGATAGGTTCCCGATCCATATCGAGGATCTCAACCTGGAACCCGATGACATCGAATTCTGGAGGAGAACCCCATTCGAGGTGCCATCCATGGTCCCATTCAAGGTCAGGCGTGATCGCGGATGGAGGTGTGTTGTCGATCGAATGAAAGAACAATGGATGCTCCACGACCTGACCGACCGAATCCACGATTTCCGCATCGAATGAATATCCTCCGTCCGGAACTGTCGATGTATCAACGGAAACATTGAGTACTGAATCGAATGTCCCGTTCTCTTCAGAATGGGATTCGACATATCCGTAGAACATCTTCCCATCGACCGATATGCTGACGTTCGCGATCACCTCGTTGTCATAGCCGTACATCCTGAACGTAATGTTGCCAGAGACGTTCCCATCCTTAGGCCATGGGTGATCCTGAACATCTCGGACCACCATGACCGTTCCGATCCACGGATCCGGTTCGTTGTCCACGACAAGCACGCGATGTCGATGGACAGTGAAGGCCCCGTCACTCGCGGATATGGTGAAGGTGTGAAGCCCTTCACTGAGCCCAGTCGTGTTGACATCGGTCGTGTATGAGCCGTTCCCGGGCATGGTTATCGTCGCGAAGTCATCGATCATCAGGGTGACCACGATATCGTTGTCATCACTCGCATTGGCGATGAATATGACCGTTCCGTTTATCGAAGGACCCTCCGGACCGCGATATTTGAGTGAAGGAGGATCGAAGTCTGTGTTCGATACATTGACTGTGATCGTTTCCCTGGTCGTCGTGCCGGTATCATCCTCTACCCGGAACTCGATCTCGTGGGTCCCGTTTTGGACATCAGTGGAGTTCCAGATCGTGGAATAGTGTCCATCCGAGCCATTTATTGCGACCCACGCACCTTCATCTACCCGATATTGGACGAGTTCGATCGATCTGTTCCTTATCTCGTTCCCAGATGCATTGAGGGCGAGCTCGAGCTGCCCGATGACATTGCCCGGTGGCGTTATGACCTCGATCTCGGGCGGGGTGGCGATCATCCCCTGGACCGTGTACCGTGGGTTCCCCGACTCGTTTGCGAATACGGCGCAGACGATGTTGACGTTCTCATACTGGATATCGCTGAAATTGTCACCGTTCTTGTCAGTGTGATCGGCGCCGACCCAGACGGTCTCGTTCAGCCACCACTCGCCAGGCTGGAGTCGGGTATCGGCATCGATCGCCATGTCGAGGAATCCGTAGCCATAGTTGTCATTCGAGGTGTCAAGGTACCTCGATACAGGTTCGACGACGTAAGCTATCACATTGACCCCAAAGGGGTCCTGCTCTTCGTCAAGGAACAGTCGCACCTTTACACGTATCTTTCCATCTCCAGCAGGGTGCATCTCGAGCTCCATCTCTATTTCAGGTAGATCTCGCTCTTCCGAATATTCGATGTCTGATTCGTATTCAGGCTGAGTTGCGATCCCGACCTCCTCGAGATAACCTCCGTCGAACTCGACTGTCGGATAGGACCTCTCGAAGGGATGGTACCTGTCCATCCTTTCATCGGCGAGGTCGTTCTTATCGATGATAAGTGTGACGTAGGCGAAATCGAATCCTCTCTCCGTGTAAATGTTAGAAAGTCTGACGTTCGCCTTGTGACAGTCTGGACAATCTGACCGAGAGAAGTACTCTCCGATGACCAAACGGTCCTCTGCCTCGGATGTCCCGGATACGATGATAACGGCAGCGAACATGAGAAGGAACGCGACAAGCAGACGACTGGATGGCCCATATGTCATGTACGATATGATGTCCTCCGGGAACAAATAGGTTTCCAATAGCAGAATCCGACGAAAGAAAAGGTAATTCGACACACGCTCCAAAGCTGTCTGGGTTAATTCGAATCCCGTTCCAATCTTTATATGAATGTTACCGAAATATATATATGAAGACGGAATATACTTCCGCAGGATGGGTCCTGGGAAGCCAGACCCAGTAGCAAAATGTAGGTGATGTTCGATGAAGACCCTCGTATTGATGATCGCGGTACTAGCCACCATTTTCGTGATCGGAAGCGTTGCTGCGCAAACCGTGGAGAACGACGATACGACCCCAATTCGGTTGTACTTCCACTCCGACGGCAGTGATACGCAGTACAACATGAGCTCGATGGGCCCAGGGAGCGGAGATGGAACCCAGATCCAGGCCGATGACGTACGTGACTATGTGCTCAATCAGACACTCAAGTTCGATCTATTCGTCATAGGGGACGATCTCGGCGGCGGTCAGAAGGGATTCAAGGTCAACCTCGAGGTGGATTGCGATTCCACTCTGGGTGGCGACACCGAGGCACAGTTGCAGATAGTCAACGAATCCGATGACTCCATCGTCGCCGAGAGCGCATGGCTCAGTTCACAGACGAACTGGTCCGTACCGTTCGTCGATGGGGGTATCGATAACTACACGTTCGTGATGGATTCACAGATCATCGTTCGGATAAAGGTCCGCACTGACGACGCCATAGCCGGATGGGCGAACATCGATACCATCGGTGACTACTACCTTCAGGTCATTTGCTCACCGATAGAACTCAGGATGAGCGCTGAACTCTACGATTACAGCTCCCACAAGTGGTGGCTCAGCCCGCCGGAGATGGAAGAGGTATCGGAGGAGGAGGACGAGTTCCAGCCGAACATTCCCTCGAACCTGAGGTTCATGAACGTCACCGGAGAGGTCCGGAGCGCTTTCGGCTCGTACGATGTAAGGCACGTCACCCTTTCGCTCTTCGAGGGCAACGGCGAGGGTACCGAGATCGTCATGGATGAACTGACCGTTCATGAGAACGAGTATCAGGGCAGCGACATCTACAAGTTCTACCACATCTGGTGGTGGAACATCAAGGACATCGTCGCGACGGACACCGCGAACAATGCCGACGATTATCGTTGGTACCCGACCTACACGAACCCTGACGGGATCGAGTTCAGGTCCATCTACGGGAGCGCTACCTTCGACATGCTGGAGTATGCTGTTTTCATGGAGTTCCAGGACGGGAACCAGACCACCTATACCACCGGTGAGCTCGGAAACGAGACGAGCGTCCATTTCACCGTCCATAACACCGGAATGTCCAACGAGCAGATCGACCTAGAGGCGAACTCGATCAAGGACTGGAACATCACGCTCGACAAGACGACATTCAGCCTCTCCGAGGGAGGATCAACCGAGGTGACCGCAACCATAGAGATACCCGGAGATGCCTCGGTCCACGATACGGACACAGCCCAGGTGGAGGCGACCATCGACGAAAACCTCGCGTTCAGAGAGACGGTCAACATAGAGATCGAGGCCACCGGGAGCATCAAGTTCGAGTTCATCAACACCGGGAACCTCTCCGAGACGGTCGGCCCGGGTGAGACGGCCACATACGGATTCAGAGTGACCAACGAGGGGTCCGAGCCGGAGTCCTTCGACCTGAGGAACGACGCTCTCGACAGCGGATGGACGATCACGTACGATCCGTCGAGCTCCAAGGACGAGCTGGACGACGGATCCTCCTGGGAGGTCGATGTCAAGATAAAGGCACCGAGCCAGGTGACCGCCTCGACTGTCCTGGTCGAGGAGATCAACATCTACGCATGGCCCGAGGGACGGAGCGACCTCGAACAGAGACTACTTACAACCACTACCCTGCAGGATTACGACATCATACAGGACATCACTCCCGAGACGGGTATCTCAGAGGTCGAGGAGACCGACCCCGATTTCGAGTATAGTCAGGTCACCTTCGATATCGAGGCCTACAACGGCGAGGTCGAGACGGTCGAGGCATCCTTCGAGATCGATTACGATGCCAGCAACATCGACGGATCGGAATGGCTTATCATCGAACCGGACGACGCCGATATCGAGGCCGACGAGACCGAGATCTTCACCTACTTGTTCACACCGATGAAGGACATCGAACCGGGATCCTACCACGTCGAGTTCATAGTGCTCTTCGACGACGACGGAAAGAGCGAGAGCGGCGACCTCTTCATCGAGGTCGAGGAGTACATCGAGATCGCCGCCGTCACCGTCAGCGAGGACAGTGTCAAGGTCGATGCGGAGGACAGGGTCACATTCCAGTTCGATCTCGTCAACAACGGGAACGCAGACGATGTGTTCGAGGTCAGAATATCCGGTGTAGACAGCGAATGGGACGTATGGATCGACGGGGTCAGCTCGGCGACGAACACGAAGGACATCGATCTTGACCAGGGCGACGAGAAGACCGTCACCATCGAGTTCGTGTCTCCCGAACAGGCCGAGGGTGAGACCTTCGACATAACGGTCACCGTACAGTCGGAGAACGACCCATCATACGAGGAGTCGCTATCCTTCACGATCAAGGTGGAGGAGAAGTCCGACGATCCGACAGGCCCTGAGATACTCGAGCGTATGTTACCGTTGATAGCTCTGGTGTTCGTGCTCATCATAATCTTCGCTATGTTCAAGAGGAAGTCCCGGAAGATGGAAAATCAGTGATACTCGATAGGCCAATCCGACGGACAAGCCCCATCAGTTAACGATCAGTGTTCACTTGGTCTGGACCATCCTGGGTAAATGTGATCAGGCGGCCGGTGGGATATCCGCGGCTGCACGATCACTCTATCGTGAACTCGTCCTCGCAACTCGGACACTTGATGTCCACCGGTCTCTCCTTCGGAATTATCAGGTTGTGTCCGCACGTCGGGCATGGAGCCACCATGATCTTCCCTATGTCCATGACCTCGGTCTCGATGGCCTTCGGTGCCTCAGGCTCGGGCTTCTTGATCGGGGCCATACCTGGAACCGTGGGTAGTTCAAGGCGTGGCGGCGGTGTGGCTGGCACCTCGGGAAACGCTTCGACCGGCGCTGCGGCCTCGGCCGGAGCTGCTTCGGCAGGTGCTGCTGCTACCGCGACTGCGGGTGGTTCCTCACCCTCTGAGAAGGCTGGTGGTCCCTCGAACTCGACCACGGCCTCGTAGACCTCCGCCTCGATGACGTCTACAGGTGCTGTCGGGGAGATCTCCTTCGCCATCTCCTCGGCCCTCTTCTTCTTCCTCTGTCTGGACATGCCAAGGAGAAGGACGACCACCACGACGGCGATCACAATTCCGGCGACGATCATGATCGGGAACTCCGATTCATCGTCGCCCTCTTCGACGTAGATCGTCGTTTCCACGGAACTGATCTCCTCGAAGGTGTTCCCGTAAGCCTTCACCACGATATCGTGCTCTCCCTTAGGGAGCTTCGTCCTGACATAGAAGGTCATGCCGTCGATTGACGTCCCGTTCTGCCAGGACATCTCGTATCGCGTTTCGTCCACGAAGAGGTAGACCTCCGTTGGGAAGACGTTGGGCAACTCGTAGGTGAATATAACGGTAAAGGTGATCGTGTCGTCCTCGGTCGGGAAGTCGGGACTGTAGGTGAGCGAGCTGAGCTCGGGTGGCTCGGATATCGGTATGAAGACGCCGAAAGTCGACAGGTCCTCGAGGTCCGCTGTAATCGTACGGTCCTCGGTGTCCGTCTCGGTGTCGTCTATCGGCATCCACGCGGCGCCCACGAGGTGATAGATCTTCGCATCCTCGATGCCGTTGGTGTCATCGAGAGATGATGGATAGGTTATCTCCATCCTTACGTCACGATACTCGCCCGCTCCGTACGGGACTACCTCCACGTATGCGTCGAGCGAGATCACTCCTGTCGGGATGTCGTCATCGTAGAAGCCGTCGCCTCCGAGTATGATCCTGTTTCCGACCCACGTGAGCTTGATACTGAATCCTCCCGATATCGAGAATTCGTTCGTCCTCTCCAAGAGGGTGGGTGTACCGGACATGGTCACGATGGGCCCGAGGTTCCCCTCGTCGTCGATAGCCCTCACCGCAAAGAAGTATGTTCCGTTGTCGGGGAGGACGACATGTATCCATTCGTTCTCTCCGGGCTCCTTCGGGACAAGGTCGTTCGTCACGTTGGTGGCGATGTCCCAGCGTCCCTCGCTCGTGATGTCCTCGTTGTCGTAGCGAATCAGATATGCGGTAGCGCGTCCCTCGTCACCGTCGTCTCCCGGGGCGGTCCACGTGAGGTTCAGGGTGTCTCCGAAACCAACGTCCTCCGCGAGTGGACTGCCGATGCCGTCGGGTTCGATGACGTCGCCGATGGTGATCGGTCCGTCGCTGTATATGAAGACCTCGTTCTCGACGTCCTTCAGCTTGAACATGATGTAGTAGGACCCCTTGTCGACGCCGTCGGTGTCCCACTTGAACTCCGTCCTCGATTCCGTGAGAGCGGTCTCGGTGATCTCCTCGAACCCGCCGTTCGACCTTTCATCGTCCGTATCGTAGAATATGCGGACCTCGACCTCGTCACCGTCCTCGTCTGACACGTTGAAGTAGATCGTGAACTCGTCGCCCGGGTCGATCATGTCGTCGACGCCGTCGGGCTGGTCGATCTCGACGGTCGGGGGAACGTTCGGGGATCCCTCGCGGATCGGAAGGACGTACTCGGCATAGACCTTCGTCGGGTCCTCGTTCACACCATCCTCGATGGTCGCATACAACCAGTAATCGCCTTCCGGTATGTCGGTGACGTCCCATTGATAGTCGTCCTTAGGCTGTCCGTTGTCATCCAGGGTGTCCTCGTAGAACACGCCGTCGTGGAGCTTGGTACCGTCGAAGTCCTCGTCGTCATCGTCGTAGTATATCCTGATCGTGGCATTGTTGTCGGGATCGTCATCCTCCCACTGGATGAAGAACCACGACTGCTCCCCCTTCCAGACGGTATCGTCCACACCATCAGGGTTCGTGAAGCTGATGAGCGGTGGAACGTTCTTCCACACCGTGACGTTGACGAGGTATTCGGGAGATACTCCGTCGCGCCTGTCGGTCGAGTTCGCCTGGAGCGTGTAGTTGCCCGGCTCCTCGTCCCGCGTGTCCCACGAAACGGTCCAGTTCCATCTGTTCCACGCGACCTTCTGCACCGGAACGAACAGAGTGTGCTGGTTCTGGACCTCGCCGTCCTCGATCCAGAACACGGTCAGGTCCACGGAGTCCAGCTCGTCGTCCGGGTCTATCGTGTAACCGGTCACGTCGACCTCACCGCTGAGGCGATCGGATTCCTCGGGGAAGGTGATGAACGTCCGCGGTAGCGTATTGACGTTGTCGATCGATACGTTCCGACTGAGGACCTCCGAGATGTTCCCTCCGTCGTACGACATCGCATGTATGGTGTAGTTGCCGTCCTCGATCTCCGTCGTGTCCCATTCGAACTCCCAGAACCAGTATGGGTCCTTCGATCCGGATGTATCCTCGGCGTCCTGCCAGTCGCTTCCCTCGGGCTCCACTCCCCGTTCGGTGATCGCAACGTAGACGTCCGTCACGTTCCCGTCGTGGTCGGGATCCCTCGCAGTGCCGTTGATGGTTATGATGCCGACGAGCTCGTCGTCCTTCTTCGGCTCCTTTATCGAAACAGTGGGGTCATCGGGATTGTCAAGTGATACGTTGATGGTGACCGCCCTCGTCAGGTTCTCTCCGTCCCGAGCACGGGCATAGATATCGTAGACGCCATCATCGGTCCTGTTCGGTGACATCGTGTCCCACTCGTACTCCCACGAGAACCATGAGCCGTTCCCCGATGTATCGTCCGCCTGGACCCAGTCGTTGAGGGAAGGCGACACGCCCTCGGGCATTATCGCGACCTCGACCTCGTCCATGTCGCCCTCTGGATCGTCGGCGCGGCCTTCGATCATGACAGTACCGTTCACATAGACATCATTCTCTGGCGCAGTGATGGTACAGTTCGGAGCCTGGTTGTCGACCAGTTCCACCGTTATCGTGAACACCTCGGAATACTCGAAGTTGTTGTCCTCCGAACGAACGTGGATATCGTGATCGCCTGGACTGTACAATGAGGTGTCCCAGTCGTAGGTCCAGTCCATCGTACCCTGACAGGATTGCCATGACGACTCACTGTCGAACCTTATCTCGACGAGGATCACCTCGCCGTCGTTGTCGGTCGCGTTCCCAAGGATGACGTAGCTAGATGAACGGGAGATGCTTGCCCCGTCCTCGGGATCGAAGATCTGTACCCACGGTTTCTCGTTGGCCGGTTCGACCTCGTCGAACCACTCGGTGTGGCTGGTCGTCATATCGACGTCGCGCTGTTCGGACCATTGGGGTGTCTGGACATCGACCGTTGTGGTGTTCTGGGCAATCCCCAATTCACCATGGATCCTATCTGTCACTATGATCCAACGTACGTAACCATCTGAATTGGTTGCAGGATCGGTCCCACCATATCCGTTCGAAGCGTAGATGACATCGTCATTGTCCTTGACCTGGACATCGGCGCCTTCGAGGTCCTGGCCGTTCGTGTCGTTCACGTGGATGAGCAAGTAGTTCATCACGACCCATTGCCCATCCTCGACAGAGATCCCGCCAGAATAAGAGACGTTCAGTGTGGTTACGTTCGAATTGTCAACTTCGGTAGCTTGCTGAGATGAGATGGTCGAATTCTCGAGATAGACGTCAGTATCGTTATGGAGTATCAGTGCATATCGTGTATCGTCGATGGTGGATCGGACCATGCGGGTGTTATCTGTTTCGTATATGGTCATGCCATATACAGTGTCGATCAACTCAACATTCGTGAGGTTTAACGAGGTCGAATTCTGAGAGTAAACTCCGATCCTGTTCCTTGAGAGGTCCCCTCTTATCGAGACCTCGTCACAATAGACGGCCAGGATACCCTGTTGGTTGTTATGGACCACAACATCGACCATCGCACTGGAATTGACGATCCCGATGTAACCGTAAGTTCCATTGATGTAGGTCATATCAGGTTGAGAGACGAGATATATCATCTCATGACCATCGACCGAATTACTTGTGTCGATGTCATGGAGATAATGAACCAGGCTCGTCCCCTCGACACCAAAGTTGTAACTATCTCCCTCAAGGCTCACGTTCCTCATGATGATCGATGTACTTTCGTTTAGCTTGATTCCTAAATATATGGAAATTACTTCGATGGATTCAAGGACCATATTTGATGAATTAACACAGTTGACTCCCAACGTATCACTCTTGATGTTGGAAGAAGTTATGTTGACGAAAGACGAATCGATAGATTCTATCCCGAACCTTGGCTGGTCGATATATATCTGTTCGAGATGGATCATTTCAGATCTCTCGATAACCACACCGTTCTCGGAGGTCGAAATGTTACATGACAACATAGATATGTTCAAGGAATTGAAGATGTACAATCCATCGTCGTCTCCTGAAAGATCACATTGAGAGATCGTTACGTTCCCACAATCGTCAAGATAGATCCCAGTATCTACAGAATCGAAGGTATTGTTGAATATTACTATTTCGTCAACGTTATAGTAGCCAAGACCTTCATCATTGATATTGGTGAGTGATAGATCCATTGCTGTGATATTCCGTCCTTCAACGACCTGAATACCTGTGTCGCCCCTTTCGAATTCTGTACCTTGGATCAATACGTTCTCGCTATTGTTGATCATAATTCCATCATCGAGCGCCCAGAGTATGCTATTGCGAATCGTAAGATTATCCGAATCGACAGCATGGATCCCTGTTCCAGTGTTGAAATTGTTAGTGATATTGACCGATTCGATGGTTACATTGTGGGATGAAATCGTTAATAGTACGATATCGTCAGAAGAAGAAATTTCTGAAGTGGATCCGTTTCCGAGAAGAGTGACCTCGAGGGTGATGTTCAGTACCTCACGATAGAGGCCATCCCAGATCCGAATCACATTTCCAATTGTTGCGTTATCCAGGCCCTTCTGGATCGTATCGAAGGGATGCACACGGGAACCATCCATATCTGGATCCCCCGCATTGTCGTCGTCCACGTACAATATTCCCTCCTCAGACATGTTTACTACAAGCTCTTCGACATGCGACCATGACATGTTGATCGTCAGGTTCGCCTCGGTCCCCTCGGCCATCGCATATGCTTTCGTCTCGTTCTCGATAGCAGTGCTCGAACCGTCGTAGATCCGATCAGTCACAAGGACCCAGTCGATGTAACCGTTCTTCGCGGTCTTCGGATCGGTGCCGTTGTAGCCTGCGGAAGCATAGACCGACTCATCATTGTCGGTGATGTTGACGTCGGCGTTATTCCATGGCTCGTTGTACTGGTTGATGACGCGGATCTGGAGGTAGTTCTTAACTGTCAGGGTCGATGAGATATCGACTGAGACACTGGAGAAGTCCGAATTGATTGTGGTCGCGGATCCCGTGGTAGCGACCGTAATGTCCGAAGATGTCGAACTAGAGATCGTCGTGTTCCCAATCCTACCCCCTATGGTCGAGTCGACGATTATACCACGATTCGAATCCGATATCGAACAGTTCTCTACCAGGAAGTTGTCAGAGAGAAGACTGAATGCCATCCCGTCGTTCGAAGATTCCGTCACATTGGTCGACAGGACCTGGACGAGGGATGACTGAGACGAGAAGATACCAAAGGTGCTGTTGATGATCATACAACCTGATACGACGGTCTGGTCGCTATCAGATATCTCGATGCCATCATCACCGTGATCCTCGATCGAAACGGCCGAAATGTAGGCTCCGGGCACATCCTCGAGGTGGATGCCGTCGTTGGTGTTCTTTCTGATCGATCCACCGGTGATCATCACATTATCAGTATCGAGCATCCAGATGCCGGTGTTCGTGTTCCTGTTAGCGTCGATGTTGGTGATGTTGATCCACTGGGATGCTTCGGAACGGATGCCGTAGGAGCTATCCTCCGCCGTCGAATTGATGATCTCGACATCATGGGAGCCATCTATGTATATTCCATACTCAGAGCCTGCTACTAGGACATCATGAATGGTCACATTCGTCATCGTGTTCGTGTCGATGGCAGCGTCGCCGGCTCCAGTGCCCGAGTTCGTGATCCGGACACCACTGATCGTAACATCATTTGCATACAACCAGAGGACGTCACCGGTACCGAGACCGAAAATGGTCGTGTTCGCCGATCCGTTCCCAATGATCCAAAGCCCAGTATGGTTGACAGTGACGTTCTCGTCGTAAGTGCCAGCCCAAACGCGGAGAGTGTGATTTATTGTAGCGTTCTCCATCCCTCTGAGAATGGTATCGAATGGATGGTCGGGGGATCCGTCCATCTCGGGATCGCCTGTGTTGTCGTCATCGACGTACCAGGTCGGACCAGCATATGGTTCGATGTAGGTGAACTTCTCAGTGTGGCTCGTGGACATGTTGATATCACGATATTCGGTCCAGTTGCCAAACATCATCTCAATTGCTGTAACGTTCTCAATCGCAGTCGAGTTATCAGTGTAGGTCCTATCGGTGATGACAATCCAATGGGCCGTTCCGTTGGCACCTGTCTGTGGATCAGTTCCCCCATATCCATCGGTGGAATATACAGTTACGTTGTTATCGGTGATATGGATGTCAACGCCTTCTGTCGCAACGTTGGTCGCCTTCACAACGGAGACATGGAGGTAATTCTGAACGATGATATTCGAATCTCCCCACACATTTACCGTGGTGAATGACGTGTTCAAGGTGGTAATGGATGACCCACCACACCAGATGTCATCACCCCAGTCATCTCCATCTTCTTCAAGTGTCGAGTTGACGATTTGGACTGAACTGTTGTCATCCAACCAAAGCGATTGAGAGAAATCGATGACAGAAATGTTCCGCATGTAATTATCGGGCGATCCGTCAAGGTAGATCCCTGTGACATCGCTGTTTCCACTGATAGAGGTGTTCACGATGGAGGAATCCCACATCATCACGTTGTTCGAGTCCCAATATTCGATCGCATTTCCGTGTGAATCATCCACGATGATGCAATCAAGGTTCTGAATGGAAATGTTCGTTGAGAACCACACAAAAAGACCATGCTCTGCCCGAACCGAATTATCGACCATAACAACATTTTTAGACCGATTAACGAAGTATCCTCGCCAACCTGATGAGACCTCACAATTGCGGATCTCAACGTTCTCCGAATCACTGCTTACATTGATCCCATATGTTACGTCCTTGAATGTACAATTGGTGATCAACATGTTGGTTGCTTCGAGCATGATTCCAGCGTGGGAACTGTCGAACCTACAGTTCGTTACCGATATGTTTGTGATATTCCAATGTCCTTTTATTCCAAACCTCAATGCTCTCGATTCTGTTTTCGTGTGATCGAAATCAATATCATGAAATGCGAATCCATTCGATCTAGACATCTGGATACGACCGTATATCGTATTCTTCTGGATCCGGGTCCTGTCACCTCTACTATGTTCAATCGATTTGAGTTCTGAGTTCACGAGAACAGAGTCGTTCGTATACATCCTTAGAGTGATGTTCGTTTTTACATCGTCAAATGTACAAGAATCACCGTAGATCCAGATGTAGCCATCCTCAGTGTAGTTCAGATTCATGCTCTGAAGTGTGACGCTTTCGTTTACGATATCGAAGGTATATGTATCAACGAGCACCTCTTCGGTTCCATTCCCGATGATGGTAACTGAAACGCTCACATTGACCAAGTCTTCGTAGTAGTACCCTTCATAGACAAGGATCGTATCCCCGTCCTCAGACGCATTGATCGCGTCCTGGATGTGCTCGAAGTCCCTCCATGAGCCGTTGTCGTCGTCGACGATCCAGGTATTGGAATCATCGAGTGACATGAGAGGATATCTATCGTAAACATCTCCAGGGTCATCGATTTCGTATGCCTTATCTCCGATGTTATCTCCATCCGTATCCGTACCATCATAGTCGGACCAGTAATTACCATATGATTCGTAATCCCAGGTACCGTTCTCTCCACCAGCACCCTGGGAGAATTCACCACCATTATCGATGAACCTGTTATGATGAATCTTAACCGAAGATGGTGAGCCTGAACCAGTAATTTGAATTCCATAATCCCCGTTGTCTGAGAATTCATTATCATGAATCATAAGAGAATCGAAATTCGTGAACTCGGAAAAAAAGATATGAATACCACGGTCGTTTGATGAAACTATTTCATTTTCGTTAAGGATGATAAGATCAGAATCGTGGAGCCTAATTCCATCAAATGATGAATTCGTAATATTATTCAATGAGATGTTTCCAGAAATCATCCTTGTATTTTGAATCCCATTGCCACAGCGATATATCGAATTCAGAGTGATGTCGATATCTTCATTGTCGTCAGTGAGGATTCCCCATCCAGAATCATTAATGATGTTATTGGATATTGTAATGTTATCGGAATCCTCGATATTTACTCCGACATTATTGTTGGATAGCATTGAATTGTTAACTTGAATCATCGTCCCATGATCAATGATTAAACCGTTCAGACTTGACGAGATACTATTATTATTACAATAGATTGATTCTGACCTCAAGATCCTTATCCCTGCATAGGTAATATTATCATTATTGATACTAGTTACGTTGCAATTCTCTGAGTAGATGAGATCAATGCCAATAATACAACTTGAGATTCTCTGATCAGTGACGGTGATATTTGTACCATTAGCGATGATAACCTGTGCTGAATCTGTAGGAACTACCAATCCATTAGCATTTGCGAAATATCGAACCGGATCTGCTTGAACCGTGTTATTGGTCGGAATATCATGAGTAGTGAAATGATATTCCTCAGTTCCACCCATCCGAATACCTGTGCCGTCCATCATATTTGAAAAAAGTGAGCAGCTAGCAGAAGACGAAAGAGTGATTCCAGAATCTGGTCCAAAGAATCTGTTTTCAATAACCAATGTCATTTCAGCGCCAGAAATCGTTAAACCCGAATTATTTCGGTAATTATTTTTCTGAATTGTTGAATTACTACCGACCCCATACCACATCCCAATACCTTGACTTAGGAAGCGGTTATGTTCAATGATGTTAGTACTGCCTCGAATATGCATGCCTTGATCACTTTCGATGTGATTCATGAAGAAATGATTGTTATCATCAACTGAATTTCTTATAGCCCAACTCTCATCATTTCCACCTTGAAAGAAACAATAGGACACTGTTGTGTTTGGACAATATGGTTGTAGATCGATAGCAAAATTGGATCGTGAAAAGGAACAATTAGTTATGGTTGTGTTTTCAACGCTCCAAAGTAAAATACCGGCCTTCTGACCACCTTGTGAAATGTTAAAACCAGATATGTTACACCAACCGGTATTCCAGAAATACATTACCTCGGCGGTTCCGTCTCCAATGATTCCAGTACCATTAGAGTGATTTCCAAATAGATTTAATGAGATTTCGACATGGATATTTTCCTGATAGGAACCGTTGTATACCAAAATGGTATCACCATCAACGGATGCGTTGACCGCATCCTGTATCTTGTTGTAATCGGACCATTTGAGATCCGCATCGTCATCGTCGACGATCCAGGTTTCTCCACTCGCTTGAGTGGATCCCAAGAAAAGTACAATTAAGCCAACGGCTAGCGTGAGACGTAGAACGGCCTTAACGGTCATCATGTCATCTCCGGGGGTTCGTATGGCTCCTGGTTATAAATACGTAGTGGAAACGACCGGACGATGGCTCCGCTGGATATGATGAATTTGAGGGGGGGAAATGTGCGGTGATATCAGTTCACTGTGAACTCTTCTCCGCACTTCTCGCAGCCGATGTCGACGGGCCTCTCCTTCGGGATTATCAACCTGTTCCCGCAGGACGGGCACGGAGCGAAGATCAGTTTGCCGGTGTCGGTAAGGTCCGCCTCGACGACCTCGGGTTCGACCTCGGCGGCCGGCGCCTCGGGAACTGTCGGCAGGGTAAGCATTGCGGGAGCTGCTCCCGGCACTGCGGCAACCTCGTGTACCTCCGCGGGCGGAGCCTCTACAGGGACTCCCTCGGGCGCAGCGGCTGCAGCCTCGGCCGCGATGTGCGGAGGCACCTCGCCAGCTGGCTCGGCCACCGTCGCTTCTACCTCGACCGGTACCTCGGCCGTCACTGGCTCACCAACGTCCTCGAAAGCGTCGGATGCCACCGTGGCCTCGACGACGTCCGGTTTCGCGGGCTCCTTCTCGACCGCCTTCTTCTTCCGACCGCGCATGACCATCAGTATGATGAGGACCAGGAATATTCCCCCGATCGCACCGAGGATGATGCTCATCGAAATGCCTTCCTCCTCGTCCTTCTCCTTGACGATGAGGCTCATTGGCGTGGACTCGGACTCCTCCTCCGGATCGCCCCAGTAGTACTTGGCGAACACGGAATACGATCCCGGGTCGAGCTTGACAGTGGCAGTGTAGACTATTCCGTCCTCGGGTGTCCCGTTGACCTCGGTTAGGGAGATCCTCTGGTTGTCTGCGAAAAGGTATATCTGGTTCGGCTCCCTGCCGGCGAGGTCGGTGTAGGTCACCTCGAATGTGACGCTCTGGTCCTCCTTCGGGCTCTGCGGCGACCATGTGACATCCACCTCGGGCTCGCCTATCGGTAGGCCGAGCGGGGCGAATATCGATAGCTCGTCGAGTACGCACCAGATGGTCCTGTTACCCTCATGGTGGCCAGTCCTGTCGACCTCCTCCCAGCCTGTGAGCGTGCGCCTGTAGACCTTCGCGTCCGAGACGTCCACCGATGCGAGATTGCTCGGGTAGACGAAGTTCAGCTTCACTTCGCTGACCCACCCCGTTGCTTCGAGAGAGACGTAGATATCATCCAGTGTTGCCAGACCGGTGCCGACGATCGAGTACTCTCCGACCTCTTCCTGCGCGTCGATCGTTCCGGTTCCCAGCCATGAGTACTGAGCCCCGTAGCCGCTCGGAAGGCTCCTGATCGTGCGACCTGTCGTCTCAACGAGCGTCGGAGTGGCTGAACCGGATTCGATCGGCCCCATGTTGTCAGCGTCGTCGAACGCCCTGACCGCAACGTGGTACTCCGTATCCACCTGGAAGTCATGGCTCAAGGTGAACTCGACCTCTTCACCGGGAGTGGTTGGCCAGTAGAGTGTCATTGAATTCGATGCATCATCCCAGTCGTCCTCATCATCGATTGACGATGACGATGACCGGATCATGTAGTAAGCGATATCACCGGACCATCGATCGTCACCGGGCATGGTGAACGTAATGCCGAGGTCCCCGCCGAATCCGGTGTCCTCCACTGTCAGGTTCCCAACACCGGCAGGTGCGATCACATCGCCGATGGTCAGTGTGCCCGGACTCGTCTCCCAGACCTCGACCGTGCCGTCGTTGACCTTCGCGTGGATGTAGAACTCACCGGTGATCGCGTTGGTCGTCCACGTGTACTCGGTGTCGTCCTGATCGAGGGCGCCGTCGGTTATCTCGCCCTTGTAAGCGGAAGTATCAGTATCGTTGTCGTAGTACAGCCTGATCGTGAGATCGTCCTCGTCGATGTCACTCGCGTTGAAGTAGATCGTGTAGGAGCCGTCCTCGTCGATCCTGTCCTCCTTGCTCCCGTTCGGCTGGGTGATCTCGATCTCGGGCGCCTCGTTGGGGCTGCCCTCGTGGATGGTTATTGTACCGTCGCTGACCACGACGACGTCGGCGTTCTCTCCGTCCGAAAGGACGGCATAGATGTAGTAGGTCCCCTCGTCTACGTCGAAGATGTCCCACTCGTAGTCATCCTTCTCGTGGCCGCTTCCGTCCTCCTCGTCCTCGCTGAGTCCGGTGACGATCTCGGTCCCATCCTCGCCGTCGTCGTCCTCGTCGTAGTAGAGGTCGATGGTTGCGTCATCGTCGGGGTCGTCGTCCTCCCACTGGATGAAGTAGGATTCAGTCTCGCCCTTGTAGACATCGTCGTTAACACCCTCCTCGGGGTTGGTGAAGTTGAGTGTCGGCGGGATGTTCTCGTAGACGGTGACGTTGACCGCCCAGGTATTGGATTCCATACCGCGCTCGTCGATGGCCCTTGCGTAGATCGTGTACTCTCCCTGGTTCCACTCGCTGGTGTCCCACTCGGCCCACCAGTCCCAGCGGTCCCATGCCACCTTCTCGAACGTGACGTCGAGGAGGTCGTCCTCGAAGTCGTCGTCGTCGATCGACACATTGATGGATTCGATCTCGTCGTCGGTGTCACGAACGAAACCAGTCACATTGATGGTGCCGCTGACCCCTTCGTCCTCCTCCGGGTCCTCGGTGACCGTCCTCGGGACGAAGTTGACGTTCTCGACCGTAACGTTGACGGTGTCGATCTCGGACGTCTCGTTTCCGTCGTACGACATCGCATGGACCGTGTAATTGCCGTCAACGACCTCCGTGGAATCCCATTCGTAGGTCCAGGTCTCCCAGGTCCCATTTTCGGAGGTGTCGTTCGCAAGTTCCCATCCTGAAGCATCCTCTCCGGCCTCGGTGATGGCCACCCACACGCTGATGACCTCGTCGTTCTCGTCGGGATCGTCCGCTGTGCCGTTCACGAAGTATGTGGCGTTGATCTCCATCCCCTCGGTCGGATCGAGTATCTCGACGGTCGGGGGATCGGGATTGTATACCGTGATGTTCACAGAGGCCCAATCGGAGTACGCGGTGCCGTCGTAGGCGCGGGCCCATATCGTGTATTCCCCGTCGTCACCCTCGGATGTGTTCCAGAGGTACTCCCAGGATTCCCAGGTGTTGTTGTCCGACGTGTCCTCGGCGTCGTTCCAATCCTCGCTCTCTGGATCGGAGCCGTTCATTGTTATCGCGACCTCCACCAGGTCGATGTCCTCGCCTCCGTCCTGATCGGTAGCGTTGCCCTTGACCGGGATCTCGCCCTCGACGACCTCGTCCTCCATGGGTTCGGTTATCGAGATGTTCGGCGCGAAGTTCGTGTTGTCGACGGTGACGTTGACGATGTCCTCGGCCGAGTACAGGTCTCCGTCCCACGACCTTGCGAAGATCGCGTGCTCGCCGTCCTCGACCTCGGAAGTGTTCCATCTGTAGGACCATATCTCGGTCCCTGTGCATGTGTGCCAGGTCCCGTTCCAGTCTATCTTCACCTCGACGCGGACGACCGTCCCGTCGGGATCGGACGCATTGCCGTTGATCTCGTACTCGCCACCGACGGTGTCGTCCTCGGCCGGATCGACGATGGATACGAGCGGGCGCTCGTTCCCTGCGCTGCCGCCCTCGTTGAACCACTCGGTGTGAGTGGTGTTCATGGTGACGTTACGGACCTCCTCCCACGTGTTGTTCTTGACGATGACGACGGTGTCGTTCTCGGTGGCACCGGCCTTTCCGTAATAGATACGGTCGGTGACGATGATCCACATCACGTACCCGTCGCTGTCAGTTCTCTCGTCGGACCCTCCATAGCCCGAGGACGCGTAGATAGTGTCGTCGTTGTCCTCGACCTGAACGTCGGCGTCCTCGAGGTCCTCGCCTATCGTGTTGTTGGCGTGGACGTGCAGGAAGTTCTGCACTATGAGTGTGGAATTGCTGGTCATGTCTGTGCTGTTCTCGTCGAGGTAGGTGTTGAGTATCCTGATCTCGGAAGCATACAGTTTGAACTGGTCCTCGGCCATGCCGATGGTGGTGTTCACGACGATCAGGTCCTCGGTGTTCATGAAGAGCATGCCCTGGACGTTCGGTTCGACGTCGGCATTGTTGATCTCACCGTCGCAGTTGACGAATCCGGCGTATCCCATTCCTCCGGAGATGTCGAGGTCCGACTCGTTGACCCTGTAGTAGACGGTCATACCGTTTACCTTGTTCGACTTCGTGATCGTGTGATAGTAATGGTCGATCTCGGTGCCGTAGATGTCCATGTTCATCGAGTTGTTGAAGAGCTCGTTGCCGGCGACGTCGAGGTACATCGAGGTATTGATGACAAGACCGCGGAGCGTGCTGTTCTCGATCCTGTTGTCCATCACCTGGACGTTGTCCACGTCCTTGAGCTGGATACCGGTGGTTGCGTTCATCACTCCGTTAGCCATGACCTCTGGATCATCGTAAGCACCCTCTCCCGTGGATAGCAGCGATATCCCGTGTTCGGATGCGTTGACGATATGGTTGTCGTGGACGTAGATGCCGGAATCGAACTGCGAGTTCACCGCAACCTCGACCTCGGAGATCGAGTTGTTGTGGACCGTGACAAGACCCGAACTTACCGACTGGACGCCTGCAAGCGCGTTTTCGATGGTGTTCCACCCGACCTCGACGATGGAAGCACCGAAGACGTAGACTGCCTGGTTCTCCATGTACATTATCGAATTCCCGCTTGCGTTGACATCGGTGGCAGAGAAGGATGTGTCAAGGAACCCGATGCCGATCGTCGCGTTCGTCAGGGTGTTGTCGATGACCGAGACCTCGTGTACCTCGGTGTCGGAGTAGACCATCGCATAGGCATTGTCGAACTCGTTCTCCTCGATCGTCACGTTCCATGAGTCCCCGATCTCTACGGAGTAATAGTAACTGTATACTGTATTGTTGTAGACCGTCCCGTTGATACAGTTCTCGACCATTACGCCGGAAGCGGAATCGTTGAGCTCCCTGTGCTCGAGATGCGAGTCCATGACCGTGAAGTTGGTGCAGTTCAGGAGATATATGGCGTACTCAGGATTGTTGATGGTGAGGTTGTCGAACAGGAGGTTCTCGGCCATTCCGATGGCGATCCCGTAGTCGAATCCTTTGATCACCACCGAATCGATGGTGAGGTTCCATGCTGCATCCGTCCCGTTGAGGCCGACCTCGGAACCGGCCGACCTGTTGATGTAGACCAGCTCGACCGTGACGTTCGCAACATTGACCACGACACCGTTCTCGTTCTCGAGCGCCTTGATCTCCGTGTCGGATGCGTTGCCCTTGAGCTTGATCTCCTTCTCGATGACGACCTCCTCCTCGTAGACGCCGTCGAAGACGCGGATAGTCATCCCGTCGGTGGCGTTGTCGAGCGCCCTCTCGATGGTGTCGTAAGGATGCTCGAGGGAGCCGTTCATCTGCGGGTCGCCGGTGTTCGTCCAGTCGACGAAGAAGATGCCCTCGAGGCTGATGTTGATCTCGATCTCCTCGATGTGGCTCGTCGCCATGTCGACGTCGACCAGTACCTCCTCGCCGTCGAACTTGGCCGAGGCGTTGGTGATGTTCTGTGTGGCTGTGTTCGAGCCGTCGTATATCCTGTCAGTGATGAGCAGTTCCTCGATGTATCCCTTGGGACTTGTCTGTGGATCGCTGCCACCATATCCGTCCGAGGAATATTCGGTGTTGTCGTTGTCCTCCACCATCACGTCGGCGTCCTTGATGCCTTCGCCGTACTGGTTGACCACCCGGACGGTAAGGTAGTTCTTGACAGTCAGGGTCGAGGTGACGTCTATCGAGACCTCGTCCTCCGTGAAGTTCACATTGTAGGTGGTGACCTCCGAGTTGGTGGAAAGCTCGATGTCGTTCGACGTCGAGTCGCTTATGCTCGTGTTGCCGACCTCACCACCGAACGACTGCTGTATCGAGATCCCGTTGTTGTTGCTGCGAAGTTCGCTGGCCTCGATCGAAAAGACGTTCGATGTCGCCCTTAGGGCGAAACCGTTGCTGGTCGAGGATATGATGTCGCAATCGCTGACGTGTACGTTGGTCGCGCTCGTGCCGTAGATGCCCTCCCCGTTGCTCGTGAAGTTCGTCATGTGCACGTAGGTCTGCCCACCGGATGTCACGTAAAGTCCGTTGGTGGGGTTCAGGTGAACGGTACATCCGGAAACAGTGATGTTGTTCGTCGAGTCGAGATAGATCCCAGTATTGGTGTTCGAGGCTATGGATGAGGCAGTCAACTCGACGTTGAAACTGCTCAGCAAGTAGACCCCGAAGACGTTGTTGCTGACGGAGAGATCGTCGAGATATGCACCCGTCGTGTCCTCTATGAACACACCCCGCTGGCTAGCGTCGAGCAGACAGTCAGTCAGGGTGAAGGAAGTGTTGTCGTCGAAGTGGACTCCGGAATCCTCGTTGTTCGTTCCCGAATCTGTTATCTGGAATCCGGAGATCCCGGTCCCTGCGGCCGTCACATATACCACGGTGCCTGTGTTGCTCCCGTCGATCGTGGTGTTCGCCGTACCATTGCCGACGAGCTGGAGCCCCTCCACGTCCACCACCACGTTCTCGGCATATGTCCCGTCCCACACCCGGACGGTCCAGTTGGCTGTCGAGTTATCGATGCCGCGCTGTACCGTGTCGTACGGATGCTCCTCCGAGCCGTCCATGCTCGGGTCTCCGGCGTTGTCGTCGTCGACATAGATGATGGTCTCGTTGCCCGTGTAGTTGAACGTCTCGGTGTGGCTCGTGGACATGTTTACCATCCGCTCGTCGTGCCAGCCGCGGAAATTGACCCGGACCGAAGTGGTGTTATCGATCGGCGTCGACGAATCGTCATACACCCTGTCTGTGACCAGGATGTCATAGACGTATCCGTCAGCATCGGTCGTGGTGTCGTTGCCGCCGTAACCCGGAGTGGCGTAGATGGTAGTATTGTTATCATGGACCTGCACATCGACGTTCTCTACCGAGGAGTTACCCTCGACCACGTGAATCGTGAGGTAGTTCTGGACCGGCATGAGAGAATCCGTGTTGGATACGGTATCGAACGAAGAGTTTGTGAGAGCAAGGGCAAAGGACGATAGCCATATGTCGGCCCTTGAATTGTTCGAGAACATCGAGCCCACGACAGTGTTGTTCGTACCCGATGACCCGTAGAAACCATCGCGGTTCTCCTTGGCCTCGAGGTTCATGATGACATTGTTATCGCTACCCGATACGAGCTTTAGACCGCCCTGGAAATGATACTTCGAGATCGAGTCTATGATGGTATTGTTGATGCAGTTCGAGAGGTGGATACCCTCATAGTTATCTCCGGATGAAACGTTGCCGATAGCACATCGGTCCGAATCCACCATCTTGAGGCCCCAACCGGTCGACCAGACATCGACGTTCGACATCGAGGTGCGGTCAGCATTCTCCAACCATATCCCGTTCGCATCGTTGTTCGATGCGTTGACATCGACGATCGAGGTCCCTACAGCATCGCGGATGTAGATCCCGTTCGCGCCCCAGGTCGCGATGACAGTGTCGATGGTCGTCCAGTTCGAATCGACCGCCCTGATGTTGTACCAGTTGTTGTCCTGTGCGAAGCTGTTCTGGATGGTAGTGCTGTCAGAATACGCGAGGAGGACGCCGACGTCCCCGTTGATGAGGGTCTGGGCATTCACGGTCACGTTGGTGCATCCGACAAGGATGACCTCTCCCGCGTTGACGGGTACCGACCCGCCTATCTGTCCGTTGAGGTAGTAGACGTTGTCTCCGTTCACCGTGTTGTTCGTCGGTATCGTATGTGTGAACTCCGCCTCCGTCGTTCCCTCGATCATGATGCCGCATCCGGTCATAACGTTCGAGTACAGTTCGTTGGTTTCGGCCCCGAAGAGATAGATGCCGTGCTCCGAGCCGTGGATGTTGTTGCCCTCAATGACGTTGTCGTCGCTGCCCTGAAGGACCACGATCCCCCAGTCGTCGTTGGAGCAGTTGTTGTTGAGGACCCTGGAGTCGGTGGCATTGTCGAGCATTATCCCGGTGTTGTTGTTGTCGTTGATCACGTTGTCATATATGTTGAGAAGCCATGAATCGACAGCGTAGATACCGTCCTTCGTGTAACTGATGTCGGTTCCGTTGATAGTCACGGACCTGACGTTATCGAGTACAATACCGTTACCTCCTGTCGCCAGGCCGTCATGTGTGATCGAAAGACCGCTGATGTTCACATCGTTCTGGGTGATCGTGATCACGTCGTCGAAGCCAGTACCGTTCACGGTGGTGTCCGCCGTGCCGTTGCCGATGATCGTCAGGTTCCGAACGACCGTGAAGGTCTCCTCGTATGTGCCGTTGAAGACCAGGATCGTATCGCCCCAGTTCGCATTGTCGACGGCATCCCCGATCGAGGTATAGTTCGCCCAGGAACCGCTGTCGTCGTCGACGACGATGGTCGCTCCCTCAGTGGTCGTGGGTACACCAACGATGAGTGCGGCCACAATTACCAGCGCTAGTACAATAACGCCCCGTACAGTCATAGAGTCATCTCCGGATTGGACCATTGTAACGTCTGTATAAATATGTAGTGGAAATTGCCGGACAGTATGATGGGAGTTTTCAGGGTGTTTTCATGGCTATATATCCTCGGGATCCGAGCCCATTTCCCGACCATTTCGATGGTCCCCCGACCGGTTCGGGGCCGTCGGATCTCGACTTCGACGTTCGTCTATCTTTGTGTGAAATCGCACAAATCTTTTATAGACCCGGTTTCCTAGTGTCCATGCGGGGCATTCCGGGGCGCAAAGTACATATACCCCTAGGGATTTGCCACCGTACTGAGTGCACTCACTGATCTCAAGGTCATTGGGGAAGGGCAGAGGTCCCTCCGGGGACCCGTGACGCCGCGCATACGCAAGTTCCTAACGCTAATTGGGCCGCATAAGCTGCAATTATGCCGCCTGGGGGATGGCTCGGCTCGGACGCCGATGAAGGTCGTGCCAAGCTGCGTAAAGCGACGGGTAGGCGCAAGGAGCCATAGATCCGTCGATGACCTAATGGGACTTCCCATGTCTCGTACATGATCCCCCCAGGGATCGGGAACCCCCCGGAGTGAAGCATCTCAGTAGGGGGAGGAGAAGAAATCAATAGAGATGCCGTGAGTAATGGCGAACGAAAACGGCAAAGAGCAAACCGAACCGGCGTGTGAAAGCACGTTGGAATGTGGTGTTGACCCCTTTACACCCGCCCGATGTGACCTCAACTCTCCTGGAACGGAGGGCCATAGAGGGTGAAAGCCCCGTGAGGGAAGCATCGAGGGTGATTTTGGGGTATCTTGAGTATCATGCGTTGGATATCGCGTGAGAATTTGGGAGTTACTAACTTCTAACTCTAAATACGTTCCGAGACCGATAGTGGAGTAGTAGCGTGAGCAAAAGCTGAAAAGCACCCTTGACGGGAGGTGAAAAGGCTCTGAAACCAGGCGGTAACAGGCTGATATGGCGTGAAAGCGCAAGCGATGTCATATCGTCCGTTTAGAAAAACGGTCCAGGGAGTTCGTTCAATGGCGAGGTTAAGCTGGAAGCAGCGTAGCCGTAGGGAAACCGACAGTCCGCAACCCGCAAGGGCCAGGGACGTGGTGGGCTCGCCAGGAGTCATTGATGAGAGACCCGAAGCCGGTCGATCTATGCCTGGGCAGGCTGAAGCCCTGTGAAAACAGGGTGGAGGGCCGCACCGGTGCTGACGTGCAAATCGCTCGGATGACCTGGGTATAGGGGTGAAAGGCCAATCTAGACCGGGGATAGCTGGTTCCTCCCGAGACTACTCGTAGGTAGACCTCGGCTGAGACTGACGGCGGCGTAGAGCACTGATTGGGTGTTTGCGGGGAGAAATCCCTCGGCATTCTGTCAAACTCCGAAGCTGTCGTCGTTGTAGAAGCCGGGAGTGAGGGCATCGGGATAAGCTTGATGTCCGAAAGGGGAACAACCCAGACTGGGGTTAAGGTCCCTAAGTGTCGGCTAAGTGTCACAGACAAAGGGTGTCCATGTTCCTAAACAGCTGGAAGGTTGGCTTAGAAGCAGCCATCCTTTAAAGAGTGCGTAACAGCTCACCAGTCGAGATCATGGGCCCCGAAAATGGACGGGGCTAAGCCGACCACCGATACCCCAGAGCAGCCACAAGCTGATCTGGTAGGGAGGTGTCGTGCGTGGGTAGAAGCAGGGCTGTGAAGTCCTGTGGACCGCGTTCGAATAAGGATCCTGGAGAGAGTAGCAGCATAGATGGGTGAGAATCCCATCCGCCGAAAGGGCCAGGGTTCCTCGACGATGTTCATCAGTCGAGGGTTAGTCGGTCCTAAGGCACTTCTTAATCGAAAGTGCCGAAAGGGAAGCAGGTTAATATTCCTGCACCGTAGGTGTTCTGCCCAGTTTCTGACGCATAAGGGTAGGTCGAGCACGGCCGTCGCTGTGTTCAAGCACTGAAGGCCGCGGAGAACCGTCATGGTGAGAAACGGTTGAATGTGTGATGAGGCCGTCCTAAGGATGGCTTCGGCCAATCCCTTGTGCCCGTGAAAAGGAGACTGGGGTCAAACCTATGACCGTACCTAGAACCGACACAGGTGCCCCAGGGTGAGTAGCCCAAGGCGTGACGGAATAATCCAGGCGAGGGAATTCGGCAAAATGGCCCTGTCTCCTTGGTTTAAGGGGTGCCAGCCATGTGAATGGCTGGTCGCAGTGACATGGGGGCTCCGACTGTTTAGTAAAAACATAGGTGGTAGCTAGTTCGAAAGGATGTGTACTGCCGCTGAATCCTGCCCAGTGTCGGTATCTGAAGCCCCGGTTCAACGGGATGAAGGACCGATAAACGGCGGGGGTAACTCTGACCCTCTTAAGGTAGCGTAATACCTTGTCGCTTAATTGGCGACTTGCACGAAAGGTCCAACGAGAGCCCTACTGTCCCCGCCTGGAGCCCGGTGAAAGCGACTTACTGGTGCAGAGTCCAGTACAGTCCAGCAGGAAGCGAAGACCCCGTGGAGCTTTACTGCAACCTGTGGTTGTGATACGGTCCTTAATGTGCAGCGTAGGCGGGAGCCGTCGAAACCCGGACGCCAGTTCGGGTGGAGGCACCGATGAAACACCGCCCTCTAGGGATCGTGTCACTCGACTCCTTCGGGAGGACACCTATAGGTAGGCAGTTTGGGTGGGGCGCCACGCCCTCGAAAAGATAACAAGGGCGCCCAAAGGTCGGCTCAGGCAGGTCAGAAATCTGCCGTTGAGTGCAAGGGCAAAAGCCGGCTTGACGTGGATCGGGACAACAACGACCCACGATGCGAGAGCAGGGCCTAGCGAACCTATCGTCCCGCATTAGTAGCGGAGATAGATGACAGAAAAGTTACCCCGGGGATAACAGAGTTGTCTCCAGCAAGAGTTCACATCGACCTGGAGGCTTGCTACTCCGACGTCGTCTCTTCCTATCCTGGTGGTGCAGCAGCTGCCAAGGGTGGGGTTGTTCGCCCATTAAAAGGGATCGTGAGATGGGTTTAGACCGTCGTGAGACAG